>JAJDUI010000032.1 GCA_022826745.1 Thermoanaerobaculia bacterium | reverse complement strand
ACGGCCATAGACCCCCAGAAACGCCGATCCGAACCGACGGATCCGCCAAACCCGACGGACCGATCCACTCGGCTCCAATACAGCTCCGCAACTACCCCGACAACGCCGAACCGGATCACGCGGTGAAAAATGCGGGCTAGCGATTCACAGGGCTACAAAGCGGACGCCGGCTTCGCCGGCGACGTTCTCCAGGCCGCCTCCGGCGGCAGCGGGTCAGAAGACCCGCGCACCCAGCGACCCCCAGCCCGGATCGGGTCCGGAGGGGACAGGTCCCAGGGGGTCGGAGGCCAGCGACTGTCGAGACCCCTGCAGCAACCGAGGACCGACCGGAGCGCAGCCGACAACAGCGAGCCCACAACCCTCATCCACTCCGTGAGGGTGAGCGTCCCCTGGGACCTGTCCCCTCCGGATCCGATCCGGGCGGCCTACCCGGCCGACTCGCCCGCCGAACCGTCGGCGAGTAACTCGGCCGCCGCGGAGCGGGAGGCGTCCGTGACGTGTTCGCCGGCGAGCATGCGGGCGACTTCTTCGATGCGGCGTTCGTGGTCGAGGCGGTGGACGTCGACTTGGGTTCGGCCGGCGTGGACCTCCTTCCTGACTTCGAGGTGGAGGTTGCCGCGGGACGCCACCTGGGGCAGGTGGGTCACGGTCAGGATCTGGCCGCCGGCGGCGAGTCGCTGGAGCTTGCGGCCGACGATCGCCGCCTCGGCGCCGCCGACTCCGGAGTCCACTTCGTCGAACACGAGGGTCGACCCCTCGGCCGGGCCGCCGCCCCGCACCGCGGTCTGAAGCGCCAGGAACAGGCGCGCCAGCTCGCCGCCGGAAGCGACCCGGGACAGCGGCCGCGGATCCTCCCCCGGATTCGCGCTGAACCGGTAGTTGACCCGGTCGACGCCCTGGGCGTCGAAGGCGATCCGCTCGCCATCGAGCTCGAGCGGGCTGCCGGCCCGAAGCTCCCGGGCGACCTCGACCTCGAACACCGCCCGTTCAAACGCCAGGTCCAGGAGATGACCGAGGACCTCACGCTCGAGAGCGCCGGCCCGTTCCCGCCGTGCAGCCGAGAGAGTCTCGGCCCGCCGGGCGTACTCGGAGAGGCGCGAGGCCGCCTCCTGCTCCACTTCCTCCCGGCGCACATCCGCCGTCTCCAGCTCGAAGAGCTCCTCCGCCAGGCGGCGGCCGTGTTCCAGGACATCCGAGCTGCTGCCGCCGTGCTTGCGGGTCAGACGCTCGATCACGCTCAGACGCTCCTCGATCTGGTTCAGACGCGCCGGGTCGGACTCGCAGCCGGCCGCCCGCGTCCGCAGCTCCTGCGCCAGGTCGTTCACGGTCGCGCCGACCCCGGCCAGAGTCTCGGCCCAGGACTCGGCCTCCGGCTGCCAGCGCGAGATGTCCGAGAGCGCTCCTCCGGCCTGCGCGACTCGGGCGTCGACCGCCAGTTCGTCGTCGCTGAGCAGGGCGACCGCCCGGTGGAGCGCACCCGCGATCGCCTCGGCGTGGCGAAGCACCTCGCGCTCGGCCCGCAGCTCCTCGTCCTCGCCGGGCAGCAGGCGCGCGGCGTCGATCTCCGAGGTCTGGAACTTCAGCAGATCGATCCGTTCCTGGCGAAGCTGGTCGTCCAGGGAAAGCCGCTCGAGCCGGTCCGCCGCCTCGCGCCAGGCGCCGTAGGCCTCGCGGCATGAATCGACCAGCGCGGTCAACGCGTCCCCGCCGGAGCGGTCGAGCCAGGCCCGCTGGAGGTCGGCCGACAGCATGCCGAGTTCGTCCCGCTGGCCGAAGATGCGGATCAAACCGTGGGCGACGGTCGAGAGCAGCCTCGCCGTGACCGGATGGTCGTTGACGAACACGCGGTTGCGTCCCTCCCGGGTGACCTCCCGGCGCACCAGGAGTTCGTCGCCGTCCGCCGGCACGCCGGCCTCCTCGAGCCGGCGGCGCCAGGCGGCGTCCGAGGGTTCGAAGACGCCGCTCACCGCCAGCGTGCCGGCGCCCGTGCGGATCATCTCGGAACTCGCGCGCCCCCCCGCGAGCAGCGAGAGCGAATCGACGACCAGGGACTTGCCCGCTCCCGTCTCGCCGGTGACCACGTTCAGCCCGGGGCCGAACTCGAGCTCCGCCCGTTCGATCACGGCCAGGTTCCGGACGTGCAGGGAGCGAAGCATGGCCGCCCTACTCGTCGGGCACCAGTTCGCGAGCGCGCGCGGCCGCCTCGATGATCGCCTTGATCAGCGTCACGCGGAGGCCGCCCTCCTCCAAGCGTAGAATGCCGTCCACGGTGCAGCCCGCCGGCGTCGTCACCTCGTCCTTGAGCAGGGCCGGGTGACGGTCCGTGTCGATCACCATCTTGCCCGCGCCGAGACAGGTCTGAGCCGCGAGCTCGATCGCCATCTTCCGCGGCAGCCCGGCCTTCACGCCGCCTTCGGCCAGCGCCTCGATCACGATGTAGAGGAACGCGGGCCCCGAAGCCGACAGCCCGGTGATCGCGTCCATGTGTTTCTCGTCGGCCACCACGGTGCGCCCGAGCGGCAGGAACAGGCGCTCCGCCTGGGCCACGTGGTCGGCGGAGGCGAACCGGCCCGGCGACAGCGCGGTCATGCCAGCGGCGACCCGGCTCGGCGTGTTCGGCATCGCGCGCACGACCGGAATCTCTGCCGGCACGCGATCCTCGATGTAGGACGTCTTCACCGATGCGAGAATCGAGACGAGGATCTGCCCCGGATGGAGCAGGTCGCCGATCTCCTGCAGCACCAGGTCCGCCGTCTGCGGCTTCACCGCCAGCAGGACGATGTCGCCGAACCCGGCGGCGCGGCGGTTGTCGACCGCGCCCTCGATACCGAACCTCTCGCTCACGGCCGCGATCCGCTCGCTGTGCCCGGTGGTGGCGAAGATGGACTCCGCGGCGACGGCGCCGGCGTCGAGCCAGCCGCTGATCAGCGTCCGTCCCATCTCGCCCGCGCCGATCACGGCGACGCGGGGTTCTCCGCTCCCGGCAGCGGCCTTGTCGGTACTCGTCGTCACCTTCTCGTCTCCCTCTGAGATGAACCGCGAAGCTGGCCTGCCCGCGGAAGGCGACGATTCTGCCCTACTTGGCCTCAGCGGGCAGCGCCCGTCTGCCCGCGCAGCAGGCGCAGGAAGAACGCCCGCGCCACATGGCCGGCGATGCTCGGGTTCTCGCGCAGCCGCCGTGTCGAGTACGCGTACCACTGCCGGCCGTAGGGCACGTAGATGCGGACCCGGTGCCCGGCCCTCGCCAGCCGGTCGCGACGCTCCTCGGTTACCCCCAGCAGCATCTGGAACTCGTAGCCGTCCTTCCCCAGACCGCGACGCTCGATCATCGCCGCCGATTCCCGCAGCAGGTAGTCGTCGTGGGTGGCGATGCCGACATAGGCGCCGCGGTCGAACAGGGCCTCGAGGGTCGCCAGGAAGTTCCGGCGCACCTGGCCGTAGTCCTGGATCGCCACGCTCGGCGGCTCGACGTAGATCCCCTTGCACAGGCGCACGTTGGCGCGCTCGGGCAGCGCCGCGATGTCGGCCAGCGTACGGTGCAGGTAGGCCTGGAGCACGACGCCGACCGCGTCGCCAGAGGCAGCCGAGCCGGTCGGTCCCCCGACCGCGGCGCGGGTTCGCGAAGCGGCCACGGCCTCCCGGTAGAGATCCAGGGTGGCCGTCGTGCAGGTGTGGTCCTCCATGTCGATCCGGACGAAGTTGCCGCGGGCCTCGGCCCGCCGGACGAGATCGAAGAGGTGGTCGCGGCACAGGGCCCGGGAGACCTTCAGGCCCAGCAGCGTGAGCTTGACCGACACGTTGCAGTCGAGATCGCGGTCGGCGAGGGCGTCGACCAGGTCGAGATAGAGCCCCGTTCCTTCGGCGGCGAGTTCCGGACTGTCGATCTCTTCGCCCAACAGCGCCAGGGTCCCGGCGAGTCCGCGGCGGTTGAGCGCGGCGGCGCAGTCGAGGGCGTCCGCCGGCTCGTCACCGGCCACGTAGGGCGCGGCCGCCCAGCGCACGAGCGGCGGCGGCATCAGCGGCAGGGACCAGCCGACCACTCGCGAGAAGACGGTCACGGGCTCTCCATCAGGAGCGGGCGACGTGCTCGTGAGCGTGATAGCTGCTGCGCACGAGCGGGCCGGCCTCGCAGTGGCGGAAGCCCAGTCCGAGTGCGAACCCGCGCAGGCGAGCGAACTCGTCCGGGTGCACGTAGCGGTCGACCGGCAGGTGGTCGCGGGTCGGCTGGAGATACTGGCCGATCGTCAGGATCCCGGTTCCGGCCGACCGGATGTCGCGGATCGTCGCCTCGAGCTCCGCCGTCGTCTCGCCCAGGCCCACCATCAGACCCGTCTTCACCCTGCCCGCGTGGGTGCCGCGATCGCGCCGGACCGCCGCCTCTTCCAGCAGCGCCAGGCTCCGCTCGTAGCTGCTGCCGGGGCGCGCCTTGCGGTAGAGCCGGGGCACGGTCTCCATGTTGTGCGAGAACACCTCGGGACGCTCGGCGAGCACGATGTCCAGCGCGTCATCGACACCCCGGAAGTCCGGAGTCAGGACCTCGACCGCGGCCCCCGCAAGCCGCTCGCGGATCGCGCGGATCGTGTCGGCGAAGTGCCCGGCGCCGCCGTCCGGAAGATCGTCCCGGTCGACCGAGGTGACGACCACGTGGCGCAGGCCCATGGCGGCCGCGGCTTCCGCCACCCGCGCCGGTTCGTCCGCGTCGACGCCGGCCGCGGGCCGGCCGGTGTGGACGGCGCAGAACCCGCAGCGGCGCGTGCAGGTGTCGCCGAGGATCATGAACGTCGCGGTGCCGTGCTCGCCCCAGCACTCGTAGATGTTGGGACAGCGCGCCTCCTCGCACACCGTGTTCAGCTTCAGCCCTTCCATCAGCCGGCGGACACGCTGGTACGGCTCCGGCGTGCTAAGGCGGATGCGCAGCCAGTCCGGCCGCGGCAGGCGAGGCGCGCCGCCGACGGGCGGCGGGGCGCCGATGGAGACGAGTTCGTCCACGTGGGTTACGACTCGGGCGACCGACTCTCGAGCGGCCGCGTGTCACCGTGGATCCTAGCGTTGCGCAGCACCGGCTCGAAGCCCATCCCGGCGGGTTCCGCAGAGACGAGACGACGCTCGAAGACCTGCGCGAAGTTCTCCGCGCAACACCCGGCGACGTCCTCCAGACCGGGCCGGCGGCCCGTGAGTTCCTCGATCGAAGTCATCACGCCGGCATCGAAGCCGCACGAGAGGATGCCGGCGAAGTCGTCCAGTTCGGTGCAGACATTGAGCGCAAAGCCGTGCGTGGTGACCCAGCGCCGGAGATGGATGCCGATCGAGGCGATCTTCCGGCTACCGACCCAGACGCCGATGCGCTCCCGTTCCTCGCCGCCCACGGCAGCGACGCCGAACGCCGCAAGCGTCCTGACCAGCACCTCCTGCAGGTCGCGGACGTAGGCGCGGACGTTGCGGCGGTCGGGCCGGAGATCGATGACCGGGTAGCCCACGAGCTGACCGGGACCGTGATACGTCGCTCGGCCGCCGCGGTCGCATTCGGCGACGGCGATTCCACGCTGCTCGAGCCACTCCGGCGCCGCCAGCACATCGCCGCGGTCGCAGTTCCGGCCCACCGTGTAAGTGGGCGGATGCTCGAGCAGGAGCAACGTGTCGGCCGCATCGGAGTCGGCGTCGAGGATGGACTGCCGGACCCGGTGCTGCAGTTCGACGCCGGCCTCGTAGCCCACGCGTCCCAGATAGACCGAGCGGATCGTTGCAGCGTTGCCCAGTTCCATCGTCGGCCAGCTCCTCCCCGTCCAGTAGTGTTCCAGATCGTGCCGTTGGAGACTGAGAAACCGCCTGCATCCCGGTCCAGCGGCAGCGGCCACCGGGACCGCGGTAGCCGAATCGGTCTCGTCCTCACCGGCGGCGGCGCGCGGGCGGCCTACCAGGTCGGGCTGGTCCGGCACCTGGCGAAGCGGCTGCCGGAGTTCCACTTCGACGTGCTGACCGGCGTTTCGGCCGGCGCGATCAACGCTTCCTTCCTCGCCTCTCATCAGGGCAGCGCAGCCGAGGCAACGGAAGAACTGAGCCGGATCTGGCTCGAGCTGACGCCCGATCACGTGTTCCGGGACGACGGCTGGTCGCTGGGCGGCATGGTCGTCCGCTGGCTGCTGAACCTGGCTTCGGGCGGTCTGCGTTACCGGCCGCAGGTTCGCGGTCTGGTGGACACGTCGCCGCTGGGCGGGCACCTTGGCGAGGTGCTCGGCGCCGACTCAGGCAATGGCCGCGTGCTGCCGGGAATCGCGAAGAACCTTGACCGCGGCCGCCTGGACGCAGTCGCCGTGACCACCGTCGAGTGGTCGACGGGGCAGACGGTCACCTGGGTTCAGGGCCGCGACATCGAGACCTGGGAACGGCCGAAGCGCCGCTCGGAGCGGGCACGGCTGACGCTCGACCACGTCCTCGCCTCCGCCTCGCTGCCGCTGATCTTCCCGGCGGTGCGGATCGGCGACGCCTGGCATGGCGACGGCGGCGTCCGCCTGACCTCACCGCTGTCTCCGGCCCTGCACCTGGGCTGCGACCGGCTGATCGCGGTGTCCACGCGGCACGAGCCCCTGGCGCCCAGGGCCGCCGCCGCCGCGTACCCGCCGCCGGCCCAGTTCGCGGGCGTGCTCCTCAACGCCGTCTTCCTGGATCAGCTCGACCAGGACGCGAACCGGATGGAACTCGTGAACGGCCTGCTGGCCCGAATGCCGGAGTCGGAGCGGGGTTCGCTCCGCCTCGTCGACCTCGTGCTGCTGCGGCCCTCCGAGGACCTGGGGCAGCTCGCCGGCCGCTTCGAGCCCCGGCTGCCGAAGGCGTTCCGCTTCATGACCCGCGGTCTCGGCACCCGCGACACGAAGAGCCCGGACCTGCTGAGTCTGTTGATGTTCCAGCCCGACTACATCCGGGCTCTGATCCAGGTGGGCGAAAGGGACGCCGAGGCGCGCCACGAGGAGATCGCGGATCTGTTGGGCGGGGCCGCTACGCGATCGTGATGTCCTCGCAGAGGTAGACGTCCTGGATGTGGTTCAGGAGTTCCACGCCCTCCGTCATCGGCCGCTGGAACGCCTTGCGGCCGGAGATCAGTCCCTGGCCACCGGCGCGGCGGTTGATGACCGCGGTCCGGACCGCGGCCGCCAGGTCGCCGGCGCCGCCTGACGAACCGCCGGAGTTGATCAGCCCGACCCGGCCCATGTAGCAGTTCGCGACCTGCCAGCGCACGAGGTCGACGGGGTGGTCGGACACCAGGTCGCTGTAGACCAGGTCGTGGGTCTTGCCGAAGCCGACCGCCGGGTAGCCGCCGTTCTTCGTCGCCTGCTTCTGCTTGACGATGTCCGCCTCGATCGTGACGCCGAGGTGGTTCGCCTGCCCGGTGAGATCCGCCGAGTCGTGGTAGTCGACGCCGTCGACGACGAAGGCGCTGTTCCGGAGATAGCACCAGAGGATGCAGGCCATGCCGAGTTCGTGGGCCTGCTGGAAACACTCGGCGATCTCGACCAGCTCCTCGCGGCATACGTCGGCGCCGAAGTAGACCGTCGCGCCGACGGCGGTGGCGCCCAGGTCCCATGCCTGCTCCACCTGCGAGAAGAGGACCTGGTGGTAGGTGTGCGGGTAGGTCAGGCTCTCGTTGTGGTTGAGCTTGACGATGAACGGGATCCTGTGGGCGTAGCGGCGGCCGATGCTGCCGAGCACGCCCAGCGTCGAGGCGACGCCGTTGCAGCCGCCCTCCATCGCCAGCCGGATGATGTTCTCGGGATCGAAGTAGATCGGGTTCGGAGCGAACGAAGCGGCTCCCGAGTGCTCGATACCCTGGTCCACGGGCAGGATCGACACGTAGCCGCTGCCGCCGAGACGGCCATGGCCCAGCAGACGTTCCAGGCTCGCCAGGGTGCGGTTGTTCCGGTCGGAGGGCCCGAACGCCCGGTCGACGATGTCGGGCCCGGGCACGGTCAGGTGGTCCTTCGGGATTCCCGTGCAGACGTGTCCGAGGAGGCTCTTCGCCTCACTGCCCAGCAGTTCTTCGATGCGCGCGATGTCGGCCATGTTCTCCCCTGGTTCAGAGACCCGGCGGGTCGGATCGGGCGCATTCTAGGAGCTTGCGCCGCGGAACGCTACGTGTGAGTCAGTTCAAGCTGGCGGCCGGCGCCTCCCGCACCGCTTCCGGGCGCTCCAGCAGCTCCAGGAGCTGGAGCAGCACATCGAGGGCCGGCCCCCACAAGCGGTGCCGTCCGAGGTGGTAGACGGCGAGCGGCACCTGTTGCCCCTCGATCTCGAACGTCCGCTCCTCGACCAGCCGGGGGTGCCGCAGCGCGGAAAGCGGGAGCCGCACGCCCGGCGCCTCCGTGTTGCTGCCGTCGTCCTCGGGAGACGGAACCGCGACCACGCATGCCCGCATCCTGAAGCCGCCTCTGCCGCCGATCTCGTCCAGCTCGCCGAGCCGGAGAATCCGCGACGGGTCGACGCCGAGACCGACGCTGCCGAGGCGCGCCACGGTCGGCCAGGGGTCGTCGCCCTCGAAGGCGGCGGCCGGGAAACTGAGCGGAGGCGACTCGTTCGGCTCTTCCCGCAGCACCGTCCAGAGTTCGGCCGACTCGACGTACAGAGGCACGACGACCGCGACGCTGGTGCCTTCGCCGCCCGGCGCCGCGGGCAGCCGCTTCGACCCCTCGAGCCGGCGTTGAATCTGGAGGATCCAACTCACGGAACCGACCCTATCCCCAGCACGTGCGTCGACGCCGGATCGTCGCCTCCGTCCAGATTCAGACCCAGTCGAAACAGGTCGACGGACCCGTTCGACCACCACATCCGGTGGCGCGCCACGGGTGCGTCCAGGAGCAGGCGCACCGACGTTCGACCCGATGGAAGAAACCTCCTCTCCTCGACTTCCCCGCCCACGACCTCCAGGGTCGTGTCCTCGCGCTCCAGGAGAATCCGGAGCCGCGGCCGGCCCACCTCGCCGTCCGTTTCCCGGCTGGCGGGCGCGGCCGGTTCCCACGCGACGAGAAACTCCGCCGACCCGCCTTCGACCAGGAGCCCCGCCTCACCGAACGGAGTGATCCTGCCCGTCACAGGCCGCAGCCAGACGCCACCGGCGAACAGGTCCGCCGGTTCTCCGGCCCGCGGACGCTGGCCGGTCTCCACCGCCAGGAAACGGTGCAATGCACCCTCGGCCAGCGGGGGCGGCCCGAACGCCGCAGCGGGCCGCAGCCAGAGCGGGTACAGGAAGAGAGCCGAAGAAGCGGCGACCGCGGCGATCTTCGCCAGCCGCAGCCGGCCGGCGAGGAACCAGAACATCGGAAGAACGGCGCCGACACCGCCGGGGCCCGTCAGCACGGACTCATCGCCGAGGTCGAACGGGAAGAGAACCAGGCGGGCTGCCAGCGACGCGAGACCGCCGAGCAAGAGCGCCCGCCGCCAGCCAGGGGCAAGCAAACCCCAGAACGCCGCCGCTACGAGGGGTACACCGTAGGGGACGATCCCGACGGTCCGGCCGGCGACCCCGTGCAGCAGAGTCTCCGGACCCGCGCCGCCGGCCCGGAACTCGGGACCGGACCGGGTTCGCTCGACGCCGCCGGCTGGTAGCGGGTCGAGACGCCACTCCTCCGCCTCGAAGTCGACCGCCGGAAAGCCGGTCGAAGGACTGAACACCGCCCGCTCCACCGGTCCGAAGCCGCCGCGGGCCAGCGCCGATGTCCCGAACGATGCGCCGGCGGTCAGCGCCGCCGTCACCGCGAGGGCGAGGAAGGCGGCTTCCCGCCGCGGTTGCGCAAGGGCCAGCCAGGCGGCCGCGATCAGGGCCGGCAACAGGCTCAGACCGTCGACGGAGGCGAGCGTGGCGAGCGTGAGCAGGAGCCCGACGAGGGACCACCGGAGCGCCGCGGATACGGGCCAGAAGGCCCGCGCACCCAGAGCACGGCCCTCACCTTCGCTGCCACTTCCTGCGCCACCGGGACTCCCTGCTGCGTTTCGCCGCTCGGAAGGCCCGCCCATCGGCATCACGTGAACGACGAGCGCCCATGCCAGAGCCGATGCGGCGAGGCGGAACGTCCCCGGCGATGGCAGCGGCAACAGGGTGAAGACCGTCGTGCCAGCGACGAACACGGCGATCCACGCCGGCGCCCAGGGACCGATGCGACGCTCGAGCACCAGGGCCGATCCGGCCGCCGCAACCGCCAGCAGCAGCCAGTTCAGCAGCGCCGGCCCCCACCGGGGAGAGATGCGGACGAACGGCGCCGCCAGCACGGCGTAGGCCGGTGGCCGCGCGAAACCGATCCGGGCGCCGCCGGTACTGCTTTCCAGGGCGACTGCCTCAGGCTCCCCGCCGAGGAGGCGGACGTAGCGGTCGTAGTCCGCGCGCCCGTAGCTCAAGTCGCCATCCCAGGCCAGACTCAGCGCCGCCATACGGAAGGTGACTTCCCGCTCCCCGGCACCGACGGCATCCGACCGCATCGTGGACGCGAACAGGGCGAGCAGCAGTCCGGCGAGCAGAAGCCAGGACCACCGCCGCCCGACCGTGCCGTGGATCACAGTGCGCGGTCGAAGGCGGTTGCGCCGCAGAGCGTCATCGAACCGCCGCCGAAGAGGTGCGGCTCGAACCGGAGCCGGGCCCGGCCGATCGGTCGCCGGAGCCTGAGGGGGATCCGGCACGAGTCGCCCGGCGGCAGGTCCCGCGGCAGCGGAATCCACGGCCTGCCCCGGAACAGGTCCCGCCCGCCGCTCCAGAGCTGGGGCTCGAGCACGACGCCGCCGTCCTGGTTGTGGCCCGAGAGCCAGGTGGCGAAGCCCGTGTTCGCGACGACGAGCTCGATCGACCGGCGCTCGCCATCCGGCCAGGGCGGGTCGCAGCCCTCCACCTCGATCCGCCCCGGCAACCAGCCCCAGGTCAACGAGGTGGGGGCTGGCGGCCGCGGCGGCGCAGTCCGCTCTCCGGCCGGAGCGCGCGACCACTCGTCCAGAGCCTCGAAGACCGCCCGCGCCACCGACGCCGGCCGGTGCTCGCGCTCGATGAAGGCCCGCGCCGCGGCGCCCATCCCGGTGAGCCGGTCCGGCGCGGCGAGAAGACCCCGCAGCAGGAACGCGAGCGCGCCGGCCTCAGCGCCCGGATCGTCCTTTAGCGGAGCCTTGATGACGATGTCGTCCGGCAGTTCAACGAACTGGGCGTAGTCGGAGACCACCGCGGCCCGCCCTAGCGCGAGGATGCGAAGCAGCGAGGCCGAGGTTTCGCCTGCGCTCGGGTAGCGCAGGTTGAGGCACAGATCGCAGGCGGCGATGGCCGTCGGGAACGCCGCCGCGTCGAGGAAGCCGGCCATCGTGACCCGATCCTGAACCCCCAGGTCCCGGGCCAGGGCGTCGAGATCGAGTTCCGCCGCGACATCTCCCACCACCAGCGCGTGCGCCTGCTCCATCCCCGGCTCGGCGAGTACGCGCAGCAGCACGTCCGTGCGTTTGATCGGCGTCTGGAAGCCGAAAGAGCCGATCAGGACGGCCGAGCGAGGAACGCCGGCTCGCCGCCGCCAGGCCGCCGCCTGCTCGGGCCCGGGTAGAGCGGGCGCCGGCATCGGCATCGGCACCCGGCGCATCGGCGGCAGCCGGCCCCCGGCCCGCCCCGACTCCTCGCCCAGCTCCTCCTCGAGGAAGCGGAGACCCCAATCGCTATGGGTCAGGAGGCCGCGCTGCCGGAGCAACAGGGAGCGGTGCGCCGGCATCTCGAACAGCCGCGCCCGGCCGTGGCCGCCCCAACGGATCGACAGCGCCGCGGCCGCGCCCTCCCAGCCGTGCTCCTCGCCGAGGCCGTTGACGTAGGCGTCGAGATCCCCGGAGGCCAGGGTCGACTCGACCAGCAGGTGGTGCAGGCGCAGGTCGTGCACGGTCACGACCCCCGGGGAATCCAGGGCGAGCCGGCGGACGCCCTCGTGGTAGACGTTGTTGCCCATCTGGTAGAAGGGCAGGCGTCCGGCCGGGTCGAGCGCCGCGGCGTCGACCACCTGGTATCGATCCAGGACGTGGGACGCGATCTCCTGCCCAGGCAAGCGGACCAGACGCAGGTCGCAGAGCGGTGCGAGTTCGTCGAGCAGGTCGACGCTGTAGTCCGCGATCCCCGACCTGACCGGAGGCAGCGGCGACACGAAGTCGACCGCGGGGGCGCTGCTAGGACTGGCCGGCATCGGGAGTTTCGAGCTGCTGGCCCAACCAGGCGTCGATGAACGGATCGAGCTCGCCGTCGAGCACCTTCTCTACCGCCGACACCTCGAGCCTGGTCCGGTGGTCCTTGACCATGCGGTACGGGTGCAGCACATAGCTGCGGATCTGGGAACCGAAGCCGATCTCCATCTTCTGGCCCTCGCGTTCCGCCTGTTCCTCGCGGCGCTTCTGCACTTCCCTGTCGTAGAGCCTCGCCTTCAGGATCTTCATCGCCATCGAACGGTTCTTGATCTGGCTGCGCTCGTTCTGGCAACTGACCACGATGCCGGTGGGCATGTGCGTGATCCGCACCGCGGAGTCCGTCACGTTCACGTGCTGACCGCCGGCGCCGGACGACCGGAAGGTGTCGATCCGGATGTCCTTGTCCTCGACCTCGATGTCGATGTCGTCCTCGACCTCGGGATACGCGTAGACGGAAGCGAACGACGTGTGGCGCCGCTTGGCCGCGTCGAAGGGCGAGATGCGCACCAGCCGATGGACACCGCTTTCGCCGCGCAAACGGCCGAAGGCGTACTCGCCCCGAACCGCCACGGTTGCGCTCTTGAGCCCCGCTTCCTCGCCGTCCAGTCGCTCCAGCAGCTTGACGTCGAAGCCGCTCTGCTCGGCCCATCGCAGGTACATCCGCAGGAGAATCTCGGCCCAGTCCTGGGAATCCGTGCCCCCCTCCCCGGGATGAATGGCGAGCAGGGCGTTGCGGTCGTCGTCCTCCCCCGAGAGCTTGAGTTCCAGGTCGAGCGCCGTCGATTCGCGCCCGACCCGGTCGATGAAGGAACCGAGCTCGGCGTCGTCCTCGGCGCCCGGAGCATCCTCAGCCAGCAGTTCGAGCCAGGCCTCGATCTCGTCCCGGTCCGCGTTCAGCCGTTCCAGGGTCTTCCGCCGCCGTTCGAGAGCGCGTCGACGGCGCAGCAGCGGAGCGCTCTTCCTCGGCTCGTCCCAGAAACCCGGCTGCTGCATCTCGTGATCGAGTGCCGCTAGCTGCTCCTCCAGCTCCGCCGGGTCAAAGATACCTCCGAAGGCCGTCCAGACGGTTCTTCAGATCGGAGAGCGAGCGGTTCGCGTCAGCGGCAATCATCGGCGCAGTATGGCAAAGCCTGCGAGCGCCACGCAAAGCAGAGGCACGAGCAGCGGCGCGCGGGCGAAGGGAGTCATGCCGCCGAGCGGAACGACCTGCGCCCTCATGACGATCGCCTCGTCGATCGGTGAGTCGGCCAGCACCCGGCCCCGCCGGTCGATCACGGCCGAGATGCCGGTGATTGCGGCCCGGACCAGCGGCCGTCCGTTCTCGGCCGCGCGGAAACGGGCGGGTCGCAGGTGCTGGTGGGGCGCCCACGTTCGGCCGTACCAGGAGTCGTTCGTGATCGTGACGAGCAGGTTCGCTCCACGCCGCACCCGGGCCGCGACCTGCTCCGGGAAGACGATCTCGAAGCAGATCGACACTCCCAGCACGGCGCCGTCCGCGTCGAGGAGGCGGACCTCGTCGCCGGGAGAGAAACCCCCGGCCTGGCGCGCCAACTGGCGTACCGCCGGCAGAAGGCGGCCGAACGGCACGTACTCGCCAAAGGGAACGAGGTGCATCTTGTCGTAGGTCTGGCGCCGGGCGCGACCCGAACCGGGCGTCAACAGATAGGCCGCGTTGAACGCCCGCTCCTCCGGAGCCGACCGGTCCCAGCGCGCGCTGTTGAGCAGCAGGGAGCAGCCACCCGCTACGACTTCCTCGAGATCGCCGGCGAAGACGCCGTCCCGTTCCACCTGGTACGGCCAGCCGGCGCTCTCCGGCCAGACGACGAGCCGCCCGGGTTCGCAGGCCTCCCGGCTGAGCGCGAAGAGCCGCTGGTAGTTCGAGGCGAGGTCGGCGAACTGGTCGTCCGGTCCGCCATCGACCATTGCCGCGGTCGCCATGTGGATGTTGGGCTGCACCACCGCCACGTCCAGGCGGCGTTCGTCCCCGGGCGGCCCATCCAGGTTGGTCCAACGCGCGATCGAGAGGATGGCCGCGACCGCGACCAGAGCCGCTGCCGCTCCGCGGCGCCTCTCCCGGTCGATGAGGAGAAACAGGGCGAGAGCGGTGGCGGCGACCAGGAACGAGAGGCCCCAACTTCCGATCCAGCGGGTCGCGTCGAGAGCCCCGGGGACGTCCACCCAGGCGTACGCGAGCAGGTTCCACGGGAACCCCGAGGGGCCGAGCCCGCGAACCCACTCCAGAGCGACCCAGATCGCCGGCGCGAGCAGGAGGGACAGCGCATCGCCCCGAGCGAGCAGCCTGCCCGCGAGCCAGCAGAACAGGCCGTGGTAGAGCCCCAGGTAGAGCGCCAGCAGACCCAGGAGCAGCACCGACGCGAAGCCGGGCAGACCACCGTAGATCTCCAGCGTGCTGGCGATCCACGGCACCGCGACCAGCCACGCCACCAGGCCATGCAACCACCCCAGCAACAGGCGGCGCAATGACCCGCCCGGTACGGCGGCGATGGCGAACACCGGTACCGCCGCGGCGAGCGGCAACAGCACCCCGGGCCGCTGATCGAAGCAGTACGCCCACCAGACCCCACCGCCCGCGCTCAGGGCGAGTTGAAACCAGAGCGACCGGAACGGCAACCACCGCCGCCCGTTCCGCGGAGCTCCCCGCGGGCCGACCGGGCGGGCGTTCAGTTGTTCGGCGTGATCCAGGTCTCGAGTCCGTACTGTTTCGCGAGCAGCTCCGCGGCGGCCCCGGCGGCGGCCTGGTCCTCGAACGGCCCCACCCGTACCCGCTGCATCACCTGACCGTCCAACGTCTGCGGCGACAGGAAGGCGCGGTGGCCGTCGGCCCGCAGCTTCTGCTCGACCGAAGCCGCCTGCTGGGCATCGGCGCTCGAGAACACCTGGACCACCAGGGCGGCGCCCACGGCCTGGCTCGGCGCGTCGGCCGCGGCAGCGGCACCGCCGGCGCCGGCGTCTTCATCGCCGGTCGCACCGAA
Organism: Thermoanaerobaculia bacterium; assembly: GCA_022826745.1. Lineage (GTDB taxonomy): Bacteria > Acidobacteriota > Thermoanaerobaculia > Multivoradales > Multivoraceae > Multivorans. The sequence continues at coordinate 29,025 of JAJDUI010000032.1, read as the reverse complement.
GAAACGGACGACCTCGGCGAGCTCCGGTTCCGTCGCGGCGGCAGGCGGATCAACCGCGGACAGGGCCGGCTCGGAGGCGGGCGCCTCCTCTTCCTGAACTCCGGCGAGGTCCGTGGCTTTCGACTGACCCCACCAGACTCCCGCCGCGAAGGCGCCCACTACCGCCAGGACCAGAAGTGCTACGAACGCGGCAATCTGGGTGTTGCTGAGCGTGACCTCATACGCTTCGTAGGCTTCGCGGCTCACTCTTCGGGTTCTTGCGGCGGTGGGCTCAGGAAGCTCCCGAAGGCCCTCAACAGCTCAAGCGGCAACGGGAAGAGAATGGTCGAGTTCCGTTCCGTGGCGATGTCCGCGAGCGTCTGCAGGTAACGCAACTGGAGTGTGACCGGATTCTTGCTGATCGCGTTGGCCGCCTGGGCGAGAGACTCGGAGGCCTGGAGCTCGCCGCTGGCGTGAATCACCTTGGCGCGCTTCTCGCGCTCCGCCTCGGCCTGCTTGGCCATCGCGCGCTGCATCTCCTGAGGCAGGTCGACGTGCTTGACTTCGACCATGGAGACCTTGATGCCCCAGGGGTCGGTCTGCTGGTCGATCACCGTCTGGAGCTGGTCGTTCAGTGTCTCCCGCTCGCTAAGCAACTGGTCCAGTTCGGTCTGGCCGAGGATCGACCGCAGCGTGGTCTGCGCCAACTGACTGGTCGCGAACAGGAAGTTCTCGACTTCCACGATCGCCTTGGTCGGTTCCAGCACGCGGAAGTAGACGACCGCGTTCACCTTCACGGAGACGTTGTCCTTGGTGATGATGTCCTGAGGCGGCACGTCCAGCACCACGGTGCGCAGCGAGACCTTGACCATGCGGTCGATCGGCCACAGCACCAGCACCAGGCCGGGGCCCTTCGGCTTTTCCAGAATCCGGCCCAGCCGGAACACGACGGCACGCTCGTACTCGGCCAGGACGTTGATCCACCTGGTGAGCAGGAAGAGGCCCGCGACGACGAGGAAGCCAATGAACGGAAGGGTGGTCATACGGATTCAGGTCCTTTCTGGAGAGTGATTCACGAGTCCCGAACCGGTTCCACGTGCAGGGTCATCCCGTCCACCTGCACGACCCGGACGCGGTCGCCCTCGGCCACGGCGACATCCGCTTCCGCGTTCCAGATCTCGCCGTGCAACCGGACCTTGCCCGGCGCCCCGACGGCGATGCCGCTGCTGACCAGCCCGAGTTCGTCGAGCAGTCCCTCGCTGCCGGTCGCCACCCGCCTGAACTGGGCCTTGAGCGCCAGGCGGCCCAGAGCCAGCGCGAGGAGCCCGATCGTGATGCCGATCGCCACGACCAGGCGCAGACTCGCCTGCAGCGCGGGGTCGGCGTCCCGGAACAGCATCATGGCCCCGAGACAGAACGAGATCGCGCCGGCGAGCGTCAGCATGCCGAAGCTCGGAATCTTGATCTCCAGCACCCATAGAACGCCGGCCAGCAGGAGCAGAGCAAGTCCGGCATAGTTGATCGGCAGCACGGACATCGCCCAGAGTCCCACGATCAGGCAGATGGCGCCGACGACACCAGGGAAGATCGCACCCGGGTGGGTGATTTCGAAGATCAGACCGATCGAGCCCAGGGACATCAGCAGGATCGCGATGTTCGGGTGCGCGATCGTCGATCGGATCCGCTGGAAGGCGGACATCTCGACACGGCGGACCGAGGCGTCGCGGGTCTCGAGCGTCCTCTCCGCGCCGCGCTTCTCGACCACGCGGCCGTCGAGTTCGACCAGCAGCGACTGCAGGCTGGGGGCGACGAGGTCGACGAGGCCCGCTTCGAGCGCCTCCTCGGCCGAGAACGACCTGCTCTCCGTCACCGCCTCTTCGGCCAGCTTCTGATCGCGGCCGCGGCGGGCCGCCAGCGAACGGGCGGTCGCCGCCGCGTCCTGGGTGACCTTGTCGCCCATCGCGCCGGGAATGTCCTGGCCGCCTCCCGCCACGGGGTGTGCGGCGCCCGTGTTCGTGCCGGGCGCCATCGCCGCAACGTCCGCGCCGAGCAGGATGAAGAAGCCGGCCGAGGCCGCCTGGGCGCCGCTCGGGGAAACGTACACGATGACCGGGGTGTCGGCCTCCAGAAACGCGGTGAACACGGCGCGCATCGCCTGCATTTCCCCACCCGGGGTCGACAGCTCCACGACCAACGCTTCGGCGCCGGCCAGGTCCGCCTCGGCGGTCACCTGTTCCATGAACTCGGCGACGACGACCTGGATCGCCGAGTCGATCCTCGCGACGATGACCTCCGGTCCGGCCTCCGCGTCGAGGTCGGACGCGCTGGCCGCCTCCCCGTCGGCCGGCGCAGCCACATCGGATTCCGACCCGGCTTCCGCTTCCGCGGCAACGCCATCGCCCCCTGCTTCCAGCGCCGGTCCGGCGGCGAGCAGCGCCAGCGGGAGGAGGATCAGGATGAGGGCAAGGATCAGCCGCGCCGAACCTGCCAGCTTCGGAGCGTTCATCGCCAACAGTCTACTTGACGGCAAGCGGCAAGATGGTCGGGGCGAGAGGATTTGAACCTCCGGCCTCACGGTCCCGAACCGTGCGCTCTACCAGGCTGAGCTACGCCCCGTCGCACCACGTCCGCATGGCGCGCTCCGCGCCGTAAGCGAACCAGTTCGAGCGTCCGTCATCGGGCGCGCGAATGGCACGCCGCAGAATACGGCTCCCCAGCCCGGAAGTCCAGCGTCCGCCACCGACCGGAAAACTAGCCGGTGGGGTTCTGCTCCGGGACGGAGATCACGATCTCCTCGTCGTCGCCCGCTCCGTGCTCGAAGGGCTCGTCGTTCACTTCGATCGTCGTCACATCCACGCTGCTCAGGGTGAGCCGCACCTCCTCGTCGGCCGCGACGGTGAGCGACTCTCCCTGCACCCGCAGCTCGCTGACCGTTCGATCGCCGTCAACGTAGACGTCGACCCAACTCGTCCCCTGGAACTCCATCGTGACCCGCAAGGCACGCTCCGGCAGCGGCTCGGCCGGCGGCAGTTCCGGCGCCGTCTCGGTCAGCGGTGGCGCCATCGTCTCCACATCCTCACCGGGATCCCGGTCCAGGGCGGTAAGCCAGACGATGGCGGCCGCGACCACCGCAAGACCGACGAGGATCGCCACCGTTCGTCCGACCAGCCAGGTCGACGCAGGGCTTCCGGCCGTTTCCGTGGACCGCTCATACTCGCCGCCCGCGGAAGCGACAAGATAGAAGTTGAGGACTTCGTCCGCATCGAGGCCGACGATGCGGGCGTACTCGCGCAGGAAACCCCGGACGAAGATGGAGGCGGGAAGGAGGTCGAAACGGTCCTCCTCCAGCAACTCCAGGTAGCGGATGTTGATCTTGCTGGACTGCGCGATCTCCTCCAGATCGACGCGCCGAACCTCGCGCTGGCTGCAGAGCCAGGATCCGAATGACTCCCGTTCGACCCTGGCCTCGGGCGCCTGGTCCTGCTCGGACGCCTGATGTTCCTCAGGCGCCGGCTTCTGCTCGCTCATTTCGCCGCCTCTGCCCAGCGTGGCATACCCTCCGCGCCATTGTACTCCGTGAAGAACTCACTGGCTGCGGACCTCTCCTCACCTGCCGCGGCTGATACCATCATCGGCCCTGTTGACGCACCGTTGCCGCGGGCGCGCTCCACGGACGCCCAGGCCGCGCCGGCTACCGCATGAGGATCCCGCAAAGCACTCAAGACAGTCTCGCGCGCGGTGACATCGACGCAGTAGAAGCGGACTGGCTGGGCGCGATCGAAGGCGATCTCGACATCGACCAGTTCCTCGCCGTCACCAAGGGCCTCGTCAGGCTGGGTGAAGAGGATCGTGTGGGAACGCTCCTCGAGCTCCTCGACGACCAGCTGCGGGAACGCGGCATGTGGGCCGCGCGACTGGATCTCGTCCGCGGCGCCGCACACTACTTCGTGCGCAGCGGACAGGTCTACGACACCGTTCTCGACACTCTGCACGAGCTCTACCGCGACCGCGAACCCGACCTGACCGACCTGCTCCAGGATCTCCATCTCGATCAGGGACGGCAGCACGCGGACAAGCTCTGGGACAAGGTGGACCGGCTCCGCAACCTGCTGGCGTTTCGGCCTGGCGACATCGTGGAGATGGAGGGCCGCGGCGTCGGCCGAATTGCCGATGTCAACATGCCGCTCCACGTCTTCAAGGTGGACCTGGAGAAGGTGAAGGGAGTGTCGGTCGGATTCCGGGCAGCCGGCAAGATGCTCAGACTGCTGCCCGAAGGACACGTGCTCCGCCAGAAGCTGGAGGAACCGGAGCAGCTCGAGGGACTCAAGCCCACGGAGCTGCTCGAACGAACGCTCAAGAGCTACGACCGGCCGCTGACCGGCGCCGAAGTCAAGGTGATCGTCGTCGGCATCATCCCCGAGCGCCGGTGGTCGAGCTGGTGGACCAGCGCGCGGAAACAGCCGCAGGTGCTGTCCTCCGGCGGCCCGCGCCAGACCTACCAGTGGCTCGAGGCAACGGACGCGGAGGAGTCGCTGTGGCGCGAGTTCCAGGCCGCGCCAAACCGCCAGAAGGTCGGGCTCCTCCGGCGGGCGGCCAACCAGTCGCAGGAACTCCGCGGGCGGATGGCGGAAGCGCTCGATCGCCTGAGCCGCGCACTCAAGGACGCTCAGCCAGCGCTTGCCTTCGAACTCCGCTACGCCCTGGAGCGCTTCGGCGCCGAGCCCTCCTGGCCGGCCGAGGACCTGCTGAGGAACCTGCCGGACCCACTCGAGTTCTTCGCTTCCGTCGAGCAGCGCGCTGCCCGTGAACAGGGCTACGCGTTGCTTCCGGCCTGCAGGGACGACTGGCTCGACGTGCTCGAACGACGCTTCCTGCTGGAATCCGACACGAAGGCGATCGACGCGATTGCCGCCGTGCTGGAGGCGGAGACGCTGAGCCGCTGCGCCGCCCGTGCGCAGGTCCAGCCTCACCGCACCCCCGCGGCCTTTACCTGGCTGGTCGAACGGGCCGCTTCCGAGCCGGCGCTGCGGCAAGGTCGCCAGAGCCGCCTCCTGAACCTGCTGATCCAGGCACTGCGGCACGAGGCCTTCGCACCTTTCCGGGCCCGAATCAAGGCCCTGTTCGACTCCGGCGGCACGGCGCCCAGGCTCCTTCCGGAACTGACCCTCGACGAGGCCCGCCAGGCGGAGGTCGCGATCCGTCACGCAGCGCTCGAGGACTACCGCCGGGAACCGCTGCTGGCAGCTCTCCACCTGAAGTTCCCCGACCTTCAGGCCGATCAGGAAACCGAAAGCGACGATCTCTACGCGCTGCCGGCGTCGATCGAAGCGCAGCGCGAGAAGCTGAGGGAACTGGTCGAGGAGGAGATTCCGGCCAATCGCAAGGCGATCGAGGAGGCGCGCGCCATGGGCGACCTGCGCGAGAACTTCGAGTACAAGTCCGCGCGGCAGCGCCACGAATACCTCACCGCCCTGGCGACCCAACTGCAGCAGGACCTGCAACGCTCGACGCCGATCGACATCGCGGGCGCGGCCTGTGACCGCCTGCGCATCGGCAACCAGGCAATGCTCGAATCGGAAAGCGGCGAACAGCGCACCCTGGCCATCCTCGGCCCCTGGGAGAGCGCGCCGGAACGGGGCATCATCTCGTACGAGTCGGACCTCGCCGGCCGTCTGCTCGGATCGGAGCCGGGAGCGAGGGTGGAGCTGGACGGCGAGACCTTCACCCTGCGCACGATCGAAGCGGTTCCCGCCACCAGCGTCGAGCCGGCCTAAGGCCGCCGAAGCGGGGCCGGCCAAGTAGCTGTAGGTGCTACACTTATAGCGAAGTGTCTCTAGGCGTCGAAGAGGTTCGGCGGATTGCCGAACTGGCCAGACTGCGGATCTCTGCCCGCGAAGAAACGACGTTCGCGAGTCAGCTCTCCGAGATCGTCGACTACATCGATCAGCTCCGGGAGTTCGATGGCGGCACGGCCTCCCAGGATGACACCCATGCGGCCAGTGACACGGCGGACAGCGACCTGCCCCGGCCCGCAAGTGCGGCAGACGGTGCGCTTCTCGACCAGTTCCTCGACAACGCGCCCGCGTCCCTCGACCGCTTTCTGCTCGTACCGCAGGTCAAGGCGACGCCGGGCGGCGAAGAGTGATGCAGGCGATGACCGCGGAGGGGCTGGCAGCCGCGATCCGTTCGGGTGAACGGAATGCCGTCGACGCCGTCGAGGCAGCGTTCGCCCGCATCGACGAGGTCGACGCCTCCGTTGGCGCCTTTCTCGAACTCTGGCGGGATGAAGCGGCCGAGCGGGCCGCCGATATCGACCGGCGGCGGGACGAAGGGCTGCCGCTCGGTCCGCTCGCCGGCGTGCCGACGGCACTGAAGGACAACATGTCCCTGGCAGGGCACGAACTGAACTGCGGCTCGCGCATCCTGGCCGGTTACCGCGCGCCCTACACGGCCGGCGCCGTCGAGCGTCTCGTGGCAGCCGGCGCCGTGCCGGTCGGTCGGGTGAACATGGACGAGTTCGCCATGGGTTCGTCGTGCGAAAACTCGGCCCTGGCCACGACGCGCAATCCCTGGAACCCGGCCATGGCGCCCGGCGGTTCGAGCGGCGGCTCGGCGGCGGCGGTGGCGGCGGCCGAGGCGCCCCTCGCCCTGGGCTCGGACACCGGCGGCTCGATCCGGCAACCGGCCGCCTTCTGCGGCGTGGTCGGCGTCAAGCCGACCTACGGCCGGGTATCGCGTTACGGTCTCGTCGCTTTCGCCTCCTCGCTGGACCAGATCGGACCGCTCGCCCGGAACGTGCGGGACGCGGCCCTTGCGCTCGGCGCCATCGCCGGCCCCGACCCGCGGGACTCCACCTGCAGCGAAGAGCCCGCCTGTGACTTCCTGGAACGAATCGAGGACGGCATCGAGGGAGTGAAGGTCGGCACCATCCGCGAGGTCGGCACCTCGGCGCTGGAGAGTGACGCGGCACGCGGCTTCGAACAGGCGCTCGAAACGCTCGCACGCTGCGGCGCGGAGCTGGTCGAGGTCAGCGTCCCACTGGTCGAAGCCGCAGTCGCCACCTACTACGTGCTCGCCAACAGCGAGGCCAGCGCGAATCTCGCCCGGTTCGACGGCAGCCGCTACGGCCACCGCGCCGCCGGCGCCCGGTCGCTCGCCGAGATGTACACCGGCAGTCGAAGCGAGGGTTTCGGCGCCGAGGTCAAGCGCCGGATCATCCTCGGGACCTTCGCCCTGTCCTCGGGCTACTACGACGCGTACTACGGCCGCGCCGCGCGGATCGCCGGGGCCCTGCGGCAGCAGTTCAGCGAGGCTTTCGACAAGGCCGAGCTGCTGGTGACGCCGACCAGCCCGAGCGGCGCCTTCAAGCTCGGCGAACGTGTCGACGATCCGCTGGCGATGTACCTCTCGGACGTGTTCACCACGCCGACCAGCCTGGCGGGCATACCGGGAATCTCGGTCCCCTGCGGCCTCGACAGCCGGGGACTCCCCCTCGGGCTCCAGATCCTGGCGCGGCCGTTCGCCGACGGCACCGCCCTGCGGGCGGCCCGGGCGTTCGAACGGGAAACGGGTTTCGAGTGCCGGCCGGAGGCAGTCTCATGAGCGTCCGCGCCTCCCTCCTCGCCGCCGCCGCCCTCGCCGCGCTCCTGCCCGCCGCGAGCGATGCCGCCACCCGGCGCATGGCCGTGCCGGAGATCGGATCGCCGAGCCCGGTCGCCGTGCTGGCCTCGTCCGGCAGAATCCACATCGAGGCGAAGCCACAGCGGAACGAAGGCCTGCTGGCATTCGCCGAGCGGCTCTGCGGCAGCTCCCGGCACGCCTCCGCCGTGAGCCGGGCGAACGGCGGCGTCCAGCGGCTCCGCCGCGGCGTGCGCTACAAGGTGCCCTTCGATCTGCTGCCCGCGCGACACCAGCAGGCCGTCATTCGCGCCCTGCTGCCGAGGGACCAGGCCACCGCCGACGGTTGGCGGCACCGTGTCGCCTCCTCCTCACGCGGCGCCAGGTCGGAGAGCCTGTGGAGCATCGCGGAGTGGTTCACCGGCTCCGGCGAGAACCACGGCGCACTGCGGCGGGCAAACAGCCTGACCAGCAACGTCATCCGGCCCGGTCAGGTCATTCTCATCCCGCGCAACATGCTCTCGAAGCCCTACGCCGGCATGCTGCCCGCCGCCGCGACCCGTCAGGTGGTCGCGGCGACGGACTCCGGAGCCGGTTCCTCCGTCGGCGATGGGCCCTTCGCCCGCTACGGCTCGGACGGGCAGGGCGACTACGCCAGCTACCGCCTGAAGGCCGGCGAGGCCCTCTACTCCAGCGTCGTCATGCGCTTCACCGGCCGGCTGCTAGCCAACGACGTGAACGAACTGGCCGAGCGGATCAGGAAACGCAACGCGATCCGCGATGTCCGCGACCTGCCGGTCGGCTACGAGGTCAGGATCCCGCTCGACCTGCTCTCGGCCCGCTACCTGCCACCCGATCATCCGCGCCGCCAGGAGTGGGAAGAGCAGCGCTCCGCCTCCCGGCAGATCGAGAACGAGCTGATGGCCCTCGATCTCGACGGGGTCACGGTGGTCCTCGACGCCGGCCACGGCGGCCGCGACACCGGAGCGCCGGTCGGCGGGCTGTGGGAAAGCGTGTACGTCTACGACATCATGCTGCGCACGAAGCGGCTGCTGGAGAGCCGCACTGCCGCCACCGTCGTGCCGACCACGCGGGAAGGCGCAACGTTCCGGATCCAGGACTCCGACGTGTTGCCGCGTTCCCGCGGACACGTCGTGCTCACGGACCCCCCCTACCGCATCGACAACGCGGCGGTGGCGACGAACTTCCGGTGGTACCTGTCGAACTCGATCTACCGGCAGCAACGCAGGGCCGGCGCCGAACCGCGTCAGGTCATCTTCATCTCGATTCACGCGGATTCGCTGCACCCGTCGCTGCACGGCGCCATGGTCTACATTCCCGGTCTGGTCGGCATCACGAACAACTACGGCAAGTCGGGCAGCGTGTACAACGCCCGCCGCGAAGTCCGGGCCGAACCCCGCGTCTCCTTCACCCGAACCGAGCGAACGACCAGCAAGGGCCTGTCGCGCGACCTTGCCGAGCACCTGCTCGACAGCTTCCGCCGCGCCGACCTGGGCGTTCATCACAACAACCCGATCCGCGACCGGATCTGGCGCGGACGCCGCGTCTACGTGCCGGCGCAACTCCGCTTCAACCGGATACCGGCCAAGATCCTCCTCGAGGTCGGCAACCTGAGCAACGATCGGGACCGCCGCCTGATGAAGACCCGCGCCTACCGGCAACGGGTCGCCGGGGCGATCGTGAACGGCATCCTGTCCTACTACGGCGTGCCGAGCGCGGGCGTGGAGCGGAGCGTCACCGCCGGTAGCTAGCGGCGGAGACGGTCAGTAGCGGCGCATCAGCCCGACCACGATCCCCTGGATGCGGAGTCGGTCCGCGGCGACGTAGAGCGGCTCCATCTCCCGGTTCGCCGGCTGCAGCCGGATCGAGTAGCCTTCGGGGAAGTAGCGCTTGAGCGTCGCCTCGTCGTCAACCAGGGCGACAACCACCTGCCCGGACCGGGCCCGGTCCCGCTCGGCGATCACCACCAGGTCGCCGTCGCAGATGCCGTCGTCGATCATCGAGTCCCCCTCCACCTCGAGGACGTAGCGCCGTCCGGCCGGGCCGTGCTCGAGCAGGTGCTCGGGAACCGGCAGGTCGTCGACGCCCGGCACCGCCTCGATCGGTCTGCCGGCGGCGATCCGGCCGTGGAAGGGCACGGCGTTCGCGGCCGGACGCCGGCCGCGCAGCGTCTTCTCCGTCAGCTCCAGGCCGCGCTTCTGATTCCAGCCGCCGCGCAGGTACCCCTTCTGCCTCAGGAGCTTCAGGTGCTTGTGGACGGTGCCGTAGGACCGGTAACCGAACCGGCGGCGGATCTCCAGATGGGTGGGGGCGATGCCCCGCCTCTGGTGGAACTCGCAAACGAAGTCGAGAACCTGCTTCTGGCGCTCGGTCAGGAAGTCGTCCATGGACGCTCATGCTAGACGCAAACCCAGCGTAAGACAAACCGCGCCACCCATCACCGGCCGTCGACCGGCCCGGCCGCATACACTACGCGGCCGATGCCGGAGCACCTGGAGCAACACGAACTCCCGAACGGCATGCGGGTCGTTCTCCACGAAGACCCGCGGCTGCCCCTGGCCGCCGTGAACGTCTGGTACCACGTCGGCTCGAAGAACGAGGAGACGGGCCGTACCGGCCTTGCGCACCTGTTCGAGCACATGCTGTTCCAGGGATCGGCGAACGTGTCGGAGAACGGCCACTTCGAGCACATCCAGAAAGTCGGCGGCGTCGCCAACGGCTCGACCTGGTACGACCGCACGAACTACTACGAGACCCTGCCCGCGAATCACCTGGAGCTCGGCCTCTGGCTCGAATCCGACCGCATGGGCTTCCTGCTCGAGGCCCTCACCGAGGAGAAGTTCGAGAACCAGCGATCGGTGGTCATGAACGAGCGCCTGCAGCGCGTCAACAACCAGCCGTACGGCCTGGCCGGGGAACGTCTGAGCGAACTCCTCTACCGGCGTCCGAACGGCGCCAGTCACCCGTACGCCTGGCCGGTGATCGGCTACATGGACGATCTGGAGGCCGCCAACCTCGACAGCGTGGAGGACTTCTTCCGCACCTGGTACCGACCGAACAACGCGGTCCTCACCCTGGCCGGCGACATCGACTGCGAAGCCGCTCTCGAGCAGGTCCGGCGCTACTTCGGGGAGATTCCGCCCGGGCCGCTGCCGCCGCCGCCCGCGGTCGAGACGGCGACCGAGATCGGTCCCCACGGCGCTTCGCGGGAGATCCTGGAAGACTCGATCGAACTGCCGCGCTGTTACTCCGCCTGGTGCCTCGCCGGCTACGGAAGCGACGACTGGTACGCCGGCGAGCTGCTGGCGATGATCCTCTCCTCCGGGAGGATGAGCCGGCTCCATCGCGACCTCGTCTACGACCGCCAGATCGCGCAGTCCGTTTCGGCGGTCATCCTGCCCACCGAGATCTGCGCGACCTTCGCCATCATCGCCACCTGTCAGAACCGTGAGCCGGACCCTCTGACGAACGCCGAGACCCTGGAACAGGCGACGCTCGAGCATCTGGAGGCGATCCGTTCGGCCGGCCCGACCGCCGAGGAACTCGAGCGGGCGCGGCGGAGTCTCCTGCTCGCACACCACGACAGCCGGCAGGATCTGGCCCTCTGCGCCGACCGCCTGTCCTGTGCCGCGACCTACTTCGGCGACCCGTCCAGGGCCTGGTCCGAGCCCGAACTCCTGCTCCAGGTCGACGCCGAACAGGTCCAGGACCTGGCGCGGCGCGCCCTCGGTCCGGAACGCCGCGCCGCGATCATCGTGGTGCCGGAAGCGTGACCGCGAACGGGCAACCCGCGCTCGACCGTGGCCGGCCCCCGGTTCCCGGCCCCAGCCGGAGCTGCTCCTTCCCGAACTTCGAGGTCGAGAAGCTCGAATCCGGCGCCCGCCTGTGGACCCTCGACGTTGCGGGCTGCGGCCTGGTCACCGTCGTGTTGCTCATGCCCGGCGGCAGCGAACTCGACACTCCCGACCGCGCCGGCCTCGCTTCGTTCACGGCGGGGCTTCGCGGCGCCGGCACGAAGCACCGGGACGCCCTCGAGTTCGCCGCCGCCGCGGAGGACCTCGGCACCACCATCGCGACCTCCTGCGGCTGGGAGAACGCGGCCGTCGGCACCACGATCGGCCTCGAAGATGTCGCGGCCGGCCTGGAACTCGTCGCCGAAGCCGCCTCGGAACCGGCCTTCCTGGACGAAGAGGTCGAGCGCCGGCGGCGACGGCGCCTCGCCGAGATCGAGCGGCGTCGCAGCGATCCCGCCGCGCAGGCCAGACTCGCCTTTGCCCGCGCCGTCTACGGCGACACGCCCTACGCCCACCCGACGATCGGCGACCGGAACACGACCGAGGCGATCACCCGCGAGGACATCGCCTTGTTCCACGGGCGGGCCCTCGCAGCGGGCTCGTGCCACCTGATCGCCGTCGGCGATCTCGGGCGCGGCAGCGTACGCCGGGCGATCGAGGACACGGTCGAGCCGCAGCTCCGGGCCCACGGCCGCCATTTCGACGCCGCCACGGAGAGCCTCGAACCCGAGCCTGCCTCGCCATCGGGGCGCCGCGTCGTGGTCGTCGACCGGCCAGGCGCCGCCCAGACCGAACTGCGGATCGGTCATTCCGGCGCAGGACGACGTCACCCCGACCGCGTCCGGCTCCAGGTGGCGAACTCCATCCTCGGGGGCAAGTTCATGAGCCGCCTGAACCTCACGCTCCGGGAAAAGCACGGCTACACCTACGGGGTCTCGAGCGCGTTCGCCTTCCGGCGCGGCCCCGGTCCCTTCGTCATCTCGACCGCGGTGGCCAACGAAGTCGCGGGCGCCGCCTGCCGGAAGACCGTCGAGGAAGTGGAGCGGATGTGCGCCGAACCGCCAGGCGGGGCGGAACTCGACGACGCCCGCAACTACATGGTCGGCGTCTTCCCCTACACGCTGCAGACGATTCAGGGTCTCTCCTCCCGCCTTCAGACGCTCGCCGTCTTCGACCTCGACCGCGACGAGTACGACCGCTGGCCCGAACGTGTGCGCGCGACCTCGGCGGAAGATGTCCTCCAGGTCTGCCGCCGCCACCTGCTTCCTGAAGGCCTGACGATCACTGCCGTCGGTCCCGCCGACGAGCTCCTGCCGCAGCTCGAAAGCCTCGGAACGACCGAGGTGCAAGCGGCCGGCTGAGCGCCGAAGAACGCCGCGCGCGTGGTATCTTCTGCGGCTGTTTCCACGCCTGCGACGGGAGCGTCGATGCAACTCGAGAACTCGGAACAAATACGCAACCTCGCCGTCGTCGGACACAACGACAGCGGCAAGACGACACTGCTCGCCGGCCTCCTCTACACCGGCGGCGTCTTCAACCGGCAGAACAGGGTGGAAGACGGGAACACGGTGACCGACTTCGACGATGAAGAAGTCCGGCGCGGCATCTCGATCGGTCTCGCCGTCTGCTACACCCCCTGGTCCGACGGCGCCGCGCACTACAAGGTCAACCTGATCGACTGCCCCGGTTCCGGCATCTTCGTCCACGAGAGCAGTTCCGGAATGCGCGCCGCGGACGCCGCCCTCCTGTGCGTGAACGCCGCCTCGCCGACCCAGGTCATGGCCGAAAAGGCCTGGGAGATCGCCGGCGAGATGGAGCAGCCGGTGATGTTCCACCTGACGAAGATGGACCGCGACAACATCGACTTCGCCGGCTGCATCGCGGAACTCCAGGAGAGCTTCGACCGCATGGCCCTGCCCGTCCAGATCCCGATCGGCGCCGGCAAGGATTTCGCCGGCGTCGTCGACCTGCTGAGCCGCAAGGCGCACATGTACGACCGGGACGGCGCCGGCCGGAGCCAGGCGTCCGAGCCGCCGGCGGAACTCGCGGACGAGATCGACGAGTGGCGCAACAAGCTGACCGAAGCGGTCGCGGAGAGCGACGACGAGTTGATGGAGGCCTACTTCGAGAACGGCGACCTGTCCCAGGAGCAGTTGATCCAGGGGCTCAAGGCCGCGATCAGGTCCCGCGCCCTGTTTCCGGTGACCATGTCGTCCGGCGGCCACGGCGTCGGCAACTCCGCACTGCTCGACACGGTGGTCCAGCTCCTGCCCTCGCCGGTGGACGCGCCGCCGATCCCGGCGGCCGATCTCGGCGGCGAGCCGGTGGAGCTGGATCGAGGCGACGGCGCACCGGTGAGCGCGATCCTCTTCAAGACGTTGAACGATCCCTTCACCGGCCGCATCTCCCTTCTTCGCGTTGCCGCCGGCGACATGGGTTCCGACACGGTCTACTGGAACGCGGGGCGCGAGGAGGCGGAGCGGGTCGGCCACCTGATGCACATGCAGGGCAAGAACGGCGAGGACGTCCCTCGACTCGTCGAGGGCGACATCGGCGGCGTCGCCAAGCTGAAGTCGAGCGCGACCGGCGACTCGATCACGAGCCGCGAGCGGCCGATCAAGCTCGACTTCCCCTCGCCCCCGGTCGCCGCCATCTCGTTCGCGATCGAGCCGAAGACCAAGGGCGACGAGGAGAAGATCGGCGAGGCGGTGTCCCGCCTGGTCGAGGAAGATCCCAGCCTCCGCGCCGGCCGCGACCCGCAGACCGGGGAGTTCCTGCTCTCCGGCGCCGGCCAGCTCCACGTCGAGATCGCGGTGTCCAAGCTGAAGAGCCGGTCGAAGGTCGAGGTCATCCTGCACCCGCCGAAGGTGCCCTACCGGGAGACGATCAGGAGAACCGCCATCGGCCACGGCCGGCACAAGAAGCAGAGCGGCGGTCGCGGCCAGTTCGCGGACTGCACGATCACGATGGAACCCGTCGCCACCGCAGAGGAGTACGAGTTCGTCGACGAGATCTTCGGCGGCTCGATTCCCCAGAACTACCGCCCGGCCGTCGAGAAGGGCCTGCTCGAAGCGGCAGGCCGCGGCTATCTGGCCGGCTACCCTGTCGGCAACTTCCGGGTCCGCCTCCAGGACGGCAAGTACCACGACGTCGACTCCTCGGAGATGGCCTTCAAGGTCGCCGGCTCACTCGCCTTCAAGGACGCGATGGCAAAGGCGTTGCCGACCCTCCTCGAACCGGTCATGAAGGTCGACATCAACACGACCGAGGACTTCATGGGCGACATCATGAGCGACCTCTCCTCCCGCCGCGGTCGTCCCCAGGGCATGGAAGCCAAGGGCAACGCCCAGGTCGTCAAGGCCACCGTCCCGATGGCCGAGATGCTCACGTACGCCCCCGCCCTCCGCTCGATGACCCAGGGCCGCTCCAGCTTCACGATGGCCTTCTCCCACTACGAAGAAGTCCCCCGCCAGATCCAGGAGAAGATCATCGCCGAAGCGAAGCGGGCGGAAGAAGAGGACTAGCCGCAGGCGCCGGAGGCGCGGGTCGGACGCACCCGCCTGCCGGGGTCCGGGGAGGGGCTCCCAGGGGACGCTCGCGCTCTCTTTGTGGAGGAGGGTTCTGCGCTCGCTTCGGTCGCCGGCGCTCCGGAAGGGCGTCCTGGAGGGAAGGTCTCCGGCAGTCGCTTGGCTCCAGCCCCCTGGGAGCCCCTCCCCGGACCCCAGCGGGCTGGAGGTTGAACCGCGTCGGGCAGAACTCCGGCGCAGCGCGGCGCGGCAACTACTCGTCGGTGTCGACGAACTCGATGACGGCGAGCTCGGCGGCGTCGCCCTTGCGGGGGCCGAGCTTGGTGATGCGGAGGTAGCCGCCGGGGCGGTCGGCGTAGCGCGGGGCGATCTCGTCGAAGAGCTTCTTGACGTGGTCGCGGTTGGGTAGCCAGCGGCGGACGAGGCGGCGGGCGTGAACGGTGTCCTCGCGGCCGCGGGTGATCATCTTCTCGGCGACCGGCCGCAGCGCCTTGGCCTTGGCCAGGGTCGTCTGGATGCGGCCGTGCACGACCAGCGACGCGAGCTGGTTGCGGAACATCGCCCGGCGGTGGGCCGTCGTCCGGCCGAGTTTCTTGTAGCCAACTCCGTGACGCATCTTCGCTCCTTCCCGGGAGAGCTCGAGAACGGTCCAGCGGGCCGCTAGGCCTGCACTCCGCTCTCCGCGTTCTCGGGAACCTCCATGCCGAAGGACAAACCCATCTTGTCGAGAACCTCCTGGATCTCCTCGAGTGACTTGCGCCCGAAGTTCTTTGTCTCGAGCATCTCCTTTTCGCTTCGCACCACCAGGTCGCCGACCGTGTTGATGTTCGCGTTTCGCAGGCAGTTCGCCGATCGGACGCTCAGGTTCAGGTCGTCGATCGCCTTGTGGAGCAGAACGCCCAGGTCGCCGCCGTCGATCTCCTCTTCGGCTACGGTGCCCGCGATCAGGCTCTCCTCCGCATTGATGAAGATCGTCAGGTGCTCGCGCAGCAACGTGCCGGCGCGCGACATCGCCTCTTCCGGCGTCACTGTGCCATCGGTCCAGACTTCCACGATCAGCCGCTCGTAGTCGGTGGTACGACCGAGTCGGGCCGCTTCCACGCGGTAGTTCACGCGCTTCACCGGGCTGTGCACTGAGTCGAGCGGAATCCAGCCGATGCCCATCGACGGTTCGAGGTTGCGGTCCGCGCTGACATAGCCACGGCCGTTCCTGACCTGCGCCTCGAGACGGAGGCGGCCCCGTTCGTTGAGCGTGGCCACCTTGCTGGCCGCATCCCGGATCTCGACACTGGCAGCGGTGTCGAAGTCGCCGGCGGCGACCTCTCGCGGACCCGTGACATCGAGGGAGATCACGCTGGTCGCACCGTCGAGAGACCGCAGCGGCACCTGCTTCAGGTTGAGGATGATGTCGGTGACGTCTTCGACGACCCCCTCGAGCGACGAGAACTCGTGCAGCGCGCCATCGATGCGCACCGCGGTGATCGCTGCGCCTTCGATCGCTGACAGCAGACTGCGGCGCAGCGCATTGCCGACCGTCGCGCCGAAACCGCGTTCGAACGGCTGGGCCGAGAACTTCCCGTAGCTGTCGGTCAGGGTCTCAGTGTCGATTTCGACGCGCTTGGGGCGTTGGAATCCCTTCCAGAGCATGTTCACTCCTACCTATCTCGATTGCGTTCCAGGTTGGAAACGTTGGTTTCTCGCTAGCGATGCGGGGGCGGAACCGGGTTCAGACCCGGCGCCGCTTGCGGGGACGGCAGCCGTTGTGCGGAATCGGCGTGACGTCACGGATCGACCGGATGCTGATGCCGGTCGCCTGCAACGCCCGGACCGCGGACTCCCGGCCGCCGCCCGGTCCCTTGACCAGCACGTCGACCGTCCGCACGCCCATGTCCTTGGCCTGGTAGCCGACCGCCTGGGCGGCCACCTGAGCCGCGAAGGGCGTTCCCTTGCGCGATCCCTTGAAGCCGTTGCGGCCCGACGACGACCAGGTCAGGACGTTGCCGTCCGGATCCGTGATGCAAACCAGGGTGTTGTTGAAGGTCGCGTTGACATGCGCCACCGCGTGGGGCACGACGCGCTTCTCCTTCCTCGCCTTTGCCATCTGTCCTTGTCCCCTTCCCCTTTACTTCGTGGCCTTCTTCTTGCCCGCGACGGTAGCCCGGCGCGGTCCCTTGCGCGTGCGCGCGTTGGTGTGCGTACGCTGGCCTCGAACGGGCAGGCTCTTGCGGTGCCTGACCCCCCGGTAGCTGCCGATCTCCATCAACCGCTTGATGCTCTGGGTGACTTCCTTGCGCAGGTCGCCCTCGACCGCTCCGGCGTCCTGAACGACCTGACGAATGCGCCCGGTCTCGTCTTCGGTCAGATCCTTGACCTTGACCGTCGCTTCGACGCCGGCCTCGTTCAGGAGCACCTGAGCCCGGGAGCGCCCGATGCCGTAGATGTAGGTCAGGCCGATGCCGACCTGCTTGTTCTGCGGTAGATCGATCCCCGCGATTCTCGCCATAACGAACTCTCCTGGTCCTCTTCAGCCCTGCCGCTGCTTGTGCTTGGGGTTCTCACAGATGACGCGGACCACGCCGCGACGCCTGACCACCTTGCACTTGACGCACATCCTCTTGACTGACGCTCGCACCTTCATGATGAACCTCCTCTGGCTGCCGACCCGGCCGTCAGGTTCTCAGCCTGTAGACGATCCGGCCGCGACCTGGATCGTAGGGAGAGAGCTCGACCAGCACACGGTCTCCCGGAAGAATGCGGATGAAGTGCTTGCGCATCTTGCCCGAGATATGGGCCAGGGCCTGATGCTTGTTGTCCAGCTCGACCTTGAAGACCGCGTTCGGCAGCGTCTCCATGACCGTGGCCTCGACTTCAATCGCCTCTTCCTTCTTCACTCCGCGTTCCCTTCTTTCTCCGCCAACTCTCGATTCTACTTCCGTCAGGCCCGCGCCGTCCCGGCCAGCGCTGCCTCGATCGCCACCGTCACCTGTTCGATCGGGACGTTGCCGTTGACCCGGCGCAGCAGGCCAAGCCCCTCGTAGTGAGC
Organism: Thermoanaerobaculia bacterium; assembly: GCA_022826745.1. Taxonomy (GTDB): domain Bacteria; phylum Acidobacteriota; class Thermoanaerobaculia; order Multivoradales; family Multivoraceae; genus Multivorans. Next base: position 11,044 of record JAJDUI010000032.1, on the reverse strand, counting down.
GATCAGGGGCTCGGTCTGCGCCGCGTAGACCTGGAGCCGCTCGCGCACGACGTCCTCCCGGTCGTCCGCGCCGCGGCCGCGGAGAACGATGCGCTGGACCAGTTCCTCGTCCGGCACATCGATCGTCACGACATGATCGATCTGGCTCCCGTTGAGGATCTCCTCGAGCGTTCCGGCCTGCGGCGCGGTGCGCGGATAGCCGTCGAGCAGGAAGCCCGCGGCCGCATCCGTCTGGCCTAGCCGGGCCCGCACCACTTCGGCCATGAGATCGTCGTCGACCAGTGCGCCCGAGGCCATCACGCCTTCGACCCGTCGACCGAGTTCGCTGCCGGCGGCGACCGCCGCGCGCAACATGTCGCCGGTCGAGATGGCGGGAACGCCGAGCGTCGCCGCCAAGCGCTCCGCCTGCGTGCCCTTGCCGCAGCCCGGCGCTCCGAGCAGCACGATGCGCAGGGAATCAGCCACGGCGTCCCTTGATCCGGCCCCGCTTCATGAAGCCCTCGTAGTTCCTCATCACGAGCTGGCTCTCGATCTGCTGGAGCGTGTCCATCGCGACGCTGACCACGATCAGGAGCGACGTGCCGCCGAAGTAGAAGTTGATCCCCATACCTTCGGTGAGCCAGAGCGGCGCGTAGTTGTCCAGCGTCGAGCCGACGAACGGAATGCCCCCCACCTTGAAGCCCGCGATCATGAACTCGGGCAGCACGGACACGCCCGCCAGGTAGAGGGAACCGACCAGGGTCAGGCGGGTGAGCACCCGGTCGATGTACTCCGAGGTCCGCCTGCCGGAGCGGATGCCCGGAATGAACCCGCCGTACTTGCGCATGTTCTCGGCAAGGTCGTTCGGGTTGAAGATGATCGAAACGTAGAAGTACGAGAAGAAGATGATCGCCGCAACGTAGAACAGGTAGTAGACCGGCTGTCCCCACTGCATGGCGGTCGAGATCCGCTGGATCGGCTCGTACTGGATCATTCCGGCGACCGTCGCCGGCACGGTGACCACGGAACTCGCGAAGATGACCGGAATCACGCCGCCCGTGTTCACGCGCAGCGGAAGGTAGGTGCTCTGTCCGCCGTACTGCCTGCGGCCGACGATCCGCTTGGCGTACTGCACGGGGATCCGCCGTTGCGCCCTCTCCATGTAGACGATGAAGGCCACGACGACGAGCATGAAGACCGACAGCAACAGGATCTTGAGCAGGGACATCGCGCCGCTCTGAAGCTGGCCGAACAGGCCCAGCACGGCGCCCGGCAGACCGACGACGATGCCGGCGAAGATGATGAGCGAGATGCCGTTCCCGATCCCCCGTTCGCTGATCTGCTCGCCCAGCCACATCACGAAGGCACAGCCGGTCGTCAGCGAGAGTACGGTGACGAACTTGAACCCGAGGCCGGGGTTGAGGACGAGGTTCGCGCCTCCCGGCGACGTCAGGTTCTCGAGGAAGAACGCGATGGTCGTCCCCTGGATGATCGAGATGACCACGGTCCCGTAGCGGGTGTACTGGGTGATCTTGCGCCGGCCCATCTCGCCCTCCTTGGAGAGCTTCTCGAGATAGGGCACGACCACGGTCAACAGTTGCAGGATGATGGACGCCGAGATGTAGGGCATGATGCCGAGGGCGAAGAGCGCCACACGGCCCAGGCTGCCGCCGGTGAAGGTGTTGACGAAACCCAGCACCGTCCCCTGCATCTGCTCCATGAACTCGCTTAGGGCCAGGGGGTCGATGCCCGGAGTCGGAATGATGCAGCCGATGCGGTAGACCGCCAGCAGGCCCAGCATGAACAACACCCGATTCCGGAGATCCGGAATCGCGAAGATGTTGCGAAAACTCTCGACGCCCACGATCTACTCCGTCAGCCGATCACTTCACAGACGCCGCCCGCGGCCTCGATCTTGGCGCGCGCGGATGTACTGAAGCGGTGGGCCCGCACCGTCACGCCGGACGGCGCGTCGCCGTCGCCGAGGACCTTGAGCTTCATGCCGCGGCGTACGCGTCCGCGGGAGACGAGGAGTTCGACGTCGATCGTCTCGCCGAGACCATCGAGATCGCCGACGTTGATCACCGTGTACTCGGTGCGGAAGATGTTCGTGAACCCGCGCTTCGGCACCCGGCGAATCAGAGGCATCTGACCGCCTTCGAAGCCCGCCCGCCTCGAGAAGCCCGCCCGGGAGCGCTGACCCTTGTGGCCGCGCCCGGCGGTCTTTCCCGTGCCCGAACCCGGACCGCGGCCGACCCGCTTCCGCGGGCGGCGGCTGGCCTTCGCCGGTTTGAGATCGTGCAGCTTCATTTCAGTCCTCCAGGACCTGGACGAGATGGGGAATCTTCCGCACCATGCCACGCACTGCCTGGGTGTCCTCGCGTTCCACGACGTGACGGATACGCCTCAGACCCAGGCTGCGCAGCACTTCACGTTGCGGCCTCGGCCTCCCGATCGCGCTCCGCACCTGCTGAATCCGTATCGTCTTGCCTGCCACTTTCGGCTCCTCCCCGGTCTCCGTTTGTCGAACTGTCTCCATTCGTCGAACCGCCCGCCAGGCCGTCGAGCGTCTCCAGTCCCCGCAAGGTCCGAACCTGCTTCTCGTTGCGGAGGGACATGAGCCCGGCGAAGGTCGCCTTGACCACGTTCTGCGGGTTCGTCGTGCCCAGCGACTTGGTCAGGATGTCCTGGATGCCGGCGCCTTCGACCACGGCGCGCACGGCTCCGCCGGCGATCACGCCGGTTCCCTCCGAAGCGGGCTTCAACATCACGCGGCCGGCGCCGAACACGCCCACCGTCTCGTGCGGGATCGTGGTTCCGGCAAGCGGCACCTGCACCAGGTTGCGCTTGGCGATCTGGATTCCCTTCCGGATGGCGGCCGGAACCTCCTTCGCCTTGCCCGAGCCGTAGCCGACCCGGCCGTTGCCGTCGCCGATAACGACCAGGGCGGTGAACGAGAAGTTCTTGCCGCCCTTGACGACCTTCGTCACGCGGTTGATGTCGACAACCTGTTCGAAGAACTCGCTGTCGAGGTCTATGTCTCTAGCCACTGTTCGTGTCCCTGGCCAATGTTCGCTCCTTTGCTTCCCTGCCGGCTCCGGTTCATCAGAACTCGAGGCCTCCCTCGCGAGCGCTGTCGGCAAGCGCCTGGATCCTGCCGTGATACAGGAATCCGCCGCGGTCGAAGATGACCACGCGGAAGCCCTTTTCCTTCGCGCGCTCGGCCAGGGCCTGACCCACGGCCTGCGCCGCCTTGCAGCTTCCCGTCGAACCCTCGAGCGCTCCCTGGAGATCCGACTCGAGCGAACTCGCGAAGGCCAGGGTGTTGCCCGAGCGATCGTCGATCAACTGGGCGTAGATGTGACGCCGGCTCTTGTGCACGGCAAGGCGAGGCCGTTCCTGGGAACCACGCAGCTTCTTGCGGACGCGGTATCGCGCCCGCTGCCGCCGCCGGCTGCGGTCGAGCGTTCTCTTTCTGCGCAGATCACTCATGCCTTGTCTTTCCTGTTCCGAACCTGTCCTATGCGGTCGCCGCCGCCTTGCCGACCTTGAGCCGGATTTCCTCGTCGCGGTAGCGGATGCCCTTGCCCTTGTACGCATCGGGCTTGCGCAGGCTGCGCAGATCGGCGGCGACCTGCCCCACCTGCTGCTTGTCGTTGCCGGAAACGGTGATGCGATTCGCCCTCTCGTCGATCGAGACGTCCACGCCCTCCGGCACCGGGTAGACGACGGGGTGGGAGTACCCGAGCGCGAGATGAACCTCGCGGCCCTTGACCTCTCCCCGATAGCCCACGCCGACGATCTCGAGCTCGCGCCGGAAGCCTTCCGTGACGCCTACCACGGCGTTCGCCAGGAGCGCCCGTGCCAGACCGTGCCGGGCCCGCTCCTCGCCGGTCGAGCCGGAGCGGTGCAGCGTCACTACGCCGTCCTCCACCCGTACCTCGATACCGGGCTGAAGAGGCTGTTGCAGCCTGCCCCGCGGCCCTTCGATCGTCACCGTACCGCCGTTTACCGCGACGGTCGTCTTCTCCGGCAACGAGATCGGCGCTTTGCCTACACGCGACATTTCTAGTACACCTCACACAGGACCTCGCCGCCGACCCGCTGCCGGCGCGCCTGGGCGTCGGTCAGAAGGCCCTGCGAGGTCGAGAGGATCGCGACGCCCAACCCGTTCAGCACCGGCTTCAGGTCGTCGGCCGCGCGGTAGATGCGGCGTCCCGGCTTGCTGATCTTGCGCACCTTCGTGATCGCCGGCACCCCCTCCTTGTCGTAGGCAAGGAAGATCCGCAGCGTCCGGCCGGGAGGCGAATCGAACACCTCATAGTCGTTGATGTAGCCCTGGTCGCGCAGGACCCGACAGAACGCGATCTTCAGCTTCGAGGCGGGCGCCTCGGTGCGATCGTGCTTGACGATCAGGGCGTTGCGGATCGTCGTCAGAAGGTCCGCGATGGGGTCGGTTACGGTCATCGGATCCGTCCTTGAATTCCTCGAGTTGCCTTTGTTTCCTGGTAGCGAAAGTTCAATCCGCGAACGGCATTCCCAGGCCCCGCAGGAGATGCAGCGCCTGAGCGTCCGACTCCGCCGACGTCACGAGCGTCACGTTGATTCCCTTGGAGCCGTCGCTCCTGGAGTAGTCGACCTCGGGGAAGATGAGGTGATCGCGAATGCCCAGCGTGTAGCTGCCCCGACCGTCGAAGCTCCGGTCCGAGATGCCCCGGAAGTCACGCACCCGTGGCAGCGCCACGGTGATCAACCGGTCGAGGAAGTACCACATCCGGTCGCGGCGCAGGGTGACCCGGCAGCCGATCGGCATCCCCTCGCGTAGCTTGAAGGCGGCGATCGACTTTCGCGCGCGGGTGATCACGGGCTGCTGCCCGGCGATCAGCGCCAGCTCGGGCACGGCGTTCTCCAGCACCTTGATGTTCTGGATCGCTTCACCAATGCCCATGTTGAGCACGATCTTCTCCAGCCGGGGCACCGCCATCGGGTTGGCGATGCCGAACTCCTCCTGGAGGCTCTTCGTGACCTCCTCCTGGTACACGGTCCTGAGTCGGGGAACCATCAGCTCAACACCGAACCGCTGACCTTGGCGTACCGGGTCAGCTTGCCATCCTCGAGGCGACGCCGCCCTACCCGCGTCGGCTTGTCCGTGTCAGGGCAGATCACCATGAGATTCGAGATGTGGATCGGCGCCTCCCGCTCCAGGATGCCGCCCTGGACCTGGCGCTGCGGGTTCGGCCGCTCGTGCTTCTTGACCATGTTCACGCGCTCGACGATGACCCGTTCGGAACCAGGGAGAACGCGCAGCACCCGGCTGCGTGTTCCGCGGTTGCGGCCAGCGATGACGAGGACCTCGTCGCCCTTCTTGATTTTCAGCCTGCGCACGTCAGATCACCTCCGGCGCCAGCGAGACGATCCGCATGAAGCGCCGCTCCCGCAGCTCACGAGCGACCGGCCCGAAGACACGGGTGCCGATCGGCTCGCGCGCCTCGTTGATCAGAACCGCGGCATTGTTGTCGAACCGGATGTAGCTGCCGTCCCGCCGGCGCCGCTCCTTGCGGGTGCGCACGATGACCGCGCGGACGACCTGGCCCTTCTTGACCGTACCTTCCGGCGTCGCCTCCTTGACCGAGGCCGTGATCACGTCGCCCAGCGCGCCGTACTGGCCCGAGGAACCACCCCGAAGCTGAATGCACGAGATGCGCTTCGCTCCCGAGTTGTCGGCGACATCGAGCATTGTTCCCATCTGGATCATGGCCCCGCCTACCCTTCCGCCCGCTTGACGACTCGCTGCACACGCCAGCGCTTCCGGCGCGAGAGCGGTCGGGTCGAGACGAGGGACACGACGTCTCCCTCGCGGCAGTCGTTCGCTTCATCGTGGGCCACGAACCGGGACGACTTCTTCATCAGCCGGTGGTAGAGCCGGTGCATGACCGTCTTCTCGACCGCCACCACGACCGTCTTGTCCATCTTCGCGCTCACGACCTTGCCGACCCGGACCTGTCGGCGGCCTCGCGCTGTTTCCTGCTCAGCATTCATGTCATTCACTTCGCCTTCTCACGCAGAACGGTCAGAACCCGCGCCAGTTCGACCCGGGCATTCCTGATCCTGCTTGGCTTCTCGAGTTGTCCGATCGATTTCTGCAGCCGCAGGGCAAACAGTTGATCGGCCAGCTCCTCCTCCTTCTGGCGCAGTTCCTCCGCCGTCAGGTCCCTGAGTTCGCTTGCCTTCATCGCCTCGCCACCCTCAGATCTGCACGCCGTGGCGCGCGACGAACCTAGTCTTGATTCCGAGCTTGTGGGACGCGAGCCGCATCGCCGACCTGGCGAGCTCCGGCGACACGCCCTCGAGCTCGTAGAGGATCCGGGCGGGCCGTACGACCGCAACCCACTCCTCGGGGTTGCCCTTGCCCTTGCCCATTCTCGTCTCCAGCGGCTTCTTGGTGATCGGCTTGTCCGGGAAGACCCGGATCCAGACCTTTCCCGACCGCTTGATGTGACGGGTGATGGCGATTCGGGCGGCTTCGATCTGTCGCGCGGTGACCCAGCCGGCCTCCTGCGCCTGCAACCCGTACTCGCCGAAGGACACCACGTTGCCGCCCTTGGCCAGACCGCGGCGGCGGCCGCGGTGGTGCTTGCGGAACTTGACCTTCTTCGGCATCAACATCGCTCGTTACTCCTTCGAATCCCGGTGCCCGACCCTCAGGCAGCCGTCCGGCGGCCCCGCTCCCGCGACAGGTCGCCCCGGTAGACCCAGACCTTGACTCCGATCACGCCGTAGGTCGTGAACGACTCCGCGATTCCGTAGTCGATATCCGCCTTCAGCGTGTGCAGCGGCAGACGCCCTTCCTGGTACCACTCGGTACGGGCGATCTCGTTGCCGCCGAGCCGGCCCGACACCATGATCTTGACGCCCTTGGCGCCGAAACGAAACGCCGACTCCATCGCCTTCTTCATCGCCCGCCGGAAGGCGATCCGGCGCAGGAGCTGGCCGGCGATCGCCTCGGCCACGAGTTGGGCGTCGAGCTCCGGGCGCTGAATCTCCTGGATGTTGATGTGGACTTCCTGCCCCATCTGCCGGCTCAGATCGTCGCGCAGCTTGTCCACCTCGGCACCCTTGCGGCCGATGATGATGCCCGGACGCGAGGTGTAAATCGTCACACGCAGCTTGTCCGCGGCGCGTTCGATGTCGATCTGGCTGACGCCGGCGTGCATGAGCCGCTTCTTCAGTCCGGTCCGCAGCTCGATATCCGACTTCAGGGTACCGGCGTAGTCGCGCTCGGCGTACCAGCGCGAATGCCAACCCTGGTTGTAGACCAGGCGGAAACCGTAGGGATGTGTCTTCTGACCCATGAACGCTCCTGACTTGGCTCTGCCCTCTAGCCGTTCCCGTCGCGGGAATCGATCTTGATCGTGACGTGACTCTGCCGCTTGAGGATGCGGAAGGCCCGGCCCATCGGCTGCGGGCGCAGCCGCTTCAGGGTCGGCCCGCCGTCGACGAAGATCTCCTTGACGTAGAGACCGCCGAGATCGACTCCCGGCTCCCGGTTCTCGGCGTTGGCAACCGCCGACCGCAGCAACTTGTAGACCGGCCGCGCCGCCGACTTGGTACTCAACTGCAGCAGGGTCGACGCCTCTTCCACATCGCGACCGCGGATCAGGTCCGCGACCAGGCGCACCTTCTGCGGTGACGCCTGCAAGTACTTGAGTCGGGCTATTGCTTCCATCGTTATCTCTCTTCGGGATACTGCCGTCTGCGGGAATCTCGGCCCAGGCTAGCGGGGACGCGCCCTGCGTTCCCGCCGGCCGCCCGCATGACCCCGGAAGGTGCGGGTCTGGGCGAACTCTCCGAGCTTGTGGCCGACCATGTTCTCGCTGACGAAGACCGGGATGAACTTCATGCCGTTGTGGACGGCAACCGTGTGCCCCACCATGTCGGGGATGATCGTCGACCGGCGGGACCAGGTCTTGATGACCCGGCGATCGCCGGTCGCGTTCATCGCCGCCACCTTGTCGTAGAGGTGATTGTCGATGAAGAAACCCTTCCTGAGTGAACGTGCCATGCTGTCCTCTTCTCCGTGCTGCCGCCGACCTACTTGCGGCGTCCCCGCCGCCGGACGATCATCCCGGTCGTGCGCTTGTTGCTCCGCGTCTTGTAGCCCTTCGTCGGCTTGCCCCAGGGCGTCGTCGGGTGCCGGCCGCCCGACGCCTTGCCCTCGCCGCCGCCCATCGGGTGGTCGACCGGGTTCATCGACACGCCGCGGTTGTGCGGCCGCCGGCCCCGCCAGCGATTCCGGCCCGCCTTGCCGAGCGACATGTTCGAGTGCTCCGAGTTGCCGACCTGTCCGATCGTGGCCGAACAGTCGATGTGGACCCGCCGCACTTCTCCCGAAGGAAGCCGGACCTGGGCGTAGGCCCCCTCCTTCGCCATCAACTGGGCGCCGGCGCCGGCACTGCGCACCATCTGGCCGCCGGCGCCGATCTTCAGTTCGATGTTGTGAATGATCGTGCCCAGGGGGATGAACCGGATCGGCAGGCAGTTGCCGACATCGATCTCCGATCCCTCTCCGGACTGCACGGTCGCCCCGACCTTGAGCCCCTGGGGGTGCAGGATGTAGCGCTTCTCGCCGTCCGCGTAGTGCAGGAGGGCGATCAACGCACTGCGGTTCGGGTCGTACTCGATGCTCGCCACCTTCGCCGGCACGCCGACCTTGTCGCGGCGGAAGTCGATCCTCCGGTAGCGGCGCTTGTGGCCGCCGCCCCGGAACCAGATCGTCTGCCAGCCCTTGTTGTTCCGGCCGCTGATCCGTTTCTTCCCCTCGACCAGGGGCTTGTGCGGCTTGTTGGTCGTGACCTCTTCCCGCCGCGCGTACTCCTGGAAGCGGCTGGCCGGATTCGTCGGTTTCAGTTTCTTGATCGCCATGTCCTGGGTTCTCTGGCTCTCGCTACACGTTGTCGAAGAGATCGATCTGGCCCTCGGCCAGCCGTACGTATGCCTTCTTCCAGTCGGGGGTTCGACCGACGAACCGGCCGCGACGGCGGACCTTGCCGTGCACGTTCGCGATCCGGACCTCGGCCACCTTGACGCCCGCGAACTGGGTCTCGACCGCCTTCCGCACCTCGATCTTGTTCGCCCGGGAGTCGACCACGAAGGCGATGATGTTGCTCCCATCCCGCAGCTCGGTCGACTTCTCGGTGATCAGCGGCCGCCGCAGCACGTCCTGCACCCTCATGATTCGCTCCCGTTCCGTTGCCTGCGCCGTTGCAGCACGGCGGAAAGGCGGCCGATCGCGTTCTCGCTGAAGAGGACGTAGCCCCGGTCGACGACGTCGTACACGTTGACGCCCAGCGCATCCACCGCCTTGACCTGCGGATGGTTCCGCGAAGCCAGCATCAGGTTGCGGTTGCCGTGGTCGTCGACGATCAGCGCCTTGCCATCGACGCCGAGATCCTTCAGGCAGGCCGCGAAGGCGCCCGTCTTGTGGCTTTCGAGCTCGAGCGAGTCGATCACCATGATCCGCTCCTCGAGGAGCTTCCTCGACAGCGCCGACTTGAGGGCGTTCCGCTTCTCGTTCCGGGACAGCTTGTTGCGGTGGCTGCGGGGATGAGGTCCATGCACGACTCCACCGCCACGACGGAGCGGCGAGCGGCGGCTGCCGGCCCGAGAACGACCCGTCCCCTTCTGGCGATACGGCTTGACGCCGGAGCCGCGGACTTCGTGCCTGCCCTTGACCTTGTGGGTTCCCGCGCGCTGCGCGGCCCGCAGGGCGACCACCGCCAGGTGGATGAGGTGCTCCTTGTACGGGTAGGAGAAGACCTCCTCCGGCAAGTCGACCTTGCCGACGGCCTTGTTGTCGAGACTCTTGATAGCGATCTCTGGCATCAGACCGAACTCCGAACCATGACCAGACCACTGCGGGCGCCCGGAACCGCGCCGCGTAGATAGAGGAGGCGGTTTTCGGCATCCACCTTGACCACCACGAGTTTCTTCGTCGTCACCCGCTTGCCGCCCATCCGGCCGGGAAACCGCATGCCGGGGAAGACGCGCGAGGGACTCGCGGACTGCCCGACCGAGCCGGGGGCGCGATGGAACATCGAGCCGTGGGTGGCGCGGCCGCCGCCGAAGCCGTGGCGGCGCATGACTCCCTGGAACCCCTTGCCCTTGCCGGTGCCGATCACGTCGACCCGGGAACCGACCTCGAAGATCGAAACCTCGATCTCATCGCCCGGCTGCGACTCGTCGGTCGCGTCGACCCGCACCTCGGCCAGATGGCGCATCGGATCGACTCCGGCCTTCTTGAAGTGACCCCGCCGGGGTTCCGTGATCCGTTTGGGCGGCCGACTCTCGACCAGGCCGATCTGCACCGCTTCGTACCCGTCGGACGCTTCCGTCTTGCGTTGCACGACCCGGCAGGGACCGACCTCGAGTACCGTCACCGGCACCGCGGCCCCGTCTTCGGTGTAGATCTGCGTCATGCCGATCTTGCGACCCAGCAGTCCCTTCGTCTGGCTGTTGTTAGCGCTCACCGCCCGTTTCTCCTCAGTCTCCTCGGGCGCCTCAGGCACCGAACGCCTTGATCTCCACATCGACACCGGCGGGAAGCTCCAGCTTCATCAGCGCGTCGACGGTCTGACTGGTGGGCTCGAAGATGTCGAGCAACCGCTTGTGGGTGCGGATCTCGAACTGTTCCCGCGACTTCTTGTCCACATGCGGGGAACGGTTCACCGTGTAGCGGGCGATGTGAGTCGGCAGCGGAATGGGTCCGACCACACGGGCGCCGCTGCGCCGGGCGGTATCGACGATCTCATGCGTCGACGTATCCAGGATGCGGTAGTCGAAGGCCTTGAGCCGGATGCGAATCTTCTCGTTCATCGTTCCCTCGAATCCCAACCTTCCTCGATCGCCTGACGCACCCGGTACCGATTACTCGACGATGTCGGTGACGGTGCCGGCGCCCACCGTGCGGCCGCCCTCGCGGATCGCGAAGCGAACGCCCTTCTCCATCGCGATCGGAGCGATCAGCTCCACGTCCAGAGTCACGTTGTCGCCAGGCATCACCATCTCC
>JAJDUI010000016.1 GCA_022826745.1 Thermoanaerobaculia bacterium | reverse complement strand
AGCCAAACTCGAGCTGCGACGAAGTACACTCTGTCTTCACGGGTCTCTCTCCTGTGGATCTCCCAAGTACTTGTGAATACTTGGATTATCCGCCGGAAGAGACCCGATCTCAAATCCCCGGTGAGATATCCGGGCTAGCGGAAGACGGAGGCTTCGAGTGTCACGTCGGCGCTTTGCCACGCTTCCTGGAAGCGCTGCTGCGCTTCGTTCGCCTCTTCGTCGCGCTCCTGGGCGCGCAGCGCTTCCGCGAGGCCGAACAGCGACCAGCCGTTGTGCGGGTTGTGCTCCAGGTCGCGGCGGTAGACGGCTTCGGCCTCGCTGGCCCGCCCGGCTTCGAGCAGCACGGCGCCGAGGGACTGGCGCACGGGGTAGTGGAAGGACGGCGGTTCGGCGTAGCGGAAGCTGTCCTGGAGCGCCACGGCCGAGCGCATCTCGTCGATCGCCCTGCCCATCCGGCCCCGCGCCGCCTGGATCTCGCCGGCGAGCAGGTGCTCCGTCAGGCGGACCAGGTCCGAGCCCTGGGCGAAGGAGATGCGCAGGTCCGCGAGTTCCGGGTTCCGCCGCAGCTTGCCTAGTGTCTTGAGGTGCCGTCTGGCGCCGCGCGGGTCGCCGCCGGCGGCCATGGCCAGGCCCTGGGCGTAGTGCCACATCGCGGTCTGGAAGGCCTGGCCGGCGGGAGGTCGGGGCGTGTCCAGCACCTCCTGCCAGCGGCCGAATCGAACGCGGGCGAACAGCGGCGTCGCCAGGTAGTTCTGCAGGAACGCGAGGCTGCCGGCCATCTCAGCGGGCACCTCGGAGGCCAGTTTGTCGGCGCTCTCGATCGCGAGTTCCGCCCTTCCGCCGAACGTGGCGGAGGCCCACAGGAAGTGGATGTTGTGGGGGTAGTAGGCGACCGGGTAGAGCCCCTGGGCGTTGCACTGCGCGATGTAGTCGAGATCGGCGGCGATCGCGCGCTGGTTGGACGTGACGGCGTCGTCGTAGCGGCCGACGCGGATGTAGATGTGAGCCGGCATGTGGACCAGGTGGCCGGCGGCCGGCATGAGCTTGCCGAGAGCGTCGGCGCTCGGCTCGGCGAGGTGCGGCTCCCGAGCTTCCATCAGGTGGATGTAGTAGTGGTGCGCGCCCGGATGGTCGGGATGTGCCGCGATCACCCGTTCGAGGAGTTCCTTCGCTTCCACGGTCCCCGGCTGCGGCTTGCCGCCGCGCCAGTAGTCCCACGGCATCGTGTTCATGATCGCCGCGGCGTGCAGGGTGGCCGGCTCCGGATCGTCGGGGAACTGCTCGGCTACCTTCGCGATGGCGTCGACCCAGGCTGCGTCGAAGGCCGGCCGGTCGGCGTCCTCGTCGGGGGAGTAGCGGCTCGCCAGGGCGTCGATCAGGGCCTGCTCACGCTCGCTGGCGTTGTCGCTCCGGTCCTGTGCCTGATTCAGGCTCTCCAGCGCCTGAAGCTCGCGCTCGCGCGGCATCGAGTCGTTCAGGTTGCGGCCCAGGGCCAGGGCCTTGCCCCAGTGCGGCATCGGCGCCTCCGGGTCGAGCCGCGACGCCTCCTCGAAGGCGCGAATGGCCTCAGCGTGGTTGAAGGCGTAGACGAGTCGCAGCCCCTGGTCGAAGAAGCGCTGCGCCGCGTCCGACGACGTGGTGATGGCGTAGTGCAGCTCGCCCAGACCTTCCAGCGTGGGCGCGAGTGGCGCCCCGGCGTCGTCGGCTGTGATGGCGGAGCCAGCGACGGCCGGGATCGCGAACGCGACGATGACGGTGCGCAGGATGCGTCTGCTGATCCTCATGCCGGTCAGAGTAACAGCGGCCGCGGTTCGGCAGTAGCATCCTCCCTCGGTGGGTGACCCATGGCGCGAATCGCAGTTCTGACCGGAGGTTCGACGCCGGAGAGGACGGTCGCTCTGGCGGGGGCGGCCCAGGTCTCGGCCGCGCTTCGCGCCCGTGGCCATGACGTCACGGTGTTCGACACGATCGAACCGGAACCCCTGGACCCGGAACTGGAGCAGCAACGTCTGGGCCGGGCCGTCGGCACCCGTCCGCCGTCGCTGGCCGGGTTGCGCGAACTGGAAGCGCGCGAAGACCTGCCGGCCCTGGTCGCGGGCGATCTGGGTCGCCACGACGCGGTCTTCCTCGTGCTCCACGGCCGCCAGGGCGAGGGCGGCGAAGTCCAGGAGCTGCTCGAAGCGGCCGGCATCGCTTTCACGGGCAGCGATGCCCGGAGCAGCCGCCTGGCGATGGACAAGGACAAGAGCAAGCGTCGCTTCCGTGATGCCGGCATCCCGACGCCCGACTGGCTGACCTGGCCGGCCCGCCAGCCTGAAATCGAGGAACTCGGCCTGCCCCTGATCGTCAAGCCGTCGCGGGTGGGCTCGACGGTCGGCCTGACCCTCATGTCGGATCTCCTCGACCTCGACTCGGCGGTCGGCAAGGCCCTCACGTTCGACGACGACGTGATCCTGGAGCGTTTCCTGCCGGGGCGTGAGTACACCGCGGGCGTGCTGGACGGCCAGGCCCTGGGCGTCGGCGAGATCGTCTCGCCGGGAAGGATCTTCGACTTCCACAGCAAGTACACGCCGGGTCGCGCCCAGGAACTCTTCCCGGCCGAGATCGGTCTGGACCTCGAGGAACGCCTTCGCGAACTTGCCCTGGCGGCTCACGAGGCCCTGGCCCTCCGCGACTTCTCCCGCGTCGACTTCCGCCTCGACGCGGCGGGCAACCCCTGTTGCCTGGAAGTCAACACCTTGCCGGGCATGACGCCGACCAGCCTCCTTCCCCAGTCCGCCGCCGTCTTCGGAATCTCGTTCGCGGAACTCTGCAACCGAATGATCGGCCTGGCTCTGGCCCGCGCTCCGTAGCGGCCGGCGCTACGCCGTAGCCGACCGGGGCCGGTTCAGGACGCGGTCGAGCGCCCCCCGCAGGTCGGCCACGAGATCGTCCGCGTGCTCGATGCCAATCGAGAGTCGCAGAAGCTGGTCGCCGATGCCGGCCGCGGCGCGAGCTTCCGCCGTCATCGAGGCGTGGCTCATCGTGGCCGGATGGGAAATCAGACTCTCGACGCCGCCAAGGGACTCGGCGAAGGAAAAGCAGGTCAGGTGCGAGACCAGATGGGCCACGTCGCCGGTGTCGCCCCGGAGGTCGAAACTCGCCATCGCGCCGAAGCCGTCCTGCTGGCGGCTCGCGATGTCGTGGCCGGGATGGTCCGGCAGGCTCGGATGGTAGACCCGCTCGACGGCGGGATGCTCACGGAGCATCCCGACCACCGCCAGCGCGTTCTCCTCGTGGCAGCGCAGGCGACTGTGCAGGGTGCGCAGGCCGCGCAGCGTCAGGTAGCTGTCGAAGGGGGCTCCGGCTAGGCCCATCATGTTCGCCCACTCCTCGAAGAACTCGTGGAGTTCCGGAGTCGCCGCCACGACCGCGCCGCCGATCACGTCGCTGTGGCCGTTCAGGTACTTCGTCGTCGAGTGAATCACGATGTCGGCGCCCCACTCGATGGGCCGCTGGAGCGCCGGCGACATGAAGGTGTTGTCGGCCACGACCAGCGCGCCGGCCCGTTTGGCGTGCCTGCCGACGGCTTCCAGATCGGTGATCCGGAGCAGCGGGTTGCTGGGCGTTTCGACCAGGACGAGCTTCGGACGCGAGGCGATCGCCGCGGCCATGGATTCCGTGTCCGTCAGATCGACGAAGTCGACTTCGAGCAGGCCGCGCTGCCGGTAGCGGTCGAGGAGCCGGAACGTGCCTCCGTAGCAGTCGTGGGCCGCGACGATCCGATCGCCCGGATCGAGCAACTGGCACACCAAGGTCACCGCCGCCATGCCGGAGGCGGTGACCACTGCGCCGTGACCGCCTTCGGCCTCGGCGAGCGCCTCCGCGAGGGCGGAGCGGGTCGGGTTGCCTGAGCGCGTGTAGTCGTACGGACGTTTGCCGTCCAGGCCGGCGAAGGTGAAGTTGGCCGAGAGGTGGAGCGGTGGAACGACCGCTCCGTGGTGTTCGTCGGTGGCGAGCGCCGCGCGGACGGCACGGGTTGCCGGGTCGTGGTTCGAGGTCATGTGAGTCTCCGGTCGAAAGGGGTTGGATGCCCCGCTTGCGCGGAACGGATTCAACGCTCTCTCGAGAAGACTTCTACGGAGAGTGAACCGGAGGTGGCGTCGAGACCGCGTTCAAGCGGCTCTTGACTCATCTCTCGGCAAGCCCCGCGCAGCCACTAACGGAGGCGGAACTCCCGTAGGAGTTGGCACCTTCCCGGGAATGCGAACCCCCGGTGGTTGCCCCGGCGTCGACGGGCCCAATCCCTCAGCCGGTCTCGATGAGTTGCCCCGGCTACGGAGAACCGTGGCCGAAGCGGTCGAATGCTAACAGATCGCCGGGACACCGTCCGCGGGAGAGTCGCGGACACGGCGGTGCTATGCTGGCTGGCGACCCACTGATCTGGATTCCGGCGGCGAAACGCCGTGCGGTTTTTCTTTGTTTGGTTGCCCCGCGGTTGTGCCCGGGAAGGGGCGACGGAAGGAGGCCTTGATGAGGAGTTCGGTTGGTTGGATTCGGGTGGTTTCGGTACTTGCCTTGGCCCTTGCGCTCTGCGCCACGGGAACCTGGGCACAGGCGACCGGACAGTTGAGCGGCTTCGTCACGGATGCCGAGGGCGGCGCCCTGCCGGGCGTCAGCGTGACGGTAACGAACGTCGCCACGAATCAGTCCCGGCTGGTGATGACCGGACAGGACGGGTACTTCGCGGCGCCGCTGCTGGCGCCGGGCGACTACAACGTCACCGCTGCGCTCGACGGCTTCGTCCAGTTGAGTCGGGAAGGCGTCCGCGTCACCGCGGCCGAGACCGCGCGGATCAGCATGGCGCTCTCGGTCGGCGAGTTCTCGGAGACGATGACCGTCACCGGGGAGACGCCGCTGATCGAGACCTCGAACGCCACCCTGGGGGTGGTCGTCGACGAGGCGAAGATCGTCCAGTTGCCGCTCAACGGCCGGAACTTCACCCAGTTGGGAACCCTGATTCCGGGCGTGGTCGAGCCGCCGGCCCGTCTCGGCGGCGCGCGCGGCGATGCCGACGCTGCGATCCACGGCTTCGGGGCCGTGACCGCCGGCTTCGCCGTCAACGGCGTGCGCAACCAGTCGAACAACTTCCTGCTCGACGGCGCCGCGAACAACGACACATTCAACACAGGCTTCGTGGTGCGGCCGCCGCCGGACGCGATCGAGGAATTCAAGATCCTGACTCACTCCTACACGGCGGAGTTCGGCCGCAACGCCGGCTCGATCGTCAACGTCGTGACGAAGTCGGGCAGCAACAGCCTGCAGGGGAGCATCTGGGAGTTCAACCGCGACGACTCGCTGGAATCCCGGAACTACTTCTCGCCGCCCGACCAGGAGAAGCCGACGCTGGCGCAGGACCAGTTCGGCGGCACGATCGGCGGTCCGATGATCTCCGACCGGCTGTTCGGGTTCGGCTACTACGAGGGGTTCCGCAACACACGCGGGACGACCCAGAACATCGCCGTGATGTCCGCGGCCGAGCGGATGGGCGACTTTTCGGGCGGCGGCACGATCGTCGACCCGATGACCGGCGAGCCCTTCCCCGGCAACGTGATCCCGGCAGACCGGCTGAGCCCGATCGCGACCAGGCTGATCAGCGAGTTCATGCCGCTGCCTAACGTCGGCAGCCGGTACATCGTGTCGCCCGACGTGACGGATGACCGCGACCAGTTCGGCCTGCGCCTGGACTACCGGATCACCGACTCGCAGAACGTGCTGGTGCGGGCGCTCAGGAGCACCTCGGACCGCTTCGAGCCGCCGACGGTGCGGCCGATCGGCAACACCGCGGCCTCCACGCTCGAGGACTACATGGTCTCCCACACCGCGACCGTCGGCTCGAACGTGTTCAACCAGGTACGCGTGATGTCGAGCGCCATCGACGCGGAACCGGTCGTCACGAGCGGCCTGACGAACTCCGAGTACGGCATCAACCTCCCGAACATCAACGATCTGGCGGTCGGCCTGCCGCAGTTCTCCATCTCGGGTTTCTCGAGCATGGGCGACCGGAACCAGCCGTTCGTCAAGCGGGAGAACGAGGTCGAGCAGTTCACGGAGGATCTGACCATCCTGAGCGGCCGCCACACGATCAAGGCGGGAATCGACTACCGCAACGAGAAGATGTTCATCGGCTTCATCAACCGGCCGAACGGGGACTTCACGTTCCGTGGTACCCACACCGGCAGCGCCGCCGCCGACTTCCTGCTCGGTTTACCCTCGCTGTTCCGCACCGCGGTGCCGGGCGCCGATTCGATCAACGAGGGCGACGGTTCGCTGTACGCCGGCTACATCCAGGACGAGATCCGGGTGTCGCCGCGGATGACGTTGAACTTCGGTCTCCGCTACGAACTGGCCGAGCCCTTCGAGGACACCGGCGACGCGCTGAACAGCTTCCGGCCGGGCGAGCAGTCCACGCGCTTTCCCGATGCGCCCACCGGCCTGGTCTATCCGGGCGACGCTGGCGTGCCCGCGGGGACCTACGACACGGACTCGAACAACTTCGCACCGCGGCTGGCGATGGTCTGGGATGTGGAGGGCAACGGCCGGTCGAGCCTTCGCCTCGGTTGGGGACTGTTCCACGACAGCATCCCGGGCCAGGGCGACTTCTTCCAGAACTCCGTTCTGGCGCCGCCGTTCAACCCGCTGGTCCAGCTCAACTCACCGCCTACCGAGATGACCCTCGCCGATCCGCTCGCGAACCTCACGGGCGGGCCGACGAGGTTCCCGCCGAACATCATCTTCATCGGCTGGGGTTCCCACTTCACGACGCCGAACTACCAGCACTTCAACGCCACCTACCAGCGCCAGTTCGGCCAGAACATCGGCATCGAGGTCGGTTGGGTCGGCTCGCGCGGCCGGAACCTGCCGATCTTCATGGAGGTCAACCCGCGGGTCGTGGAGCCGGGCCAGACCACCCTCGGGCCGCGGCAGTTCCCGGCCTTCAGCCTGGTGCGGCCGACCTTCACGGTGGCGAAGTCCTGGTACGACGCGTTCCAGGCGAGCGTCCGGATGCGGCCGACCCGAGGTCTCAACTTCCTCTTCTCGTACACCTACGGCGAAGCGGAGGATCACGTCTCGGGTCTCAACGTCGGCGGCGAGGAGCGGCCGATCGTTCCGGTCGACCTGGAGCGCCGGAGTTCGATCGACCGGGCGCTCAGGCGTGAGCGCGGGCCGGCCCTGTTCGACGTCAGACACCGGCTCGTGCTCAGCTTCGGCTACGACCTGCCGTCCCTGGAAGGCAGCAACGGCTTCGTGCGCGGCGTCTTCGGCAACTGGCAGTTGAACGGCATCCTGCAGTACCAGACCGGCTATCCGTTCCCGATCCGGGTTCGCGGCGACGACATCCGCGGTCTGACCTCGCGGCCGGATCAGGTCTGCGACCCGAACAGCGGCGCGCCGAATACGGTGGACCAGTGGTTCAACACGGAGTGCTTCGTGCCGCTGACCCTGGCCGAGACCGCCGAGCGGCGCGGCAACGCGGGCCGCAACGTCATCCGCGGTCCCGACTTCGAGCGGGTCGACCTGTCGCTGATCAAGCACATCCCGCTTGGCGGCGGCGACCGGTCCCTTCAACTCCGGGTCGAGGCGTTCAACGTCTTTGACCGGGTCAACTTCGCCCAGCCGGGCAACCGGATCGGCGACCGCGACTACGGCGTGATCACCGCGACGAACGGCGACGGCCGGATCGTCCAGCTCGGCATCAAGTACAACTTCTAGCTTGCAGGGAACGGCCTCTCCGGTGGGTGCGCGGGTCTTCTGACCCGCTGCCGCCGGAGGCGGCTGAAAAGACGCGCCGGCCGGCAGGCCGGCTCCGCTTCAGTCCGCCGTGACCGCCTTGCGGCGGTGGACGAACCAGAGGTTGCGCGAGTACACGAGGATGCCGCCGCTTTGGCCGACGATGAAGACCCATTCCTGGATCCAGATGGCGTAGCTCAGTAGCGCCAGACCGCCGCCTAGGCTCAGGTACCAGAACACGATCGGGACGATGCTCTGCTTGCGGCGTTCCGTGGCAATCCACTGGACGAGGAATCGGGAGCCGAAGAGCGCCTGACCTCCGTAGCCGACGACTAGCCAGATGTTCTCGGGAGTGAGTGATGGCATGGCGGACTCTCCAGTGGGTGGGCTGCGACGGGTACCGCACGCCGGCGATACCAGGAGACGCCGAACAGATCCAGGACTCCGCGCAGGAAGCGGCCCCGGATGTTGTACTTGCTGGCACCTGCCGTGCGCGCACGGTGTCCGACCGGGATTTCAGCGTAGTTGCCGCCGTGCCGCAAGGCCAGTAGAGGCAGAAAGCGGTGAAGCCCGTCGAAGGGGGGAAGGTCTTCGATAGAGGCGGCGCGGTAGCCCTTGAGTGCGCATCCGATGTCGGTGCACGGGTCGCCGAGGACGAGCCGCCGCACCCGGTTCGAGATCCGGCTCGCCAGCCGCCGCGGCACCGTGTCCTTGCGTTTCGCCCGCACGCCCGAGACGACGTCGTGGTCCTCGAGGAGAGCGACGATGGCCGGAATGTCGGCCGGGTCATTCTGAAGGTCGGCGTCCATCGTGACGACGAGCGGCGCCCGGGCGCCTCGCAGCCCGGCGAGCAGCGCCGCCGACTGGCCGGCGTGGCGGTCGAGGCTCAGAGCCCGCACCCTTTCATCTCCGGCGGACAGCCTGGCAAGTTCATCGCGGCTTCCGTCGGTGCTGCGATCGTCAACCAGGATCAACTCGTAGTCGAGGCCGGTCGACGTCATCGCGTCGTCCGTCTCCGTCACCAGGCGTTCCAGGTTGCCCGCCTCGTTGTACACCGGGGCGATGATCGAAAGCTGCGGCGGCATGGGGGCTGCTCCGATCCTAGCCCCGCCCCGGAGTTGCTCGTGCCCGAAGGCACGTTGATACCCTGCCGCCCGTGCTCCTCATCGTGCGCCACGGCGAGACCGCGTCGAACGCCGCCCGCGTCGTGCAGACGCCAGGCACGCCTCTCAACGAACGCGGCGTCGGTCAGGCGGAGCGCCTGGCGTCGCGATTGCGGGAACACCACCGGAAACGTCCGATCGGCTGCGTTGTCGCGAGCGACCTGCGCCGGGCGGAGATGACCGCGGAACCGGTGGCGGGAGCCCTGGGACTGCCTCTGCTCATCGAGCCCCTGCTCGCCGAGCGGAACTTCGGCGACCTGCGGGGGCGGGCCTACGCCGACATCGGCCTCGACATCATGGAACCAGGTTACGCACCACCGGGCGGGGAGGACTGGGAGACGTTTCACGTTCGGGTGGACGCGGCCTGGGCCCGGATCCAGCAGACGGCGGAGGCGACCGAGGGAGACAGCGTCTTCGTCACCCACGGCCTCGTCTGCTACTCGCTGGCGCTCCGTCACCTGCACCTCGGTGACGGCGTGGAGCCTCCGACCCGGTGGGGCAACACCTCGGTGACCCATGTGCGGGCTCGGGCGCCCTGGGAAGCGTCCCTGGTCAACTGCTGCGAACACCTCGATGCCGCGACCGCGGACGGCGGTCAGGTGTCCGGGATCTGACAGTCCGGTCGGCGCTCGCGGTCGCCCGGTTCGGACGGGGTGCTCGGATAAAGTTCTGCCCCCGGCAGTTCGGGAAGAACCCGTGCGACTTCCGGGTTGGGAGAGTCGACCGAGATGACGATGGATTCGAGCGAGAACATTCCAACCGAACAGCCCCTGGCGGCGCCTCAGTCACCCGCTGCCGGCCCTGCCGTGACGGGTGTCAGCGAAGAGTTGCGCACGGAGATCGCCGCCCAGGCCGATCTGCTGCAGCGAGTCCGCGCCGAGGTGGCCAAGGTGATCGTCGGTCAGACCTACATGATCGATCGGTTGCTGATGGCGCTCATCGCCGACGGCCACGTCCTGGTCGAGGGCATTCCGGGCCTGGCCAAGACGACGGCGATCAAGACCCTCTCTGAAGCGGTTCACACGGGCTTCTCGCGCATCCAGTTCACGCCGGACCTGCTGCCGGCGGACCTGCTGGGAACCCAGATCTACCGGGCGGATCAACACGACTTCCAGGTCAAGCAGGGACCGATCTTCACCAACCTGCTGCTCGCCGACGAGATCAACCGCGCGCCGGCCAAGGTCCAGAGCGCGTTGCTCGAGGCGATGCAGGAACGACAGGTCACCCTGGGCGACCAGACCTTCGATCTGCCGGACCCGTTCCTTGTCCTCGCGACCCAGAACCCGATCGAACAGGAGGGGACGTACCCGCTGCCGGAGGCACAGGTCGACCGCTTCATGCTGAAGCTACGCGTGGACTATCCGGACCGCCAGGAGGAGATGGAGATCATGCGCCGGATAGCCCGTCGCGAGCGGCCCGCGGTCGAGGCGGTGGTGAGTCCGGAGGACATCCGCCGCGCGCGCGATGTGGCCGACGCGATCTACCTCGACCCGAAGGTCGAGGAGTACGTTGTCGACCTCGTGTTCGCGACGCGGGAGCCGGCCGGAGTCGGCCTGGAGAAGTTCGAGCCGCTGATCGAGTACGGAGCGTCGCCGCGCGCGACGATCTTCCTTGCCGCCGCAGCTCGCGTCCAGGCCCTGATGTCGGGCCGGTCCTATGTCACGCCGCAGGACGTCAAGACCGTGGCCCCGGACGTGCTCAGGCACCGGGTGCTGATCTCCTACGAGGCCGAGGCCAGGGATCTCACCTCCGACGACCTGATCCAGGAGCTCCTCAACACCGTCGACGTTCCCTGAGGCCACATCGAGCGATCGATGTTCTTCTTCAGACCAGAGCGGAACGAGGCCCGGGAGCAGGAAACGGCGACCCTGTCGCCCGAGCTGCTGGCGCGGATCAAGGCGATTCAGATCCGCACCCAGCGCCTGGTGACCGATGCGCTGGCCGGCGAGTACCACAGCGCCTTCAAGGGAAGGGGCATGGAGTTCGAGCAGGTGCGCGAGTACGCACCGGGCGACGACATTCGCCACATCGACTGGAACGTGACGGCGCGGATGTCGAGTCCTTTCGTCAAGGAACACCGCGAGGAGCGCGAGTTGACGGTGATGTTGATCGTCGACGTGAGCTCCTCCGGGGCGTTCGGGACCTCCGGCAAACAGAAACGGGAGGTCGTCGCCGAGCTGGCGGCCGTGCTCGCCTACCTCGCGATCCAGAACAACGATCGGGTGGGGATGATCATCTTCTCGGACCGGATCGAGCGCTTCATTCCGCCCAAGAAGGGACGGGCGCACGTGTGGCGCGTGATTCGGGAAGTCCTGAGCTTCCGGCCCACCGGGCGCGGTACGGACCTGGACGGCGCGCTCGAGTACCTGGGACGGGTCGTGCGGCGCCGGTCGGTGGGATTCGTTATCTCGGACTTCCTGGATTCAGGTTTCGGAGAGCGGTTGCGGGTGGCCGCGCGGCGTCACGATCTGACGGCGATCCGGGTGCTTGATCAGCGTGAGGTGAGCATGCCGCGCATGGGGCTCATCGAGCTCGAAGATGCGGAAACGGGCGAGACACTGGTCATCGACACGGCGAACCGGCGGGTCTCGGAGAGTTTCGTACGGTTGGCCAGGCAAGACATGGAGCGGCGGGCGGAACAGTTCCGCCAGGCGGGGGTCGGCGAGATTCAGGTCTGGGCCGACCGGCCGTGGATCGAACCCCTCGTGCGCTACCTGAGAGCGCGCGAGCAGTCGGTGCGGGTGTAGGAATGGCGCCGCGCATCATCGGAGCCAGCGTCGCGCTGCCGCTTGCCGCGGCGTTGCTCGCTCTTGGCTGCGCCGCCGGTGAACCGGCCGGCGACGCCGATGTGAGGCCGCCCGCTGAACTGCGTGCCTCCGTGGACCGGTCAACCGCCACCACTGGCGACCTGATCACGTACACCGTTGAAGTCGAGCGTGGGCCGGAGGTCGAGGTGGCATTCGATGATCCGGGCGCGGACATTGCGGGCTTCCGCATCGTCGACCTGGGGCGGACCCCCGCGGAGACCCTGCCTTCCGGTCGACTCCTCGAGCGAAGGTGGTACGAACTCCGGGCCGACCTCGTGGGCTCCTACGTCCTGCCGGCGCTGACCGCGACGTACAGCGAGCCGTCCGGTCCCGGCGGCGACCTGGAAGCGGGGGAGATCTCCGTCGAGGTCGAGTCCGTGCTGCCGAACGACCGGAGTGAAGCGACCGACATCCGCGATATCAAGCCGCTGCGCAGAATCGACACTGCCGCGTCCTGGCTGTTGTGGACGGGTCTGGCTCTGGCCGCCGCCGCGCTCGGACTGGCGGCGTGGTGGTGGTGGCGCCGCCGCCGACCGGACGGCGCTGCGTCCGAAACGCCTCCGATTCCGCCCTACGACCTGGCGATCCGGGAGCTGGAGCGGCTGCGTCGCACGGACTTCTCCGACTTGCGGGAACTCCGCCGCTACTACTTCGCTGTTTCTTCGGTGGTCAGGGCCTATGTCGAAGGCCGCTTCGGATTGAACGCGACCGACCTGACGACCGAGGAGATCCTGGGCCGGCTGGGCGGGTTGGTGCGGCTCGATTCATCGCAGGCGCGGCGCCTGGAGCGTTTCCTGGTCGCCACCGACCAGGTGAAGTTCGCGGCCCATCTACCGGCGGCCGAAGAGATCGAGCGCACCTACGAGCAGGCCCTGGGCTTCGTCACGGCGACCCGGCCGATGGAGGACCCGGAGGACGGCGGGAACGCTGGCCCGGCCTCCGCTGAAGCGGAGAAGGCGGCGTGACGGAACAACTCGTCTTGGCCGACGCGCGCTGGCTCTGGGTGCTGCTTCCGCTGTACGTGATCTGGGCGCTCCTGTGGTGGCTCCGGCCGCGCTTGCGCCAGGTCGCGGCGAAGCGCGGCGCCGGCGGCGACAACGCGGCGGTGGCGTACTCCTCCCTTGGCCATGCCCTGCGAACCCCGCGCTCCGGCGCGATGACGGCGCGCCGGCTGGTATCGGCTCTCCGGCTCCTCGTCGTCGCCCTGATCCTGCTTGC
This sequence comes from Thermoanaerobaculia bacterium, assembly GCA_022826745.1. GTDB lineage: Bacteria > Acidobacteriota > Thermoanaerobaculia > Multivoradales > Multivoraceae > Multivorans. The sequence continues at coordinate 37,453 of JAJDUI010000016.1, read as the reverse complement.
CGTCATGCGCCCGCAGACCGGCCGCGCGCTGACCGAGGTGAGTACGGAGGGGATCGACATCGTGCTCGTGATCGACACCTCAGGATCGATGCGGGCACTGGACCTGGACGCGCACGAACGTTCGTTGAGCCGCCGGAGGGACCGGCTCGAAGTGGCGAAGGGGGTCGTCGAGACGTTCATCGCCGCCCGGCCCAATGACCGCGTCGGCCTGGTCGTCTTCGGCGAGGAGGCGTTCACCCAGTGTCCGCTGACGCTCGACCACGGGGTTGCGGCCACCTTTCTCGAGCAACTGGAGATCGGCATGGCCGGAGATGCCACGGCTATCGGATCGGCGGTCGGAGTCGCCGCCAAGCGCCTCAAGGACTCGGATGCCGAGTCGAAGGTGGCCATCCTGCTCACGGACGGGCGGAGCAACGCCGGCTCCCTGTCGCCGCTGCGTGCGGCCGAAGCGGCGGCGGCGCTCGGCGTCCGGCTCTACACGATCGGCGTCGGCACCAGGGGGCAGGCGCCCTTCGTGGTCGAGACCGGTTTCGGGCCGCGGGTCGTCTACCAGGACGTGGAGATCGACGAGGAGACGCTGCGCAGGATGGCGGACACGACAGGTGGCGCCTACTACCGGGCCGAGGACGAGGCCGGGTTGGAGCAGATCTACGAACGGATCGACGAGCTCGAGAAGACGGAGATCAGCCAGGAGTCCTACATGGAGTACGAGGAACGCTTCGCCTGGCTGGTGGCGCCTGCGGTGTTCCTGCTCCTGCTCGAGGTCGTGCTGCTCGATACGCGCCTGAGGAAGCTGCCATGAGCGGAAGGTCCGCAACCCGCGACACAACCCGCGACATTGGGCCGGACGGCGCCGGCCCGTGCCGCCGCCGGGAACTGCTGGCGTTGATTCCGCTTCTGCTGTTGGTCGGCGGCTGCGAGATGCGTACGGGCCGGCCGGACGCGCTTTGGCTCCTGTGGCTCGGCCCGGCGCTCCTGCTCTTCTACGTCTACGCGTTCCGCACCCGCGCGCGCCTGCTCGGTCGTTTCGCTTCCCGCGAGATGTTGCCGGGCTTGATTGCCGGCGTCAGCCGGCCGAGACGGCGTCTGAAGGCGGTTCTCGTGCTCGTCGCCGTACTCGCGCTCGTGGCGTCGCTGGCGCAGCCGCGCTGGGGCTTCGTGTGGGAGGAGGTGCACCGGGAGGGCGTCGACATCGTGGTCGCCCTCGACGTCTCGGACTCGATGCTCGTGCTGGACGCGGAGGCGGGCGGCGAACTGAGCCGGCTCGAACGTGCCCGGCGCGAGATCGCCGATCTGCTGCAGCGGCTGGAAGGAGACCGGATCGCGCTGGTTGCCTTTGCCGGCAGCGCCTTCCTGGAACTGCCCCTGACGCTGGACTACTCGGCGGCGGCGCTGTTCCTCGAGGCGATGGAGCCCGATCTGATTCCGGTCAAGGGCACCGCGATTGGAGAGGCGCTCCGCGTTTCGCTCGAGGCCTTCGACCGGGTGGCCCAGACGGGTTCGCGGAAGTCGCGCGCGATCATCCTGATCACCGACGGCGAGGATCACCTGGGCGAGGCACAGGACACCGCCGAGGCGGCGGCCGAGGCGGGAGTGCGCATCTTCGCGATCGGCATCGGACGGGACGAGGGCGCGCCCATACCCAGAGAGGGAGGCGGCTTCCGTACCGACCGCCGGGGCGAGATCGTCCTGAGCCGTCTCGACGAGGCGGCGTTGCAGCGGATCGCCCTGACCACGGGCGGCCGCTACGTCCGCTCGGTCACCGGCGACGTGGACCTCGAACAGATCTACGCTCAGGGCATCAAGGCGCAGTTGGAGGACCAGGAACTCGGCTCGAGCCGGCAGCAGCGCTGGGAGGAGCGATTCCAGTGGCTGCTGGTCATCGCGCTGGCAGCGCTGATGCTCGAGCCGCTGATCGGCGAGCGCCTCGGGCGCCGCGCTGCCGGCCAGGAGGGAAGGGACCATGCCGCGGTCGCATGAGCCCATGAGCCCGGGTGCTCGCTGGTTGCTGGGCTTCGGGCTGCTCGTCGTTCCGGTCGCCGTCACGGCGCAGGTTCCGGACGAGGAGCCGCTTCCTCCCGTCGCGACCGGCGAAGGGGCGGTGGAGGAGGCTCCGGAAGCTCCGCCTGTCGAGTACGAATCGCCTTACTCAGCCTGGGACGCGGGCGCCTACGACCAGGCCCTGCGAGGGTTCGCGGACCATCAGACGGAGCGGCCGGACGACCCGGAGCTGAGCCTGAACGTCGGCGCTGCCCACTACAAGCTGAAGGACTTCGAGGCGGCGGACAGTCAGTTCTACCGGGCCGCGGCCATCGGTGACGACGAGTTGCGTGCTCAGGCGCTCTACAACCTGGGCAACAGCGCCTACCGCCAGGACAAGCTCGAGGACGCGGTCGACTTCTACATGGGGTCGCTCGAAGCGAATCCGGACGACCTCGACGCGAAGTTCAACCTGGAGTTCGTGCGTGAGGAGATGAGGCGGCGCCAGCAGCAGAACCAGGACCGCCAGAACCAGCAGGAGAACGAGCAGCAGGAGCAGGAACAGGACCAGGAGGACCAGGGCGCGCAGCAGCAGTCGGAAGGCGACCACGGTCAGGAAGAGCAGCCGTCCGGCCAGGAGCAGGACCCGGGAGACCAGGGAGAGAACCAGCAACCCCAGGGTGGTGAGGATCCGCAGGACAGCGACGGGGACGGCATTCCGGACGCCGAGGATCCGGACACGCAGCCTGACGGACCGGAGAGCGGCAACCAGGGTCGTCCGCGGGAACCGCAGCCGGGAATGACGCCGGAGGAGGCGGAGCGCTACCTGCAGGCTCTGGAAGAGGGCCGGCCGGACCCGACCCGCCGGGGGCAGCGCGGGCGCCGAAGCCGGCTGGCGAAGGACTGGTAGCGCGATGGACACAAGCACGCACGGGCAGTCCTTCGGCTGGTTCCGGTTCGCGGCTCTGGTCGCCTGGGCTGTCTTCCTGGGCCCAGCCGGGGCGGACTCACAGGAGCCGGACCGGATCCAGGTCACCGTCGACCGCAATCAGGTCGCCCTCGGCGATCAGCTCTACCTGACGATCAGAATCGAAGGGTCGCCGGACGAACCGCCGGGGCTGCCCGAACTGCCGGACTTTCGGGTCCTGTCGCGGGGCGAACGGCGCGACATGCAGATCAACAACGGCCGGGTCAGCAACAGTACGTCCTACAACTATCTGCTGATTCCCACGCGGGCCGGCAGCTACGAGATCGGCCCCGCCACCGCCGTGATCGACGGTGCGGAGGTCCGGAGTCGGCCGTTCACGATCCAGGTCACCGACGCCGCCGGGGGCCAGAACGACGAGCAGGGCCGGGATCTCTTCGTCACTTCGACCGTGTCGACGGATCGACCCTGGCAGGGCCAGCAGGTGATCTACACCTGGCGCTTCTACAGTCGGGTGCCCGTGGGACAGGGGTCGATCGAGTCGATGGACTTCGGCAGCGACGTGGTCGTCGAGGACCTCGGCGAGGTGCGGCAGTTCTCGACCTCGATCGACGGTGTCCAGTACTCGGTTAACGAGGTGCGCAAGGCGCTCTTCCCCCAACGTTCCGGCGAGGTGACACTGCCGCAGACCCAGCTTCGGGTACAGGTGGAGGCCGAGCAGGCGCGCCGGCCGGGCCGGAGGCGGAGCATTTTCGACGAGTTCGACAGTCTGCTTGGAGCGGGTGGGCGCTGGGCGACGAAGTACCTGCTCACGGAACCTCTGACGCTCGACGTCCGGCCGCTTCCGCCGGCCCCAGCCGGCTGGAACGGTCTGGTCGGGGAGTTCGACATTCGGGCTTCGCTCAGCCGGCGCGAGCTGCAGGTGGGGCAGTCGGCCACGCTCGAAGTGCGGGTCGGCGGTAGCGGCAATGTGCAGCTCCTGACCGAGCCCGACATTCCGGAGCTGCCGGCCTTCAAGATCTACCCGGACCAGCCGGACGCGAGCATCGACCGTAGCGGACGCCTGCTGACCGGCCGCAAGGTGTTCCGACGGGCCCTGGTCCCGCTGGTTGCCGGAGCCCTCGACGTCCCGCCGATCGATCTCGTCTACTTCGATCCCGAGCTTGGCGACTACGCGACCCGGTCGACCGAGCGCATCGACTTCGATGTCACTCCGGCCGAGGGCGAGGAGGAGCTGATGCTCACCGAGTCGCTGGCGCCGACCACAGGCAAGGTGGCGGTGCGGATCCTCGCCGACGACATCCTGCCGGTTCGCCGGACGGCGGCCGGCATCGTCTCGGCCATGCCTCAGGGGTGGCGTTTGTGGGTCTGGTTCGTTTGTGGCGTGTTGCCGCCCTTCATGTACGTGGCCCTCCTGGCGCACCATCGACGCGAACGCCGCTACGCTGCCGACAGGACGCTGCGCCGGCGCCACCGGGCGCTGCGCGACGCACTGTCCGTTGCGAGGAAGCTCCGCTCCGGCGCGGGGCCCGCCTCCGCGGCTGAGGCCTCCCGGATCGTGCGTCGCTACGTCGGCGACAAGCTGGGGGTCGAGGGCTCCGCCCTGACGCCGTCGGAGGCGGAGGCCGCGTTGGCCCGGGCAGGCGTGGACGGCGCTCTGGCGGCGCGTTGCCGGGGACTGCTGGAGCGACTCGAGGCCGCCCAGTACGGCCTCGCCCCGGTGGCGGGCGGCGGCGGACTGGCGGCGGAGACCGGCACCGAAGGTCTGAGCGATCTGATCAAGGCCCTCGACAGGCAGCTCCGGGGCCGCCGACGATGAAACGTGCCGACATGAGAGGAGTCGCGATTCTCGCCCTGCTCGGCGCCGCCGCGGCAATCCCGGGGTTCACACAGGACGAGGAACTGCCCGTGGTCACCGAAGCCCTGCCGGCCGAGGGAGACCCGGCGGCCCCGGAACCGGCCGAGCTCTGGGTCAATGGCAACGCGGCGTACGAGGCGGGCGACTTCGGTCGAGCCGTCGCCCTCTACGGAGAGATGCGCGAGATGGGGGTCGACAACGGCCACCTGCACTACAACCTGGGAAACGCCTACCTGCGCGCCGGCGAGCTGGGCCGGTCCATCGCTTCCTACCGCCGTTCGCTGAGGCTCCTGCCGCGGGACGAGGACGCCAGCGCGAACCTGACCTTCGCTCGCCGGAGCGCGCGCGATGAGATCGCGCCGCCCGAGCCGCCCGTGCTCCTTCGCACCGTTCTCTTCTGGCACTACAGTCTGGCCCCGGTCGAAGTGCTGAGGAGCGCGGTGCTGGTCGGTCTCGGCTTCTGGATCGTGCTTGCGCTTCGGCTCTACCGGCCGGCATCGGAGGTGCTTCGCTGGTCCGCGGTCTGCCTGCTCGGGGTCGGTCTCGCGCTGGCCGGTTCGCTCGTGGCCCACGCCGCCTTCAGCTCCCCGGTCGCTGTCGTGCTTCCGCCGGAGATCGACCTCCACGCCGCGGCCGGCGAGGGTTCGATCGTCCGGTTCCAGCTCCACGCCGGCACGGAGGTGCGTGTGATCGAGGAACGTCCGGAATGGGTCCGCATCGAACTGCCGGAAGGAGAGCGGGGCTGGTCGATGCGGGAGTATCTGGAACTCGTCGAGTGAGCGCTACCGTCGGCCGTTCGCGGCGAACGGGCGCTGCAGGATCTCGAAGAAGGCAACCAGGAAGCGGAACGTGAGGCCCCAGACGATGTGCCGTCTCGGGTCGCCGACGACAACGCCGGGAAAGCTGACTTCGGGATAGGGCGGATGGCGGTAGTCGACGACCCGCTCCGGGTCCTCGAACCAGGCCAGCGGCACCCAGAGCGTCTCGGCGACCTCGTAGTTGAGGACCAGGTCGTTGCCGGTTCCATCCCCGACTTCGTAGACGAACGCCGCGATTCGCAGTTGCCGGCCCTGGCCGGCCCGCTGTCCGGTCTGGTCGTCGAGCCGGCCGATCAGACGGGCGCCTTCAAGCGACAGGCCCACTTCCTCGACCGTCTCGCGCTCGGCGGTGTGCCTCAGGTCGCGGTCCGTTTCGTCGTGCCGGCCGCCGGGAAAGGCCATCTGCCCGGACCAGGGGTCCTGCGGCTTCTTCGACCGCTCGATGAACAGTGCTTCCGGTCCGGCTGTCGACGGGCGCAACACCATCGCCACGCTGGCCTCGAACGCGGCCGACGGAAGGATCGTCGGCTCGTGGGCAGCCAGCCTTCGACGGATGTCGCCGATACTCATTGCGCAGCGAGGCTCTAGGCGAACGTCGCCTTCAACCAGTCGATCAGGACCCGGTTGAACTCCTCGGGCTGCTCCTGCTGGGTCCAGTGGCCGCAGTCCCTGATCGTGTGTTTGTCGATGTTCGGTACCAGCGCCTCGATGCCGTCGGCGGAGGAGGGTGGCAGCACGACATCGTTCTCGGCGCCGATGTAGAGGCAGGGCTGGTCGATCTTCTGGTTGACGCCCTTCATCAACTCCCAGTTGCGGTCGATGTTCCGGTACCAGTTGACGCCACCGGTGAAGCCCGTGCGCTGGTACGTGGTCACGAAGTGGGCCAGTTCCGCGTCGGTCAGCAGCAGCTCGCCCCGCAGCGCATCGGGTGAACCGTGCTTGATGATCTCGAGCAACTGGAACTTCCGTTCCGGAGCGTCGGCGGGGAGCTTGTTGAACTCCTCCGCGTCCCACGAGCCGCGCCGCATGAAGGTGCGGAAGGTCTTCTCGACGTCCGCTTCCAGCACCTCCTCGGCCTTCCAGGGCTCCTGGAACGCGACGACGTAGTTGTCCTCGCCACGCATCCGGCGGAGGAGTTCGATCGGCGGCGAAGGCGGTTGCGGGCCTGTCGGGGTGTTGACGCCGACTACGCCGAGCACGCGGTCCGGGTGCAGCCGGGGCATGGCCCACACCACGCCCCCACCCCAGTCGTGGCCGACGAAGACGGCCTTCTCGACACCGCGGGCGTCGAGCAGCCCGACCAGGTCGGCGCAGAGTTCGGCCATGTTGTAGGCCTCGATCGGAAGCGGCCGCTGGGTGTTGCCGTAGCCGCGCTGGTCAGGCGCCAGCACGCGGAATCCGGCCTCGGAAAGCGCCGGCAACTGGTGGCGCCAGGAGTAGGCCAGCTCCGGGAAGCCGTGGCTCAGCACGACGGGTACGCCCTCGGTCCCGGCCTCGTACACGGCCATCCGGAGGCCGCCGTTGGTGCGGACGTAGTTCGGCTCGGGCCAGGCCGGACTGTCGTGCTCAGCCGCCTCGGCGGCGCCGGAGTTCGCGGCGAGGGCGGCGGCGCCGGCGGCCGAGCCGGCGATCAGGGTACGGCGGGTCATCGGTGCGTCGGAGTCGCTGGAGTCGTCGTGGGTCGTCATGGCGGGCATGGTAGCTGAGCACAGGCCCCCTGGGCGCGTTGCCTGGCTTGAGGCAGCCCGCGGGTGCGCCGATTCAGGGCGCCGCGTCCGGCGGCCACGGCTTGGTGCGGATGACGCGGCCGACCTCGCCGGGTTCGGCGATCGCGCGCTGCTTCGAGAGGACTTCGTTCATCCGCTCGTGGATCTCGGGCGGGAGGGGCGTGCTGCGCCGCGTATCGAGGTCGATGTGGATGCTCAGCAGCTCGTGCGTCGCGGCGACGTAGCCGTCGTCGGCGTGCAGCATGCGCATGAAGGTGTGGTACTTCTTGTCGTCGAAACCCAGGAGTTCCGCTTCGACCGTGATCGGCGCGCCTTCCGGCAGCTCCCTGAGCCAGGTGAGATGGCTGTCGATCGAGAACGTGGAGCGCCGGTTCGACCTGCGGTAAGTCCGGTCGATGCCCAGGAATGCCGTCCACGGTCCCGTCGCGTCGTCGAACACGACCAGGTAGTAGCCGGCGTTCATGTGACCGTTGTGGTCGATCCACTCCGGCAGGACCGTGCCGGTCCAGATCTGCTGTGCGTCGGTCATTCGTAGGAACCAGCGGTGCCGGAGTCTATGTCCTTGCTACGATCGCCGGTCGCGCCTGGACCAGCAGGAGTTCACCCATGAGAGTCGGCATTTCGCTACCCGTTCGCGAGCTGAAGGACGACCTCGGCGCGGTCAAGGCGTTCGCGCAGGCTGCCGACGAGCTCGGCTACACGCACCTGCGGGTACCGGATCTGGTCGCACGACCGAAGAGCGGGCACCTGCACGAGCCTCTGGTCATGCTGGCCTACGTCGCCGCGGCGGTGGAGAGGATCGAGCTCGTACCTTCGGTCATCGTCACGCCATCGCGTCAGACGGTGCTGCTGGCGAAGCAACTGGCGACACTCGAACGGCTGTCGGGAGGCGGTGTGCGTCTTGGCGTCGGCGTCGGTGGCAGCGAGGCGGAGTACCGGGCGCTGGGGCAGGACTTCGGCACGCGGGGCGCCCGCTGCGAGGAACAGCTCGAACTGTTGCGGCGCCTCTGGACGGAACCGGAGGTCGACTTCGAGGGTCGCTGGGACATCGTCCAGGGAACGGGAATCGATCCCCTGCCGTCTCGTCCGATTCCGATCTGGATTGGCGCGCGCGGTATGCCGGTGCCGCGGATTCGCCGGAGGATCGGCCGGCAGGCGGACGGCTGGTTCGTGCTGTGCTCGCCAGAGGACTTCGACGGGCTTTCGGCCGATATCGCCGCCGCCGCCCGGGCCGCCGGCCGCGACCCGGGGGCGATCGGTTCGGAGGCCGGCGTCGCCGTGGTCGGACCGCGTGAGCACGAGTGGCGGGATCGCGTTCGGGGCTGGCGGGAGAAGGGGCTGACCCATCTCTGCCTGCGCACGCTGGGCGGGGGCCTCGGCGCTGATGCCGATGCCCACATCAGGACGGCGCGGCGCGCGTTCGAGCAGCTTCAGGGGCTGGTCTAACCTACCGGCCGGTCATCCAGTTCAGGGATGCGCCGGTTTTCTGTACCTGAGGAACCCTCCATGCCCTCCCATCCAGCCATCATCGAGTCGACTCTGCGCGAAGGCGAGCAGTTCGCCAATGCCTTCTTCGACAGCGACCAGAAGGTGGAGATCGCGCGCCTGCTGGACGCCTTCGGGGTCGAGTACCTGGAGCTGACCTCTCCCGCGGCCAGCCGCCGGAGCCGGGCCGACTGTGAACGGGTGGCGAATCTCGACCTGCGCGCCAAGGTGCTCACTCACACGCGCTGCCATCTGGATGACGCGAAGCTGGCGCTCGAGACCGGTGTCGACGGCATCGATGTCGTGTTCGGCACGTCCCGCTACCTCCGGGAGTACTCGCACGGCAAGAGCATGGACCAGGTGATCGAGACGGCGATCGAGGTCGTCCAGTACATCCGGTCGCACGAAGTCGAGGTCCGCTTCAGCACCGAGGACTCCTTTCGCAGCGATCCGGACGACCTGATCCGGGCCTACCGGGCCGTGAACGCGGTGGGCGTGAACCGCGTGGGCGTCGCGGATACCGTGGGGGTGGCGAGTCCCCGTCAGGTCTACGACCTCGTGCGGCGGTTGCGCCGGGAGGTGGACTGCGACATCGAGTTCCACGGTCACGACGACACCGGCTGCGCCGTTGCGAACGCGTTCTGCGCGCTGGAAGCGGGAGCGACGCACGTCGACACCTCGGTGCTCGGAATCGGGGAGCGGAACGGCATCACGCCGCTCGGGGGACTGGTCGCTCGCCTCTACGCCGAGGATCCCGAAGGAGTGCGCGACCGCTACGACCTGCCGCTTCTGCGCGAGATCGAGAACTACGTCGCCTCCCTGGTCAAGATAGACGTGCCGTTCAACAACTACATCACCGGCTACACGGCGTTCACTCACAAGGCGGGCATTCACGCCAAGGCGATCCTCAACGATCCGTCGACCTACGAGATCCTAGATCCGGCCGACTTCGGCCTCGACCGCTACGTCCACGTGGCGCACCGTTTGACCGGCTGGAACGCGATCAAGTCCCGCGCCGAGCAACTGCGGCTCGACCTCAGCGACCAGCAGATCAAGGAGATCACGGCTCACGTCAAGGCGTTGGCCGACGAGAAGCCGCTGAGTCTCTCGGACGTGGACACGCTGCTGCGCGAGTACCACACGGCGGAGTTGGTGCCGGCCGTGGCCGGAGTAGCAGGATGACCGAACACGGTCGGCCGGCCGACACGGCCCGGACCTTCGCGCAGAAGGTACTGGCCCGTGCCGCCGGCGAGGAGGCGGTCGCGGTCGGTCAGATCGCCGACGCGCGGCCGGACATCGTGCTCAGCCACGACAACACGGCGCCGATCGCGGAGATCTGGCGGCAGTTCGGTCAGGAGCGGGTTTCCATCCCGGAGCGGATGGCGGTCACTCTCGACCACGCCGTGCCGGCGCCGACGGTTCGCCATGCGCAGAACCATGCTGAAGTCCGAGCCTTCGTCGCCGAGCAGGGCGTTGCCCACTTCTTCGAGGTCGGGCGCGGCATCTGCCACCAGGTGCTGAGCGAGGAGGCGGTCGTGCTGCCGGGCGACCTGATCCTGGGTTCCGATTCCCACACGCCGCACTTCGGCTGGCTGGGCGCGTTCGGCGCCGGTGTGGGCCGCAGCGAGATGGCGGTGATCTGGGCCACCGGCGAACTCTGGCTGCGGGTGCCTGAATCGATCCGGATCCGACTGGAAGGCGCGCTGGGCGAGTGGGTGACGACGAAGGACGTGGCCTTGACCCTGATCGGCGATCTGGGGGCGGACGGGGCGCTCTACCGGAGCGTCGAGTTCGCGGGTCCCGGAATCGAGGGGCTGAGCCTCGACTCGCGCGCGGCCCTGGTCAACATGATGGCCGAGATGGGGGCGAAGAACGCGTACATGCCGCCGGACGGCGAGGTGTTCCGGTACCTGGCGGAGCGGTTGCTGGCGCGTCCCGGGCGTCGCGCGGGTCGCGGGGCGGAGCCCGGCGAGGCGGCGGCGGAGGTGGCGGCCCGACTCGAGGAACGGGAGCTGCGGCCGGATCCCGGCGCCGCGTACGCGGCCGGGCACAAACTGGATCTGAGCCGTGTCGAACCTCGCGTAGCTCGCCCGCATCAGGTCGACGACACGGTCTGCGTCGGCGAACTCGAGTCGGTGCGGGTCGACCAGGCGTTCATCGGTACCTGCACGAACGGCCGGATCGAGGATCTCGGCGCGGTCCACCGGGTGATGGCGGGTCGGCGTACGGCGCCGGGCACGCGGATGGTCATCGTGCCCGCCTCGAGTGAGGTGTGGAGCGAAGCGCTGTCTCGCGGCTGGGTCGCGGATCTCGCGGCGGCCGGCGCCGTCTTCGGCACGCCCGGCTGCGGCCCCTGCATGGGTAACCACCTCGGCGTTCTGGCGCCGGGCGAGGTCTGCATCTCCAGCGCGAACCGGAACTTCCAGGGCCGGATGGGAGACCGGGGCTCGGAAGTCTACCTCGCCTCGCCGGCGGTCGTGGCGGCGAGCGCGGTGGCCGGCCGGATCGTCCATCCACGGGAGGTGACGGAGTGAACGGTCCGGTCGATGTCGCTCGACCGTTCCGTGGCCGGGTCTTTCGCTACGGCGACCACGTGAACACGGACGTCATCTTTCCCGGCCGCTATACGTACACGAAGAGCCGGCCGGAGGAAGTCGCGCCGCACGCACTGGAGGACCTGGATCCGACGTTCGTGGAACGGGTCCGGCCGGGCGACGTGATCGTCGCCGGCTGGAACTGGGGCTGCGGCTCGAGCCGTGAGCAGGCGGCGGTCTGCCTCCGCTACGCGGGAGTAGGCGCGGTCGTCGCGCGGAGCTTCGGGCGCATCTTCTACCGGAATGCCCTGAACAACGGCCTGCTCGCGATCGTCTGTCCGGAGGCGGTCGATGCTCTGGAGGATGGCGGGGACGTGGAGGTCGATCTCGAGGCGTCGGCGATCCGCCGCGGCGAGGCCGTGTTCGCGTTCTCGCCCTTCAGCCCGGCCGTACGGTCGATGATCGCGGCGGGTGGCCTGATCGAGCAGACGAAACGACGCCTGGCGACGGCGTAGCCGCGCGGTGACGAGGGGCCACGACGACTCGGCCGCGGCGCCGGTCCGCCTCGCCCGCATCGGTGGCGACGGCATCGGGCCAGAGGTCGTGGACGCGGCCGTGCGCGTCGTGGATGCCGTGTGCGGGGACGGGATCGAGTGGATCGATGCGGAGTTGGGCTGGCGGGCCTTCGAGCGCACCGGCAGGGCCTTGCCCGAGGCGACCGTCGAGGCACTGGAGGGCTGCGCCGGAGCCCTGTTCGGCGCCGTCTCATCGCCCAGCCATGCGGTCGATGGCTATCGCAGCCCGATCGTCGAGCTGCGTCGGCGGATGGACCTCTACGCGAACGTGCGCCCGCTCCGCGGCGGCGCCGTCGACGCCGTCGTCGTTCGCGAGAACACGGAGGGCCTCTATGCCGGCCGCGAACGCTGGGAACGCGAAGGCGAGGTGGCCGTCGCCGAGCGGGTGATCAGCCGTCGGGCGACGGAGCGGATCGCGCGCTTCGCCTGCGAGCTGGCGCAGTCGCGTGGCGCATCGCGCGCTCGGCCGCCCCTGCTCACCGTCGTCCACAAGGCGAACGTCCTCCGCGTCAGCGACGGTCTGTTCCGCGAAACCGCGCTCGACGTCGCGGCTGGCTTCCCGGAGATCGAAGTCGAGGAACAGCTCGTCGACTCGATGGCCTACCGGATGATCCTCGAACCGGAGCGGTACGACGTGATCGTCGCGCCCAACCTCTACGGCGACATCCTGAGCGACGCCGGCGCCGCCCTGGTCGGCGGACTCGGCGTGGTCGGCTCCGCCAACTGCGGCGAGCGCTTCTGCCTAGCGGAGCCGGTGCACGGCAGTGCGCCGGACATCGCTGGGCGGGGAATCGCGAATCCGATTGCGGCCGTTTCGGCTGCCGCGCTGCTACTGGAGCGAGTCGGTCTCGCCGACGAAGCCGGACGGGTCGAGGTGGCTCTCGCCGAGCACCGCGAAGCCGGTCCTCGAACTCCTGACCGCGGGGGCGACGCGACGACCGAGGAGGCGACCGCCGATCTGCTACGTCGAGTCTGAGCGGGCTTCGCTGCGCGGCCCGTACGGACCTGTTGGCTCGAGAGTTGCGGTCGAGCCACGCTTCGCGAAGCGGTAGGCTTCGCTGAGGAGACCGTCCCCAAGTGGTAGATCAGGAGAAGCTCGACGAAATCGTCCGCCGCATCGTGGAAGCGGTTGAGCCCGAGAAGATCATCCTGTTCGGCTCAGCGGCTCGCGGCGAGACAGGTCCGCACAGCGACGTAGACCTTCTCGTTGTCGCCAAAGGTGGAGACCGCTGGGACGTGGCGGCGAAGGTGTACGAGCGGCTGGCCGGCGTGGGCGTCCCTGTCGACGCGGTCCTGGTCAGGCCCACGGACCTGGAGCGTTACGGGAACAGTCTAGGCCTGGTCTACAGGCCGGCATTGGCCGAGGGACGGATCGTGTATGAGACCGCCTGAGCGGTTTGCGCCCGACGATCCGCGTGAGTGGCTGAACCGCGCCCGCAGTAATCTCGCATTGGCAACCGGCAGCAGCCCGGAGATCTATCTGGAGGATCTCTGCTTCGAGTTGCAGCAAGCCGCAGAGAAGGCGATCAAGGCCGTGCTTCTGTCGCGCGGTGTCGAACCTCCGTACGTCCACGATCTCGCGGTCCTCGTGACGCTACTGTCAGAAGACGGCGTGGAGACACCGTCCGCTGTCCAGCGCTGTGCGCGGCTCACGGTGTACGCGGTCGAGGCGCGCTACCCGGCCCTCTAGCAGCCTGTGACCGACCGGGAGTACCGAGAGGCGCTGGAGATCGCACGGACGGTCGTGCGCTGGGCGGAGCAGAACGTGTAGGCCAACCACCCGTCAGCCCCAGGCGTCTCAGTCTTCGATCACGCGCTTACCCAAGCTCAGCACATCGTCTTCCGCATAGCCGATCGAGCGGTAGAACCTGGCAGCCTCGACATTCGATCTCCTGACCTGCAGGTTGATCTTGGGACAGCCCGTCTCTCGCAGACGGGTTTCGGCCTCGTCCATCATGAGTCGCCCGAAGCCCTGCCTCCTGTAGTCCGGGGCAACCGCCAGATAGTTGATCCAGCCGCGGTGGCCCTCGTAGCCGGCCATGATGGTTGCTGCGAGTCGGCCATTGGAGAATCCGACGAGGAACAGATGCCGTTGGATCCGCAGTTTGCGTCGTATGTCCTTCACGGGGTCGTTCCAGGGGACGACGAGCCCACACTGCCGCCACAGAGCGACCACGTTGTCTTCGTCGGACTCGCGGTAGGCGCGGATCTCCAGCCGCTGCATGAAGAACGGGCCCCTACTTCTGGAACCAGAACGGCCTCCGCTGCAGCTTCTCGCCGGCGATCTCGTTCATCGACAGGGCGTCGAAGATGCGGCCGCCGACCATGACGTAGCGGACGAGTTCGGAGCTGCGGAGGTTCTCGAGCGGGTTCTCTTCCAGGACGATCAGGTCTGCGAGCTTGCCGGCTTCCAGGGAACCGAGGTCGGCCTCCATGCCGATGTAGCGGGCGCCGTTGATCGTGCCGGCGATCAGCGCCCGGTGCGGGCTCATTCCACCCTGCTCGAACATCCACATCTCCCAGTGGGCGGCGAGACCCTCGCGCTGGCCGTGGGCGCCGAGCATGATCTGCACGCCGGCCTGGTCGAGGGCGTTGGTGACTCGCGCGGCCAGGATGTGGTTGTACTCGCCCTCCGGCGCCTTCTGGCGGCGGCGGGAACGGGCGTCGATCACCTCCTGCGGCACGTAGTTCAGCAGCCGCTCGTTGGCCCAGACGTCCGTGTGTTCGTACCAGTAGTCCTCGCCCTGGATGCCGCCGAAGGCGACGCCGAGCGTCGGCGTGTTGCCGACGCGGCTGTTGCCCCAGAACTGGATCACGTCGTCGTAGATCGCGCCGACGGAGAGCGAGTGCTCGATGCCGGTGTGGCCGTCGGCGACCATCGTCATGTTGTGCTGGAACAGGGCGCCACCCTCGTTGACCACCAGCATGCCGAGGTCGCGGGCGGCGGCGACGATCTTCTGGCGCTGGTCGCGCCGGGGCTGGTTGTAGCTCTTGACGCTGATCGCGCCGGCCTTCTGCAGGCGGCGCACGTGCTGTACCGCGTCGTCCGGCGTCTCGACGATCGCGCGGAAGGCGCCGAGGGCGCCGTAGAGGATCGTGCCGGTGGCGAACAGCCGCGGCCCGACGATCTCGCCGGCCTGTTGCATCTCGCTGGCCGCGAAGAAGGTGCTGGTGTCGGTCGAGGGGTCGTGGGCCGTCGTCACGCCGAAGGCGAGCGTCGCGTAGAGCTCGGAGTTCTGCTGCGGGATGATCTCCTGGCTGCCCTGCGGCCCGTGCCAGTGGACGTCGATCAGGCCCGGCATGACGGTGAGGCCGGAGGCGTCGATCACCGTCGCATCGGCCGGCACGTCGACCTGGCGTGACGGGCCGACGGCCGCGATCCGGTCGCCGTCGACCAGGACCGTGCCGCGGCGGATGACCTCCATGTTGTCCTGGCCGGCCATCGTGATCAGCCGCGCGTTCGTGATCGCGATCCGGCCCTCGGGACGGTGGGTGGTCACGTCGAAGCCGAGGTCGAGGCCGGTTGTGGGCTCCTCGGTTTCGTTGTCGTCTCCGCCCCCGGCCTCGTCGTCCGGCGGTGCGAAGGCTTCATCGAGCCGCCGCTCGAACAACTCGGGCCCCAGGGACCAGTACAGGGTCGAACTGTCGCCCGAGAAGTGGAGGTAGGCGCCGTCGTCGGTCGAGACGTTGCGCACCGGCAGGCCGGGTGTTCTCGGGCCGACCTCGATCGCCTTCGACGCCGGGGTGAACGGTATGACGTGGGCGTCGAAGCGCTCCGCGAAGGCCAGCCAGCGGCCATCGGGGGAGACCCGCATCTCGGTCGCCACCTTGCTCCCGGCGTGGTCGCGGGGCTCGGCTTCGCCGCTGCTCACGAGCGGCACGCTGCGCAGCACGCGCCGGTCCCATCTCTCGGTGACGGTGAAGTAGACCCGATCCGCGTCTGCGCCGAAGTGCGGGCCGACGCCGGCTCGGGCGAAGCGCACGGGAGCGCTTTCGCCGGCGGCGTCGATCCGGTAGAGCCCCGGGTCCTTCGACCACAGCGGACTCAGGATGCCGCCGCTGCGGCTCTTGCGGTAGACGACGGTGGCGCCGTCGGGGGAGAAAGCCGGTTCGAGGTAGAAGCCGGGATCGGGTGTGGTCTTTCTCCCCTCGCCACCGGCGGCCGGCGCGATGCGCACCGCGCCCAGGTCCTCGTCGTGCCAGCTCACGTAGACGACCTGTTTCCCGTCGCGCGACCAGGACGGGTAGAACTCGTAGTGGTCGTCCTGGGCGGTCAGCCGCCGCGCCTCGCCGACCTCGCCGGTCTCGGGGTCGCGGCCGCGGGTCCATAGCCGTCCCAGAGTCTGGAAGACGACCTGGTCGCCGGCGGGGGATACCTGGATCCAGCGGAGCATCTTCGTCCGGAAGGTGTCCGGCGCTGCTTCGAAGTCGAAGGCGAGAGCCTCCTTCATCCGGTGCGTGGCGCGCACCCGGAACGGGATCCCGCTGACTTCGCGGGTCTCGATGTCGATCCGGTGGAGGCCGCCGCGCGCCCAGAAGACGACGGAGCGGCTGTCCGGCGTCCAGGCCATGCCCGGATAGACGCCGTGAACCGCCCAGATCTCCTGCATGTCCCGGTCGAGCGCGTCATGGATCGGGATGTTCTCGCCGCTTCTCAGATCGTGCAGGAAGAGGTGGCTCTGGAAGCGGATCCGGCGCACGAAGGCGAGATACCTGCCGTCGGGTGAGGGAGTCGGGCGGACGGCGCCGCCGGGCCCCGAGATGACGGTCTCGATCTCGCCGGTTTCGCGGTCGATGCGGCGGATCGAGTAGATGCCGATGGCCGCGTTCCGGCCGTACTCGTAGACGCCGCCCGGCGTCGTGTCCTGGCTGAAGTAGACGTAGCGCCCGTCCGGCGAGAAGGCCGGCTCGCCGAGATCCTTCTGCTCGTTCGGCTTCTCGTTCAACTGGAGGCCCGAACCCTCTCCGCTGGCGTGGTAGAGCCAGATCTCGCCGCTGCCGATCGACCGCGTCGACACGAAGTGCTTGCGCGCCGCGATGAAGCGGCCGTCCGGGCTCCAGACAGGGTTGTTGACGAGCCGGAAGTCCTCGCGGCTGATCTGCTTCGGCTCGCCGCCGCTAACCGGGATCGTCCAGACGTTGTCGCCGCCGCTCCGGTCGCTGATGAAGGCGATCCGGCTGCCGTCCGGGCTGAAGCGCGGCATCATGTCCCACGCCATCCCGTTCGTCAGCGCCTCCGCGTCGCCGCCGCCGATCGGCAGCAGGTAGAGGTCGCCCAGCAGGTCGAAGACGATCCGCTCGCCGTCCGGCGACACGTCGAGGCCAATCCAGGTGCCTTCGGTCGTGTCGATCTCGACCTCGTACTCCTCCCCGGGCGGGTCGTTCACGTCCCATCCCGCGCCGTCGTCGGCGAGGGCCGGAACGGCGGCGAGCACGAGGAGCAAGCCGGCGGAGAGCTGGAACTGCAGGCTGGAGCGGGGGTTCAGGCGTGTCATCCGGCGAGTCTACGACCGATCCCGCGGCCACGGTGGCCTCGGCGCTAGGGCTGCCAGAGGTAGTTGAACTTGACGATCAGCTCGCGCCGGACCGTTTCCCTCGCACTGAAGGTCGGCGCGGCCCAGTTGTGGTTGTAGACGACGAAGAGGTTGGCGCCGGGCTTGTAGATCCAGTTGAAGCGCACGTTGATCCCGGCGAGCTGCGCCGCTTCGTTGTACTGGGCCAGCGTGTTGAGGCGCAGGTCCGGGGTGAACGCTGCGTCGAGGCGGAGGGTGTAGATCGTGGCGGTGAAGTCGCCCTGCGGCAGCATGATGTCGTTGTAGTTCCACTGGAACTCGGCCAGCAGGTGGCGCGAGAGGCGGAGAAAATTGGACAACATGTAGCTGCGGCGGTCGCCGCCGAAGAACTCGCCGACGTTGGCATTGCCGCGCCAGGCCAGGCGCCGGCCCTGGTTGGAGAAGCCGCGCAGGAAGATCGAGTTGAAGCGGTAGAGGCCGGCCGGGATCACGATGCCGGGACGGATCTCGAACGGCTCGAAGAGCTGCTCGATCTCGTTGACGAAGGCCAGGCGAAACCGGTCGTCGCCGGTGGTGCGCATGCCGATGGGCGCCAGGAGGAGCCTGCGGCTCTCCACGCTGCCCAGGCTCTCGCGCTCGAAGTAGTCGAGTTCGGCCTCCACGACCAGGCTGCGGACGACACCGCGGTTCACTCGCGGTTCCCAGCGCACCCGCGGGTTGTAGCGCCGGAAATCCCGGCGCAGGAGGAAACCCGAACCGGGGTTGAAGTCGCCCTGGGCTTCGGTCAGATCGACGTTGGCGCGGACGGTGCGCGTCGTGTAGGCCCAGCCGGTGCCGAGCGCGCCGGTGTCGCCGCTCCGACCTTCATTCTCGCTGGCCGCGCCGAACAGGTAGAACTGGGACTGCCGGTTCGGCTTGTAGTCGAGGTCGACGCCGTAGAGGCGGTTGCTTTCTCCGGCGCGCGGGTCGAGTTCGGTGTAGATCATACCGACGCTCGAGCGCTCGCCGAGATCGCGCTTGAGCCGGAAGACGCTGTGTTGCGCCGCGGCCGTTGCAGGCCGATTTCCCATCGCCAGAGCCTCGGTGCCCACGGTCAGCAGGCCGAGGTTCCAGGCGCCGGCCCGGCCGGTCAGGCGGGCGCCGAGGTCGATGGGAACCTCCTCGCCGCGATCGAGGCCGATGCGCCTGGAGAAGAAGGCCTTCATCAGCGGCGGCTGGTTTCCCCCTCCCGGACTCGGCGGCCCGAACTCGAAGATGCCCGCGTTCTCCAGGAAGAACTCCCGTTTTTCGGGAAAGAAGAGCGAGAAGCGGGTGAGGTTGACCTGTTGCTGGTCGACCTCCACCTGCGCGAAGTCGGTGTTGTAGGTGAGATCGAGCGTCAGCGACTTCGTCAGGCCCCACTTCAGGTCGATGCCGCCGTCGATGTCGTCGAGCGTTCCGCTTTCCGGAACGCGGGGCGTTTCCGCGGCGGAGGCCAGGACGAACGGCTTGACGTCCAGGCGTCTTCCCGGCTTGACACCGGAGATCCCGGTGAGGTCGCCCGCCAGGGACACCCAGTGCGCCGCGTACATGCGGCTGACGGCGCGCGGTCCGATCTCCCGTCCGATCGGCGCCCAGTTGCTCTCTTCGTTCGACCGGCGCACGACCCGGCGGACGTTGAGGCCCCATATGCTCGCCGCCGGGTCGAATCGCAGGGTCGAGAAGGGGATCGCGACCTCGGCCTGCCAGCCCTTCGCCGTCCTCCGGGCCGTGGCTCTCCAGACCCCGTTCCACTCGATGTTCTGGTCCTTGCCCTCGTCGGTGACCAGTGAGTCGGTCCGAGCGCCGAGCGGGTTGACCTCGAAGGTGACGCTGTTGCGCTGATCGTGGAAGGTGTCGAGGACGATGGCGAGCGAGTCGTCATTGCGTCCGTGGTCGGAATCGCGCTGGAGTTCCTTGGCGACGATCGCCTCAGGCTCCGGGTCGAAAGCTCGGATCCCGAAGTAGAGGACGTCCTCCGTGTAGACCACCGAGAACTCGGTCTGCTGCGCGGCAGGGCGATCGTCCTCCGGCTCGCGGGCGGTGAAGTCGGCGCCGACGGCCGCCTGGTCCCAGGCGGCTTCGTCAAGCACGCCGTCAACGCGGATCGGCGTATCGATCCGGAGGGCTTCAATCGTGGGGCGCGGGCTGGTGCTCGTCTGTGCTTCGACCGGAGGATGCAGGAGGCCCAGCGCGAGCAGAAGCAGGGCCGTCTGCTGCGGCGGCCGGCGAGGATCGAACACGTAGCCTGCGACCGGTCTGGGGCCCTAGACCGTCTTCGTCCGCTGGTCGGCCAGGCTGAACTCCTGGTGCCAGGTGGAGTCGCCGCCGTCGCCCTTGCGGTCGACGACGACGTCGACGAGGAAGGGTTCGCCGGCACGTGTGACCTCGATACCGCGGCGAATCGCCGGCCGGAGGTCGGCCACCGACTCGACGGTCACGCCGTCAACGCCCTGGCTCCTGGCGAGACCGGCGAAGTCGATGTCCGGGTCGCCGAGGTGCATACCGGTGTAGCGGTTGGCCGCCTTCATCCTGCCGTCGTAGCGGGCGTAGGCGAAGCGGACCGTCTGGTAGTTCCGGTTGTTCGTGACCACGGTCAGCACCGGCACGCCGTAGCGGGCCTGGCTCCAGAAGCCGGCGGCGCTGTACATGACCGAGCCGTCGCCGATGCTGCAGACGACCTGACGGTCGGGCTGGCCGAGCTTGGCGCCGGTCGCGGCGCCGATGCCCCAGCCGAGGCCGGCGCCGGAGGTGGCGAGCCAGGTCTTCTCGTCGTCCCGGTGGCCGGTGGAGAAGAACTGGTTCGAGCCGCTCAGGTTCTCGCTGACGATGATCGCGTTCGGGTCGAGCTCCGTTTCGAGCACGTGGCCGAGTTCGTCGGCGTGGATCGGGCTGTTGCCGACGTTCGCCGGGTCGAGATGCGGCTGCCGGCGGGCGGATTCGGGTCTCGAGGCGCGGATCTTCTTCCGGCGCTCTTCGGTGGTCAGCGATTCGACGGCCTCGACCAGCGCTTCCGCGGCCAGCTTCGTGTTGGCCACGACGGCGCGGCCGAACGGACGGTCGCCGCCGATCGCTCCCGTATTCAGGCCGATCCAGGCGCTCCTGGAACCCTCGGCGTCGGGCGCGGCAGCGGCGGTGCCGCCGATGTCGCCGACGCCGATGCGGAGCACAAAGTCCCGGTCGCGGCTGTTGTAGCCGCCGGCGTAGAGCGGGTGCATCCGCGGGAAGCTGTGGAACGGCCAGTTCACGTCGGCCACGGGTACCCGCAGCAACTCGGCGAGTTCCAGCACGGCCTGCTGGGCGCCCGCCTTGCTCACTTCGTCGCCGACGTGAATGATCGGCGCCTCGGCCTCGATCAGGGTCCGCGCGACCGCCTCGATGTCCTCGTCGCGGGCCGGGATGTCGTCCGGGATGATGAAGGAGGCCTGGTCGTGAATCGCGGCGCTGACCCCCTTGGCCTCCAGGGCGTGGTTGGCCAGAGCGAGGTAGGTCGGGCCGCCGGGGGCCGTGGTCGCGACCTTGAAGGCGCGCCGGAGCATCACCGGAATGGACCCCGCATCCCGCGTCTCCCAGGACATCTTCGTGAACTGCCGGTTCACGTCCTTCTGGTCGAAGCCCGGCCTGGGTCCCAGCAGCAGGTTGTCGTCCTGCATCTCGTTGTCGAGCAGGCCGGCGGTCACGATCAGGGCCGAGCCGTCGCGGCTGGAGTTGTAGAGCTGGCCGGCCGACTGCGCGGTGCCGGCGATGACGTGGACGTTGACGAGAGCCGGTTCGCCGGAGGCCTTGTGGTAGCCGTCGGCCATCGCGATGACGATCCCCTCGTGCAGCCCCATGATGAGCTGCATCTTCGGCCGGTCGAGGAAGGCGTCGAACAGGCCGACCTCGAAGGATCCGGGGTTGGTGAACAGGAAGCGGACGCCGGCCGCCTCCATCTGTTCGACCATCAGTTCACCGCCGGTGCCGCTGGCCGTATGGCTGCCCGACTCCGGGTCGGCGTTCGTCGCGGCTGCCGCCGCGTTCGCGGTGGACTCGGCGATCGTGCCGGTGAGCCCCAGCGCGGTCAGGGCCTGGATGAAGCCGCGACGCGAGAGATCGTTGCGGAGGAAGCGGTAGACCAGTTCGTTCACGGTGGGTCCTCCCGGTGTGGCGCGCCGGGACGTTTCCGGCGTTGCGGTTGCTTGCTCTGGTCGGTGCAGCCTAGCAGCCGGTCGGCTGCCTTCGCGCGACAGGGAACGGCTTCGCTGCTATCATCGCGCGCCCAACGAGACCGCCCCGACGCCTTACCGCGGCGTCGCGTCGATGGAGTTCTGAATCATGCCCAGAGTCTGCCGGATCACCGGCAAGAAGCCGCTCAGCGGCCACAACATTTCCCACGCGCACAACGTCACGAACAAGTGGCAGCGGCCGAACATCCAGACCAAGCGGCTGTACGTGCCCGAGCTGAAGCGGACGCTCAAGCTGAAGGTGTCGACCCGTGCATTGCGCACGATCGACAGGAAGGGCCTGATGCCCTACCTGAAGAGCCGCGGTCTGACGCTCCGCGACATCACCTGACGCCGTCTCAGGGTTCGGGATCGGCCTCCGGTTCCGCGGGCGAAGCCGTCTCGGCTTCCTTGCTGCTGCCCAGGTACTCCGGCAGCTTGATGCCGACGTTCTTCGTCAGTTCGTGCAGCGGGGGCAGCGAACCGACCAGGCCGGAGACGAAGTCCGCCGTGGCCGTCTTGCCGTTCTCGCCGCGCCCCGAGTCCCAGACGGTCACGTTGTCGATCTTGAGGCCGGCGATCGCCTTGACCTGCTCCTCGACCAGCTTGGGTAGCTGCTCCGTGGCCAGGAGGAGCGCCGCGTTGTCGGCGCCGCCGATCGCCTCGACGAT
This sequence comes from Thermoanaerobaculia bacterium, assembly GCA_022826745.1. GTDB lineage: Bacteria > Acidobacteriota > Thermoanaerobaculia > Multivoradales > Multivoraceae > Multivorans. Next base: position 15,147 of record JAJDUI010000016.1, on the reverse strand, counting down.
CTGGTCGAAGCCCTCGGCCTTCTTCTTGAGCACCGCCTCGATGCCTGCCGCTTCGGCTTCCTGGAGGCGCTGGATGCGGTCGGCGTCGGCGTCGGTCAGGGACCGGATGCCGTCCGCCTCGCCGCGCTTCAGGCGACGGTTGCGCTCGGCCTCGGCCTCGGCGAGCGTGGCGATCTCCTCCTTCTTGATCTCGGCGGGGACGACGACGTCCGCCCTCTGGGTCGCCTGCTCGCGGCTGGCGCGCGCGACCTCGGACTCCTGCTGGGCCGCGTAGGCTTCCTGCAGCGCCTGGGCGGCCTTGACCTTCTCGGCGGCGGAGGCGTCGCGCTCGGCCTCGGCTTCTTCCTTTCTCCGCTGGGAGTCGGACTGCGCCACGCGCACCGCGGACTCGTTCTCACCCTCCTGCGCGGTCGCCCTGGCTTCGGCCACCTGGATGCGCCGGTCCCGCTCGGCGGCCGCGGCGCCGACCTCGCCGTCGCGCTCCTGCTCGGCGACCTTGACCTTCGCCTCGTTGATCGCCCGCGCGGCGGCTTCCTTGCCGAGCGCGTCGATGTAGCCGGACTCGTCCGTGATGTCCTGGATGTTCACGTTGATCAGCCGTAGACCGACCTTCTTCAGCTCGACCTCGACGCCGTTCGAGATGTTCTCGATCAGCTTGTCGCGGTCGGCGTTGATCTCCTCGATCGGCATCGTTGCCAGGACGACGCGCATCTGGCCGAAGATGATGTCCCGTGCCAGTGCGGAGACACGCTCCATCTGCATGCCGAGCAGGCGCTCGGCGGCGTTCTCCATCACACCGGACTCGGTCGAGATGCCGACCGTGAACGTCGACGGGCAGTTGACCCGGATGTTCTGTTTCGACAGCGCCCCGGTCAGGTTGATGTCCATCGTCATCGGCTCGAGATCGAGGAACTGGTGCGCCTGCAGGATCGGGATGATGAAGGCGGCGCCGCCGTGGTAGCACTTCGCCGAACCGGCGCCGCCGATCTTGCCGTAGACCACGAGGATGCGGTCCGACGGGCAACGCCGGTAGCGGCTCGAGAGCGAGAAGATCAGGATGAGGACCGCCGCCAGGGCGGACAGGATGAGGATGATCAGGTCCACGTATGGATTCTCCTAACTGCTACTTGGTTTCTTTCGCGTCGCCGGCTTCCGCGTCCAGGGGAGCGACGAGCAGGGTGTTGGAATCGAGAGTGTCGACCACGCGGATGCGGGTCAGAGTGGGCAGATCCTGGTCGTGCCGCGTCATCGCGGCGACCGTTCGCAGCCGGCCCTGGACCAGGACTTCGACCTGGCCGGGCTTCTCAAGACTCGCGCCGATCGGCGCGTAGACCTTGCCGGCCACGCCGACCGCGTTCCTGTAGTCGATCGTGCCGCTGTGGCGCAGGCCCATCATCACGCGGATGATCAGGAACAGGATGCCGGCGAAGAGGAGACCGACCACTGTGCCGCCGATCGAGGCGGCCAGAGTGGAGTAACCGGCTCGCATCATCACGACGCCGGTCCAGCCAAAGCCGGCCAGGAAACCGCTGACGGTGCGGAGCGAGAGCAGCGAAGTGCCTTCGCCGTCGGCGGCGTCGAACAGATCGTCGAGTCCGAAGACGGCGAGGATCACCTGAACGAGCAGCGCCAGTGCCGAGACGATCCCCAGCGCGTAGAAGACCCGGTATGCCCCCTCCAAAGAGCCCCACCAGTCGCTGACTGCCTCCATCGCTCCCCCCTGGTCCTTGTACGTTGATTCGGGCCTGGCTGTTCTCCGTCCTAGGCGGCCTCGCGGGCACGCTTCATGCCCCGAGCCTCGTCGACTCGCAGCAGCAGCAGGCCGCCGACCAGGAAGAAAGCGAGGACGATCGAGACGCCGGCCCGCTGCCCGTAGCCGGCAGTGATCAGCCCGAGCAGGAGCGGCCCGAGGAAGGCGGTCGCCTTGCCGGAGAAGGCGAAAAAGCCGAAGAACTCCGACTCGTAACGCTGGGGTGCGAATCGGGCCATCAGCGACCGGCTCGCGGATTGGACGGGGCCGATGAACAGGCCGGAAATCAGGACCGCGATCCAGAACACGGCCTTGCTCGTTGCGACGACCGCCACGAAGGTGCACACGAACAGGCCGACCAGGCTCCAGAGCACCGTCGCCCGGCCGCCGAGGCGATCGTCCAGGAGGCCGAACAGGAAGGCACCGAGTCCGCCGGTGACGTTGAGCGAGATGGCGAAGAGGATGACTTCGCTCGTGTCCATCCCGAACGTCCCCGCGGCGTAGACGCCCCCGAAGGCCATCATCGTGATCAGGCCGTCGTTGTAGACCAGCCGGGCGAGCAGGAAGCGAACGATGTCCTTGAACTCGCGGATGCGGCCGAAGGTGCGTCCGAGATCCTGGAACGCCCTGCCGATGGAGGCCGCCGTACCGGAGGTTGACGCGCTTCGGGCGCCCGTCTGGTCCCGCACCAGTAGCAGCATCGGCAGACTGAAGAGCAGGAACCACCCGGCGACGAGGAGGTTCGTGGCCCGGATGTTGAAGCCGGCCTCGGTGCTCAATGACACCCACGGCCGGGCGTCGCCGAGCCCGACCAGTCCGAGCAGCGCCAGTACCAGGCTGACCAGGCCGCCCGCATAGCCGATGCCCCAGCCGATGCCGGAAATGCGGCCGATCGTCGCCGGCGTCGACACCTGTGGCAGGAAGGCGTTGTAGAACACCATGCCGACCTCGAAACCGATGTTCGCGACGACGAACAGGGCAAGAGCCGCCAGCACGGCGTTGCCGCTTCCCGGAACGACGAAGGTGAGCCAGGCGGTCGCTCCGACCGAGATCAGCGTGGCCGCTGCCAGGAAGCGGCGACGGTGCCCTCCGCGGTCGGCCATCGCCCCCAGGACCGGCGAGACCAGGGCGATGATCAGGGAGCTGGTGGTGACCCCCCGGGACCACAGCACGGTGCCCCGATCCGCGTTCTCGGCGAAGGTCTGGGTGAAGTAGGTCGCGTAGATGAAGGTCACGACCAGGGTCGTGAAGGCGGAATTGGCCCAGTCGTAGAGACACCATGACGCCACCGCCCCGCGGCGGATTGCGGGCCGCGGTTCGCTGCCGTTTTCGCCTAGAACGGCTCGTCCTCCCACCAGGGGAAGTAGGGCGGCATGTCCGCGCTCACCTTCAGGGGGAACTCGGCCGGGCGCTTCTCGAGGAACGAGGTCACGCCCTCTCGCGCGTCGGCGCTCCTGCCGCGCGTGTAGATGCCCTTCGACTCCACGCGGTGCGCCGCCATCGGCGACTCGGCGTCGAGGGCCTTCCACAGCATGTGCCGAGTGATCGCGACCGAAACAGGCGAGGTGTTGGCCGCGATTTCGCTCGCCAGCTCACGGGCGGCGGGAAGCAGCTCGTCCGGCGGCAGGACGCGATTGACGAGGCCCACCTCGAGTGCTTCGGAGGCCGGGAAGACGCGGCCGGTCAGCGTCCACTCGGCGGCGCGGCCCATGCCGACGAGCCGGGGCAGGAAGTAGCTGCTGCAGGCTTCCGGCACCATGCCCCGGCGGACGAAGACGAAACCCATCCTCGCCTCCGTCGAGGCCAGGCGAACGTCCATCGGCAGGGTCATCGTGATGCCGACGCCGACCGCCGGGCCGTTGATCGCCGCGATGATCGGCTTGCGGAGGTCGTAGATCCGCAGCGACAGGACGCCGCCGCCGTCCCGGTAGTCGTCGAGGTCGGCGTTGGAACGGGCGAAGGTGTCGCCGCCGGAGGACAGGTCGGCGCCGGCGCAGAATCCCCGCCCTTCGCCGGTGACGACAATGGCGCGGACGTTGTCGTCCGCGTCCGCGCGGTCGAAGGCGTCCATCATCTCCGCCATCATCTGGCCGTTGAAAGCGTTGAGACGCTCGGGCCGGTTCAGCGTGATCGTGAGGACGCCGTCCTCGAGTTCGTGGCGGATCGCGTGGTCGTGGGGTTCGGAAGCCATCTCGTTCTTCAGCCTCTTGCGTCTGTTGTTCAGTGTCTGGCGGCGCTTGATCTTCGGGGGCTGGCGGCGCCGGCGTCTGACGGGGTCACGCCGGGCACGGGGAAGCGCAGGCAGAACCGTTCGATGTCCTGGCGCATGGCGTCGAGCCTCTCCTCGTCGCGGTGGCGCCGCAGCGCGTCCATGATCCACTCGGCGAGCAACTTCATCTCCGCCTCTTCCATGCCGCGGGTGGTGGCCGCCGGGCTGCCGAGGCGGATGCCGCTGGGCCGCAGAGGCGGCAGCGGATCGTCGGGGATCAACTGCTTGTTGACCGTGATCGAGACCTTGTCCAGCGTCTCTTCGGCGATCCGGCCGTCGATACCGAAGCTGGCCTGCGTGTCGAGCACCATCATGTGGTTCTCGGTGCCGCCGGTGACCAGTTCGGCGCCGCGGCTCATCAGTTCGTCCGCCAGCACCTTCGCGTTCGAAAGGACCTGCCGCGCGTAGACGGCGAACTCGGGTTCGAGCGCCTTGCCCAGAGTGATGGCGAGCGCCGCGACCGCGTTCATGTGGGGACCGCCCTGGAGACCCGGAAACACGGCCTTGTCGATCTTCCGGCGGTGCTCCGCGCGGGACAGGATCAGCCCGCTCCGGGGACCGCGGAGGGTCTTGTGGCCGGTCGTCGTCATCACGTCGAAGCCGTGGTCGAGCGGGTTCGCCATGGCATTGCCCGCGATCAGGCCGCCGATGTGGGACACGTCGGCCATCGTCAGCGCGCCGATGTCGTCCGCGACCCGCTTGAACTCGCGGTAGTCGTAGTCCCGCGGGTACGAGGAGTAGCCGCAGAGGATCATCTTCGGCCGATGCTCGCGGGCCTGGGCGAGCATGGCGTCGAAGTCGATTGCGCCCTCGTTGGCCGGATCCGTCCGGTAGCGGATGAAGTTGAAGACCCGGCCCATGTGGGATACCGGCGCACCGTGGGTGAGGTGGCCGCCGTGCGAGAGGTCCATCGCCAGCACCGTGTCGCCGGGATCGAGGAAGGCGAAGTAGACGGCCTGGTTCATCGGCGAGCCGGACAGCGCCTGGACGTTCGCGTGCTCGGCCCGGAACAGCCGGCAGGCGCGCTCGATCGCCAGCCGCTCGACGGCGTCGGTGAACTCCTGGCCGCCGTAGTACCTGCGGCCGGGGTAGCCCTCCGCGTACTTGTTCGTCAGCACCGAGCCGTTCGCCGCGAACACCTCGGGGTAGGTGTAGTTCTCCGAGGGGATGAGCTCGACGCCCCGCCGCTCGCGCTCCTCCTCGCCGGCGATCGCGGCCCACACCGCGGGATCGTTGCGCGCCAGCGCCTGTCGGTTGGAAGCCACTACCGTCGCCAAACGGCTTGCCGGCGACTTCGGCCGTTGACGGAAACTACTTGAGCGCCGCCTTCGCGGCCTCGAGCAGAACCGTCTCCGGGAGACGGACCTTGTAGTCCGGGTTCACGTAGTGGAAGGCGACCCGACCGTCCGTGTCGAGCACGAAGACCGCGGGTACCGGGAGCATGTGGTGATCGTCCCCGGCGTACGCCTCCAGGTCGAGCTGGTAGCTCTCCCGGTAGGTCCGCACCATCTCCTCGTTGCGAAAGGCGATGCCGAACGCCTGCGAGGCCGCCATGCCCCGGTCCGAGAGAAGCCGGTACTTCAGCTCGTTCTTGTCGACGGTGGCCTGCAGTTGGTCCGCGACGTCCGGCGAGACCGCGAACAACTGGTAGCCGAGGTTGATCAGATCCTGCTCTATCTCCTGCAACTGACCCAGTTGCGTGTTGCAGTACGGTCACCAGCCGCCGCGGTAGAAGATGAGGATCGTCGGCTGTGCCCTGGCCTGGGCGGCCAGATCAACGACACCGCCGTCGGCGGCGGGAAGTTCGACTTCGGGGACGGCGCTGCCGACCAGGAGCGGCCGGACGTCCTCCGCGGATGTCGGGACCTCGGCGGCAAGCGCGGGAGAGGCGCAGACCAGGGCCGCTCCAGCCAGGAAAGTTCTCGTTTTCATGGCCCGGAGAGTAGCACGCGGGTGGGTACTCAGGCGCCCTCGTCGGCCTCGCGGGCGGCCCGCCGGCGCTCCCGAATCTCGTCCCACGGGATCACCCCGGTGCGAGCGGCCCAGTCGCTCCAGAGCGCGGCGAGGGCGGCGGCCCGCTCCGGTTCGGCCAGCGCCAGATCGTTGGCCTCCGTGCGATCGGCGACCAGGTCGTAGAGCTCCCACTCACCCGGGTAGCGGGACACCAGCTTCCATTTGCCCGAGCGGACCGCCCGGTTGCCTTCGTGCTCCCAGAACACCGCGTCTCGATGGAGAGGCTGAGCCTGGAACGCCGGCAGCAGACTCACGCCCTCGACCGGGATCGAGGCGCTGCCGGCGCGACTTGCGGGGTGCGTGGCGCCGGCGGCGTCGAGCGCGGTCGCCATCAGATCGATGACGTGGGCGGTTTCGCGCACGATGCCGCCGCCGTCGGCGATCCGCGCCGGCCAGTGGACGATCAGCGGGGACGCGATGCCCCCTTCGTGGACCCAGTGTTTGTAGAGGCGGAACGGCGTGTTGCTGGCGTGGGCCCAGTGGGGGCCGTAGCTCTGATAACTCGACTCCGGCCCGGGGAGCACGCTCGTGTTGTTTCCGACGGCGACCGGGCTGCCGTCCAGGGCCTGCCTCGGCATGGACAGGCCGCCCCGGTCGGTCAGGACCTCGGCGCAGCCGCCGTTGTCGGCGAGGAACAGGATCAGCGTGTTGTCGAGACGGCCGGTCTCCTCCAGCGCCGCGATGACCTCGCCTATGCCCCGATCCATGCGGTCGACCTGGGCGGCATAGACCTCCATCGCGCGCTCGAACCATGGACGTTCCTCGCCGGGAACATCCGCCCAGGCGGGGACGCGCGGGTCGCGCTCGGCGATCGGCCAGTCGGCTTCGATCAGCCCGAGTTCGATCAGCCGCTGGCGCCGTTCGGCGCGGATCGCGTCCCAGCCGGCGGCGTAACGGCCCCGGTAGCGGGCGATGTCCTCCGGCAGCGCGTGCAGCGGCCAGTGGGGCGCGGTGTGGGCCACGTAGAGGAAGAGCGGATCGTCGCTGCGTTCGCCCTCCGCGTGGTCACGCACGAAGCGCGCCGCGTGCTCGGAGATTGCGTCCGTGTAGTAGTAGACGGAGGCTTCGGGGTCGTCCGGCGGCGTGAGTTCGACGGGTTTGTTGTCTTCGGTGAGGGAGATCGGGTCGTAGAAGCTGCCGGCGCCGTGAATCGTGCCGTAGAAGCGGTCGAAGCCGCGTTGCCGCGGCCAGTTGTGGGTCGAGGTGAGTTCGTCGTTGCCGCTCCAGTGGCCCACGTGGCGGGTGACGTGCCACTTCCCCGACATGTAGGTGCCGTAGCCGGCCTCCTTCAGGGCCTCGGCGATCGTCACCGCGTTGGCGGCGAGGTCGCCGCGGTATCCCGGCAGCCCGTCGTCGCCCGTCATGTGGCCGACGCCGGCCTGGTGAGCGTAGAGGCCGGTCAGCAGGGACGCGCGGGTCGGGCAGCAGCGGGCCGTGTTGTAGAAGTGGCTGAAGCGCAGGCCGTTGGCGGCCAGGCGATCCAGGTGCGGAGTTTCGATCTCGCCGCCGTAGCTGCCCAGGTCGGAGAAGCCCATGTCGTCCGCCATGATGAGGACGATGTCGGGCCGGGGCGGGGCGTCGACACCACGGCAACCGGAGAGCGCCAGGGCGATTGCCGTAACCAGCACGGGGACGACGGTCGGCCCGCGAAACCGAAGGAGATCGACGGCGGGCTTCTTGCATGGTGAGATAGACCTGTATTGCACGAATCCAGTGTACTGAGTCCCGGATGGCAGAGGAGGACGTCTTGCGGTCAGTCCTGTCCAGGTTGGAGTACGGCGGAAGCCGGATTGGCGGAGTTCTTGCCGCCGCGGCGCTCCTCTTGCTCGCTGCGCCGCTTCAGGGTCAGCGCCTGCTGACGCTGATTCCGCAGGCGACCCAGCCGGCAACGGTCTCCGTCCAGGACCTCGCGCCGGAGATTCCCCCAATCGCCGTCCAGGTCGACATGGAGCTGCTTCGCACGGAGCCGGTCCGGCTGGAGCTGCCGACGCCGAATGGCCTGGTGCTGGAGGCAGAACTCAGCGTCTTCGAGGATCGGGGCGGTGGCGACCTGATGTGGTCGGGCCGTCTTCCGGGTGCGGGTCATGACAGCGTCGTCCTGACCGTGGAGGGTGGCCGTCTGGTCGGCTGGTTCGGCGAGCCCGGCGGCGTCCGATATCGGATCAGCGCCCGCTCCGACGGTGGCGGCCAGATGGCCTCGAGCTTCGGTCTGCCCGGACGCGAGCCCGAGGCCTTCTGCCCGGTGGGCAGCGATTCCGATCCGCGATTGCGGGAGCTGGCACGCCTTCCGGCCGAGGCGATGGCCCTTGATCTGCCAACGCGGGTGGCGGCGCCACAGAACCACGAAGAGCTCGACATCCTGGTCGTCTACACGAGGACGGCGGCTTCGAACTGGTCGGATCGGGGAGGCGCCCGAGCGGCGATTCGAAGTGCCGGGGACTACCTGAACCTGGTCCTGAGGAACGGCAACATAGGAGTAAGCGCGAGAATCGTCCACATGGCCCAACTCTCGGGGCTGGACCGTGTTGGCAGAGACGAAACGGGTTACTACGAATCTTCGATCATCACCCAGTTGCGCTACAACGGGGAAGCGCATCGTTTGCGCAGGGAGTACGGCGCCGATCTGGTCCACCTGTTCACTGGTGAGTCTCCCTGGGTCCTTGGAGGCGCGTGCGGTCAGCACTACCTCCTGCCTCGTGGCGGAACTGCCGAGGGTTTCTCGGAAGTCGCCTACGGATGGACCTCCAACGCCTGTTCGGACGATGGACCGATCTTCGCCCACGAAGTCGGCCACGGGCTCGGCGCCCACCACGACCCGGAGAACGGCGGTTCTCCCCAGTTCGCCTTCAGGCCGTACGCGTTCGGGCACGGCAATCTCGATCGCATCCCGAACGTCGGGACGATCATGAGCTACACCGGCCAAGGCGAACCGTACCTGTCGAGTGTTCGCGTCAAGCCGCAGGGCCGGGTGATCGGCATCGCGAACGAACGGGAGAACGAGCGGGCTCTGCGGGAGAGCATCCACATCGGCGTGCGGTACGGCGACTTCGTTTCTCCCGTGCCGGAGCACGCCCCCGCGGCGCCGACGGACCTGCGAGTCCAGATGGCCGGCGACATCTCGGTGCGGCTGTCCTGGCGGGACAACGCGCCGGACGCGGATGGCTACGAAGTGACCTACTGGCGGTCGGATCAGACGGGAGATCCGTCGACGCGCCGGTTCGAGGAGCGGAGGTCGGCGGTTCTCGACCTTCCGGTGGCTGGCGCGGGTACGCGCTACTTCTTCTTCGTCAGGGCGGTCACGGGGGAAAGCACCTACTCGGCGAGAAGCAGCACGGTCACGCTGGCGGTTCCGGGCGCGGAGCCGGCTCCGCCGTCGGGACTCGCCTGGCGCCCGGCCGTCGAGGAGGATCCCATCCGCGCGGGGACGAACTCTGCGCGCGTGAGCTGGGTCGACAACTCGGACAACGAGAGTCTCTTCGAGGTTCAGCTCCTGTACCGGGGAGTGCTGCAGCGGCGGAAGTGGGTCTCGGCGAACAGCGAATCGACGCTTCTGACGCGCCTCTTCCCAGACATCTCCTACAGCGTTCGGGTGTACGCGCATGGCATCTCCGGGACCTCCGCCAGCAGAGGACTCCTGACTCTCGAGTCGCCGCCCTTGCCGGGGCCCCGGGCCGTCTCGGGCCTGACCGCGAGGGCGACGGGCGATACGTCCGTTCGCCTGACGTGGCGCGACAATTCGTCCGACGAACTGGGTTTCCGGGTCCTGGCCCTCGTCTCGGGCTGGTTCGGCCTGTTCGAGGCCGATGCCGACAGCGAGTCGATCGAGATCGAGGGGCTGGCCCGTGGCGGCGGCTACCTCTTCTTCGTCCTGCCGTACAACGACGCGGGTGTCGGCGAGCGCAGCTTCGCGAGGTTGAGTCTGGGCGTGGCGGGCCGCGGTCCGGCGGCGCCGACCAGGCTCGACTGGGGCGTAGACGGCGGCGTGGCCAGGCTGACCTGGAGAGACAACTCGCGTGGAGAGACGGGTTTCGAGGTCCAGTTGCGGCCCGAGTACGACCGGCAGGACACCACCGTGGTGGGTGGCGGCCGTTGGACGCGGGTTGCCCTGGTCCCGGCTGGCGCCACTTCGTTCGAGTTGCCCCGGAGCGAAGCCGTCGACTACCGCGTCTTGGCCTACGGCGACACGGGCTTCTCGCGCGCCAGCAACACGGTCAGGGGAATGCCGGCGCCGAGCGGCGATCCGCCGGAGGAGGAGGATGGCGGCCTGATGGTCGTTCCGTCGGGCGAGACCTCGGTCGAGTTGATCTGGACCGGCAGGTGGGCGCGACCGGCGCGGGGCACGCTCGTCATCGAGGCGCGGCACCCTGCAAGCGGATGGATGGAGGTTGGCACGGCCGAGGCCACGGCAGGCGGGGCGGTGATCGCAGGTCTCAGGGCGGAGACCCCCTACACGCTCCGGCTGCGGTCCGGGGCCGCGGACTACTCTCCGGAGGCCAGCGCCACCACCGGCGCGTTCCAGGGCGCCTGCCGGGAAGGGGCGGACTATCTCTGCCTGCGTGACGGACGCTTCGAGGTGCGGGCGCACTGGAGCAGGCCGGACGTGCTGGAGGAGTTCGGCGCGGGCACGGCCGTGCCGGTCGGCATCTCGGACGAGTCCGGGCTGTTCTGGTTCTTCGAATCCGAGAACATCGAACTGGTCGTCAAGGTCCTCGACGGGAGGGCCATCAACGGCAGCCACTGGGTCTTCTTCGGCGCGCTGTCGGACGTCGAGTACTGGATCACCGTAAGAGACGCCGAAACCGGCGAGCGGCGGACGTACCACAACCCGCCGAAGGAGGTGTGCGGCCAGAAGGACCTGCTGGCCTTCACCGATACGGCCGCCGCGACGGGTCCGTCCCGCACCGCCGACACCGGTGTGGGCCGCCCGGGATTCGACCTCCTGCGGATGAACGTGGCGTCGCTCGATCCGGGCGGTATCGAACTCGCCAGTGACGGCACGGGCCACTGCGAGGCCAGTAACGAGCGACTGTGCCTGCTCGACGACCGGTTCGCGGTCGAAGTCGACTTCATCGACCCGAACGTCGATACGGACGTGCCACAAATCGCCAGCGTGATTCCGTCGCTGACGACGGGGAAGACGGGCTTCTACTGGTTCTTCAGCCCCTCCAACGTCGAACTGGCGGTGAAGATGCTGGACGGCCGCGGCGTGAACGGCAGGTTCTGGTTCCTGTACGGCGGTCTCTCGGACGTGGAGTACACGATCACCGTGACCGACACGCTGGCCGGTAGAGCAGCGACTTACCGGAACGAGGCGGGGAGCATCTGTGGTGAGATCGACATCGATGCCTTCTGAGCTGGACCGCGATTCTTACCGCGGCCTGATCGGCCAGTTCGCGACGGGCGTCACGGTCGTGACGACGAACGTGGGCGGCCGGCTCCATGGAATGACGGCGAACGCCGTCTGTTCGCTGTCGCTCGAACCGCTGCAGCTCCTCGTCTGCGTCGACCGGGAGTCGAACTGCTACCAGCAGATGCAGCGGGCGGAGGCTTTCGGTCTCAGCATCCTGGCGTCCGACCAGGAGGAGATCTCGAACGTGTTCGCGCGCACGACCGCGCCGGCCGTGGGCTCGCTGCTGGGCGTCGCGTTCCGGCAGGGCGGCCTGGGCGAGCCCCTGATCGAGAACGCGCTGGTCCACATCGAATGCCGGATCGCGGAGCGGATCGACGGCGGCGATCACATCATCGTGATTGGCGACGTCGTCGCCGGCGAACGGGTGCGCGACGCGGAGCCTCTGCTGTTCCACGGCGGCCGCTACGCCCGCCTGGCAGCAGGCTGACGCGAGCGAAGGCTGCCGTCAGGCGACCAGGGGGCAGCTCGGGTCGAACTCCCGGTCCAGCGCGGCCAGCTCGACGATCGCTTCCTGAATGACCTGCTGGGGCGTCGCCCCCTGGTCCACCCGGCGCAGCCACTGGATCGCCGGGTTGCCCCTGGTGAGCACCCCTTCGATCGGCTCGAGGAGCGAGGCGAATCCGTGGCGATCCGCGGTCTCGGCGACATCGTCGAGCATCGAGCGGATCCAGTCCCTGAACGTGAGGCTCCTGCCGTCGACCCAGTTCACGGCGATCGCGTCCAGGCTGGCCGTGCCGGCCGCGCGTTCGTTGGCGGCGGCCAGCTCCTCGAGTTCCGGCGAGGACCGCTCCCGCAGAGGATCGAGGTCGGGCCGTTCCAGCACCTGCCAGACCCGGGCCTCGTAGAGCGCCGTGACCGCCTGCAGAACGTGGGGATCGCTGATCCGGTCGCAGATGCGAAGCTCCAGGCGATCCAGCTCCCTGGGCGTCGCCGGCCCGTTTGGCCGGATGCCAAGCCAGAGGTGGCGTCGGTTCTGCATCGTGCCGGTCTCGAGTTGTTCGTCCATCCAGATCGCGAACGCGGCCGCGTCGGGGAAGAAGGGCACGCGCTCCGGGGTCAGGGGGAAGCGAAGCCAGCGGCTCGAGTGCTGGCCGGTCGGCTTGCCGGCCAGAAAGGGCGACGCCGCGGTCAGGGCCAGGAAGATCGCCGCCTCGAGCCGCAACACCCGGTAGGCGCGGAGCAGCTCGTCCGGTTCGTCGATGCCGAGGTTGATGTGGGTCGAGGCGGTCACGACCCGGTTGCCGTACGTGTCCCGGATGTAGCGGTAGTAGGGGTTGTCCGGGTCGGAGAAATGGAAGGAATCCGGGTCGGCCAGGGACAGCGCACCGCCGGGTATCAGCGTGCAGCCGTGCTCGGCTTCCAGGTAGCGGCGCAGGGCGCAGCGCTTCGCCATCAGGCGGTCGATCAGGACCTGGTAGTTGCGGTAGGGCGCCGTCGTGAACTCGACGTTCCGGCCGTCCGGCTCGGTCGTGTAGCCGTCCATCGCGGCCTTGACCTGGGCCGAGAGCGGCAGCACGTGACCGTCGGCGGTGCCGGTGTAGACCTCCTCCTCGAGGCCCTTCAGTAACTGCCGGTGCAGCGATAGTTGGTCTGCGGTCATCTAGGAGCCTGCGTCATGGAACGCAGCGAAGCAAGTTCTGTGACGCAGGGTGCTAGTGAGGTGGTGGCTGGGGCCAAACACGGAGCCTGCGACGGGTTTGGCGGCGCGAGCTGCGGGGCCGGTCAGAAGCCGATTCTAGCCACATCCTGCGGCTCGTTCGAGCAATTGCTACGATCGCCGCCCATGGAGATACAGGGCAGGAACTGCGTCGTCACCGGCGGCGCCAGCGGCATTGGCAGGGCGCTCTGCCGGCGGTTCGCCGCCGACGGTGCGCGGGGAGTCGTCGTCGCCGACCGCGACGCCGACGGCGCGGCGGCGGTGGCGGAGGAGATCGGCGCGGCAGCGATCGCCGTGACGGTCGACGTGGCGGTCGAGAGTGAGGTCCAGGACATGGTCGCCCGCGCGGAGGCCGCCTTCGGCGACGTCGATCTCATCTTCTCGAATGCCGGCATCGGCACCGGAGGCGGCGTCGAGGTGAGCGACGAGGGCTGGCAGAACATCTGGGAGATCAACGTGATGTCCCACATCTTCGCGGCCCGCGCCGTGCTGCCGAAGATGATCGAGCGGGGCGAGGGCTACATCGCGAGCACGGCCTCGGCGGCCGGCCTCCTGTCGCAGATCGGTTCGGCGCCCTACGCGGTGACCAAGCACGCGGCCGTGGCCCTGGCCGAGTGGATCGCCATCACTCACGGCAACGACGGCATTCGGGTCTCGGTCCTCTGTCCGCAGGCGGTGCGCACGGCGATGACCGCGAGGGGCCCCGGCGTGGCCGGCGTCGACGGAATGATGGAAGCGGAAGAGGTGGTCGACATCGTCGTTCGGGCGATCGACCAGGAACGCTTCCTCATCCTGCCGCACCCGCAGGTCCAGGAATACATGCGCCGCAAGACGGCCGACTACGACCGCTGGCTCAACGGCATGAGACGACTGCGTGAGCGCTTCCTGGCCGGCGCGTAAGCGCCGCCGACACCTTCCCAGGAGCACCGAGAATGAAGCTTGCCCTTGAGTTTCCGAGTGTCGTGTACCGCGAGGGGCCGGAGGCCATCGCCCGGCTTGCCGGCGCGATGGACGAGATCGGCTTCGATCAGCTCGACATCTTCGACCACGTGGTCATGGGCCATGACACGGAGGGCCGGGAAAGGAACCGCTATCCGGCGAAGATGCCGATCATGGAGGCGTTCGCCACGCTCGGCTACATGGCGGCATGCACCTCCCGGATCGGGCTTGGCACCGAGGTCCTCGTGCTGCCGCAGCGCGACCCGGTGCTGACCGCCAAGCAGGCGGCGACCCTGGACACCCTGTCCGGCGGCCGCCTGCGCCTGGGCCTCGGCGTTGGCTGGCAGGAGTCGGAGTACGAGGCCCTGGGCCACGACTTCAGGAACCGCGGCCGGCGCATGGACGAGGCGATCGAGGTGCTCCGCGCCTGCTGGAGCCAGGACCCGATCGACTTCGCGGGCGAGTTCTACCGGCTCGAAACGATGGCGATGGAACCCAAACCGCCGCGTGGCGGAGCGTTGCCGATCTGGATCGGCGGCCATAGCGAGGCCGCCTTTCGCCGGGCCGGACGGCTCGGCGAAGGCTGGATGGGAGTCGCCTCGCCGGAGCTCTTCGAGAACGGCGCCCAGGCCATCGCGGCGATCCGCAGGTACGCCGAGGAAGCCGGCCGCGATCCGGCGGGGCTCGAGTTCCAGGCGCAGGTGTCGCCGCCGCCGCGGCCCGGCAACGAGAGCGACCGGACCTTCTACACGGAGCCCGACCGTGTCGCCGCGGCCGCCGCGAAGCTCGGCGAGATGGGTTTCGACGGCGTGGCCCTGAACCTGACCGGCCTGTTCCTGGCCGGCGCCCGGACGGTCGACGCGATGATCGACGGCGCTGCCGCGCTCCACGAGAAGCTCCGGGCCGAGCTGGGTTAGACGACGGCGGCGCGTCAGGAGTTCCTCCCGCTGCACTCGGATGACCGGGCCGCGACTAGCCCGGATATCTCACCGGGGATTTGAGATCGGGTCTCTTCCGGCGGATAATCCAAGTATTCACAAGGACTTGGGAGATCCACAGGAGAGAGACCCGTGAAGACAGAGTGTACTTCGTCGCAGCTCGAGTTTGGC
>JAJDUI010000024.1 GCA_022826745.1 Thermoanaerobaculia bacterium | reverse complement strand
CCGCCCCGCCGCGGGCGGATCCTTGGGCGGCAGACTCCGCTGACGCTCCGTCTGCCGCTCCAGAACTACCCCCTGACCGACTTCCTCGACTCCCGTCCACGACCGCCCCGTTCACGCTCATTTCAGGATTGGACTACGCTTGGTCGGCGGGACCCGACGCCTCGCGTTCCGCACGCCGCCTGGCCGCCCTTGGCGGCCGCGACGGACCGGGCGACAGCGGCAACTCGACCTCGAACGTCGCGCCCTCGCTCCCGCCCTGACGAACCCGCGCCTCGCCGCCGTGAGTGGCGGCGATACGGCGGACGATCGCCAGACCGAGGCCGGTGCCGCCGCGACGCCCCGAGTGGAAAAGGTCGAACACCTTCTCCCGGTCCGCGGCGTCGACTCCCGGCCCGTTGTCGCCGACCGCGAGCACGACCGATCCCGGCCGGGCTTCCGCTTCGAGGCGGAGAACGGGACGGTCGCAGTCGCCCATCGCCGCCACCGCATTGTCGATCAGGTTCAGCAGCAACTGGTTCATCTGCTCTCGATCGACCTGCAGGGGGACGCCGCCGCTGCGATCGTCGATTTCCACCGGTATGCCGGCGGACCGGAGCTTGCCGGCCACCACCTCCGCGCCGTGCCCCAGGAGTTCGGACGCCGTCGTCTGCTCGAGCTTCAGTTCGTCCGGACGCGCATAGCTCAGGAAGTCGGACACCAGGCGTTCCAGGCGACCGACTTCCGAACGCGTGATCGCGACCAGACGCTCCGAGGAACCCGCCGGCATCTCTTCCTGGAGCATCTGCATGTTCAGGTTCAACGAGTTCAGGGGACTGCGGATCTCGTGCGCGAGGCCGGAGGCGAGGGTGCCGACGTAGGCCATCTGTTCCGCCTCCTGCGCCTGGCGCTCGGCCAGGGCGGTCCGCCTCGAAAGGCGGCTGTAGAGCAGGTAACCGGCCACGAACAGCGCGACGGTCAGCACCGCGACGATCGCGGTCTGGCGCAGCAACTCGCGGCGCAGGGTCACCAGCCTCTGCTGCAGTTCGCTGCGCGAGATGCCGATCTGGAAGGTGCCTACCGTGCCGACCGGCACCGTCACGATCTCGTAGGGCACCTGGTTGGTCACCGTCTCCGCGACCAGGGACGGCGACTCCAGGTTCGGCGGGCTTCCGCCGTCGGTGCGGGTTTCGTCCCGGCGATTGCGGAACACCAGGTGACCTTCGCTGTCGAAGACCTCGACGGTCTCGACGATGTCGCGCTGCACCAGCACGGAATCGATGTAGCTGCGCGTCTCCGACTCGGTCGCCATCGCCGTGTACAGGTCGCGGCCGGTGCTCTCCACCCGGCCTGCGATGCGCTCGGCGAGGTCCTCCGCCTCCGTCCGGGCCTCGATCACGATCCGGTTCAGCTCCCGCTCGGACAACGACCGGAAGATCAGCCAGCCGAACAGGGCGAGGTCGGCGAGAACGAAGGCGCCGAGGACCGCCGCCCAGGCGCGCCGACGCCTTCGACCTCCATCCCTGCCGATCCAGTCCCACACGCTCAAACGGTACAAGACAGCCGCGGTGTACGATGATTCCCGTGGTTGCGATGCGGCTCCTGGCGGCGGCCGGACTGGCTGCCATGCTCGGCTGGGGCTGCGCTTCGGACACCCCGCGGGACACGACGCGCCTCACCGTCGGCATGCGCTTCGAGTATCCGACGCCGAACGAGCTGATCGGACTTCCGACGCTCTCGTACAGCGCAATCAGCAACCAGTTCTTCCTGCCGCTGATGGCGGAACGACCGGACTTCCGCGACGGTCCGCCGACCTGGGCGCCCGGTCTGGCGGCCGACTGGGAGTTCTCCGAGGACCGCCTGCGATTGACCGTGCGCCTGCGTCCGGACGCCGTGTGGAGCGATGGCGAACCGGTAACGGCCGAGGACGTCCGGTTTACCTGGCTGGCCCAGACCGACGCCGACATCGCCTGGGGATACTCGTTCTACAAGGAGTCGATCGCCGATGTCGAAGTGGTCGACGCGGCGACGGTCCGCTTCCACTTCGACGCCGCCGGGCCCACCGCGCTGGCCGACGTCTCGACCGGACTCATCCTCCCGAAGCACGCCTGGGGGGAGCGGCCGTTCGCCGAGTGGCGCAGCGACCCGGGCTGGTTCTTCGAGAACATGGTCACCAGCGGCCCCTTCCTGCTGGAGAACCGGACGCCCGGCCGGGAACTCGTGCTGGGTCGCAACCCGAACTACTTCGAGGACGGTCTCCCGCGCCTCGAACGCATCATCCTGCGCTCGGCGACCGACAGCGCCGCGCTGACGAACCTGCTGCTCACGGGCGAAGTCGACGTCGTCAGCGGACTCGGCGCAACCGACGCGCAGCGGATCAGGAACCGGCCCGGCCTCCGCCTGATCGCCTACCCCAACCGCCAGTTCACATTCGTGTCGTGGAACACCCGAAAGCCCTGGTTCCAGGACGTGGAAACGCGCCGCGCCCTGGCCATGGCGATCGACCGGGAGGCGATGGTGGACACCATCTGGCACGGCTATGCCGAAGTCGGCAACAGTCCCGTCATCTCGAGCGTCTGGGCGCACGACGCCGCGCTCGAGCCCTGGCCCCACGACCCGACGGCCGCCCGGGACGCGCTCGCCGCCGCCGGCTGGACCGACGGCGACGGCGACGGCATCCTCGAGCGCGACGGCGTGCCGTTCCGGTTCGAGCTGGCGACCTTCACCAGCGCCCCGGCCCGATGGGACGCGATGCAGATGATCCAGGCCGATCTCCGCGCGGTCGGCATCGACGCCCAGCCGCGCCGCGTCGAAGCCAACGCCCTGATCCAGCGGATGCGCGACAAGGACTTCGACGCCGCGGCCTCCGCCTTCGCGATCGACACGAGTCTCGACCTCCGCTACGCCTTCCACAGCCAGTCGATCCCCGGCGGCGACAACTACGCCGCGTACGCCAACCCCGAAGTCGATCGGCTGCTCGACAGCTTCGCCACCCGGCTCGACCCCGCGGCCGGCCTGGAAGACCTGCACCGGCTGCAGCGCGTCCTGCACGACGACCAGCCGATGCTGGTCCTGTGGGAACCGCTGACGTTGGCGGCATTCAACGAGGAACTCGTGTCGGTGGCGCCGAACGCCCTGAGTCCGCTGGCGAACCTGGAGGAGTGGGCGTGGCGTTGATCCTGCGCCGCCTGCTGGCGGCGGCGACTCTCTTCCTGATCGTCCTGACCCTCGCGTTCGCCGTCGTGGCGCTGGCGCCCGGCGATCCGCTGGCGCCCTCCGATCCACGGATTCCGCCGGAGCAGGCGGAGCGGCTGCGCGCGCTCTACGGGCTTGACCAGCCCCTCCCCGCGCGGTATCTCCGTTGGCTGGGAGCGGTCGTCCTGCGCTGGGACTGGGGGCAGTCCTACCGGACCGGTCAGCCCGTTGCGGAACTTCTGTTCGATGCCCTGCCGCCCACTCTCCTGCTGGCCGGCGCGGCCCTGCTCGCCCAGTACTTGCTCGGCATCGGCCTGGGCCTGATCGCGGCTTCCCGGCCGAACTCGCGGCTCGACCTGAGCGTGCGCGTCGCGAGCCTGGTCGTCTACGCCCTGCCCACGTTCTGGGTCGGCCTGATGGCGATCCTCGTGCTGGCGGTGGGCCTGGGGCTGGCGCCGGCCGGCGGCATGACCTCCGCCGCGGCCTTCGAACTCGGGCCGGCAGCCGCCGCTCTCGACGTGCTGGCGCACCTGTGGCTGCCGGCGCTGGTCCTCGGCCTGTCGATGGCCGGCGACATCGCCCGCTACACCCGGAGTTCGCTGATCGAGTTCCAGGCCACCGAGGCCGGTCGCGCGGCCCGGGCCCGCGGCCTGTCCGAGACACGGATCCTGCTCGTCCACGGCCTCGCTCACGCCTCTCCGCGCCTGCTTCAGCTCGCCTCCGTGTCGGCGCCTCTCCTGCTTTCCGGCGCCGTCATCGCCGAAGTCGTCTTCGCCTGGCCCGGCCTCGGCACCGCGACCCTCCTGGCGATCCAGTCGGGAGACATTCCCGTGGTCCTCGCGGCCACCGCATACGGCGCCGTCCTGGTCATCGCCGCATCGCTCGCCGCGGACCTCCTCCTCAGCCGCCTGGACCCGAGGATCCGGGCGGAATGAGCCGGTCTCCCCTGCCGGCGGCGGCCCGGGCCGGAGCCGGAGTCCTCGGCTTTCTGGCCCTGCTCGCGGCGGCCGCCCCCCTGCTGGCTCCGCTCGATCCGGCGGAGCAGCTCGACGCCGCCGAATCGAGCCGGCGGCCGCCCCTGTCCTCCCTGCTCGTCGTCCGCACGCTCGGCGCCGAGCCGCTGCTGGCGGAACGGGTGAGGGTCGACGGCAACGACCTGGTGCTCGAGCGGCGCTCGGGTTCGCTCCGCGTGCGGCTCGCCGCCGTGACCAACTACGGCGAGCAGCACATCGCCGAGCGGCGGCGGAGCTGGCTGGGCACCGACGCCCTGGGGCGCGATGTCCTTTCGCGCCTGCTCCACGGTTCACGCGTGTCCTTGACCATCGGCCTGCTGGCAGCCGGCCTCGCGCTGACCGCGGGCATCCTGGTCGGGTCCTGCGCCGCGATCGGCGGCCGCTTCGTCGACCAGACGCTGATGCGCACGGTGGACGGCCTGCTCTGCTTCCCCCACCTGGCCCTGGTGCTCCTGCTGGCGGCCCTCTACCGGCCCGACACGGCGCTCCTCGTGCTGCTGATCGGCGGCACCGGCTGGATGGGCCTCGCGCGCCTGGTCCGCGCCGAACTGCTGCGGCTGAAGCAGGAACGGTTCGCCCTCGCCGCCGCCGCCGCCGGGCGCTCACCGGCCGGCGTGCTCATCCGCCATCTGCTGCCGAACGCGACGACGCCCCTGCTGGTCGACGCAAGCCTCAGGGTGGGGGCCTGCATCCTGGTCGAATCGGCGCTCTCTTTCCTGGGGCTCGGCGTCCAGCCGCCGCAGCCGAGCTGGGGTTCGATGATCGCCGACGGCCAGAGTCACCTGGCCACGGCATGGTGGATCGCCGCGTTTCCCGGCCTGATGGTCGCGGCTGCCGTGCTCGGCTCGAGCCTGCTCGCCGACGGTCTGAACGACCGCCTCGCCGGGCTGGGGGCCGGCGGCCACGGGACCCGCCGGCGCTCGCCGTGGGCGATTCGCACGTGGCTGGGTCAGGCATGACCGGCAGCAGGCTCCGGACCTCCGACTTCGACTACCACCTGCCGCCGGAAGCGATCGCCCAGCACCCCGGAGAACGCGGTGAGAGCCGCCTGCTGGTGCTCGGCCGGACCACCGGGGAACGGCGCTTCGCCGAACTGCCGGACCTGCTCGATCCCGGTGACCTGCTCGTCGTCAACGACACCCGGGTCATCCCGGCCCGGCTGCGGGCCCGCCGGCCGACCGGCGGCCGGGTGGAGATCCTGCTGGTGGAGCGGGAGGAATCCGCCTCCTGGTGGTGCCTGCTTCGCCCCGGCCGCCGCCTGCCCCCGGGGGCGCCCCTGGCGGTCGAGGGCGGCCCTTCGGCCAGAGTCGAGGAACGCGCGGACGGACGTTTCCGGCTGACCTTCGAGCAGCCGATCGAGCCGCTCCTCAAGGAGATCGGCGAGACGCCCCTGCCGCCGTACATCGACCGGCCGGTCGAGCCGCGGGACCGGGAGCGCTACCAGACGGTCTACGCGGCGCGGCCGGGCGCGGTCGCGGCGCCAACCGCCGGACTCCACTTCACGCCCGCGCTGCTGGCCGCGCTCGAACGGCGCGGGATCCGGCAGGCGAGCCTCACCCTGCACGTCGGCCCGGGCACCTTCCGGCCGGTCAAGGCGGAGAACCCGGAAGAGCACGTTCTGGACTCCGAGCGCTTCGAGATCCCAGAGGCCACCGCCGAAGCGGTCGCCGCCACCCGCCGAAACGGGCGCCGGGTGGTGGCCGTCGGAACGACCGTCGTCCGCTCTCTCGAGGCCGTGGCGACATCGGATGGGCTGGTCGCCGCCGGCGCCGGCCGGACCGGGCTCTACATCCGTCCGGGCTACGGGTTTCGCGTCGTCGACCGCCTGATCACGAACTTCCACCTGCCCCGCTCGACGCTGCTCATGCTGGTCTGCGCGTTCGCCGGCCGGAACCGCGTCCTCGACGCCTACCGCCAGGCGGTCGGGAGCGGCTTTCGCTTCTATTCCTACGGCGACGCGATGCTGGTCGACAGAATGCGGTGAGCCAGCGCCGCCGCGCCGAAGCCGTTGTCGATGTTGACGACGGCGATGCCCGGAGCGCAGGCCGTGAGCATGGTCAGCAGCGGCGCGAGCCCCTCGAAGCTCGCGCCGTAGCCGACGCTGGTCGGCACCGCGACCACCGGACAGGGCACCAGTCCGGCGACCACCGTCGGCAGGGCGCCGTCCATTCCCGCCACCACCACCGCCACATCGGCCCGGCGGAGGGAATCGATCGAGTCGAGCGCGCGCTGAATGCCGGCGACGCCGACATCCCGGATCCGCTCGACTTCGTGCCCCAGCCATTCGGTGCACGCCGCGGCCTCCTCGGCGACCGGAAAGTCCGACGTACCGGCGCTCAGCACGGCGACCCTTCGTCCGGACGGCGGCCCGAAGCGGCCGGCGCTCCAGACCCTCGCGCGCGGCTCGAAGCACCCGTCAGGGATGGCGGCGCTCAGCGCCTCCGCGGCAGCAGGCTCTGCCCGCGTGACCAGCACGCGGCCCGCGTCCGCCACCATCGCCTCAACGATCCGAACCAGCTCGTCGTCGCTCTTGCCCTGAGCGAAGACGACCTCGGGCAGACCGCTCCGCAGTTCCCGATCGAGGTCGAGCCTGGCGACGCCCAGGTCGAGGTAAGGCAGACGGGCCACGCGTTCGTGCGCGGCGTCCGGCGAGATGTCGCCGGCGGCGACGCCCCGCAGCAGTTCAAGGAGTTGGTCCCGTCTCATCGCATCGGCCTTCCGCGCGTCCTCTCCCGGATGCCGGCCAGAAGGCCGGCGCACCGACAGGCCCGCCATTCTCTCGTGGCCACCGGCTACGCGGCGTCCGCGCCGCCGGTCCGGTAACCGCGCGGGTCGAGCGCGGCGCCATCGAAACCGAGCTCGAGCAGACGCGCCTCGATCTCGCTCCACTGCCTCTCGGCTGCCGGCAGTTCGCCCTCCCCCACTTCGACCCGCGCCGAGTCGCCGTCGTGACGGACTCTGAGGATGCTGAAGCCGCGGTTCTGGAGTTCCGCCTCGGCGTCCTCGATGCGGCGGAGCTTGGGCAGCGTGACGAGCTGGCCGTGGGGTATCCGCGAAGACAGGCAGGCATTCGCCGGCCGGTCCCAGACCGAGAGGCCAAGCGCCCGCGCCAGCGCGCGGGCATCCGCCTTGGTCACGCCGTGCTCCAGCAACGGGCTGTAGACGCCTCGCTCGCGCACGGCCCGCAGACCGGGGCGGTCGGGGCCCGGATCCGAAGCGTTCGTGCCGTCGCAGACCGTGGCAAAGCCCCCGGATCGCGCCAGTTCCAGCATCCGGTCCATGCGCATTCCCTGACACACGTAGCAACGGTGGCTCGGGTTGGCCCGGAACTCCGGCTCGTCGAGCTCGCTGTACGTGACGACCTCGTGGCGGATGCCGATCTCGGCCGCCAGCCGGCGGGCATGGTCCAGCTCGACGCCGGCGAGAGTTTCGGCCGCCGCCGTCACCGCCAGCGCCCGGTCGCCCAGCGCGCGCCGCGCCAGGGCGGCCACCAGCCCCGAGTCGACGCCGCCCGAAAAGGCGACCAGCACCGGGCCGCGGCTCCTGAGGTCATCCTCGACTACCCGCTGCAGCATCTCAGTCGTCGCCTCCGCCCAGTTCGAACTTTCGCCGCCGGGCGGCAGTGCCCCGCAACAGAACGGGCACCGCGAACAGGGCCGCGTACACCCCGAAGGTGAGGATCGGCACCAACGGCATCCCCTCGAGCTGTTCCCGCCTGGCCATGGAACGAACCAGGTACAGCCAGCCGGGCGGCCCGAACAGGTAGAGCACGAACAGGAGCCGGGTCCGGGCCACCTGGAGAATGACCTCGTCGAGAGCCCGGCCCGCGAAGCGGCGTTCGCGGCCCGAGCGGTGAACGTAGACGTTGCCGAAGAACCAGCCGGTGAACGCGGCCAGGATGTAGAGCGGGTAGAGCTCCAGCTCGAACGTCAGGTTCCACCGCAGGATGCCGATCTGGGCCAGGATGCCGACCGACCACGCCGCCAGGCTCGACGACAGGATGACGGTCTCCAGGCCCTTCATCGCCGCGCGCCCTGATCAGCCCGCCAACTGCGCCTCATAGTCGGCGGCGGTCATCAGCTCGTCCCGCGGACCCTCGTCATCGACCCGCAGGCGCACCAGCCAGCCCCCGCCGTAGGGATCCTCGTTGACCAGCTCCGGGGCGTCCTCGAGTCCCTCGTTCACCGTCTCGACCGAGCCCGCCACCGGCGTGTAGATCTCCGCGACCGCCTTGACCGACTCGATCGCGCCGATTTCGGATCCGGCCGCGAACTCCTGTCCAGGCGCCGGCAGTTCGACGAACACGACGTCGCCCAGTTCCTGCTGGGCGAAGTCCGTGATGCCGAGCACGGCCTCGCCGTCCTCCACCTTGAGCCACTCGTGCTGCGCCGTGTACAGGCGGTCGTCGGGAATCATCGGAACCTGGCTCCTCCTCGGACGCCCCGCTTCGGGCGCCGGTAAAACGGTAGTCTGACGATACGGCAATCGATCTCGCGGCCGCGAACCGTAACCGTCGCGGCGCTGCCGGGCTCGGGCGGCCCGCCGCCGGCGCAGTCCAGCCGGGCGATGCCGATCGCCTTCCCGAGCGTCGGCGCGAACGCTCCGCTGGTCACCGGACCGGTACAGCCGGGAGCATCGCGGACCGTCAGCCGGTGACCATGCCGGGCGATGCCGCGGCCCTCTACCTCGAAGCCGACCAGCCGGTGGCGGCAGCCGTTCTCCCGCTGACGGACCAGGGCGTCGCGGCCTGTGAAGTCGCCCTTCTTCCACTTGACGATCCAGGACAGGCCCGCCTCGATCGGCGTCGTCTCCTCGTCGATGTCCTGGCCGCAGAGCATCATCCCGGCCTCCAGCCGCAACGTGTCTCTCGCGCCCAGACCGGCCGGCATCAGGCCAGCGTCGCTGCCCCGCTCCAGGAACTCCGCCCACAGATCCTCCGCCCGGTCGGCCGCGGTGTAGATCTCGAAGCCGTCTTCTCCCGTGTAGCCGGTCCGCGACACCATCCGTTCTTCCCCGTCCTGGTGAAGGAACGAGTAGTACCGGAGCTCCGCGGCTTCTCCACCGACGACATCCGCCACGATCTCCGCCGCCCGCGGCCCCTGGACGGCGATCAGGGCCGTCTCGTCGCTCTGGTCGTCGACCCGGACGCCATGGCCCAGGGCTGCTGCCGCCGCCTCGAGCAGTTCCAGGTCACGCGCCCGCGAGGCGGCGTTGACCACGAGCAGGTAGTCCTCCGGGTCGAGACAGTAGACGAGCAGGTCGTCGATGAAGGTGCCCCGCTCGGTCAGGAGCGCACTGTACTGGGCGCGGAACGGATGCAGCGCGCCGACGTCGTTCGGGGTCAGCCGCTGGAGGAGCGGCAGGGCCCGCGGCCCGCGCACCCGGATCTCGCCCATGTGGGAAACGTCGAACATCCCGGCGCGCTCACGCACCGCGCGGTGCTCCGCCAGCACTCCCTCGTACTGGATCGGCATCTCGTAGCCGGCGAAGGGCCCGAAGCGGGCGCCCGACTCGACGTGACGCCTGTACAGGACCGTCCGTTGCACCTCAGCCAAACCTCGCCTGTCCCGTCCCCGTAAACCGCCCCTCGGCAACTCGCCGTCGCCGGACTCTACCCGGAGAGGCCGAGCGCGCGACACCCTGCAGGCAGCCCGACGGTCACCCGCATGCGATCCGGATGGATGTGCCGCCGAGCGGCTTCGAAAACGCCCCGGGGGGTCAGCCGTTCGATCCGTTCGAGCCGGAAACTCCGGCGGTAGCCGGGCAGGTCGAACAGCAGCGCGTCGACCAGCAGGCCGGCCCACTGGCCGGCGGTCTCGGTCGCGAAGGGCTCGCGGCCGAACATGCCGGCCTTGCACTCTTCGAGAACCGCCGCCTCGGGCGGCCGCTCCAGGACGTGTTGCAGGGAATCACGGACCAGTTCGAGGGCGCGTTCGACGCGATCGGGGTGGGTGCCGAGGTAGACGGAGAGGGCGCCCGGATCCGTGCCGGCCCCGGCCAGGAGCTCGACGTGGGTCGCGTAGGCAAGACCCTCCTGCTCGCGGATCCGGTTCGGAATCAGGCCGGCCAGGCCGTCGGAGCCGAGCAGGATGCCGAGCGCGCGCAGCTCGGGCAGATCGGCGTGGGTGCGGTTCACCGTGAAGTGCCCGGCGAAGACGTGGGCCTGCTCGCGCGAAGCGGTGCCGACCTCGACGCGGCGCTCGGCCCGGCCGCATGGCGGCGGGGGTTCGCATGCCGCGGCCGGCGCCGTGCCGGGATCCCCGACGGTCCCGAAGAGGCCTTCGAGCCGGCGCAGCGCCTCCTGCTCGTCGATGGCTCCGGCTACCGCGACCACGCCGCCCCGCGCCAGCGACTGCTCGTGGAAGCGCCGGCAGTCCTGCGGCGACAGACCGGCAAGGGACTCCGGCGTGCCCGGGCCTGGCGCCGCCAGCGGATGAGGGTGGTAGAGATGATCGCGGAAGGCCCAGCCGGTGACCACGTCCGGCCGATCCGCCAGACTCAGGAGATCGCCCAGCGTCTGGTCGCGCAGGAGCCCGAACCGGTCCCCACTGAAGCTCGGCGACAGCAACAGCTCGGCCAACCAGTCCAGAGCGAGGCCCGCGTCGGAGGCGATGGCGTCCACGGCCAACCCGTGGACTTCGGCGGTCGCCGAACCGTCGATCGAGATGCCGCGAGCTTCGGCCTGTTCGGCGATCTCCCGCCAGTCGCGCGCCTCCGTACCCTCGACCAGCATCCGACCCGTAAGCCGTGCAAGGCCCGCGGACGGTTCCGTGCGGGCGCCGCCGCGCAGCCAGGCTCGGGCCGCCACGACGTCCGTGGCGGGCACGCGCAGGGCGGCCAGGCGCAGCCGGCCCGACCACAGGTCGAGACGCAGCGGCTCGCGATCGGTCACGGGCGAGACCAGCCGACGATCCGCGTTCCCGCGGACAGGGAGGCTGCACAGGCCGCGGCGACGTCGGATGCGGTCGCGGCGGACAGCGCCTCGAACGAGTCGCGGCTGAAGCCCGGTCGGAACAGAGCCTGCTCGAGCGCGGCCGTCACCGCCCGTTCGGCGATCGCTTCGTGCAGAAAGACCCAGTCCGCGAACAGGATCCGCTTCGCCCGCCCGAGCTCTTCGGCGTCCGGCGGACGGCTCGCGAGGCCCTCGACCCGCGCGCAGAGTTCCCCCTCCAGGCGCTCCGGATCAACACCCGGCGCCGCCTCGGCCGACAGCGTCGCCATGCCTCCCAGCCGGTGCCCGGTCACGGTCGCCGAGGCCCAGAGCGCCAGCGGATCCTCCTCCACGAGGTCGCGCTGGACGCGACTCGCGCGGCCACTGCAAAGGACGGCCAGGGCCAGACGGAGATGGACATGGGCCGGGTCGTCCGGCGCCGGCGCGGGATGGGCGACGAGCAGCCTCGGGGTCTCGCCCCGGCGCAACTCCACCCGGCGGCGCCGGCGCGGATCGAAGACGGGCGGCCCCAGACCCCCGGGGCTTCCCTCGCCGCCTGCCGCCGCGCCTCCCAGCGCCGCCTCGACGAGCTCCATCGCGTCCGGGGGCAAGCCGCCGGCGCAGACCAGGACCGCCCGACCCGGCCGATAGTGCCGGCGATGAAACGAGCGGAGCGCCACGGCGTCCAGCGAGCGCAGGCTCTCCCTCGTGCCGAGGACGGATCGCCCGTAGGGATGGTCGCCGAACACGCGCCGGGCCACCGCCTGCTCCAGGGCGTCCCAGGGATCGTCCTCGACCATCCGGATCTCCTCGAGGATCACCTCGCGCTCGCTGTCCACCTCCTCCGGCAGCAGGCTCAGGCCCCGCATCCGGTCGGACTCGATCCGCAGCGCCTCCCCCCAGGATCCACGCTCGAACTGGAAGTGGTAGAGGGTTGCGTCGTGCGAAGTGAACGCGTTATTCGTACCGCCCAGGCGCTGGGTAAGACGGTCGATCGCGCCGGGTTCGTAGGTGGCGGAGCCCTTGAACATCATGTGCTCCAGAAAGTGCGCCAGACCGGACTCGCCGGGGTTCTCGTCCCTGCTGCCGGCGCGATAGCAGAGAGCAACGGCGATCGATTCGGCCCCGTTCTGCGGCACGAGGACCACTCGCAGGCCGTTGTCCAGCGTCTCGGCCTGACCAGCCACGCGGTCCAACGCCCGCAGATCGACCGTGGTCATGCGAGTGGGCAGTCGTGAACCGCTTCTGTCTCGAAGAGCCCGCTCCGCTCCGACCAGAGCATCTGCTCGACCGTCGCCGACCGGCGCAAGCACCCCGCGTCCTGGGGCCCCGGGTCCAGGGTGATCAGGTTGCATGTGTTCCGGCCTCGTTCCGTACCCCGTCCGCGCCTCGAGGTGGACGTGCCGCTGTGTACCAGCCACAGCCTTCTTCCGCAGTCCGGCGCCAGGCCCACGGCGGCTACATGGACGTGCCCGGCCAGCACCAGGTCGACGCCGGCGGCCGCGAACGCCGTCAGGGCCTCGCCGCTGCGGCGCGCGGTGCGCCAGCCCATCAGCTCGGGCAGGGCCGCCAGCGGGTGGTGGGCGACAGCGATCCGCACCCTCCCCTCGCTCTCCGCCGAACCGTCCCGATGGAAGCGCTCCTCCGCCGCGGCCAGTTGGCGTGCCGTGAAGCGGCCGTCCTCGATCGTCAGGTTGAACGCCGTATTGAAGCCGACGACCTCCAGTTCCGCATCCCGGAAGCTGGGCTCGATGTCGGGGCTGAAGTGGCGCCGGTAGGCGCCGTAACGGTCGAGCAGACGCTCCCACACCCGGTACATCGGAACGTCGTGGTTGCCCGGTACGGCCAGGAACGGCGGCCCGAGCCCTTCCAGAAACCGACGCGCCTGGCGAAACTGCAGAGGTTTCGCCCGCTGAGTCAGGTCTCCCGACACGACGACCAGGTCGGGGCGCCGGTCGGCGACCAGCGCCTCCACGCCCGCGGCCGCCGGCCGGTAGTGCGGCGGCCCGAAGTGGATGTCGGAGAGGTGGAGCAGACGGCGCAGCGGAGTCGTCCCGCGGCTCGATCGGGAGTGTTCGGCCCTAACGGATCAGGACGCTGCGTACGCTCTCGTCGACCCGCTCGCCGGCGAGGTCACCCAGAATGCCGAGGATCTCCCGGCCACGGGCGCGTCCGATCAGGAAACCGAGCGAAGCCGCCACTGCCACGGACGCCAGCGGATACGCACGCACGAGCGCCACCCAGTCGAGACCGGGCGTCAGACTGCCGACAATCCGATCTTCGATCGCCGGCTGGTCAGGATCGGCGGTCACGACGCAGCAGGAATCCCAGGACGAAGCCCGCGGCGGCCGCGATCAGCACCGCCCGACCGGGATTGTCACGGACATACACGTTCACGTCGCCGACCAGTTGATCCAGATCCTTGCGCGCCCGCTCGTAGCCGTGACCGAGCTTCTCCTTGGCGGTGCCGTAGCCTCCCTTGGCCGCCTCGCCGGCCCGGGCCGAGGCCTTCTTGACCCGTCCCGACAGGGGGGAGTCCCGCATCCGCTCGCGCGCCGCGTCGACGCCGTGACTGACTGCCGAGCGGGCCTTCTCCACCCCCTCGGCGACGGCCTCCCGGGCCAGATCCATCGAAGTGACGTTGCCGCCGTCCTCGTCGCCTTCTTTTTTCTTGGCGTTGCTCATGGCCCGATCATATACGCGTCCGGCGCTGCTACAATCCGTCGCCCCCGAGGTACGGGAGAACTCTCGTGGGGCAGTAGCTCAGCTGGGAGAGCACCACGTTCGCAACGTGGGGGTCGAGGGTTCAAGTCCCTTCTGCTCCACCACTTCCTGGAGTACCGGGCTTCCTAGAAGTTCGGGTTCTCCCCTTCCGGGTCCTCCTGCGCGCGGCCCACCATGGGCACGAAGCGGACCACGTCGACCTGGCGGCGTTCGAGTCCGTCCGCGGTCTTTCGGATGACCACGAGGTCCTGCAGGGGTCCACCGACCGGGGCGACCAGGATGCCGTTCACCTTGAGCTGTTCGATCAGCGGCGGCGGCACCTCCTCGGGCGCGGCGGACACCAGGATGCCGTCGAAGGGCGCTTCTTCCGGCCACCCGCGGTAGCCGTCACCTACCCGAACCTCGACGTTGCCGTAGCCGAGCTCGTCCAGAACCCCCTGCGCCCTCTCCGCCAGATCGTCGATGATCTCAATCGAGTAGACCCTGCGAGCCAGACGCGCCAGGACCGCCGTCGTGTAGCCGGAGCCGGTACCGATCTCGAGCAGCTTCTCGTCGCCATCGAGTTCGAGAAGGTCCGCCATCAGAGCGACCAGGTAGGGCTGGGAGACGGTCTGCCCGGAGCCGATCTGGACGGCCTCGTCGCCGTAGGCATCGTCACGCAGGGAGTCCGGCACGAATTCGTGCCGGGGCACCGTTCTGAGCGCGTTCAGCAGTTTCGGTTCTTCGATTCCCCGGCCCCTGATCTGTTCTTCCACCATGGCCGTGCGCTGGGCCGCGAACGGATCGTTCTGGCCAGAGGGCTGCCCCGCGACGCCGACCGCCGCAAACGCGCACACGACGCCGGCAAGCGCAACGAAGCGCGGCGACCCGGACCTCGACTGCCAGAGTTTCAGCACGATTCCCTATGATAGGCAAACACCGTGCCGGATCGTCGCCCCTCGAGACCGGCCGCGCCGAACCGCCGATCAGGAAGGAGGCGATCGGGACGCGCCGAGGCCGAGCCCCGCCTGCGCTCCCTGGGCCAGGTCCGGGAGGAACTCGGCGCCGCGCTGGACCGCTCGCCGGCGGACGAAACGGAAATCCTCTGGCTGGAGAGCAGGCGCGGCCGCACCGGCTACCGTGTTTCCGACGTCGACAGCTACCGGCGGCGCTCCCGTCAGGTCACCCTGAGGGTACGGGAGGGGCGACGCTCGGGAATCCACCGCACGGGCGGCGTACGTAGCGGCGAGCTCGACGGTGCGGTGCGCCTCGCTCTCGCGGCTGCCCGGGCAGCGCCCGCCGAGTCGCTCCCCCTGTTGCCCGAGGGCAACCAACCGGAAGCTCCGTCGGCCGCCCTCTCCGACCCGGCGCTCGAACGCCTGCACGCCAAGGCGGCCCGGCGGCTGCTGCGAGAAGCGCTCAGGGCCGACGAAGCGGCGATCATCGAATGGACCATCGGGCAGGCCGCCATCGCCAACAACCGGGAACTCGCGCGAGGCGAACGCGCCAGTTCCGTCATGGTCGAAGTGCGAAGCGGCGCCGATCCGGGCGCCGGCTTCGCCCGCCACGCCGCCCGCTCGCTCGAC
The DNA here is from genome assembly GCA_022826745.1 of Thermoanaerobaculia bacterium. Taxonomy (GTDB): domain Bacteria; phylum Acidobacteriota; class Thermoanaerobaculia; order Multivoradales; family Multivoraceae; genus Multivorans. The sequence continues at coordinate 59,950 of JAJDUI010000024.1, read as the reverse complement.
AGCCTCCAGCTTGCGCGACTGGTCGAGACGGCGCGCGAGCGGAGAGCGCCTGAAGGCACGGCGGCGACGCCGCCCAGCGGTGCGCCGGTCCTCCTGGCTCCCGAGGCGACGATCGAGCTCGTCGAACTGCTGAACCTCCACGCGTTCTCGTCACGGGCCATCCTCGAGCAGGAGTCCTTTCTGCTTCAGCACACAGGAGTGCAGGTCTTCGACCGCCGCCTCAAGCTGGCGGACGACGCCCGCCGCGAGAGCGGCCTTCCCTTTCCCTTCGACCTGGAGGGCGTCTCGAAGACACCGGTCGAGCTGGTGTCCGCGGGCGTGCCGCGAACACCGGCGCTGGACACCGCCACCGCTGCCCGCGTGGGACTTTCTCCGACTTGCCACTGCACGGGCGGCGAGGAGGCTTATCCCCTCAACACGTTCCTCCAACCCGGCGAGCACAGCGAGCGGGAACTGTTCCGCATCGCGGACGGCGGCGTCTGGGTCAGCAGGCTGGACCAGGTCGAGTGCTTCGACCCCGCCCGCATGCGGGTGCGGGCAAGGGCCCGCGGGGTGCGTCGCCTGCGGGGCGGCCGGCTCGCGGAGCCGGTGATCGATCTCGTCTGGGAGGACAGCCTGCTCCGGGTGTTCTCCAACCTGCTCGCCACCGGCGACACCCTGTTCTGCCGTCCCTCGCGCGACGGTTTCCTCGGCGGCACGTCCGCGCCGGCCCTGGCGGTGGCCGACGTGGACGGTCTGACCGCGGCGGGTTCAGCTTAGGACGGCCTTCGGCCGGCGCTTCCCGGCCGCCTGCGGCGCGCGTTCACCGGGGGTCAGAAGACCCCCGGCTACGACCCGCGCACCGCACGGATCAGCACGACCGTCTGATCGTCGCCCTGCGGCAGGCCGGCGCCGAAGCGCCTCACGTCGGCGTCGATCGCGTCCACGATCTCGGACAGCGGCTGCTCGCGGCGGGAGCGAAGGAAGTCCTCGAGCCGCTCCTGGCCGTACTCTTCGCCATCCGGGGACTCGCACTCCGTGATCCCGTCGCTGTACAGGCAGAGGACGTCGCCCGGCCCCATCTCAAGCGGCTCCACCTGGTAGCTCGCGGTGGGAAGCAGGCCCAGCGGCAGGCCGCTGGCCGGAAGCGGCGTCACTTCGCCGTCCCCGCGCACCAGGAGCCCCGGGTTATGTCCCGCATTGAGGTAGCGGACGGCGCGGTTTCGCGGATCGATCTCGGCGAGGATCAGGGTGATGAAGCAATTGCTGGCGCTGCTCTCGAGGATGTGCTTGTTCAGACGGTCGAAGAGTTCCGGCGAGAGTTCCGCCCCCACGCCTTCTCCGCCCAGCCGCCAGTCGTCGACGAGCAACCGCAACGCCGAGTCCAGGGTAGAGACCAGGAGCGCGGCCGGCATCCCCTTGCCCGTGACGTCCGCGACCACCAGTCCGCGGCGCGACCCGGCGAAGCGAAGCGAACCGTAGTAGTCGCCGCCGACCTGGCGCGAGGGACGGCTCCAGCCAACCGTCTCGAAGCAGCCCGCGCTCGGCATTTCCGCGGGCAGGATGTTGCGCTGGATCTCGGCGGCGAGCTCCACCTCGCGCTCGAGGCGCTCCTTCTCGAGCGCCTGCCGATGGAGCTTCGCGTTGGTCAACGCGATCGCGGCCTGGTTGGCGAACAGCGAGAGCGCCCGATGATCGGCCGCGGCGAACGGGCCGACTCCGGTCCGGCTCTCCTTGTCCGCGACCACGAGCAGGCCGACGCTGCCGCTGCCCCCGTCGCCTTCGATGGGGACCGCGAGCGAGTGTTCCGCGGCCGGCATCACGCCTGCCGCTACCGCTTCGATGCCGGCTTCGTCGAAACCGGCCGGCGGCGCTTCGATCGCCTCGCGGGCGCCGCCGCCGATCGTGCCGGCGAGCGCGAGGCGGCCTTCGTCGTCCAGCAGGTAGAAGGCGCCGCGCCGGGCGTCCAGGAGCGAGACCGCGCGCAGCAGGATCTCCTCGGTCAGTTCGTCCAGGTTCAGCGTCGAAGCGATCGCCAGCCCCACGTCGTAGACCGCCTGCAGCGTGACGACGTTGTAGTTGTCCTGGAACTTCCGGTCCTTCAGCTCGTCGGCCAGTTCCCGCAGCCTGAGGCCGATGGCCAGCACTCCGGCGAGGTCGTGCTCCTCCGGCGTTCTCCCCTGTCCGCCGCCGGCGCCGTCATCGCGAGCCGCATCGTCGACGGCCGCGTAGTAGAGGATCAGGCCGTGCTCCAGGCTCCGTTCGCGGGTGCCGAGGACGCCCCAGGACGCCACGGGACCGCCGTCACGGCGGTAGATCTGGGCGCCGGCCAGACCCTGGGCCCGGCACCAGTGCCCGACCAGCCGGGTCTGCGCCGCGCCGCTCTCCCACTCCGCGGTCTCCGCCGCCGCCGCCAGCCGCCAGAGTTTGGCTCCGAGACCCGCTCCAGCCGCCGAGGTCGACTCCGACGCCTGAGCGGCACCGGCGGCCGGCGAAGTCACGAGGCCCCGGCCTGAAGCCCGGTCACCGCGGCCTGTTCGTCGGGAAAGATGCTGGCGTACTGCGCCAGCCCCATGATGTGGAAGGTCTTCTCGATTGTCGGAGTGAGATCGCAGAAGGAGAGCCGGCCCTCCACTTCGATCATCTTCTCGATGATCTCGATCAGGATGGAGATGCCGATCGAGTTGACGATCTTCGTCCCGGCGAGGTTCAGCAGCAGCGTCGTGAAGCCCTCGTCCAGCAGGCCGTACGCCGCCTCCGCGATCTCCTCGCCGCCCTGATTGTTGATGTAACCGTCCGTGTAGATCACCGCCAGACCGTCGCGGCGCTCCACCTTCAACTTCAGACCCTCGGTCATGGAACCAACCAGACTTCCTCGCTCAAAGGAGCGTCAGAGTACCTTCAACATCACGACGGAGGTGCCGCCCTCACCCGAGAGCACGTTCACCTCGTCCATCAGTCCTTCAATGATCTTCAATCCCCAGCCACGCTTCCGGATCGACTTCAGGTTGTCCTCGATCCGGGGCGGCACGAGCTTCGAACAGTCGAAGCCGACTCCCTGATCCTGAATCGTGATCCGGAGCACCTGCGGTTCCTCCCCCTCGGCCGAACCGAGTACCGCGAGCCCGAGATGAAGCTGGCCGTCGGCGGCCCGGCTGTGTTCGATCGCGTTGATGCACGCCTCGACGACCGCCATGCCCACTTCCTCGACCTTGTCCGTGCTCATCCGGATGGACTTCGCCATCTCGCAGGCGCAGGCCCGCACCTCCAGCTCCATTTCAGGCGCGAGCCTGAAGGTCAGGTGGGTTTCTTCAAGAACTCCGAGCTCAGACATCGGGGGTAGGCGATCGGCGTCCCAGCGGCCGGGATCCTAGGCGACAAGAAAGAGCTTGAGACAGTAGATCACCACGGGCTGGATCCGGTCGTTCAGCAGAAACCAGAGAAAGCTGGCGACCACCACGGACGACCAGAACACACCGGCGGAGAGACTCCCCGCCCACGAAACCGGCGCGGTGACGCCCCCACGGTCCAAAAAACTGAACGGCGACCCTACCATTATGTTCGACCTCCCCGTTGGTGACCCTGGTAGAGAGCAAGTCCCCTGCCAGCCGGGGAGATACGAGGGCAAACCGCCCGTAAACCCAGCTTTCACGCGGGTTTGACGACGAGCGGCACCGTCGCGACCGGATGGTCGATTCGGGGCAATTTGTCCCGAGCAAGTCGCGCCACTCGGGCTTGGCTCGGCTCTGGCGAGACGTTACGCCCGCCCCACATGCGCTAGGGACAATATGTCCTACAGTGGGCCAATATGACCCATTGCCATCGCGGGATGCACCGACAGCGGATCGATCAGTACCCTCCGCGCGTCAGGGTGCGCCTGTTGACGCCGAGAAGCCTCGCGGCGGCGCTCTTGTTGCCCCCCGTCATCCCGATGACCCGGCGTACATGACGTCGCTTGACCGTCTCGAGGTCGAGCGGCTCCGGGCTCTGAAGGCCGACCGCGCCGCCCATCAGCGACTGGATCAGGGCCACGTCGACAACGCCGTCGGCCAGGGAGACCGCACCCTCCACGATGTTCTGCAGTTCCCGCACATTGCCGGGATAGTCGTGCGCCAGCAGGAAGTTCAGCGCCGTCCGGTCGAACTGCGGCAACTCGACCGATTCCCGCTCGCAGAACCGTTCGGCGAAGTGGCGGATCAGGTGCGGAATATCCCGCCGCCGCTCCCGCAGCGGCGGCAGCTCGACGCTGATTCCCTTGAGGCGGTAGTACAGATCCTCGCGGAACCGGCCCTCCTCGACCAGCCGTTCCAGCGGCTGGTGGGTCGCGGCAACGACCCGGGCGTCGACGGCGATCGCCCGCTGGCCCCCGACCCGCACGATCTCGCGCTCCTGGAGCGCGCGCAGCAGCTTGACCTGCAGTGCCACATCGAGATCAGCGACCTCGTCGAGGAAGAGGGTGCCCCCCTCGGCCAGTTCGAAGCGACCGAGGCGTGCCCTCACGCCGGTGGCCACGCCGCCCTCGATACCGAACAGCTCGCTCTCCAGCAGGCTCTCCGGAAGCGCGGCGCAGTTCACCGCCACCAGCGGACCGGTCCGCTCGGATCGCTGGTGGAGAAAGGCCGCCATGAGTTCCTTGCCCGTGCCGCTCTCGCCGCGAAGCAGGACGCCAACGCTCCGCGGCGCGACCCGGTCGATCACCTCCAGGATGCGGCGCATCGCCGGCGCATGGGCGACGATCCGCCTGCCGCCGACCTCGGCCAGGTCGTCGAGGCGCTCCTTGAGCAGCTTGTTCTCCTCCGCCAGCCGTTCCCGCGAGACGACCAGCCGCTCCACCTGGCGCAGACCGTCCAGGGCCACTCCGGCCAGCGCCGCGACGGACCGGAGAAACCTCCGGTCGCCGTCACTGAAGCCCGGTTCGCCCTTGCCCCGTACCTCCTTGTCGAGGACGGCGACGAAGCCCAGCACGGCATCACGGGACTTGAGCGGCGCCGCCAGCAGGGACTGGAACTCCCGACCGGCCAGCGAGCCGCCGCTCCGCGCCAGGAGGTCGTCCCGGGCCAGGAGATCGTCCCACAAGGGGCCGGCAAGCAACGCCTCGGCTGCCGGGGAATCGCTGCCGAAGCCAACCGTGGACGCCGACCGCGCGACCCCGAACCGGTCGCGGGTGACGGTCGCGGCAGCCGCCGGGTCGACGATCGTGCAGAGACGCTGCAGGAGGTCGTCCAGCAGTCCCTGCTCGGACTCGTGGGAATGGAGCGCCACGACCAGGTCGTAGAGCGTCTCGAGCTGCAACCGTTGGCGGCGGCCGGCAAAGTCCGTTGACGCCTTCCGGGAGGGGGAAGATCCGCGGTCGGCCACGCTCAGCTCGCCTTTCTTACCTCGGTGGCGCGCACCGCTGCCGGGGTCGCCAGCACCTTGCTCAGGAACTCCCCGGTGTGGCTCTCCGGCGAGGCCGCCACGTGCTCCGGCGTGCCGGCCACCACCAGCCTGCCGCCACCGACGCCGCCCTCCGGGCCCAGGTCGATGATCCAGTCCGCGTTCTTGATCACGTCGAGGTTGTGCTCGACGACCAGCACCGTGTTGCCCCGGTCCACCAGACGCTGCAGAAGGCCGACCAGGCGCCGCACGTCGTCGAAGTGGAGACCGGTCGTCGGCTCGTCCAGCAGGTAGAGACTCCGGCCCGTCGCCCGTTTGGACAGCTCGGTGGCCAGCTTGACCCGCTGCGCCTCGCCGCCCGACAGCGTGGTCGCGGGCTGGCCGAGGCGGATGTAGCCGAGGCCCACTTCGTCCAGCGTCGAGAGGATGCGGTCGATGGCCGGGACGTTGGCGAAGAACTCGCAGGCGTTCTCGACGCTCATGGCGAGGATGTCGGCGATGTTCTTCCCCTTGTAGCGGACCTGCAGGGTCTCGCGGTCGTAGCGCAAGCCGCCGCAGATGTCGCAGGTGACGTAGACGTCGGGCAGGAAGTGCATCTCGATCTTGTTCTGGCCGTCGCCGGCGCAGGCTTCGCAGCGGCCTCCCTTGACGTTGAAGCTGAACCGGCCGGGCTTGTAGCCGCGGGCCCGCGCTTCCGGCGTCTTCGCCATCAGGGTGCGGATCGGCGTGAAGACGTTGGTGTACGTCGCCGGGTTGGAGCGCGGAGTGCGGCCGATCGGACTCTGATCGATCGCGATCACCTTGTCGAGATGCTCGAGGCCCTCGATCCGGTCGTGATCGCCGGCCGGATCGACGGCGCGGTAGAAGTGGCGCGCCAGGGCCTTGTACAGCACCTCGTTGACCAGGCTGCTCTTGCCCGAACCGGAGACGCCGGTGACCAGGACGAAGCAGCCGAGCGGCACGTCCACGTCGAGTTCGGCCAGGTTGTTCTGGCGGGCGCCCCGAATGCCCAGCCAGGCGCCGTTCCCCGGCCGCCGCGCCGCGGGCACGGGCACCTCCGCCTCGCCGCGGAGGTAGGCGGCGGTCAGCGACCCCTTCGCCTTCTCCACTTTCTCGAGCGATCCTTCGGCGACCACTTCGCCGCCGTGCTCGCCCGCCCTCGGACCCAGATCGACGATCCAGTCGGCCTCGCGGATCGTCTCCTCGTCGTGTTCGACCAGGAGGACGGAGTTGCCGAGGTCACGCATGCCCTTGAGCGTCCGGAGCAGCTTCGCGTTGTCCCGCTGGTGCAGGCCGATCGATGGCTCGTCCAGCACGTAGAGCACGCCCTGGAGCTTGCTTCCGATCTGCGTCGCGAGCCGGATGCGCTGGCTCTCGCCTCCCGAGAGGGATCCCGAGGCCCGGTCCAGGTGCAGGTAGCCGAGACCGACGTCATCGAGGAACGTCAGCCGGTCCTCCACCTCCTGCAGGATCTTGCCGGCGATCTGCCGTTCCTTCGTGCTCAGCCCCAACGCTCCGACCGCCCGCCGGAGGTCGCTGATCGGCATCGAGGTCAGATCGTCGATCGAACGATCGCCGACGGTGACCGCCAGCGCTTCGGGACGAAGCCGGCGGCCCGAGCACGAGCCGCAGGTGCGCACCGACATGTACTTTTCGATCTCCGAGCGAACGCCCGGAGACGCCGTGTCCGCGTGGCGGCGAGTGAGCATCGGCACCACGCCCTCGTAGCGCCCACGCCACTGGTAGGACGAGCGCCGACCCTTGATCTCGAAGGCGATCTCGCGGCTGCCCGAACCGTAGAGCACGACCTGCCGCACCTCCTCGGACAGCTCGCACCACGGCGTCGAGAGGTCGAAGCCCATTTCCGCGGCGACCGTCCTGAGCATCCTGAGCCGCCAGGAGGATGAAGTCGTCGGAAAGGGCCGGAGCACGCCGGCCTGGATCGACCGCCGCGGATCGTCCAGGATCCTCTCCTCGTCGACCGCCATCGAGGACCCCAGGCCGCCGCACTCGGGACAGGCCCCGTAGGGGCTGTTGAACGAGAACAGTCGCGGCGAGATCTCGGCCAGGCTGGTGCCGCAGTCGGCGCAGGCGAAGTGCTGGGACATCGTCTCCTCGGGCAAACCCTGGGGGGCCACGACGAGCAGTCCGCGGCCGACCTCGAGGGCCGTCTCGAACGATGCGGCCAGCCGCTGCTCGATGCCCGGCCGCACGACGAGCCGGTCGATCACGATCTCTATGTCGTGCTTCCTGTTCTTGTCGAGAGCGGGGAGGTCGCCGGAGAGCTCGCAGAGTTCACCATCGATGCGCGCCCGCAGGAAGCCCTCGCGGACCATCTGCTCGAGCTGGCGGCGGTACTCGCCCTTCTTGCCCCGCACGTACGGCGCGAGCAGCAGCAGCCGGGTGCCCTCCGGCATCCCGGCCACCCGGTCGACCATCTGCTGCACGGTCTGCGGCCGGATCACCTTGCCGCACTCGGGGCAGTGCGGCACACCCACCGAGGCGTAGAGCAGCCGCAGGTAGTCCTGGATCTCGGTCACCGTCCCCACCGTCGACCGCGGGTTGCGGGACACCGACTTCTGCTCGATCGAAATCGCGGGCGAGAGTCCCTCGATCGAGTCGACGTCCGGCTTCTCGACCTGGTGCAGGAACTGGCGCGCGTAAGCCGAAAGGGACTCGACGTAGCGACGCTGTCCCTCCGCGAACAGCGTGTCGAAGGCGAGCGAGGACTTTCCCGAGCCCGAAACGCCGGTGACGACGACCAGCCGATCCCGCGGGATCTCGACCGTCAGGTTCTTCAGGTTGTGTTCGCGGGCCCCGCGAACGACGATCTTCTTCCCGCTCACCGCGCTTCCCCGGACGCGTCCGCGCGCAGACGCCGCCGGCCGCGAAACACCTCGCCGGCCTCGCGGTCGAGGGTCCGCTCCCGTTCCCGCTCCCGCTTGTCGTGCAACTTCCTGCCCTGGGCCAGGGCCAGTTCGACCTTGATCCGGTTGCCCTTCAGATAGACCGAAAGCGGCACCACCGTCAGGCCCCGATCGCGGGTACGGCCGAACAGGCGGTCGATCTCACGCCGATTCAGCAGCAGCCGCCGGGGCCGCTCGAGATCGTGGTTCTCCCGGTTGCCGTGGCTGTACGCGGAGATGTGAGCGTCCAGCAGCCAGGCCTCGTGGTTTCGAAAGGCGACGTAGCTGTCACGCAACTGGATCTTGCCGCCCCGGATCGACTTGACCTCGGTGCCCAGGAGCTCGATGCCGGCCTCGAGCCGCTCCAGGACGTGAAACTCCCGCCGCGCCTTCCGGTTGACCGCCAGGGCGTTCCCGCCCGCGAGCGACCGCTGCTTCTGTTTGCTGCGCCTGGCCATCGGTGTTCGTTTCCGGCGTTGGGTGCATCTTCCCGAGCGAGTCTACTCTCCGCGGACGCCCCGACGCAGGCAGCCGCGATGCGGCCGAAGCGCCACAGAGGTGTGGTGAAAACGCCACATACCGGCTCGCCGACCGACTGTCGCCACGGGCGTAAATGACTGTAGAACAAGGAACTTGCAAGAGACACAAGGCCGTCGCCGGGCTGGCACGATCCGTGCTGCAACACCTGGCCGATGGCAAAGCGCGCCAACGGATCAGGCCGGAGTCCCCGGCGAGGGTCCAACGACACGCGTGACCGCCTGTTCCGCCAGCAGACGATCCGGCGTCCGACGGCGATCTCCGGCGTGGGCATTCACACCGGCCGGGAGACGAATCTGCGCATCCTGCCGGCGCCGCCCGATGCGGGGATCCGTTTCCGCCGCGCGGATGCCGGCAACGTCGAGGTTCCCGCCGACCTCAGGAGCGTCAGTTCCCTCGAACTCGCCACCACGCTCGGTCGCGACGATGTGACCGTCTCCACCGTCGAGCACCTCCTCGCCGCCGTCTACATCCTCGGCATCGACAACCTGGTCGTCGAGATGGACGGCCCCGAGGTGCCGATCCTCGACGGCTCGGCGATGCCCTACCTGCTCTTGCTGCAAGCGGCGGGAGTGAGGTCCCAGAACGCGAACCGGCGGATCCTCGCGATCACTTCGGTGATCGAGATCGACCGCGGCGACAAGTGGCTGCGTGCATCGCCCTACCCCGGCCTGCGCCTGGACTACACGATCGACTTCGAAGGCTGCGCCGTGGGACGGCAGCGGCTGCAGATCGATGTCGACACGCGCAGCTTCGAGCGCGGCCTGGCGCCTGCGCGGACCTTCTGCCGGCAGATGGACGTCGAGCAGATGCAGCGGGCCGGACTGGGTCTGGGCGGGTCGGTCGACAACTGCATCGTCTTCGACGAACACGGCGCGGTGAACACGGACCTCCGCTTCGCGGACGAACCGGTCCGCCACAAGGCGCTCGATGCCGTCGGCGATTTCACCCTGCTCGGAGCGCCGATCTGGGGCCACTTCGAGGTTCTGCGGGGCGGGCATCAACTCCACTACGAGTTGCTCAGGGAACTGGTTGCCAACCCCAGGTACTGGACCTGGATGCGGGGCGACGAACTGCCGCCACAGACGGACCGTCCCCTCGGGGAGGATCAGCCCGCGACCTGGCACCCCGGCCTGGCCGGTCCGCCGTAGCCGCGCTTTCGCGCCGCGCCAACTCCGAAACGACCTTCGAGCGGTCGACTCCCCACGGCTGGTCTCAGCGGCCGGGCGTGCCGGAGGTCAGGATGACCTCGTTGGACCATGCTCCGACACCACCGATGTTGGAGGCTCTGACGCGATAGTGCCTTGTCAGTCCCGGCGACGTCGTGACGCCCCAGGTCAAGGTGGATGCCGCCAGGCTGCATGACGCTCCGTCACCGGCCGACGTACACCGCCAGCCGCTCGTCGAGGAGTTCCGCACCTGCAGTTGGTAGCCGGTGATCGGGGCCGCCGAGGTGGGCTCGGCCCAGGACAGGGTCTGCCTGGTCACGGCGGCGGAGCCGCTCAGCGTCGGCGCGGCCGGGACTGGCGGCGGAACGACTGTCGAAGAGAAGGACGTCGAGTCGGTTGCGCCGGTGCTGTCCGTCACCGTGTAAGTCATGTTGTAGGTCGTGCTTCTGCTGACCACCGGCAACTTGCCGTTGGCGACCCTCGTTGTCGAGTTGAACGCGATTCCGGGGGGAAGTCCCGTCAAGCCGTAGCGATACGGCGACACGCCTCCCGATGCGGCGGGGAGCCTCGTGTTCACGGCGCCACCGGACGGGAGGTTGGTGAAGTCCGGGATCCTCGGCGCTGTCAGTGGCGGTGCCGACGCGGAGGTGAGCTCCACATGGGACGACCACGCTCCGTCGCCGAGGACGCTGACTGCCCGCACCCGGTAGTGCCGGCTCACGCCAGTCGCGGTCGCGACGCTCCACGATCTGGCGGTTGCCGGCATGTTCGACGCCGTCGGCGTACCCGCGTCAGGCCATCTCCACGAACTGGTCGCGTTGTTCCTGGTCTGCAACTGGTACTTCGTGATCGCCCTGTCCGACCGAGGGGCCGCCCAGGTCACGTTGTGGGTCCGACCGGACACACTGCCGTTGATGGGCACTCGCGCCGGCGGACTCAGGGAGGTCAGCTTGATTTCGTTCGACCAGGGGCCGTCGCCGTCCTCGTTGGTAGCCCGGACGCGGTAGCTCCGGACCAGAGAAGCCGGAGTCATGATGTTCCAAGTCAGCGTCGTGGCGCTCAGACTCGAGGCCGTCCCCGAACCCCCGGCCGGAAAGTGCCAGTTCCCGACAGCCGGGTCCTTCGTCTCCAACTGGTAGCGAGCGATGTCGCTGGCGCTCGTCGGCGCCGTCCAAGTCAGAATCTGATTCGTGAGGTTGACGCTGCCCGAGAGCGCCGGGGCCCCAGGCAGATCCGGGTCCGGGTCGGGCTCAGGGTCGGGCTCGGGATCGGGATCGGGCTCGGGATCGGGCTCGGGATCGGGGTCAGGATCGGGATCGGGCACGGCTGGAGGTTCAGCCGCCGGCGGCGCCGCCTGCGACGGTCCATCGACCCTCAACTCGTACGAGCCGGCATCCTTTCGCCACGCAAACACCTGGACCACGTGAACGCCCGCACTCAGGTTCCCGGTCCACTCATCATCGGCGGTCTTGGACCTGTTCGTGCAGCGCCTCCTGATCGTGCCGTTCTCCTTTACGTAGCAGTCGAAGTCCGTGGTCATGTCCGTGACATCGACCCGCACCCTGCCCAAGGACGGGATCTTGAAGGTGTACTCCTGGACGCCACCGCCTGAAGCCACCTGCCTGGCGTCGGCGAACGCCAACGTGCGAACAGGGTTCCGGGCAGCCGGCACGGGTTCGGGCGTGCTCCCATCTTCGAGTTCCGTCAGCGAAACGGCCAACGTGAAGTTGCCGGTCCCGGCGCCGAACGGCCAGACCTGAATCGAGTGATAGCCGACGTCCAGTACGCCCTTCCAGGAGTCGCTCGTGGCGCCGGCGTTGGTGGAACACGACAGCGTAGTCGAGCCCGCGACTCCTCCTCCCGCCGCTGCCGCGTCGGGCGGAGGCGTGCCGTCTCGCGCCGGCCCAGGCCCTCGAACGACTTGGCAGTCGAAGTCCCGAGTCATTCCGGTCAACGACACGATCACCTCGGACCGCTTCGTCACTCCAAGGGCGTAGGTCGCGCCGCTCGAACCGGTCATCGAGGACGACACCGCTCCGGTTCTCCTGCCTCCTCCGTTCAGGACCGTCTTGTACTGATTCGGGATGCACTCCCCCTCGTCGATCCGACCATTCCCGTTCAGGTCGTACCAGAGTCCGTCGCAAGTCTGAACGCTCCCGCACCTCGGCTGGGTCGGATCCTCAAGACAGCTGACCTCACAGTCGGGATGCGCCGGGTTGGCGTCGCAGTCCAACGGACAGTTGGGACCCGGATTCCCTTCACACCGGTCATCGTCGCGGTCGGGCTTGCCGTCACAGTTCGGATCGCCCGGAGGGCATACGCCTCCCCCGGGGCGAGGACAGGTCGACGAGGACGATGTCGCCCCAACGAAGACCAGCATGCCGTCGTCGCCCACCTCGAACATGGACCCACTGCCGGACTCTTCTTCGTCCTCCTCGTCGTCTTCGCAACACTCCGGATGGTCCTGATCTGACTCGGTCTCGCAATCCAGCGGATGGTCCTTCCGGAATTTCTCGTCTACTGTCTCGCAGTCCTTTACCGTGACGTTGGGCGACGAACCCATGATCGACTGTGCCTTGCACGCACCGGTGTAGGAGTCGCCCACCATGTCCTCCAGTAGAAGAACGTGCCCAAGCTCATGGGTTACCACAAAAGAGTCTTGGCAAGCCTCTGGGAGACTCCTGCTCTCGTCCTTGGCCGTGTACCAGATGACTTCCTTCGCTTCCAGCCGCACCTGAGCGCAGATCGCTTGCCCTCCCGCTTGCGTCAAACCATAAAGGCCGATCTCCTTCTGCGTTCCTCGTCTCAGAGTAAAGACATCGGTTCCGGCAGGCAGCCTGCTGTTGTCGTCGAACAGCCTTCCGTTCTCGTTAGCCATGTACAACTTCGGCAGCTTGTGCCGGCCGCACGTATGCTCCCAAGAGGTGACGGCAAGGTCTACCTTGGTCTGGTCGTCGGTCTTGTCCTCCCCAGGCGTCAGTACGCCCGGGACCTTGATGGCTATGTCGGTACTTTTCTTGAAGTTATGGCTGTCGTCGGTAGGAATAGAGCACTCCTGCGTCTCCTGTGCAGGGGCATTAGTAGTCGCTGCGGTTGCGAGGATCGCAACCGCCAGGAGGCGCCGTGGCGCCCTCAATGTTCGCAGTCTCTGGTGAGATTCCAGCCTTCGTGCGTCTGCACGGCACCGGAGAGAACGCAGTCGTCGTCGGCCGCTTGTTCAACCTGGCTCCCTACTTCGCCGTGGAGTTCCCAAACGTTCTCGTTCAGGTCATCGGCACGCCGCGCCTCGGTGGCATAGGCGTAGAGGCCAGACGCAGCCACCCTGTACGCCGATTCCTCAACTTGGTTGATCGTGTAGCTGGAAAGGCCGAGCCACCACTCCAGAGAAGGCGAGTCCTCGGAGAACATTGCGACCGCATTGGGTTGGACGACGCCCTTGTCCCATGAACCGATGAGCAGTACTTTGTCTCCGGGACGCCCATTGAACCCTCTTCTGCCGCCTACCCAGGAACAGAAGACCATGTCTCTCGCCACTAGCCGGCCAAGGGACACCAGAGCATGGCTAGGAGAGGGAGAGTAGCGATGGAGAGGTTCAACTCGCTCAAGCGAGACGAACGCAACAGGGGACGGTCCCTTGAATCCCATGACCATCTCCCCGATGGTCGCGGTTACGGCCACGTCAGATGTCATCATCACGAAGTCGACGTGGTCCGCTCCAGGCGGCCTGACGATAGTTGGGCGAGGGTATGACGCCCCGCAGAGATCCTCCTCGGGAACTGTGCCCTCATGAAGTCCGTTCTCTGCAGCCGATCCGTGTTTCTTTCGGAAGCCCTCGATTTGCTCCTCCAACGTCTCGATCGTGTCCGGCCGAAGCCCCGGGGCAATCAGGTTCCCTCGCTCGTCTAGTAGCACGTCGACAGACCTCCACGGGTACGAACTCGTGCCGAACTCGAAGTACTCTGTTACCTGTCCTGCTGCTGGCTCAACCAGCAACGTCAATGCGACCCCGATCAGGATCTTCCGGCTCCTCTCCATGTCTTGCTCGCTGTCCCCTTTCTCGGTCCCTGAAGTAGGAAGGCGCGCCACAGCAACGGGCCGTTCGGAGCGCGCGGTGAGATCCCATATCAGTGCGTGGCCCCGTGTCAAGCCGAAGCCCTTGTTCCTCCCTTGTTACTTCTTGTTCCTTTGTCCAGAGGCTCTGACTGCCTCCAGTCGGGCTTCGCCGTGTTACGGAACTTGGCGGAGGAGACCGGCCCCATGCCGGAAGGAGGACTCCTCGTCGCCGGGGTCCGGTGGTTGGCGGCACGGTCGAGATCCACGTCGACCGTTGTGGGGAGACACGTTGCCCGGAGCGCGGCGCCGCGGACTGGTAGGGTCATGCCATGGGAGTCCCGCGGGCGGGACGGCTGATCTGCGCGCTCAGCCTGTCGAGCGTTCTGGGCGGCGACGCACTCGCGGCCCAGCCGCCGCGACAGGCTTCCGTCCGGTCTGCCGGAGCGGCCATCGCCGGACTCTCCGCCGTGCGCGAAGGTCCGGTGCTCCTGGTCAGCTTCCGCCTGGACCGGGCACTCGACGAGCGCACCTGGGAGAAGATCGAGAGCGGGCTGCCTACCGGCTTCACCTACGACATTCAGGTCCGGCGCATCCGGCGGCGCTGGTTCGACAAGGCCGTCGTCGCCACGCGGCTGCAGGTCGTGGCGATGTACAACGCCCTTACCCGCGAGTACCTCGTCAACTTCAAGCGCGACGGTGAGCTCTACGCCAGCCGGGTCGTCACCTCGCAGGAGGACCTCGAACGAGCGCTGACGACCTTTGAGGGGCTGCCGTCGGTCGAGCTGGCCGACGAACCACCGGGGCGACTGGTGCTGCGGGTGCGCGCCGAAGTCCGGACCCGAACCCGGCTCGGCCTGATTCCGGACCGGGTTCACACCGCCTGGGCCCAGACGACGCCCTTCCGGTCCGCCCAGCGCCGGATCGGCACCGGGGAGGCCGAGTGATCCAGCGCCTGACCGCGACCCGCCCGCCCCTGCGGGAACTCATCAAGACCAACCGCTTCCTGGTCTGGCTCCTGGCGCTCTCCCTCGCCGTGCCGACGGTGGGCTACTACGCGCTCCAGCGCGGCCGCGAGATCGACCCCACGGTGCTGAACAACAGCATCCTGCTGTTCGCGCTGCGCAATCTGAACGTGGTGCTGATCCTGGTCGTCGTCTTCGTACTCGTCCGCAACCTGACCAAGCTGTGGATCGAGCGCAGGCGCCAGCGTCTGGGCGCCAAGTTCCGCACGAAGCTGATCCTCACCTACATCGGCCTGTCGCTGATCCCGGGACTCGTCCTGTTCGCCTACGCCACGGAATTGCTCCAGGGCTCGATCGACCGCATGTTCCGGACCGACATCGACGATCTGCTGGAGCCGGCGAACCAGGTCTCCCAGGCCCTGACCTCGACGCAGCAGAACGAGTTGCTTCGCGACGCGGAGCGCTTTCTCGCCGATACCGAGAGCCCGGACCTCGACAGCCCGCGCGGGCGCGGCCGGCTGCTGGGGGCGCTCGGCGAGGCCCTTTCGGAGGCCGACCTCGACTACCTGGCGGTCTACCGGGACACCACCTTCCTGCACGCCACGGTCAATCCGCAGGCTCTTTCCGAACGGCCCGAGCCGACCCGCGGCATGCTGCTCGAAGCGGTCCGCACCGGCGCCGCCCGGGCCATCGGCGAAGTGGCCGGCAGCGAGGAGCGCCTGATCCTGGCCGCGGCGGCGCGGGAAGGAGGCGCCGAGACCACGGTGGCCGTCGCCGGCAGGCTGCTCGATGCCGAGCTCGCCGGCAGCACGGAGACCCTGATCGCCGCCTACCAGTCCCGGCGGCAACTGCACGCCCAACGCGACGAGATCCGGGCCGCTTACTGGCTCCTGTTCCTGACCGTGACCCTGTGCATCCTGCTCGTCTCGTGCTGGGTCGGTCTCTACCTGGCCGGCCGGGTAACCGGTCCGATCGAAGCTCTGGCGGACGGCACCCGGCGCATCGCCGGCGGCGACCTGGAACACCGGGTCGAGGCGGCCGCCGACGACGAGGTCCAGGTCCTGGTCGACTCCTTCAACCGGATGACCGGCGCGTTGCAGGAATCGAACCGCGACCTGGTGGCGACGAACCGCCGCCTGGACGCCGAGCGCGCCCGCATCGAAGCGGTGCTCGAGAGCGGGCCGGCCGGCGTTCTCTCCCTCGATCGCGACGGCCGCATCCTGACCTGCAACCGTGCCGCGACGGAGATGCTGGGGCTTCCGGCGCACGTTTCCCTCGCCGGCGCGCCGCCCGAAGCCCTGAGCGAGTTGCTCCCGGACAAGGGCGTCGAGGCCGTGTTCGCCGACCTGCCGGATTCGACGGTCCGGGGTGCGACCGGCCCGCGCCGCTCCGGGACGACCCCGGCCCGTCGCGAAGTCAGCCTCGGCGGCAGGGACGACTGGAAAACCCTCGAGGTCAAGACCAGCCCGCTGCGCGCCCCGGACGGCAGCGGCGGCTTCGAGTTCCTCGGCCACGTCCTCGTGATCGAGGATCTGACCGCGCTGCTCGACGCCCAGAAGGCCGCCACCTGGACGGAGGCAGCGCGCCGGATCGCGCATGAGATCAAGAACCCGCTGACTCCGATCAAGCTCGCCGCGGAGCGACTGCTGCGCAAGGCGCAAGGCAACGACGCGAGCCTCGGCGCCGCGGTCGAAGAGGGAGCGCAGATCGTCGTCCGCGAGGTCGGCAACATGCAGAACCTCGTGGACCAGTTCGCGCGCTACGCACGCATGCGGCGCCCTCAGCCCCGCGATGTCGACATAGCGAAGCTGATCAGCGAAACGGTCGACCTGTACCGCGAGTTGAAACCCGGAGTCGCGGTCGAGGCGCGCATCGAGGCCGGCGAAGAGGGTCTCCATGCCAAGCTCGACGCCGACCAGATGCGCTCCGCCCTGGTCAACCTGCTGGACAACGCCATCGCCGCCACCAACCCGCCCGGTCAGGTGACGGTCCGGGCCAGCCGCCGCAACGGGGTCTTCGACCTCTCCGTCCGGGACACCGGCAGCGGCGTGCCGAAGGGGGCCCGCGAGAAGCTCTTCCTGCCCTACTTTTCGACCAAGGGACGAGGGTCGGGTCTGGGTCTTGCCATTGTCCAGCGCATCGTCAGCGACCACAATGGCTCGATCCGGGTCGAGGACAACGAGCCTCACGGCACGACCTTCACCATTGAATTGCCCCAGTCCGGGTTGCCCCAGTCCGAGTTGCCGCGGTAGAACCGCGCTCACCGGCATCCAACGATGAGCAAGGCGCGCATTCTGATCGTCGACGACGAGGCCGGGATCCGCCAGACGCTGCGGGACATCCTCGAGGACGAGGGCCACTCGGTGACGGCGGCGGCGGACGCGGTGAGCGGCCAGGCGCTGATGGCGAGCGACGAGTTCGATCTCGTCCTGCTCGACGTCTGGCTGCCCGACCGCGACGGTCTGGAGATCCTGGAGGAGCTCCGGGAGGGCGACTTCCAGACGCCGGTCATCGTCATCTCCGGCCACGGGAACATCGATACGGCGGTCAAGGCCATGCGCGTCGGCGCGCACGACTTCCTGGAGAAGCCGCTGGCGCTCAATCGGGTCGTCGTGTCGGTCGAGAACGCCCTGGAGCGGAACCGTCTCGAACGCCAGGTGCTGGAACTGTCGAACCGGCTCGATCCCGAGCGCCAGCTCATCGGCGACTCACCGTCGATGCGGCAGTTGAAGGACGAACTGAAGCTCGCGGCTCGCGCCGAGAGCCGGATCCTGATCACCGGCGAGAACGGCACGGGCAAGGAGCTCGTCGCGCGGCGCGTCCACGGCCTCTCCCAGCGCCGGAGCCGCGCCTTCGTCGAAGTGAACTGCGCCGCGATCCCGGAGGAACTGATCGAGAGCGAGCTCTTCGGGCACATCAAGGGCGCCTTCACCGGAGCCTCGGAGAACCGCCGCGGACGGTTCGAACAGGCCGACGGAGGCACCCTGTTTCTGGACGAGATCGCCGACATGTCGCTGAACACCCAGGCCAAGGTGCTGCGCGTGCTGGAGGAGCAGCGCTTCGAGCGGGTGGGAGGCTCCGAGCCGATCGAGGTCGACGTGCGGGTGCTGGCGGCGACGAACAAGAACCTGGAAGAGGGTGAACTCCCCGCCGGCCGGTTCCGCGAGGACCTCTACTTCCGGCTCGCCGTCATTCCGCTCCACGTGCCGGCCCTTCGCGACCGGCACGAGGACATCCCGGCCCTGATCGACCACTTCCTCCAACGCTTCGCCGCCGAGGCCGGCCGCCGCCCGAAGACGGTCGACCCCCGGGCGCTCGAACGGCTGGTCGCCTACTCGTGGCCGGGAAACGTGCGGGAACTCCGCAACCTGAGCGAACGCCTGATGATCATGGCGCCCGGCGACGTGGTCATGGAAGCGGACCTGCCGCCGCGGGTACGCGGCGCCGACGCGATCGCCCAGGTGGGCAACGACTACGCCTCGCTCAAGGAGGCCCGCGAGACCTTCGAGCGGCTGTACATCGAGCGCCGGCTCGGCGCCGCCGGCGGCAACGTCTCCCAGGCCGCCAGGGACCTCGGAATCGACCGCCGCCACCTGTATCGCAAGCTCCAGGCCTACGGCATCGACCCCGAACGCGGTTCGTGAACGGGGTGGTCGCCAACCGGTTCGTCGTCGGCACCGCGGGTCACGTCGATCACGGCAAGACGCGGCTCGTCCAGGCCCTGACCGGGGTCGACTGCGACCGCTGGGAAGAGGAGAAGCAGCGCGGCATCACGATCGACCTCGGCTTCGCCTCGATGGTCGAGGACGGCTGGCAGATCGGCTTCGTCGACGTGCCCGGCCACGAGCGCTTCGTTCACAACGCCCTCGCAGGGCTCGGCGGCATTCAGATGATGGTGCTGGTCGTGGCCGCCGACGAGGGCGTCATGCCGCAGACCCTGGAGCACCTCGCGATCTGCTCGCTGCTCCGGATCCCCGCCGGTCTGGCGGTGCTCTCCAAGACGGACCTCGTGTCGGCCGACCTCGTGGAGCTCGCCGAGCTGGAGCTCGAGGAGGCGCTTGCCGAAACCCCGTTCGCCGGCGCGCCGATCCTGCCGGTGTCGGCCCAGACCGGCGAGGGCCTGGACCGGCTCCGTGCGGCCCTGGTGGAGCTTGCCAGGTCGGCGGCCCCGATCGACCGTTATCGCCGCCTTCCCGCCCGGCTGCCGATCGACCGCGCCTTTCACCTGCGGGGACTCGGCGTGCTGGTCACCGGCACCCTCGCCCGGGGCACCGTGAGCATCGGCGACGAACTGGACATCCTGCCAGCCGCGGGCCGTGCCCGCGTACGCAGCATCGAGGTCCACGGTGACAGCCGCCAGCAGGCGGAGGCCGGCGAGCGCACGTCGCTCCAGCTCGTCGGCGTCGATCTCGAGCAGGTCGCCCGCGGCCACGAGTTGACGGCGCCCGGCGTCTACCGCGCCACGACTTCCCTGCTCGTGCGGTGCCGGCTGCTCGTCACGGCGCCCGAAGCGCTCGACGGCAGCAGCCCGGTGCGGCTTCACGTGAACGCCGCGCAGCGGATCGGCAAGCTGCGGCCGCTCGACGCCGCCCGGCTCATGCCCGGCCAGGAAGCGATGGCCGAGATCCGGCTCGACGAGCCCCTGGTGGCGGTTCGCGGCGACCGCTTCGTCATTCGCAGACCCTCGCCCCAGACGACGCTCGGCGGCGGCGACGTGCTCGACCCGGCCTGGAGGCGTCCTCGAGGCAAGGCTCTCGGACCGACAATCGACGCGCTCGGCTCCGGCGGCCGGCAGGCCGCCGCCGTGCAGTGGGCCGCCGGCAGCCGCGAGGCCGGTCTGGCTGTGACCGAACTCGCCCTGCGTCTGGGCGTCGTCCCCGCCGACGCCCGGGAGGTGCTGAACGGCGCCGCGCAGGCGGGCCTGCTGCTCGAAGCGGGCGCCGGCGGCCGCTTCGTCACCGCGACCACGGTCCGTCGCGTGACCCGGCGTGCCCGGCGTCTGGTCGAGGCCCACTTCGCCGCCGACCGCCTGTCGCGCGGCATGCCGAAGGCCGAACTGGTCCGCCGGCTGCTGGGCGCGCGGGCCGCCGACCTCGCCCCGGCCTACCTGGACTGGTCGAGCCGCGGCGGCAAGGACGAAGCAATCGTCACGGACGGCGAACTCGTGACTCTCCCGGATCGCACCAGCGAACTGACCGGCGCCGAATCGAAACTGGCCCGGGACATCGTCGAAGGCTTCGAGGTGCAGGGACTGACCCCCGGCTCGCCCGAGGAGCTTTGCCGCACCCTAGGGGCCAAGACCCAGGTCTTCGACGGCGTCCTCCGCTACCTGGTCGAGCGCGACAAGCTGGTCCGGCTGCCCAACGGCCTCCTCCTCGCCGCGTCCGCCCTGGAACGGTTCCAGGCCGATCTGCTCGCCACGGGCTGGGACACCTTCACCGTCGCCGAGTTCAAGGACCGCTTCGGCCTCACCCGGAAGTGGGCGATTCCCCTGCTGGAGCACCTGGACCGCCAGAGGTTGACGCGCCGAGAGGGGGACCGGCGGCGCGTGCTGCGGCCCCGGCATAGGATGGAGGCCTGACATGCGGGTCGGCGTTCCCACCGAGATCAAGACGGACGAGCACCGGGTCGCGATCACGCCCGCCGGCGTCGCCGCGTTCACAGCCCGCGGCCACGAGGTGGCGATCGAGGCCGGCGCGGGCGTCGGCAGCGCGATCCCGGACGACGCGTATCGCGCGGCCGGGGCCGCGATCGTGGAGGGAGCGGACGCCGTGTGGGCCCGGGCCGACCTCGTCCTCAAGGTCAAGGAGCCGCTCGAAGCCGAGTTCGAGCGCATGCGGCCGGGGCAGGTCCTCTTCACCTATCTCCACCTGGCGGCGTCGGAGCAGCTCACGGCGAGCCTGCTGGAGCGGCGGGTCGTCGGCATCGGTTACGAGACCGTGCAACTCGCCGACGGCACCCTGCCGCTGCTGGTGCCGATGTCGGAAGTCGCCGGACGGCTCTCGATTCAGGCCGGCGCCGCGTGCCTGGAACGGCGGGCCGGCGGCAAGGGCATCCTGCTGCCCGGCGTCTCCGGCGTGCGGCGCGGCCTGATCACGATCATCGGCGCCGGCGTCGTCGGCATGAACGCCTGCGTCGTCGGCGTCGGCCTCGGCGCCGAGGTCACGATTCTCGACATCAACCCGCTGCGCCTCGGCTACGTGCGGGACGTGGTCCAGGGCCACGTCACGACGCTGATGTCGAACGCGGCCAACATCGAGGGCGCGGTGGCTTCGGCCGACCTCGTCGTCTGCTCCGTGCTGATCCCCGGCGCCCGCGCACCACGCCTCGTCACCCGCGCCCACCTGGCAGAGATGGAACCGGGATCCGCACTCGTCGACGTCGCCGTCGACCAGGGCGGCTGCGCCGAAACGAGCCGCCCCACGACCCACCGCGACCCCCGCTACGTCGAGGAGGGCGTGGTCCACTACTGCGTCTCGAACATGCCGGGCGCCGTGCCGCACACCTCGACCTACGCCCTGACCAACGCGACGATGACCTACGCGCTGGAGATCGCCGACCGCGGCTGGCGCGAGGCCGCGGGACGCGACCCGGCCCTCGCCTCGGGCGTCAACGTCGTCGACGGGCACGTGACCCATGAGGCAGTGGCCGGCGCGCACGGGTTCGAGTACGTGACCCTGGCGGAAGCGGCCGGCTGACGGGCGAGCCGGGACCGCTGGTACGCTCCCTCGGTGGGCGCACACGGCGGTCCGATGTCCTTCGGCGTGGTCCTTCAGCCGGACCCGCCGATCTCACGCGTCGTCGAACTCGCCGTGATGGCCGAGCGCCACGGCTTCGACCAGAGCTGGCTCTTCGACTCCCACGTGCTGTGGCCGGAGCCGTTCGTCATCTTCTCCCGGATCCTGGCGAGCACGGAGCGGATGGGCGTGGGGCCGATGGTCACGAATCCCGGCACGCGGGACGTCACGGTCCTGGCGTCGCTGTTCGCGACTCTGGACTCCATGTACCCGGGACGCACGCTCTGCGCGATGGGCCGGGGCGACTCGGCGCTGCGCTACATCGGGCGACGGCCGGAGTCGCTGGCGGCCTCGGTGAACGCGATGAACGTCATCCGGGCGCTGTTCGCCGGTCGTGAGGCGGACCTGGGCGGCATTTCCGTGTCGATTCCCTGGCGCGAGGGGGCGGACGCCGAGTTGCCGGTGTGGTTCGCGGCTTACGGCCCGAAAGCGCTGGACACGGTGGGCCGCCATGCCGACGGCTTCGTGCTCCAACTGGCCGACCCGAAGATCCTGGAATGGACGCTCCAGGCGGTGCGCGACGCGGCCGAAGACGAGGGCCGCGACCCGGACGCGATCACCGTCTGCGTGGTGGCGCCGGCCTATGTCGGCGACGACATCGCGCACCAGCGAGACCAGTTGCGCTGGTTCGGCGGCATGGTCGGCAACCACATTCACGACCTCGTCATGCGCTACGGCGAGGACGACTCGAAGGTGCCGCACGTGCTCGCCGAGTACATCCGCCAGCGCCAGGGCTACGACTACTCCCACCACGGCCGCAGCGGCAACCCGGACACCGAGTTCGTGCCCGACGGCATCGTCGACCGGTTGTGCGTGCTCGGCACGGCGGAGGACCACATCGCGAAGCTGCGGGAACTGAAGGCCCTGGGCGTGGACCACTTCGCCGTGTACCTGATGCACGACGACAAGGAGGGGACGCTGGCGGCGTACGGGGACCGGGTGATTCCGGCGCTGCGCAAGAAGGAGTAAACGCGTCCTATAGCCGCCTTCGGCGGCGGCGGGTCAGAGGACCCGCGCACCCAGTATTCAGGCCTTGGCTTCGTACCAGTCGGGGCCGGAGTCCATGTCGACGACCAGGGGCACGCTGAGGTCGGCGACGCCTTCCATCTCTTCGCGGACCAGCGCGGAGAGGTCCTCGATCTCTTCGTCGGGGGCTTCGAGTACCAGCTCGTCGTGGACGGTCAGCAGCAGTCGGGCCGCCTCGAGCTCGGCGCGCAGGCGGCGGTCGACGGCGATCATCGCCAGCTTCAGCAGGTCGGCGGCGGTGCCCTGGATGCGGGCGTTGACGGCCATCCGGCGGGCGTTCTCGCGTACGGCCCGGTTGCGGCTCCTGATGTCCGGGATGTAGCGGACGCGGCCGTAGAGGGTCTCCACCTGGAGTGTCTCTTCCGCACTGGCCAGGGTCCGCTCGGTGTAGGCGCGCACCCCGGGGAAGCGCTCGAAGTAGGCGTCGATGAAGGCCTGCGCCTCACCGCGGGCGATGCCCAGCGCGCGGGCCAGGCCGAAGGCGCTCATGCCGTAGATGATCCCGAAGTTGATCGTCTTCGAGGCGCGGCGCTGCTCGTCGGTGACCAGGGCGGGCGCCACGCCGAACACGGTGGCGGCGGTCGAGCGGTGGATGTCGCCGCCGTGGCGGAAGATGTCGACGAGGGCCTCGTCGCTCGAGATGTGGGCGAGCACGCGCAGCTCGATCTGGCTGTAGTCGGCGACCAGGAGCCGGTAGCCGTCGCGGGCCCGGAAGGCGCGGCGCACCTGGCGGCCGATGTCGGTGCGGATCGGGATGTTCTGGAGGTTCGGATCGTGCGAGGACAGGCGGCCGGTGGCCGCCACCGCCTGGTGATAGCGCGTGTGCAGGCGGCCGTCCTCCGCCACCAGGTGTGGCAGCGCGTCGACGTAGGTCGACTTGAGCTTGGTCAGTTCCCGGTACTGAAGCACCCTGGCGGGCAGGTCGAAGCCGCGCTGGGCGAGTTGCTCCAGTACCTCGGCGCCGGTCGAGTACTTCTTCGTCTTGCGGGTGCGGCCGAGCACCGGCAGCCCGAGCTTCTCGAACAGGATGACGCCGAGCTGGGGCGGCGACTGAATGTTGAACCGTTCGCCCGCGAGTTCGAAGATCTCGTCGGCCAGGGCGTCACTGTCCCGCTGGAGTTGCTCGGACATCCTCGCCAGCACGCCGGAGTCGAGCTCGATGCCCTCCTCCTCCATCGCCGCGAGGACCGGCAGCAGGGGCGCCTCGATCCGCTCGTAGACCTCGCGGGCGCCCAGTGACTCCCGCCACTGCTCGTCGAGCGCCTCGAGGATCAGCGCAGGCAGCACCGCCTGCTCGGCGGCGTAGACCCGTAGCCCGGTGTCGTCGCCCAGCGCCGCAGCCGGACCCCCGGGTTCGCCGAGGCCCGCGTCCGCCGGCGTCGTCGCCTGGTAGAAGAGGCGGTCAAGCGCGACGGTCGCCAGTCCGAAACTGCGCACGGCGGAGTGGACCAGGTAGGCCATCAGCATCGTGTCCACCAGGCGAGCGGCGACCGCCGGCCGGCCCTCGTGATGCGGACACAGGCGAACAACCTCCTTCAGGTCGTGGCCGATCAGCTCCCGATCCGGGTCGGCAAACCACGCCCGCAGGGTCGCCGCCACGGCTTCCCGCATGCCGGGAAGCCCGAAGTCCGCGAAGGCGGCACGACCGACCGTCACCTCTTCGTCTCCGTCCACCGCGCCCCCGACCGGCGCGAAGGACAGTCCGACCGGTTCGCCGCCGCGCCGGAACACGACGCCGACGGCAACCCGGGGTCCCGTCTCCAGGGCCGCGGCCTCGAACGCCTCGACGGAGTCCAGGACGACGGCGGGCTCGATCTCCGGACCGCCGCTCTCGCTCTCGAGTTCCTTGAGCAGGCTCCAGAACTCGAACTCGCGGCAGAGGTCGGCCAGCGCCTCGTAGTCCGGGGCTTCCATCTCCAGGGCCTCGGGCTCGAACGGAACATCGAGGTCCGTGTGGATCGTGACCAGCTCCCGGGAAAGGAGAGCCTGGTCGGAGTGTTCCTGCAGCCCCTCGCGGTAGGCCTTGCGCTTGAGTCCGGACGCGGCTTCCAGCAGCGCCTGGAGGTTGCCGTGCTCCCTGATCAGGGTCTGGGCGCCCTTCTGACCGATGCCGGGGACGCCGGGCACGTTGTCCACCTTGTCCCCGACCAGGGCGAGCACGTCGACGACCTGCTCCGGCGGCACCCCGAAGTCCTGCTCGACCAGGGCCGGGTCGTAGGTCTTCTCACGGCCCGTATGGAGCAGCGACACGCGGTCGCTCACGAGCTGGAACAGATCCTTGTCCGCGCTGACGATCGTCACGTCGTAGCCCGCGTCCTGCGCCTTCCTCCCCAGGGTCCCGAGGACATCGTCCGCCTCGTAGCGCTCGAGCTCGAGGATCGGGATGCGAAAGGCCTCGATCGCCCGCCGGATCGCCGGCATCTGCGCCTTCAGATCCTCCGGCATGGGGGCCCGGTTCGCCTTGTACTCGGCGTACGCCTCGGTGCGGACCGTCGCCCGTCCGACATCGAGGGCGATGCCGAGCAGTGCCGGCTCTTCCTCGCGCAGCAGCTTCCGCAGCATGTTGATGAAGCCGTAGATCGCGTTGGTCGGCTCGCCCGCCGACGTCGACAAACCCCGGATCGCGTAGAAGGCGCGGAAGATCGTCGAGTAGCCGTCAATCAGGTAGAGACGCTTGGCGGTCACGGCGGCGACTACTCTATGCGCGGGCGCCATCGCGAAACGCGGGTCCGAAGCGACGAGACGCGGGGCTCCTTGGCATCATTGACATCAACTGTAGACTCCCTTATGGTGCGTTGATGCGGACGACGCTGACGATCGACGAGGACATTGCCGCCAGGATCGAGGAGCGGCGAAGGCGTGACGGGAAGAGCCTCAAACAGGTGATCAACCTGCTGCTGCGCGCGGGCCTGCGAGTGGAGGGAAGGTCGCGCGTGAAGCGGTACCGGACACGGCCGCACGCACTCGGCCTTCGTCCGGGCTTCGACGCGGCGCGGCTGAACCAGGTGGTGGACGAGCTGGAAACAGACGAGCGGCTCGAAAGCGAGGCTCGCCTCAGGGGCGCAGGCGCCAGCGGATGATCGTCCCCGACGTCAATCTCCTGGTCTACGCCGTGGATGCAACGAGCCCGTTCCACGCACGTACGCGCGCCTGGTGGGACGACACGCTCTCGTCGTCCGCGGACGTCGGTCTCTGCTATCCGAGCGTCCTGGGTTTCGTCCGGATGACGACGAACCGCCGGGTGTTCGACTCGCCCCTGCAGGTCGCGGACGCTCTGGAGTACGTGCAGGGCTGGCTGGATCAGCCGAACGCGGTCCTGTTGACGCCTACCGGCCGCCACTGGCCCATCCTGTCCGACCTCCTGCGCGCCGCGAACGTGGGCGCCAACCTGACGACGGACGCGCACATCGCCGCGTACGCGATCGAGCATGCCGGCACGCTGTACTCGAACGACCGGGACTTTGCCCGTTTCGGCGGACTGCGCTGGGCGAATCCCCTCGACGCGGCGGACGCCCTGCAGGAGCCTGCACGGTAGCCCAGCCATGGAGTACTCGCCGGCCATTGATCGCAGGCGTTCCCGCCCCCTCCTGGCGGCGTTGGCGGCCGGACTCGCCGTCGCGGTGACGGCAACCGCCGCCGCGCAGCCGACCGAGGAGCAGGTGCGGCTCCACGGCATCGGCTACGCGCAGCTCGAGAACGAGCGCGAGGTCGAGGCCGAGAGCACCTACCGGGAGCTGATCGACCTCGTGCCCGACGAGCCTCTCGGTCACGCCAACCTGGCCGTCGCGCTGCTGCGGCAGGACCGGAAGGACGAGGCGCTCGCCGCCATCGACCGCGCGCTGGAACTGGGCGGCGACCGGGGCGATCTGTTGCTGATCCGCGCCGCCATTCTCAGCGCGGGCGCCGGCAGCAACGAAGAGGCGCTGGCCTATTACCGCCGCTCCGCCCGGGCCGAGCCCGACGATCCCGAGAAGCAATACGCCCTCTTCCAGCACGCCGAGATCATGGACGGCGCCGAGGCCGAAGCCGATCGGCGAACCGCGGTCGAACGGCTCCGAAACCTGCGGCCCGACAACCTGGTCGTCCTGCTGTTGAGCGGAGCCGCCGCCCTCGAAGACGGCGACCGCGGCCGCGCCAGCGACGACTACCTCCGTGTCCGGGAACTGATCTGGCAGGCCCACCCGACCGCGGAACGGCTGGTCGAGGAGGTCCTCGACGCACTGGAAGCCGACGAACTCGAAAGCGCCCGCCGGAGCTCCGCGCCCCGGCTCAGGAACGTCCTCGTGGCCACGGCCGGATGGCGCAGCAGCCTGGCCGAGGTCTACACGAACATCCCCGGCATTCCGGTCGAGCGCTTCGTCGACGAGTCGCCGATCGAGGACTTCGGACCGGCGCTCCCGGTCCGTTTCCAGGCTGCCCGCATCGACAACGCGGCCGCCGCCGGGCGCGCGCTCGAAGTCGCGGACTTCGACGGCGACGACCGGCCCGACATCGCGTGGGCGGCCGCCGCGACGGGCTCGGAGACGGGACTCCCGCGGCTTCAGTTGCGGCGTGCCTCCGCCGGTCTCGCGGCCTCGGGCACGGCCCCGGAAACGGACGCCCGGTTACTGGTTGTCGGTGACGCCGACAACGACCGGCGGCTCGACCTGGTCGCCGTCGGCGATCCTCTCACCGTCTGGCAGGTCGACGCCTCGGCCGACACTCCCCGGTTCGGGGACACGAGCGACCGCTTCCTGGCAGAGCCGTTCGCCGTGGACGCCGCGGACCTGATCGATTTCGACAGCGACGGCGATCTCGACCTCGCGGTGGCGCGAGCCGGCGGCGGGCCCGATCTGCTGCGGAACGTGTCCGGCGAAGGGGTCTTCGAAGGCCCGCTCGAGGCCCTGGGAGGCAAGGCGCTGCCGCAGGTCGAACCGCGACGCTTCCATCACCTTCAGGCCACCGACGCCGACCGCGACGGCGACACGGATCTGCTGCTGGCGCACGACACCGGCGTCCTCTGGCTGGACAACCTCCGACAGGGACGGTTTGCCGAGAGGACGCCTCCCGCACCCGAGGGGAACTTGCTGGGAAGGCTCGTCGGCCGGCTGCTCGGCGACGACTCCGAGCCCGCGCTCGCGACCGGGACGCCGGTACGCGTCGTCCGCACCGCCGACCTCGACCGCGACGGGGTCCCCGAGTTCGTGCTCGCCGGCGCTTCCACGGCCATCCTGAAGGCCGGCGAGAACGGCGCGCTCGCCCCCTTCCCGTTGACCCCGGAATCGGTCGCCCTGCCCGAAGGCGCCACCGACCTGGCCCTGCTCGACGCCGACAACGACGGCCGCCGCGACCTGGCCCTGGTCGCCGACGGCGAGCTGCGGGTCCTGACCCAGACCTCCGAATCGGGACCGGAGGCGCTCGAGTTCCAGCTCGCCCAGGTCACCGGGCTGCCCCGCGACGCCGGCTTCAGCGCCGTGCGGGCCGAGGATCTGGACGACGACGGCGACCAGGATCTGATCGCCGCGGGCGCCTCCGGCCTCTACCGGATCGAAAACCTGAACGGCTCCGAGAACAACTGGCTGCGAGTTCGCCTGGTCGGCCTCGACATCGGCAACCAGAAGAACAACATCTTCGGCCGCGGCACGACGATCGAAGTCAAGTCGGAGCGCGCCTACCAGTACATCGAGGTCGACCGGCCGGTCACCCACATCGGCCTCGGCAACCGCCGCCGGCCCGACCTGGTCCGCGTCGTCTGGGCCAACGGCGTGCCGCAGAACCGCCTCGATCCGGGCGAGAACATGACGATCGTCGAGGAGCAGGTGCTCAAGGGCAGCTGTCCTTTCCTCTACACCTGGGACGGCGAGAAGGTCACCTTCGTCACCGACCTGCTGTGGGGCGCGCCGCTCGGCATGCCGCTCGCCGACGGCGTCTGGAACGGTTACGACCCGGACGAGCTCGTGCGGGTCGACGGCGCCCGGACGCGCGACGGCTTCTACGACCTGCGGATCACCGAGGAGCTGTGGGAGGCCGCTTACATCGACCGGGTGCGGCTCTGGGTGGTCGACCATCGCGAAGGCGTGGAAGTGGCGAGCAACCTCCGGATCGTTCCGGGCCGGGGACACGTCGGCCGCCCGCCCGACGAGGTCGTCGCCGGCGCGAACATCCGGCCCGTGGTCCAGGCCACGGACGGCCGCGGCCGCGACGTGACGGGGCGCGTCCGGGTCCGCGACGAGGTCTACGCCGACGGCTACCGGCGCTCGCGCTTCCAGGGCCACGCCGCCGAGCCCTGGACGTTCACCTTCGACCTCGGCGAAGCACCCGGCAAACCGGTGCGGCTGTGGCTCGACGGCTGGGTGTTTCCCGCCGATGCGAGCCTGAACCTCGCCATCGCCCAGGCGGTGGAGCACGGCGACCTGGAGATGGTGATGACCCGGCTCGAGGTCGAGACAGGGGACGGCTGGCGGACCCTGCTCGATCCGATGGGCTTTTCCCCCGGCAAGACGAAGACGATGGTCGTCGACACCCCGCCGCTGCCGGCGGGCGCCAGCAGGCTCCGGATCGTGACCACCCGCTGGCTGCATTGGGACCGGGTCGCCTGGAGCACGGAACCGGGCGCCGTCGACGGAGACGATGTCGTCGTCCAGGCCCGTCTGAACGCGGCGAGCGCCGACCTCTCGTACCGCGGATTCTCCGCCCCGACCCGGCCTGCCCCCAACGGCCCGCACCTGTTCGACTACCAACGCACGAGCACCGAGTCCCTGTGGCTGCCGTTCCCCGGCCACTACACGCGCTTCGGCGACGTCCGCGAGTTGCTCGACGACGTCGACGACCGCCAGGTCGTGATCGGCCCCGGCGACGAGATCCGCGTCCTCTTCGACGCCCGGGAGCTGCCGCCGCCCGCGCCGGGCTACTCCCGCACCGTGTTCCTGGAGAGCTTCGGCTGGGACAAGGACGCCGACCGTAACACCTGGAAGGCGGACAGCAACCTGCCCCTGCCCTTCCAGGCAATGTCCGGCTACCCGTTCGCACCGGGCGAGAGCTATCCGCGGACACCGGAACTCGACGCCTACCGCGAGCAGTGGCTGACAAGGATCGTCGGCCCGGAAACACCCTTCAGCCCGCCTTCCTCGAGCCGCTAGGAGACCACGCCGTTCTGCTGGGTGCGCGGGTCTTCTGACCCGCTGTCGCCGAAGGCGGCTTGGAGAACGCGCCGCGAAGCGGCGACCACTCTGTCGGCGGGGACGCCGACTCCGCTACGCTACCGCCGGCCGCCGCCAACACCGCGGCCACATCCAGGAACACACCGGGAGAAGAAACGTGGCAAACGGCTCCGGCGGACGCGGCAGGTTCGGTCAACTCGGATTCATCTTCGCCGCCGTCGGCTCCGCCATCGGCCTCGGCAACATCTGGAAGTTCCCGTACATCACCTACGCCAACGACGGCGGCTCCTTCGTCCTCGTCTACCTGATCGCGATCGTGCTGATCGGCCTGCCGATCATGATGGCCGAGCTGGTCATCGGGCGGAGCACACGCCAGAGCCCCGTCGGCGCGTTCGTCGAGGCGGCCAAAGGGGCGGTCGGAGGCAAAGCCTGGGGCGCCGTCGGGGCATTGGGAACGCTCGGCAGCTTCATCCTCCTGTCGTACTACGCGCTGATCGCCGGCTGGACGGTCTACTACTTCGGCCAGTGCCTGAGCTGGTCTTTCGGCGGCTTCGACACCGGCGGCCAGACCCTCGGCGACTCCTTCGGCGCCTTTCTCGGCAACGGACCGCTCCAGATCGGCTTCCACGCCCTGTTCATGGCCGTGACGGTCGGCGTCGTCACCCTGGGCGTGCACGACGGCATCGAACGGGTGGCCAAGACGTTGATGCCGGTGCTCGGGGCCATTCTCATCCTGCTCGTCATCAACTCGTTCTGGAGCCCGGGCTTCGGCGAAGCGGTCCGCTTCCTGTTCCATGTCGGTCCGGTCACCGCCGACGGCCTGCTGGAGGCGGTCGGCCATGCCTTCTTCACCCTCTCCGTCGGCATGGGGGCGATGATCACCTACGGCTCCTACATGAGGTCGAGACAGTCGATCCCGAGAAGCGCCGCCGCGATCACCCTGCTCGACACCCTGGTGGCCCTGATGGCCTGCATCGTCATGTTCTCCATCATCTTCAGCGTCGATACCGCGGAACGGGCCGGGACCTTCGGCAAGAGCGCAACGATCCTGTTCACGACGCTGCCGCAGATGTTCTACGAGATGCCGCTCGGCGTCGTGCTGGCGCCTCTGTTCTACCTGCTGGTCGGCTTCGCGGCGCTGACCTCCACCATCTCGCTGCTCGAAGTCGTCGCCGCCTACCTGATCGACCGGCGAGGCCTGAGCCGGCGAAAGGCCAGCCTGCTCTCCGGCGGCGCCGTCTTCCTGTTCGGCATCCCCTCGGCGCTATCCCTGGGCGCCGTCACCGGCTTCTCCTCCTGGGCGCCCCTGGGCGAGCGCACCGCCGGATTCTTCGACACGATGGACTACACCGTCTCGAACTGGATCCTGCCCCTCGGCGGCCTGACCCTGGCGATCTTCGTCGGCTGGTTCCTGAGCCGCCGCAAGTCCCGCGACGCCCTTGCCGATGGCCATGGCGACGTGAGCCGGTGGTACTTCCTCTGGCGCGACGTCCTGCTCCGCTTCGTCTGCCCGGTCGCGATCCTGTGGATCATCTGGGCCGTGATCGGGGGGCGGTCGTTCGCCTGACGAAGACCTGTAGCCCCAACTAGCGCTCCATCCGACCGGCGAGCCAGGGCAGGAAGTCCGGGTCGATCTCCGCTTCGACCCTGAGTTCCAGCAGCGGCGGCGCGCCCGCCGGCAGGCGGTCGCGGAGCTTGACGGCGTCCTTGGAGGTCGTGACGACGGCGTCGCAGCGATGGCGGGCGCAGGCGGATTCGATCGCGCTGAGGGAACGCGGCGGGTAGGCGTGGTGGTCGGGGAAGCGGAGGTGGTCCACGCACTCCAGGCCCGCGGCCGCCGCGGTGCGGGCGACGCGCTCCGGGCGGGCGACGCCGGTGACGAGCAGCGGACGCTCCGGTGTCGGGCCGCCCAGGAGTTCGGACCGAAGCGTCGAGGTGAACACCGGGCCCTTGAAGCCGTGGCGGCGCAGGGTCGGCTCGAAGTCGGCCGGCGGTTCGACGCCTCCTTCGAGACCGGTAATCACCGCGGCGTCGGCGAGGCGCACCATGCCCAGGGGCTCGCGCAGCCGGCCGCCCGGCAGGAGGAGGCCGCCGGCGAAGGGGTCCGCGGCCGGGAAGGTCAGGATCTCGACATCGCGGCGCACACGAACATGGGAGAAGCCGTCGTCCAGCAAGAAGACGTCGACGTCGGGCGCGCGATCGAGGGCCAGGGCGGCGGCGGCGCGGCGGTCGGCGCCGACCGCCAGCACCACGCCCGGCGCCTGTTCGGCGATCATCACCGGCTCGTCGCCGGCCTGTTCCCCCGACACGAGCGGCCCCTCGCCGAGGCTCACGATCAGAGGTTCCCGGCCCTTGCGACGGTAGCCGCGCGACAGCACGGCCACTCGCTGGCCGCCACCCACCAGGCCGAGCGCCACGGCGATCACAGCCGGCGTCTTGCCGCTGCCGCCCCAGTGCAGGTTGCCGATGCTGACGGTCGGCCGGCCCAGGCTCGCGGCCCGAGTCGACCAGTGGCGGCGACGGCGGCGGTGTCCCGACTCGTAGAACCGTTGCCAGGGGCTCCCGGCCATGTCAGTTGCGTCCCGGAGTGCAGGTGGAGACGCCGGCGCGCCCAGTGGGATCGGCGGCGGCTGGCGGAACGGACAGGTCAACGACCTGGCGGAGCAACTCCACGGAGCGCTCGACGGCGCCGCGGTTGCGATCGACGAGCACCAGGCCCCGGGCGCCCCGCTCTGCCGCATCGTCCGGTCGGTCCAGAACCTGCCGCCAGGCACGGGTCAACGCCTGTCCGTCCCGCACCACGGTGAGGGCGCCGGCGGCCTCGAAGTCGCGCGCGATGCGCCGGAAGTTCTCCATCGACGGACCGACGATCACGGGCACGCCGAAACGCGCCGCCTCGATCGGGTTGTGGCCGCCGGTCGGCACGAGCGTGCCGCCGATGAAGGCGGCGGACGCGAGCCGGTAGATCGAGGCCAGCTCGCCCAGGGAATCGAGCAGGACGATCCCGGGCGGCGAGGCCGGCCGCGGCGCCGTGCCCCCGGCAGCGTCCATCCGGCTCCGCCGGATTGCCGACAGGGGCCGATCCTCCACCTCTCGCCATACCTCGTCGAAGCGTTCCGGATGGCGGGGCGCCAGGACCAGCAACGCCTCGCGATCCACTCGTTCGAAGGCGTCGAGGACGATCAGCTCTTCGCCGGGCATCGTCGAGCCCGCGATCAGGATCGGCCGATTCCCTGCGAGGTCCCGCAGGGCCTGCTCCAGGCCGGCCACCGGAGCCGGTTCCGGCGTGTCGAACTTCAGGTTCCCCGTCATCGACGTGCGGGCCGACCCGGCGCCGAGGCTCAGCAGACGCTCCTCGTCCTGCGGGCTCTGCGCGCCCAGCCTCCCCAGCGGGTCGAGCAGGAACCGCCGGTAGAGACGGCCGGCCCGCTTCATCCGCCCGTAGCTGCGGTCGCTGATCCGGGCGTTGAGAACCGCCACGGGAATCGACCGGCGGCGGCAGTCCCGAAGGAGCAGGGGCCAGAGCTCGCTCTCGAAGAGGACCAGCGCCCGCGGCGCGTACCGGTCCAGGAAACGGCCGACCAGCAACCCCAGGTCGAACGGCAGGTAGGTGACGACCACGCTCCGGCCGTCCGCGCCGAGCGGCTCGAACAGCCTCTTCGCCGCCGCCTGGCCGGTGGGCGTCACCGTCGTCACCACCAGGTCGAGGTCCGGCGGCAGGGCCCGCGCCAGGGTCGCCGCCACTCCGGCCTCACCCACCGACGCGGCGTGCAGCCACAGCGGTCTGGTTCCCCGGGCCTCCGGCAAACGTCCCAACCGGGCAGGAAGCGTCGGCAGGTAGTGCCGGCCGCGCCGCGCCAGCAGCACCGGCGCCGCCACGCCCAACCCTGCCGCCATCGCGAGCTGGTAGAGGAACCACATAAGGTGACGGCCGGGCGCCGAACCGCTTCCGGTGCGAGGCGCAGTGAACTCATGGGGCTGCCGAAGCCCCGTATTGACGGACGAGTATAATTCCGCCGCCTGCTGGCGGAGGGCCCTCCAATCTCCCGACGCGCGGCTTGGACGCTTTGCCCCGGGCCTCCGTATCAACAGCGAGGCATGAGATCCGCGCAAGCCATCCGCATGGAACCGCCACGCGAAGATCCTCCCCGGAGCGGTCTCAGGATCGCGTACTCCCGCCACCAGCGTCAGGTGGCGTGGGCCGACGCGTCCGACGCCGAACTCCTCGAAGGCCTTCGCGGCGACGACGACCTCGCTCTCGACGAGCTGATGCGCCGCAAGACGACCCCGTTGGTTCGTCTGGCCACCCGGCTCGTGGGAGACCGGGAAGACGCGCGCGACATCGTCCAGATCGCCTTCCTGCGCATCTGGAACTCGCGGCATCGTTTCGACCGCCGGTACAGCCCGAACACGTGGATCTACCGGATCGTCTCGAACCTCGCTATCGACCACCTGCGCTCCCGCGCCTCCCGCCTCCGCTCGTTGCAGAGCTTCCAGTTGCAGGACGAGCACCAGCGGGGCGAAGTCTCCGCGCGGCAACTCGATTCGCTGTCCGCCAGTGAGGTCCGGTCCGTGTTTCATGAGCTCGCATCCACTCTGAGCGACAAGCAGCGCGCGGTGTTCGTGCTGCGCGAGATGGAGGGGTTGGCCGGCAAGGAGATCGCCGGCATCCTCGGCATCCGTCCCTCGACCGTCCGCAACCACCTGTTCAACAGCCGCAAGCTGCTCCGCGAGGAGCTGCTCAGGCGCTACCCCGAGTACGCGCAGACAGCCGGGACGCGTGCCGGCAGAAAGGAGCGCCCATGACTTCTCCCTGTCCCGACTGGGCCGCTCTCGTGCGCGAACGCGAGCGGGCCGAACGGAGTTCGGAAGTCGGCGACGCGGCGGTGGACGCCGCCTGGGAAGACGCGTTGCGCCACCGCGAGGACTGCGAACGCTGTCGCGCCGCCTCGCTCGACGCCGATCCGCTGCTGCTGTTCAGCGGCGGCAACCTCGCCCGCGACGAGGAGGAGGTCAGCGCGGCCGACGTCGAGGCGATTCGCCAGCGCGTGCGCCTCGAACTCGACGGACGGGCGACCGAGAGGCGCCTGAACGAGGCGCGGAGCGCCCGCCGGCGTCTGCCCATGGCTTCGGTACTGGCCGCCGGGGTCGCGGCCGCTGCGCTCGGTCTGAGTTTCCTGCTGTGGCCCGAGAGCGCGCCGCCCGCGGACGAGATCGCGGGCGACCCGTCCGTGCTGCCCGACCACATCGCGATGGCGCCGCTCGTGGAGCCGCTCGGTGACGAACCGATGCAGGTCTACCAGCTTCCCGGCAACGGCCACGACTCCGGTCTCGACGTGGTCCTGGTGGTGGCGCCATGAGAGCCGCCGTCGCCGTTCGCCGGGCCCTCGCCGCCCCGGTCCTGCTGGCTGGCGCCCTCCTGGCTGCCGCCGGCACGCTGCAGCCGGCCCTCGCCCAGCCTGGTCGCGCGCAACCGGGAGACGCGCAGCAGGAGGCCGAAACCCAGATCCGCCACGCCTTCACGCTCCAGCATCAACGGGCGGACGACGCCCTGGAGTGGATGCAGAACGAGATGTCGCCCCAGGGAACGATCGAACTGCAGCGGGCGACGAACACTCTGGTGCTGAGGGACCGGAGCAGCGTGCTCGAGCACCTGCTCGCCCTGCTGCGCGACTTCGACCACCCCCGCCAGCAGATCGAGTTCGAGATCTTCATCCTCGAGGCGTCGCGCCGCGGCAGCGGCGACCCGCGGTCCGAGTTGCCCGCGCAGCTCACCGACGAGCTGGGCAACTGGCTGGCCTTCACGAGTTACCGGCTGCTCGGCGAGGGCCAGTTCGAAGCGACGGAGGGCGAGAACGTCCGCTACGAGATCGGCACCGAGTTCCGGCTCGGCTTCCGCGTCGGCACCGTGCTGCTCGACCGCCGCCTCAAACTGTACGGGGTCGAGATCGAGCGCAGCCGCAGCGCCGTCCTCGACGAGCGCGTCTTCAACGGCCACCTGAACGTCTGGGTCGGCAAGCCGCTGGTCCTGGCCCTCCCCTACCGCGGATCCGACGCCAGCGGCCTGGTGGTCGCCGTGACCGTCCGGTCTCCCCGCGAAGACGGCCTGGGCGCCGGCGACTAGGAGCGGGTCGGTCATGCAGTTCGTCTGCCGGCTTGGCACCGCCGACGGTCGCATCGTGGAGCAGATCCACGAGGCGCCGGATCCGCGCACCGCGCGGCGCGAGATCGAGCGCCGCGGGCTGTACGTCTTCGAGATCAGGCGCCGCGGCCTGCAGCACCTCTTCGGGTCGCTTCTCGGCACGGGTTCGGCCGCCGCCGACAGCAGCCGCAAGGCGGTCCCGGGACAGGACTTCCTGATCTTCAACCAGCAGTTGGCGGGCCTGCTCAGCGCGGGACTGCCCCTGCTCCAGTGCCTGGACCTGCTCTTCGAGCGCCAGCGCCACGCCGCCTTCAAGGAGTCGCTGGGCGAGATCCGGGACCGCGTCGAGAGCGGCGAGGAACTCTCCGAGGCGTTTGCCGCGGCGGGCAACTCCTTCCCGCCGATCTACAGCTCGATGCTCAAGGCCGGCGAGCAGAGCGGCGGCCTGGAACGCGTCATTCGCCGGTACGTCCGCCAGCTCAAGCTCGTCACGACTTCCCGCAAGCGGGTCGTCAGCGCGTTCTTCTACCCGGCGCTCCTGATCTGCCTGTCCGTCAGCATCGTGGCGGTGATGATGTTCTTCGTCATGCCCCGCTTCGAGGAGTTCTACGTAGCGCTCGACCTCGATCTGCCCTGGCTCACGCAACTCCTCCTCGCCGTGTCCCAGGTGCTGCGCAACCCGACCACCCTCGTGCTGATGGCCGCGGTCGCCGTGGCCGCCTGGACGAGCTGGAGGATCGGCAGGAGCGGCCGGATCGGCGCCCTGGTCGATCGCCTGAAACTGCGGCTTCCGTTCATCGGGCCGATCTTCCACCGCTTCGCCCTGTCCGAGTTCTGCCGTTCCCTGGCCACCCTGCTGCACGGCGGCCTGCCGCTTGCTTCGGCCCTCGAAACCGCGGCGTCGGCTGTCACGAACCGCTTCCTGCACGAACGGGCGGTGGCGCTCGGACCGCGTATCCGCGAGGGCGAAGCGTTCCACGTGGCCCTCGAGGAATCGGAGGTGTTCACCGACCTCGCGATCGACATGGTCAAGGTCGGCGAGGCGACCGGCGCCCTGGACGAGATGGTGAACAGCGTCTCCGACTTCCTCGACGAGGATGTCGAGACCCGAACCGAGCGGCTCCTCTCGCTGGTGGAGCCCGTGATGCTGGTCGTCATGGGCTGCACCATCGCGTTGCTCGTGCTCTCGATGTATCTGCCGCTCTTCAGCGTACTTGGACAGGTGCAGGGCTGATGGTCGTCCACGAAGAGAGCGCCGCGGTCCGCAACCGTCGCCTGATCGCGGAAGGCGTGTCGGATCTGGAGAGCCTTCGCGTGGCAGGCGACGAGGAGGATCGGCTCGGCAGGGAACGAGCCGAGGCCGCCCGGCTGGCGGCGCAGTTCGGGCTCGAGGTCGCGGATCTCGAGAACTTCCGCATCGACAACGACCTCTTCCGGCACATCCCGTTCGACCTGATGCTCCGCTACGGCTTCATCCCGGAACGCCAGTTGGAGGGTCGCCTGGCCGTCGTCATGGCCGACCCGACGGACGTGGTCCGCGTCGACGAACTGGAACTGCAACTCGGGCAACCGCTCGAGGCGCGCATCGGCGTCCGGTCCGAGATCGAGGACCTCCTGCAGAAGTCCGAGAGCGCGCAGCGGGTCCTCGACGAGGCGACCGAGGACTTCAAGATCCAGCTCGTCCAGGAAGACGAGGACAGCGGCGAAGTGCTCTCGATCGACCGGATCTCGGCCGACCAGAGCCCCATCATCAAACTCGTCGACTCGACGCTGTTCAACGCGATCCAGCGCCGGGCTTCGGATGTCCACATCGAGACGCGCGAGCAGGAAGTCGTCATCAAGTACCGGATCGACGGTGTGCTCTACCAGGCGATGGAGCCGATCGACAAGCGCCACCACCAGACGATCGTCAGCCGGATCAAGGTCATGTCCGAACTCGACATCGCCGAGAAGCGGATTCCCCAGGACGGCCGCTTCAAGGTCCGGGTCAGCGGCCGCACGATCGACTTCCGCGTATCCGTCATGCCTTCCGTCCACGGCGAAGACTGCGTCATCCGCATCCTGGACAAGGAGTCGATGAACCAGGAGTTCAGGAACCTGAGGCTCGACGTCCTCGGCCTCGACGACGGGACGATCGCGAAGCTGCGCAAGTTCATCCGCGAGCCGTACGGCATGGTCCTGGTCACCGGCCCGACCGGCTCCGGCAAGACGACCACGCTCTACGCCTGCCTGTCCGAGATCCAGTCCAGCGAGGACAAGATCGTCACGATCGAGGATCCGGTCGAGTACCAGCTCGACGGCATCACGCAGATTCCGGTCAACGAGAAGAAGGGACTGACGTTCGCCCGCGGCCTCCGCTCCATCCTCCGCCATGACCCGGACAAGATCATGGTCGGCGAGATCCGGGACGAGGAGACGGCGCAGATCGCCATCCAGTCAGCACTGACCGGCCACCTCGTGTTCACGACGGTCCACGCGAACAACGTGGTCGACGTCCTCGGCCGGTTCCTGAACATGAACGTCGACCTCTACAACTTCGTGGCGGCGTTGAACTGCGTGCTGGCCCAGCGGCTGGTCCGCCGCATCTGCAGCCACTGCCGGGAGCCGGTACAGGCCAGCGGCACCCTGCTCGAGGAGAGCGGGCTGACGCGGGACGACATCGCCGGCTGGGAGCTCTTCGAGGGCCGCGGCTGCATGGAGTGCAACGGCACCGGCTTCTTCGGAAGGATGGCTGTGTCGGAGCTGCTCGATCTGTCCGACCCGATCCGCGAGATGATCCTCGACCGGCGCCCGGCATCGGAGATCCGCCGCGCCGCCGGCGAGGAAGGAATGCGTTTCCTGCGCCAGAGCGCGCTGGAGAAAGTCCGCGAAGGAGTGACCACTCTCCGTGAGATCAACAAGGTTACCTTCGTGGATTGAGCGCCTTGCCGGCCTCGACGACCCTCGGGGACCGGCATCGGTGTTCCTGCTCGACGAGCGCGAACTCGTCCTGGCGCACTTCGTGCGCCAGAGCGGCCCCACGCCCGAGCTGCGGGCGGTCAGGCGCCGGGAACTGCCCGCCGACACGTTCCAGGATGGGGCGCTGGGCGGCCCGTTGCGCGAGCCCGCCCAGTTCCACGACATGGTCACCGAACTCCAGCAGGCCGCCGATACCGCCACCGGGGCTCCTGTCAGGGCCGCCGCGCTCGTCCTCCCGGACCGCTGGCTGCGGCTGACCTTCGCGGAACTCGAGGACGTGCCCCGGAGTCCGCAGCATCGCGAGGAGGCCCTCCGCTTCAAGCTGCGCAAGCAGGTGCCCTTCCGGGTGGAGGAGTTGCGCGTTCGCGGCGCCCGGACCGGCAATGGCGCCGGCGAGTCCACGCGGTTCCTGATCGCCTTCGGCGTCGAGCGGGTGCTGGCCCAGATCGAGGACTCGTTCCGCCGTGCCGGCATCCACATCGGCATGGTGACGAACGCGAGCCTCGGCGCGGCGCACGGCATCCGGCAGATGCAGGACGAAACCGGCGCCTTCCTCCTTCTGCTCGCCCACCGCGACGGCTACTCCCTCCTGGCGCACACGGAGGACGCCCCCGCGCTCTACCGCTACAAGACATTCGACCCGGCCCTTTCTCCCTCGGACGCTTCCCGACTGGCGGTGCGCGAACTGCGGTTGACCAGAGGCTTCATCGAGGAGCGCGGCCTGTTCGGCGCCGGGGCCGACCTGCCCGAGCACGTCCTGCTGCTGGCGACCGAGGCCGACCGGCCGGCCTGGCGCGAGCGGCTCGAAGACGGCCTGGGACTACCGGCCCGCGTTCTCGACCAGAGCACGACCTCCGGCGACGGACCCGAGGCCGGGACGCTTGAACTCGACCGCGCCCTGCCGATGCTGGGCGCCTCGCTCACGGTGAGGACGTGAGCAGGTCCCTGAACCTGGCGGCCCGGCCGTTCGTCAACCGCCGCCCCTGGCGCCGGCTGACCGCCCTGCTGTGGGCGCTCGGCGTCGCCCTGCTGACCCTGAACGCGGTGCTGTACTGGGGCTACCTCACCGGCTCCGCCGACGCCCGCGCCGAACTCTCCGGACTGCGGGAGGATCTCGCCGGCGACCAGACGGAACTCGACCGCCTGAGCGCGGAACTGGCGCGCCTCGACCTGGAGGCGCAGAACCGCGAAGTCGCCTTCCTGAACGAGCGCATCGCGGACCGGCGCTTCCCCTGGGGGCAACTCTTCAACGACATCGAGCAGGTGCTGCCGTGGAACACGCGCCTGCGAAGTCTCGCGCCGGAGCGCGGCGACCGGACCCGTCGGCGGCGCGCGGAACTCGGAACCGGCGACCAGTCCCGGGTGTCTCTCGACCTGACCGGCGAAACCCAGGACGACCAGGGCCTGCTCGATCTGATCGACGCCCTGTTCGAGCACCCCGCCTTCGACGATCCCAAGCTGCTCCACGAGAGCCGGCAGGACGCCGGCCCGCTGGACTTCACCATCGCGGTCGTCTACCTGCCCGGCGGCGCCGGCGACGCCGCGGAGGATCAGCCGTGAGACGGCGGCGGCGCGTCTGGCGCCTGCGTATCTGGTTCTGGGTCGGCGCGGGCCTGTGCGTCCTCAACGCCGCCCTGCTGTCCACCTACCGCGGCGTCTACGCCGGCCGCTTTCAGGCGCTCGAGGACGAGATCGCCCAGGTCCAGAACCTGCACACCCGCGCCACCCAGGAGGTGGCCCGCCGCGAGGGCCAGGTCACCACGGTCGAGGCGACCCGCAGCCACGTGCGAACCCTGTACCGCGAGGGATTCGCGACCGAGCGCGAACGGTTGACCGACCTGATCGGCGAGGTCAAAGAACTGGCCGACCGCTCGGGACTCCGTCCCGGCTCGATCTCCTACCCGGAGGCGACCCTGGAGCAGTACGGTCTGGTCGAGAAGTCGATCGTGTTCACGGTCGAGGGGAACTACCGCCAGTTGCGGGGGTTGGTCAACCTGCTCGAGGTCACGGACACCTTCGTGGCCCTCGAGTCGATCAGCCTGAGCGAGGCGACGCCGAACCTGCGCATCGATCTCCGGCTGTCGACCCTGTTCTCCGGCCACGAGTCCGGCCAGCAGGAGGCGGGAGCATGAGCGCCGCCCAGGCTGGCTCCAGCCGGCCGAACCCGCTGCTGCTGGGCCTGCTCGGCATCGTCCTGGTGGTCGCCGCGTGGCGCTACCTGCCGTCGTTCGGCGGCGGTCCCGGCTTCACCAGCACGACTGCCGGTGACCTGCGTTCGACCTCGATCGACGTCGTCGAACTCGCCGCTTACACCCTCGACCAACCGCCACCGCCCAGCAGCCCGACGCGGGACCCATGGTCGTTCGGCAGCCAGCCGGCGCCCAAGACGGCCCTCGCCGAGACGGAGACGCCGCCGCCGGAGCCCGAACCCGAGCGGCCGGTCATTCCGGAGATGCCGACGCCACCCGCCATCCCGGAGACGCCGGCGCCGGAACCGATCGGACCCAAACCACCGCCGATCGACGTCTTCTACATCGGCTCCTTCGGGCGCAGCGACAATCCGATCGCGGTGTTCATCGACACTGACAAGTCCATCTTCAACGCACTCGAGGGCGACCTCGTCAAGGACAAGTTCGAAGTGCAGAACATCGGCTACGAGTCGGTCGATCTGCTCTTCGTGGGTTTCCCGGACGAACAGCCGGTGCGGCTCGCCATCGGGGGCCGGCCGAGCGGAAGCTAAGGATCCGAACCACATGAACGAACACGATTCACAGCCAAGACAACGACGACGGCACGCTCTCTCGCTGGGGCTGGCGCTGCTCCTGATCCTCGCCTCCTGCAGCGGCTACCGGGGCTTCCGGGAGGCGCAGCACGCGGAGCTCACGGGCGACTGGGACACCGCCGTTCTGCGCTACATGGAACTCGTCACCGGCGACCCGGCCGATCTCCGTTACCGGGCCGGCCTGCTGCGGGCGAAGACCCAGGCCGCCCACGCCCACTTTGAAGAGGGCAGGAAACTGCAGGAGGCCGGCCGCGACCGGGACGCGATGCTCGAGATGCAGCGGGCCGTGCAGCTCGATCCGACCAACCAGTACGCCCTGACCGAACTCGAGAAGCTCCGCACGGAGATCGAAACCAGCGGTCTCGAGCCCAGGACCATCTCCCAGATGAAGGACGACGCCCGCGCCGCCGAGCCGATGCCGCCGACGCTGAGTCCGCTGTCCAACGAGCCGGTCAGCTTCGATTTTCCGAACGCCACGTTCATGGAGGTCTACCGGGCGATCGGACAGGCCTTCGGAATCAACATCGTCTTCGACACCAGGCTGCGCGACGCAGCGGTCGGGCCCGAGGGCATCGAGTTGCGCGACGTGACGGCGATCGAGGGTCTGGAGATCCTGATGCACAGCCTCGGCCACTTCTACCGCGTGCTCGACGAACAGACGATCATGATCCTCCAGGACACGCAGCAGAACCGGCAGCGCTTCGAGGACCGCATCATACAGACGTTCTTCCTCTCGAACTCGGACGTGAGCGACGTGATGACCATCCTGCGCAGCCTGCTGAACACGCGGTTCATCGCGACCAACGAACGGCTGAACGCGATCGCCATGCTCGACAGCGTTGAGAAGGTCAAGATCGCGCAACGGTTGATCGAACAGAACGACAAGGCGAAGGCCGAAGTCGTCGTCGACGTCGAACTGCTGCAGATCAACACGTCGAAACTGCAGGAACTCGGTTTGTCGCTCGACGCGAACCGTCTCGGCATCAGCCTGGACATCGGCGGCGAGGAGGTGCCGCTTCGCATGTCGGATGTCGAGTCCCTGAATCAGAACAACTGGGTGCTGGCCGTGCCCGGCTTCCTGTTCGAGTTCGTGAAGAACGCGACGGACGCGCAGACCCTGGCCAAACCGCAGGTGCGGATCACGGAAGGCGAAGAAGGATCGTTCTCGATCGGCGACCGGGTGCCGATCCCGGTCACCAGCTTCAACACGGCCAACACGGCCGGCAGCAACATCGTGCCGATCACCTCCTACCAGTACCAGAACGTCGGCATCGAGGTGGACATCACGCCGCGGGTGCATCACAACGAAGAGGTCTCGCTCGACCTCAGCATCGAGGTCAGCAACATCAGCGGCCAGATCGAGAGCCAGCCAATCATCGGCAGCCGCAACATCAACACGAGCATCCGGCTGCGCGATGGCGAGACGAACTTCCTGGCCGGGCTGATCCGCACGTCCGAGACGAACAGCCAGGGCGGCATTCCAGGGCTGTCCGAGATCCCGGTCCTGGGGCGCCTCTTCTCCCGGCGCTCGACCGACAACACGCGCACCGACATCGTGCTGACCCTGACCCCCCACATCA
Organism: Thermoanaerobaculia bacterium; assembly: GCA_022826745.1. Lineage (GTDB taxonomy): Bacteria > Acidobacteriota > Thermoanaerobaculia > Multivoradales > Multivoraceae > Multivorans. The sequence goes on along the minus strand of JAJDUI010000024.1, from coordinate 16,544 downwards.
TCCGGCGCGCCGACATCCGGGAAGAGGACCTCGCTCCGATCTGGGTCGGCACGGAAAGCAACGTGGTCTATCGCGGCTCGAGCCCCCGCGTCGACTCCGGAGTCGACGGACCCTTCGACGAACCGGGCGCGGAGGGCGACGCCCTCGACGAACTCCAGGAGCGGCTGCCGCCGGGTCTGCGGGACGCTGCGCCGGAAGACGAGCAGCCACCGGGGGAGGAAGACGAGGGACCGCCGCTGGGCGTCGAGCTCGTGCCGCCGCCGCCCGGCAATCCGCCGCGCAACGCCGGTCTGCTGGATTCCGGGCCGGCCCCCGGTTCCCCACGGGTCTCCAGTTCACCGCGGGTCATCCTCCCGGCGGTACTCCAGGAACGCGCGGCAAGCTCCACCGGAGGAATCGAGCTCACGTTCGCCCCCGAAGCGCTGCGTGCAAGCGTCGGCGACAGTGTCGAGGTGCGGCTGGACGTCAGGTCCACGACGCCGCTTTCCCACTTGCCGTTGCGGCTGCGCTTCGACCCGTCCCTGATCGAGGTCACGGCCGTGCGGGCAGGTTCCTTCCTGGGCGGCGAAGAGGAGGTCTCGCTGATGACCGACGACTCGAACCCGGGCACGGTCGTCGTGGGCCTGAGCCGGCTGGGCGAGCGACCGGGCGTGGCCGGCAGGGGACGTCTGCTGGCGCTCGAGGTCCGGGCCAAGGGTCCCGGCACGGCAACGATCGCCGTCGAACGGGCCAACCCCAGGGGCCCGGCTCTCGAGGAGCTGGCCTCGCCCGACGTACAGCCGCTCGAGATCGAGATCCGGGACGGCGAGGAGCCGGATCCCGGACGGCCGGAGAGGGTCGCATGAGGACGGCCGGGCGGCGGCGCGCTGGCTACACGCTGGTCGAGCTCGTCACGGTCTGCGCCGTGATGCTGGTCCTCGCCGCCGTCGCCCTGCCGACCGCGACTTTCACGAACAAGCGGATCAAGGAGGCGGAACTGCGCTCCCACCTCCGCCAGATGCGCAACGCGATCGACGAGCACAAACGCTATAGCGACGTGGGCCTCATCCCGATCGAGATCGGCACCGACGGCTATCCGAGTGAACTCGAGAACCTGGTGGAGCCGATCCAGCTCATCGGGCAGGTGGAGGGCGAGATCCGTTTCCTCCGCCGCATCCCCGTCGACCCGATGACCGGCGAGGCGGAGTGGGGGCTCCTGAGTTACCAGGACAACCCGGACGACCGTGCCTGGGGAGGCGAGAACGTCTACGACGTCTATTCCCTGAGCGATGGGCTCGGTCTGAACCGGGTCGCTTACCGGGAGTGGTGAAATGAACGAACGCGTCCGAATCCAGCGCCCGGAATCCCAGCGTGGCATGTCGCTGCTGGAACTCATCATCGTCATGGCGATCATCGGCATCCTGGCCGCGGTCGCCGTGCCGCTGCTCAAGAACGCGCCCCGGCGGGCCCAGGAGGCGGCCCTCAAGCAGAACCTCCGCGTCATGCGCGACGCGATCGAGCAGCACTACGCCGACAAGGGCCACTACCCGCCGAGCCTCCAGGCGCTCGTCGAGCAGGAGTACCTGCGGGCGATACCACCCGACCCGATCACCCGCAGCACCGAGACCTGGGTCGAGGTGTTGGCCGAGTTCCCTTCCTCGGCCGACGAAGACCCCTGGGCCGAGACCGACCTCTCGCCGTTCGGGGATCCGGGAATCGAGGACGTCCACTCCGGTGCGGAGGACAGCTCGCTGAACGGGGATGCCTATGCCGACTGGTGACCGCGGGATCCGCCCCGGGCCGAGGCAGGCCAGCCACTCCGAGGCCGGCTACAACATGGTGGCCCTGGCCATCCTGATCACGGTAATGAACATCGCGGTCGCGGCCGCGCTGCCCTACTGGAGCAGTTGGGCGCAGCGCCAGAAGGAAGCGGAACTCATCTTCCGCGGCCTGCAGTACGCCGAGGCGATCCGCATCTTTCGGGTGCGCCAGGGACGCCTGCCGACCGCGCTCGAGGAGCTCGTCGAAGTAGAGCCCCGTACGATTCGCCAACTGTGGCCCAACCCGATGGCCGAGGACGGTCGCTGGGGTCTGCTCATGCAGGGAGGGCCAAACAACGCCGGCCAGCGCGGCAACCAGACCGGCGGCGCGCAGCCGGCGACCAACGCCGCGGCCGTCGCGGCCGCCGGCGGAGGTTCCATGACGGCCGTGCCGCCGCCGAACGAGGACGAAGGCGAAGGCCCCGTCGTCGGGCCGATCCTGGGGGTCTACAGCGCCACGCCCGGTCCCTCGAAGCGCACCTTCAACGGCCAGCAGGATGTCGGAGAGTGGTACTTCACCAGCGAACTGATCCAGCTCAGGCCCGGCAACGCCGGCGACGGACGGCCGCCGCCGCGGCTGACCAGCGAGTGGATCGGCAAGCCGTTCCCGCCCGGAGTGCTCGACGGTCCCAAGGTCCAGGACGGCACGGCGCCCGGCAGAGAGGCCCGTTGAGCCGGGAATCCGCCGTCGCCGTCAGGATCCGGCGGCTGCCCCACGCCGCCGGCCTGCCGGAGCGGGCCTCGACCGGCAGCGCCGGCTACGACCTGCGCGCCGCCACCTCCGGGCCGGTCCGGATCGCTCCCGGCGAGCGCACCTTGATCCCGACCGGTCTCATCCTCGGCCTGCCGCCTGGCTACGAGGCCCAGATCCGGCCCCGTAGCGGACTCGCGTTCCGCCAGGGCCTGACGGTCATGAACGCCCCCGGCACGATCGACAGCGACTATCGGGGCGAAGTCAAGCTGCTGCTGGTCAACCTGGGCCATGAGCCCGTCGATGTCGAACGCGGCGAGCGGCTGGCGCAGATGGTGGTGGCCGCCGTTCCCGAAGTCACGTTCCGGGAGGACGACGCCCTCGGCCGGCAGCCGACGGAGGGCGACCGCAACGATGGCGGCTTCGGGTCCACCGGCACGTCGTAGGTTCCCCGACCAGCTTCAGACATCGAACCGGGAGACGACGTCCTCGAGGTTTGTTGGCCGTTGTCCAGTACTCGCCATCAGGGAGGAACGACGGTCGCCGTGAAGGTCACCGAGTCCGAGCCGCCGGCGCTGTCGGTCGCGGTGTAGGTGACCCGGTACGTCGTGTCGCTCGCCACGGTCGGCAGCGTTCCGCTCGCTCTCCTGGTCGACGGGAAGAACGTGACCCCCGGCGGCAGCCCCGACAACCCGTAACGGTAAGGCGGCGTGCCTCCGGACGCCGCCGGAAACACCGTGTTCACCACGCCGGCCGATGGCAGCCGGAAGTTAGGAATCGCCGGAACCGACAGCGGTGTAACGGGCGGGGGCGGTGGAGGCGCGGCCGGCGTCGTCAACGTGACGACGTTCGACCATGCCCCGTCGCCATGCGAACTCGTGGCGCGCAACCGGTACTGACGGACCACGCCCGCCGCGGTCGTCACGCTCCAGGACCGCGCGCTCGCGCCGATGCTCGACGACGGCGAAGGGCTGCCCGCCGTCGTGAAGCGCCACGAGTAAGCCGCCGACGCCCTGGTCTCCAACTGATAGCGCGTGATCGCCGAGGCGCTTGACGGCGGCTGCCAACTCAACGTCTGCGTCCGGCCAGCGACCGCGCCAGTCAGTCGCGGCGCCGCTGGCGGTTCCGCGGGCGGCGGAGGAGGGGGCGGCGATGTCGTGGTTCCACCCGCGGCCGCTGCCTTCAGCGTGTAGCTGCCCGAACCGCCGCCGTACGGATACACCGTCACGGTATGCGTACCGGCGGCAAGCGTGCCGCTCCACGAATCGTCCTGGGTGCCGCCGCGGTTCGTACAATCGCTCGAACCGACTCGGCAGTCCATGTCGCGGTTCATCCCCGTCACGGACACCTCCACCTTCGTCCCGGACGAGAGGACGAAGGCGTAAGCCTGCTCGCCCGACACGTTCGTCTCGGACACCGTGAACGGCAACGCCCGCGCCGCCGACGCCGACGTGAGTTCCACAACGTTCGACCACGCCCCGTCGCCGCCGGCGTTCGTCGCCCGGACACGGTAACGAAGGACCATCCCGGCACGGGTCGTCACGCTCCATGACGTCACCTTCGGGTCGATGCTCGACGACGGCGAAGGCGAACCCGAACTCGTGAAGTACCAGTCCTGGCTCTCTCGAAGCTGGAGCTGGTAGCGCGTCAGCGGACTCCCGGTCGTCGGCGCCGTCCAGTTCAGAGTCTGCTTCCGGCCCGAGACCTCGCCCGAAAGCACCGGCGCCGCGGGCGGAGGCGTCAAGGCGCCTTCCGCTTCGACACTCAACTTGTAGGCCCCCGTGCCGCCACCGTACGGATAAACGGTCACCGCGTGAACGCCGGCTTCCAGCGTGCCGTTCCACGAATCGTCCTCCGTACCGCCACGGTTGCTGCACCGCGCGGTGTTCACCCGGCAGTCCATGTCGCGGTCCATGCCGGTCAGGGACAACTTCACCTTGCTCTTCGACTTCAGAGCGAAACGGAAGACGCGGTCGCCGCCGACCGCCGTCTCCGAAACCGTGAACGGCAGGCCCCGGACGGGGCTCCACCTGACCGACAACGTGTAGTCGCCGGTCACGCCCCCGCTCGGGTAAACCGTCAGCTTGTGCGCGCCGGCCGGCAGCAGACCGCTCCATGTGTCGCTTGTCGTGCCGCTCCTGTTCGTGCAGTTCTCCGAACTCTCGCTCCCCGACACGGCCGCGGGAGGCGGAGTGCCGCCGAGCGGCTCGCCCGCCGCGAGCCGGCAGTTGAAGTCCTTGCTCATCCCGGTCAGGGACGCCGACACCATGGCGCGGGAGTCCAGGTGAATCCGGTAGTCGATGGAGCCCGACACGCTCGTCTGGGTCACCGTACCCGACCGGTCGCCGGGAACGCCGCCCGGCGGCGGCGCCATCGGTATGCAGACCCAGCCCAGACCGGCAACCGGCCACCAGACGCACCCCGACGTCGTCACGTTCTCGCACTTCGGCTGGTTCGGATTCAGGATGCAACTGTCGCAATCCGGGTGGCTCGGATTGATCGCGCAGTTCGCCGGACACCTCGAGTCGTTCGGGTTCAGGTCGCAGTTCGGGCCTCCGAGGGAATCGTCGCCGGGGCCGGGATTCGGGCCGTCCGGATCCGGACCGCCGCCTCCGCACCCTTCGCCGTTGGGATTCTCCGCGCAGTCCCGGCGAAGCTCTTCCCGGTCGAGAGCTTCGCAGTCCGACGTCGCGCCCTGTCGAATCGCGCGCATGGCTTCGTTGTTCAGGCCCGTTCGCATCAGGGAGCCCGAGCACTCGCTCGACGCGTGACCGATACGGAAGGAATGCCCAATCTCGTGGCCGATGACCTGCTTCATGATGCCGCGACACTGCGACAACCCGACGTAGACGTGGAGGACTCTCTCGTCCTTGTCCGCGAAACCGCACGCGCCACCGGCCTTGCGAACCGTCGCGTCGTCTTCCGAGAGGATCTGTTCGTAGGTGCCGCGAACGACCGTCCAGACTTCCGCTCCCTCGGGCGCTACCGTCACGACTCCGGCGGCCGCGGGAACGTCGGTGCACCGGTCGGTCCACATCTTGAGACCCTTCTCGACATTCTCACGAAGCTTCGTCGTCGCTTTCGCTCCCGCGCGGTCGGCGGATCCGGTCAGGTTGAAGAAGATCGCATCCGGCAGCTTCGACCAGACCCGTGACGGATCGTCTGCGAACGCCTTGGGAAGCGGCGGACCCGCGTAGGATGTGGTCGAGCATTCTTCCTGGCCGGAGGCCGTCCCGGGCACGAGACCGAACGCCAAGAGCGCTCCTGCGAAAGTGAGCCGCCGGCCTATTGCTCGACGGCGCATGGCTCCGCCGCTCCCCACTCGCCGCCCGTCGAAATGCTCCGGGTCGTACTGGCATCGATGCAGAGCTCGGCAACCGGTCTGTCGAGCTTGCGGGCGGCCTCCTCGGGAGTCCCTGCGGCGCAGAGGCGCGTGTAGCGCCAGCCGTCTTCCGGTCGGGCCGAAGACTCGGCGCCGACCAGGCGACAGCCGCTCCTGTACGCGGACCTGACCATGTCGCCAACCTCCATCCGACCTTCGCCGAACAACTCGTGTTCCCGCCGCACTCCTGTCGTCGTCGCCAGCAACCCGCCAGAAGCCAATTCCTCCACGCGCCGCGCCGTGTCGACCAAGGTGTGGGGCAGGTCGTCGACGCTTAGGCCGAAGAGCCAGTCCAGCACACCCTCCTCCCGCACCTCAGCGAGGAGACCCGCGTTTCCCGCGCCCACCCCCATGGGAACCACACCTCCATGCCACGAACCAACGATCACCAGCCGGGTGCCAACCTTGTAGTCGACGCCGGCAACGAAGGCCCTCTCCGCCTCGCCGCCGCAGAAGACCCGGTCGTGCGTGACGATGCTGTACACAGGGACCAGAACGTAGTCTGGCGACGAAGACTTGTCATGCAGCGGCACCACGCCGGACAAGGCCAACAGGTTGTGAGGCCAAGCGTGGGAGAAGCCCGGGACAATCTCGCTGATCGTTGCTTCCACGGCAACTTCCGCGAGAAGAACCGCAGCGTCGAACATGCCGTTGTGAGTAGCGGGCGCATAGAACGCACCGTAGCCGAGATCGATACCACCCGGAACGCAGAAGCTCCTCGGCGGCACTTGGCCTTCCCGGAGTCCGTGCCCGCTGGCCGGGCCGAACTTCCCGATGAACCGCGCGGACTGGTTGTTCAGGTATTCGCGAACCCTCGCAAACTCGTCGGGATCCTTGACCCTGCCCTCGGAATCCAGGAGGTAGGCAGCGGACTTCCAGTTCCTCACGTCGAGGACTTCGGGGTGTCTGGTTCTCGCTGGCTCGGTCGTCTCCTGCGTAAAGCCAGCCGAGACCATGCCCAATACAAGAGCTAACCCCATCGCCACCAGACCGTTACGTCTTCCGTCCATCGTCTCTTTCTCCGCAGTTCAAGCCTGAACCCGGAGCTTAGCGCCCCCTGGTTCCGGCACGCCCCCAAAAAGAGAGCCCATCGCAACCGGCGCCTCGAGCGATTGATGCGTCGGTCCGGTCGGGACCCTGAACGATGGCCGAACTGCGCTCGGCGAACGTTTACCCGACGCGCCGTAACGACAAGGCGGACTGCCTCCGGACGCCGCCGAACGGATAGACGGTCACCGCGTGAACGCCGCCCTCCAGCGAACCGCTCCAGGAGTCGTCCTTCGTGCCCCCGCGAACCACACTCCCGCTCGACTCATCGGTTGACGTCCAAACCCGGGCAGGCTGCCGCCGGGTTCAGACCAGCCCCAAGTCGGCCGAACGTTCTCGCATCCAGGAGCCGCAGATGACGCGATCACGAATCACCAGCTGCCCCAGGGGAACCAGCGCGTACTCGGGCAGCGGTGCGTCGGCGTGCAGGGGTTGGACGTTTCTCAGCGAGAGCAGAGCTGCCGGCGCGCCGTTGTAGTAGAAACCTGGGACGACCTCAGCGACTTCGGCCGTTACGGCCACCTCCGAGAGCAGCAAATGCAGGTCGAAGGACGAGTACTCGGGTGGGGGCTGGTCACCAACGAACCCGCCGGCTGCGGGTGAACAGAAACGTCGGGGCGGGATCTCGCCGTCACCGAGGCCATGAGCGGCCGCACTGCCGAACCGCAATCTGAAGTCAGCCGACTGGGCCAGGAGCTGCTCCCTGAGTGGCGCCGGGATCCTCGCGGAAACCGAGCCACTCTCGTCGGACGCCGAAGACGCGGACGTCCACATGTGTCCCCACGAACCCGACTCGCCAAGAACCTCCGGGTGCCTCCGATCGGCCGCCTCCTGCGCCAAGCCGGCCGAGACCATGCCATGGCCCAACACGAGAGCTAAACCCATCACTATCAGACTGTTACGTCTCCTGCTCATCGTCTCGTTCTCCACGAATCAGGACTTCAACCGGGAGCATAGCGCCCTTGGTTCACCGCGCGATCCTCCGAGAGAACCCATCGAGATCCCATCGTGGCCACCGTCCGACAGGCCTCGACGCGCTTGGCGCCGCCGAGCCGAAACGCACATTCGGTTCTCATCGCTATCCGGGAAGGCTGCGTCCGGGTTCGGCGCGAACGTGACCCTCCGGGTACCGCCCGTCAGTTCGAGTCGCCGTCGCCTGCGGTCCAGCTCGGCAGGGACGCCGGATCGATCCCCAGCGAGGCGAGCGCGCCAGACCAGGCATCCACCGGGTCGCCGGAAAACACGATCGATTCCTCGATCGGCGCCGTCAGCCAGTCGCTGCGGCTGACTTCCTGCATCAACTGGCCCGGCGCCCAGCCCGCGTGGCCCAGGAGCAGCCGCATCCGGTCCGGTGCGCTGCGGGCGAGCGTGCGCAGCGCGAGGATGTTCTGCGTCGCTCCGACGCCCGGAGCGATCTCCGTGATGCCGTCCCGATCCGGGCCGCTCAGACCGTCGAGAGACAGCAGCACCGTCCCGACCTCGGGCTGCACCGGACCACCGACGAAGGCCACGACTTCCGAGTCACCGGACCACTCGATGTCGAGTTCACGCAGGACCTCGTCGACCTTGAGCTGGCTCGGCCGGTTGACGACAAAGCCCAAGCTGCCCCCCTTGCCGCCGTCCTCGTGAGCCGCGAGCAGCACGACCGCCCGAAAGAAGAAGGGATCGAGAACCTGGGGCATGGCGACCAGCAGCGTCGGCGTCTCGAAGTCGTCCAACCCGGCCATGGGCGCGACTCTACACGCGGCCATGCGGGCGGCGGGACGGCTTTGGGTAATCTCCGGCCGAGGCCGCACCTGAACTTCAAACGCCCGGCTGCCCAGGCCGGCGATCACCGAGAGACCTGACATGACGAACAGTTTCGGCGCGATAAGGACGATGAACGCCGCCGGCCGATCCTTCCGGATCGCTCACCTGCCGACTCTGAGCGCCGCCGGCCTGCCGGTGGAGCGCCTGCCGTACGCTCTCAAGATCCTGCTCGAGAACCTGCTCCGCCGGGAGGACAGCCACGTCGTGCCGGCCGCCGACATCGAGGCCGTGGCCCGCTGGGAACCCCGGGCCGAGCCGAACGTCGAGATCGCCTTCATGCCCGGACGGGTGCTGCTTCAGGACTTCACCGGCGTCCCCGCGGTGGCCGACCTGGCCGCGATGCGCGACGCGATGGCGGCCATGGGCAGCGATGCCGCCCGGATCAACCCGCTGCAACCGGCGGAACTGGTGATCGATCACTCCGTCCAGGTCGACGAGTACGGCTCCGCCGCCGCGCTCTTGATCAACGCCGAACGGGAGTTCGAGCGCAACGAGGAGCGCTACCTGTTCCTGCGCTGGGGGCAGACCGCCTTCGAGAACTTCCGCGTCGTGCCGCCGGCGACCGGCATCGTTCACCAGGTCAACCTGGAGTACCTCGCCCGCGGCGTGATGACGTCCGCGAACGGCGCCGGCGACCCGCCCTTCGCCTATCCCGACACCCTGGTGGGCACCGACTCCCACACGACGATGATCAACGGCCTCGGCGTCCTCGGCTGGGGCGTGGGCGGCATCGAGGCGGAGGCGGCCATGCTCGGTCAGCCCATCGCCATGCTCGTCCCGCAGGTCGTGGGCTTCCGCCTCGCCGGCAGCCTGCCCGAAGGGACCACCGCCACGGACCTCGTGCTGCGAGTCACGGAGGTCCTGCGCAATCACGGCGTGGTCGGCAAGTTCGTCGAGTTCTTCGGGCCGGGCCTTGCCGAACTGCGTCTGGCCGACAGGGCCACGATCGCGAACATGGCGCCCGAGTACGGGGCCACCTGCGGCATCTTCCCCATCGATCAGGCCGCCGTGGACTACCTGCGGTTCACCGGCCGCAGCGAGGACCAGGTCGAACTCGTCGAGGCCTACTGCCGCGAGCAGGGCCTGTTCCACGGGCCGGACACGCCGGAGGCCGAGTACAGCGACACGCTGGACCTGGACCTCGGGACGGTGGAGCCGTCGCTCGCCGGTCCGCGGCGACCCCAGGACCGAGTGCCGCTGTCCGGAGTGAAGGACTCCTTCCTCGGCCAGTTGCCGGAACTGTCGCCCCGCGGCGGCAGCCTGCCCGTGCTGAACTCGAACGGCGGCGCCAGCGGGACCCCGGCGACCGCTGAGGCCGACGAGACCGACGGGGAGGACGGCAGCGGCGAGGGGCGAGCCCCCATTACGGACGGCTCCGTCGTCATCGCCGCCATCACAAGCTGCACGAACACGTCGAACCCCTCCGTCATGCTGGCGGCCGGCCTGCTGGCGAAGAACGCCGTCGAGGCGGGGCTCCGGGCACGGCCGTGGGTAAAGACAAGCCTGGCCCCCGGATCCAAGGTCGTCACGGACTACCTGGGCGAGGCTGGCCTGACCGCCTACCTGGAAGAGCTCGGCTTCCACACGGTGGGCTACGGCTGCACGACCTGCATCGGTAACAGCGGCCCGCTGCCCGCGGCGACTTCGGCGGCCATTGCGGAAGGCGAGTTGGTCACCGTCTCCGTACTCTCCGGCAACCGCAACTTCGAGGGCCGCATCTCAAGCGAGATACGGGCGAACTACCTCGCCTCGCCGCCGCTGGTGGTGGCCTACGCGCTGGCGGGCCGCATCGACATCGACCTCTACAGCGAACCGCTGGCCGAAGGCTCCGCCGGGCCAGTCTACCTGCGCGACATCTGGCCCGCCCAGAACGACATCCAGGCGGCGCTTCAGAGTTCGCTGCGGCCGGAGATGTTCCAGCGCCAGTACTCCGACGTCTTTGCCGGCAGCGAGGACTGGCAGGCGCTCGACGTGCCCGCCGGCCAGACGTTCGCCTGGCAGGAGGACTCCACCTACGTCAAGCAGCCGCCCTTCTTCGCCGACATGCCGCGCCAGCCCGAACCCGTCCGCGACATCACGGGCGCCCGCGTGCTCGCCATGTTGGGCGACACCGTGACGACGGACCACATCTCGCCCGCCGGTCCGATCAGCCTGGACAGCCCGGCCGCCTCCTACCTGCGCAACCTGGGCGTGGAAGAGGCCCGGTTCAACGCCTACGGCACCCGCCGCGGCAACCACGAGGTCATGATGCGGGGCACGTTCGCCAACGTCCGCCTGCGCAACGAGCTCGCGCCGGGGACGGAAGGCGGCGTAACGGAGCTTCTGCCGGAAGGCCGACAGATGTCGATCTTCGACGCGGCGATGGCCTACCGCGAACGCGGCGTGCCCCAGATCGTCCTGGCCGGCAAGGAGTACGGCACCGGGTCGTCGCGCGACTGGGCAGCCAAGGGTCCCCGGTTGCTTGGCGTGCAGGCGGTCATCGCGAAGAGTTACGAACGCATCCACCGCAGCAACCTGGTGGGCATGGGCATCGCTCCGCTCGAGTTCCTGGACGGCGAGGGGGCCTCGGAACTCGGGCTGACGGGCCGCGAGGAGTACGCCATTCTCGGCCTTGCCGACGGGCTCGCCAGGGACTTCGAACCCGGCCTGACCGTGCGCGTGAAAGCCACGGGGGAGAGCGGCGAGATCGCCTTTGTGGCGCGCGTCCGTTTGGACACGCCCCAGGAGGCGGAGTACTACCGCCACGCGGGCATCCTCCAGTACGTCTTGCGGCAGCTCCTTGACGACGACGCCTGATCGGTCGGGCCGGGCATCTCCGACGCGGGCGGCAGGCCCGCGTTCCCTGGGCATCGCCGCGCTGCCCACCGCCGAACGCCTGAAGGTCAACGAGATCTTCTACTCCATCCAGGGGGAGTCGACCTTCGCGGGGCGCCCCTGCGTGCTCGTGCGGCTGACCGGCTGCCAGATGCGCTGCACCTGGTGCGATACGGAGTACAGCTTCCACGAGGGCCGGTGGATGCGCGTTGCGGACATCGTGGCCGAAGTTCTGGCGTTCGACTGCCCGCTGGTCGAGGTCACCGGCGGCGAACCCCTGCTCCAGCCCGGGGTCCACACCCTGATGGGCGGGTTGTGCGACCGCGGTCTCGAAGTCCTGCTCGAGACCGGCGGCGGCCTCGACATCTCCGGCGTCGACCCGCGCGTCAGGCGAATCGTCGACCTGAAGTGCCCCGGAAGCGGCGAGGCGGCGAACAACCACTGGCCGAACATCGACGGACTCCGCTCGACCGACGAGGTGAAGTTCGTCCTCGCCGACCGCGGCGACTACGACTGGGCGCGCGCCAGAATCCGCCAGCACCGGATCGACCGACGCTGCACCGTCCATCTGTCGCCCGTATGGGACGCCCTTGAACCCGCCGAACTCGCCGCGTGGGTGCTTGAGGACCGGCTTCCGGCCCGCGTGTCGCTGCAGCTTCACAAGACGCTCTGGGACGCCAAGGAGCGGGGCGTGTAGTCTCCGGCGCCGCCGCACGGACATCCCGGACGCCGGCGGGATTATCCCGCGCGGCCCCGACGTTCTGTATCCCGATTGGTCATCCTGGCCCTTCGGCCAACCGTTCCAGGAAAGAGGAGGGAAGCAACGGTGAGATGGAGAATCCGGGCCTTGGCGGGCCCGTTCGTCGCGGCGGTCCTGCTGAGCGGCGCTCTCAACGCGCAGTGGGAGCAGGCAACGCGAGCACAGACCTTCGCCGTCACGTCGGCACCGGGCGACGCCACGGAGCTGCCGCGGGTCGACGCGCTGATCCTGCAGCTCACCCTGGCGGGCGAGCTGGAACTGACCGGCAGCCGCCCCGACCGGGCCCTGCCGGGCAGGGTGCACGACCACTTCGGACAGGTTCACCGCGGCGTCCCGGTTCATGGCGGCGGCTTCGCCAGACAGCGCCAGAACGGGGCGACGGTGTCCGTCTTCGGCGCCCTGTCGCGCGGCATCGACATCGACACCACCCCGACTCTCGGCCCTGACGAAGCTCTGGAACGCCTGGAGCAGGTCGCCAGCGCCGCTCCGGCAACGTCCGAACCACCGACCCTGGTCATCTACCCCACCCCCATAGGCCGGCCCGTTCTCGCCTGGAGCGCCGTCATGGGGGACTACCGGACGCACTTCATCGACGCTCACACCGGCGAGCCCGCGGGACACTTCGACCACCGCTACCACGAGGCCACGGTCGGCATGGGTCCCGGCGTCACCGGGGAACCGCAGAAGCTGAGCACGTGGCATACCGGCCAGGACTACGAAACCCGCGACCGCCTCCGCCCGGGCGAGACGATCACCCTCGATGCCGACGCCAGCCCCCTGAACGCCTTCCTCCTGCTCATCCCCAACCCCGGCTGGGAGGATCTCGTTGCGACGGACGACGACAACGACTGGGAGAAGAACGTCGTCGTCGCCACCCATGCGAACCTGGGCCTGACCTACGACTACCTCCACAAGCGGCAGGACCGGCACGGCTATGACGGCCAGAACGGACGCCTGTTCGCCATCACGAACATCGGCGACTCCTTGAACAACGCCCTATTCATCGGGGCGCCATTCGGTCCGCAGGGGACCGGCGCCGTGATGTTCGGCGAGTACGAGGGCACGCCTGTCGCAACGCTGGATATCGCCGCTCACGAAGTGATGCACGGCGTCACGTACTCCTCCCTCGTGGCCCGCACGGGACAGCCTTTCCAGGACACGCTGGGCTACGTCCTCGGGCCGTCGAGCTTCAGTGTAGCGGACGAGGTCTACCGCTGCGGGGACATCTACGAGTTCGAGAGCTTCGACGAGGAGGGGGAACCGGAGAGGGCGCCGCTCCTCTGCCTGGACGAGGACGGCGAGCCGACGCGCTCGCGGCACGGCCGCTTCGCCCTCTTCCTCGACCATGGCGGCGCGATCAACGAAGCGTATTCGGACATTCTCGGCACGGCGGTGGAGCACGAGTTCCATCCGCCCGGGGACGGACTGTTGCGGGCGGACTACGCGATCGGCGAAGACACCGGTAGAACCATCCGGAGGATGGACGCCCCCCGGACGGTCTCGTTGGGCGGCGGCTTCACTTACCCGGACGCCGTAGGCCAGGAGTTCCGGTTCGTTGCCGCGCTCGTCGGCGAGAATCTAGTCCGCTTCACGGGGCTCGGGAGGGCCGGCAACCGGTACTTCCGTGCATCCGCCGATGACTACAGCGGAGTTCACTGGAACTCGACGATCCTGAGCCACGCCTTCTACCTGGCGGTCGAGGGAGGACAACATAGAAACGGCCAAACGGTCGAGGGCGCAGGCCATGCGAACCGGAACCTGGTCGAGCAGGCCTTCTTCAGGGCGATGGTCGACCTGGCGCCGGCGCGCACCGGCTTTGTCTCGATGGGATTGCTCATCCGGCAAGCGGCAAGGGATCTGCACGGCGCCGAAAGCGCCACCCACGCCGCCATCGACCAGGCGCTGACCGCGGTAGGGATCTGAGCCGATGAGAATGCAGAAAGTCCTTGTATCCAGCTGTCTGCTGCTCGCCTGGACGGCGGCACAGGTCCTGGCCCAGTCCCACGCCGCCGAAGCAGAGGAGGCAGCGAAACCGGCCCGCTGGACCATCGGTGTCGGCCTCGGCCTGCTCTCCACCGCCGACGCGCCCTCCGGCAGCCTCACGTTTGACCACGACCTGTTCGGTTCCGAACCGGGCGAGTTCGACGCGAACTGGGACGGCGGCGACGCGTCGCTCTACGAGCTGTCCATCGGCTTGCGGTTGCGCAACCGGTGGGGGCTGGGGCTGACCTTCTCCGAGGCGTCGCTCGACGACGCCGCGAACATTACCGGCCGCCTGCCGCATCCCTTCCTGTTCGAGCAGCCGAGAACCGTCGAAGGCAAGGGCCGGAACCTGTCCCGCGACGAGACGGCGCTGCACCTCTCCCTCAGGTGGCTGCTTCGCGACAAGGACGGGGTTCAGGTCGCCCTGTTCGCCGGTCCGTCCCGGATCGACCTCGACCACGACCTGGTGTCCGCCGTCAACTTCAGCCAGAGCTACCCCTTCGACGAAGCGGCTTACACCGGCGTCCGGAAGCGGCGGGAATCCGGCAGGGCCATCGGCTATCACGCCGGCATCGACGTCGCCCGCTATTGGAACGACCGGGCCGGAGTGGGCGGCCTGGTCCGCTGGAGCACAGCCTCCATCGACCTGGACACGCCGAACGGCGGCGATAACGGTTCCGTGACGGTCGACGCCGGCGGCCTGCAGGTCGTCGTCGACCTTCGTTTCCGCTTCTGACCTGACCTGCTCCGGCGGCCCGGCAGCCACCGGGGCTGCCTCTCGGACTGCTACACTCCGCGCCGAATACGCCACCGCAACACGGCCGTCATGGGCAGAACAGACGAAGGTGAAACAGAAGATATGGGTGTAGCCAGGCTGAATCTGGACGATCAGGAGTACGAATTCCCCGTAATCGTCGGCTCCGAGGGCGAAGTGGCCATCCAGAGCCACGCGCTCCGGAGCCTGACCGGCGCGATCACACTGGATCCTGGCTACGGCAATACCGGTTCCTGCCGCAGTGCGATCACCTTCATCGACGGCGAGCAGGGAATCCTGCGCTATCGTGGCTACCCCATCGAGCAGCTCGCGGAGGAGGCGTCCTTCGTCGAGGTCTGCTACCTGCTGATTTACGGCGAGCTGCCCAACGAAGACGAGCTGGAGGACTTCCGCGCCAGGCTGCGGCGGCACACGCTCATCCACGAGGACATGAAGAAGTTCTTCGAGGCGTACCCGCCGACGGCCCATCCGATGGCGATCCTGTCCTCGATGATCTCGTCGCTCGCCACCTTCTACTCCGAGGACGAGGACGTCGACCTGCACGTCGTCCGTCTGATCGCCAAGCTGCCGACCATCGCCTCGTTCTCCTACAAGAAATCGATCGGCCAGCCCTTCGTCTACCCGCAGAACGACCTCGGCTACGCGGAGAACTTCCTGAACATGATGTTCTCCGTCCCGTGCGAGGACTACGAGCCGCCGCCGGTCCTGGCCCGGGCCCTGAACATGCTGCTCATCCTGCACGCCGACCACGAGCAGAACTGCTCCACCTCGACGGTCCGCATGGTCGGGAGTTCCGGCGCCAGCCTGTTCGCCGCCATCTCGGCCGGCATCGACGCCCTGTCGGGGCCGCTTCACGGCGGCGCGAACCAGCAGGTGATCGAGATGCTGGAGGCGATCCGCGACAGCGGAGACGACTTCAGCGACTTCGTCGACCGCGCCAAGGACAGGGACGACCCCTTCCGCCTGATGGGCTTCGGGCACCGTGTCTACAAGAACTTCGACCCGCGGGCCAGCATCCTCAAGGGCGCGGCGGACCAGGTCCTGGAACAGCTCGGGGTGAACGATCCGCTCCTGGCGATCGCCAAGAGCCTGGAGGAGGTCGCTCTCCGCGACGAGTACTTCGTCGACCGCAAGCTCTACCCTAACGTCGACTTCTACAGCGGCATCATCTACCGGGCGATGGGACTGCCGACGAACATGTTCACCGTCATGTTCGCTCTCGGCCGGCTGCCCGGCTGGCTGGCCCACTGGAAAGAGATGAGCGTCGACCCGGACAACCGGATCAACCGGCCCCGGCAGATCTACACCGGCGCCCAGGCCCGCGACTACCTGCCGCTGGCCGACCGCTAGCCCGGATATCTCACCGGGGATTTGAGATCGGGTCTCTTCCGGCGGATAATCCAAGTATTCACAAGTACTTGGGAGATCCACAGGAGAGAGACCCGTGAAGACAGAGTGTACTTCGTCGCAGCTCGAGTTTGGCT
>JAJDUI010000026.1 GCA_022826745.1 Thermoanaerobaculia bacterium | reverse complement strand
ACGGCCATAGACCCCCAGAAACGCCGATCCGAACCGACGGATCCGCCAAACCCGACGGACCGATCCACTCGGCTCCAATACAGCTCCGCAACTACCCCGACAACGCCGAACCGGATCACGCGGTGAAAAATGCGGGCTAGGACGCGGCCGCCTGGAGAGGTCCGGGGAGGGGTCCCAGCGGCCGACGTAGACGCGGGTCGCCGGGGCTCCGTAGAGATCCTTGACGGTGGGAAACGAGATCAAGGAGGGAACTGGAATGATTGGAACTCGTCGAATACACCTCGTTCTGGTGGCGATTGTGGGCGCGGTGCTGCCTTGCGTTGTCGCGGCGCCGGCTCTTGCCCAGGGTGCGGAAGCTGCGGCCGGATCGGTGACTCTCCAGGTCACGCCGAGCAGCGTGCCGGAGAGCGGTGGAGAGGTCGAGCTGCTTGCGATCGTGCGGGACGATTGGGGGCGGCCACTCGAGAACGCGAAGGTGAACTTCCTGACGGAAACGGGCACTCTGGAGTCGGGTGGCCGGTTGGTGGTCGCCGGAACCGGCGGGGGGGCCATCGACCGGCTCGTCCTGACCGCTTCGGAGCTGGCCACGGTGGAGGAGAACAGCTTTCGGATCGCGGTAGCCGTCGGCTCAGGCGGCAGCCACCTGGTCACCTCGAACGTCGGCGTCGGGATTCAGCGCCGGCCCGAGGCGTGGTTCACGGTTGGCCCGGGTGACCTGATCGTTGCGTTCGACGATGAGTCCGAGGGGTTCGTCACGAGCTGGTCCTGGGATTTCGGCGACGGCACGACGAGCACGCGCCAGAGCCCGGCCCACACCTTTGCTGAGCCCGGCCACTACGCGGTCACGCTGCGGGTCGGGAACTCGGTGGGAACCGACGAAGTGACTAGGCTGGTCCGCGTGTTCGGCTCGCAGGGCGCTGGCGAGTAGCCGGTTCCTAGACGCTCTTCCGGCAGCGTTCGTATACTGATTCGAGAGATGGAGAACCGGCGCCGAAACCTCGCTACCGTGCTCGCCGCCAGCTTGTTGCTGGCGGCCTTCGCGGCGTGCGACAAGACGAGTCCGGTGGCCCCGTCCGGAACGCTGATCACGATCAGTGCGAATCCGGACCGCATTCCCTCGGACGGGAGTGCCGAGATCCGGGTCGTCGCGCTCAGGCCGAACGGAACGCCGGTCAGCCGCGGCACGCTGATCCGTCTCACCACGACGCTGGGCTCGATTCCGCCCAGTGTCGGCGTCGACGACCGGGGAGAGGCGCTGGCGATGCTCCAGGCGGACGGCCAGTTCGGGGTTGCCACGGTGTCGGCCAACACCGGCGGTTCCGAGACCGCGACGATCGACGTGCAGCTCGGCCTGTCGCCGGCTTCGGTGACCGTGCAGGTGACGCCGAACAGCGTGCCCGAAACCGGCGGCGAAGCGGATCTGCTGGCGATCGTGCGTGACGACCGCGGCCAGCCGCTCGAGAAGGCGGAGGTCAACTTCCGGACGGAAATCGGCACGCTCGACTCGGGCGGGACCCTGATCTCGACCGGCGCGGACGGCACGGCGTCGGACCGGCTCGTCGTCACTTC
Organism: Thermoanaerobaculia bacterium; assembly: GCA_022826745.1. Lineage (GTDB taxonomy): Bacteria > Acidobacteriota > Thermoanaerobaculia > Multivoradales > Multivoraceae > Multivorans. The sequence goes on along the minus strand of JAJDUI010000026.1, from coordinate 131,650 downwards.
GGGCGATCTCGACACGGTGTCGGGAGACAGCTTCGAGGTCGGCGTGGACGTCGGCAGCGGCGCCGGCCAGCTCGTCACGACGAACGTCAGCGTCGCGATCCAGCGGCTGCCGCGGGCGGACTTCACCTTCAACACCCGCAACCTGCTGGTCGCCTTCGAGGACACGACGGACGGCCGCACGACGAGCTGGCTGTGGAACTTCGGCGACGGCAACACGAGCACGCGCCAGAACCCGACGCACACCTACGACGAGCCGGGCACCTACGCGGTCACCTTCCGGGCCACCAACTCGCTCGGGTCCGACGAGGTGACGAAGTTCGTCCAGGTCACGGGCCAGTAGGCCGCCGGGCCGTGGCCGCCGGGGAGCGCCCGACCTCGCCGCAGCCGACGGTGACGATCGGCGAGTTGTACCTGGCTCAGGGCCACCGGAGGGAGGCAATCGCCATCTTCCAGCGTGTGCTCTCGGCCGACCCGGCCAACCGGCGGGCCCGCGAAGCGCTGGAGCGTCTGAAAGTGCTCCCGCCGCGGGCTACAATCCGCGCCCGGGAGGTGCCGGACCGTGTTGAGCAATGAGGAAATCCAGGCTCTGATTCGCTTCGTGGCCGAGGAGCGCCGGGGCGGCTCGGATCTCTCGGTCGAGTACCAGGTCGATGGTCTCTACCTGCGGGTGGGGGGCGATCGGGGCGGCGTCGCGGGGGCGCCGCGTGCGGCATCGGCGCCGGCCCCGGCGTCGGTGACAGAGGAGGCGCCCTCGCCGGCCCTGGAGGACGTGCCGGCGGCCGAGGAGCCGGCGCTCGACGGGCACGTGCTGACGTCGCCGATCGTGGGGACGTTCTACGCTGCGCCGAGCCCGGACTCCCCGCCCTACGTCGAGATCGGCGCCCGGGTCGAGAAGGGCCAGGTCGTGTGCATCGTCGAGGCGATGAAGCTGATGAACGAGATCGAGGCCGATGTCTCGGGAACGGTTTCTTCCGTGGTGCCGGACAACGGCGACCCGGTCGAGTTCGGCGCGCCTCTGTTCGTGATCCAGACTTGAACGCCGCGCTGCCGGCGCGCGCCGCGCGGCCGTTCCGGAAGGTCCTGGTCGCGAACCGCGGCGAGATCGCGGTCCGGGTCATTCGCGCCTGCCGCGATCTCGGCATCGAAACGGTCGCGGTCTTCAGCACCGTCGACCGGGAATCGCTGCATGTGCGCCTGGCCGACGCGGCCGTCTGTGTCGGTCCGCCGGCGCCGGCGGCGAGCTACCTGCACCGGCAGAACCTGCTCGCCGCGGCGAGCATCACCGGCGCCGAGGCGGTTCATCCGGGGTACGGCTTCCTGGCCGAGAACGCGGACTTCGCCGACGCCGTCGGCCGTTGCGGCCTGACCTGGATCGGACCGTCGCCCTCCGCGATCCGTACCCTGGGCGACAAGAGAAAGGCGCGCGATGCCGCGATCACGGCCGAGGTGCCGGTGTTGCAGGGCGGCCCGGTGTCGGCATCGCTCGAGGAGACGGTGGCGCTGGCCGAAGACACGGGTTACCCGCTGATGCTGAAGGCGGCGGCGGGCGGCGGCGGTCGCGGCATGAGGGAGATTCGCGACCGGGCCGATCTCGAAGCGGCCCTGGACGCCGCCGCGAGCGAGGCCCAGGCCGCCTTCGGCAGCGGCGAGCTCCTGCTGGAACGCCTCGTCGAGCGACCGCGCCACATCGAAGTGCAGGTCTTCGGCGATTCCTTCGGCCGCGCGTTGCAGTTCGGCGAACGCGACTGCTCGATTCAGCGCCGGCACCAGAAGCTGCTGGAGGAAGCGCCAGCGCCCTCGATCGGCTCCGAGCTCCGCGGGTCGCTGGCCGAGGCGGCGCTGCGGCTTGCCAGGCAGGTCGGCTACTCGAACGCGGGAACGGTCGAGTTCCTGGTGGATGGCGACCGCTTCTACTTCCTGGAGATGAACACCCGCATCCAGGTCGAGCATCCGGTCACCGAGGCGGTGACCGGAGTCGACCTGGTCAAGCTCCAGATCGTCGCCGCGGCCGGCGAACCCCTGGGGCTTCCGGACGGCATCGAGACCTCGGGCCACGCGATCGAGTGCCGGATCAACGCCGAGGATCCGGAGACCTTCGCGCCGTCGCCCGGCACGTTGCGCCGCTTCCGGCCGCCCGCGGGCCCGGGCGTCCGGGTCGACAGCCACGGGGTCGAAGGGGGCGAGATGCCGCCGCACTACGACTCGCTGCTCGCCAAGGTGGTCGCCTTCGGCGAGGACCGCGACGAGGCCATCTCACGGATGGCCCGGGCGCTCCGGGAGTTCGAGGTCGAGGGCATCCGTACCACGCTGCCGCTCATGCGCAGGATCGTGGAGTCTCGGGCGTTCGCCGACGCCGAGGTCCACACCGGGTTCCTCGATCGGCTGAACCAGCAATGAGCGAGGCTCGAGTTCCCGCGAACGCGGGCGAAGTGCCGGTGCGCCGGCCTTCTGGCCGGCAGCCGGCCGCAGGCCGGTCCGGGGGGCCGCTCCGCCCACCTTCGAACCGCCTCTACGCGATCGTCGATACGGGCGTCTTCGGCTCCGATCCGCAGACGGTGACCACTGCGGTTCGCGTGTTGCTCGACTGCGGCGGGCGCTGGATCCAGCTCCGCGCCAAGGGCGTGCCGGACCTCGCCGCGTGGCGCCTGGCCGAGGCGGTTGGACGCGCATTCGAGGAGGCCCAGTCCGCCGACGGCGAAGGCGACGCGCCGCTGCTGTGGATCAACGACAACACCGCGATCGCGGCTACGCTGGCGGCGAGCGGTTTCCGCGCAGGTCTCCACCTGGGCCAGGACGACCTGCCGCCCGCGGCGGCGCGGCTGTCGCTCCCTCCCGACTGCCCGATCGGCTACTCGACCCACAGCCGCGGGCAGGCCGCCGAGGCCGAGGCCGACCCGGCGGTCGACGCTGTCGCGATCGGCCCGGTGTTCGGGACGACGACGAAGGAACGCCCGGACCCGGTCGTAGGCCCTGCCGGCGTGGCCGCAGCCAGGGAGGTCTCGTCGAAGCCCCTGATCGGCATCGGCGGCATCGATGCGGCCCGCGCTCCGCGGGTCATCGAAGCCGGCGCCGACGTGGTAGCCGTCGTGTCCGCTCTCGATCCGAAGAACCTCGCCGTCTCCTGCCGCCGCCTTCTGCGCGCTCTCGCCTGAGCCCGCTGGGTGCCCGGGATCAGCGCCCTCAGCCGTCCTGGGGGCGGGACCGCTCGCTCCTGAGCGCCCGTACGAGGAACATGGTGAATCCGCCCCAGACGAAGCCGCAGATCAGGACCAGGACGAGGATCGCTAGCGGGGACATCGGACTCGGGTTGCTCCAGTGGGACTATACGCCACGCTCTTCGCCCGACCCGCCTTCCAACTCGGGTATGGCCTCAGTAGGCTCCCGCCATGCGTGTCTTCCTCGTCGGCTTCATGGCGGCCGGCAAGAGCCGGATCGGCCGGCGGATGGCCCGGGACCTGGGCTGGACGTTCCTGGACCTGGACTCGGACATCGCCGAGCGTGAGGGCCGGCCGGTCGCCGACCTGATCGTGGAGCGCGGCGAGACGTACTTCCGCGAACGCGAAACGGCCGCGCTCGAACGCTGCGCCGCGATCGACCAGGCGGTGATCGCCACCGGCGGCGGCGTGTTCACCCTGGAACGGAACCGCAGACTGATCGCGGGGCTGGGCACCAGCGTCTGGCTCGACCCGCCCTGGGAAGCCCTCAGCCGCCGCGCGCAGCAGTCCCACAAACGCCGGCCTCTGTTCGAGTCCCCGGACCAGGCCCGGGCGCTGTACGAGAGCCGCCTGGAGTCCTACCGCCAGGCGGATGTACGGGTACGAACGCGGGGGACGGAGCGCAAACGTGACGTCGCGGCCGGGATCATCCGGCGGCTGGGGTTGGCGCGGGGCGAAGACCCCTAGTTGGTTCGGGCCGCGGTTGCAGGCTCGCCGCTTCGCGGCTCGCGCTTGATGCCGGCCAGAAGGCCGGCGCACCGGCGGTGAAGTTCAGAGCGGGGTGTTGACGATCTCGTCGAAGGTCCGGCCTTCGCGGGCCATCGCGGTGACTTCCTCGAGGCGGGGGCTGGCACGGGCGGCGTTGGCGCTCTCCCAGGTCGCGATGGCGCCGTCGCGGTCGCCGATCTGCAGCAGGAGAAGGCCGCGCATGAGGGCCGACTGCTCGTGACCCGGGTCGCTTCGGAGCGACCGGTCCAGGGAGTCGAGGGCGACCTGGGTCTGGCCCATCTGGAGGCGCACGATGCCGGAGACGAAGTGCGCGTCCGGGTCTTCGGGGGCGATCTCCAGCAGTTGCTGGGCGATCTGGAAGGCGTCGAAGGCGCGGCCGTTGGCGAGCATCAGTTGCATCAGCGCGCGCATCGCGTCGAGGTCCGAGGGATCGGCGTCGATCTGCCGCTGCAGCTCCTCGGCCCGGGGCACGAGCTCGGGCGGAAGCGGTCGCTGGCCGCGGAAGTCCGTCTCGCCGCCGCCTTGCGCCATCTGCTGCTCGGCCTGCGGATCGGGCCGGGCGTCCGACTGCGCCCAGATGACCAGCGCGGCGACCAGGCCGACCACGCCGCCGCCGAGCAGGACGCCGGAGAGCAGGGGGTGCGCCTGGACGAAGGCGCGGCCGGCCGGCGCGCCGGCTTTCGTCCTGACGTCGCGTTCCGGAGCGATGCCGGCGATCGCCTCCTCGACCTCGTCGAGTTCCTTCAGCACGCGCGCCGTCGAGACCTGGAGCCGCTGGCGGTCGGCCGCTTCCAGGCCGGCCTGCTTCAGCCGGGCGACCAGGTCCTCGCGGCGGTTCACGAGGTCGGCGCGCTGCAACTCGAGCGCGGCGGCGCGCGCCGCGGCTTCCCGGGGCAGGAAGGCGAAGCCGACTCCCAGGCCGGCGAGAACGGCGGCGACGATGGCGATCGTCGCGACGACAGTCAGGTCGCCGTCTCCTGCTCCACCTGCCGCAGGTACGTGTCCAGGCCCTCGTCGGCGCTTCGCCGGCGTTGCCGGAGTCGCAGGGCGACGAGCAGTCCCCCGACGAGGACGATGGCGGCGGGGGCGGCCCAGACGATCAGGTTGAGCCCGCGCGCCCGCGGCTCGAGCAGCACGAACTCGCCGTAGCGCTGCTCGAAGTAGCCGACGACCTGCTCGCGGGTGTAGCCCTGGGAGAGCAGGGACCGCGCCTCCGCCCGCATCGCCTGGGCCGACGCGGCGCCGGAGTCGGCGATCGACAGGGCCTGGCACTTGGGGCAGCGGATGTCGGCCGCGACCTCGGCGACCGCCCGGTCGAGTTCCTCGCCGGAGAGGGGCAGGCCGAGGGGGTCGCCCAGCTCGTGGGACGTCTCGACGCCCAGCCCGGGCCGGAACTCGCCCTCCGCCGGGGGCAGGGCGACCTTCGGCGGCGTGTCGGTCTCCTGGGCCGAAGCGGGCGCGGCGAAGGGCAACGCGGCCAGTAGCCCAAGCAGGGCGGTCGCGCGCCGCATGTCAGCCGGTCGCCGTGGCGGGCTGCGCGAGCATGCGGTTGGCGACGTCCAGGAGCTGGTCCGGCGATACCGCGCCGATCGCCTTGTCGACGATCACGCCGTCGCGGTCGATGAAGAAGGTTTCCGGCGGTCCGTAGACCCCGTAGGCGATCGCCACCCGGCCGCCCTCGTCGATCAGCGAGGGTCCCCAGCGTCCGTAGTCGGCGTTGAATTGTGCGATCAGGTCGGGGTCGTCCTGGAAGATGACGCCGAGGAAGTGGATCTCGCCCTGCCAGCGCCGCGCGCCTTCCATCAGCAGTGGGTGCTCGTACAGGCAGGGCACACAGTACGTGGCCCAGAAGTTGACGATGACCGGCTGGCCGCGCAGTTCGGCCAGGTCGACGATGTTGCCGTCGAGGTCGGCGAGCCGGAAGCTGGGCGCCGGCTTGCCGACGAGCGGCGACTCGACGATCTGGGGGTCGTGCCGGAAGGCGAAGCCGAGGAACGCGAGCAGCGGCAGCGAAATGCCGAGACCAACCAGCAGGACCCTGCGGTTCATCGACCTCCCCCTGCTGGCGAGGCGGCCAGGTCGGGAACCGCCCGCGGCGTCGTCGCCCGCCGTTCGGCGGCGGTCGGGATCAGGCAGAGGGCGGTGCCGAGGACCATGACGACGACACCGATCCAGATCCAGGCGACGAGCGGCGTCGTGATCGCCCGCAGCCCGATCGATCCGTCGCCGCCGACGTTCATCAGGGTCAGGTAGAGGTCGTGGCCCACGCTGGTGCGGACCGCCGGAGTGCCGATCGGTTCCCGCTGGTTCGGGTAGATGTTGAGCGAGGGGTAGAGCACGCCGCGGCTCCGGCCGTTGGTCATGACCTCGACTTCGGCCTGGTGGCGGATCAGGTGCGGCTCCTGGACCCGCTCGGCGCCGTGGAAGGTCATCTCGTACCCGCCCAGCCTGAGGGTGTCGCCGGCGCGAAGGGTCGACTCGGCCTCCCGCTGGAAGGTCGACGACACGGCGACCGCGACAAACGTGATCAGGACGCCCAGGTGGACGACGTAGGCGCCGAGCTTGTCCGGCGCCACCAGGACGGCCGCCAGCGGACTCCTGCCGCCCTGGCGCCGGGGCCGGACGCGCACCGGCCGCAGGCCCTGGTCGGCGGTCACCCAGAGCGCGAAGCCGGCGAAGGCGGAGACGATGAGGACCGGCGCGGAGCGGGCGCCGAGCAGGAGCGCCACGACGAGGCCGACGGCGGCCGCGGGCAGCGGACGCACCAGGGCGCGCCGGACCAGCTTGGGGTCGCTGCCGCCCCAGGGGAGCGCCGGGCCTACTCCCATCAGCAGAAGCAGCGCCGCGAACAGTGGCACCGCCATGCGGTTGAAGTAGGGCTCGCCGACGCTGACCTTCACCCCGCGCAGCGACTCGGCGACGATCGGGTAGAGGGTGCCGACGAGCACGGTGAACATCAGGCTGACGAAGAGCAGGTTGTTCAGCAGGAAGGCGCCTTCGCGGCTGACCAGGCGCTCGTTCGACGGCTCGGACACCAGGGTGTCGATCCGGAGCGCGAGCAGCACGACGACGGCGGCGGCGCACAGGCCGAGGAACCCCAGGAACACCGGGCCGATCGGACTCTGGGTGAACGAGTGGACCGAGTTCACGACCCCCGAGCGGGTGAGGAAGGTGCCCAGGATGGTCAGCAGGAAGGTGATCATGATGAGGATCACGGTCCATGCCTTCAGCGTCCCGCGGCGCTGCTGGACGATTCCCGAGTGGAGCGCCGCGATGCCGGTCAGCCAGGGCAGGAAGGAGGCGTTCTCGACCGGGTCCCAGGCCCAGTAGCCGCCCCAGCCGAGGACCTCGTACGACCACCAGCCGCCGAGCATGATGCCGGCGGTGAGGAAGGAGGTCGGCACCAGCAGCCAGCGGCGCATCGGCCGCAGCCAGGTGGCGCCCAACTGGCCGCGGAGCAGCGCCGCCACCGCCATGGCGAACGGCACCGACATGCCGACGTAGCCGAGGTAGAGCATCGGCGGGTGGATCGCCATCAGCAGGTGGTTCTGGAGCAGCGGGTTCGGCCCCGGGCCGTCGACCGGCACGGGCGGCGGGGTCGGCGCGAACGGATCGGCGACGCTGGCGATCAGGAACGTGAAGAAGGCGCCGATGCCGAGCAGGGTGGCCAGGGTGTAGGCGAGGTAGTCCTCGTGCCCGCGGCGCTGGAAGATGGCCGCGGCGGCGATGTAGAGGCCCAGGATCAAGCCCCAGAAGAGGATCGATCCCTCGAGTGACGACCACAGGGAGAAGATCGTGATGTGAAGCGGCGTCGCCGTCGACCCGACCTGGGCGACGTAGGAGACGGAGAAGTCGTGGCTGAGGAGGGCGTACCACATGACGGCGCTGGCCCCGACCATGGCGACGGCGAACAGCAGCGCCAGGCGCCTGGTGAGGCGGAGGCCGGCGGCCGAACGCCTGACGCCCGCGATGTAGCCGAGGGCGGTGCCGAAGCCGGCAGCGATCAGGCCCAGGAGGACGAACCCCTGGCCCAGGGCCGAGGTCACGTGTCGAACTGCATGGACTCGATCAACTCCTCCATGCTGCGCTGGTCTTCGACGTCGGGCGCCTGGTACTCGTTGTCGTGCTTGACCATGAGCCGCGCGGTCGTGAACTGGCCGCTCTCGCTCATCGTCCCCTCGAGGACGACGCCGATGCCCTCCCGGAACATGGCCGGAGGCACCGCGGTGGTCCTGACGTCGACCTGGGCAGCGCCGTCGGTGACGGTGAACTCGAGGGTCAGGCCGTCGTCGCTGCGGCTGACGGAGCCCTCCCTGACCAGCCCGCCGAGGCGGATGCTGGCGCCGACGGCTTCCGGGCCCGCTTCGTGGAGTTCCGAGGGACTCCAGTAGTAGACGAGGTTCTCGCCGACGTCGCCGAAGGCCAGCACGGAGAGCGCCACGGCCACGGCCCCGCCCGCGGCCAGCAGGAGAAGCCGCCGGGTCCGGGGAGCGGGTCCGGCGTCAGGCGTCGGCGTCGTGGGTTCCGTGCTCATGACTCTGGTCCTCTGATGGAGCGTTCGCCTCGACCCGCCGCCGGCGGACGAACAGGCTGTAGACGTAGAAGAGGAGAGCAACCCCCGCCGAACCATAGGCGGCGATGACCCATCCCCAACCACCGACTATAACGCCGTCCACGCTCGTTTGGCTCCCTCTCCGGCTCCGGTGCGAAGGTCCTACTCCTCCATCGCGACCTTCGCCAGCACGCCTCCCAGCGCCCAGTAGATTACATCGAAGGCGGCCAGCAACAGGAGCCAGCTCGGCGCCTGGTCCATCGGATCCCCGTGGAGCAGCAGCTCTGCGCCCTTGACCGACGCGATCAGCACGGGGATGACCAGGGGAAAGAGCAGCAGGGGCAGCAGGACGTCCTGGCTCGCGGCCCGGCTGGTCATCGCCGCGTACAGCGTGCCCGGGGCGGCGAGGGCCGCGGCGGCGAGCAGCCAGACGGCGATGACTCCCAGGAACCCGGCCGGACCGGTGTCGACGCTGTAGAGGATGATCGCGGAGGGCACGAGCACCGGCGCCAGCATCGCGAGGAAGACGAAGTTGCCCAGCGCCTTGGCGTAGAACAGGACCGCCGGCTCCACCGGCAGCAGGAGCAGACCCTCGAGGGAACGGTTCTCGCGCTCAACGCGGAAGGACTCGGACAGCCCCAGGGTCGAGCTGAGCAGCAGGGCCAGGGTGAGGAATCCGGGCGCCAGCGAAGCCGCCATTCCGCCCTCGGTGTCGATAGCGAAGGAGAACAGGACCAGGGTGATGCCGCCGAACAGGACGATCGACAGGAAGCGGACCCGTCCCCGCCACTCGACCCGCAGGTCCTTCAGCAGCAGCACGAGCACAGGGCGCACGAGCTTCACTGTCCGAGCCTCCGGCGCCAGGCGTCGTCGAGCCCGGCGGCTTCGCCGTGCCAGGCGGCCTGGCCCTGCTCGAGCAGGAGCGCCTGCCGGCACAGCCGGGAAGCCCGCTCGATCGCGTGGGAGGCGACGATCAGGGAGCCGCCGCCCTCCGCGAAGCGTTCGATCCAGCGCTCGACCAGGGTCTGGCCCTCGGGATCGAGCGCCGCGAACGGTTCGTCGAGAAGCAGCAGCCGGGGGTTCTCGAGACGGCAGCGGGCGAGGATCAGCCGCTTTCTCATGCCGGCGGAGAAGCCGCCCACCTGCCGGTCGGCCGCGGCTTCGAGCCCGACCTCCTCGAGCAGGTCGGCGAGCCGCTCGCGGCCCGGGTCGGCGTCGCAGAGCTCGCTCCAGAGCCGCAGCGTCTCCATCGCGGTCAGCCGGTCGTAGAGATAGTCGTGATGGGAGACCAGGGACAGTTCGCGGCGGGCGCCGGCGCGGTTCTCGAAGGGCCGCCTGCCGCCGACGGTCAGTTCACCCTCCGTGGGCCGCCGGAGCCCCGCGATGAGTCGGAGCAGGGTCGTCTTGCCGGAACCGTTGGCGCCGGCGAGCAGCAGGCGCTCCCCCGCTTCGAAGTCGAGGTCGACGTGGGCCAGGGCCCAGTGAAGCCCGAACCGGATGCCCAGCCCGCGTGCGTGGATCAGGTTTGCCAAGGGTGACCCGGTTACTCTCTGCGGCGCGGTGAGGGCGGCGGCGGTCCGTGCCGCGGGCGGAAAGGCTACAGCAGCCGTGGTCGGCGGCGGGTTCGGCCGGTTCGCCTCGCGCTCGCGCCGCCGCGCAACAAACGGACGCTGGCGACGTAGGTGAAGGCTGTGGAGGCAACTCGGGCGACCGACGAAGAGTTGGTGGCTGCGATTCTGGAGGGCGAGGCCGCCCTGTACACGGATCTCGTGGAGAGGTACCGGGGGCGGCTCATCAACTACCTGAATCGCTTCCTCGGCAACCCACAGGAGTCCGAAGAGCTTTCGCAGGAAGTGTTTCTGAGGGTCTACCGGGCCCTCGACCGTTACAACCCCCAGTACCGATTTTCGACATGGCTGTTTCGAGTGGCGAGGAACGCCGCGATCGACCTGATCCGGAAGCGGCGTCTGAAGCTGGTCCCGATACAGCGGGTCGGTACGGACGGGCAGGTGCAGGAGCGGGAGTTTGAGAGCGAGGAAAGGGACCCCTACCGGACGCTGCGGAACCTGGAACGGCGCCACGCCATCAGCGCCGCGATCGACGGGCTCAGAGAGGAGTACCGCGAGTTGATCCAGTTGAGACACTTCGCCGAGATGACCTACGAAGAGATCGCGGAGTTCAAGGGCATGCCCCTGGGCACCGTCAAGAACAAGTTGTTTCGCGGCCGCCGGATGCTGAAGGCCCGGCTGGCCGACTACCTCACCGACTGACGGACGGCGGGAGTTACGGCGATGACGAGTTCAGACAGGTCGGACGGGATGGCTTCCTGCGCCCACGCCGAGTTGATCGACGCCTGGGTCGACGGCGCCGTCAGCGAAGCGGAGCGGCGGTCGGCGGAGCAGCACATGGCCGAATGCGCGGCCTGCCGGGACGAGGCGCGGGAGCTCTCGGCGCTTCACGAGCTCCTGGCGGCGGAACGGCTCTCGCCCGAGCCGCTGGCCGTCGACGTCCACGCGCCACTCCGCGCCGGCCGCCGTCGCGCCGCCGTGGCCGCCGCCGCCCTGGTCGCTCTGTTCGGCGGCGCGCTGGCGCTGCTCGCGACCCTCGCGCCGGCGGCCGGTTCGGCGGCCTCCGCCGCGGCGACCCTGTTCGACTTCGGGGCTACTCTCGGCATGCTCGGCGCCGGCCTGCTCGACGCCTCGTGGCGCGGTCTCAACGTGGCGATGTCCTCGGCCCTGGAGCCGGCGACACCGACCCTCCTCGTCGGCGCCGCGGCGGTCGTCGGCCTGACGGGCCTCCTGTTCTCGCTGCTCCGGCGGGGTTCGAAAGCGTCGGTGCGGCAAGACTCCCGACGCTAGGTGCGCGGCGGCTACGATGGTCGCCGTCCCGTGCTGAGACCTCGCCTCAACCCGGCCGTGCCTGGCCTCGTCCTGTGCGCGTTCGCCGCGGCGTCGCTGAGCTGCGCTGCGCCGGAAGCCTCGCCGGGATCCGATGCTCCGGCCGTCGTGGTCGGCCCGGACACCGTCGCCCGGGACCAGGTCGTCGCCATCGGAAGAGACCTGGAGCTTCGTGGCGAGGCGCGTTCGGACGCGGTCGTCCTGAACGGCGACGCCCGCATCGACGGCGTCGTCCAGGGCGATGTGATCGTGCTGGGCGGCGATGTCGAACTGGGTCCGCGGGCGCGCCTCTTCGGCGATGTCTTCGTGCTGGGCGGCCGGGTGGACGCCGCGTCGGGGGCTGCGGTCGAGGGCCGCACAGTGGCGTACCCGCGGGCGCCGTCTTCGCTGCTTGTCCTGGCGGAAGGGCCGGTCCTCGGGCAGGCCGCGCTGTCCCCGGCGGTGGCGCTGCTGAACCTGGCCCTGCTGCTGGCCTGGCTGCTGGTGACGCTGGTGCTGGTGGCCGGCTTCGACCGGGCCTTGACGTCGACGGCGCAGAGCGTGCTCGAACGGCCGTTTCGCAACTTCTTCACCGGCCTGGTGGCGGTGCTCGCCGTGGCCGTGACCTTCGCCGTGCTGACCGCGGCGGCGCCGGCGCTGGTCGGCGCGCCCCTGCTCGCGGTCTGTGGAGTGGCGATCCTCGTCTGCAAGCTGTGGGGCACGGTGGCGGTCTTCCTGGCGGTGGGCGCCCGCCTGCTGCCCGACCGCCTGGGCCTGGCGGGTCGCCCGCTGGCCGCCGCCCTGTGCGGGCTTCTGGCCCTGGGCGTCGTCAAGATGGCGCCGTACGCCGGCGGCTGGGCGTGGACCGTCGTCACCTGCGTCGGCATCGGCGCCGCGCTGGACAGCCGGCTCGGCCGCCGCGATCGGTGGTTCGTTGGTGCGCGGGTCCTCTGACCCGCTGCCGCCGAAGGCGGCGAGAAGTCGCCGGGCGAAGCCCGTCCTTCGCTAGCCGCGCACGCGCTCGATGATGCGCGCGGAGTCCTTCATGAACTCCATCATCTTCTCCTCGATCGCGCCGCCGCGCTCGTCGAGTCGACGGGCCTGGGCCAGGGCGCCGCGCGCCCCGTCCTCGTCGCCCGATGCAAGGAGCGCCATGCCCAGGCGGGTGAGCGCCGCGGTCGACGGTCCGAGTTCGGTCGACTGGGACAGGAAGTCGATCGCCTCGTCCAGCTCCCGGCGCTTGTAGTGAACCCAGCCCAGGGCCGCCAGGGGGAACTGACGCAGTTCCTCCGGGGCGTGCTCCAGGGAACGGCGGGCGAAGTCGAGCGCCTGGTCGAGTTCCTCGTCCATCTCGGCCAGGTTGTACGCCATCTCGTAGTAGGCGATGCTCTTCGAGAAGTTGGAGCCGGCCTCGTCTAGCAGCCGTCGTCCCGCGTCGTTCGCATCCCTGTACTTGCCCTCGCTGCGCAGCGCCTCGATCAAGGTCGCGTAGGCCGTCGCCCGCAGCATCTCGCCCGGGTTCGACGCAAGGACCCGCTCGGTCAGCGGGCGGATCTCCTGGATGCGGTCGAGGCGGAGGCAGGCCAGGGCGTAGGACATCAGCAGAGCCGGGTTCTCCGGGTCGAGCGCGAGCGCCTCGCGGTAGCAGCGGAGCGCTTCCGGCGCGTCGCCGGATCGGATCGCCTGCTCGCCGCGGCTGACCCAGTCCGCCGCGGCGGGGCTGGTGCGGGGCAGGTCGGCGCCGGAGCGCCCGGAGAGGTAGGCCACCATGTCGCGGTAGCGCATGCGCCTGGGGTTCAGTTGCTGGGCCGTGCGGAACGCGGCGAGAGCCTTGCGGTTCCAGCCCCGGTCCAGGTAGCAGAGACCGAGGAGGTGATGGCACTCCTCGAAGGCGGGATCGGCCTGAACCGCCCGGCTCAGTGACTCGATCGCGCCCTTCAGCCGGCCCATCTCGTAGTGGCAGCGGCCGAGCAGGTAGAGCGCCTGCGGCACGACGTCGATCTCGACCGCGCGCTCCAGGAACGCGGCGGCGGACTTCAACTGTCCCCGGCCGGCGAGCGACGCCCCCAGGCAGAAGTGCGGCAGGAACGCGTCCGGATGCTGGATCACGGCCCGTTCGAGCAGCTCCTGGCCGCGCTGCCCGTCGCCCTGCTGGAGTTGGATGACGCCGGTGTAGACGAGACCCTGGACGTGATCCGGCTTGGTCTCCAGCAGACGGTCGAAGTGTTCCAGCGCGCGTTCCAGTTGGCCTTCCTGGAAGTGCGATTCGCCCAGGAACCTGGCCAGTTCGTGGTTGCGGCGGTCGAGGCCGGCCGCCGCTTCCAGCGCCTTCATCGCGCGGGCCAGGTCCAGCCCGTTCAGCGCGTGCTCCGCTTCCTCCAGGAGCTGCGTGAAGGCGGGGCGCCGGCCGCCCTCGTAGAGCCCCAGTACGCTGTCCTTGACCGCCGCGAAACGCTCGCGCTTCTCCAGCACCAGGAACTGGTAGTCCATCTTGGACTCCCAGAGGTCGCTCCATTCGGCGGCGTTGATCACGTCCTGCCGTTCCAGGATGTCGCGCAGGGCCAGCATGCCGGCGTGATGGACGAGGATGCTCTCCTCCTGCCGCTCCATGGCGCTCAGGACCTTCTGCACCGTCTCGCCGGTGCGTTTGAGAACCTCCTCGAGGATCGAGATCCGTTCCAGCAGGTGCTCGTCGAGGGAGAACTCCTCGTCGCCGGCGTCGAGCGTCTCCTCGCCCGAGACGGCGGAGCCGGAGAGCACCATCAGCTTCTGCCGGCAGCGCTGGCAGTATTCCGCGTCGTCCTCGTTCCGCGCGCCGCAGACCTGGCAGTACATCGCGGCGGTGAGCCTACTTGTTAGTAATCTCCGCGGCCGGAGAGCGACGATGCGCTGGAGCAACTACTACCTGATGACAGCCCGCGAGGCGCCGCGGGACGCCGAGGTGATCAGTCACCAGTTGATGGCGCGCGCCGGACTCGTGCGGCGGCTCGCCGCGGGGATCTACACGATGCAGCCGGCCGGTTGGAGGACCGCGCGCAAGCTGATGGCGATCGTCCGCCGCGAGATGGAGCGGGCGGGAGCGGTCGAGCTCTCGATGCCGGCGATCCAGCCCGCCGAGCTCTGGGAGGAGTCGGAGCGCTGGTTCAAGTACGGCCCCGAGCTGCTGCGGATGGAGGACCGTCACGGCCGGCGGTTCTGTTTCGGTCCGACCCACGAGGAGGTCATCACCGACCTCGTCCGGCGCGACGTGAAGAGCTACCGGCAGATGCCACTCAACCTGTTCCAGATCCAGACGAAGTTCCGGGACGAGATCCGTCCCCGGTTCGGGCTCATGCGCGGCCGGGAATTCATCATGAAGGACGCCTACTCCTTCGACGCCACGGAGGAGGGCCTCGACCGGAGCTACCAGGCCATGTACGCGGCCTACTCGCGGATCTTCGAGGCCTGCGGGCTCGAGTACTCCGTGGTCGAGGCGGACCAGGGCACGATCGGCGGTTCCTCGTCGCACGAGTTCATGGTGCTCGCCGACACCGGCGAGAGCGCGGTGGCGAGCTGCGCGGCCTGCGGCTACGGCGCCAATGTCGAGCGGGCGGAGATCGGCGAGCTGCCGCCCCCGGAGCCGGGCGGTGGCAGCGGCAACGGCGACGCCCGCCGGGTTTCGACCCCGGGGGCGACGACGGTGGCCGAGGTCGCCGGGATGCTGGAAGTCAACAGGGCTCTCGTGGTCAAGACCCTGATCTACGAGACGGACGACGGGCTGGCGGCGGTCGCGATCCGCGGCGACCGCGAGGTGAACGAGGTCAAGCTGCTGAACGTGCTGGGCGGCCTCGGGCTGCGGCTCGCTTCGGCCGAGCAGGTGGCGGAGGCGACGGGCGGTCCGTTCGGCTTCTCGGGTCCGGTCGGCCTTGCGCCCGAGGTGCGCCTGGTGGTCGACGAGTCGGCGCGTGCGCTTGCCGGTTTCGTCTGCGGCGCCAACGCCGGCGACGAGCACCTCGTCTCCGTGCGCTGGGACCGGGACGTGGCGAGCGCGCGTCCGCTCGAGTGGGTCGACGTGATGACCGCCGAGGCCGCCGACCCCTGCCCGCGCTGCAGCGCCGGCGTACTCCGCATCTCGCGGGGCATCGAGGTCGGCCACATCTTCAAGCTGGGCACCGCCTACTCCGAGAAGATGAACTGCACTTTCAGCGACGAGCAGGGCAAGCTCCGCCCGGCGGAGATGGGCTGCTACGGCCTTGGTGTCGGCCGCACGGCGGCGGCGGCGATCGAGCAGGGGCACGACGACGACGGCATCGTCTGGTCCGCGCCGCTTGCGCCCTTCACGGTCGTGCTCAGCTCGCTCGACCCCGGCGACGAAGCCGTGCGCTCGGCGGCGGACGGTCTCTACGAGGAACTCGAGGCGGCGCTCGCCCCGGGCGGCTTCGACGTCCTCTACGACGACAGGCGCGAGCGGCCGGGCGTCAAGTTCAAGGACGCCGACCTGGTCGGTTTCCCGGTGCGGGTGGTGGTCGGCGCCCGCTCGCTTCGGGCCGGCGGCGCGGAGGTATCGAACCGGCTGGACGGCGAGCGCGAAGTCGTGCCGCTCGACGGCGTGGCGAAGACCGTCCTGGCGCGGCTGAGCGCCTAGTCCTCCTCCTCCTCCGGCTCGGGCAGCACCCACAGCCGCAGAGACACGATCCGGTTCCCCTCGACCTCCACGACCTCCAGCCGCAGGCGGCCGACCTCGACGGTGTCCCCGCTCTCGGCGGTCCGGCCGAGTTCAGACAGGGCGATCCCGGCGACGGTGTCTTCCTCCCGCTCATCGGAGATGTCCATGCCGAGTTCGTCCTCGAGGTCGTCGAGCAGCATGCCGCCGAGGACCTTGTAGCCGCCGTCGTCGAGGCGGACGAACTCCGGCGCCTCGGCATCGAACTCGTCCTGGATCTCGCCGACGATCTCCTCCAGCACGTTCTCGAGGGTCACGATGCCGGCCACGCCGCCGAACTCGTCGACCACCGCGGCCATGTGGATCTGCTCGCGGCGCATGCGGGCCATCAACTGGTCGAGCGGCAGGGTCTCGGGCACCGCGAACGTCTCGCGGGCGATGTCGCGGAGCGACTCCGGCGGTTCCTCGGCGATGAAGAGGTCCTTGATGTGCACGAGGCCGACGAGCTGGTCCAGGTCGCCCTCGCAGAGCGGGAAGCGGGTGTGGCCGCTCCGGCGTGCGCGGTCGAGGTTGGCGTCCATCGGCGCCGCCGCGTCGAGGTAGACGACCTCGGTGCGGGGAACCATCACCTGGCGGGCGTTGCGGTCGGAGAGCTCGAACACGTTGTCGAGCAGCTCCCGCTTGGGCTCGGAGAGTTCCGTCTCCTGCTCGGAGGCGAGGAGACTCCGGATCTCCTCCTCGCTGTGAGCGAGTTCGCCGTGCCGGAGCGGTTCGATGCCGAACAGGCGCAGGAAGGCGTTCGCCATCTGGTTCAGGACCCAGATGCCGGGGTAGGTGACCTGGTAGAAGAACCAAAGCGGCGCCGCCACCCACAGGCTGGTCGGTTCGGGCCGGCGAATGGCGAGCGACTTGGGCGCCAGTTCGCCGAGCACGATGTGGAACATGCTGATGATCGCGAAGGAGACCATCAGGCTGATCGAGTGGGCGGCCTCGGCCGGCAGGCTGGGCACCAGGTCGAAAAGGGGCTGCAGCAGGCGGTTGACCGCGGGTTCGCCGACGATGCCGAGGCCGATGCTGGCGAGGGTGATGCCGAGCTGAGTCGCCGACAGGTAGGCGTCGAGCTGATCGATCATGCGCTGCGCCAGACGGCCCCGCAGCGTGTCCTGGTGGGGCGCCACCTGGGTCGGCCGGACCTTGACCAGGGCGAACTCGGCGGCGACGAAGAAGCCGTTCAGGCCGACCAGGAACAGGGCCAGGGCCAGGCTCCAGCCCAGCGGCAGGTCGAGATTCACGGGCGGCCCGGTGGCCGCGACGACCGGCGGGATCACTTGCGGGCCGGGAGGGGCGTCGTCGTCAGCGGGAGACGGGACCCGCGGTCACAGGCGCGCTGGTCGGGGTCCGGGTCGGGGTCGTCCAGACTGGAGTCGGATGGCGAAGGATCCGGAGCTTCGTCGTTCACGCCGGCTTAGCGTAGCAGGGAAGGGCGGGTTCTAGTGTTCGTGCCAGGGCTCGGGCTCGCTCTGACGGCGGACGTGGAGGCCGG
Source organism: Thermoanaerobaculia bacterium (assembly GCA_022826745.1). Classification (GTDB taxonomy): domain Bacteria; phylum Acidobacteriota; class Thermoanaerobaculia; order Multivoradales; family Multivoraceae; genus Multivorans. The sequence goes on along the minus strand of JAJDUI010000026.1, from coordinate 114,093 downwards.
CGGCGGCGATCGCCTCCATCAGCTCCTCGACGTGCTCCGGGCCGCGGGTTTCCAGTCGCAGTTCGATGTGCACCTCGTTCAGCCCGAGGGCGGTGAAGGCGCGCTCGTGATGGGTCTCCAGGACGTTGGCGCCCGCTTCGCCGACCAGGTTGAGCAGCGCGGCCAGGGCGCCCGGGCGGTCCTTGACGCAGACGTCGAGCCTGACCAGGCGGCCGTCCTTCGTCAGGCCGCGGTCGATGATCCGGCTGAGCAGGGTGACGTCGATGTTGCCGCCGGTCAGCACCATCGCGGTCCGGCGGCCCTTCGCCTGGGGGACGTGGTCGTTGACGACCGCGGCCAGCACCGAGGCCCCGGCGCCCTCGACCACCGCCTTCTCCCGCTCGAGCAGCAGGAGGACGGCGTTCGCGATCTCTTCCTCGTCCACCGTCACGATGTCGTCGACGAGTTCCTGGACCAGTCCCATCGTCAGCTCGCCGGGTCGCTTGACCGCGATGCCTTCGGCGATCGTGTGGCGGCGCTCCACCGTCACCGGGTGGCCGGCGGCGAGGCTCGCCCGCATCGACGGGACGGCCTCCGCTTGCACGCCGACGATCCGCGTCTGCGGCCGGTGCGCCTTGTAGGCGGCGGCGATCCCCGCGATCACCCCGCCGCCGCCGATCGGCACGACGACGACTTCGAGATCGGGTTCCTGGGTCATCAGCTCGAAACCGATCGTGCCCTGGCCGGCGACGATCTGGGGGTCGTCGAACGGATGGACATAGGTCCAGCCGTGCTCGGCTTCGAGCTCCCGGGCGTGGGCGGTCGCGTCGTCGAAGGTCTCGCCGGCGAGCCGGACATCGGCGCCGAAGTTGCGGGTGTTGGCCACCTTGATCAGGGGCGTGGGCAGCGGCATGACGACGGTCGCCTCGAGGCCGAGGCGGTTCGCGTGGTAGGCCACTGCCTGCCCGTGGTTGCCGGCGGAGGCCGTGATCAGGCCGCGGCTCCGTTCTTCCTCCGACAGGGTGAGGATGCGGTTGAGCGCCCCGCGCTCCTTGAAGGAGCCGGTCATCTGCAGGTTCTCGAGCTTGAAGTAGGCGCCGAGGCCGCAGAGGCGGGAGAAGTACTCCGAGCGGGCGCAGGGACTTTCGTAGACCGCGCCGGCGATCCGCCGCCGCGCCTGCTCGATCAGCTCGGCCATGTGCAGCGGGTCGGTCACGACACGATTCTGCAACAGCGTCCGGTTGCGCCGTCTTCCCGCGGTTGCGCCGAGCCGGCGCGGTTCGCGTCCGTGCGCCTCGCGTTGACAGGGCAAGTCCCCCCTTTGTACCGTTGCGCATTCTCGCGGCCGGCCTTGCCGGCATTCTCGGCCTCGAGATACAGGCCCGTAGCTCAGTTGGTTAGAGCGCTACGTTGACATCGTAGAGGTCAGCGGTTCGAGTCCGCTCGGGCCTACCAGACATGGGCCGTTCGGTCTGTGGCTCAGGCGCTTAGCTCAGTTGGTTAGAGCGCTACCTTCACACGGTAGAGGTCAGCGGTTCGAGTCCGCTAGCGCCTACCATCGCGGTGACGGGCCGCGCGGGCCCGGCCGTGTCCCAGACGAACCTGCTTTTTCAAGAACCTGCTCGACCGATGCTCGACCTGACGTTGCCTGACGGATCGGTGCGCAGCGTCCCGCCCGGGACGACGGCGCTGGACGTGGCGCGTTCGATCGGCCCCGGCCTGGCGAAGGCGGCGGTGGGCGCCGAACTCGACGGCCGCCTGGTCGACCTGCGGACGCCGATCGAGGCGTCCGGTCCGTTCCGGCTGTTCACGTCGAGGGACGAGGAGGCCGGGATCTTCCTTCGCCACACGGCGGAGCACGTGCTGGCGGACGCCGTGCAGAGGCTCTGGCCCGGCACCCAGATCGACGTCGGCCGCCGCGATCACACCGAGAAGTACCAGTACGACTTTCGATTCCCGCGGGCCTTCGTGCCGGAGGATCTCGAGGCGATCGAGGCGAAGATGGGGGAGATCCTCGCCGAGAAGCACGACGTGGAGCGGGTCGAGATCGACCGCGAAGAGGCACGGGAGCTGTTCGCCGGCATGGGCGAGGAGCTGAAGCTGCAGCGCCTGAACGACATCCCGGAGGGCGAGCCGATCACCGTGTTCCGGCACGGCGACTTCGTCGACCTCTGCCGCGGTCCGCACGCGCAGCGCGTGGACCAGGTCGGCGCGGTCAAGCTGCTCGAGAGTTCAGGGGTGTTCCACCGCGGCGACGAGAGCCGCGAGCAGTTGCAGCGCATCTACGGGACCGCGTTCACGAGCCGGGAAGCGCTCGACGGCTACCTCGCCGACCTGGAACTCCGCCGGGCCCGCGACCACCGCCGCCTGGGCCCGGAACTCGACCTGTTCAGCTTCAACCAGAGCGCGCCCGGCAGTCCGTTCTTCCATCCCCGCGGAACGGTGGTCTACAACCTGCTGGTCGACTACGTGCAGGGACTCAACCGGCGCGACGGCTTCCAGGAGGTGCGGACCCCGCAGATTCTCGACGTCGATCTCTGGCATCGCTCCGGGCACTGGGACAACTACCGGGAGAACATGTTCCTCACCGAGGTCGACGAGCGGCAGTACGCGGTAAAGCCGATGAACTGCCCCACCCACTGCCTGATCTACCGGACCGATCTCCGCTCCTACCGGGACCTGCCGATCCGCTACGCCGACTTCGGCCGGCTCCACCGCTACGAACGGTCCGGCGTGATCACCGGCCTCACCAGGGTCCGCACGTTCTGCCAGGACGACGCCCACACCTTCTGCACCGACGAGCAGGTCGAAGCGGAGGTGTTGCTGCCGGTGTCGACGATCCTGGAGATCTACCGGACGTTCGGCTTCGACGGCATCCAGATCGAGGTCTCCACCCGGCCGGAGAAGTCGATCGGCAGCGACGAACTCTGGGAGCGCGCCGAGAACGCGCTGATGGGGGCGCTCAGGAGCCGCGGCCTCGAGTTCCAGATCAACGAGGGCGACGGCGCCTTCTACGGCCCGAAGATCGACTTCCAGATCCTCGACGCGCTCGGCCGGAGCTGGCAACTGGGGACCGTGCAACTGGACTACCAGATGCCCGAGCGGCTGGACCTCGAGTACACCGCCAGCGACGGCGGGACCCGGCGGCCGGTCATGCTGCATCGAGCGATGCTGGGCTCGGTCGAACGCTTCCTCGGCATCCTGATCGAACACACCGGCGGCGCCTTCCCGGTCTGGCTCGCCCCGGTGCAGGCGGTCGTCCTGCCCGTCTCCGACCGCTTCATGGACTACGGCCGCGAGGTCGCCAACCGGCTCTCCGACGCCGGCGTCCGCGTCGAACTCGACGAACGCAGCGAGAAGCTCGGCTACAAGATCCGCGACGCCCAGACCCAGAAGATCCCCTACATGCTCGTCGTCGGCGGCCGCGAACAGGAAGCCGGCACCGTCTCGCTGCGGCTCCGCGAAGCCCCCGAGGGCGGCTCAGCCGATCAGGGCCCGGTGGCGATCGACGACCTCGCGGCCCGGGTCGCCGACCGTGTCGCGTCGAAGTCGCTCGATCTGTAGCCAGTCAGCGGCGTTGGTCGTCGCCGCTTCGCGGCGCGTTTACCTGGCCGCCTTCGGCGGCAGCGGGTCAGAAGACCCGCGCACCCAGAGCTACGTCTCAGCCTTCGCCGGGGCCGGAGGGGAGGGTCCCAGCGGACTGGAGGCGAGCGACGCCCGGGGTCTTCCATTGTTCGAGGGCCATTCGGAGCGAAGCCGACCGGAGCGAGCGCCCACCTCCCCGTCACCAGGCGAGCGCGAGCGGCCGATGGGACCCTCCCCTCCGGCTCCGGTGAAGGCGGCCGGCACCACCGCCGTCGCGCCGCCGCGGCGCTCGTGCGCCACTAGCCCGGAGCCGCGTTTCGGGCTAGTATGCGCCGTTCGGCGGCTCCTCCGAGCCCCACAGGAGGCTCTGGAAATGCCCAAGCAGAAAACGCACCGTGGAGCGGCCAAGCGCTTCAAGCTCACCGCCAAGGGCAAGGTGAAGCGCAGGCACTCGATGATGAACCATATGCAGACGAAGAAGGCGCAGGGCCGGAAGCGGAAGCTGCGGAAGCAGGCCGACGTTGAGGGAGCTTTCGCCAAGGCGATCAGGGGGATGATCGACTAGGGGCTTGCGCTGGAGCTTCCGGCGGGGCGGGGCCGACCCGTCCGTCCGGGACCCAAGGGGGGCATGGACGATGGCACGAGTGAAACGGGGCAGCCGGCGAGCCCGGCGCCGGAAGAAGATTCTCAAGCAGGCGAAGGGCTACTACGGCGTCAAGTCGAAGGGCCACCGGATAGCCAAGTTGGCGGTCGACCGGTCGCTCGCCTACTCCTACCGCGACCGGCGGCAGCGGAAGCGCCAGTTCCGGAGCCTCTGGATCGTCCGGATCAACGCCGCCGCGCGTCTGAACGGACTGTCCTACAGCCGGTTGATGTCGGGGCTCAAGCTCGCCGGCATCGAGCTGAACCGGAAGATGCTCGCGGACCTGGCGGTGCGGGATGCCGAAGGGTTCGCCGCCGTCGCGACGGTCGCGCGGGGAGCGCTCGAGGCGGGCGCCGGTTCGACCTCGCCGTCCTGATGGCTGACGGGGCGATCGACGCGGTCGCGCGGCTCGAGGCGGCGATTCAGCGCGCCACGGAGGCGCTCGCCGCCGAGCGCGAGCGGACGCGGGAGTTGACCGCTGAACTCGAAGCGGCCGAGAAGCGTGCCGCGGCGGAGCGTGCCGAGGTCGGTCAACGGGTGGAGGCACTGGCCGAGGGGCTCGAGGAGCTGCTGGCGGACGGCGATTCCTGACGCTCCGGGCTGCTATAGTGCTTGCCCACGAGAGGTGTCGAGAAATGGCCGAAGGTGAACGCCAGGAAGAGGTTGCGGCTACTGTCGCGGTCGAGATTTTCGGCGTTCCCTACTCCCTCCGCGAGGATGGAGCGGTGGATGCGGACCGCCTTCGCGAACTCGCGGAGAAGGTCGATCGCAAGATGCGGGAGGTCGCTGACCAGGCGCCGAATCTGGAGCCGGGTCAGATCGCCGTCCTCGCCGCGTTGAATCTCGCCAACGAGGCCAACGGTGGAGCAGAAGGGGACGGCGGGCGCTACCAGGAACTGGTGGAGCGCGTATCGATCCTGACCTCCGACCTGGAGGCCGCCCTCGACGCCTGACTGTTGCTGAAAGGAACTTTGACCTTGCATCCCCTGCGCGGTTCGTGATGAAAGCCGTGGTTGGAACCATCGCTCTTGTTAAGGGAGTCCTTCAACTGCTCGCCCGTGCCAGCCCCGCTCGTACGGGGACGCTAACGGCGGGTGGCGCGGACACCCACCTGGTCCCGCTCTGGTTCTGTGTCGGGGCGCGTTCACACGGCCCCGCGGGGGATGCCTTTCTGCCCGGATCGAGGGCCGATGACCGAAACCACACTGATCGCCGCAGGCGCCGCACTGGCGACGCTGGCGGCTGCCTGGCTGTTTTGGAGCCTTGCCGGACGGCGTAGCGCGGCGAAGTTGATCGAAGAGGCGAGGCGCCAGGCCAGGGGCCTCGTCGAAGAGACCGAGCGCGACTGCGCGGCCAAGCGTCGCGAACAGGAGCTGGCGGCGAAGGAGGAGTTGCTGACGCTCCGCTCGGAGTTCGAGCGATCGACGGTCGAGCAGCGCCGGGCGATGGAGGAGCAGGAGCGGAAGCTCGGCGAACGCAGCGTGCGCTCGCGTGAGAAGGCGGCCGCGCTCGAGACGCTCGAGCAGGAACTGAACGGACGGCAGCGGACGCTGGGGGAGGCGGAGAGCCGGCTCGAGGTCGAGCGCGGCGAGGTCGGAGAACGGCTGGCGGAGGTTCGCCGGCAACTCGAACGCGTGTCCGGCCTGACCGTGCAGCAGGCCCGCGAGGAGTTGAGCCACAGCCTCGAACACGAGGTGCGCATGGAGTCGGCGCACATGGCCAAGCGGATCGAGGACGAGGCGCGGGAGTCGGCCCAGCGCGAGGCCCAGCGGATCATCAGCCTCGCCGTCGAACGTTCGGCCTCCGACTACGTCTCGGAGACGACGGTCTCGGTCGTCATGCTGCCGAACGACGAGATGAAGGGGCGGATCATCGGCCGCGAGGGGAGGAACATCCGGGCCCTGGAACTGACCACCGGCGTCGACCTGATCGTGGACGACACGCCGGAGGCGGTCATTCTCTCCGGCTTCGACCCGTTCCGGCGGGAGATCGCGCGCGTCACCCTGGAACGGCTGATCGCCGATGGCCGCATCCACCCGGCCCGCATCGAGGAGGTGGCAGCGAAGGTCAAGTCGGAGTTCGAGGATCGGGTGCAGCGCGAGGGCAGCGAGGCCCTGCTGGAGCTGAATCTGTCCGGTTTTCACCCCGAACTGATCACGCTGCTGGGCCGGCTCCGTTTCCGCACGTCCTACGGCCAGAACGTCCTGCAGCACAGCAAGGAAGTCGCGTTTCTTGCGGGAACGATGGCGGGCGAGCTGAAGGCAGACGTCCATGTCGCCAAGCGGGCCGGCCTGGTCCACGACATCGGCAAGGCGGTGGACCGCGAGATGGACGGCACCCACCTGGAAATCGGCATCGACCTGCTGCGTCGCTACGGCGAGAGCGAGGAAGTGGTGCACGCGATGGCCTGTCACCACGGCGACTACGATCCGGAAACGGTCGAGGCGGTTCTCGTCACCGCCGCCGACGCGGTTTCCGCGGCCCGTCCCGGCGCCCGGCGGGAGATCCTCGAGAACTACATGAAGCGCCTCAAGAAGCTCGAGGACCTGGCATCGAAGTTCAAGGGCGTGCAGAAGAGCTACGCGATCCAGGCGGGCCGGGAAGTGCGGGTCATCGTCGACTGCAAGGAGATCAGCGACGAGCAGGCGGTGTGGCTGAGCCGGGACGTGGCGCGGAAGATCGAGAGCGAACTCACGTACCCGGGCCAGATCAAGGTCACCGTGATCCGTGAGTCGCGGTCGATCGAGTACGCGCGCTGAGGGAGTCCGGATGGCCCGTTTCCTCTTCGTCGGCGATGTGGTCGGCAAGCCGGGGCGCCGGGCGCTGTCGCGGCTGCTGACGGAGTTGATCGACCGCCACCGGGTCGACGCGACCGTCGTCAACGTCGAGAACGCGGCCGGCGGCAGCGGCGTGACGCCCGGGGTGCTGAAGGAACTCTCGGCACTTCCGATCGACTGCATGACGACGGGCAATCACGCCTGGGCGAAGAAGGAAGGCGTGCCGTTCTACGACCGGATGCCGAACCTGCTGAGGCCCGCGAACTACCCTGAGGGGAATCCCGGGGGCGGCGTCTTCGTCGGCGAGTTGCCGATCGGGACTCCGTACGCGGTGGTCAACCTGGAGGGCCAGACGTTCATGAAGCCGCTGCCCTCGCCGTTCGCCGCCGCCGACTCCATCCTGGCCGGTCTGGACCCGGCGATCCGGATCGTCCTGGTCGATTTCCACGCCGAGGCGACGAGCGAGAAGCAGGCGTTCGCCTACCACCTGGACGGCAGGGTGACGGCGGTGCTCGGCACCCACACCCATGTGCCGACCGCCGACGCCCGCGTACTGCCGCAGGGCACGGCGCTGGTGACGGACGTCGGCATGACCGGCCCCTACGACTCGGTGATCGGCGTGCGCGCCGACCGGGCTCTCAAGCGCTTTCTCCTGAACACGCCGTCCGGCTTCGAGGTCGCCAAACGGGATGTCCGGCTGGCGGCCGCCCTGGTCGACGCGGACGAGGCGACGGGCCGGGCCACCAGGATCGAGTCCCTCCTGCTCCCGGTCGATTGACGCGGCGGCAGGGCCCCGCTACTTGGCGGTCCCGGGCTCGAGTTCGGTCAGGCCCCGCCAGGTGCTCTTGCTGTCGTCGAAGGACGGCAGCGGCGGCTCGATGCCGCGCTTCTGGTTCACCTGCCAGGACCAGACGTAGGACCACTTGAGGTAGGTGCCGTAGGCCTGGAGCAGGCAGAACACGAGGCCGCGCATGCCGTCGAGCACGCCGAACTGCAGGCCGTACGTGCGCAGGAAGCGCCACAGGGAGCGCCCCAGGACTTCGGCGGCGCCGGACCGGCGGCCGTCGCGCCAGAGCTGGGCGGCTCCCCACCAGCTGTAGCGCTGAATCCTCCGGGAGTAGGAGAGCAGGTCGTCGACCATGAAGTGGTCCATGGGGCGGCGGAGCACCGGCGCCGGCGTCCGGGTCAGCATGTCCGCGTGAACGCGGCGGTTCGGGTACCGGCCCGCGTCGCGGCGCAGCAGCCGGACGACGCGATCGTGCTGCCAGCCCGAGAAACGGATCACCTTGCCCAGGAAGAACACGCGGCGCTTGATCGTGTAGGCGTCGTGGGCCGGCTCTCCGTCGCGGAACAGCGCCGTGATCTCCGCCCGGAGTTCGGCGGTGCAGCGTTCGTCGGCGTCGAGAATCAGCACCCACTCGTTCTGGGTCTGGTCCATGGCCCAGTTCTTCTGCGACGCGGAACCGTAGTAGGTGCGCTGGACGAAGCGGGCGCGCTCGCAGCCGCGGACGATCTCGGGAGTGCGGTCGGTGGAGAAGGAGTCGACGACCAGCACTTCGTCGCACCAGTCGAGGGACGCGAGGCAGTCGGCGATGTGCCGTTCCTCGTTGTAGGTGGTCACCAAGGCCGAAATCGGCGGCCGCCCTCCGTCTTCCGGCGTTCCGTCCACGCGCGCATTGTATGCGGAGGGTAGGCTACGCGGCCGTGCGCTACCCCGGTCCGCGCAACGTAGCGCCTGGTCTGCCGTTTGCCTGGCTACCGTTGTTGGCGTTGCTGGGGAGCCTGGCCGCCCCGCCCGCCTTCGCCTGCAACGCGGAGGGGGAGCACGCCGGGCCCAGCCGCGCGGACGAGGCCGGTCTGAGAGTCAGCACCGGAGTGACCGACTTCGGCAGGGGCCACGAGACCGTCGAGGTCGGCATCGAGCACCGCTTCGCCACCGACTGGTGCCTGGGGCTGGGTCCCCATGTGGGAGCTTTCGTGACTCTCGACGAGTCGTTCTTCCTCTACGCGGGCACCGACCAGCGGATCAACCTCGGGCGTTCCTGGTTCATCGACACCGGCACCTCGGTAGGTTTCTACGAGAAGGGGGACGGCAAGGACATCGGCGGCGAGTTCGAGTTTCGCACCGGGATCGCGGTCGGACGGCGGTTGCGGGACGGCTCGCGCCTGAGCTTCGGCTTCTTCCATATGTCCAACTCGTCCTACTATCGTCGCAACCCGGGAATGAACTCCCTCCTTCTTCGCTGGTCGAGGTAGCGCGCAAGTGACTGTGGATCCGGAACTGCTCGAACTCCTGGTGTGCCCCAGGTCGAAGGGGGAGCTTCAGGTCGTGCCGCTGCCGGCAGCGGTGTGCGGGCGGCTTGTCGCCCGGTACCGGGAGCACTTCGGCGAGGAGGAGCCCGAGGTTTCCGAGGGGCTCTGGTGCCGGGAATCCGGTCTCGTCTATCCGATCGTGAGCGACGTGCCCGTGATGCTGGTGGCCGAGGCGCTGCCGGCGCCCGACGTGCTGCCGGAAGCGGCCGAAGAGGGCGGGCAGGCGCCCGGCGCGTGAACGACTTCCCCTCCTTCCTCTCCGCCCTCAGACCGGAGGTCGACGAGGCGCTGGACCGCCTGCTGCCGGACGCGGGAACCGAGCCGGCGGAAATCCACGAGGCGATGCGCTACAGCGTGTTCGCGGGCGGGAAGCGGGTCCGGCCGGCCCTGGTCGTCCTGGCCGGCGAAGCCTGGGGAGGCTCCCGCGAGGACCTGCTGACGGGCGGCGCGGCCCTTGAGATGGTCCACACGTTCAGCCTGATCCATGACGATCTGCCGGCGCTGGACGACGACGACCTGCGACGGGGGAGGCCGACCCTGCACCGGGCGCGGGGAGAGGCGATCGCGGTGCTCGCCGGCGACGCGCTGCTGAACCGGGCCTACGAGGTCCTTGGCCGCGAACCGGCCTCAGCGCCGCCCGAACGGCGGCTGGAGGCGGTGCGGTTGGTCGCGGACGCCGTCGGCACGGCGGGGATGATCGGCGGCCAGGTCTTCGATCTCCGGCACGAGGGTGACCTGGACGGCCGCACGGAGGAAGGACGCCAAGGGACCGTCGCCTCGCTGGAACGGATTCACCGTCTGAAGACGGGGGCCCTGATCGAGGCGAGTACGCGGCTCGGCGGCGTCCACGCGGGCGCGGGGCCCGAAGGGATCGAGCAGCTCGGCCGGATCGGCGCCGAGCTGGGCCTCCTGTTTCAGATCGGCGACGACATCCTGGACGAGGTCGGCAGCTCCGAAGAACTCGGCAAGACGCCCGGCAAGGACCGGCAGGCCGGGAAGCTGACGTATCCGGGGCTGTTCGGCCTCGAGGGCAGCCGGAAGAAGGCGCTGCAGGCGGCGGACCGCTGCCTGGCGCTGATCGAGGGTCAGCCTTCCGGTCGCGAGTTGTTCAGGGCCCTGGTCGCCTTCCTGGTCCACCGCGGTTCGTGAAGCGGCGGCTCGATCAACTGCTGGTCGAGCGCGGGCTGTTCGCCAGCCGGGAGCAGGCGAAGCGAGCCGTGATGGCGGGCTGGGTCCGGGTCGACGGGGAGCGCCGGGACAAGCCGGGGACGGCGGTGTCTGGCGCCGCCGCCATCGAGGTGCGGGGCCGCGCTGAACCCTACGTGTCACGGGGAGGCCGCAAGCTCGAGCAGGCGCTGGACGCGTTCGACGTGGACCCGGCAGGCGCCGTCTGTCTCGATGTCGGCGCCTCGACCGGGGGCTTCACGGACTGCCTGCTGGCCCATGGAGCGGCGCGGGTCTACGCCGTGGACGTGGGCTACGGCCAGCTCGACGCGGGTCTGCGAAACGACCCCCGGGTCGTCGTGATGGAGCGCGTCAATGCCCGCCACCTGCCGGCGGACGCCCTGCCCGAGACCTGCCGGATCGCCACCGTCGACGTCTCCTTCATCTCGGTCGTCAAGGTGGCGCCGGCGCTGCTGCCGCATCTCGCCGCCGGGGCCGACCTGCTGGTCCTGATCAAGCCCCAGTTCGAGGTCGGCCGGGGCCAGGTGGGCAAGGGCGGCGTGGTGCGGGACGACGAACTGCGGCGGAACGTCGCCGCCCGGCGGATCGCCGAACTGGGCGCTCTGGGCCTCGAGTTCAGAGCCTCGGTAGACTGCGACCTCCGGGGACCGGCAGGCAACCGCGAGATCTTCGCCCACTTCAGGACATGAGATCGTGACCAGGATCCAGGAAGTCGCGGTCGTTGCCAAGCCGGACAGCGGGCGGGCGGCCGCCACCGCCGCCGATGTGGAGAGCTGGCTTCGCGAGCGCGGCGTGACGCCAGGCGACGTCGACGCAAAGGATCTGGGGCTGATCGTCGTCCTCGGCGGCGACGGCACGCTCCTCTCGGTCGCGCGCAGCCGGCCCGGCGTGCCGATCGTGGGGGTCAACCTCGGCAGCCTCGGCTACCTGGCCGAGATCGGTCTCGACCGGCTGTACAAGAACCTGGGGGCGATTCTCGAGGGGCGGTTCGAGGTCGAAGAGAGACTGCTCCTGGACGTCGAGTTGCGCCACGCGGCGGGCGGCATGGAGCGCTACCGCGCGCTCAACGACGCGGTCGTGCACAAGAGCGCCCTGGCGCGGATGATCGACCTGGCGGTTGAGATCGACGGCGAGCCGGTCGCCCGCTACCGGGCGGACGGCCTGATCGTCTCGACGCCGACCGGATCGACGGCGTACAGCCTGTCGGCCGGCGGGCCGATTCTCTACCCGACGCTGCCGGTCGCGCTGCTGACGCCGATTTCGCCCCACACCCTGTCGATGCGGCCGATCGTGGTGCCGGAGCGGAGCACGATCGCGATGACCCTGGGCAGCCTGGACGAGGAGGTCTACCTCACGCTGGACGGCCAGGAGGGGGCCCGGCTCCATGGCGGCGACCGGGTGGTCGTGACCGCTTCCGAGTCGAAGGCGCTGCTCGCCAGGGTCGACGGCCAGACCCACTACGACGCCCTGCGCAGCAAGCTCCGCTGGGGCGAATAGAATCGGCGTCATGACGAAACACAGCCAGGAACGGGAGCCGTCCCTGTTCACGCCGATCGAGGAAGCGGTCGAGGTCTTCCGCGACGGCGGACAGGTGATCATCGTCGACGACGAGGATCGGGAGAACGAGGGCGATCTGGCGATCGCGGCCGAGAAGGTGACCGCCGACGCGATCAACTTCATGGCGACTCACGGCCGTGGCCTGATCTGTCTGGCGATGACCGAAGACCGCTGCGACGAACTCGACCTGCCGCTGATGGTCCGGGACAACACGGCGCCCTTCGAGACCGCGTTCACGGTGTCCATCGAGGCCCGCGGCAAGGTCACGACCGGCATCTCCGCGGCCGACCGGGCGGCGACGATCGCCACCGCGATCGACCCCGCGACCCAGCCGCGGGACCTGTTGCGGCCGGGTCATGTCTTCCCGCTTCGCGCCAAGCGTGGCGGCGTGCTGAAGCGAGCGGGGCAGACGGAGGCTTCGGTCGACCTGGCTTCGCTGGCGGGGCTGGCGCCGGCGGGCGTGATCTGCGAGATCATGAACGAGGACGGGACGATGGCCCGCGTGCCGGACCTCGTCGAGTACAGCCGCCTGCACAAGCTGCCGATGATCACGGTGTCGGACCTGATCCGTTACCGGCTGAAGCACGAGAGCCTGGTCAGGCTGATCGCCTCTCCGACCATGCCGACGGGCTACGGTCCGATGAAGGCTTTCGCCTACCACGCCGAACTCACCGGCGAGGAGCATGTCGCTCTGGTGATGGGCGAGCCGAAGCCGGACAAGGACATCCTGGTGCGCGTCCACAGCCAGTGCCTGACGGGCGACGTCTTCCAGTCCGAGCGCTGCGACTGTGGCCTCCAGCTGCATCATGCCCTCGCCACGATCGCCGAGGAAGGAGAGGGCGTCGTGCTCTACCTGCTGCAGGAAGGCCGGGGGATCGGCCTGTTCAACAAGCTGCGCGCCTACGATCTGCAGGACGAGGGGCACGACACGGTCGAGGCCAACCACAAGCTCGGGTTCAAGGCCGACCTCCGCAACTACGGCATCGGAGCGCAGATTCTCCGCGACATCGGCGTTCGCCGGATGCGGCTGATGACGAACAACCCGCACAAGTACATCGCCCTCTCCGGCTACGGCCTGGAGATCGTCGAACGCGTGCCGATCGAGATCGAGGCGACCGAGTCGAACCGCGACTATCTCCGGGTCAAGCGGGACAAGATGGGCCACCTGCTGAAGCTGGTTTGAGCGGGGACACCGCCGCGCGGCGGGCTCTCATCACCGGCGTGACCGGTCAGGACGGTTCCTATCTCGCAGAGCAGTTGCTCGAGGAGGGCTCGGACGTCTGGGGGCTGGTGCGGCCGGTGGCGCGGAGCGGCGGCACCGGGCGGATCGACCACCTGCTGGACGGCCGCGGCGGCTCGGGACGGCGGCTCCGCCTGATCGCCGGCGATCTGACGGACGCCTCGTCCCTGCACCGCGCCGTCGCCGAGGTGCGGCCCCACGAGATCTACAACCTCGGCGCGCAGTCCCACGTCCAGGTCTCGTTCGAGTTGCCGGGGGCCACCAGCGAGGTCACCGGCCTGGGCGTCCTGCACCTGCTCGAAGCGGCCCGGCGGCAGGCGCCGGAGGCGCGCTTCTACCAGGCGTCCTCATCCGAGATCTACGGCCTGGTGGAGGAGTCGCCGCAGCGCGAGACGACGCGCTTCTACCCGCGCAGCCCCTACGCGGCGGCGAAGGCCTACGGCTTCCACATCACCCGGAACTACCGCGAGGCCCATGGTCTGTTCGCCGTGAACGGAATCCTGTTCAACCACGAGTCGCCGCGGCGGGGGGAGAGCTTCGTGACGCGGAAGATCACCCTGGCGGCGGCCCGGATTCGGGCGGGTCTGCAGGAAGGCGTGGCGCTCGGCAACCTGGACTCGCGCCGCGACTGGGGCTACGCCGGCGACTACGTGGAGGCCATGCGCCTGATGCTGCGGGCCGAAGCCCCCGAGGACTACGTCATCGCCACCGGCGAGACCCACAGCGTCCGCGAGTTCTGCGAGATCGCCTTCGCACGCGCCGGGATGCCGCTCGCCTGGCGTGGCGAGGGCGTGGAGGAACAGGGCGTGGCGGAGGATGGCCGGGTGCTGGTCACGGTCGATTCCCGGCACTTCCGCAAGGCCGAGGTTCCGACGCTGCGCGGCGACGCGAGTCTGGCCCGGGAGCGTCTCGGCTGGCGTCCGCGTGTCGCTTTTCGCCAACTGGTCGAGATGATGGTCGACGCGGATCTCGAAGCCGTCGGATGCGGCTGACGCGCCGCAGGGCCCTCGGGCTGATCGGGACGGGCGCGGCCGTGCCGTTGCTGGGATCCTGCGCCGCGGATGAGCGGCCCGCCGGAACGCCGCTGGAAGGAAGTTCGATGGGTGACGTACCGATCCACTACATGAGCCTGCGCGACGTCGCGCGGCTGATCGAGGCCGGCGAACTCTCGCCGGTCGCCCTGACCGAGGCGATGCTCGACCGGATCGCCGCCGTCGACGGCCGGCTCAGGAGCTACGCCACCGTGATGGCCGACGAGGCGCTTGCCGCGGCCCGGGCGGCCGAGTCCGAGATCGGGGCCGGGCGCTACCGGGGGCCGCTGCACGGCGTCCCCATCGCCGTCAAGGACCTCTGCTACACGAAGGGCGTGCGCACGATGGGCGCGCTCCCGGTCCTGGCCGACTTCGTCCCGGATTTCGACGCGACCGTGGTCGAGCGGCTGCATGCCGCGGGCGCCGTTCTGCTCGGCAAGCTGAACCTGACGGAAGGCGCGATGGGCGCCTATCACCCGGACTTCGACATCCCCGTCAACCCCTGGGACGAAGGCCTGTGGACGGGCGTTTCGTCGAGCGGTTCGGGCGTGGCGACGGCGGCGGGCCTCTGTTTCGGCTCGCTCGGCTCGGACACCGGCGGATCGATCCGCTTTCCGTCCGCCCAGTGCGGCATCGTCGGTCTCAAGCCGACCTGGGGACGGGTCAGCCGCCACGGCGTGCTCGAACTCGCGGGCTCGCTCGATCACATCGGGCCGATGACGCGGACCGTCGCCGATGCGGCGATCATGCTGGAAGCGATCGCCGGCGCCGACGCGAACGACCCGACGGCGCTCGACGCGCCGGTGCCGTCCATCCTGCCCGCGCTCGACGGCGACATCGCCGGGATGCGGCTCGGCTTCGACTGGCGGTACGCATCGGAGGGCGTCGACCCGGCGGTGGCCGCCGCGGTGGAGGAGGCGCTGCAGGTGCTGGCCGGCCTGGGCGCCGAGGTCACGGAGGTCGAGATGCCGGCGGCGCCCTTCGGCGACTGGTGGCCCCTCTGCTCCTACGAGGCCGTCCGGGCGCATGCCGCGACCTACCCCAGCCGCGCCGCCGACTACGGGCCGTACTTCGGCGAGTTCCTGGCCTTCGGCTCAGAGGTGAGCGACGAGGCCTACGCCGAGGCGACCGAACGGCGAGCGGCCTTCAGCGAGCGCTTCGAGGCGATGCTGTCGACGGTCGACGCGCTGGTCTGCCCGTCCAACGTGGCCGCGCTGCCGATGACGGAGGCGATGGGCTACGACACGGTCGGGGCGTTCACGGGGGCCCTGGAGTCGTTCGCGGAGACCTTCAATCCGCCGCTCGGCAGCATCCAGCTCTTCACCGTGCCCGCCGACTTCGCCGGCACGCCGACGATCTCCCTGCCCTGCGGCTTCTCGGCCGCGGGCGCGCCCCACAGCCTGCAGCTCGTCGGCCGCGACCTGAGCGAACCGACGCTCTGCCGGCTTGCCTACGCCTACGAGCAGGCCACCGACTGGCACCTGCGTCATCCGGAGGTCTGAGCCGACTTCAGGGCATGTAGGGCGTCGGACTCGGTCCGAGCTGGGTCTCGAGCACCGCCTGGGCGGTGTCGATGAAGTCGCAGACCATCGGCCGGCTTTCGCGGGGATCGATGATCTCCTCGATGTTGAAGGCCTCGGCGGTGCGAAACGGCGACGCCAGGGCTTCGAGGCGATCCTCGATCTCCTTCTGCTTGGCGGCGGGGTCGTCGGACTCCCGGATGATGCGCCGGTAGGCGGCGGTCACGCCGCCTGAGATGTGCATGGACCCCCAGTGGCCGGAGGGCCACGCCACGCGCCGGAACATGCCGCTCGGGCGGTCGTGGCACTGGCCGGCGACGCCGTAGAGCTGCCGGATGACGATCGTGAGCCACGGCACGCGGGTTCGAAGCGTCGCGCAGAGCATCTTGGCGCCGGCGCGGACGATTCCCTGGCGCTGCTGTTCCGGGCCGACCATGAAGCCGGGCTCGTCGGCGAAGTAGACCATCGGCAGGTGGAACGTGTCGCAGAGCTGCAGGAAGCGGATCACCTTGGTGCCCGCGGCGACGTTCATCGAGCCGCCGAGATGGCTAGGGTTGTTGATCATCGTGCCGACCGGATAGCCGTTGACGCGGGCGAGCCCGACGATACGGGAGCGTCCGTAGTGCGGCGTGATCTCGAAGAAGGAGTCGCGGTCGAGCACCGCGTCGAGGATCGCTCTCGGGTCGTAGGCCTTGTTCTTCTCGCGCGGAATGGCGGACAGCAGCGACGGCTCGCGGCGCTCCGGATCGTCGTGCGTGTCGCCGCGGGGCGGCATCTGCCAGACGCTGTCCGGCAGGTAGCTCAGGAACTGCTTGAGCATCGCGAAGGCCTCGTCCTCGGAGTCGGCGAGGTTGTCGATCACGCCGCTGCCGAACACCTGGGTGCGCTCGTCGCCGAGATCCTCCTTCGTGATGTCGATGCCGAGCGCGGCCTTGACGACCGGAGGGCCGCCCGGAAACACCTGGCTCGTGCCCCTGACCATCACGTTGAAGTGGGCGAGGCAGGCCTCCACCGCCGGCAGCCCGGCCACCGAACCGAGCACCGCGGCGACCACCGGCACCCGGCAGAGCAGATCCTCGATGCCGGGCGTCGCGGGGTTCGTCGGGATGTAGGTGCGTCCGATCTTCTCGAAGGTCTTGACGCTGCCGCCGGTCGAGTCGAGGAGGCGCACGTAGGGCAGGCGCCAGCCCAGCGCCAGCTTCTGGGCGTGGCCGCTCTTGTCGCCGATCGACGCATCGGAGGCGCCGCCGCGCACGGTGAAGTCGCCGCCGTTCAGAACGGCCCGGCGGCCGTTCAGGCGGGCCAGGCCGATGACCCGGTTCGAGGGCCGCACGTCCTGGAGGTCGTTGCCGTCGTAGCTGGCCACGCCGGCGAGCTCTCCGATCTCCTGGAACGAACCCTCGTCGGTGAACACGTCCAGACGCTCCCGGATGGTCAGCTTGCCGCGGCGGTGCTGCTCCGCGATGCCGGCCTCGCCGCCCATCTGCCGGGCGTACTCGCGCCGCCGCCTCAGTTCCTCGATCTCCCGCTCCCAGACCATGGTTGCTCTCCGGGGCCGATCCATTCGGCTGGTAAGGACGGAACCTTAGCGGGCTGCTAGAGTGCCGGCCCGGCCGGCGCTGCTGGGCCGCACTACGACGACGTCGACGGAGCAGATGATGACCGAGCCGCAACTGGCGCGGCGCGGCGGCACGCCGCGGCCGCTGATCGCCGCACCGGAACGCCTGAACGAGCTGAGGGAGGGTTCGCGCGAGTGGCCCTCCTGGACCCTGACGCCGCGCCAGATCTGCGATCTGGAGCTGCTGATGTGCGGCGGATTCGCGCCGCTCGACGGGTTCATGAACCGGGCCGCCTTCGACGGCGTCTGCGAGACGATGCGCCTGCCTTCCGGGGCGTTGTGGCCGATTCCGATCACGCTCGACGTCACGCCCGAGGCCGCCAGCGGGCTGGAAGCGGGATCGAAGCTGGTTCTGCGCGACCTGGAGGGGCTGGCGCTGGCGGTGCTCACGGTGGACGACGTCTGGGAGCACGACCGGCGCAAGGAGGCGGAACTCGTCTACGGGACTCTCGACCAGGCCCATCCCGGCGTTGCCCACCTCTACCAGCGGACGAACACGGTGTCCGTGGGCGGAAGAATCGAAGGGGTCCAGCCGCCGCGGCACTACGACTTCCCCGGACTGCGCAAGACGCCCCAGCAGTTGCGGCGACGGTTCGCGCAACTCGGATGGAAGACGGCGATCGCCTTCCAGACCCGCAACCCCATGCACCGGGCGCACTTCGAGCTGACCCTGCGGGCGGCCCGCGAACTGGAGGCGAACCTGCTGATCCACCCGGTCGTCGGCATGACGAAGCCGGGCGACCTCGATCACTACACCCGCGTTCGTTGCTACCGCAAGGTCCTGAGCCACTATCCGCGCCACACCGCCGAGCTGGCCTTGCTGCCACTCGCGATGCGGATGGCCGGTCCGCGCGAGGCGCTCTGGCACGCCCTGATCCGCAGGAACTACGGCTGCACCCACCTGATCGTCGGCCGCGACCACGCGGGCCCCGGAGTCGACTCCTCCGGCGAACCCTTCTACGGTCCGTACGACGCGCAGGAACTGATGGTCGAGCACGAGGCGGAGCTCGGCGTGAAGATGGTCCCTTTCCGGATGATGGTCTACGTGGAGGACCGGGACTCGTACGAACCGGTCGACAACGTGAAGGAGGGGGAGCGGACGCTGTCGATCTCGGGCAGCGATCTCCGCCGCCGGCTGCGCCGGGGCCTTCCGATCCCGGAGTGGTTCACGTTTCCGGAGGTGGCCCGGGAGCTGCGGCGCAGCCACCCGGCGCGCAGCAGCCAGGGCTTCACGGTCTTCTTCACCGGGCTTTCCGGCGCCGGCAAGTCGACGATCGCCAACGTGCTGCTGGTCAAGTTCCTCGAGGCCGGCGGCCGGCCCGTGACCCTGCTCGACGGCGACATCGTGCGGACGAACCTGTCGTCCGAGCTGG
Source organism: Thermoanaerobaculia bacterium (assembly GCA_022826745.1). Lineage (GTDB taxonomy): Bacteria > Acidobacteriota > Thermoanaerobaculia > Multivoradales > Multivoraceae > Multivorans. The sequence goes on along the minus strand of JAJDUI010000026.1, from coordinate 95,272 downwards.
GGTTCTCCAGGGAGCACCGGGACATCAACATCCGCCGCATCGGCTTCGTCGCTTCGGAGATCACGAAGAACGGCGGCATCGCCATTTGCGCTCCGATCGCGCCGTACGAGAATGTGCGTCAGGATGTGCGGGAGATGATCGAGGCCGGAGGCGGGTTCATCCTGGTTCACGTGGCGACGCCGCTCGACGTCTGCGAGGAGCGCGACGTGAAGGGCCTCTACGCGAAGGCCCGGGCGGGATTGATCGACGCGTTCACCGGCATTTCGGATCCGTACGAGGTGCCGGAGAATCCGGACATGGTCATCGACACGACGGATATCACGGCAGAGGAGGCCGCCCAGCAGGTCATCCTCCACCTGGAGAAGGAGGGGTTCGTCGGACCGCGCTGACGCCCCCCGGCGGCGCCTCGCGCCCACCTGGCGGCTGCTCTCGGTCGGCGTCGCCGGCGCGATCGCGTTGTTTCTGCTCCTGCCGGCGCCGCTGTTCGCGGAGCCCCTGGAGCGGAGCATCGTGCGCCTTCTGGCCCTGCTCCTGGGCGACACGCCCCGGGTGGCGGCGGAGGCGCCCTGGGACTGGGTCGCTCACGGCGTCCTGTTCGCCCTCCTCGCCTGGGTCTGGTGCGGACCGGCGGCGAGGGCGGGCCGGATCCGCGGCGTGCTCCTGGCGGCCGCCGTCGCCGTCGCCTACGGCGGCGCGATCGAGATCGCCCAGATGCTGCTCGGCTACCGGTCGGGCGAATGGATGGACCTGGTCGCCGACGCCGTCGGCGTCGGCGTCGGCGCCCTGCTCGCCACCAGGCTCTGGCCCCGACTCCAGCGGTAGGGATTGTCGGTGCGCCGGCCTTCCGGCCGGCATGGGTGCCGAGCCGCGGAGCGGCGAGGCTACTGGCCGCTTCTGCGTTAGCGTCCCCTCTCGGCTGAACGACCAGCCGCGGAAACGAACGAAGTGAACACCCAGCCGCAAGACCGCGTTACACGCGAGCGCGCGCTCGTCGCCGCCCTGGAACAGCGCATCCTCGTGCTGGACGGCGCCACGGGCACGGCTTTCCAGGCTGCCAACCTCGGACCCGACGACTTCGGCGGTGAGGACCTCGAGGGCTGCAACGAGATCCTGGTCGCGACCCGGCCGGACGTCGTGCTCGACGTTCACCGTCGCTATCTCCAGGCCGGGGCGGACATCGTGGAGACGAACACGTTCGGCGGCACGCCGCTGGTGCTCGCCGAGTACGGCCTCGAGGAGCGGGCGCTCGAACTGAACCGCCGTGCTGCCGAGCTAGCCCGGCTAGCTTGCGCCGAAGCGGGCCCCGAGAGCTTCGTCTGCGGTTCGATGGGGCCGACGACGAAGGCGATCTCGGTGACCGGCGGCGTCACCTTCGAGCAACTGCGGGACGACTACCGCACGCAGGCTCTGGGGCTTGCGGCCGGCGGCGCCGACTACCTGCTGCTCGAGACCTGCCAGGACACGCGCAACGTGAAGGCGGGCCTGATCGGGATCGAGGAGGCGTTCCGGCAACTAGGCTGGCGCCTTCCCGTGGCGGTCTCGGTGACGATCGAGACGATGGGCACGATGCTCGGCGGCCAGGAGGTCGAGGCGTTGGCGGCCTCCCTGCTGCACCGGGACCGCCGGGACCTGCTCTACGTCGGCCTCAACTGCGCCACCGGGCCCGACCAGATGTTCGATCACCTGCGCGCGCTGTCCGAGATCTGCCGCACGCGGGTCGGCTGTGTGCCCAACGCCGGCCTGCCGGACGAGGACGGCTGCTACACCCAGACGCCGGATGACTTCCGGGCCGTCTTCTCCCGCTTCCTGGACCATGGCTGGGTGAACCTGGTCGGCGGCTGCTGCGGCACCACAACGGCACACATCGAGACGTTCGCGGACCTCGTGCGCGGGCGGTCCCCGCGGCTGCCCGCGGATCATCGCCGCTGCCTGGTCTCCGGTCTCGACGTGGCTGAACTCTCGGAGGACAACCGGCCGCTCCTCGTCGGCGAACGCACCAACGTCCTCGGCAGCCGGAAGTTCAAGCGGCTGATCCGCGAGGGCGAGTACGAGGCGGCGGCGGAGGTCGGCCGCGCTCAGGTGCTGGGCGGCGCCCAGGTCGTCGACGTCTGCCTGCAGGACCCGGAGCGCGACGAGACGGACGACATCGAGCGGTTCCTCGAGCGGCTGGTGCGCCGGGTCAAGGTGCCGCTGATGATCGACAGCACGGACCACGAGGTGATGGCGCGGGCCCTGACCTGGTGCCAGGGGCGGTCGATCCTGAACTCGATCAACCTCGAGGACGGCCTGGAGCGCTTCGAGCGGGTCGTGCCGCTGGCGCGCGAGTTCGGCTGCTCCCTGGTCGTCGGGCTGATCGACGAAGAGGGCATGGCGGTGTCGGTGGAGCGGAAGCTCGACGTCGCCGCGCGCTCGTACGAACTGTTGACTTCGCGATGGGGGATCGAGCCCCAGGAGATCTGGTGGGATCCGCTGGTCTTTCCCTGCGGCACCGGCGACGAGGCCTACCTGGGGTCGGCCGGGGCGACGATCGAGGGCGTGCGTGGCGTGCGCGAGGCGTTCCCCGGCACCCGGACGATCCTCGGCATCTCGAACGTCAGCTTCGGCCTGCCGCTCGCGGGCCGCGAGATCCTGAACTCGGTCTTCCTCTACCGGTGCACCCAGGCGGGTCTGGACGCAGCGATCGTCAACACCCAGGGGCTGGCCCGCTACGCCGAGATCCCGGTGGCGGAACGGGTGCTGGCGGAGGCCCTGCTCGAGCTGGAGCCCGGCGAGGTCCACGCGGGACAGCGGGCGGTCGAGGCGTTCACCGCCGCGTTCCGCGAGCGCAAGGGCTGGCAGGAACAGGCGCCGCGGGATCTGCTGCCCCTGCCGGAGCGGCTCTCGCGCTCGGTGGTCGAGGGCAGCAAGGAGGGGCTCCGCCCGGACCTGGACGCGGCGCTCGCCGACCCGCGCTGGCCCGAACCGCTCGACATCATCAACGGACCGCTGATGACCGGCATGGCCGAGGTCGGCCGGCTGTTCAACGCCAACGAACTGATCGTGGCCGAGGTGCTGCAGAGCGCCGAGGTGATGAAGGCCGCGGTCGATCACCTGGAGCCGCACATGGAGCGGATGGAGGGCATGACCCGGGGCCGGGTCATCCTCGCCACCGTCAAGGGCGACGTCCACGACATCGGCAAGAACCTCGTCGACATCATCCTGACGAACAACGGCTTCGAGGTCACCAACCTGGGGATCAAGGTGCCGAGCGAGCAGTTGATCCAGGCGGCGCGCCGGAACGCGCCGGACGTCATCGGCCTCTCCGGCCTCCTGGTCAAGAGCGCCCAGCAGATGGTCGCCACCGCGGGCGACCTGCGTGATGCCGGCATCGACACGGACCTGGTCGTGGGCGGGGCGGCATTGACCCGGCGGTTCACCCACAACCGGATCGCCCCGGAGTACGGAGGCGTCTGCACCTACGCGGGCGACGCGATGAGCGGCCTCGATCTGATCGAACGGCTCTGCGACGGTGATCGCCGGGGCGGGGTGCTCGAGCGGATCGAGGCCCTCCGCGAGCGGGACCGGGCGCCGGCGCGGGCCGGCTCGGGCGCGAAGGCCGCGGCCGCGACCAAGCGGCGGAGTTCGACGGTGCGAAGCGACATCGACCCGCCGCGGCCGCCCGACCTCGAGCGCCACGCCGCGCGCTTCGATCTCGACGACGTGTGGCCGCACCTGAACCTGCAGATGCTCTACGCCAAGCACCTTGGTCTGAAGGGCTCGGTGGAGCGCCTGCGCAAGGCCGGCGACCCGAAGCTCCTCAAGGTCGAGGCTGTGGTCGAGGAACTCAAGGAGTTCGCGCGCGGCGCGTTGGCGGCGCATGGCGTGTGGCGGTTCTTCCCCGCGCGGAGCGAGGGCAACCGGCTGTTTCTGCACGAGGCGGGCGGCGGCGGAGCGGAGAAAGCGGCGGCGGAGTGGCTGCTGCCCCGCCAGCCGCGCGAGGACGGGCTATGCCTCGCCGACTACGTGCTGCCGCAGGCCGACCATGTGGCCCTCTTCGTCGTCACCGCGGGGGCCGGCGTGCGCGAGACGGCGGAGCGATTCAAGCGGGAAGGCGAGTACCTGAAGAGCCACGCCTACGCGGCCCTGGCGCTGGAGACCGCCGAAGCGGCGGCGGAACTCCTGCACCAGCGGCTGCGGGCCGACCTCGGCTTCCCCGATCCGCCGGGGATGACGCCCCGCGAACGCCTGGCCGCGAAGTACCGCGGCAAGCGCTACTCCTTCGGCTATCCGGCCTGCCCGGACCTCGCCGGCCAGCGTCAGCTCTTCGCCGTGCTACAGCCCGCCGACATCGGCGTGGAACTCACCGAGGGCGACATGATGGACCCGGAGGCCACGGTGTCGGCGTTGGTGTTTCACCACCCGGACGCGCGCTACTTCGGCGTGTGAAGGGAACGGCCCGCACGACGGCTGGGCGCAGACGAAGCCGGCCAGACGGCCGGCGCACCGACGAATCGCGGGTCTAGACTGCCCGCGCCGCCGCCTTCTTGTCCCGCTTCTCCCGCTTTTCCCTCTTGGCCCGCTGGAGCGCGGCCGCCCGGTCGAGGTGGTCGTCGCCGAGGCGCTCCAGGTATTCGTCGTAGCTGCCGAGGAAGTCGTTCACGCCCTGGTCCGAGATCTCGATGATCCGGGTCGCCAGGCGGCTCACGAACCAGCGGTCGTGGGAGACGAGGAGCAGCGTGCCCTGGTAGGCGGACAGGCCCTCGATCAGCGCTTCGATCGCCTCCAGGTCGAGGTGGTTGGTGGGCTCGTCGAGGACCAGCACGTTCGGCTTGAGGACGACGTGGCGGCAGAAGAGGAGGCGCGCGGCCTCGCCGCCAGAGAGGCTGCCGATCCGCTTGATCGCCTCGTCCTTCGTGAACAGGACGGCGCCGAGCTGGCCGCGGACGAAGCCGATCGGCTCGCCGGGGCAGCAGTCCCAGAGCCAGCTCTCGACCGTCTTGCGCTCGGCGCCGTCCCGGTCGAGCAACTGCTGGCGGTGGTCCTGGGCGAAGTAGCCGGGGTGGGTCTCGTACCCCCAGTCGATCTCTCCGGCGTCGGGCCGGACTTCGCCGAGCGCGATCTTGAGCAGGGTCGACTTGCCGATGCCGTTGGGCCCGATCACCGCGACCCGTTCGCCGCGGCCGACCTCGAGCGAGACGTCGTCGAGCACCTGGTTGTCGCCGTAGCTCTTGGAGATTCCCTCCAGGGTCAGTACGCGCTTGCCCGACGGACGCCGCGAGTCGAAGCGGAACAGCGGGTAGCGGCGCGAGCTCTGCGGCAGGGGCTCGATCGTCATCCGGTTGATCAGCTTCACGCGGCTCTGGGCCTGGCGGGCCTTGCTCGCCTTGTAGCGGAAGCGGTCGACGAACTTCTGGTGGTGGTCGATCTCCTGCTGGCGTTGCGCGATCTCGGCCTCCCGGCGGGCGCGCTCCTCGATCTTCTTCTGTTCGAAGTTGGAGTACGCGCCGGGATAGACGGTCAACGTCTCGTAGTCGATGTCGAGGATCTGGGTGCAGACGTTGTCGAGGAAGCGGTGGTCGTGGGAGACGACGACCACGACCCCCTTGAAGTCGGTCAGGAACTTCTCGAGCCAGCGGATCGACAGGATGTCGAGGTGGTTCGTCGGCTCGTCGAGCAGCAGGACGTCCGGGGCGGCGGCCAGGGTCTGGGCCAGCAGCACCCGGAGCTTGAAGCCGCCGGAGAGGATCGACAGCGGCTCCCGGTGGACCTCCGTGTCGATTCCCAGTCCCTCCAGGATCTCGGCCGCGCGCGACTCCAGGGAGTAGCCGTCCCAGCGCATGACGACCTCCTCGAGTTCGGCGTAGCGGTCGCCGTCGAAGTGCTCGTCGGCCCGTTCGAGCAGACGGTCCTTCTCGACCATCGCGCTCCACAGCTCGGCGTTGCCCATCATGACGACGTCGAGAATGGGCACCTCCTCGTACTCGAAGTGGTCCTGCTTCAGCACCCCGAGCCGGCAACGTCTGGGGATGGAGATCGTGCCCTCGCTGGCCGGTTCCTCGTCGCTCAGGATGCGCAGCAGGGTCGACTTGCCCGAGCCGTTCGAGCCCACGAGGCCGTACCGCTCGCCCTTGGCGAAGCGGACGGTCGCGCCCTCGAACAGGGTCTGCTCGCCGAAGCTCTTGGCGAGGTTGGAGATGGAAATCATGGGGTAATCTGCGCTCGCCGAGCCCCGGTCAGGATAGCAACGCATGGACATCAGACGGACGAGCGACGACCATGCCGAGTGAAGTGCGGCGGAAGACCCGGGCGGCTGCGCCGGACGAGGCGCCGGGCTCCGTGCTACCTGTCGTCGGCTGGGCCGGAGGCGCCTTTCTGGGCGCCGTGCTGGTGTTCGGCGGCGTCGTCAAGGCGCTCGACCCGCAGGCGTTCGTCAAGCTGGTCGAGATCGAGGGCCTCGACTTCCTGCTGCCGGCCGTTGTGGTCACCGCGATCGCACTGGCGCTCGAGATGGGTCTCGGCAGCGCGCTGATCCTGGGGCTTCGCCGAATGTGGGTGCTCGGGCCCTCGGCGCTCCTCGTCGCCTTCTTCCTCTTTCTCACCGGCCGCGCCTACTACCGCGACCTGCGGGGCATCGCGACCGAGGACGAAGCCGGCTGCGGCTGTTTCGGCAACCTGGTCGAGCGAACGCCGGCGGAGGCGTTCTGGCAGGACCTGGCGCTCATGGTGCCGGCGCTGGCGATCGCGTTCCTCGGCCGGCGCGCGGCCGAGGGCGCGCCCTGGATCCGGCTCGCCGTCGTCGGCACGCTGACGGTGGGGCTGCTCGCCTTCGCCCGCGCCGCGCCGGACCTCCCGCTCGACAACATCGCGACCCGGCTGAAGCCGGACCTCGTGATCGACGAGATCTGCAGCGGCGACGGCGACAGCCGGCTCTGCCTGAGCACGGTCGTGCCGGAACTGGAGGAAGGCGAGCACTGGCTGGTCATCGCCGACCTGGACGAGGACCTCGGCAAGGCCGTCGACGGCCTGAACCAGCACGTCTTCGCCGGTGGCCGGATGTGGGTCCTCAGCTCCGCGACGCCGGACGAGAACCGGGCGTTCTTCTGGTCGTACGGCCCCGCATTCGAGATCCGCGAAGCGCCGCCGACCTTCCTGGCGCCGCTCTACCGGACGCTGCCGCGGTCGTTCCGGGTGAAGGACGGCGTAGTGGCCGAGACGGTGTCGGGGCTGCCGCCGGAACCGTAGGCGAACTCGGCGGCGAGATCGATGCCGTCGTTTCGCCAGGCGGCGTCGGTGGTCTGAAGTGCGCCGGCTGGGGCGAAGCGCGAGACTCCGGCTTCGAGGAAGGCCTCATGGACCGTTGGAGGCAGGTCGCCCGCGATGGCGAGGCCCTGAAGGCGGCCTTTCCAGTCTTCGAGCGGCGGGATGTCGGCGGCAGGATGAACGCGGACGGTGCGGAGGCCGGGTGAGGGGCTGATCCGCACGTCGTTCTCCAGGATGACCGTGCCGGCGTCTAGTTCGTTGCCGTACCAGGTCAGGCCGCGGAGGTCGGCGTCTTCCCGGGCCAGGCGGACGCCGGCGCGGCCGGCGGGGTCGGTGCGGCCGGGAGGCAGTTCGGTCGCGAGTTCGTTGAGGGCGCTGGCCAGGGCGGTGGCGAAGACGCCGGCGATCGCTGGATCGGCGAAGACGGCGTGGATGGAGAGGCAGCCGCGCTGGTCGAAGGTCGCGATGTCGACCGCCATGCCGCTGGCGGCCTGCTCCACGTCGGCACCGGCGCCGACCCAGCCGAGGCTGAGCTTCGGGCCGAAGGTGACGATCCGGCCGGGGGCGGCAGCTTGCAGGGCGCCGACCGTCTCTTCGCCGCCGTACGCCACGACGAGGCGGGCCGAGGCGTGGAGCGGCGCCTCGACTTCCGGGTCGCCGCCGGTCCAGGTGGCGACGGCGTAGGCATCGCCCAGAGCGGGCAATCGCTGGCTGAGGGCGGAAAGGAAGGCCGGTGCGAAGTGGGGCTCGGCACGGGCGGACTTGAACAGGACGGGAGCGCGGGCCGCGAGTGCGGGCAGGAGGGACTGGAGAATCAGGCCGGGTGGTTCGGCGGGCAGGACGACCAGGCTGAATCCGTCTTCCTTTTGGCAGTGCGGGCGGGCGAGCTCGGCGGTCGCGGCTTCACCGTACATGCCGCTGCCGATGCTCTGGAGGCCGTGGTCGAGGCCCGCCGGCGATAGGCCCGTGGACTGCAGCAGGTCAGGGTCGAGTGCCCGGCGTTCGGGGCTCCCGGGGTCGAGGAAGGCGGCGAGGGTGTCCTTCCAGGCGGCGAGGAGCTGGTCGTCGGAGGTGGCGCGCAGAGCCGGAGCCGCAGCGGCCAGGCGTCGGGCCGTGGCTACGGGTGAGGTCATGCGGAGCCGGCGCTGCGCGCCGGATGCCGGCGAGGGCGCCGGCGCACCCAGTGGGCAGCGACCCGGAGCGAGAGAACGGTCACGCGGCACCCAGTTCCTCGGCGGTCAGGGAACAACCGCGCAGCTCGGCGCCGCTGGCTCGGCCGAGCAGTCGGAAGGCGTCGCCTTCGCGGACGCCGAGGTCCTCGGTGAGGACGTGGCAGACGGAGCCGAGGTTGGCCAGGTCGAAGAAGGCGAGAAGGCCCGTCTCGCCTTCCTCGACCTCTTCGAGCGTGTCGGGGTCCAGCACGCGGAACGGCATCCAGGGCGGCGTGCGCAGGCGCTCGCCGCCGGGGCGGGAGTAGGCCTGGCTGGTCAGTTCCGTCATGCCGTACTCGCGTACCACCGCGTCCGGTTGGAGGCCGAGTTGGGTGCGGGCGCGTCGACGGACCGCGTCGGGCGTGGTCTCCAGGGTGCGACCCTTGAAGCCGCCGGTCTCGAAGACGCGGCTGCCGGCGGGAAGGTGAGTGGCGCTTCCCGATTCGCCTTCGAGACGGTCGAGCAGCAGGACGAGGGCCAGGGCGGTGGAGAGGACGAGGACGGCTTCGCCTTCGGCCCGCGCGCGCAGCCAGCGGCAGGCGAGGGCGAGGTCGATGCCGCTGTCCGAAGCTGCCCAGGCACTGCTGGTCGCGGCGTGGCGGCTGAAGACGTGGGCCGCCATGAACGACAGGCTCGAGTCCGGCGCCGCGGCGCGATCGGGGATGAGCGAGAGAATGGGCAGTCGCCCGCGGCCCACTTCGCCGCCGCTCTCTCCGCTGCCGTCGTCTGCCCTGCCGCGGTCGCCGCGGTCGAGGCTGCGCGCCGGCAGGCAGGCGGCGGGGAAGGTGGCGTCGATCACCGTCCGGTAGAGATCAGGGTAGGGGTGGTAGTGGACGCTCCGCCGTTCCGTGCCGCGGGTGGTGCCGCTGCTTCTGAAGATCTCGCGGGGTTTGGCGGCGGCGAGCCGCAACGACTTGAAGGCGGAGGTGGGGACGGCCGGAGCGGCGCGCCAGTCGTCGAGCGCCTCCGGCGTGATGCTTCGCCGGTCGCAGAGACGCCGGTACGGCTCGACCCGCTCGTAGCCGAAGCGGGCGGCGGCCGCGGCGAGTTCGTCGAAGTCGCCGTCGGCCCCGAGGATGAAGCGTTCGATCCCGCGGAGGAGCGGGGTCATGAGAAGAAGGCGGAGGCGGTGGTGGCCGGATGGCCGGCGAGGTCGACTTCCTCATCGTCGACCGGGTCGGGCCACCACTCGGCCGGAAGGTGGCGCCGGTACGGGCGCTGCAGGAACCGGCGGTCGAACAGGGCGATCACGCCGCGGTCTTCGGCGGAGCGGATCAGCCGGCCGGCGGCCTGGACAACGCGGGTCATCCCGGGGACAACGAAGGCGTACTCGAAGCCGCGCTCGAAGCGCTCGTCGTAGTAGGCCTGCAGCAGCTTCTGCTCCATCGTCACCGCGGGCAGGCAGGGGCCGACCACGGCCACGGCGAGCAGCGCGTCGCCCGGGTAGTCGACGCCCTCCGAGAACACGCCGCCCGCCACCGCCAGGAGCAGGGTGTCGCCGGCGAGCGGACTGGTCAGCGTGTCGAGCACTTCCTGGCGCCGCGCCTCGCTGGTCGTCTGCTGCTGGACGACCACGTTGCGGCCGCAGTCGGGCAGCCGCTCCTGGACCTCGGCGAGAAACCGGTAGCTGGGGAAGATCGCCATCGAGTTCCCCGGCACGGACCGGGCGAACTCGGCCAGCCGCTCGGCGATCGGACCGTAGTTGTCGTCGCGGGTCCGGTACGTCGTCGTGACCGAGGTGTCGACGACGACCCGCCGGTTCCCGGCCGGGAACGCGCTCGGCACCTCCAGGGTCGAGGTGCGGTCCGGGTCGAGGCCGAGCAGGTCGCGGTAGAACGCGAACGGCTGCAGGGTCGCGGACAGGCCGATCGTCGAGCGGCAGCGGTTGATCGTGGCTCCCAGGAAGGAGCTCGCGTCCTTGCACAGGATGGCCAGGCTGGGCGCCCGGTCGATCCGCCGGAACAGGAAGCTGAAGGACTCCGCGTGCTTCGGCTGCGAGGCGAGCTGGAGTGTGTTCAGGAACCGCAGCAGCTCGAAGTAGAGCTCGACGAAGGCGTCGTTGGCGGCGAAGGAGCGGGTGTCGCGGCGAAACTCCAGGTAGTCCACGAAGCCCCGGTCGAAGGCGGCCCGCAGGCGCCAGAGCTGTTCTTCGGGCGCGGCGCCCTCGGCCACGGCGTTGCGGTCGGGCGCGTCTACTGCCAAGTCGACCTCGCCCTGGATCAGTTCTTCCAGGGCGGCGCAGAGTTCCCGCAGGCGCTCCGTCGGTCCTCCCTCCGTGCCGCGGCCGGCCCGTCGCAGACCCGCCCGGGCCGCCCGGCAGCTCGCCGCCGAGAGCTCCGGGCTGTAGTAGCCGCGGCCGCGGTCGATCAGGTTGTGGATCTCGTCGACGATGAGGACGGTGCCGGAGAGGTCGGCGTCGCCCTGAAACTCGGTCAGCTTGACGAAGGGGTCGAGGGCGTAGTTGTAGTCGCCGACCACGACCTGCACCCGCCGGCCGAGTTCGAGGCTGATCTCGAACGGGCAGGCCCGAACCCCCTTCGATACGTCGAAGATCGTGTCCGGCTCCAGCAGGCCGTGCCCGTCGAGCAGCCGGGGGATGACCCGGCTCCGCTGCAGCTTGACGTAGTAGTCGCGGGCGTACTGGCAGTAGTCCTCGTGGCAGATGATCTCGTCGTTCGCGCACATCCGTGCCTTGGCGCGGAGGTGCAGGGCGTGGAAGGCGCGCTCCCGGTTCAGCAGGTCGATGACCCGGTTGGCCATCGCCTGCTGCGTGTTCTTCGCCGTGAGCACGAACACCCGCAGGTCATTCGCCAGCGCCTCGCGGAGCACGGGGAAGAGGACGGCGGCGGTCTTGCCGAGCCCGGTCGGCGCCTGGACCAGCAGGTGCTCGCGCTGCTCGACGGCGAGGCCCGAGCGGTCAATGATCTCCTGCTGGCCCGGCCGGGGCTGGTGGAAGGGGAACTCCAGGCGTTCGGCGGCCAGCTCGCGGCGCTGGCGCTCGGTTCTCTCCGACTCGTACTCGCGGACGAGCCGGTTGAGTCGCTGCCGGATGTCGGAGTCGAGCTCCTCGAAGTCGAGTTCCACGTCGAGGCGGTCGATTTCGGCGGTGCCGATCTCGATCAGAACGAGTTCGGCGCGCACCGGCAGCGCGGCGGCGACACCCGAACGGTGGACGATCCAGGCGTAGATCGCGGCCTGCCGGCGGTAGGTGGCGAGCAACGCCGGCGAGGGCTCCGTGTTGGGCCGCACGGACTTGATCTCCTCGATCGCCAGACGGCCGTCCGCGTCCCGGTAGAGCCCGTCCGCCCGGCCTGTCAGGGTCGCCTTCCAGCCCCGGTGCTCGAACTCGAACGAGAGCTCGACCTCGCGCCGGTAGCTCGGCTCACGCTCCATCGCCTGCTCCTGGTAACGGCTGTGGATCGCCTGACCCACCCAGAGGCGCTCGAAGCCGCCCCGGTTGGCGAAGCCCAGGTGTCTCGCGGCGCTGTGTTCGAGCAGGTCCGCCACGGACAGCCGGAGCGTCCTCCCGTCGTCGTCGAAACGCGGCGGCATAGGCGGTGAGACTACCGCTCCGCCGGTTGTCTTCCGGGGGCCGATGGCATAGCCTGTTTGGCTATGTCTGACAACTTTCCCGGTGCCGACAGCCCCCTCGATCTCGGCAATGTGACCAAGGCGCTGCGCGAGCGTCTGGGCGGTCTGAAGATCATCGCCGTGGTGGTCGTGGCCGGCCTCCTGGCCCTGTCCAGCGTGTACACGGTGCAGCCCGAGGAGGTGGGCGTCATCCTCCGTCTCGGCAAGTACGCCGGCACGACCGAGCCTGGCCTGCGTTTCAAGATCCCGCTGATCGATCGACTGGAGAAGGTGCCGGTCAGGCGCCAGTTGAAAGAGGAGTTCGGTTTCAGCAGCGAGAACGTGGGGGTGCGCAGCTCCTTCGTGTCCAACCCGGACGAGGCGAACATGCTGACCGGCGACCTGAACGCCGCGGTCGTCGAGTGGGTGGTCCAGTACCGGGTCGTCGACCCGTACCAGTACCTGTACCGGGTTCGCAACCTGGACGCGACCTTCCGCGACATGAGCGAGGCGGTGATGCGCAAGGTGGTCGGGGACCGCACGGTGAACGAAGTGCTGACCGTCGGCCGGGCCGAGATCGAGGGCGCGGTGAAGGTCGAGCTGCAGGAGTTGTGCAACCAGTACGAGACCGGGATCGCCATCGACCAGGTGGTGCTCCAGAGCAACAACCCGCCCGAGCCGGTCAAGCCGTCCTTCAACGCGGTCAACCAGGCCGAGCAGGAGCTCGAGCGGCTGGTGAACGAAGCCGAGGCTGAATACAACCGGGTCATTCCCCGAGCCGAGGGTCAGGCGCTGCAGACGATCCAGCAGGCTGAGGGTTACGCGCTCGACCGGGTGAACCGGGCCCAGGGCGACGCGACCCGTTTCAACGCCCTCTACGAGGAGTTCCGCCAGGCGCCGGAGGTGACGCGCAAGCGGCTGTTCATCGAGACGATGGAGCGAGTGCTGCCGAAGGTGGGCCGGAAGATCGTCGTCGACGAGGACGTCGACGGTCTGACGCCGATCATGAGCTTCGAGGGAGTCAGTGCCGCGAGGACGTCGCGGCAGGTCGCGGCCCAGCAGGCCGGGGAGGGAACGCCGTGAAGGTCCTGACCATCCTGCTGGTCCTGGTGCTGTTGCTCGTCGCGAGCAACGCGCTGTTCATCGTTCCCGAGGATCGCCAGGCGATCATCACGCAGTTCGGCGCTCCGGTCGGCGACGCGATCGATACTCCCGGGCTGAAGTTCAAGCTGCCCTTCATCCAGAAGGCCCACTACTTCGACCGCCGCTTCCTGGAATGGCAGGGCTCCGCCGAGGAACTGCCGACGCGCGACAAGGTGTTCATCTTCGTCGACACCTACGCCCGGTGGCGGATCTCCGACCCCCTGCTGTTCTTCCAGCGCCTGCGCGACGAGCTGGGCGCGCAGTCGCGGCTCGACGACATCCTGGACGGCGAGACCCGGAACGCGATCGCCAACCACGATCTGATCGAGGTGATCCGCAGTTCGAACCGCGAGGCCGCGGCGGACGAGTCGTACCCGGACGCGGGCGGCGGCCTCGACGAGGACGGGGGCGGCGGCCTCGAAGAGATCGTCACCGGCCGCGACAAGATCCGCCAGGACATCCTGGCCGCGGCCCAGGACCGGACTGCGGATCTCGGCATCGAGGTGCTGGACGTGCAGTTCCGGCGCATCAACTACGGCCAGCAGGTCGAGCCGGACGTCTTCAACCGGATGATCTCGGAACGGCAGCGGATTGCCGACCGGTTCCGCTCCCAGGGCCAGGGTCAGGCCTCGGAGATTCTCGGCAACATGGACCGCGACCTGAAGCGGATCGAGTCGGAGGCCTACCGTCAGGCGACCGAGATTCGGGGCCGGGCCGACGCGGAGGCCACCGAGATCTACGCCTCGGCCTACAACCAGTCGGTCCAGTCGAGGAACTTCTACGAGTTCCTGCGCACGATGGAGGCCTTCGAGAAGACGATCGACCCGAACACCTGGCTGGTCGTGTCGACCGACAGCGACTACTTCAGCTTCCTGAAGGCGAGCGGTCCGTAGCTGCCGGTCCGGCGGTCAGTCGATAGATGACGGGTCTCATCGGACTCCTCGTCATCCCGGGCATCGCCTGGCTGCTCTCCACGAATCGCTTCAGTGTCCGCTGGCGGACCGTGGTCACGGGTATCGCGATCCAGTTCGTCCTCGCGCTGCTCATCCTGAAGACGGCCCCGGGGGAGGCGTTCTTCGCCGTCGCCACGGATGTGGTGACCACGTTCCTCCAGTTCGCGGACGAAGGGTCGAGGTTCGTCTTCGGCCAGGGGTTCGAGCTCGTTCCCTTCGCCTTCCGGGTGCTGCCGACGATCATCTTCTTCTCGAGCGTGGTCGCGGTGCTCTACCACCTCGGCGTCATCCAGCGCGTCGTCAAGGTCTTCGCCGTGGTGATGACGAAGGTGATGGGCACGTCCGGCCCCGAGTCGCTGTCCGCTTCGGCCAACATCTTCGTCGGCCAGACGGAAGCGCCGCTTCTCATCCGCTCGTACGTCGGCAAGATGACCCGCTCGGAGCTGATGGCGGTGATGACCGGCGGCTTCGCCACGGTCGCGGGCGGCGTGATGGCTGCCTACGTGGGGATGGGCATCGAGGCCGGCCACCTGATCGCCGCCAGCGTCATGTCGGCGCCGGCGGCTCTGGTCATGGCCAAGCTGATGGTCCCGGAAACCGAGACGGATCGGGTCTCGGCGGATACCGACTTCAAGGTCAGGACGCCCTGGGCCAACATGATCGATGCCGCCGCCCAGGGCGCCGGCGACGGCCTGAAGCTGGCGTTGAACGTCGGCGCCATGCTGCTCGCCTTCATCGCCCTCGTGGCGCTGGTCAACGGCCTCCTCGGGCCGGTGGGGGGCTGGATCGGCCTTCCCGGTCTGAACCTGGAGATGATCCTCGGCTTCCTGTTCCGGCCTCTGGCCTGGGTCATGGGGGTGCCGTGGGCGGAGGCGGACGCGGTGGGGACGCTTCTCGGCCTGAAGACCGCGGCCAACGAGTTCGTCGCCTACTCCCGCTTCGAGGACATCTCGGCGGAGAACCAGTTGTCGGAGAAGTCCCGGGTCATCGCCACCTACGCCCTGTGCGGCTTCTCGAACTTCTCGTCGATCGCGATCCAGATCGGCGGCATCGGCAGCATCGCCCCGGAGCGCAAGAGCGAGCTGGCCAGCCTCGGGCTCCGCGCGATGATCGCGGGCACCCTCGCCTGCCTGCAGACGGCGACGATCGCGGGCCTGCTGGTCTGAGACCGGGCGTTCGGCAGCGGGCGGCGCTCAAGTGCCCGCCGCGCTGGCGGCTGTTGGCACGATGATCAGCAACTGGATCGCGTCGAAGAGGAAGTGGGCGGCGATGGCGGGCCAGATGTTGCCTCGCCAGCGCACGAGCATGCTGAAGGCGACCGAGAGAAGCGCGACACCGAAGAGCTGGAAGGACTGCTGGTAGCTCGCGTGAGCGAGGACGAACAGCACGTTCGACGCCCAGAAACCGACCCTCGGCATCAGGAAACCGCGGAAGAAGAGCTCCTCGACGACACCGGCGGAGAGGCTGACCATGAGTCGGAGGAGGAGGGGCAGGCTGCCCATCCAAAGCACCATTTCCGGCGCTTCGGTGGGCAGGTTCTCGAAGCCGCCGATCAGCCCGACGGCGAGCGCCGCGATGAACACGGCGGCCAGCACGCCCACCCAGAGGATCAGGCCGGCAAGGATGCCGAGCCCGGTCTCCTTCGGCACGCTGGTACCGGTCGGCGTCCGCAGGCCGAGCTGGCTCTGAATCACCTCGCTGGGGCGGTAGCCGCAGTTCCAGTAGCCGAGTACGAGCCAGCTCGCCAGCGTCGCCATCAGGATCGCGTGCGTCTGGAACAGGAGGACAGGCGAGAGGTTCTCGAAGTCGATCTCGGGTGACGGCAGGCCGATTTGCCCGGCGGCGGCGAACACGCCGACCCAGAGCACCAGGGCGAGCAGGACGATCGCGGCGAGACGGCGCAGGTCGCCCCACGTGGCGTCGGCGAAGCCGGGCGGCAAGAGACCGCGCGCCGCCGTGGATCGGTCGATCCACCAGGCGCACGCGGCGCCGGCCACCAGCGGGAGCGCCAGGCGAATCAGGGTCACGGCCGGCATCCTACTGGTAGGGTTCGGCGCTGCCGTGAACCACCCGGGAGAGGGCTTTGGACCGATTTCCAGGCGTTGATTTCATGAACTTCGATTCGCTGCTCAGCGGCGAGGAACGGCTCATGCGGGACACCGTCCGCCAGTTCGTCGACGAGCGCGTGAAGCCCATCATCGAGCACTGCCATCGCGAGGCGAAGGCGCCGATGGAACTCGCTCCCGAACTCGGCGATCTGAACCTGTTCGGGGCGAACTTCTCGGAGTACGGGCTGCCTGGCCTGGGCGATGTCGCGTACGGCCTCGTCATGCAGGAGCTGGAGCGCGGGGACTCGGGCGTCCGGAGCATGGTCTCGGTCCAGAGTTCCCTGGTGATGTATCCGATTCTCACCTTCGGCTCCCGGGAGCAGAAGGACCGGTTCATTCCGGGATTGGCGAGCGGCCGGATGATCGGCTGCTTCGGGCTCACCGAGCCGGACTTCGGTTCGAACCCCTCGGCGATGCGCACGCGGGCGCGGCGGGACGGGGACTGCTGGGTGCTGAACGGGGCCAAGCAGTGGATCACGAACGGCAACGTCGCCGACGTGGCCGTCGTCTGGGCGCGCACCGGCGAGGGGATCCGGGGCTTCCTCGTCGAGAAGGGGACGGAGGGCTTCACCAGCGCCGAGATGCACGGCAAGTTCTCGTTGCGGGCCTCGGCGACCGGCGAACTCTCTTTCCAGAACTGCCGCATTCCGGCCGACAACATCCTGCCGGGCACCCGGGGCATCGGCTCGGCGCTGCAGACGCTGAACCAGGCGCGCTACGGCATCTGCTGGGGCGGCCTCGGGTCGGCGATGGAGTGCTACTACACGGCGCTCGAGTACGCCCGGCAACGGGTGCAGTTCGCCGGTCAGCCGATCGCCAGCCACCAGCTCGTCCAGGAGAAGCTGGCCTGGATGATCACCGAGATCACCAAGGGACAGTTCCTCGTCTACCAGTTGGCGGGGCTGAAGACGGCCGGCACGATGGAGCCCCAGCACGTGTCGATGTGCAAGCGGAACAACATCTGGGTGGCTCGCGAGTGCGCGAAGCTGGCGCGCGAGATCCTGGGCGCCAACGGCATCTCGGACGAGTATCCGGTGGTCCGCCACATGCTGAACATCGAGTCCGTCTACACCTACGAGGGTACCCACGACATCCACGGTCTCGTGATCGGCCAGGCGATCACCGGCATTCCCTCCTTCAACCCGCCGATGAGCCGCGAGCAGGCGCGCGAGGCCGTCGACCGGCCGGCGCCTGCCGCTGCCGCCGCGGGGGCCGGCTCGTGACCGGGGAGCTCCGCGATCATGACTTCGTCGCCGTCACCGAGGCCGCCGCGGTCGCGGCGGCCCAGACGATGGGCTACGGGGACCGCCACCACTCGGACCACGTCGCCGTCGAGGCGATGCGCGGGGTCCTGGCGGACATGGCGATCGACGGCCGGGTGGTGATCGGCGAGGGGGAGCGGGACAAGGCGCCGATGCTCTATGTCGGCGAGGAGGTCGGCCGCAGGGCCGCGGGCGACCTGCAGGTCGACTTCGCGGTCGACCCTCTGGAGGGGACGAATCTCTGCGCCACCGGGGCTTCGGACGCGATGGCGGTGCTCGCCGCCTCCGAACGTGGCGGCCTGCTCCATGCCCCCGACATCTACATGGACAAGATCGTCGTCGGCCCGACCGCTCGCGGGAAGGTCGACCTGGACGCTCCAGTGGAGGACAACCTGAAGGCGATCGCGACCGCCTTCGACTGCGCCGTCAGCGCTCTGACCGTGGTCGTTCTCGACCGGGACCGGCACCGGGGCCTGATCGACGACATCCGTACCGCCGGAGCGCGCATCAAGCTGATCGGGGACGGAGATTTGTCGACGGCGATCGCGGCGGCGGTTCGCGGCACCGGCGTCCACGCGGTGATCGGCGCCGGCGGCGCGCCGGAAGGCGTGATCACCGCGGCGGCGATGCGTTGCCTCGGCGGGGAGATCCAGGGACGGCTGTCGGCGCTTTCGGACGAGCAGAAGCGGCGCCTCGCCCAGTTCGACATCGAGGATCCCGACCGCGTCTACACGACGGAGGAGCTTGCACCGGGGGACGACATCCTCTTCTGCTGCACCGGCGTCACGGGCGGCGACCTGCTTCGGGGCGTCCGCTTCTTTGGTGACGGCTTCCGGACGTCGACGTTGACCATGTCGCTCAAGGAGGGCGTCATCCGCTTCGTCGAGACGATTCACCGTGGCGAGGACGGTGGTCCCGTCTACTTCTACTGAGGTGGGGAACGTGGACGACACAGCGGCGGAACGGCCGTGATCAAGCCGGACCACTGGATCAGCGCCTGGGGCGAAGCGGGCGGCGTCGACCCCTTCGAACCGGACCAGGTGAACGCGGCCAGTTACGACGTCCGTGTCGGCGACCACTGGATCTGCCCCACCCGCGACCCGGAGGAGTTCCACGGGGACAGGATCAAGCTGTTCCCGAACGAGGTCGTGCTCGCCACCACCCTGGAGTTCGTGCGGATTCCGCGTTCGGTGGCCTGCGACCTGAAGCTCAAATCGACGCTGGGCCGGTTGTGGATCAACCACTCGCTGGCCGGCTGGTGCGACCCGGGATTCGAGGGGAACATCACCCTGGAGTTGCAGAACCTGGGCCCGGTGCCCTTCGTGCTCGACGCGGGCCGCCGGATCGCCCAGCTCATCTTCATCGCGATGGAGTCCGAGCCGGAGACCGCGTACGGCGAACCGGGCGCCGGCAGCCGGTACCAGCACCAGCGCGGCGCGACCCGCGCCCGGTCCTGAGGCGGAGGCCGCCGTGCCGGAACCTGTCCAGCAGACGATTCGGCTCTCCATCGACAGCCGCTACGAGAACATCGAGCTGGTTCAGGCGGTGCTCGACGAAACGCTCGAGTCCCTGCCGATCGACGAAGAGACCGGCTACTGGATGGGCATCGCGTTGCGGGAAGCACTGACCAACGCGATCAAGCACGGCAACGCGCTGGATCCCGAGAAGAAGGTGGAAGTGTGTCTCGCGGTAGGCGAGAGCGGACTCGACATCACGGTCGAGGACCAGGGCAGCGGCTTCGATCCGGGCGCCGTGGCGGACCCGCTCGCGCCCGACAACCTGCTCAAGACGGAAGGCAGGGGCATCTTCTACATGCGCAGGTTCATGGATAAGATCGACTACGATTTCGGCGCCGAGGGCGGCACGAAGGTCCGGCTCCACAAGGAGTTCGACGCCTCGGGCGGCAGCGCCGAAGCAAACCAGGGAGGAGCGAATGAAGATTGACAAGCGCCAGCGGGATGGAGCGACGATTCTCGATCTCCAGGGCAGGATCACGATCGGCGAGGGCGACGTTGCCTTGAGAGAGGCCGTCCTCGCGGCGGTCGGCGAAGGCGCTACGAACATCCTGCTGAACATGGGGCGCGTGCGCTCCATCGACTCCTCCGGCGTCGGTGAACTGGTCGCCGCCTACACGACGGTCACCAACCGCGGCGGCAAGCTGCGCCTGTTCTCCATGCCGAGCAGGGTCCTCGGTGTGCTCCAGATCACCCAGTTGGTTACCGTGCTGGACATCCTGGAGGACGAGGACGAGGCAGTCGCCTCGGTCGCCTGACAGAGCGGTGGACGCGGAAGGCAGGGGGCGGTCGCGGGAGCATCGCCGCCACGGGGTCGGCGGCGGCCGGCTGGCTGTCGTCTGCCTGTCCCTGCTCCTGGTCCTTGGTCTCGCCGGCGGCGCCTGGCTGGGCGCCAGCGACGACGCAGAAGACGGCGGACGGGACTCGATCTACAAGTACCTCACGCTGTGGGAGGAGGTACTTCGGCTGATCCGCGGCTCGTACGTCGAGGCGACCGACGGACGCAGCCTGACGGCGGGCGCCATGGATGGCGTGACGGATGCCCTCGATCCCTTCTCGGTCTACGTACCGCCGGGCGAGGTCGAGTCGTACCGGGCGGCGCGTGATGTGGGCCGCCGGCATTCGGGCGTCCTCGTGCTCAAGGAGCGCGGCACCGCCTATGTGGTCGCGGTCGACGGCGGCAGCCCGGCCGAGGCCGCCGGTCTGGAGCGCGGCGACATCGTCGCCGGTATCAACGGCCGTTCGTCCCGCGCGATGCCTCTGTGGGAGCTGCGGCGTCAGCTCGCCGGCCCGGTCGGTTCCGAACTGGAGCTGGAGCTGGTGCGGCGCGGCAACAGCGTCGACGTGAGCCTGACCCTGGAAGAGTACGAGCCGCTGCAACCTGACTTTGAAGAGGTCGACGGTTCCGGCGTGCTGAGGATCCCGAGCTTCGGCTCCGGCACGGCCGCGCAGGTGGAGGCGTTGCTCGACGGCTACGCCGGCGACTCCCTGCTGATCGATGTCCGCGGCGTCGCGGGAGGTTCAGCGGAGGCCGCCTACGCGGTGGCGGGCCTGTTCGCCGTGGGCGAGCTGGGCAGCCTGGTCGACCGGGAGGACCGGAGGCTCGAGACCTTCGAGGGCGCGGGGGGCCTGTACTCGGGCGACATCGGCGTCCTGACGGATCGCAGTTCCCAGGGACCGGCCGAGGTCCTGACCGCCGTCCTGCTTAAGTCGGTCGACGCGGACCACTACGGCGAGTCGACCTTCGGCCATGCCGGAACGCTGCAACAGATCGAACTGCCGAACGGCGGCGGCCTGCTCGAAACGACCGCGGCTTTCTACACGGACCCGGAGGGAGAACGGCTGAACGGCCGAATCCGCGTCGCCAACGAAGACCGCCTGAACAACTTCTCCTTCGGCGAACCCGAGGACGGATCCGACCCGGTGCTTGAGGACGCTCTGGATCTCTTCATCCTGGAAGCTCCGTCGGAGCCGGGGCAGCTGTAGCCGGTGCGCGGGTCGGTGCTGCGGGTCGGTGCGCGGGTCGGTGCGCGGGTCGGTGCGCGGGTCTTCTGACCCGCCCGCCGCCGAAGGCGGCTAGGAATCGCCGGGCGAAGCCCGACCTTCCCTCCCCTTAGCCCGCTCCCACAACCTCTCCAGCTCCTCCATCCGGTGCTCGCCGCCGGGCCCGAGCTCCGCCTCCATTGCCGCGAAACGCCGGCGGAACTTCCGGTTCGCCGCCGCCAGCGCGCGCTCCGGGTCCACCTCCAGGTGGCGGGCGAGGTTGGCGACCGCGAACAGCACGTCGCCCAGTTCTTCTTCGACCCGCGCTTTCGCCTCGGCCGATTGGGAGGCCTCGCCGCCGGCCGTCTCGTGGTCCAGCTCGGCGAGTTCCTCCGCCACCTTGGCGCGCACGGCTTCGGTCGAGTCCCAGTCGAAACCGATACCGGCCGCCTTCTGGCCGAGACGGTAGGCGCCGACCAGGGCCGGCAGGGAGGCCGGCACGCCGTCCAGCACGGAACGCTCGCCGTCGGAGTTCCGCTTGCGCCGTTCCCACATCGCCGCGACTTCGGCCGCGGAACCCGGTCCTGCCTGGTCCTTCTCGTCTCCGAAGACGTGGGGATGCCGGGCGACCATCTTGTCGATCACGGTGCGGATCGCTCCGCCGAGGGGCATCTCGTCCAGTTCGGCGGCGGTCAGCCGGGCGACGTACACCGCCTCGAACAGCAGGTCGCCCAGTTCCTCGTTGATCGCGGCGGGATCGCGTTCGTCGATCGCCGCGGCCAGTTCGTGAGCCTCCTCGATCAGGTACGCGCGGAGATCCGCCAGTGACAGCTCGCGGTCCCAGGGGCAGTCGACGCGCAGCCGGTCGATCAGCTCGGCGATCGGAGCGAGCGAGCAGGAGTCGGTGCCGCCGCCGTCTCCTTTGTTAGGATCCTGCATTCGTTGGGAGCGGAGGTCGGAAGTGAAAGTCACCGACAGAAGGATGTTCACGGACGACGGCGAACTGCGCGAAGAGTACCGCTTCCTCGAGCAGCAGAAGGCCGGGACGGCTGCGCCGGCCGCGGAACAGCCGCCTCCTGTCGCTGAACCGGAAAGGGCGGCGAGTGCGGGCGAGGCGCCGGCTGGAGGGCCTGCACAGGCCGCATCCGCGGCGCCGTCTCCGGGCTCCGGAGCCGCGGAGGCGCCGCACATGCCGCCGCACGGAGGTCAGTCGCCGGGGTTCATGGACCTGGTCGCCGTGCTCGCCGAGCCGATCGCCTTCCTGCTGGGCGACGCCCAGCTCCCGGACGGTCAGAGCGCCCAGGATCTGCCGCGTGCCCGGCTCCACATCGACCTGCTGGCGGTGCTGCAGGAGAAGACGCGGGGCAACGTCTCCGAGCAGGAGACGGCCGTGCTCGAGGATCTCCTCGCGCAGCTCCGGATGCGGTACGTCGAGAAGAGCGGCAACTGACGGGCTGACGATCCGGATCCGTTTCAGCGGCGGCCCTGCAGAGAATCTGAGCATTCCGCAATCAGATTGCCGCCTCCTGGGACTTGACAATAGATCGCTTAGGTCTTAGTCTCCCCGTCGCGTTGGGCCTGCTCGTGCGGTTTTCTTACCGCACTGGCCTGAAGCACCAGACATGAGAACCGACCCGTTCGGGTTCACAGACCGGACGATTCAGGAGAGAGAGTCTTGAGCAAGATCATTGGCATCGACCTGGGGACGACGAACAGCGTCGTCGCCCTGATGGAGGGTTCGGACCCCAAGGTAGTTCCGAACTCGGAAGGAAGCCGGACCACGCCGTCGATCGTCGGGTTCACCGAGAAGGGCGAGCGGCTCGTCGGCCAGGTCGCCAAGCGACAGGCGGTGACCAACCCGGAGAACACGGTCTTCTCGATCAAGCGCTTCATGGGGAGGCGCCTGGGCGAGGTTTCGGAAGAGCAGAAGATGGTCCCCTACACGGTTTCGAGCGCCGGCGACGACGTGCAGATCGGAGCCGCGGGCAAGACCTACACCCCGCCCCAGATCTCGGCCATGGTGCTGCAGAAGCTGAAGCAGGCGGCCGAGGACTATCTCGGCGGTCCGGTCGAGCGCGCCGTGATCACGGTCCCGGCGTACTTCAACGATGCCCAGCGTCAGGCCACGCGGGATGCCGGCCAGATCGCCGGACTGACCGTCGAGCGGCTGGTCAACGAGCCGACCGCGGCGGCGCTTGCCTACGGCCTGGACAAGGAGGGCGATCGCACGATCGCCGTCTACGACTTCGGTGGCGGCACGTTCGACATCTCGATTCTCGAGGTGGGCGAGGGCGTGGTCGAGGTCAAGGCGACGAACGGCGACACGCACCTGGGGGGCGACAACATCGACCAGCGGATCATCGACTGGCTGCTGGAGGAGTTCAGGAAGGACCAGGGCATCGATCTCGGCCAGGATCCGATGGCCATGCAGCGGCTCAAGGAGGCCGGCGAGAAGGCGAAGATCGAGCTGTCGGGCGTCCAGGAGACCGAGATCAACCTCCCCTTCGTGACCGCCGACGCCTCGGGGCCGAAGCACCTGAACGTCAAGCTCTCCCGGAGCAAGCTGGAGCAGCTCACCGAGGACCTGGTCAGGAGCACGCTCGAACCCTGCCGTCAGGCGCTCAGGGACGCCGGCCTCGGCACCAGCGACATCGAGGAGATCGTCCTCGTCGGAGGCCAGACCCGGATGCCGGCCGTACAGGAAGCGGTCAAGGAGTTCTTCGGACGGGAGCCCCATCGCGGCGTGAACCCGGACGAGGTGGTCGCGATCGGCGCCGCGATCCAGGGCGGCGTGCTGGCGGGGGACGTCACGGACGTCCTGCTGCTGGACGTCACGCCGCTCTCGCTCGGCATCGAGACGCTGGGCGGCGTCTTCACCAAGCTGATCGATCGCAACACGACGATTCCCACCCGCAAGAGCGAGGTGTTCTCGACCGCCGGCGACAACCAGACATCGGTCGAGGTCCACGTGCTCCAGGGTGAGCGCGAGATCGCCGGCGACAACCGGACCCTCGGCCGCTTCCACCTGGTGGGTATCCCGCCGGCGCCTCGCGGCATGCCGCAAATCGAGGTCACGTTCGACATCGACGCCAACGGCATCGTCAACGTGTCGGCGAAGGACAAGGGCACCGGCAAGGAGCAGAAGATCACGATCACGGGCTCGGGCGGCATCGAGAAGGACGAGATCGAACGGATGGTCGCCGATGCCCAGGCCCACAGCGACGAGGACAGGAAGCGTCGCGAGGCGATCGACGCCCGCAACCAGCTCGACTCGCTGGTCTACGGCACGGAGAAGAACCTCGCCGAACACCGGGACAAGCTGTCCGACAGCGACCGCGGTGAACTCGAGTCCGCGATCGAGGACGCGAAGAAGAGCATGGAGGGCGAAGACGCCGCCGCCATGCAGAGCGCGTCCGCGCGGCTGACCGAGGCCTCACACAAGCTGGCGCAGGTCATCTACGAACAGACCAGCGCCCAGGCGGCTCCCGACGCGCCTCCAGGCGCGGGCGGCCCCGGGGACGGCGGTCCCCAGGCCGCCGATGACGACGTGATCGACGCCGACTTCGTCGACGTGGATGAAACGTCCGGGGACGGCAGCACGTCCGGGGACAAAGGGGCCAACTAGGTGGCGCCGCCGCGGTCGTCGCGTGAGCGCCGTCCCCCGTCCCGCCGCCGGCGGGTGGGGGGCGGCCGCTACGTGATGATCAGCAAGGTCGCCGAGCGCTACGACATCCATCCGCAGACCCTCCGGCTTTACGAGCGGGAGGGCCTTCTGGAGCCGCAACGGAGCGATGGCAACACACGCCTCTACGACGAAGACTCCCTGAACCGGCTCGAATCGATCCTGACCCTGACCCGGGACATGGGGGTCAACCTGGCGGGAGTCGAGGTCATTCTCACGCTGCAGGAACGGCTGGCGCGGCTCGAAGCCGAGCGGGACCGGCTACTCTCGATCGTTGAGCGCGACGCGGCGGACCGCCGCCGGGGTGTCCGGCGCCGGCACGCCCTGGTCTGGGTGCGAAGCGGTGCGCTGGTCAAGGTCGAGGACGAGGATTGAACGGGGAAGACTGCGAGTTCTGCCAGGGGCGCGGCTGGATCGTCGACCTCGCCACCAACCGCGCGCGCCGCTGCACCTGCCACGCGAGCCGCGTCCGCGGCCGCCGCGTCGACGACCTGGGCATTCCGCCCAAGTACCAGGGTTGCCGTCTGACGAACTTCCGGCTCGCCGGGGACGTGGGCGACCAGCTCCTCACCGCCCGCCGCGACTGCGACCAGTACATCGAGGAGTTCATGGAGCTCGACGGATCGCTGAACGAAGCCGGACTGGTGTTCATCGGCCCGAGCGGCCGGGGCAAGACGCACCTTGCCGTGGCCGTGCTGATCGAGCTGGCCGAGCAGTACGGCGTCGGCGGCCGCTTCGTCGACTTCACCAGCCTGGTCGCCGACATCCAGGCGACGTTTCAGCCCGACGCTCCGCGGAACCAGGCCGATCTGCTGCGTCCGCTCCAGGAGGCGGAGGTGGTGGTCGTCGACGAGCTCGGCGCGCGACGGCCCTCGCCCTTCGTCTCCGACACGCTGTACCTGCTGATCAACGGCCGCTACATGGCCCGCCGGCCGACCCTGTTCACCAGCAACTACTACCTGACGTCCGAAGCCGACGACGACAGCGCGGACGCGGCCCGGAACCTGGCCGGCCGCGTCCCCGCCAGCCTGATCAGCCGCCTCCACCAGATGGCGAAGCCGATCCTCATCGACGCCGTCGGCGACTACCGGCACGAACTCCAGGCGCATCAGCACCGGTAGCAGTCGCGACCGTCCCGCAACGTCGGCCGGAGGGGGGAGGGTCCCAGCGGACGCTCACGCCCGCTTGGTGGATGTGAGGTTGGGCGTTCGCTTCGGTCGCCTGCGCTCCGGTAGGGCGTCGGCAGGGGAAAGCTCTACGGCAGTCGCTTGGCTCTAGCCCGCTGGGACCCTCCCCCCTCCGGCCGACGCCGCGGGACTGGAATCCCTCAGTTCGGCTATACGTCGCTCTGGGTGCGCGGGTCTTCTGACCCGCTGCCGCCGAAGGCGGCGGAGAACGCGCCGGCCGCCAGGCCGGCACCTTTCGAAGAAACGGCCGCTTTGGCGTATTTCCAATAACGTATGTAACGGAGCGATGGGAGTACGCGGGTCACAGACGGTCAAGCGGCACCTGACCAACCTGGGTCTGGTCGCCGTGGCCTGCCTGCTGCTGGCGACGGCGCCGAACCGGACGGCGTCTCCTCCGTCGATCGTGCTGCCGGAGGAGATTCGGCTCGGGCTGGCCACGGACCTGGAGCGGGTCGAGGTTTCCTGCTGCGACGGGGCTTCGTGGCTTGTGGACGACGCGGGCCGGCGGTATGAGGTTGCCGGCTCCTTCGAGGTGCTGGCCGCGCCGGGGACGGCGAGCCCGGGAGTCCATCGCCTGCAGGTGGCGGCGTTGAGGGATCGGGTGCAGGCGGAAAAGCTGGCCGGCCGGCTGGCGGATCTGCTCGATCAGCGGGCGGACTCAGTGCTCGACGCGGGCACGGGCCTGTACCGGGTCCGCGTGGGCCGCTTCGGCGACCGGGAGGCGGCGGAGGCTGCTCGTGGCCGGCTTCATGTCGAAGGGTTCGACGACGTCTGGATCACCATCGAGGGCCAGGTTCTGGAGGAGCCGGGCTTCGAGGTCGACGGGATCGGCAGGGTTGCCGGACGGAGGCTGCGGCTCGAGTCGGCCGGCGGTGTCGTTCGCATCCTGGGCCGGCGCTACCGCGGTGCGCTCGAGGTCTTCCTGAGCGATCGGGCCGGACTGAACGTCGTCAACGCGGCGCCGCTCGAGGACTACCTGCGCGGCGTCGTACCGGTCGAGCTCGGTCCGGACCTGTACCCCGAGCTCGAGGCGATCAAGGCGCAGGCCGTGGCCGCGCGCACCTACGCGGCAAAGCGCCTGGGCGAGTTCGAGGAGGAGGGCTACGACCTCTGCGCCACGCCGCTGTGCCAGGTGTACGGCGGCCTGGAGGTTGAGCACCCCGTCTCGGACCGCGCGATCGCGGCGACCGGCGGCGAGATCCTGCTTCGTGACGGCGCCCTCCAGGAGGCGCTGTTCACGGCGAGTTGCGGCGGCAGCACGGAACTCGTCGATCACGTCTTCCCTCTTCTGGCGGGCGGAGGCCCCCTGGCGACGGCTTGTGTCGAAGGGGGAGTCGTGACCTTGGCTGGCGGCGCCGAGGACTCGCCCGCCAGGCACCTGCTGAGGTCCATCGGCGCTCGCGGGGTGCGCGAGAGACGGGTCGATGAGCGACTGGACCGCGCCCGTTCCGGCGGCGACCTGGAAGTTGCCCATGGGAGCCTGGGCGGCCTCGCCGGCGGCTGGCTCGACCTGCGCCAGCAGGGCCGCCGCCGGCTGGTGCCGCTGGCTTCCGAGTCGGCGCTGTTGGTGACCGAGGTCCCGCCTGGGACGCCCCCTGGCGAGCTCGGCGTACCGGCGCCATCCCTGACGGCCGCGCCGGGCGACCGGCTGCGCGTCTACCTGGTCCGCGGCCAGGTGGTCCTGGTCGTTCACGAGACGCCGCGAACTGGAGATCAACCGAAGGCGGAGCCGTGGTCGTTCTGGCGGTCGCACGCTTCGCTGCGCGCCGCCGTCGAGAAGCGCTTCCCCGGCCTCGGGCTCAGGTCCATGAGAGTGCTGGAGCGCGGCGTCTCGGGTCGGGTGGCGCGCATCGACCTGGTCGGTGAGCGGAGTTCGGTCGAGTTGCAGGGTCTGGCGATCCGCTGGCTGCTCGACATCCCCGAACACCTCCTCCGGGTGACCGCCGAAGCGGGCGACGGGGGCGTTCCCGGCTGGCGCTTCGCCGGCCGCGGCCGCGGCCACGGCGTCGGCATGTGCCAGGTCGGCTCGTACCTCATGGCGCAGCGCGGTCTGACCTACCGGGAGATCCTCTGGCACTACTACGGCGCGGTCGAGATCGGCAGGTTCGCATCGTGAGCGTCGATCGGACCGCCGACGCCTGGCTGGCTGGCGCCGAGCCCTGGCGCGAGACCCGGCGGCTGGGCCGGGCTCTGACCGCGATCGAGGGCGGCGTGGATACGCAGGCCCTCGCGAAGACGGCCTGGCGGCGTGCCGGCCGCGCGATGATGATCGGTCTGACCGGACCGCCCGGGGTCGGCAAGAGCACGTTGACGGCCGCTCTGGCCCGGGAACTCCGGCAACGGGGAGAGCCGGTGGCGGTGCTCGCATTCGACCCGACCAGCCCGCTGACCGGCGGCGCCGTGCTCGGCGACCGGGTGCGGATGTCCGACCTGGAAACCGATCCGGGCGTATTCATCCGGTCAATGGCCTCGCGCGGCGCCGGTGGCGGACTGGCGCAGGCCGCCGCCGCGGCGACCGACCTGCTCGATGCCGCAGGCTTTCCCTGGATTCTGGTGGAGACCGTGGGCACGGGGCAGGCCCAGACCGCCATTCGCCGGAACTCGGACCTCGTGGTCCTGGTGACGGCGCCCGGCCTGGGCGACGGCGTTCAGGCGATCAAGAGCGGGACGATGGAGATCGCGGACGTGTTCGTCGTCAACAAGAGCGATCTGCCGGGCGCCGCCGCCGCTCGGCGGTCCATCGTGGAGATGCTCGACCTGGCGGACGGAGCCGGTGGCGAGCCGCCGGCCGTGCTGTCGACCGTGGCCCGGACCGACGAAGGCGCGGCGGAGGTCCTGGACGCGGTGTCCGCGTGTTTCGAACGGCTGCGGGCCGGAGGCGAGATTCGCGACCGGCGGGCGGCCCGCCTGCGGCGCCGGGTGCTCGACCTGTACCGCGCCGAGGTCCTGCGGCTCGCCATGGGCTCGATCGACGACGACGGGTTCGCGCGGGCGCTCCTGGCCGCCAGCGGTTCGAAGGCGCTGGACGGGGAGGCCGATTCGCAGCAGAATCGGGCGCCGCTGGAAACCGGGCCGGCCAGCGATCCCTGTGATCCGGTCGATCCCTACGATCTGGCGGACCGGCTGGTCGGCGAGTTCGTCGGCGGATTCCGGCAACACCGAGGCGCACAGCAATGATCACGGGTCTGGACCATGTCGCGATCGCCGTTTCTTCGATCGAAGAGGCGAGGGCGTTCTACGAGAAGCTGGGGCTCGAGATCACGGCGATCGAGGTGGTCGAGCACGAGGGAGTCCGGGTCGCGATGATTCCCTGCGGCGGCACGCGGATCGAACTCCTGGAGCCGCTGTCGAGCGATTCCCCGGTGGGGCGCTTCCTCGAGCGCCGCGGCCCGGGCATACACCACCTCTGCATGCGCAGCGACGACGTTCACGAGGACGACGGAAAGCTGCGGGACGGTGGACTGTCTCTCCTGCGCGAGCGGCCCGGCCCCGGCGCCGAGGGCGCCACGGTTCAGTTCGTCCACCCGAAGAGCGCCGGCGGCGTGCTGCTGGAACTGTCGGAGCCGGCGCGGTGACGGGCCGTCTGATTCTCGAGGACGGTTCCGTCTTTCACGGCGAGAGCCTGGTCGAGGGCAGCCGCTTCGCGGAGGTCGTCTTCAACACCTCGATGACGGGTTACCAGGAGATCCTGACGGACCCGTCCTATCGGGGTCAGATCGTGATCATGACCCAGCCCCACATCGGCAATTACGGGACGTACGACGACGCGGAGGAGTCGCACCGGGTCTGGGTGGAAGGGTTCGTCGTCCGCGAGTTCACGGCCCGCCGCTCGGGACTGGGCGATGGCGAGCTGGGCGCCTACCTGAACGCGGCGGGCGTGCCGGCGCTCGCGGGCATCGACACGCGGGCCGCGGTGCGGCGCCTGCGCGACCACGGCGCCATGCGGGGGCTGATCACGAGTTGCGACCGGCCGGACGCCGAGCTGGTCGAGGAAGTGCGGCGGCAGCCGACGATGGAGGGCCGGGCCCTGGTCGACGAGGTGACCTGCCAGGCGCCGTACGAGCTCGGGCCGGAGGGCGAGGAGAAGGTCCGCCTGGCGGTGTACGACTTCGGCGTCAAGCGGAACATCCTTCGGTCGCTGGTCCGGCAGGGCGCCCGGGTCGTCGTGCTGCCGGCGCGTACGCCGGCTCGCGATTGTCTCGCCCTGGAAGTCGACGGCGTGGTGCTCTCGAACGGGCCGGGAGACCCGGAACCACTCCACGAGATCATCGGCGAGGTGCGTGAACTGATCGACTCCAGGATGCCGCTGTTCGGCATCTGTCTCGGCCACCAGCTCCTGGGTCTGGCGCTGGGCGGCACGACGTTCAAGCTGAAGTTCGGGCACCACGGCGGCAACCAGCCGGTCCGTGACGAGGAGACGGGCGAGGTTTCCATCACGAGCCAGAACCATGGCTTCGCTCTCGCCGGCGACAGCCTTCCCGACGACTGCCAGGTGGCGGCGATCAATCTGAACGACGGGACGGTGGAGGCCTTCAAGGCGACCGGACGGCCGATCTTCTCGGTCCAGTACCACCCGGAGGCAGCGCCGGGGCCGCACGACGCCGCGCGACTCTTCGGGGAGTTCCTCGACGTCTGTGGGTGACGCCCACGAGTCGGGTGCTTCGGCGCGGGGCCGCCGGGTCGTCTGGTGGATCGCCGCGCGCTACCTGCTCGGGGGACGAAGCCGGCTTCTGACGGGCACCGCGAGGTCGGCCCTCGGGTCGACCGGTCTGGGCGTGGCGGCGATGGTCGTCTCGATGGCGCTGATGAGCGGTTACACGGGCTCCGTCGAGACGCGGCTGCTTCAGAGCGGGCCTCTGGTCGTCACGCCACTGGGTGAAGCCGCGGGGGATCTCGCCGCGGCCGACGAAACGGCCGGTCGACTGCGACGGCTGGCCGGAGTGGAACGGGTCGGCGTGACGCTGGCCGGCCAGGGCGCGCTGGCGAGCGGGACGAATCCGGCCGGCATCGACGTCTGGTTCCGGGGCGTCCTGCCGGGGGCTTCCTCCTTCGGGGCCGGCGACGAAGAACTCGGACGGAACGCCGACGGCATCGACGCGGTCGTACTCGGCCGCCAGCTCCAGCGGACGCTCGGCGCGGCGGACGGGGACCTGCTGCGGCTGACGGCGATCGTCGGTTCGCCTTCGGGCCAGCCGCGCTTCGCCTACCGCACGCTCCGGGTCGCCGGGGCCTTCGAGACCGGGTTCTCCGAGTACGACCGGAGCTACGCCGTCCTGCACCGGGAGGCGGTCGAGGCCCTCGGCGCGGTCGGAGTGGTCCTGGAAGTGGCGACGTCGCCGGGCGCCGACCCGTCGGTGGTGCACGGGAGAATCGAGGAGCTGGTGGGCGGCGATGCGCTGGTCACCGACTGGCGCCGGGGCAACCGGGAGATCTTCGCGGCGCTTCGGCTGCAGAAGTGGGGCCTGTTCCTGGTGCTGGGCCTGATCGTGCTGGTGTCGACCTTCAACATCGCCGCGGCGCTGGTCGTCATGGTGCGCGAGCGGGGCAGGGACACGGCGGTGCTCGGGGCGCTGGGGCTTGGCCCGCGACGGCTCAAACGCGTGTTCCTGGCCTGCGGGTTGAGTCTGGGCGCCGCGGGAACCGGCCTCGGTCTGCTGCTCGGTTCGCTGGTCAGCGTGATCATCACCCGCTACGAACTCGTACGGTTCGATCCCGGCGTGGCCGAGATCTACTTCATCAGCAGCGTTCCGTTCGACGTGCGGGCGCTGGACCTGCTGGCCGTGGCCGGCTTCAGCCTCCTCGTCGTCGGGCTCGCGTGCTGGTGGCCTGCCCGGCTGGCGGCGTCGCTCGAGCCGGCGCGGGCGCTCCACTGGGAGTAGCGCCGCCGGAAGTAGTCCGCCGGCCAGACGTGGAAGGAGGGGTTGCTGGAAAGCAACCCCTCCCGGGTTTGAATCGCGCCTCAGTCGGCCCGTGGCCGCTGAGCGGAAGTTGAGGTTTGAAGGCAGGTCCGGACTGTGTCCGGGGGTGGGTTGCAGTTCCTCTGGACGCGGACGCGTCCAGTCGCGACCCGGTGGGTGACGGCACGGGAGCCAGGGCGCGAAGTCGATTGGCCGGTTGCCGATCGATCCTTGCCTGTGGTTCGGTGCCGCCTCTGACAAAGAGTATACGCGAGCCGGGGTCGAAGTGTTTCCTCCGCGTCGTGTTTTTCGGTGCGCGCCGCGATCCGGGAACGCGTCCGGTTTGCCTGTACACTCCGCGCGCTCATGCCGAAGCGGACGGACATCGAGTCGATCCTGATCTTCGGTTCGGGGCCTATCGTCATAGGCCAGGCCTGCGAGTTCGACTACTCCGGCACCCAGGCCTGCCGTGTCCTGCGCCGGGAGGGCTACCGGGTCATCCTCGTCAACTCGAACCCGGCGACGATCATGACGGATCCGGAGATCGCGGACGCGACCTACGTCGAACCCCTCGTGCCCGACGTGGCGGTGAAGATCATCGAGCGGGAGCGGCCGGACGCGCTGCTGCCGACCGTCGGCGGCCAGACCGGGATCAACCTGACCCTGGCGCTGGAAGAGTCCGGCGCGCTCGAGGAGTCCGGGATGAAGCTGCTCGGCGCGGGGATCGAGGCGCTCCGCCTGGGGGAGGACCGCCTGCTCTTCAAGCGGGCCATGGTGGAGGCTGGTCTCGAGGTGCCGGAGAGCGGTATCGCGAGCACGCTGGAGGAGGCGCGGGGGATCATCGACCGCCTGGGCTTCCCGGTCATCGTCCGGCCGAGCTTCACGCTGGGAGGCGAGGGCGGCGGCGTCGTGTTCAACCGCGACGAGATCGACGATGTGATCGTCCGCGCCCTGCAGGCGAGTCCGGCCTCGACCGCCCTGATCGAGCAGTCGGTTCTGGGCTGGAAGGAGTTCGAGCTCGAAGTGATGCGCGACGTGGCCGACAACGCGATCGTCGTCTGCTCGGTCGAGAACGTCGATCCGATGGGCGTGCACACCGGCGACTCGATCACCGTGGCGCCGCAACAGACGCTGTCCGATCCCGAGTACCAGGACATGCGCGACGACGCCTTCACCGTGATCCGCAAGGTGGGAGTCGCGACCGGGGGTTCGAACATCCAGTTCGCGGTGGAGCAGGGCAGCGGGCGGCGCGTCGTGATCGAGATGAACCCGAGGGTGTCGCGAAGCTCGGCCCTGGCGTCCAAGGCGACCGGTTTTCCGATCGCCAAGATCGCCGCGCAACTGGCGGTCGGCTACACCCTGGACGAGATCTCGAACGACATCACCGGCAAGACCTACGCCGCCTTCGAGCCGACCCTCGACTACACCGTCGTCAAGATCCCGCGCTGGGCGTTCGAGAAGTTCGAGCGCACCGCCGGCACCCTGGGCACGTCGATGAAGTCGGTGGGCGAGGTGATGGCCATCGGCGGCAACTTCCGCGAGGCGCTGATGAAGGGTCTCTCCGGCCTGGAACTGGAGGCTGCGTGGCCGCGTCAGGAGGAGCTCGTCAGCGATCCGGTCGGTCTGCGAAGGCGGCTCAGCACGCCCAACTGGCAGCGCCTCTTCGGGGTCTTCGCCGCGCTGCGCCAGGGCTGGACGGTCGACGAGGTGGCCTCGGCCTCGGACATCGACCCGTGGTTCCTGCGCGAGATCCGGACGGTCGTGGAGATCGAAGCGGAACTCGCCTGCTGGGACCTCGAGTCCGCGCCGGACGAGCTGCTCCGCCGGGCCCGGCTGAGCGGGTTGAGCGATCAGCGGGTCGCCTCCCTGCTGGGCAGCGGGGAGGACCTGGTGGCTCGCGAGATCTCGAAGCGGGGGCTCGACCGCGTCTTCAAGCGGGTCGACACCTGCGCCGCCGAGTTCGTGGCGGTTACGCCGTACCTCTACTCGACGCCCGGGGTGGAGGACGAGGCCCTGCCGACGGAGCGCCGGAAGGTGATGATCCTGGGCTCCGGGCCCAACCGGATCGGCCAGGGGATCGAGTTCGACTACTGCTGCGTCCACGCCGTCTTCGCCCTCCGGCGGGCCGGCTACGAGACGATCATGGTGAACTGCAACCCGGAGACCGTCTCGACGGACTACGACACCTCGGACCGGCTCTACTTCGAGCCGCTGACGTTCGAGCACGTGATGGCGATCTACCGCCGCGAACAGCCGCTGGGCGCGATCGTCCAGCTTGGCGGCCAGACTCCGCTCAAGCTCGCCCATAGCCTCGAGGCCGCCGGCGTCTCCATTCTGGGCACGTCGCCGGAGGCGATCGACCTCGCCGAGGACCGCCGCCGCTTCGGCGATCTCCTGGCGGAAGAGGACATCCTGGTGCCGGCCAACGGCTCCGCGGTGTCGCTCGACGAGGCCTGCCGGGTGGCGGACGAGATCGGCTATCCCGTCGTCGTGCGGCCGAGCTACGTGCTCGGCGGCCGGGCGATGTCGATCTGCTACGACCAGCCGACGCTGATCAACTACATGCGCCGAGCCGCCGACGTCTCGCCGGGGCGGCCGGTGCTGCTCGACCGCTTTCTAGAGGACGCCTTCGAGGTCGACGTCGACCTGGTGGCGGACGGGGAGCGGGCGGTCGTCTGCGGCATCATGCAGCACATCGAGGAGGCCGGCATCCACTCCGGCGATTCGGCGGCGGTCCTGCCGCCCTACCGGGTGGACGAGGGGGACCTCGACAAGATGCGCGACATCGCCACGCGGCTGGCGCTGAGGCTGGGCGTCGTCGGTCTGATGAACGTGCAGTTCGCGATCTACGACGGAGAGGTCTACGTGCTGGAGGTGAATCCCCGGGCCTCGCGGACGGTGCCCTTCATCGCCAAGGCGGTCGGCCTGCCCCTCGTGCAGATCGCCACCCGGGTCATGGTCGGAGAGACGCTGGAGGAGATCGGTCTCGTCGAGGAACCCCCGGTCGACCGCTTCTTCGTCAAGGCGCCGGTCTTCCCGTTCGACCGCTTCCCGGGCGTCGATCCGGTCCTGGGTCCGGAGATGAAGTCGACCGGCGAGGTCATGGGCATCGGCCGCAGCTTCGGCAGCGCCTTCGCCAAGGCCTGGCTGGGCGCCGGCCACGCGTTGCCGGACAGCGGCGCCGCCTTCCTGTCGGTCAATGACCGGGACAAGCCGGCGCTGCTGCGAGTCGCCCAGCGTCTGCGGGACCTCGGCTTCGAACTCCTGTGCACCGCCGGCACCGCCGCGTTCCTCAGCGAGCGGGGCATCGAGACGCAGCGCGTCAACAAGGTGGCCGAAGGACGGCCGCATGTGGTCGACTGCCTGATCAACGGCGAAGTCGGCCTGATCGTGAACACGCCGCTGGGCGGCGAGTCGTACAAGGACGACATGGAGATCCGCACCACGGCGCTGAA
The DNA here is from genome assembly GCA_022826745.1 of Thermoanaerobaculia bacterium. Classification (GTDB taxonomy): domain Bacteria; phylum Acidobacteriota; class Thermoanaerobaculia; order Multivoradales; family Multivoraceae; genus Multivorans. The sequence continues at coordinate 60,068 of JAJDUI010000026.1, read as the reverse complement.
GTTCGACATCCCCTGCGTGACGACGATCTCGGGCGCGATGGCCGCGGTGGACGCGATCGAGGCGCTACGCGAGAGCCTGCTGCAGGTGACGGCGCTCCAGGATCTGGACTCGGCGCCGCTGGCGGGCGGCGCGGTCGAGTCGTCCGTCGCTCGCTGAGTCCGCTTCAGCCCTGGCGGATGCGCTCGACCTCGCTCTCCAGGCGCTCGGCGAGACGCCGCAGCTCGGTGCGGTAGTTCTCTTCCTCCTCGAGCCGCCTGGCTGGATCGGCGGCGAGGTTCTTCTGGTGGAGGATCTCGAGTTCGGCCACCTTCGCCTGGTGGCGGCTGCGGGCGTCTTCGATCTGGCGCCGCTGGTCTTCGTCCAGGGCGTCCTGCCGGGGCGCCGCGATGCCCCGGTTCTCGAGCTTCTCGAGCGCCCTCTCGTAGGCAGACTTCACCGGCTCAGCGCTCGTACTCGCCCCAGACCGCGCGCAGGCGATCCGAGATCTCGCCTAGCGTTGCGCGCCGCTGGACGCAGTCGAGGATGCGGGGAACGAGGTTGTCCTCGCCCTCGGCCGCGTGCTGCAGCCGGTCGAGGGCCGCGGTCGCGGCGCTCGCGTCGCGCTCTTCGCGGACCTTCCGCACGCGCTCGACCTGCCGGGCTTCGGCGGCCGGGTCGACGGCCAGGAACGTCGCCTCCTCGTCTTCTTCCTGGGTGTAGGCGTTGACGCCGACGATCACCTCGTCCCTGGACTCGACCGCCAACTGGTGACGGTAGGCGGCGTTCGCGATCTCGTTCTGCTGGTAGCCCGACTCGATCGCCTGGGCGGCGCCGCCGAGCTCCTCGATCTGCTCGATCATGTTCCGGGCCTTGGCAGTGAGCTCCCCGGTGAGCGCCTCGATCGCCCACGAGCCGCCGAGCGGATCGGCGACGTCGGCGACTCCGGTCTCGTGGGCGACGATCTGCTGGCTGCGCAGCGCCACCCGCGCGGAGGTTTCGGTCGGCAGGCCGAGGGCCTCGTCGGCCCCGTTCGTGTGCAGCGACTGGGTGCCTCCGCAGACGGCGGCAAGCGCCTGGATCGCGACCCGGGCGACGTTGTTCTCGGGTTGCTGCGCGGTCAGGGTCGAGCCGCCGGTCTGGGTGTGGAAGCGCAGCCAGCAGGAGCGTTCGTTGCGCGGCTCGTAGCGCTCGCGGACGAGTTCGGCCCAGAGCCGGCGGGCGGCCCGGAACTTGGCGACTTCCTCGAGGAAGTTGTTGTGGGCGTTGAAGAAGAAGGACAGCCGGGGGGCGAAGCTGTCGATCTCGAGCCCGCGCGCCAGCACCAGGTCGACGTAGCAGAGGGCGTTGGCGAGGGTGAAGGCGATTTCCTGGGCGGCGGTGGAGCCCGCTTCGCGGATGTGGTAGCCCGAGATCGAAACGGGATTCCAGCGCGGAACGTGCTCGGAGCAGAAGACGATCAGGTCGGTGACCAGCCGCAGGGAGCGCGGCGGCGGATAGATGTGGGTGCCGCGGGCGATGTACTCCTTCAGGATGTCGTTCTGCACGGTGCCGCCGACGTTCCGCCAGGGGGTCCCCTGCTCCTCCGCGACCGCCAGGTACATGGAGAGGAGGATCGCCGCCGTCGAGTTGATCGTCATCGACGTGGTGACCTGGCCGAGCGGAATGCCGTCGAACAGCGTCCTCATGTCCTCGACGCTGTCGATCGCGACGCCGACCCGTCCCACCTCGCCGCGGGCCGCCCTGGCGTCCGAGTCGTAGCCGATCTGGGTGGGGAGGTCGAAAGCCACCGAGAGGCCGGTCGTGCCCTGCTCCAGGAGATAGCGGTAGCGGCGGTTCGACTCGGTGGCGCTGGCGTAGCCGGCGTACTGGCGCATCGTCCACAGCCGCTTGCGGTACATGTCCTGGTAGAGGCCGCGCGTGAACGGGAACTCGCCGGGCGCGGCCGGGTCGGCGGTCTCCCGCGGGGGGTCGTCCGGCTCAAAGAACGGCGGCAGATCGATACCCGAACTCGTGGCGCGGTTCCTGGTCACGGCAGAGGAGCTTATCGCCGCCTCGAATCCGCAGGATCCAGTGCTTCTATCCGAAGATGCTCCGCATTTATCGATAAAGCGCTATAGACCGATGAATGCCCATATCTAGTGGCCGCCGGGACCTCCTGGGGCTACATGAAGTGGTTTTCGCGGCGATTCTGCTTGCGCCGGAGGGGCGTTCTGGGCTACAGTTCGGCATTCACCGCTTATGCGCACGGGACCACGTCGGGACCGTGTCGACCAGGGAGGGAGCAGATGTCGGTCAATGGTTCACGCGCTCGCGAAGGCGGTCAGGGCAGGGTTCTGGAGGCGGCGCAAGCCGGCGGCCGGCAGGTGGTAGCCGCGCCCGCTGCGGCCGGCGCGGCGCTCCCTGCGGAGACCCGGAGCGCGGCGGCCACGGCATCGAGCCCGGCGGGCCTGACCATCGAGCGCCGCTACACCGAAGCCGGCGTCCACCCCTTCGACAGGGTCGAATGGGACGTCCGCGACGCGGTCATCGCGAACGAGAAGGGCGAGACCGTGTTCGAACAGCACGGCGTCGAGGTGCCGAAGGCGTGGTCGCAGACGGCCACGAACGTGGTCGTGTCGAAGTACTTCCGCGGCCAGTTGGGCACTCCCGAGCGCGAGTCCAGCGCGCGGCAGTTGATCTCGCGCGTGGCGGACCGCATCGCGGACTGGGGCCGTGAGGGGGGCTACTTCTCCACCGAGGCGGACGCCGAGTCGTTCCACGCCGAGCTCAGTCACATCCTCGTGCACCAGTACGCCTGCTTCAACTCGCCCGTGTGGTTCAACGTCGGGATCGAGGAGCACCCCCAGTGCTCGGCGTGCTTCATCAATTCCGTCGAGGACACGATGCAGTCCATCCTCGGTCTCGCGAAGACGGAGGGGATGCTGTTCAAGTTCGGCTCCGGCACCGGCAGCAATCTCTCGTCTCTTCGTTCCTCGGCCGAGACCCTGGCCGGTGGAGGCACGGCCTCCGGCCCGGTTTCCTTCATGCGCGGCTTCGACGCCTTCGCCGGCGTGATCAAGAGCGGCGGGAAGACCAGGCGCGCCGCGAAGATGGTCATCCTGGACGCGGACCACCCCGACATCGTCGACTTCATCCGCTGCAAGGAAGTCGAGGAGCGCAAGGCCTGGGCGTTGATCGAAGCCGGCTACGACGCGGGCTTCAACGTCGCCGGCGGCGCCTACGACTCGATCTTCTACCAGAACGCGAACCACTCCGTGCGCGCCACCGACGAGTTCATGCAGGCGGTGGTCGAAGACCGCGAGTGGACGACGACCGCCGTGACCGACGGCCGGCCGATGGACACGCTGCGGGCGGCGGAGCTGCTGGACATGATCGCCGAGTCGACCTGGGTCTGCGGCGATCCGGGCATGCAGTTCGACAGCACGATCAACCACTGGCACACCTGTCCGAACACGGACCGGATCAACGCCAGCAACCCGTGCAGCGAGTACATGTTCCTGGACGACACCGCCTGCAACCTGGCGTCGCTCAACCTGATGCGCTTCTACGACCCGGCCACGGGGTTCGACACCGCGTCGTTCCGGCACACCTGCGAGATGATCATCACCGCGCAGGAGATCATCGTCGACAACGCGAGCTATCCGACGCCGAAGATCGGGGAGAACTCGCACGCCTACCGGCCGCTCGGCATCGGCTACGCGAATCTCGGCGCCCTGCTGATGGCGCGGGGCCTGCCCTACGACTCGGCTGCCGGCCGCGACTACGCCGGTGCGGTGACCGCCCTGATGTCGGGCGCCGCCTACCTGCAGTCGACGCGGATCGCCGCGATCAAGGGCCCGTTCGAGGGCTACGAGGCGAACCGCCAGCCGATGCTGCAGGTCATGCGCAACCACCGGGCCGCGCTCAAGGAGGTCGATCCGGCGCACGTGCCGCTCGAGCTGCTGAACGCGGCGAAGAAGTCCTGGGACGGCGTGGTCGAGGAGGGCGAGCGGAACGGCATCCGCAACAGCCAGATCTCGGTGCTGGCCCCGACCGGCACGATCGCGTTCATGATGGACTGCGACACGACCGGAGTCGAGCCCGACATCGCGTTGGTCAAGTACAAGAAGCTGGTCGGCGGCGGGATGATCAAGATCGTCAACCGCACCGTTCCTCTGGCCCTGGAGCGGCTCGGCTACGAGAAGTCGGAGATCCAGCAGATCGTCGAGTACATCGACGACCACGACACGATCGAGGGCGCGCCGCATCTCGCGGACGAGCACCTGGCGGTGTTCGACTGCGCCTTCAAGCCGGCCAACGGCTCGCGGTCGATCCACCACATGGGGCACCTCCGCATGCTGGCGGCGGCCCAGCCGTTCATCTCGGGGGCGATCAGCAAGACGATCAACATGCCGGAGGAATCGACTTCGGAGGAGATCCGGGACGCCTACATCGAGGGCTGGAAGCTCGGTCTCAAGGCGGTCGCCATCTACCGCGACGGCTGCAAGCGCTCGCAACCGCTGTCGACCACGAAGGACGCCGGCGACGACCTGGAGGCCGAGGTCGCGGCGAGGGCCGCGGCCGGCATCACGCGCCGACGGCTGCCGGACGAGCGGCGGGCCATCACCCACAAGTTCTCGATCAACGGTCACGAGGGGTTCCTCACCGTCGGCCTGTACGAGGACGGCCAGCCCGGCGAGGTCTTCCTGCTGATGGCCAAGGAGGGGTCGACCATTTCGGGTCTGATGGACTCCTTCGCTCAGGCGGTGTCCGTGGCGCTGCAGTACGGCGTGCCGCTTCAGATCCTCGTCGACAAGTTCACCCACAGCCGCTTCGAGCCGTCGGGATTCACGAAGAACCCCGAGATTCCGATGGCGAAGTCCGTCATGGACTACGTCTTCCGGTGGCTGGCGTCGAAGTTCCTGTCGCGCGAGGCGCAGGAGGTCGCGGGCGTGATCCAGCGGTCGGAGCCGGCGACGCGGGCAGGGTCGCCGGCGGACGTGGAGCCCGCGGAGGCCGAGAACGGCGCCGGGGCGCCCGCCAGGGAGGGCGGCAACCTCGCCCCGGTGACGTTTCTCCTGCAGCAGGACGCGCCGTCGTGCCACGACTGCGGCTCGATCATGGTGCGGAACGGCAGTTGCTACAAGTGCATGAACTGCGGTTCCACCAGCGGCTGCAGCTAGCGCGCATGTGTGCCTCAGGCTGCTAGTCTGCCGGCATGACGAGGCGTTTGGCGGTCGGCCTGCTGGTCGGCCTGGGCGTGGCCGGGGCGGTCCTGGTGACGGTGTTCGGCTTCCTCGTGTCGAGCATTCTCGCGGGTGCCGAGCCGCCGGAGGTGTCGGAACTCGATCCGATCCTGAGCAGTTTCCAGTTGGCCACGCTGGACGGATCGCGGCTGGGTCCGCCGGACCTGCGGGGCGACGTCGTCGTGGTCGACATGTGGGCGAGCTGGTGCAAGCCCTGCGTCGTCCAGGCGGAGATCCTCGAGCGGCTGCGCGAGGAGTACGCCGGCCGGGGTGTGTCCTTCCTCGCCCTGAACAGCGGGGAGGACCTGGAAACGGTCCGCGGATACGTCGAGAAGACCCCGTTCAGCTACCCGGTGCTGCTGGACCCCGACGAAGAGGTGATGGGCGCGGCCGGACTCTACGCTCTGCCGACCCTCCTGGTGCTGGACCCGCGGGGCGACCTCTCATACATCTCGATCGGCATCACCGGAGCCAGCGTGGTTCGCAACGCGATCGAGGAGGCGCTCGCGTCCGCCGCCGGCTGAGGCCCGGGACGGGCGGCGGTTCCCGCGAACCGGAAGGGCCATCGCGTCGTGATCAACATCCGCAACCTCTCGATCAAGTGCGGCTACTGCGACACCTACCAGACGCTCTGCGCTTACCGCCCTCGCGACGACTGGAACGTCTACGTCTACGAGTGCGAGAACGATGTCTGCGACCCGGAACGCAGCCGGACTCTCGTCGAAGTGCCGCGCGAGCTCGATGAGTTCGCGCGCCGGGATCCGGCCTGGGAACACGGGCGGCGCCACACCGGCGGCGGCCACGGCCACGACCACGACCACGACCAAGACTGAGCCGACTCCCCGGAAGCGGCCGCTGTCGGCCGAACGCCTGGAAGCGCTGGCGGCCCTGGCCGGCATCAATCGCCTCGAACTGACCATCGAGAAGCTCGTGCTCGGCGGCGACGGCCTCGCGCGGTGGCGCGGGATGCCGGTCTTCGTGCCGCGGGCCGCCCCCGGCGACGTGGTCGAGCTCAGGATCACCGAGCGCCGCCCGAGCTACGCCCGCGCGGAGATCGAAGAGGTGAAGACTCCGGGGCCGCTGCGGCGGGAGGCGCCGTGTCCGTTCTACGAGCGTTGCGGCGGCTGCCAACTCCAGCACATCGAGGACGCGGCGCAGTTGGGACTGAAGGCGGCGGCTGCAAGGGAGACGTTGCGCCGGCTGGGCGGCATCGACCCGGCGCAGCTCGCCGCGTGCCGCTTCGAGAAGCCGGTCGGCGAGAGGGCGTGGGGCTACCGGCTGCGCGCCCAGGTCCATGTCGTCTCGCCCCCGGAGGGGTCCGTCGGCGTCGGTTTCCGGCGGCGTCGCAGCCACGACCTGGTCCTCGTCGACCGCTGCCCGGTACTCGCTCCGGCGCTCGAGAACGAGCTGCGTGGGCTGTCCTCGCTGTCTGGCGACCCGGCCGTCGCTTCGACCAAGCTGCCGAGCCGCCTGAGTCTGGCGACGGCGGGTCTGGAGCCGGACAGTCCGGTGGTGGCGGCGCCACCCGTTGACGGGCTGCCGAGTGGTGACCTGGAGATCGACCTGCTGGGGAGGAAGCTCAGCTACGACGCCCGCTGCTTCTTCCAGGCCCACGGGGGTTTGCTGGAGTCGCTGCTGCGGTCGGCGGTCGGGCCCTTCGAGGGCGACGCCGCGGTGGAGCTCTACGCCGGCGTCGGCTTCTTCACCGCCGGACTCGCCGACCGGTACGGGTCCGTCACCGCCGTGGAAGGCGAGTCGGTGGCCGCCCGCTACGCGCGGAACAACCTGCGCCGCAACCGGCTCCGCCACTGCCGCGTCGAACGATCGGCGGTCGAGAGCTGGGTCGATCGGCGCCGCGGCGGTCCCGGTCTGGATTCCGGCCTCGACCGGGTGCTGGTCGATCCGCCCCGCGGCGGCCTTCCGCGCAAGGTCCGCAGCGCCCTCCTGAACGCCGCGCCCCGCCGCCTGACCTACGTCTCCTGCGATCCCGCCACCCTCGCCCGCGACCTCGGCGACCTGACCCGCGACTTCGACCTCGAGTCCGTCGCCTTCTTCGACGTCTTCCCGCAGACGGCCCACCTGGAAACCGTGGCGCAGTTGCGACTGCGGCGGTGATACCCGCCTACAACTTGCGTCGGTAGCTGGCGTTTTGGCCGCGGGTCTCGGCCACGGTGACTTCAAGGGTTTCCACGCGGTCGCGAAGAGAGCCCCATCGGTCCGCCAGGCGTTGCCAGAGCAACCGGGCCAGCGCCTCGACGGTCACGTTCGCCGCGGGCAGCAGGACGACCTCCGATGAGGGGAACTCGTATCGCCGCTGCCCGAGGGTCACCGTCACCGTGTCACCTTGCTCGAGTTCAAGATGCGGGCACTCCGCCGGCAGCAGGACCTTCTCGTCCAGCGCCTCGCACTGCGCCCGGATGTCCCGCTTCGCCGCGGCCATCGGAACCAGGAACTCGAGACCATCCACCTCGGGACCACTCAGTTCCACCTCGACCCGGTAGTTGTGTCCGTGAAGCGCCTCCGCCTCGCCCTCGCCGAAGACGGTGAAGTGAGCCGCGGAGAACTTGAAGTCCTCCTTGCCGAGGCGCAGCGAGTAGGTGCCGGACACGGCCCGATCGTAGCGTTGACTGGGATCGGATGCCGGCCGGAAGGCCGGCGCACCGACATCCGAACCTCGTCACGTCCGCGGCCGCCGCGGACGGGTGCCTCCTCCGCCGCGTCGCTACAGCAGGTCGGCGACGGCGTGCTCGACTTCGCCGTTATCGGGGAAGCGGCCGAGCTCTTTCTTCGAGAAGACGGGGCGGCCGTCGAGGGCGACCTCGAAGACGCCGCCGCCGCCGTCCACGAGTTCGGTGTCGAGGTCGAACTGCTCCTTCAGCTGAGCCGCCAGACCGGCGGCTCGGGGCCGGTAGTTTCACATTACGCAGTATTCGATCGTCACTCGGCTCATCGGATTCCGTCCTGGTTGTTGGTCTCTGACTGACGGCGACTACGGTAGCATGCGCCGATGCGCGTTCTGGAACCGGTCGAGCCAGTCTCGACCTACGAAAATGGTGCGCCGGCCGTTCGGGACGGGGAGCGTGTGGCTCGCGTTGCGGAGCTGGTGCGTCGGATGCTCGTCGAGCTTGGTCTCGACCTGAACGACCCGAATCTGGACACCACCCACGAGCGGGTCGCCAAGATGTACCTGGAGATGTTCCGGGGACTGGATCAGGGGACCAAGCCGAAGGTCACGACCTTCCCCAACGACGAGAACTACCGGGCGATGGTGATGGAGAAGGACATCCCGTTCTACTCCATGTGTTCGCACCACCTGGTGCCCTTCTACGGTCACGCGCACATCGCCTACGTCCCCGGCGACAAGATCCTGGGCCTGTCCAAGTTCGCGCGCATCCTGGAGTTCTACGCCAAGCGGCCGCAACTCCAGGAGCGCCTCACGGAGCAGGTCGTGGGCTTTCTGGTAGAGGAACTCCGGCCCCGCGGCGCGATGGTCGTCATCGAGGCGCGCCATCTCTGCGTGGAGATGCGTGGGGTGAAGAAGTCGGGCGCGAGGACGGTGACGTCCGCGCTTCGGGGCATCTTCCATGAACGCCCGATTCGGGAGGAGTTCCTGGACCTGCTGAAGGGTCGTTGACGTGCGGCGGTTCGGTCTGGCTCTTGCGATCGGCGTTCTGACCGCCGCCGGCGCGCAGGCCGCCGAGAGCCTCGAGCGGCTCCACCCGGACGACCTGATCAACCCCTTCCTTGGCCCCGGCTACACGAGCTGGCTGGTCGGCCCCGTGGGGCAGCTCGCCGACGAGGAGGAACGGACCCTCTTCCTTCTGCTCGAGTCGGACGAGGAGGCCGCCGCCTTCGTCGACGAGTTCTGGAGCCGCCGCGATGCCGGTCTGCGGCGGCAGTTCGACGTCCGCGCGGCCGAGGCGGACAAGCGCTACTCCGAGTCCGGCCGGCTCGGCCGGCGCACGGACCGCGGCATGGTCTACATCCTGTTCGGCGACCCGGAGAAGACGGAGTGGGAAGAGCATCGCGACATCGATGACCCGGACGTCCACCTCTGGACCTACGCGAAGGGCGCGGCCAAGGGCCTGAACGGAAAGAAGCCGGCCCGCCGCTACCGCTTCGCCCGCGAAGGCGACGTGATGCGCCTGTTCTCGAACGACCCGAGCGACTCGAACAACCGGCGTCGCCGGATGCTCCGCCGGATCCGCGAGCCCCCGCGCCGGCCCTGGCCCTAACCCTCCGGTTCGCCGATCGAGTCGAAGTCGAGCCGTTCCCCGGGCTCGACGGTGGAGTCGTCGCCGGGGAAGAGGAATGCCCTCATGTGGCCCGTGAGGGTCGCCTGGGCGGCCGGATCCATGAAGTTGAGGCGCAGCTCGTTGATCACCTTGATCTCCATCGCCGCCCACTCCTCCCAGCAGGCGGCGCAGACGCGTTCGGCGATCTCCTCACCCGTGGCGCCGGGCACCGGCGGTCCGGCCAGCGCTTCCCGGTCGCGGCCGCAACGCGCGCAGACGATCACGGTCGTTCTCCCGGATCCTCCGCGCCGGCTGCCGCCATCTCGTCCTGCGTGTCCCGGTAACGCTTCTTGATGCCCGCCTTCTGACGGTTGCGGACGAGCCAGCGGAGCAGCCTCGATTCGTTGATGCCGACCACGAGATCGTCGAGCGCCTCGTAGATGGCGGGATCGTTGATCAGGCGGGCCGCGGTGCCGTCTCCCTCCGCGACCTGGTCCAGCGTCGAGTTGAGCCGCTTGAGGAGCTGCTCGACCTCGGTGGTCAGCGATTCGCTCAGTTCCTCGTCGTTCAGGAGCCGGGGCAGGAGGCCGTCGGCATCGCGCAGGTCGGCGGTGATCTCGCGGAGATCCGCGGCGGCGACCTCCGTGTCCGCCAGGGTCGTCTCGAAGCGGGCCTTCAGTTCGCCGTCATGCAGTAACGCCGGCGCCAGGCCGTCTCCTTCCCGCAGGAGCCTCAGGGTCTCGTCCAGTTCCTCGATCGAAGAGGCGATCCGGTCGCCCATCTCGCGGTCCGTGAGCAGCCGCCCGAGGACTCCGTCGCCCGCCTCGACCTGATCGGCCACGCGCTCGACCGACTCGAGCGTGCTGATCACCGTGTCGGTGATCCGCTTGTCTTCGCGGGCGGCGACGAGTTCACCGAGCAGACCCTCGCCGCGCTCCATCCGGGCGAGGATGTTCGACAGGGACCGGGCCGTCGCCACCGCATGGTCGACCACGTCCGCTCCGCTGGCGATCAGTTCGTCGACGTCGGTCGGCAGGGCCGCCGGAATCTCCTCGCCGGGATTCAGGAGGACGGCTTCGGGCGAACCCGAGGTGATCTCGACGTACTTGTCGCCCAGAAGACCCAAGGTCTTGAGTCGCGCCAGGGAGTCCCGGCGCAGCCGGCCTGCGTAGCGGCGCTCGACGCTGATCCGCACCTCCAGCAGTTCGCTGTCCGGGTCTTCGCTGAGCAGGATGCGGTCGACCCTGCCGACGGTCACGCCGTTCAGTTGAACCGGGTTCCCCTCGACCAGCCCCGCGGCGTTCGGGAACATGGTGCGGTAGCTATTGGTGGGCGTGAACAGGGCGCTCTGCTCGCCGATCGCGAAGATGAAGGCGGCAAGCGCGACGACGGCCGCGAGTACGGTCAGACCCACCCTGGTGGTGTTCGAGTCACGCTGCATCGATGTTCTCCTGTGCGGGGCCGAACCGACCTTCGAGGAACGCGCGGAGCGCCGGGTCGGTGCTCTGTTCCGCTTCCTCCCAGCAGCCGAGGAACCGGAAGCGTCCGTCGTGAAGCAGTGCGAGGCGGTCGCCGACGTGGCGGGCCAGGCGAATGTCGTGCGTCACCACGACCGAAGTCGTTCCGAGATCGTCCCTGGTGTTCCTGATCAGACGGGAGATGGTCGCCGCGGTGACCGGGTCGAGGCCGGCGGTCGGCTCGTCGAACAGGACGACCTCGGGCTCCAGGACGAGCGAGCGGGCGAGCGCGACGCGTTTCTTCATGCCGCCCGACAGCGCGGCGGGCATGCGGTCTTCGATCCCGGACAGTCCGACCCATGCAAGCGCCGCGGCCACACGCTCGCGAACCTCCTCCTCGCTCACACGCTCGTGCTCGCGAATGGGAAAGGCGACGTTCTCGAGCACGTCGAAGGAGTCGAACAGGGCGCCTGACTGAAACAGCATCGCGATCCGCCGGCGCACCGCGAACAGCTCGCGCTCCGTCAGTTGGACGAGGTCCGTACCCTCGAACAGCACTTCGCCTCCTTCGGCCGGGTCGAGTCCGTTGAGTTGCCGCAGCGTGAGGCTCTTGCCGGAGCCGGAACGGCCCAGCACGACCAGGCACTCGCCGCGCAGAACGTCGAAACTCAGGTCGTCGAGTACGGCGCGATCGCCGAAGCGCCGGCAGAGTCCGCGCACGACGTAGAGCGGTTCCCGCGCGTCCCGGCTGCCGGCGGGTTCAGATGAGGACATGGAACAGCTTGGTCAGAAAGAAATCAGATACCAGCACCATGATGGAAGCCCAGACTACGGTGCGTGTGGTGGCGTGCCCCACGCCTTCGGCGCCGCCGCTGGCCGTCAGTCCGTTGTGGCAACCGATGATCGCGATGAAGCAGGCGAAGAAAACCGACTTTCCGAGGCCGTTGAAGACGTCTTCCATCGTGAGGGTCTGCACGACGTCGTTGATGTACAGGCCGACGGAGAGGTTCAACTGGTTCACAGCGACGAACAGGCCGCCGAGAATGCCCAGCAGGTCGCCGAGGACGGTGAGAGCAGGCAACATGATCAGAGTCGCCGCCAGCTTCGGAACGACCAGCTTCTTTATGGGATCCGCGGCCATCGAGCGCATGGCGTCGACCTGCTCGGTGACCTTCATCGTGCCAAGTTCCGCGGTCATTCCGGACCCGATCCGGCCACCGACGATGAGGGCCACGAGGACGGGGCCGAGTTCACGGGTCAACGACTTGGAGACCACGCTGCCGATGTAGTACTTCACTCCGAGCTCGGGCAGGCTGTACGCGGTCTGAAGGGCCAGCACCATGCCCGTAAACAGAGTCGTGACCGACGCGACGCCGAGCGAACTGACGCCGAGGTGTCCCATCTGACTTAGCCATGACCGAAACTCGTACGGCGGTCTGACGAGGGCGGCCATTCCGCGTGCAGTCAGCAACCAGATGGCCCCAACCTCTCGCAAGGGGGCCTTGAAATCGATCAGAATCCTGTGTCCAGCCTGTTGCATCTGCCCAAGAGAAGGGTCTGTTGGAATCGCCCCTCGTGGTTGGGTGCTTGGTGTAGCTTCGGCCAACTCACGGCACCGAGCAGAACCTTGTCAATCCGGAACCCCACGAACCTGCGCCGCACGACGCAGCGCGGCAAGTCTACGGCGAAAGCGCCCGGGGAGGGCTTGAACGCCTGGTCGGTGGCGCTGGCCACCCTGACGGGGAATGTGTACCTGTTTCTGGGCAGCGCCGTGATGGGCGTCGCCGCGGCCATCGCCTCCTGGTTCCCGGGCCGTGACTGGGCCGGGGTCCAGGCCCGTCTCTGGGCTCGGGGGTTGCTCCGGTCGAGCGGTGTTCGCCTCGAGCTCAGCTATGCCGGGGGCAGCCACGCGGCCTGGCGCGACCCGATCGGCGACCGGCCGGTGGTCTACATGGCGAACCACCGGAGCCTGTACGACATCGCGGCGCTGCTCGCGATCCTGGACCTGCCGGTCCGCTTTCTGGCCAAGCGCAGCCTGTTCCGCCTGCCGTTCTTCGGCTGGGGGCTCAAGGCGGCCGGCTTCGTGCCGGTGGACCGGGAGGATCGGAGTCGGGCCGGCGAGACGTTCGCGGCCGCCACCGGGTTGCTGGCGTCCGGCGTTTCCCTGGTCGTGTTCCCCGAGGAGACGCGCAGCTCCGGCCCGCGGATGAGACCGTTTCAGCGGGGAGGGTTCCTGCTCGCGCTGAAGGGCCGGGCCCTGATCGCGCCGTTGGGCATCCGGGGAACGGCCCACATCAGGCAGAAGGGCGACCTCGTGGTCCGGCCGCAGACCGTCGAGCTGATCTTCGGCGAGGTCGTTGATCCGGCCAGCGTCGGGGTACGGGGGCGCCGGTCCTTCATGCGCGATGTCGAGGAGCGGGTTGGCCGGTTGGCGGGGTTGAAGACCGCCGCGGACACGGGAGAAACGGATGGCTGAAGTGATCGAGAGCAGGGTACGCGAGTGCCTCCGGACCGTCACCTTCCCGGGGATGAAACGCGACATCGTGTCGTTCGGCTTCGTTCAGCGGGTCGCGGTCACCGGTGGCGACGTGGTGGTGGATCTGCGTGTCCCGACGCGGGACCCGGAGGCCGCCACGGAGATCAGGCGCCGCATCGTGGATGCCGTGGGAAGCCTGGACGGTGTGTCCGACGTACAGGTCTCGCTCGAGGTGGCGACCGCGCCGGCGCCGGCGACGGCGCGCGACCCCTCGCTGCTGCCGGGCGTGTCCCACGTGGTCGCCGTGGCCAGCGGCAAGGGCGGCGTGGGCAAGTCGACGGTGGCAACCAACCTGAGCGCCGCGATGGCGGCCCAGGGCTTGCGGGTCGGGCTGCTCGACGCGGACATCTACGGCCCGTCCATCCCCCTGATGTTCGGCATCAACCGCAGGCCGGAGATCGTGAAGGGGAAGATCCAGCCCTTCGAGCGTCACGGCGTGCGGGTCATGTCCCTCGGGTTCCTCCTCGATCCGGACACGCCCGTGATCTGGCGGGGCCCCATGGTGATGAAGGCGCTGGGCCAGTTGCTCGGCGACGTGGACTGGGGCCGGCTCGACTACCTGCTGCTCGACCTGCCGCCCGGCACCGGAGACGCCGCGCTGACCCTGTCGCAGAAGTTGCCCCTGTCCGGCGCGGTCATCGTCTCGACGCCGCAGGACGTGGCGCTGATCGACGCCCGCAAGGGGCTCGCCATGTTCCGCAAGGTCGAGGTGCCGGTGCTGGGGATGGTCGAGAACATGTCGACCTTCGTCTGCCCTCACTGCGGCGAGACGACCGACGTCTTCAAACGCGGCGGCGTCGAGCGGACGGCCGAGTTGCTCGACTGCGAGGTTCTTGGGGCGATTCCGCTGGACGGCGCCCTGGTCCGGGGCAGCGACGACGGGTTGCCGATCGTGGTCTCCGACGCCGGCGGCCCGCACGCGGCGATCTTCCGCGGCATCGCGTCGGCGGTCGAGCGGCGGCTGCTGGAGGTGGCCTCCGAACGGCCGACTCTGACGATCGTCTAGGGATCCGGCTTTCGAACTCATGCCTGTCGCCGTGATCGCCGATGCCCACCTGGGCGGCCCCGGGGGCAGCGGGGAAGATCTGGAAGAGCAGCTCGGCGCGCTCGACCCCGGCCGCTGCGCCCGGGTGCTGTTCCTCGGCGACCTGTTCCATCTCTGGATCGGATCGCGGCGCTTCGAAACACCCGAGATACGGCGGCTCGCGGCGGCCATCCGGGGGCTCAGGCAGCGAGGAATCCGGGTCTCCTACGTGGAGGGGAACCGCGACTTCTTTCTGGCAGACGGGGCTTACGGCGACCTCTTCGACGACTGCGGCCGGGAAGTCGGCTTCGACGCCGGAGGTGCGAGGTACCTCGCGGTTCACGGCGACGGCCTGAATCCGCGCGACTGGCGCTACCTCTGCTGGCGGCGTCTGTCGAAGAGCGCGGTCAGCCGGTGGTTGACCTTCCGCTTGCCGCGATCGACAGGCCGCCGTCTCGTCGCGTCCACGGAGCGGGGCCTGGCGCGGACCAACCGCGAGCACAGGGCCCGGATCCCGGGCGCGGTCATCCGGCGCTACGCGGCGCGCCGGCTGGCCGAAGGCAACGACGTGCTGCTGCTCGGACACTTCCATGCTGCCCGCCGCTGGACCGTGGGTGACGGCGAGGTGCGGATCGCGGATGCCTGGTTTCACGATCGGAAGTTGCTGTGGCTGGGCTGACGGCTCCGCCTGCCGATCCGTACCCCGTCCGCCGCGCGGCGGGGGTTTCGGGCGTGGTCGAGCCGCCCGGTTCGAAGAGCATCTCGCACCGCGCGCTGAACCTGGCGCTGATCGGGCGGCAGCCCGCGACGATCGAGAACCTGCTGGACGCCGACGACATCGCGGCTTTCCGCGCCGCGCTCGTGGCGATGGGCTGGCGCGTCCGTTCCGTTGCGGGCTCGGGGCTGCGGGTGGAGCCGGGGCAGGAGGACGGCGCTGAAGATGCCGTGCGGCTCGATTGCCGGAGCGCCGGGACCTTGCTGCGACTGCTGGTCGCGAGCTGCGCGGTGACCCCGGGCGAGTGGATTCTCGACGGCTCCCCCCGGCTGCGCGAACGGCCGATCGGCCCTCTGGTCGCGGCCCTCCGGCAGCTCGGCGCCGGGATCGACGAGCTCGGCCGGCCGGGCTGCGCCCCGGTCCGGATCCGGGGCGGAAGGCTGACCGGCGGCCGGGTCGAGATCGACGCCGGCGAATCGAGCCAGTACGTGTCCGCGCTGCTCATGGCGGCGCTCAACGCGGAGGGCCCGATCGAACTCCTGGCGCCGGTTCTCGTCTCTAGTCCGTATGTGGACACAACTCTCGAAGTCATGGCCGATTTCGGCGCTCCGGTAGGGGTGCGCCGGGACGGCGAAGCCCGCGAGTTCCGGGTGGAACCGCGCAAACCCGAACTGGCTGACGGCCGCTATCGCGTCGCGGGCGACGATTCGGCGGCCGCCTATCCGGCGGCCGCGGCCGCGATCTGCGGCGGCTCCGTGCGCCTGCGCGGCCTCGCGCCCGCGTCGACTCAGGGCGACCGCGCCTTCCTGGGGCTCCTTGAGCGCATGGGCGCCACGGTGCAGGCGACAGGCCAGGAGATTCAGGTGGAGGGCGGCGGCGCCCTGAACGCGGTCGACTGCGACCTCTCGGCGATGCCCGACCAGGTGCCGACGCTCGCCGCCGTGGCGGCCTTCGCCAACGGCACGACCTGGATCCGCAACGTGGCGCACCTGAGGATCAAGGAGAGCGACCGGCTGGCCGCGGTGGCGACCGAGTTGCGGCGCGCCGGCGCAACCATCGACGAACTGGAGGACGGCCTGCGGATCGAGGGCAATCCCGGCCTCGTCGCTCCGCCCCGCTCGCCGCGAGTTTCGATCGACACCTACGACGACCACCGCATCGCGATGAGCATGGCCCTGGTGGGAATGCGCCGGGGAGGCCTCTCCATTCGGCGTCCGGAGGTCGTTGGCAAGTCCTACCCGGGCTTCTGGGCCGACCTGGAGGAAATCCGGCGATGACACGCATTCTTCGCATCCGTCACCAGTCGCTTCAACCGGTTCCCAAGGGCACGGGGGCTACCGATCTGAACGAGATCGTCGCGACAGACCGCGATCGGGCCGCGTTCCTGCTTCAGGGCGCGGCCCTGCTGGCTCATGTACGGGCGGCCGGGTGGCGGCTCGAGGCCTGGCAGGAGCTTCGTGTCGATGCTGAGGGCGTCCTCCGGATTCCCCCGGCGTCGGTGCAGCCCGTGCGTGACGACCGGCTGCCACAGGCCCTGTTGAGGCAACTCGTCGTGCTCCTGTTCGGAAGCGAGAGCGCCCCCGGTCGAAGCTCTGTACGGGCGGTGCTTCGGCCCCTCTTCGAGACCTGGCGAGACGAACTGCTGCCTGTGTCCGGAAACCGGATGGTTGCCGACATTCTGGCTCGGGCGCCCTTTCTGTTGGGTCAGAAGTTCAAAGCCGCGCGCGCCTCCCTCTTCGCGGTCCTGGAGGATCGGGACGGCGAGCGGGTGGCTGTTGCCGGGCAGTCCCGGTGGCGGCGGATTCTGGCGGGCATGGACGGCGGCGAAGGCCGCCGCATCGTTGCGGGCGGCGATGCGGCGCGGTCGTACTGGCAACGTGTCAGAGATGCCGACTCCGAGTCCCCGCCGCCCGACGCGCCGGAGGACCGGTCGGCGCTGGCGCGCCTCCTCCTCGAAGACGGCCGCTTCGAGGCCGCTCTGAGGCTGGTGAAGGACTCCAGGCGAACAGACGACATCCTGGTGCGCCTCCGGGCTCAGCTTCGGCTAGGTCGGACGGTTGCCGCGCGCCGCAGTCTGAGCATGTTGGAGAACCGGTCGCTCTCGGGTCGGCGCGCACTGGAACAGTGCGAACTGGCGATTGGAATCCAGGCGGCTGCGGGGCGTTCGGATCAGATTGGAAGCTGGTCGGAGAGGGTGCTGGATGCCACGATCGGTCCCCGGGCGGCGCACGGTCGAGTCCTGTGCGCGCTGGCGAAGTGGGAGCTCGGCGAGCTTGACGCAATGGCCAGCCTGCTGGAACCCGCGGTTGGGGAGCCGGACCAGTGGATGGAGGTCCTGGCGAGGGCTCGGCTCGCTTCGGCGAACGGCCGGTTCAGTGAGGCGGAACGATTGCTGGCTGTCGGTCTCAGGCGCCTCAGGGAGCGTCTTCCCGTGTACGAGCGCGCTCTCCTGTGGAACGAGTTGGCGACGGTTCGACTGGCCGTGAACGACTTCGCCGCCGCCGAGCGCGCGGCGCACATCGCGGTGAGCCTGTTCCGGCGTTGCGATGGACCTGCCGGGAGAGCCGCCGCGCACGGGAAGCTGTCGGAGATCCGGATTCGGACCGGACGGTTTACGGGAGTCCCCGAGACGATCGAGAATCTGCGCCGGGAGAGCCTGATGGCGGGCAGCGCCCCCGGAGTCGTGGAGGCGCGCCTGCTCGAAGCGCGTCTCTTCGTGTCTTTGGGACGCTGGGAATCGGTGCTGGAGTGCTGCGAAACCGCCCTGGAGAATCTGCGCGGGAGGCGAACGGGGTGGCGTCAGCTCCGCTCGCTGCGCCTGCTCTCGGCTCGTGCCCTGGTTCAGCTCGGACGTGGCGAGGAGGCGGTGGAGGAACTCTCGGAGGCGCTCGAACGTCCCATCGTTGCCTGGACGCCGGCGGAAGTGGACGACCTGTCGCCCCTGCTGCTGCTTGCCGGACTCCGCGACGAGGCGCGCGCGGTCGCGGTCGGCGCTGCACAGGAGGGACTCTGGGGGGCGGTCGGCGAGAAGCGGTCACCGAGCGCCGCGGACTGGCGGCAGGTCGAGGCGCAAGGCCCCTTCCGCGCCGCGCTCACTGTTCACGACCTGGTCTGTCTCGAGGTCGAAACGGTTCCCGTGGAACTGGTGGCCAGCGCCGTGCGCATCCTCTCGGCCGCCGGCGCTGAAGCGCTCGTCCAGCGTGTGGATGGCGCGCGCATCGGTCCCTGGCGGGCTCTTCGGCTCTTTCTGGCCACGCCCGACCCCGATGCGGACGCCTATCGGATCCTGATGGCCGCGGCCGGTCATCCGGAGGCCCGACTCGCGGTTCATGGCACCGCGGGAGGCTTTGGCTCTCTGGATGCAAGCGGGGAAGTCCTGCTCCAGGGTCCAGGCGGCGGCGACCGGTTCGCGGTCGACGCGGCGGCGGGACGACTCGTGCTCAGCGCGAAGGGAATCGATGAACCTGCCCGGGCGTTGGCGGCCGCGGTCGCGACCCGGCTTTCGGCCTCGCCGCGCCGCCGGCGCGGGGCCTCCGAACTCGCGGAGCCCAGGAGGGCCGCCACCACCGGCATGGTGGGGAAGAGCAAGGCTCTGCTGGACGTTCAGGCCCGGATCGACAAGTTCGCGGCCCACGATCTGCCGGTGTTGATTCTCGGCGAGTCGGGGACCGGCAAGGAACTCCTGGCGCGCCAGCTCCACCGGTCGAGCGCCCGGGCCTCCCGGCCCTGGTTGGCGGTGAACTGCGCGGCGCTGCCTGACGGCCTGCTTCTGTCCGACCTGTTCGGCCACCGTCGGGGTGCGTTCACCGGCGCCGACAGTGATCGGGTGGGAGTGTTCGAGAGCGCGGACGGCGGTACCGTGTTTCTCGACGAGATCGGAGAATTGCCGTGGGCGGCGCAGGGCATGCTCCTGCGCCTGTTGCAGGAGGGCGAGATGCGACGCGTCGGTGAGAGCCGGACGCGGCGGCTCGATTTCCGGCTCGTCTCCGCGACCCACAAGGACCTCGCAGGAATGGTGAAGGCCGGCGCGTTCCGCCAGGATCTCTACTACCGCCTCAGGGTAGCGTATGTGGAGGCACCACCGTTACGTGATCGCGAAGGGGACGTGATGTTGCTTGCGCACCACTTCCTGGAGACGTCCGGCGCGCTTGGACAGGACCTGAAGTTCAGCAACGAGGCACGCGCGAGGATTCGCAACTACTCCTGGCCCGGCAACGTCAGAGAGTTGAAGAACGCTATCGATGGCGCCGTGGCGCTTGCCGAGGGTCCGGAGATTTCCGTTGACATGCTCGGACTGCCGGAAGAGCCGGTCGAGGAAGCCGGGCCTCAACAAAGCGGCTACCACTGGAAGATGGAGCAATACCGGCGTCGGCTGATCGGCAAGGCGCTCGAAGAGTCCGGCGGCAATCAGGCCAGGGCGGCCCGCGCTCTAGGCATCAGCCGGCAGGCCCTGTCGTATCTGGTGCGAAAGCTCAACTACGAGCCTCTGACGGAAGACTGATCTTTCTCCCGTTACGGGCCGTCGGTTCCTGTCTTCTGCTATCGTGGCGCTTCGATTGTGATCTTCCTGTAAGGGAACGAACGGAGCGCCACAGGGCGGCGCAAGGAGAACTTCGTGAGTGCAGCGGCTGCTGGAAGAAAGAAACTGTTGACGTTGGGCGAAGTCGCCCGTCGGGCCGGTGTGTCGATGGCGACGGCGCTGCGGTACAAGAAGCTGTACCAGGACCGGATTTCGTCCGAGGGAACGGGGCGCAGGCAGCGATATCCGGTCGCGGCCGTCCGGGAGTTCAAGGCGCTCAAGAGCGAACGGTCAACGAAGCGGCGGGGGAAGAAGAAGGCTGCGACGAAAGCGGCAGGAACCCAGGCGAAGGCCGCGGCTGGCGGTCCCTCCCTGTTGACGCTGTCCAGCATCAGCCAGCAGACGAAGATCTCCTATCCGACGTTGCAGCGTTACGTTCGGCTGTTCGGCGATCGGATACCGCACGAGGGTGAGGGCCGCAAGCGGCGTTATCACCCGGATTCCGTGGCGGTGTTCCGCGAGCTTCGTGCGGAGAGCAAGCCGGGCCGCAAGCCGAAGGCGGCGCCGGCGGCGAAGTCGCCGGCTCGGAAGAAGCGGAAGGCGCGGGCGGCGAAGGCTCGGCCCGCCGCTCCGAAGCTCCTGACGCTTACCGCGGTCGGCCAGCAGACGGGCATCTCCGGTCCGACGCTGCAGCGCTACCTCAAGTTGTACGGGGACCGGATACCGCACGAGGGCGAGGGCCGCAAGCGGCGTTACCACCCGGAGGCGGTGGCGGTCTTCAACGAGATCCGCTCCCAGAGCAGGCGCGGCCGGAAGCCGAAGGCCAAGGTTGCCAAGGTGACGAAGGCGCCGGTGCGGAGGAAGCGAAAGGCGAAGGCCGCCAAGGTGCGGCGCCAGCCGGCGGCCGCGGCGGCCGGCAGCGTGGAGGCGCGCCTGGCGGCGCTCGAGGCTCAGGTCAGCCTGGTGCTGCAGAAGCTGGACCAGCCGATCACCGTCACGCTCAATCGCTGAGGTGGTCCCAGCCGCCGGTTGCGAGCGGTTCGATCGTTCCGTCGACCCGGCGCAGTTTCAGGCCGGGCCGGGTTGTGATGCGGCCGATCGGCCGGCACCCGGGATCGCGTGAGTCGGCGTCGGGCGGCAGGGTGAACAGAAGCACATAGTCCTCGCCCCCGCCCAGAACCAGCTCGAGCGGCTCCCGGCCCAGGTGGCCGGCCAGGCGGCGCGCGTCTGCCCGGAGGGCGAGCGCCCCTTCCTCGAGTTCGCAGCCGACGCCGCTGCGCCGGCAGAGCCGCGCCGCGTCCGTGGCCAGGCCGTCCGATACGTCGGTCGCGGCGCCGGCCGGCGACCGCCTGCCCAGCAGCAGGCCCAGATCGAGCTGCGGCCGCGGTTCCAGATGGCGGCGAAGGACCCGGCTGGCGACGCGGCTCAGCCCGTCGGGTAGCCCCTCCGGCAGGTTGGCGCGGCGCCCCGCGATCCGGGCGCCGAGGCGGACCAGCTCAAGTCCCAGGGCGGACTCGCCGATCGGCCCGCCGATCCAGAGCCGGTCGTCGGGGCGAGCGGCGTCGCGGGTCAGGGCGGCGCCATCCGCCGGTATCTCGCCGACCACGGTGAGACTGGCGTCCAGCCGGCCCGGCGTGGTCGGCCTGGCCGTGTCGCCGCCGATCAGTTCGACTTCGTAGCGGCGGCCGGCGCGGACGAGGGCGGCGAGGAAACGGCGGGCGACGTGCTCATCGTCGATGCCGAGCGCTACGAGCATCCACCGCGGTACGGCGCCGGTGGCGGCGAGATCCGAGAGACTGACGGCGAGCAGTCGCCGGGCGGCGGCCGCGGGATCGAGATCGACCGGAATGTGGACGCCGGCGCGCTGGGTGTCGACGCTGAACGCGTACTGCCGTCCGCCGAGCGTGAGCAGTACGGCATCGTCGCCGATTCGATCTCCGGCGCCCGCGAAGCCCGCGAGCCAGGCGATCAGCCGGTCTTCGCCGCCGGCCATGACCGCTCGTGCTCCGGATCGAGCAGCGCGGCTTCCAGGACCTGATCGACGTGTTCGACGAACAGGAGTTCGAGACCTCGCGTCACCGCGGCGGGTATCTCGGGAAGGTCGCGCCGGTTTCGTTCCGGGAGGACGACCTTGCGAATTCCGGCGCCGCGCGCGGCCAGCAGTTTCTCCTTGAGACCGCCGACCGGAAGCACTTCGCCGCGTAGCGTGATCTCGCCGGTCATCGCGACCTTGTGATCGATCATGCGCCCGCTGCAGACCGAGACGATGGCCGCGGCAATCGTGACCCCCGCCGACGGCCCGTCTTTCGGCACGGAACCGGCGGGGACATGAATGTGAAGGTCGTGGTTACGGAAGAAATCACGCCCTCCGCCGCCCGGACCGGGGGCGTACGTGGTGCGGGCGCAACTCAGCGCGGCCTGGGCCGATTCCTTCATGACGTCGCCGAGTTGGCCCGTGAGGATCAGCTTGCCTCTGCCCTTCGGCGCCGCGACCTCGATCAGCATGAGATCTCCGCCGGAGGCGGTCCAGGCGAGCCCGGTCGCCACGCCTACCCGGTCGCGGTCCAGCAGTTCCTCGCTGAAGTGACGCGGTTGTCCGATCAGGTTCTTCAACCGGGCCGGCGTCACTCTCAGTTCGCGGCCATCTCCTCGCGCTACGCGTACCGCCGCTTTCCGGCAGAGCGTTGCGAGTTCGCGTTCGAGATTGCGTACGCCGGCCTCCTTCGTGTAGCCGCGAATGAGACTGCGGAGTGCGGGCGTCGTGATGGTCAGTGCGCCGGCCGGCAGACCGTTTTCGTCCGTGGCTTTCGGTAACAGGTGCTGGCGCGCGATCAGCACCTTTTCGTCTTCGGTGTAGCCGGAGAGTCGCAGCACCTCGAGGCGATCGAGGAAGGCGGGCTGAATGGGCTCGAGCAGATTGGCCGTTGCGATGAACAGCACGCGTGAAAGGTCGTACTCGACTCCCAGGTAGTGGTCCCTGAAGGTCGAGTTCTGCTCGGGATCCAGTACCTCCAGCAGCGCGGAAGCGGGATCGCCCCGGTAGTCGGCGCCCAGCTTGTCGATCTCGTCGAGCATGAAGACGGGATTGCCGGTTCCGGCCTGATTCAGGCCCTGAATGATGCGACCCGGCAACGAACCGACGTATGTGCGCCGGTGGCCGCGGATCTCCCCTTCGTCGCGGACGCCGCCGAGCGAAATGCGAACGAACTTGCGGTCGATCGCGCGCGCGATGGAACGGCCGAGCGACGTCTTGCCGACCCCCGGCGGACCGACCAGGCAGAGGATCGGACCCTTGGCGTCGGGCTTGAGCCGCCTGACCGCCAGGTACTCGAGAATCCGCTCCTTGACCCGGTCCAGGTCGTAGTGATCCTCGTCGAGCACGCCGCGGGCCCGGTCGAGGTCGATTCGATCCTCGCTCAGGGTCGCCCACGGGAGGCCGGTCAGCCAGTCGAGATGGGTGCGGATCGTCGCGTTCTCGGCGCTGTCGGGGGAGCTTCGCTCGAGCCGTCTCACCTGGCGCTCGACTTCGGCGGCCGCCTCCTCGCTCAGTCCCTTCTCCTCGATGGCTTGCACGTACCTCTGGATGTCTCCGTGGAGGTCGTCGCCCTCGCCAAGCTCGTCCAGAATCGCGCGTTGCTGCTGGCGCAGGAAGTACTCGCGCTGGCTGCGGTCCATCTCGCTCCGGGCCTGGGCGGAGATGCGCTGCTGCATGCTGAGGAGCTCGATCTCCCGGGTCAGCAGGTCGCCCACCTTCCGCAGCCGCTGGATCGGCGGTGTCGTCTCCAGCACGAGCTGGGCTTCGTCCGCCCGCAGGTCGAGGTTGCTGGCCGCCAGATCCGCCAGCCGGCCCGGGTGATCGAGATTCGCGGCGATCACCATGACCTCGGAGGAGATGTCCTTGCCCAGGTTGACGGCCGTCTCGAGACCCTCCTTGACGCTGCGCACCAGGGCTTCCGACTCGAGCCCGTGGTGAGGTTCGCCGGTCTCATCCATCTCCTCGACACGGGCTCGAAGGAAGGGCTCGGTCTGGCTCAGATAGCGCAGGCGGGCCCTGGCGAGACCCTGGATCAGGATCCGCACCCGGCCGTCGGGCAGCTTCAGCATCCGCATGATCTGGGCGGCGGTGCCGATCTCGTGGAGGTCGTCCTCCCCGGGCTCCTCGATCGACCCGTCGCGCTGGGGGGCGAGCAGGATGACCCGGTCGCCGTTCAGCGCGTCCTCGACCGCGAGCATGCTCGGGTCGCGGCTGATCGAAAGCGGCAGGATGATGTAGGGGAAGATGACCGCGTCCTTGAGCGGCAGCACCGGCAGGACGTCGGGCAGCAGGATCGCGTCCGCCTGCTCATCGACCGGGTTCTGGGCCATGGGGTCACGCTACCAGCCCCGGAAGCGCTCGGGGACGGTCTGCGGATGCCCGGTTCTAGTCCTTCCGCGACGCTTCGAGGAGTACCCGCAGCTCTTCCATGAACTCGTCCACGTCCTCGAACTTCCGGTAGACGGAGGCGAAGCGGACGTAGGCCACCTGGTCGAGCGTCTTCAGGCGGTCGATGACGAAGTTGCCCAGCTCCGAGGTGGAAATCTCCCGGTCCTCCTTGCGGTGGAGCAGGGCTTCGGCCTCGTCGACGATCTCTTCCAGCGCCGGCAGGCCGACCGGCCGCTTTTCGCAGGCCTTGAGGAGGCCGCCGAGAAGCTTCTGCCGGTCGAACTCCTGCCGGCGGCCGTCCGACTTGACGACCCGGTAGGCGATGTTCTCGATCTGCTCGTAGGAAGTGAACCTGCGGCCGCAGTTCAGGCACTCCCGCCGGCGCCGGACCGTCTCCCCGCCACGCACGTCGCGCGAGTCGACCACGCGGTCATCGTTGGCGCCGCAGAATGGACATCTCATGCCGACCCCGGAACGCTACCACCGGGTAGAATGCCGCTCCCATGAGCCGCGTCAACGACCAGCTCAGCGACCGGGACCGCGAGATTCTGCGGGAGGTGATCCAGACGTATCTTTCGTCGGGTGAACCCGTGTCCTCGCGGAGGGTCGCCAAGGACCGCCAGATCCAATTGTCCGCCGCCACGATCCGCAACGTGATGGCGGACCTGGAGGACATGGGCTACCTGCGCCAGCCGCACGTCTCGGCGGGTCGGCTGCCGACCGAGGCCGGCTTCCACCTCTTCATCGACGACCTGATGTCGGCGCAGGTGGTGAGCGACGACGACCGGCGGCTGATCGACGATCGGCTGACGACCGCCGGGAGTACCGGCCAGGAACTGACCGAGGAGACGTCGAGGCTGCTGTCGCAGCTCTCCCACCACGTCGGCGTCGTCCTTACACCCGCCCTCGGTTCGGCGGTGATGAAGGCGATCGAGTTCGTGCCGCTCAGCGGTCGGAAGGTGCTCTGCGTGGTGGTCGCCGAGACAGGCTTCGTCGAGAACAAGCTCGTCGTCACGGACGAGCCGATCCCGCGCGAGGACCTCGTGCGCATTTCGAACTACCTGACCGAGAACTACAGCGGACGGACCCTCTTCGAGATCCGGGAAGAGCTGCTGCGGCTGATGAGCGACGAGCGCGCACGGCTCGACGAGCTGCTGCGGCGGGCGATCGAGCTTGCCCGGGACGGCATGAACATCGGCCATGCACCTTCGCTCGTGGTGGACGGGACACACAGCCTGTTCGATGCGGGGCCCGGCATGTCGCGGATCGAGGGGATGTTCCAGATGTTCGCCGAGCGCGCCCGGCTGGCCGGTCTGCTCAACCGCTGCCTCGACGCGGACGGCGTGCGGGTGGTCCTGGGCCAGGATTCGAGGCTGACCGAGGAGCTGGGCTTCGGTCTGGTCGTGCGGAGCTACAAGGCGGGCGACGGCGTCGCCGGATCGGTCGCGGTCGTCGGGCCGGCGCGCATGGAGTATCCGCGGATGGTGCCCCTGGTGAACTACCTTGGCGAACGCCTGTCCGAGGCTCTGACCCGACGGCTGTAACAGGGACTCAAGCGATGACGATCGAGGCGAAGGAGAGCCCGGACTCTCACGTGGAGGACCAGGACCGCGGCGAGACACTCGCCGGCGGGGAGACCCCGGCGGATCATGACGGCGGCGCGCCGGACACGGAAGGCGAGCTTCGGGCCGAACTCGCGGCGGCGAGCGAGGAAGTCGACCGGCTGCGGCGCGCCGCGGCCGAGTTCGACAATCTGCGCAAGCGCGCCGAGCGGGAGCGGCTCGAGTCGCGCTGGAACACGGCTGCCGGCCCGCTGCGCGAGTTCCTCGGCGTGGTCGACAACCTGGACCGGGCGCTTCAGGCCGAGGCGTCGGCGGACGATCTGCGCGCCGGCGTCGAGATGATCCGGCGTCAGATGGCGGACCTCCTGCGACGGTTCGCCGTCGAGCCGGTGGAGGGTGTGAACGCGCCTTTCGATCCGAACGTCCACCAGGCGGTGGCGCGGGAGGAGAGCGCCGATGTCGAGGAGCCCACCGTCGTGCAGGAGTTGCAGACCGGCTACACGATGGAGTCGCGGCTGCTGCGCGCGGCGATGGTCCGGGTCGCCGTGCCGTCGTCACCGGCGGCTTCGCGGGAAGCCAGCGTCGAGGAGGACGCCGGGGCTGAGGCGGATGCGGCGGCCGGCGGCGGCGCCTGAGACGCGTCATGCCGCGTGACTACTACGAGGTCCTGGGCCTCGACCGTTCGGCAACCCTGCAGGAGATCAAGTCGGCGTATCGCAAGCTGGCCGTCCGCTACCACCCCGATCGCAACCCGGGCGACAGCGCCGCCGAAGAGAAGTTCAAGGAGGCGGCCGACGCGTACGCCGTGCTCTCGGATGCCGACAAGCGGCAACGCTACGACCGCTTCGGGCACCAGGCCACTCCGGGCGGCGGCGGCTTCGACCCCACGATCTTCGCCGACTTCTCGGACATCCTGGGAGACGTCTTCGGCTTCGGCGGACGCACCGGCGGCCGCCGCCGGCGCGCGGGTGCGGATCTTCGCTACGACCTGCGGATCTCGTTCGAGGAGGCGGCCTTCGGAGTGGAGCCGAAGCTGCGCATTCCGCGGCTCGAGCGCTGCGACACCTGCGGCGGCAGCGGCGCGGCCCCCGGGTCCGGTCCCATCACCTGCCGCATGTGCGGCGGCCGCGGTCAGGTCCAGTACAGCCAGGGCTTCTTCTCCGTCGCCCGCACCTGTCCCGACTGCCGCGGAGCGGGCAGCGTGATCCGGGATCCCTGCCCTGACTGCCGGGGTCAGGGGCGGAGAGAGCGGCAGCGTTCGATCCAGGTTCGGGTGCCTGCCGGCGTCGATACCGGTTCCCGCCTCCGACTTCCCGGCGAGGGGGAGCATGGCCGGAACGGCGGTCCTCCGGGCGACCTCTACGTGGTGATCGGAGTCGAGCCGCACGAACGGTTCAGCCGGCGCGATGCCGACGTCCTGAGCTCGGTCACCATCGGCTTTCCGCAGGCGGTTCTCGGCTGCACGGTGGACGTGGAGACCCTCCATGGCACGTCCGAACTGGAGGTTCCGCCGGCGACCCCCCACGGTTCGACCTTCGTGCTGCGGTCCGAGGGAATTCCCCGGATCGATGGCCGCGGCCGCGGGAACCACGTTGTCGAGGTGCGGCTCAACGTGCCGAGGCCGCGGGACCTCTCCGAGGATGAGCTCGAGCACCTGCGGGCGCTGGCCGAACTCTCCGGCGACGGCGGCGGCACGATCCGCGACGAGCGGGGCCTGTTCAGCCGAGTGAAGGACCTCTTCTCCGGACACGAGCCGGACACGGATCCCGCGGCCGGCGGCGGCGGGAAGGCGGAGCGAGGTTCCGAGGCCTGAACCCTCGGACATGATCCATTTACTGGCCGAAGCCTGTGATCTCGCCCGTGGAACGGTCGAGGTCGAAGGCGCCGACTATCGCCATCTGTTCCGAGCGCGCCGGCTGAAGGTCGGCGACCGGGTGCGCCTCGTCGACGGCCGCGGAGCGGCTCGCTGGTCGGTGGTGGACGAGGTGACCGCGCGGCGGGCGGTGCTGCGGGTCGAAGGCGCGGCGCCGGTGTTCGAGCCGCCCCGGCGCGTGGCGCTGTTCGTGGCCGCCGTGCGCCCGGAGCGTGCGGCCTGGCTGGTCGAGAAGGCGACGGAACTGGGGTTGCGCGAGCTGCGGTGGCTCGTCTCGGAGCGCACCAGCCGTTCCTTGCCGGAACGGGCTCTGGAGCGTCAGCGCCGGGTCGCGAAGTCGGCGCTCGAACAGAGCGGCGGCGCCTGGCTGCCCGAGATCGGCGCGCCGGTCCCGCTCGGGGAGGCGCCGATCGGGGCCGGGTCGGTGGCGCTGCATCCCGGCGCCGCGACGCCGTTCATGGCCGTCGCGGGATCGGCGGAAGCGGTCGTGGTGGGCCCCGAGGGCGGCTTCAGCGAGCGGGAGATGGAGGAACTGGCCGGACGTGGGGCGATTCCGGCGCACCTCGGACCCCGTGTGCTGCGGACAGAGACGGCCGCGGTGGCCGCGCTCGCCGTTGCCCTGACCGCCACGTCGTGACGGCGCTATCCTCCGCTGGAGGAATGACGTGCGGAAATCCCAATCCACTCGAAGAACGCCCAGTCGAAAGCGGGCGCCGAAGCCGGCGTACGACCGCGCGCTCGATCTGCTGGCGCGACGCGCGCACTTCGCGGCCGAACTGGGGGCGAAGCTCAGGCAGCGTGGCTACACGGCGGCCGAGGTGGAGAGCGCGGTCGAACGGCTGACGGATGGCGGTCACCTGAACGAAGGGGAGACCGCCCACATGCTCGTGCGGTCGCTCAAGCGCCGGGGCTACGGCCGGCGGCGGCTCGAACTCGATCTGCGGAGGCGTGGCGCGGACGAGGCGGCGGCCAGTGCGGCGCTCGAGGCGGTGGACGACGAGGACGAACTGGAGCGGGCAGCGGGCGTGGCGGCACGCTTCCGGTCGAGTCATCCTTCCCGCGATACCGCCGCCCTGGCCCGGCACCTCGAACGCCGGGGCTTCCTTCCCCGTACTATTGGCGCCGTCCTGTTCGACGCGGCCGACGACGCGGCCGCGGAGCGGGAGATGCAGGACCAGAGCTCATGTTGAGTCGGGACATCAGGCGAAGCTTCATCGACTTCTACGCCGGCCGCGGACACGCGGAGGTGGCGAGTTCGCCCCTCGTGCCACGCGACGATCCGACCCTGCTGTTCGTCAATGCCGGGATGGTCCAGTTCAAGAACTACTTTCTCGGCGTCGAGCAGCCGGACTCGCCGCGCGCGGTGACCTCGCAGAAGTGCCTCAGGGTGTCCGGCAAGCACAACGACCTGGAGAACGTCGGGCCCAGTCCCCGGCACCACACGTTCTTCGAGATGCTGGGCAACTTCTCCTTCGGCGACTACTTCAAGGAAGAGGCGATCGCGTCGGCCTGGGAGCTGGTCACCGGGCCCTGGGGCCTCAGGCCGGCGCACCTGTTCGCCACCGTGTTCGAGGACGACGACGAGGCCGAGGACCTTTGGCTGCGGATCTCCGGCCTGCCGCCGGAGCGGGTCCTGCGTTGCGGCGAGAAGGACAACTTCTGGGCGATGGGCGAAACCGGACCCTGCGGCCCCTGCAGCGAGATCTTCGTCGATACCGCGCCGGAACTGCCTGAAGTCGGCTTCGACGAGGGATCCGACTCGGGCCGCTATCTCGAGATCTGGAACCTCGTCTTCATGCAGTTCGAGCGACACGAGGACGGACGCAGCGAGCCGCTGCCGAACCCGTCGATCGACACCGGCGCGGGCCTGGAGCGGGTGGCCG
The DNA here is from genome assembly GCA_022826745.1 of Thermoanaerobaculia bacterium. Lineage (GTDB taxonomy): Bacteria > Acidobacteriota > Thermoanaerobaculia > Multivoradales > Multivoraceae > Multivorans. The sequence continues at coordinate 30,636 of JAJDUI010000026.1, read as the reverse complement.
CGGTGCTCCAGGGCGTCGACTCGAACTACGACACGGACCTGTTCGGGACGATTCTGACCGCGGTGGCCGGGACGGCGGGGAGCGAGTACGGCCGCGATCCGGAGGCGGACGTGTCCATGCGGGTCGTGGCCGACCATCTCCGGGCGATCGGCTTCCTGCTCGCGGACGGGGTGTTGCCGAGCAACGAGGGGCGGGGCTACGTGCTGCGCCGGCTCCTACGCCGCGCCTCGCGCCACGGCATGAAGCTCGGCTTCGAGGAGCCGTTCCTGGCCTCGCTCCTGCCTTCGCTCGAGGAGACCTTCGCCGGCCACTACCCGGAACTGGAGAAGGCCCGCGAGCCGTCCTCGGCGACGGTGACCGCCGAGGAGACCCGCTTCCTGGAGACGGTCGCGGTCGGCGCCGGCAAGGTCCAGCAGGCGATCGAGGAGGCGCGCGCCGCCGGCGGTTCGGTGCTTGGCGGCGAGGCCGTGTTCCGTCTCTACGACACGTTCGGCCTGCCGATCGAGACGGTGCGGGAGATCGCCGAGGAGGAGCAGTTCGGGATCGACGAGGTTGGTTTCGAGGCGGCGCTGGCGGAGCAGCGCGAGCGGTCGCGGGCGAAGAGCCTCAGTGGAAGTGCGATGGCTACGCGCCCCAGGTTCGGCGCGGATCTGGCCGCGACCAGATTCACGGGTTATCGGGATCTCGAACTGGATGCCCGGGTGGTCGATCTTCGAACGGCGGAGGGCGAGTCCGTCGTGGAATTAAATGGCGCCGGTCTTGCGGTGTTCGATCAGACTCCCTTCTACGCGGAGTCTGGCGGACAAGTCGGCGATGTCGGTCTCCTGACGGGGAATGGCGACGAAGCCCGCGTCCTGGACACCTTTAGGGATGGAGAACTGACGGTTCACCAGATCGAGGTCACCGAGGGTGCGATCGAAGTGGGCGCCGGCGTCGAACTGCGCGTAGACCGCGAGAAGAGAGAGTCTGCCCAACGCCACCACACCGCCACCCATCTGCTCCACGCCGCCCTGCGCCAGCACCTCGGCACGGGCGTGCGTCAGGCCGGCTCCCTGGTCCACCCGGACCGGCTGCGTTTCGACTTCACCCACGGCGCGCCGGTCAGCGAAGAGCAGCAGGAGGCGATCGAGGACACGGTCAACGAGTGGGTGCGGCGCGCCGTACCTCTGGAGATCAGCGAGCGCTCGTATGACGACGCGGTGGCGGCCGGCGCGATGGCCCTCTTCGGCGAGAAGTACGGCGACCGGGTGCGCACCGTCGAAGTGCCGGGGTTCAGTCTCGAACTCTGCGGCGGTTGCCACGTTCGGAACACGGGCGAGATCGGCCCGGTGGCCCTGGTCGGCGAGCGCGGCGTGGCGGCCGGGGTGCGCCGGATCGAGGCGCTCGCCGGCGACCGCGCCGACCGGTTGCGCCGGAGTCAGGCGCACCTGCTGGCGACACTCGAACGCGAGATCGGTGCCGACGGAGAACACGCCGCGGCCGAGGTGCGGGCGCTCAAGGAGAGGCTGCGCGAGGTCGAACGGGAGCTGTCCCGGCTCAGGCTCGGCGTGCTCGCCGGCGACGGCAAGCCGGCTCCCGGTCAGGAAGACGGCGGCGACACGCGGTCCATTCGCGGCGTCGACGTCGTCCTGCGCGAAGTGCCGGCCTCGAACGTGGGCGAGCTTCGCAGCCTCGCCGATGTTCTGCGGGGCCGTCTCGGATCCGGTGTCGTCGTTCTCGGCGCCCGGGACGACGGCAAGGTGAAGCTCGTCGCCTCGGTGACGAAGGACCTCCAGGACCGGGTCGACGCGGCGGCGGTGGCCCGCGCCATGGGCTCGGCGATCTCGGGCAGCGGCGGCGGCCGCCGTGACTTTGCCCAGGCCGGAGGCCGGGCCGACAACCTGACCTCGGCCTTCGCCGCCGCCGAACGGCTCATCGAAGACAGCCTGAGCGGCGCGAACTCCTAAGGGTGCCGGAGGCAGGAAACGTGACCGGGCGGGAAGCGGAACGGCAGCGGCCCGCGACGGGGGCGTTGCTGCGCGCCGGGCTCAACCTGCCGAACGCGCTGACGCTCAGCCGTATCCTGATCGTCCCGTTGCTCGTCGTCGTCCTGCTGACGCAGATCGAGGGCCGGGAATTCATCGGCCTGGGACTGTTCCTGGTCGCTTCGCTGACCGACTTCCTGGACGGCTTCCTCGCCCGCCGGCGCAAGGAGGTGACCGCGCTCGGCAAGCTGCTCGACCCGGCGGCGGACAAGATCCTCACCTCGGCCGCCTTCATCTCGCTGGTCGGTCTCGGCCTGGCGCCCGCCTGGATGGTCGTCGTCGTCATCGCGCGCGAGTTCGCGGTCTCGTCGCTGCGTTCGCTGGCGGCGGCCCAGGACGTCGTCCTCGCGGCGAGCTTCGCGGGCAAGGTGAAGACGGTGACCCAGATCGTCGCCATCTCGCTGCTGATCATCTCGGACCAGCTCGGTTCGTTCGACCTGCTGGCGCCCGTGTCGCTGTGGGTGGCCCTGGTCGCGACGCTCTACTCCGGCATCGAGTACTTCGTGCGCAACGGCCGGCGTGTGCTCGAAGCGTTCGGGGCATCCCCGGAGCAATGACGGTGCGCTCCCCGGCCGCGCCCGCGCTCCCTCTCGCCGGCGCGGGGCGGCGGCCATGATCCGGTCCGTCCTGGCCTGGCTGGCCGCCTTCGCCCGGCGCCGCCATCGGGCCGTGTTCCTGGCCGGGGCCGTGCTGGTCGTCCTCTCCGTGTGGTCGGCGACGCGACTCCGGTTCGACACGGAGATCCTGAATCTGCTGCCGAAGGACGACCCGGTGGTCACGACCTTCCGGTCGACCATCGAGGACTTCGGCAGCCTGGACTACCTGCTCGTCCTGGTCCGGCTGCCGCCGGACGTGCCGCTCGATCCGTACCTGTCGTTCGTGGAGGAGCTCGGCTCCTCGATGGAGGCGCTCGAGGAGATCGACTACGTCGACTACACCCTGGATGTGGAGGAGCTGGCCGAGACCTTCTTCGCCCACGCGTTCGTCTATCTCGACGAGAAGGGCCGCGAGGAGGTGGCGAGTCGGCTGACCGATGACGGGCTCAGGCGGAAGGTCGAGGAGCTGAGCCGCCGGCTGGCCACGCCGGAGGGCCTGGCGCTTCGCGAACTGTTCCTGCTCGATCCGCTGGGCATCCACGAGGTGTTCCTCGATCAGTTCGAACTCACCCGCGGCGGCCCGCCCTTCGACTGGGCGACGGGCTACTTCCTGTCCGACGACCGGTCGCGCGCGCTCCTGATCGCGCGGCCGGCCGAACCGGCGCAGGAGGTCGAGTTCGGCCGCCGGCTGCTGGCGGAGGTGGAAGCCCTGGCCGCCGACCTCGGGAGGCGCTGGCCCGAGATCGGAGGCGAGGACCGGGACGGCGAACTGCTGCCGCTCCCCGAGGTGGCCTTCGGCGGCACCTATGTGACGGCGGTCTCGGACGCGGGCACGATCGTGACGGGGCTGATCTCGAACATGGCCACTTCGCTGATCGGCGTCCTGCTCCTGTTCGCTCTCGCGTTCCGGCGCGTCGGCCTCATCGCCTATGCCTTCGTTCCGCTCGCCTTTGGCCTGGTGCTCGCCTTCGGCTTCGCCGGCACGGTGCTGGGTGAGCTGAACGCACTGACCAGCGGCTTCGCGGCGCTCCTGGTCGGCCTCGGGATCGACTTCGTCATCGTCTCCTACGGCCGCTACGTCGAGGAACGGCGCCGGGGCGCCGGCCTGGAAGCGGCGCTGGTGGCGATGAGCCGCTCCTCGGGCAGGGCGGTCTGGACCGGTGCGATCACCACGGCGGCGACGTTCTACGCGTTCCTGGTGACCGACTTCGTGGGGCTTCGCCAGATGGGTCTGCTGACCGGCACCGGCATCCTGTTCTGCATGGTCTCGGTGCTCCTGCTGCTGCCGGCCATGCTCGCCTGGCGGGAAGATCACCGCCCGGCTTCGGGAAGGCAGCCCCGGCTGGTTCTCCACGGGCTGGGCGCTCGCCGCCTCGTGCGCTGGAGCTTCGAGCGGCCGGTCGCCGTGATCTGCTGCTGCGTGGCGGTCACCGCGGCCGCCGGCGCGATCGCTCCCCGGCTGGAGTTCGAGGACGCGATCCGGGAGCTCCGCCCGGAGGGGAACCCGGGCGTCGAGGTCGAGGACGAGGTGTCCGAGTACTTCGGCTCGGGGCTCCGGCCGACGATGGTCGTGCTTACGGGCGCGACGGAGCAGGAAGTCATGGAGCTCTCGCACCGGGCCGAAGAGGAGGCCGGAGCCCTCGTCGACAGCGGCATCCTGACCGGCGTGAACGGCATCGGCAGCCTGGTTCCGCTGCCGGCCCGGCAGGCGGCGGCGCACGAGTGGCTGGACGAGCGTCGGGACGTCTTCGAGCGGCAGCGGCTGCAGTCCCTGTTCGAGCGGTACGCGACGGAAGAGGGTCTTCGGGCGGCGCCGTTCCAGGCGGGCATCGACCTCCTCGCCGACGCCGCGGCGGACCGAACCATGGTGACGCTGTCCTCGCTCCGTACCGACCCGCGGATAGAGCGGTTGCTGGAGCGCTACATGAGCCGGAACGAGAGCGAGCCGAAGCTCGTCGTCTACCTGTATCCGCCACCGGGTCAGTGGCGCCGCAGCGCGCCGCCCGGGGCTTCGGAGATGGTCGAGCGCCTCGGTCCCCAGGCGGCGCTGTCGGGCGTCAACGTGGTAGGCGAGAGGCTCCGGAACGGCATCCGGGTCGACGCCGTCACCGCCTCGATCCTCGGCTTCGTCCTGGTCGCGCTGCTTCTCTTCCTGGACTATCGCTGGCTGCTGAGCACCCTGCTGTCCCTGCTGCCGTTGTCGGTCGGGGTCGTGTGGATGCTCGGGATCATGGTCCTGGCCGGGATCGACATGAACTTCTTCAACGTCTTCGTCGTCACGATGATCATCGGCATCGGCGTGGACTACGGCGTGCACATGGTGCACCGCTGGCGCGAGGTCGGCTCCGGCCCGGCGGCGCTCGAGGGCGAGCGGCTGGTGGAGGCCCTGGGCGAGACGGGCAAGGCGATCGTGCTGGCGGCGGCGTCGACCAGCGTCGGCTTCGGCTCGCTGGCCCTGTCGCACTACCCGGGACTTCGGTCCATGGGCATCGTCGCCATCCTCGGCGCGGTCGCCACGGCCCTGGTCTCGATCACGCTGCTGCCGGCTCTGGTGGCGCTCGGCTGGCGGCGGCGCGCGGCGCGGGGAGCCTGATGTTCGAGGGTCTGCAGGACAAGCTCCAGGGAGTCTTCCGCTCCCTGCGTTCGGAAGGCCGGATCTCGGAGGATCACGTGCGGCGGGCCGTGCGCCAGATCCGCCTCGCGTTGCTGGAGGCAGACGTCCACGTCCGGGTGGTCCGCTCTTTCATCGGCCGGGTCCAGGAGCTGGCGCTGGGCGAGGAGGTGTTGAGCAGCCTGACTCCCGACCAGCAGATGATCCGGATCGTTCGCGATGAGCTGATCGCGGTGCTGGGGGAGCCGGGGGCGGAGCTCGAGCTCACGGACCGGCCGGCGGTGGTGCTGCTCTGCGGCCTCCAGGGCTCGGGCAAGACGACGACCGCCGGCAAGCTGGCGGTGCGGCTCCGCGGGCAGGGCAGGAACCCGGTGCTGGCGGCCGGAGACCTTCAGCGGGCCGCGGCGGTGGAGCAGCTCAGGCAGGTCGGCGCCGCGGCCGGCGCCACGGTCATCGAGCCTTCAGCCGGGGAGGATCTGCCGGCCTTCTCCAACCGTGCCCTGGCGGTGGCTCGTGAGGGCGGCTTCGACACGCTGATCTTCGACACCGCGGGCCGCCTGCACGTGGACGACGAGTCGATGGCCGAACTCGTGGCGCTGGCGGACCGCGTCGACCCCTGCGAGACGCTCTTCGTCTGCGACGCGATGACCGGGCAGGACGCGGTGCGGAGCGCGGCCGCCTTCGCCGAAGGCGCTCCGCTCACCGGCGCCGTGATGACCAAGCTCGACGGCGACGCCCGCGGCGGCGCCGCGCTGTCGCTCCGGGGCGTGACCGAGGTTCCGCTCCGTTTCGTCGGCGTCGGCGAGAAGCTCGAAGACCTGGAGTCCTTCGCGCCGGACCGCATCGCCTCCCGCATCCTGGGCATGGGCGATGTGCTGTCCCTGATCGAGAAGGCCGAGCGGGTCGTCGACCGCGAGGAAACGGAGCGCCTCGCCGAGCGCATCGCCCGCCAGGAGTTCACCCTCGAGGACCTGCGCGACCAGTTGCGGCAGCTTCGCCGCATGGGGCCGCTGTCCCAGCTCCTCGAACTGCTTCCCGGTCACTTCCGCGGCGCGAACCTGGCGGGCGCGGTGGACGAGAGCCGCCTGGTCGGCATCACCGCGCTGATCGACTCGATGACCCCGCGCGAACGGCGCAACCCGGCGATCCTCAACGCCAGCCGCCGCCGCCGCATCGCCCGCGGCTCCGGCCGCACCGTTCAGGAACTGAACCAGTTGCTCCGGCAGTACCGCCAGATGCGGAAGCTGATGAAGCGCACCAGGGGAAAGTGGATGCAGGGGATCCGGGGAGTCTGAGCAGGCTCCGGCGCGCAGCGCCCGCGTCGCGGTTCTGTCCCTATCTCTCCTTGCTCCTGCGGCAACTGAAGGGCAGGATAAGGCCCGTCTTCGCTGCCGCCACTGATCTCCGTCCGGGGAGTTGAGGCGTAGGACGGGTCTCCGTACTCTGGAGTTCACTTGCACGCTCGACCGGGTGGCCGTAGTCGATCTGGGTTCCGGGGCTTCGTGCTCCGTCATCGTCGGTGGAACCGTCTCTGGCGGCTCGCGACGGCTGTCCTAGGCGGCTTCGAGCCGCTTGGTCTAAGGCGGTAGAGTCTATCCGTCGCGCCCGCAGAGGACACCGCTGTCGCCGGAGAACTAGTAGAGTTGACGGTTGGCCCGCGGCCGTGGCGTTCCCCCGCGTCCGATTCGTACTTTCCTGGGAGCAAGAAGCTGGCCCATGGACAAGGCTGAACTCTTGATCAGCAAGTGGCGTGCCGAGGGGATCGACATGGTGTATCCCCTCATCTTCAAGTTCCGAACCTCCGTTGTCGGCGAGGGTTGGCTTGCAGGAGTGGAGCTACGCGGTGCGTGCGTCGTGACGAAGGAGGCAAGGGGCGAGTACATCGCGCACGGCTTGAAGCCGGGCGGTGTAGCGGGGGTCGGCTCGACCGTGACCGAGGCGTACCTGGCCTACAAGGAAGATGTGCAGACGGTCCTCTACGACATGGCGGGGGACGCTTCGCTCGGTGCCTTCCGGGACGGCGTGCTCGAGTTCTTCGAGAGCACGGACGCTTGGGGCGAGGAGAAGTTCGCTGACGGCCGCTTGATGGTGGCGGCCGGGAAGGTCGATAGCTCGCTGCCGCAGGAGCCCAAGCCGGAACTCGGAGCCAGGGTCGTCGAGTTGGAGCTTCGCGCGAGGAACAACCCCGTCCTGCCGGCAGGGGAGAACCTTCCCGTTCGGCTCGCCGCCTGAACGCGGCTCGTGGGGACTACATCGCAAACCAGGCAAGCGGCTGGCGCAGCGGGGTTCCGAGTCCCGTTCTCGTCTAGGTCTGTAGAGAGGGCGCTTCCGTAGGCGCTCTGCCATAAGTTCCCGGCATTCCGCGTCCGGTCCGCACTCTTCCAGTTGCTCTGGGCCTCCAAGGACGGCATGAGCCACAACCAACTCAAGAGCCGAACCCACGAGCGCTGCTCTGAGGCCGGCAGTGTGCTGGGAATCAACAACGGAGCTTTGGCTGTTGGCGGCCAGTGCCGACGAGTGCCGACTTCCGGTCGGCTAGTCTCTAAGGCAACTCCGCTGACTTCCGCCGGGTCCGAGGCTAAGGAGGACTCCCGAATGTCCCCGAACAAGATCAAGGGCAAGCGACTAACGCCAGAGACGAAGGCCATCGTCCGGAGGTTGAAAGAGGCCCCGCGGCAGGAACTGACGCTGGAACAGCGGTTCGAGAACGCCGTGGACTGGGTTCATGGGAACATGCCTGCGCGCTTCGAGATGACTCGGGAAGAGGTGGCGAAGCTCCTGCGGCGAAGCGGTACGTGATTCTCCGGCAGGTCGTCGGGGTTGAGGAACACCCGGCCTATCAGCGACTCCTGGCAGCCAATCTGCAGCGGCAGTACGACTTCTTGTCGTCCGTCATCGACGTTTCTCTGGCGGTGAACTACCGGTGGTTGTCGCGAGAGATCATCCTGGCTCTCCACCATCACGCTGTGGCGTGCCTCGACGTGCCAGCTGGCCGATACCGAACCGGGGCTGTCACCGTGAACGGGTTTCACCCCCCGGAGTCCAGCCATGTTCCCGGCCTGATGGGCCAGTTCATAGACAGCGTGAACCGCCACTGGCACCTTCAGGATCCGTTCACTCTGCCCGCCTACTGCCTCTGGAGGTTGAACGCCATCCACCCCTTCACGAACGGCAATGGCCGTACCGCGCGAGCGCTCTGTCACTACGTGTTCTGCCTTGAAATCGGTGTGCAGCCGTCCTTCTCCTTGCCCCAGGTGATTCGGGCGAATCGTGAGCAGTATGTTGAGCGGCTCAAAGAGTGCGACAGCGAAGGATCGCCTCGCTCCCTACGGGAGTTCTTGGTCGAACTCATAAGCGCTCACGTCGAACGCAGCTGACGCCGACCGTCGACCTTGGGGAACCGTTGGCTGTATTGTCTCCCCCGACGCCGTTCTGCTGCTAGACTGCGCCGCTGCCTCGGCTCCGGCACTGCCGTGGAGCGGGCGCGTCTACAACCCGGAAGAATCCTGAACTCTGGAAGATCCTGAAATGGTGAAGATAAGACTCCGGCGCATGGGTTCGCGCCACAGACCCTTCTACCGCATCGTCGTGTCGGACAGCCGCAAGGTGCCGACGTCGGCGGTGATCGAGGAGGTCGGTCACTACGACCCCTGCAAGGACCCGGCGGTCATCCGGCTGAAGTCGGACCGCATCGACCATTGGGTGGCGCGCGGAGCGCAGCTCACGGATACCGTCCGCGGCCTGGTGCGGCGGGCTGCCGCGGCGGGCGCCGCGGGCTCGTAGCGGGCCGCGTCATGTCGGAAGTCGCCGATCAACTCGCGGGCATCGTCCGGTCGATGGTGGATCGCGGGGACGCGGTCCGCGTCGAGGAGATCGAAGAGGAGGACGCGATCGTCCTCCAGGTCGAGGTCGCGCCGGACGAGCTCGGCCGCGTGATCGGCCGCCAGGGCCGTAGCGTCAGGTCGCTGCGCGCCCTGCTGGAAGTCCGCGGCGCCGAGGCCGGCGAGTACTACGAGGTCGAGATCGTCGAACCCGACTGACAGTCAGGTGGCGGGCGGTCCGTACCCCCGAAGGGCCAGAGATGAAACAGCCGCCGCAGTCGACCGGTAGCGAAGGAGCGGAGATGGTGACGGTCGGCGCCGTCCTGCGTGCCCACGGACTGCGGGGCGAGGTGCTGGTCGACGCGGACAGCGAGAATCCGGACCGGTTCCGGAAGGGTTCCAGGCTCCTCGCCGAGATCGGCGGCCGGGTCCGTCGACTGGAGGTGGCGTCCAGCCGGCCGCATCGCGGCAGGCAGCTCGTGCGATTCGCCGACGTGACGGACCGCGACGGCGCGGAGGCGCTCCGCGGCGCCATGCTCGAGGTGCCGGAGGACCAGGTGCCCGCGGCCGAGGACGGCACGTTCTACTACTTCCAGCTCGTCGGCTGCCGGGTCGTCGACAGGAGGCTCGGAGAACTCGGCGAGGTCGCCGCGGTGGTGGAGGACGGTGGCGGCGTCCTGCTCGACGTGGCGGCGCGTGACGGTGCGTCGGTGCTGGTTCCGTTCGCCGGCGCGCTGCTGCCGGAGATCGACGTCGTTGAAGGTCTGATCACGAGCGACCTGCCGGAGGGACTCCTCGAGGTATGCGGGTCGACGTCATAACGATCTTCCCTGCCGTCTTCCGGGAGTTCCTGGCGGCGAGCCTGATCGGCCGGGCGATCGCCGCCGGCCTGCTCGAGGTTCACGTCCACGACCTCCGGGACTACACCGACGATCCGCACCGGAGCGTCGACGACGAACCGTACGGCGGCGGCGGCGGCATGGTGATGAAGGCAGAGCCCTGGCTCAACGCCGTGCGCTCGGTTTCCGGCGACGACCCGCGGCCTCACCGCATCCTGCTCTCGCCGCAGGGCGAGCGCCTGGACGATGCCAGGGTGCGCGGCCTGGCCGGCGAGGAACGGCTGCTGCTGCTGTGCGGGCGCTACGAGGCGATCGACGAGCGGGTGCGGATGCTGGTCGTCGACTCCGAGCTTTCCGTCGGCGACTACGTTCTTTCCGGCGGCGAGGTGCCCGCCATGACGGTCATCGAGGCGGTGTCGCGGCACATCCCCGGTGTGGTCGGCCGGCCGGAATCCGTCGAGAACGAGAGCTTCCACTCGGGCCTGCTCGACCATCCGCACTACACCCGCCCGCGGACCGTCGAGGGAATCGACGTGCCCGACGTGCTGCGATCCGGCGACCATGCGCGCATCGACGCCTGGCGGCGCGAGCAGGCGCTCGAAGCGACGCGCCGCAAGCGGCCGGACCTGCTTGAGGTTGCGTCCGGGGCGTCGAACAGGCGATAATCCGCCTCCTGCCGCTTCGCGATCCGCGGTCAGCAGCGACCGGCCGCGGGATGAGGGAGTGAAGTTCGCCAGGAGACAACAGGGCGCGGGACAGGACTCGCGGCCGAGGTACAGGTGACACGCAATGCACGATCTACAGCAGGTTGAGCAGGAGTACGTGCGGGATGGCCTGCCGGACTTCCGGGCCGGAGACACGGTCAAGGTCCACGTCCGGGTCCGCGAGGGCGCCAAGGAGCGCATCCAGATCTTCCAGGGCGTGGTCATCTCCCGGCGGGGCAGCGGCACCCGGGAGACCTTCACCGTGCGCAAGGTCTCGGGCGGAATCGGGGTCGAGCGCATCTTCCCGCTCCATTCGCCGGTGATCGGCCAGATCGAGGTCGTTCGCCGCGGCAAGGTCCGGCGCGCGAAGCTCTACTACCTGCGGAAGCTCCGCGGACGCGCCGCCCGGATCGAGGAGCGTCGCGACCGCTGAAGGCGGCGGCGCTATTCGCCGAGACGTATCGCCTGCGCCTGATGCGCGGGCTCGAGGATCAGTTCGCGGCGGCCGGCTATGAGCTCGTTGCCGGGATCGACGAGGCGGGACGCGGCTGTCTCGCCGGTCCGGTCGTGGCTGCGGCTGTCGTCGTGGGTCCGGACTGCCTGATTCCCGGCGTCGACGACAGCAAGCGGCTCTCCGGGAAACAGCGGGAACGGCTGGCGCGGACGATCAAGCAGAGGGCGGTGGCCTGGGCCACGGGCGTCGGCGACGCGGCGCTGATCGATCGCGTCAACGTGCTCGAAGCGACTCGCCGGGCGATGCGGCTGGCCCTGGGGTCGCTGACCGTTCGGCCCGCGGTCGCCCTGGTCGATGCCGTGCCGCTCGACGAGGTGGAGGTCCGCGGCGCGGCCGTCCCGACGCTGCCGCTCGTGCGGGCGGATTCGCTCAGCTTCGCCGTGGCCTGCGCCTCGATCATCGCCAAGACGGACCGGGACCGGATGATGACCGCGTACGACCGGCAGTACCCGGGCTTCGGATTCGCCAGCCACAAGGGCTATGCCTCGGAACGTCATCGCGCCGCCCTGCGCGAGCTGGGGCCGACGCCGCTTCATCGCCTCACTTTCCGTTCCGTGTTGCCCGAGCGGAGGGAAGAGACCTACTAGGATTCTCTCGTGCAAGGGAATCGCCTGCTGTTCCTGATCATCGGCGTGATCGTCGCGGTGGCGGCGGCGGTTCTCTGGTTCCTGCCGCGGGCGGAGCTTGCGCGCGTGCCGACACTGTCGGCCGCCTGGGTTGGCATCGAGGTGGACGACGATGGCGTGGCGAGGACGGGCGACATCGAGATGGCCGCCGGCCAGGGCTTTCGTCTGCATGCCGTGCTGGCGACGGAGCCGCGGCGCGGCGACGAAGCGGGCGAACCCGTCTACTACAGCGCCGTTCCCCAGGTCGAGATCGACGGTCGCCGGTTCGAGGCCCTTCCCCCGGAACGGATCGGAGGTCTGGGCTGGGTCCGGATGCTCTGGTTCAGCGTCGAACACGGCGTTCCGTTCCGGGAGCTGGAAGAGGCCGCCGATGTCGAGCGCTTCGCCTACGAGCCCTTCTTCCGGCCCGAGTGGGGCAGCGCCTGGTCGATCGACGGCACGCTCGACGCCCACTTCGACGGCTGGCTCGAGAACGACGGTCCCGAGATCGACCGTGACTTCGGCACCCTCCGCTACCAGGTCTGGGTCGAGGCCGCGATCGACGAGGACGCCCTGGTCCCGGATCAGCGCGTCAAGTCACCCGCTCCCCCCGACGGTACCCGGCTCGAGGCGCGGCTGCCGGGGGCGCTGGGTACCCCGTCGGCGGTCTTCGGTCTGCCTGGGATTCACCGGGAAGGGGACGGATGGGACTCTTCGGCCGTCGCCCGGCTGCAGCAGCTCTACGACGACCGGCTTGCCTTCAGCCAGGTTTCCGTGCTGCGGGACATCCTCGCCGCGGGCGGCGTGACCTGGGAAGACCTGACATGGGAACTCGCGCCGCTCGACGGCAGCACCGCGTGGGGCGCCCCGGGCGACGGCTTGCCGGCGCCGGGCGATCTCGTTCATGTCGGCGATCGTTGGGCCGTCCTGTTCGCGGACAGCGCCGCCGAGGGCGCCGCGGGCATGCTGGACGGCGCGGACCTGTGCCTGGACTTCGACGCCGGCGCCACGGTACGGCGGCTCGACCGGATCTTCACCGTGAATGAAGAAGGCGAGGGGGATGTCTTCGTCGCGGCGCCGGGACGCCCGCTCTGAGCGCGCCTCAGCCGGCGGCGCCGCCGGCTGAGTTCCTGATCTCCTCCTCCAGCCTGCCGCCCCGCAGCAGTTCGCTGAACACGTGGGGCTCCTGTCCGGGGCGGTAGAGAGCGTAGAACGGGATGCCGTAGCGGCCGAAGCTCGCCAGGTAGCGGGCGATGTCGTCGTTCCGGTTGGTCCAGTCGGCCTGCATCGCGACCACCTCGAAGCGGGCGAAGAGTGCGGCGGTCTCGTCGGTCTCGAGCACCAGCCGTTCGTTCACCTTGCAGGTCGCGCACCAGTCCGCGGTGACGTCGACGAAGACCAGCCGGCCCTCGGCGGCGAGCGTCTCGGCCTGGACCGGGTCGAACGGCACCCAGTCCAGGACCTTCATGCCGCTCGGAGCGCCGCCCCCGGTCGCGGACTGGACGGGCGCGCCGTTCGCCAGCAGCAGCACCAGGACGGCCGCGGCGGCGGCGCCGACCCGGCCGAAGACGCGCAGGCCCGTCTTCCGGCTGCGGCTCTGCAGCCAGATGAAGAGGGCCAGAGTCAGCAGGCCGATCTCCAGGAAGGCGAGCCGGGCGCTGTCCATCTGACCCGCGAGGACGTAGAGGAGCCAGATCGTCGTGCCGGCGATCAGGAAGCCCATGGCGCCGCGCAGCGTCACCATCCACTCGCCGGGCCGGGGCAGCAGCCGCGTTGCTCGGGGCATGGCGGCCAGCAGCAGGTACGGAATGGCGAGTCCGATGCCGACCGCGGTGAACACGACGACGATCGTGGCCGCCGGCTGGCTCAGCGCGAAGCCGACCGCTGTGCCCAGGAAGGGCGCCGAGCAGGGCGTGGCCATCAGGGTGGCGAACACGCCGGAGAAGAAGTGTCCGGAGTAGCTCCCACCGCCGCCGGTCTGGTGGTCGGCGGCGGCCGCGGAGTGCGAGTGCCCGCCGCCGCCCAGCCGGCTGGCGAGTGCGTGCGGCAACTGGATCTCGAACAGGCCCCAGACGTTCAGGCTGAACAGGGTGAGCACGAGGGCCAGGAAGGTCACGAACAGGGGGTTCTGGAACTGGATGCCCCATCCGATGGCCTGCCCGGCGGAGCGGGCGAGCAGCGTCGCGCCGGCCAGTGCCCAGAACGAAACCAGGATGCCCAGGGTCGTCATCAGGGCGCCGCCGACGATCTCCCGGCGGGGCTTGCCGGACGCCTGGGCGAAGCCGAAGAGCTTGAGCGAGACGATCGGCAGGACGCACGGCATGCCGTTCAGGATCAGGCCGCCCAGCAGCGCCGGGATCAGCACGGCGAAGAGGCTCAGGCCTCCGCCGGTGGAGGGGGGCGCCGCCGGCGCGGCCTCGAAGGCGGGATGACCGGTCGGTTCGCCGGCCTCGCCGATCTCGAGCGAAACGGTCGCCTCGGTCGTGATCGGCGGCAGGCACTGGATGTCGTCGCAGGCCTGATAGAGGAGTTCGGCCGACACTTCGCCGACACCGGCTGCCGCGTCCGCCGGGAGATCGAACTCCGCGTGGATCACCGCCTCGTGCTCGTAGACCGCCAACGGGTCCTCCGAGAACGCGAACTCCCACATGACGTGGTCGGGATAGCGGACATCGGGCTGCGGCCAGTCGGCGGGCAGCTCGAAGGCGATCTCGGTGGCGATCAGATAGTCGAAGGTTGGCGTGTTGCTCTGGATATGCCAGCCGTCTTCGACGGTGATCACCGCGGCGATGCGAACCGAGTCTCCGGGAGCGTAGGAGGTGCGGTCCGCGAACGCCTCGAGCGAAGCCATCTGGGGTGTCCTGGGCTGGCCTTCGGCCGTCGCCGCCAGGCACAGAATGGCGACGACCACGGCCGCCGCTCCGGCTCCCAACCTGCTGTTACGATCCTGTTTCATGCCTTCCGGTGAGCGCGAGTCGGCCACGATGGCGGTTACCCGGCGGGTAGCCGAGCTTCGCCGTGAGGGAATCGAGGTCCTCGACCTCGGTGCCGGAGAGCCCGACTTTCCCTCGCCCGGGACAGCCGTGAAGGCTGCGCAACGGGCTCTCGACGAGGGCCGGACGAAGTATACGGTGCTGGAGGGCACGGCCGAACTGAGAGCCTTGCTGGCGGATCGCTACTGTGCCCAGGGTGCGCCGTGGAGCGCCGCCAACACGCTGGTCACGGTGGGCGCCAAGGCGGCCCTGTACCAGCTTGCCCGCGCGTTCCTTTCGCCCGGCGACGAGGCTGTCGTGCACACCCCGGCCTGGGTCAGCATTCCGGCCCAGGTGCGACTCGCGGGGGCCGAGGCCGTCACCGTGGCGATGGCGGCGGAGGACGGCTTCGCGATCCGGGCGCAGCCGCTCATCGCGGCGATGACGGAGCGGACGCGGGCGGTGATCGTCAACACGCCGTGCAACCCCACCGGCGCCGTCGCTTCCATCCTCGATCTTGAACGTCTGGCTTCGGCCTGCGCCGAGCGGGGCGCGCTGCTGATCTCCGACGAGACCTACGAGCGCTTCGTGTACGACGGCCGGCGGCACGCCAGCGTCGCGGCGCTGGCTGCCCGCTACCCGGACACGGTGGTGCTGGTCGGTTCCTTCTCGAAGAGCTACGCCATGACCGGCTGGCGGGTGGGCTATCTGCTCGGTTCGGCCGAGGTGGTCGCGGCCGCGGCCGCCGTCCAGAGCCATGTGACCTCGAACGCGACCTCCTTCGCGATGGCCGGGGCGGAGGCGGTCCTGGCGGAGGAGCCGCCCGAGTCGGCGGCGCTCGTCGCGGCCTGCGCGCGCCGCCGGCAGGTCGTGCTCAGGGAACTGGAACGGGTGCCCGGAGTCGTCTGCCCGCCGCCGGCCGGCGCCTTCTACGCCTTTCCGGACGTGAGGGCCTGCCTCGACGAGGCGTGTCCCGACTCGGCTTCCCTTTGTGGCCGCCTGCTGGATGAAGCGCGCGTCGCGGCCACCCCCGGTTCCGCCTTCGGCTGCGAGGGCCACATCCGCCTCTCCTTCGCCTGCAGCGACGAAGAGCTGGCTGCGGGGCTCGACGGCCTGGTCCGGGTCCTCGGCCGATCGACCGGGCGGGTCGTTTCGTCCTTCGCCGCAGGAGGTCGAGCGGGATGAGACCCCTGGCGCGCGGCCTCGCCTTCCACATGCTGACCCTGTTCGGGATCAGGGTGCGGATCCACTTCACGTTCATCCTCCTGTTCGTCTGGCTCGCCGTGCTGGCGCCCGACATGGGCAGCAGCGCGCTGCTGCTGACCTTCGTCGTCGTGGGCCTGCTGATGAGCGTCATCGTCCACGAACTCGGCCATGCCCTCATGGCGCGGCGGTTCGGCATCGAAACCCGTGACATCGTCCTCACGCCGGTCTGCGGAGTGGCCCGCCTGGACGGCTATCCCAAGGGCATGGTCGAACTGGGGATCGCCGCCGCCGGTCCGCTGCTCAACCTGGTCCTGGCGATCGTGCTCTTCGTGGGGCTGACGGTCGCGGGGATTCCGCCGGTTGGCGCCGGAGCGGTGGTCGACGTGGCCTCGGCGTTGCAGTGGCTGCTGGTCGGCAACCTCTGCCTGTTCGCGCTGAATCTGCTCCCCGCGTTTCCGCTCGACGGCGGTCGCATTCTCCGCTCGGCCCTCTCGTTCGCCATGGGGCAGGAACGGGCAACCAAGGTCGCGACCCGACTGGGCATGGTACTCGCCGGCCTGATCGGTCTGGCGGCCATCGTCCCCTGGCAGTTCGGCGTGGCGTTCAACCTGTTCCTGTTCCTGACGGCGTTCTTCATCCTGCTGGGCGCGAGTCGCGAGTCCTCCCTGGTCAAGACCCTCCAGGTGCTGCAGGGCCGCCGGGCGGCCGAGGCGATGATGACCCGCTGCGAGCGCCTGGCGCCCCAGGACACGATCGAGTGGGCCGTGCGCCTGCTGCTCTCGACCACGCAGCGCCAGTTCCCGGTGGTCGATGGCTGGGGCAGGGTGGCCGGCGAAGTGGACCGGGACCGCCTGCTCGAGTCGGTGACCCGCTTTCCGGCCGACACGCCGCTACTGGAGCTGATGAACCGGGACCCGCTGACGGTGGCGGAGGACTGCGAGCTGCTGGACGTGCTGCGGGAGCTGCAGAGTCCGGCGCGGGCGCTCTGGGTCGTGCGCGACCATGAGCTGCAGGGGATGCTGACGGCGGACGGGCTGTCGCAGTTCGTCGAGGTGTGTCGCCGGCTTCGACATCGCGACGCGGGAGCAAGCACCTGAGCCGCCTCCAACTGGTAGAGTGGCGGCTTCCGATTCGCATGAACTGAGGGTGGGCGCGTGACGGACGACGCAAAGCGGTCAGGACTCTCTCGCCGGTCGTTCCTGCGCAGCGGTGCCGCGGGCGCCCTCTCGGGCGGTCTGGCCGCGGGCCTCCTGACCGGCGATGCCGCCGGCGCCGCGGCTGCGACCGACGCGGAATCGCCGGATACGGTCGGTCCGGGCCCGGTCGAGATCGAACTCGAGGTGAACGGCGCCACCCGGCGGCTGGCGGTGGAGCCGCGGGTCACCCTGCTCGACGGCCTGCGTGATCGGCTCGACGTGACGGGTCCCAAGCGGGTCTGCGACCGCGGCACCTGCGGCGCCTGCACCGTGCTCGAGGACGGCCGTCCGATCTACGCGTGCAGCCGCCTGATGATCGAGTCCGCGGGACGCAGCATCACGACGGTCGAGGGGCTGGGTTCGCCGGACGCCATGCACGACGTGCAGCAGGCCTTCGTCGAGAACGACGCGCAGCAGTGCGGGTACTGCACGCCGGGCTTCGTCGTGGCGACCGCGGCGCTGCTCGCGCGTCACCCGGCGCCGTCGGAACGGGAGATCGAAGCGGGCCTGGGAGGCAATCTCTGCCGTTGCGGGACCTACAAGGGAATTCGTGCCGTCGTCGAAGGCGCCGGGGGCGGAGGAGTGAGCGGTGGCTGACTACTCGTGGCCCGAGGCGGAGCGGAGGGCCCTGATCGGGTCGCGGCCGGCGCGGCTCGACGGTCCGGTCAAGTCGACCGGCTTCGCGAAGTACCCGTCCGACCAGAACCCGAGTGGCCTGCTGGCGGCGAAGATCCTGACCTGCCCGCATGCCCACGCCCGGATCGTCGGGATCGACACGTCGGCCGCCGAGGCGTTGCCCGGCGTGCGCGTGGTCCACGTGATCCAGGGCGAGGGCTCCGAGATCCAGTGGGCCGGCGACGAGATCGCGGCCGTCGCCGCGGTGACCGAGGAAGTGGCGCGGGACGCGGTGCGGGCGATCCAGGTCGACTACGAGGTCCTTTCGCACTTCGTCACCGAAGAGAACCGCGATGGCGCCACCGATGCCAGGGCCGCCGGCGAGAGGGCCGAAGGCGACCCGGACGCCGCCTTCGCTACGGCCCATCGCACGGTGGAGCGGACACTGGGCATGCCCCAGATGGCCCACATGTGCCTGGAGCCCCATGGCCAGGTCTGCTCCTGGGACGGCGACGAGCTGGAGGTTCACGCCTCGACCCAGGCGGTCTCGACGCTGGCCGGGCAGTTCGCGACGGAGCTCGGCATACCGGCGAGCCAGGTCCGGATCCGGACCGAGTACATGGGCGGCGGTTTCGGTTCGAAGTTCTCGCCCGACCGCTGGGGCATCGTCGGCGCCGAGCTGGCGCGCAAGGCGGGAGCGCCGGTGAAGCTCTTCCTCGAGAGGGACCAGGAGGTGACGGTCGCGGGCAGCCGGCCCTCGGCCTTCGCTCGCATCCGGGCGGCGGCCGACGAGCAGGGCAGGCTCGTGGCCTGGGATTCGGACTCCTGGGGTTCGGGGGGCCTTCCGGGCACGGGCCAGACGCCCCTGCCGTACGTCTTCAGCAGGCTGCCGAACCGCCGCCTCCGCCACACCTCCGTGCCGACGAACCTGGCCGGTTCCAGGGCCTGGCGGGCGCCCAACCATCCGCAGGCCTGCTTCCTGACGATGGCCGTTCTGGACGACCTGGCCGACGAGCTGGGTCTCGACCCGATCGACTTTCTCGAACGCAACCTGGACCTGACCGGCCGGGCCGACACCTATCGGGAGCAGCTCGCGATCGCCGGCGAGATGGCGTCCTGGAAGGAGCGCTGGCAGCCTCGCGGGCGAACGCGCGAGGGCGCTGTCCACCGCGGGCTCGGCGTCTCCGTCCACACCTGGGGCGGCCGCGGCCACTCGAGCAACTGCGACGTGACCGTTCATCCCGACGGCGCGGTCGAAGCGCGGATCGGCAGCCAGGACATCGGCACCGGTACCCGCACGATCGTGGCCCAGGTGCTCGCCGAGACCTTCGGCCTCGAACTCAACCAGGTACGAGTGTCTCTTGGCGACAACGTGTACCCGCAGTCCGGCCCCTCCGGCGGCAGTTCGACGGTCGGCGGAGTCACCGCCTCGACCCGGCGGGCCGCGCAGGACGCCCTGCGCGAGGTGCTCGTCCACGTGGCGCCGCGGCTCGAGGCCGAGCCGGAGCAACTGGTCGCCGGGGGCGGCCGGGTGTTCGTGGACGGCGATTCGGCCCGCGGGATGTCCTGGCGCGAGGCGGCGGCCCAGATCGGCGGCGCGCCGATCAGCGTTCAGGGCCGCAATCCCGGCCCCGGCCGGCTGATCTCCAGCGGCGTGGGCGGCGTGCAGATCGCCGAGGTGGAAGTCGACATCGAGACCGGCGTCGTGCAGGTCGAGCGGATGATCGCGGTCCAGGATTGCGGCCTGATCATCAATCGCCGGCTGGCGGAGAGCCAGGTCTACGGCGGCCTGATCATGGGCGTCGGCTACGCGCTGTACGAGGAGTGGATTCCGGATCCGGTGAGCGGCAGGCTTCTGAACGCGGACATGGAGTTCTACAAGCTCGCCGGTCTCGTCGATGTGGGGTCGCTCGAGGTTCACATGATGACCGGCCCGGGCTACGACGAACGCGGGGTGATCGGCCTGGGCGAGCCGCCGGTCATCTCGCCGGGCGCCGCGATCAGCAACGCGGTGGCGAACGCGATCGGCGTCCGCGTGCCCTACCTGCCGTTGACCCCCGACCGGGTGCTGGATGCGCTCGCCGGACGGGGAGGGCCGGCCTGATGCGCCCGTTCGGCTACGCCGCGCCGGCGACCGTCGACCAGGCGGTCGGCCTGCTGGAAGCGGAGGGCAGCGAGGCGCTGGCCGGCGGCACGGATCTTCTGAGTCTGCTCAAGGACGATGTCGAACGGGTCGATCGGCTGGTCGCGCTTCGCGGCGTGCCGGGTCTCTCTGGGCTCGAGCTCGACGGCGGCATGCTCCGCGTCGGCGCCATGACGACCCTGCAGGAGCTGCGCGACCACGACGGCGCGATCGCGGCCCTGCCCGCCCTGGCCGTCGCGATCGACGGCGTCGCCAGCCCGCAGTTGCGGGCGATGGGCACGGTCGGCGGCGATCTGCTGCAGCGGCCCCGGTGCTGGTACTACCGCCGGGGCTTCGGCCTGCTGGCGCTGGCCGCCGACGGCCGCTCGATGGTGGCGGACGGCGACAATCGATACCACGCGATCTTCCCGGAAGGCGAAGCCCGTTTCGTCAACCCGTCAAGCCTGGCGCCGCTCCTGGTCGCGCTCGGGGCGGAAGCGGTCATTCACGGGCCGGCCGGCGAGCGCAGGCTGCCGGTGGAGGCGCTGTACCGGGCGCCGCAGGCGGCGGGAGAGCGTGAGAACACGCTGGCGCCGGGCGAACTCCTGGTCGGCGTCGAAGCCAACGTCGAGGGATCCCGGTCGGCCGTGTACGAAGTCCGCCAGCGCCGCGCGCTGGACTGGCCGCTGATGGCGGCCGCCGTGTCGCTCGCCGGCTCGGGACCGCGAACCGAGCGTGCGCGGATCGTGCTGGGCCACGCCGGGCCCGTGCCCCATGTGGCGACGGCGGCGGGCGACGTGCTGTCCGGACAGGAGCTGACGCCGGAGACGGTCGCCGCGGCCGCGGATGCCACGGTGGAAGGCGCCCGACCGATGAGCGGCAACCGATACAAGGTCCAGCTTGCCCGGACCGCGGTGCGGCGAGCGCTCGCCCGCGCGGCCGGGATGGAGTTCTGAACGCGATGGCCGACCGTCCGCTCATTCCCCAGGCGCCGCAACTCTGCCGGAGGCTGCGCTGGAAGACGATGTTCATGGCCCTGGCGCCGGTGGAGCCGGGCACGGACGTCGACCCGCAGCACGAGATCGACGACGGCTTCGTCTGGTGTACGCACAGCATGAACTGTCTCGGGCCCGACGGCGCGGTAGCCTCCCGGGAGGACTGCCGGGAAGGCCGCCGTTGCTTCGAGAGTTACGGCAAAGACCACGGAGATTCATCGACATGAGGAACGCTTGGATGGAGCCGGCCTTGCGGCCGGCGCGTGTCGTTAGCCGCCTCCGGCGGCAGCGGGTCAGAAGACCCGCGCACCCAGTGGTGGTAACTGCCCTGGTTCTGATGGTCCTGCCCGCCGCCGCGATGGCGGCCGGCGTCTCGGGTATGTACGTCGAAGCGCGCACCGCCGACGTCTATACGGGTCCCTGTTTCGCGAACTCCGAAGTCGGGTTGGTCGGCAACGAGGCGATCATGGCCTGGCGGATCGAAGCGGGCGGCTGGGACGGCGTCGATCTTTCGGGCCTCTCGGTGCTCGCGGTCGTACGCTCCGATGTGACTCTCGGCGATCCGTACGCCGAATCGCGCGCCACGGAGTCCGTGCTGATCGTGGACGCGGCCGCGGACGGATCTCAGCGTTCGGCGCTCGAAGGGTTCGCACGCGGCATGGTGGGCGTCCTCCTTGCGGATGTGGCCCTGGTGGAGGCGGCGGACGTCACGTTCGATCTGCGGCCAAACGGGGCTGCCTCGGTCTCGGCGGGCAAGCTGGCCACGGTGAAGACGCGGCCGCTCGACCACCGGGACCACCTCTGCGGCAACGAGACGGTCTTCTATCCACCGCTGGCGCCGACGGACGGAGTCGTCCCCGGCGTCGCCATCGAGCACACCTGGCAGGGTCCGGGCCTGGGCGCCACCTGGAAGAGCCCCGGCAAGCGGAGCACGTTCGTGGGTCGGTTCAGCCGCTAGCGCCCGCGCTTGCTGCCGCGCCTGCCGTCTCTCCGATGATCATCAACAAGCAGCAGATCGGCGAAGCCAGCCTGCTGGCGGTGGAGGGCGTGATCAAGCTCGGGGAGAGCGCCCGCTTCCTGGCCGACGCGTTGAAACGGAGCCTGGCGGAGGGCGACGGCCATGTCCTGCTCGACCTCTCCGACGTCAACTACATGGACTCGACCGGCATCGGCGAGCTGGTCGGGTACCTGGTCAGGCTCCGCGCGGAGGAACGGAAACTCATCCTGGTCCGGCCTTCGGAACGGATCGTTCAGTTGCTGACCGTGGCCGGCGTCGCGTCGCTGTTCCCGACCTACGACACGGTGGAGGATGCCCTCGCGGCGGAGGCCGGCGGGACCTGAACGGAGACGGGGGCGCCCGTGCCGGCGCTCATGGCGGCCTGAAGAAGGATCAGCCTTCGGGCGGGTCGAGCACGAAGGCTTCCGGCAGCAGCTCGTGCAGCGTGAACCGGCTCCAGTTCGCCGGGTCGTGGGTCCCGGCGGTGACCGACACGATCGGCAGGTCGCGACAGAACTCGGCCAGGGCGTCGCGGCACTGCCCGCAGGGCGCGCAGGGCGGCGCGGAGCCCGTGGCGATGGCCAGCGCCACGAACGATGCCTGGCCGTCCGCTACCGCGGCCGACAACGCGCCGCGTTCGGCACAGAGGGTAAGGCCGAGCAGACGGTTCTCCACGTTGCAGCCGACGTAGACCTTGCCGTTGGCGGCCAGCAGCGCGGCGCCGACCCGGAAGTGGCTGTAGGGCGCGTAGGCCCGTTCCCGGCAACGGACGGCGGCGTCGACCAGAGTCTCCCAGTCGATGCCCTCCCACGTGGCGCCGCGATCCGGCGTCGGCAGGTGGAAGACGGGTTCCGCGCTCATCGGTGAAACCCTAGCAGCCCCGCCATGCCCCCTGGCTCGGACTGGAGGCGCGGAACGTGATACCCTGCGCCGCCGTGAGCGAACCCCCAGTCGAGCCGCCAGCCGGCGGTCAGGAGGTCGGCTGGCAGGACGGCGTTCTGGTCGTCCCGGATCGACCGATCGTTCCCTTCATCGAGGGCGACGGCATCGGGCCCGACATCTGGCGCGCGGCTCAGGCGGTGATGGACGCCGCCGTGGAGAAGGCGTACTCGGGAGGGCGCGCCATCGCCTGGCTCGAGATCCTGGCCGGCGAGAAGGCCCTGGAAGAGACCGGAGAGTGGCTGCCGGCCGCCACGGTCGACGCGATCCGCTACTACCGGGTCGCGATCAAGGGACCGCTGACGACGCCCGTCGGCGGCGGCATCCGCAGCCTGAACGTGGCGCTCCGGCAGTTGCTCGACCTCTATGCCTGCGTCCGGCCGGTCCGCTATTTCGACGGCGTGCCCTCGCCGATGCGAGAGCCGGAGAAGGTCGACATGGTCCTCTTCCGGGAGAACACGGAGGATGTCTACGCCGGCCACGAGTGGCAGCAGGGGACACCGGAGACGAAGGCGCTGATCGACTTCGTTCAGCAGAAGCTCGGCCGCGACATCCGCGCCGACTCCGGCATCGGCATCAAGCCGGTCTCGGTGACCGGGAGCAAGCGGCTTGTCCGCAAGGCGATCGAGTACGCCCGTGCCCAGGGCCGCGACAGCGTGACCCTGGTGCACAAGGGCAACATCATGAAGTTCACCGAGGGCGCGTTCAAGGAGTGGGGCTACGAACTGGCGGCCGAGGAGTTCGCCGACTGCACCATCTCCGAGGACGACCTGTGGTCGAAGCACGATGGCCGCATGCCGAACGGGCGGATTCTGGTCAAGGACCGGATCTCGGACGCCATGTTCCAGCAGGTGCTGCTGCGGGCCGATGAGTACGACGTGATCGCGACGACCAACCTGAACGGCGACTATCTCTCGGACGCCCTGGCGGCCCAGGTCGGCGGTCTGGGCATGGCGCCGGGCGCCAACGAGGGCGATGGCGTCGCGCTGTTCGAGGCCACGCACGGCACGGCGCCGAAGTACGCCGGCCAGGACAAGGTGAATCCCTGTTCCGTCATCCTCTCGGGCGTGATGATGCTGAACTGGCTGGGCTGGAACGAGGCGGGCAGGTCGATCGAGAACGCGATCAGCCGAGCCATCCGCCAGAAGCGGGTCACCTACGACCTGGAGCGTCAGATGGAAGGCGCGACGCTGCTGAAGACCTCCGAGTTCGGCCAGGCGATCATCGACAATCTCGACTGAAGAGCCGCCGCCCGTGAAGATCCACGAGTTTCAGGCCAAGGGGATACTGCGCCGGTTCGGCGCCACGGTGCCCCAGGGCAAGGTGATCGACGACCCCGCTCAGGCCGGGCCGATCTGCGAGGACTTCGGCGGCCGCTGCGTGGTCAAGGCGCAGATTCACGCCGGCGGTCGCGGCAAGGGCGGCGGCGTCAAGGTGGCTTCGAGTCCGAGCGAGGCGGAACGGCTGGCCGGTGAGATCCTGGGCATGCAACTGGTGACCCACCAGACCGGCCCCGAAGGCCAGCAGGTCCGCACGGTGCTGATCGAGGAAGCCCTGGAGATCGACCGGGAGCTCTACCTGGGCGTGACCCTCGACCGGGCCGCCGAACGCCCCCTCCTGATGGCATCGCGCTCGGGCGGCATGGACATCGAGGAAGTGGCCCAGTCGGATCCCGACGCGATCCTGCGTGAGCTGATCGATCCGCTTCTCGGCGTGCTGCCGTTCCAGTGCCGGCGGATCGCGTCCGGGCTCGGATTCGAAGGCGGCACGGCGCGCCAGATCCAGTCGATCGTGTCCAGCGTGGTCGCGGCCTACCTCGAAACCGACGCTTCCCTGGTCGAGATCAACCCGCTGATGGTGGACTCGAAGGGCGATGTCTACGCCCTGGACGCGAAGATGAACTTCGACGACAACGCGATGTTCCGGCAGCGGGACGTAGCCGAGCTGCGGGACGTGCACGAGGAGAATCCGCTGGAGGTCGAGGCCTCCGAGCACGGCATCAGCTACATCAAGCTGGACGGCAGCATCGGCTGCATGGTCAACGGCGCCGGCCTGGCGATGGCGACGATGGACATCATCAAGCTGTACGGCGCCGAGCCCGCCAACTTCCTGGATGTCGGCGGCTCGGCTTCCCAGGAGGCGGTGGCGAGCGCTTTCCGGATCATCCTCTCCGATCCGGCGGTCAAGGCGGTGCTGATCAACATCTTCGGCGGCATCGCGCGCACCGACCGCATCGCGCGCGGCGTGGTCGCGGCGATCGACGAGCTGGCCGCCGAGGGCACGCCGGTGGAGGTTCCGGTGGTGGTCCGGCTCGAGGGCACGAACGTCGAGGAGGGCCGCGAGGTGCTGGAGCGGGCGGACTTCGACTTCCTCGTCGCCGACGGCATGGCGACCGCCGCCGAGCGCTCGGTCGAGGCCCTGGGAGGCTGAGCCGATGTCGATTCTGGTTGGCGAGAACACGCGCCTGATCGTCCAGGGCATCACCGGCAGGGAGGGCCTGTTCCACGCGATGGGGTGCCGGGACTACGGCACCGAAGTCGTTGGCGGGGTGACGCCCGGCAAGGGCGGTTCGACCGTCGAGGGCTTTCCGGTCTGGGACTCGGTCGAGCGCGCGCGGCGGGTGTCCGGCTGCAACGCGACGCTGATCTTCGTGCCGCCGCCGTTTGCCGCCGACGCGATCATGGAGGCGGCCGACGCCGGCGTCGAACTGATCGTGTGCATCACCGAGGGTATTCCGGTTCAGGACATGGTCCGGGTCAAGGCCTTCCTCCGGGGCCGGGACAGCCGCCTGCTGGGGCCGAACTGCCCGGGCCTGATCACGCCGGGTCAGGCGAAGGTCGGCATCATGCCCGGCCACATTCACGAGCCGGGCAACGTCGGCGTGATCAGCCGGAGCGGCACCCTGACCTACGAGGCCGTGTGGCAGCTCACGAACGAAGGGTTGGGTCAGACCACCTGCGTCGGCATCGGCGGCGATCCGGTCAACGGCACGAGCTTCATCGACGTGCTGGAGCTGTTCGCGGAGGACGATTCGACGGAAGCCGTGGTCCTGATCGGCGAGATCGGCGGTACGGCGGAAGAGGAGGCGGCGGCCTGGATCGGCGAGCACCTGGACATTCCCGTCGTCGGCTTCATCGCCGGCGCGACCGCTCCGCCGGGCCGGCGCATGGGCCATGCCGGCGCGATCGTGGCGGGCGGCAAGGGCACCGCGGCCGAGAAGAAGGCGGCGCTGAGTGCTGCCGGGGTCCTGGTCGTCGATTCGCCGGCCGAGATGGGCGCGCGGCTGTCCGAGGCGCTGGGGAGATGAAGGCATGGAAGAGACGCTGACGATCATCAAGCCGGACGCCGTCCGGGCGGGCAACACCGGCGGGATCATCGCCCACCTGGAGGCCGCGGGATTCGCGATTCAGGCGGTACGCCGGATGCGCCTCTCGCAGGCGCAGGCGGAGGCCTTCTACGCGGTGCACCGGGAGCGGCCGTTCTACGCCGACCTGGTCGCCTTCATGACGAGCGGTCCCGTGGTGGCGATCGCGCTGGCGCGCGAGAACGCGGTTGCCCATCTCCGCGACACGATGGGCGCGACCGACTCGACGCAGGCCGCCGCAGGGACGATCCGCAACCTCTACGGCACGAACATCCAGAACAACGCGATCCACGGCAGCGATTCGCCGGAGAACGCCGCGATCGAGCGCGCCTTCTTCTTCGCCGCCTGCGACCTGGTCGGGTAGGACTCAGGGGCCGACGCCGCGCGGCCGCAACCACTTCCCGAGCGCGCCGAGCACGGCGTCGGCGGCCAGTGCCAGAAGCGCCGCCGGAATCGCCCCCGACAGGATCTGCTGGATGTTCACGAGCTGGACACCGGCGATGATCGGCTGGCCGAGTCCGCCGGCGCCGATGAAGGCGGCGATCGTCGCCGTGCCGACGGTGATCACGCCGGCGGTGCGCACGCCGGCCATGATCGTGGGCACCGCCAGCGGCAGGCGGACCCGCCTCAGCACCTGACCCTCGGTCATGCCGAGCGCGGTGGCCGCCGAGGCGGCGTCCGGATCGGCTTCGCGGAGTCCGGTGCAACTGCTGCGCAGGATGGGGAAGATCGAGTAGATCCAGAGCGCCACGACGCTGGGCACGACGCCGACGCCGAGGACGGGAATCAGGAAGCCGAACAGCGCCAGGGAGGGCAGGGTCTGGGACATGCCGATGATCCGGATCATCGCCTCGCTGGTCGCGGTCCGGAGGCGGTCGAGCAGGAGCGCCAGCGGCACCGCGAACAGGATGCCGAGCGCGAGCGCGGCGGCCGAGAGGCCGATGTGCTCGGCGGTGTAGGTCGAGAGCTCCCGGCGTCGCGACCACATGTAGGCGGCAAGGCCGGAGTCCCTCGGCTGGCGCTCGGGGGCGACCATCTCGACATCGCCCGGCAGGAGCTCCAGTTCCCGCAGGAGGTCGTGGGCGACGACCTCGATCGGCTCGTGCTCTTCCTGGAGCCGCAGGTTGAGCGCGCGCATCCGATCCTCGTCGATCGCCTGTCCGAGCAGCCCGAGCACGGCGCCGACCTCCGGATGGCGCTCCAGCGTGTCGCCTCGCACCAGCGGCGCCGCCTCGTAGGGCGGGAAGAAGCCGAAGTCGTCCTCCAGGACGAGGAGGTCGTAGACGAGCAGCCGCCCGTCCGTGGTGTAGGCGTCGATCACGTCGACCGCTCCGGCGGCCGCCGCCTGGTACTTCGGCGCCTGCAGGATCGACTGGACGTTCGCGAAGCTGAGACCGTAGGTGTCGGCGAGCCCGGGCAGGCCGTCCCCGCGTTCCACGAACTCGTAGCCGAAGCCGGCGCGCAGGGTCGGCGCGACCGGCACGAGGTCGCTGATCGTGCGCAGTTCGCGTTCTCCCGAGCGGGCGAGGTCGGCCCGGATCGCCAGCTCGTACGAGTTCTCGAACCCGACCGGCGCCAGCCAGTGGAGATCGAAGCGCCTGAGGAACTCGGCCCGGACGGTTGCCAGGGCATCGAACTTGGAGGCGGTCGGCTCCTCGCCGAGCAGGGTGACGAGGCCGGTGCCGGTGTACTCGGGGTAGAGGTCGATGCTGCCGGTACGCAGCGCCTCGAAGCAGAACTCCGTGCCGGCGAGGCCGAGCCGCCTCTCGACCTCGAGCCCGGTATGGGCCTCGATCAACTGGGCGAAGACCTCTCCGAGCAGGCGGTTCTCGGCGAAGTTCTTCGATCCGACCACGATCGTCCCGCCAGGAGACTGCGCGCCCGGCTCGCCTTCCTGCGCCGGAGCGGGCAGGGGGACCGCCAGGGCCAGGCCCAGGAGCAGAAGCGCCGGCTTCGTCATGTCAGTTGGCCGCGCGATCCAGAAGTTCGCCGACGTACGGGTCGGCGGGGCGGTCGATCAGGTCTTGCGGCCGCGCCGTCTGGAGCAGACGGCCGCGTCGCATGACCGCGATCCGGTCCGCGAGCAGAAAGGCCTCGTCGAGATCGTGGGTGACGATCACGGCCGTCTGCTCCCGCGATGCCCGCAACCGCATGAACGTCTGCTGCACGTCGGCCCGGGTGATCGCGTCGAGCGCGCCGAAGGGCTCGTCCAGCAGGACGAGCGGCGGATCCGCGGCCAGGGCGCGGGCGACCGCGACCCGTTGCCGCTCGCCGCCGGAGAGCTCACGCGGGTAGCGGGCGGCGTAGGTGGCTGCCGGCAGGCCGACGAGCCGAAGGAGCTCCTCGGCCCGCTTCAGCCGCCGCTCCTTCGGCCAGCCCAGGAGTTCGGGCACCAGGCCGACGTTGCGCTTGACCGTCCAGTGCGGCAGCAGGCCGCCGGTCTGCTGGACGTAGCCGATCCGGCGTCTCAGGGCGGTGGGTTCGAACGTCGAGAGTTCGGCGTCTCCGAAGTACAGGTCGCCGGCGGTCGGCTCTTCCATCCGGTTGAGCAGCCGCAACAGGCTGGACTTGCCGCAGCCGCTCTCTCCGACCAGCGCGAGGGTTTCGCCCTCCAGGATCTCGAGGTCGGCGCCGTCCACCGCGGTTACCTCGTCGGCGCTGCCGGCGCCCGGGTAGACCTTGGACACTCCCCGCAACCGCATGACGGCCGGCGCGGAACTGGGATCGGAAGACGGCACGACGGAGAGCGGGTGGATCGTAGCGCAGGGCCGGCACGGGAACTGCCGGTCTGCAGGGTGCGCGGGTCTTCTGACCCGCTGCCGCCGAAGGCGTGTGACCACGGGTCTTCTGACCCGTGGAAGTTGACGTGCCGGCCGCAAGGCCGGCTCCTTTGTCCCGCTGATAGGGTCCCGGATCGGCACGATGGCACCAGCGCGGGACAGGGCTTGACGACGGCGACCCAACTGTTCTCAAGCCGGTGGGGCCTGATGCTCGCCATGCTCGGCATGGCCGTCGGCACCGGCAACATCTGGCGATTCCCGCGGATCGCGGCGTCCAACGGCGGCGGTTCCTTCCTCGTCGCCTGGGTCGTCTTCCTGCTGCTCTGGTCGGTGCCGCTGATCCTGGCCGAGTTCGCGCTGGGCAAGAAGATGCGCAGCGGCACGGTGGGGACGTTCGCCGCGATGCTGGGCGAGCGCTTCGCCTGGATGGGAGCCTGGATCGCCTGGGTGGCCGCGGCGATCGGCTTCTACTACGCGGTCGTCATGGGCTGGACGCTGCGCTATCTGCTGGCCGCCATCACGCTTCAACTCAGGGGCGAAGCCTCGAGCGAACTCTGGGACCAGTTCTCCTACACGCCCCAGGTGCTCGTCTTCCACGCTCTGGCCCTGGCGATGGCCGTGGTCGTCGTGCTCAAGGGGATCCGGGGAATCGAGGCGGTCGTGCGTGTCCTGATGCCGGCGCTGCTGGTGCTGGTCGTGGTGCTCGCCATCCGGGCGGTGACGCTGCCGGGTGCGGTGAACGGCCTCGAGTTCCTGTTCAAGCCGAATTGGAGCGACCTGCTCGACGTCAACATCTGGCTGCAGGCGCTGACCCAGAACGCCTGGGACACCGGCGCCGGCTGGGGCCTGGTGCTGACCTACGCCGTGTTCTCGCGCCGCCGGGAGGACACGAACCTGAACTCCTTCCTGCTCGCGTTCGGCAACAACAGCGTCTCCCTGCTGGCCGGCATCATGGTGCTCTGCACCGTCTTCTCGATCATGCCCGGGGCCCGCGACCAGATCGTCGGCGCCGGCAACGAGGGCCTGACCTTCGTCTGGATACCCCAGCTCTTCAACGCGATGCCGGGCGGCTCGTTCTTCATGATCCTGTTCTTCATGGCCCTGGTGTTCGCCGCCTGGACCTCCCTGGTCGCGATGTTCCAGCTGGTCGGCCTGGCACTCGAGGAGGCGGGGCTCGAACGGCGCAAGGCCATCATCTCGATCGCGGTCGCCGCCTTCGTGCTCGGCGTGCCCTCGGCGCTCTGGCAGCCGTTCTGGTCGAACCAGGACAACGTCTGGAGCGTCGCCCTGATGCTCTGCGGCCTTTCCTTCGCCCTGATCGTGATCCGCTACGGCGTCACCCGCTTCCGTGCCGAGATGATCAACACCGGCGACCAGGACATCCGCATCGGCGCGTGGTGGGACTGGGTGATCCGGCTGATCGTGGTCGAAGCCCTGGTGCTCGTCGTGTGGATGATCTGGAGTGTCCGCAACGAGCCGCTCTGGGGCCCGCTGGGTGTCGGCAACATGTTCGCGCAGTGGATCGTCGTCGCCGCGGTGCTGATCGCGCTGAACGGCGTCCTGGTGCGTGGCCTGAAGAAGCGCGCGCGGAACGCGGGCTAGCCCGGATATCTCACCGGGGATTTGAGATCGGGTCTCTTCCGGCGGATAATCCAAGTATTCACAAGGACTTGGGAGATCCACAGGAGAGAGACCCGTGAAGACAGAGTGTACTTCGTCGCAGCTCGAGTTTGGCT
>JAJDUI010000018.1 GCA_022826745.1 Thermoanaerobaculia bacterium | reverse complement strand
GCACGAACGCGATCCATCCGTCAGTGGCGGTCGGTCGCGCTGCCGGTTTGGGTACACAGACTGCCTTGCAGGGCTTCGCGGCCATTACGCAACTGCAGGTTGTCTGTGCGCCGCAGTCGGCGGCCAGCAATCACCAGGGCCAGGCACTCCTGAGGCTCGGGCCAGGAAGGAAATCACAGTGAAGCAGACCGTCCTTTACGCGCTCCTGGGCGTGGTGGCGCCCACCCTTGTCGCAGGTCAGGGCCCTGACTGCCCCGAGGAGACCTGCGAGGTCGCTCCCTACTTTGCGGGTGATGGCGGCTTCGTCGGCGAGTCGGCGAACAACGAAGGTGAAAGCGATGTCACGGTCCACGTCATCTGCGGGAGAACGACGGTCGTTGTCACGGTGACGCCGGATGCAGACGGCATCGTTCGGCAGGCCCTGACTTCGGCCAACGGGTTGAACTGCCGTGGCGGCGACGGCAGGATCGAGATCGACAACTTGCGGCGCGGCGGTTGGTACTGGATCAATGACGACAGAAACTCGGCTGTAACGGCTCTGATGCCGAAAGAGGCCGCGGGCAACGAACAGATCGACCCCACGGACCCAGGAGGCGTTGTCCTCGCCGGCCTTCGGGATGGTCTTGCCACGCTGGTTAGGGAGCCTGCCTCGGGCCGCATCGGGATCATCCCGCACGTGGTGCCCGTGAAGGCGGCCAAGCCTTGCAGCGGCATGGCGGGTAGCGAGTCTGCTTCCGATTGCCACCTCGGGTCGCCGGACAGTTGGCGGCTGAGCGCCAGGCCGTCCTCCGTCGTTCGACCCTCCGGCGCGCAGCAGCCGAAAGAGGTAATCGTTACTCTGTATGGGGAGAACTACATCGCGACGGGCAACGTGGCTGCACGCGCGGAGATCGAGCGCCATGTGAGTGTAGAGGGGATCCTGTTCACGGAGGACGAGGGCAGAGCGCCGTCCCAGGGCGAGCCCGGGGTCCTTGCGTGGCGGGTGGAGGTTGCGTCCGACGACCAACGCTGCCTACCTGCGAACGACGATCCGGACCGCCTGTCGCGTCAGACGGTGACGTTCACCCTTTCGCAGATGGACGGGGTCATTCCCGACCCCCCGGACGACACGGTCGAGACGACCTTCACCGTCACCTGCCCGGGCGACTCGGCAGCTAGCGCAGGCACGGACCTCGTGCCGGAGAACCCTTTTCCGGTCGACCGCTAGCAGTCAGCAGTCCAGTGCCGGTGAGCCGGCCTTTGCCGGCAAGCAACTCCGGTCACCACCTTGCCCGGTTCTGATAACTTTCCGGGCTTCTCTTGCCGGTTTGCCCGCTGCCCCCGGGCGGCTGCGCTTCCCCGATCCGGGAACCTCCGACTCCATCGGCACACGCTTGCCAGGAGGAGAACAACACCAGCATGAGCACGACCGACAGCGACGCGGGCGCGAGCGGCCCCGCCACGATCGAGGAGATTCAGGAGAGCCTCCGCCAGACCGCCGCCCTGATGGCGGAGATGAGGGCTGAACTGAAGGAGCGGGACGAGAGAGCGAGGAGGCAAGCCAGGGAACGGGAGGAAGAAGAGAGGAGGCGAGCCAGGGAGCGGGACGAACGAGCGAGGGACCGGGAGGAACGAGCGAGGGAGTGGCACGAACGAGTGAGGGAGTGGGAGGAAGAGGACATAGAGCGGCACCGAAGAGTCATGCAAGAGAACGAGAAAGCCAAGGCGCTGAGGGAGGAGACGGCCCTTCAGATGAAGGAGACGGACCGCCGGTTGAAGAAGGCCGAGGCCATGTTCACTTCGCAGTGGGGGAAGCTGATGGAGAGCCTGGTCAACGGCGATCTGGTACCCCTCCTGAACGAGCGCGGCATCGAGGTCGACACGACCCACCAGCGGCGCAGGGGCCGTCGCAACGGTGAGCACTTCGAGATCGACATCGTGGCGGTGAACGGCCGCGAGGTGGTCGTGGTGGAGGTGAAGACGACGCTGCGTTCGGAGGACGTGACGGAGTTTCTCGCCAAGCTGCCCGTGTTCCAGGACTTCTGCAAGGAGTACCGGGGCAGACGCGTTCTTGGCGCCGTTGCCTACCTCGACAGCGACGCTTCGGTGACCAGGTACGCTGAACGGCAGGGCCTGTTCGTCATCCGGGCGACCGGGAGCAGCGCCAGCATCCTCAACCCGCTGGACTTCGAGCCCCGCGTGTTCGGCTGACCGCGGCGTCAGGCGGACTTCTGATGCCGGGTCTCGAAGCGCGGGCGACGGGCGACCTGGGGATGTTCTTCAGGGCCGCCGGAGACGAGGAGGCGGCCGAGTACTGGTCTCGCCAGTGCACCCGGGCGGACTATGCGCTGCCCGAGCCGGGCGTCGACTGTTCCTGGAACTACGGGCCGTGCCTGCGCGCCGCTCGCGGGGACTGGCCGGGGCTGCGCGAGGCGCTCGAGCACTACTGGGCGCATGGCGCGGGGAACGAGTTCAACTCGCCGCTCTATACCGGCCGTGTCTACGTCGCCGCCGTGCTGGGCGCGCTCCTGGGAGGCGGCCAGGAGGCGTGGGCCTTTCTGCACCGCTGGACGGGGTTCCTTGCGCTCCAGGCGACCGTCGTCGGCCCGCCGCGGAAGCGGGAGACGTTTCGCTGGGCCGGGGAGACCAGGCCCCTGCGCCACCTGCGGACCGGCCGCGGCATCGCGATGCCCTCCACCGGGATGCGGGCGAACGGGAACGCCCTCTGCAATCCGATGGTCGAGCCGGTCCTGGCTCATGTGCTCGGGCTGGAGCACCGGACGCGGCAACCGCGGCGCTGGCGCGACTGGCAGCCGCCGCGCGACAAGAAGGAGTGGGCGCGGAGCGGCTCCCCGCCGAACCCGTTCGCCTACCTGGAGACGGTCCGGCAGGCGGAGGCGCGATCGGGAGTGGCGTTGAAGGACCAACCGTTCAGTGCCTTCTGCGCGAAGGCGGTCCAGGGCGACATGCGGACGTGGCGGGCGCTCGCGGACGCGGTCGAGGGCGCGGGCGTGCCGCTGCCCCGCGGCCTCGTCCGGTTCGTGATCGAGCGCCGGCCGGGGGCCGTCGCCACCTTCTGGGAGGGCAGGTCGCCGACCCGCCAGAAACCCTCCGTGCCGGCCGCGGCGATCGTCGACGACCGCCGTCTGGTTCTGGTGCCGGCGAAGTGGCGGATCCCGAGCACGCAGACGAGATCCCGGATCACCGAGACGGAAGTGCGGGCCCAGGCGGACACGTCGGACGTTCTGCCTCGCCTGGCGGAGCCGGTGGGGACGTTGGAATTCCCGGCCGACTGAACAGGGAACCTGGGCCGGTTTTCGTCTTGGTCTATAGAGGCGCAAACATTGGTAGGCTGACCACGATCTGCCGCCCGCCCGAACCCTGGGCTCTCAACCCGCAATGACCACTTTCGACGCACTCGCTGCAAGGAGGCGAAGAAGACCAGTATGAGCACGACCGACAGCGTTGCGGGCGCCAACGATCCCCCGACCTTCGCCGAGATTCGGGAGGTCCTTCGACAGGTCGCCCGCCAGCAGCGAGAGACGGCCCTTCAGATGAAGGAGACGGACCGTCGCTTGAAGAAGGCGGAGGGCCTGTTCACTTCGCAGTGGGGCAAACTGATGGAGAGCCTGGTCGACGGCGATCTGGTACCGCTCCTGAACGAACGGGGCATCGAGGTCGAGACGACTCACCAGCGGCGCAGGGGCCGTCGCAACGGCGAGCACTTCGAGATCGACATCGTGGCGGTGAACGGTCGCGAGGTCGTCGTGGTGGAGGTGAAGACGACGCTGCGTTCGGAGGACGTGACGGAGTTTCTCGCCAAGCTGCCCGTGTTTCCGGACTTCTGCAAGGAGTACCGGGGGAGGCGCATTCTCGGCGCCGTTGCCTACCTCGACAGCGACGCTTCGGTGACCAGGTACGCGGAACGGCAGGGCCTGTTCGTCATCCGGGCAACCGGGAGCAGCGCCAGCATCCTCAACCCGCTGGACTTCGAGCCCCGCGTGTTCGGCTGACCGCGGCGTCCTGGGGGCGTCGCCAACTGCGAGCTTGACCCTGGCCCACACATGGTCTAGCTTGGACCACGTTCGACGAAAGGAAACCACCCCCCGTCAAGGCCGAGCGCTCGACGCCGCAGAAACCGCTCGGGCAGTGGCTTGTCGAGAACGTGCCCAGGGGGCTCGAACTCGACCTCCCCGACCGGAAGGATGAGCCTGAGCGCGAGATTCCCTTCCAGGGCGACGAGTGGGATTGAGGGGGTCTCCCACTTCCAGAGTCTGGGCGTCGATGTCGTCAGTCCCTGGGAACCCCTGGCCGGCTAGGGTCGACTTCCGCGACACGGCGCGAAGCTCCCGGGCCGGTCTTCGTCTAAGTCTGTAGAAGCGTTGCTCACGCGCCGACGCCGCTCCTGCGGCGGCTTGGGCGACAGACCAGCATCCGGACGAAAGGAGAGCCGCGCCCCGCGGCCATTACGGTACGATGAATCAGATGAGCGTCGCCACGTTCGACACCCTCGCGGCGGTCCGCAACCTGGAGAAGGCCGGAATGGGCACTTCCCAGGCCGAAGCCGTAACCGAGACGATCCGCATCGCCGTCTTCCAGGGGGTCGCCACCAAGGAAGACATCGGCGAGGTACGTACGGAGTTGAAGACGGACATCGCCGAGGTACGTGCCGAGTTGAAGGCGGACATCGCCGAGGTACGTACCGAGTTGCAGACGGAAATCGCCGAGGTACGTACCGGGATCGCCGGCCTCCGCGGGGAGATGAAGGAGGACCACGCCAGGCTGCGGGCCGATTTCGAGAAGTTCCGCGCCGACATGACGTGGCGAATGGTGGTCATCATGGGCGGGCTGCTTGGGCTCTTTGCCGCCCTCGACCTGTTCTTCCTGAACTGACTGAGCTTGAAGACGCCGCCGCCGAACTCGAGGATGCCGGCATGAACGCGGAGTTAGTGAAGTCCGGGAAGCCCTGACCGGCCAGGGGCTCGTATCGGGGATAATCGGCCGGTGACGGTCGTCTCCACTTTCAGCCGCCGCAGGCAGCACCTGTTCCTGCTGCGCGAGCTGGTCGTCCGCAACGTGCGGGCGCGCTACGCGGGTTCGGCGCTGGGGCTGGTCTGGTCGCTGCTGAACCCGCTGTGGCAGCTCCTGCTATTCACCTACGTGTTCTCGTTCCTGCTGCGGTTCTCGCTCGACGGCGAGCGGACGCA
This sequence comes from Thermoanaerobaculia bacterium, assembly GCA_022826745.1. Classification (GTDB taxonomy): domain Bacteria; phylum Acidobacteriota; class Thermoanaerobaculia; order Multivoradales; family Multivoraceae; genus Multivorans. The sequence continues at coordinate 61,274 of JAJDUI010000018.1, read as the reverse complement.
GAACTTCGCGGTCTTCCTGTTCTGCGGCCTGCTGCCGTGGATTGCGCTTCACGAAGGGGTCAGCCGTTCGGCTTCGGCAATCACGGACAACGCGGACCTGGTCAAGAAGATGCGGTTGCCGGCCGAGTTGCTGGTGGCGTCGCTCGTGATCGGCGCGTTGCTGCACGCCTCGGTCGGCGTGGTGGCGTTCATCGTGATCCTGGCCGTGATCGGCGAGCTCTCCGTGCAAAGTCTGCCGCTGCTGCTCGTCGCGGTGCCGCTGCAGGCGTCCCTGGCGTTCGGACTTGGCCTCGGCCTGGCGGCGGCGAACGCCTACTTCCGCGACACCGCGCAGGCCGCCGGCCTCGTGCTGAACGCCTGGTTCTTCTTGACGCCGATCATCTACTCGGTGCATCTCGTTCCGGCTGACTACAAGTGGTTCGTGGAATGGAACCCTCTGACCGGCCTGGTCTACCTCTACCGGGCCGCGTTCCTGGGCGGCGGAGTTCCGCTGAGCCTGGCGCCGCTGCTTGCCGCCACGATCGCCGCGGTGGTCTTCGGCGGCGCGCTGTTCGCCCGGCTGAAGCATGGCTTGGCCGACGAGATCTGAAGAGTGCCGGAAAGCCGGCCAGAAGGCCGGCGCACCGACAGACATGATGATCTCCGCGGTCATCGTCCACTACCGGACGCCTCGCCTCCTGGAGGCCGCGGTGGCGGCGCTCCACGAGGACGCGCGGATGTCGGCGGTCTCGCTCGAGGTCGTCGTCGTCGACAACGGCGCCGCGGGCGCGTCTGCGGCCGGGGAGGAAGCGCCGGACGGTCTGGAAGCTCAGGTGCTCCGCCCGGGCGAGAACCTTGGCTACGCCGCCGGCATCAACCTCGGCGTGGAGCACGCGACGGGGGACGTGCTGCTGCTGATGAACGCCGACGTGGCGGTCGAGCCCGGTTGCCTGCGCGCCCTGCTCGACGCGCTGGGCGGCGCCGACATCGCGGGGCCGCGCCTGTTCTGGGACGAAGGCTGCAGGCTGATGCTGCCGCCGCAGGCGCTCCGGACGCGGCGGGCGGAACTGGACGCGGCGTGGGCGGAGCGCTCGCCGGCCTGGGGCCGTTCCTTCCGGCGCCGGTGGCGGCGCCGCGCCCGGGCCTTCTGGGGGGCCGAGGCGCCCGTCACCTGCTACGAGCTGACCGGCGCTTGCCTGGCGGTGACGCGGGACGGCTGGCGGCGGGTGGGGAGGTTCGACGAGGGTTTCCGCCTCTACTTCGAGGAGACGGAGTGGCTGTTGCGGGCGCGGAGCCGGGGCGTTCGGGCCGTGCTGGCGCCCGCGGCGCGCTGCGTCCACGGTTACGACCAGAGCGCGAAGCGGGAACCGCGGGCGCAGTCGTGGTTCGAGGAGTCGGCGGCGCGTTTCCGGCGACGCTGCTACGGGGCGTGGTTCGCGGCGCTGCTCCGCCGCCTGGAGCGGGTGCTGCGGCGTTTCGAGGAGGTGGCCCCGCTGGCCGGCGGGGCGAGCGGCGACGAGGTCTGGGTCGAGGTGACGCCGCTGCCGCTGGGCGCGCCGGCGACGGGATGCCGCGTCGCTGCCGGTGACGTGGCGGCCTTCGAGGTGCCGGAGGACGTGGTCGCCGGCGCCAGGTCGGACCTTTGGGTGCGGGTGACGGATGAGAACTGCCGCGACCTCGGCGGGTGGCTCGTGGAAGTGAACCAGAAGTAGCTCTGGGTGCGCGGGTCTTCTGACCCGCCCCGGGCGAAGCCCGAGAAGAAGAGTCGCCGGCCGGAGGCCGGCGACGACATTCGAAGCCGCCTGCGGCGGCAGCGGGTCAGAAGACCCGCGCACCCAGCGGAATCAGAACAGATCTCCGTCGGCCTTCGTGTAGTACCCCGTCGTTCGCACGCGTTCGACCGCGTCGCCACAGACGAAGGGCACCATGATGGTCACCAGGCCCTGGGGTTCGGGCCGCCGGACGAAGCCGAGCCTGTCGATCTCTCTCGACCACCACGACGGTCTCTCGCTGAACCAGCCGGCGAGCGGCAGGCCGGCCTCCCGGACCTCGGCCACGAGGGATCGCAGCGCCGGGCGCTCCCGGGGGTCTATCAGGGCATCGCCCAACTCCACCCCGTCCGGCAGGCGCCTGGCCGCCGCCCAGCCCGCCAGGCGGCCGCGGCGGTAGGCGGCGACCAGCTCCAGGCCGTCATCGGGGCAGTCCAGGTAGCGCCAGCGCAGGTACTCGACGGATCGCTCCACCAGCAGGCCGTAGCGGTCGGCGACCCGGTCGAACAGGGCGTCGAACTCCGTACCGAGCTCGGAGCGCTCGGCGATGCGGCGCAACTCGTAGCCGCGCCCGAACCGCTGGCGGCCGCCGAGGCGCGCTTCCTTCGGCAGCACGCGGTAGGGAGCGTCCTCCACGACGTGGGCGCCCACGTAGCGGGTGGAGAACTTCGTGATGTTGCCCGTGTTGAAGCCGTAGTTGAACGCGACCCGGCCGTTGCAATGGACCAGGTAGAAGTGCCGGGAAGTGCGCGCGAGGATGCTGGTCGGCCCGCGGCCCACGCCGCGGGCGCTGCGGTGGGTCATCGTGTCGCCGACCTGGTGACCTTCGACAGGGGCCGATGGGGAAAGGCCGCGCCAGCTTACGGGGTACGCGCAGTACTGGCAGACGAGCTGGCCGTCGGGCGCGAACGCGAGCGAGATGCGCGGGCCGCCGCGCGGGTTGTCGAGGTACCTCCACCGCCAGCGGTCCAGGCGCAGGTTCTCGCCGAAGCTGTCCCGGAACAGCTCGAGGATCGCGAGTTCATCGCCCGGCCGGTAGCTGCGAATGCGATAACCGTCCCGCCGGGCGCGCAGGACGCGAAACGGGGGCGACTCGCCGCCCGCCCGCTCCTGGACGATCCGGAACCCCGCCTCGAGCAGGTCGAGGACCAGCCGGTCGTAGCTGTGGGCGCCGCCGGGCGCGTCGGCGTCGCCATCGCCGCCGTCCGCCCAGCCGATGAGCGCCTCGTCCGGCAGGTCGTCCGCGTCGCCGATCGATTGCGAACCGAGGACGAGGCGCGCGGCGTCCTCCGGCACGGCGGAGATGTCGCCCCGCGGCAGGACGCCCGCGACGGCTCGCTCGAGATCGTCCTCGGGCGCCCCGCCGGCGCGCAGGCGGTCCAGGGAACGCTGCCAGGCCGTCTCCGCTATTGCTCCCACGCCCCGACGCTACACGCGCTCCTCACGACTGAGATAGAATCCCGCGACTTGTCCGAGCTTTGGCTGTTGGGGAGTAGGTAGTGGCCGTCAGGATGAACGACACGCTGCTCGAGCTGATCGAGGGCGACATCACGGAGTTGGAGGTCGACGCGATCGTCAATCCGGCGAACGAGGAGCTGCAGCTCGGCGGCGGCGTCGCCGGTGCCGTGCGCGAGAAGGGCGGCACCTCGATCCAGGACGAGTGCAACCGGATCGGCGGCACGCCGGTCGGCACCGCGGTGATGACCGGCGCGGGCACGCTGAAGGCTCGGCAGGTGATCCACGCCGTCGGCCCGCGGATGGGCGAGGGCGACGAGGACCGCAAGCTCGCCGCCGCCGTGCGCGCGTCGCTGGCCCTGGCCGACCGCAACGGCCAGCGCACGATCGCGATCCCCGCGATCTCCACGGGCATCTTCGGCTATCCGGTCGACCGCTGCGCCCGCATCCTGCTCACCGAGGTGCACCGCTACCTCCAGGGCGGCACGAAGCTGGAGCGCGTCGTCGTCTGCCTCCACGGCGAGAAGAACTTCCAGACGTTCCGCAACGAGCTGCGCCGCGGCTTCCGCTGATTGAGCCAGAACGTCCAGCCGCTCCACGTGACCTTCGAGGCCACGCCGGAGATCTTCGCCACGGACAGCAAGGGCGCGTTCGTCTACGCGCTCAAGCACGGGGGAGGCGACCGCGTGGACACCCAGCGCTACGACGAGATGCGCTTCGTCGTCTCGGTGTGGCACCCGCGGGAAGGCAAGAACATCGATCTCGACAAGGCCTACCTGGAACTGCGGGCGAACTTCTCGGAGAACGGCCACTGGACCCGGCTGGCTGAACTGGAGCCCGTCGTCTCGCCCTACAACCGGGGCGAGAGCTTCGACGGCTGGATCGTCCTGCCGGTGCTGTCGGGGGATTCGGCGTTTCGGCTGCACGGCGGCGGCTTCCAGCCGCGCGCGCGGCTGCAGGTGCGCGCGTCGGCGTACTTCGTCGCGTGACGGAGGCTGCCATGGGGCGGCAGGAGATCCTGAGCCGGCTGGCGCAGCGCAACGGGCGCCGGATCGTGCTGCTGGTGCTCGACGGCGTCGGCGACCTGCGGACGGACGCCCAGCCGCGGACCGCCCTGGACGAGGCGCGGACGCCCAACCTCGACCGGCTGGCTAGCCGGTCTTCGCTGGGTCGGCTGGTTCCGGCCGGAACCGGCATCACGCCGGGCAGCGGACCGGGCCACCTCGCCCTGTTCGGCTACGAGCCGACGTCGCCGGAAACGGACATCGGCCGGGGCGTGCTCGAGGCGCTGGGTCTCGGCCTCGACATCGCTCCCGGCACGGTCGTGGCGAGAGGCAACTTCGCCACCGTCGACGGGGAAGGTCTTTTGACGGACCGCCGTGCCGGACGCCTCCCGGGCGCCGAGGGCCGGCGGATCTGCGCCCGGCTGGCGAGCCGGATCGAAGCCGCCGGCGACGCGCTCGGCGATGTGGCCGGTAATGGCATCGAGGTCGAGGTCCATCCCGGCGAGGCCTACCGATTCGTGCTCCTGTTCCGGCCTCGGGCCGGGACGCCGCCGCTGGGTGCGGAGCTGGCGGACACGGACCCGCAGCGGCTCGGTGTGGCCGTGCCGCCCGTCCAGGCGGCCGGCGACGCCGGCGAAGCGGCGGCGCGGGGGACCGCCGCCCGCATCGCTCCGGCGGTGGCGGCGCTCCAGGCGGAGCTCCGGGACGAGGAGCGGGCGAACAGCTTCCTGCTCCGCGGCTTCTCGAAGCTGCCGGCGCTGCCCGGCGTCGGCGAGCTCCACCGCTTGCGGGCGGCGGCGCTGGCCGGCTACCCGCTCTACCGCGGCGTGGCGAAGGTCTGCGGCATGGAGATCGTCGACTGCGGCGGGAGCTTCGGGCAGGTCCTCGACCGGCTCGAGGAACGCTGGGACGACTTCGACTACTTCTTCCTCCACGTCAAGGGCACGGACATGGCCGGCGAAGACGGCGATCTGGCGGCGAAGGTCGCCGCGATCGAATCCGTCGACGCCCTGTTGCCCCGGCTACTCGACCTGGGCCCCGACGTGCTGGCGATCACCGGCGACCACTCCACGCCGGCGCCGATGGAGGCCCACAGCTGGCACCCCGTGCCGCTGCTCCTGCGGTCGGAGAACTGCTTCGTCGACGAGTGCTCGCGGTTCACCGAGGTGGAGGCGAGCCGCGGCGCGATCGGCACGATCCCGGCCAGCGACCTGATGGGGCTGCTCCTGGCGAACGCCGGGAAGCTGGCCAAGTTCGGCGCGTAACACACTGGGTGCGCGGGTCTTCTGACCCGCTGCCGCCGAAGGCGGCGTCAGAATCGTCGCCGGGCTTCGCCCGGCGGCTGCTTTGAATCGGGCTCCACCGCTTCGCGGCTCCGCCCGAGGCGGGTCAGAAGACCCGCGCACCCAGCGCGTCAGAATCGTCGCCGGGCTTCGGCCGGCGGCTACTCTCGGGAGCCGCCACCACGGGACAGAGTCGCCCACCCTTCCTTGCCGTTGTAGACCAGGATTCCGTGCCGGAGGATGTCGCGGCCGATGACCGCGACGTAGTCCAGGTGCGCAAGCTGGAAACCTCGTCCGCGAATGACGAAGCTGCCGAAGTCAGCGACCTGAATCTCTCCCAGCAGTATCGGGACCCGACCGCCGTGGTGCCCGAGCACGGTGCTGAGCCGTCCGGTTTCCCTCGTGACCAGGCCTGCCTTATGTGCGGCCGCAAGGTCGAACGCCGTGACATCCGACCCGGTATCGATGAGGGCGTCTCCCTGAACCGCAGCGGAGTGGAAGCCAAGAACTCCCTGTTCTCGTTGCAGATCCCGGGGAAGTCGAAGCTTTACCTCGACGATGGCGCCGAAGTGCTCACTAAGTGGGATTCTCGGCATCGGAGGGGAGGGTCCTGGCAACGATGGGCATCTCCACGATGGGCATGGCGGGTTCGCCGGCCTTCTTCACCAAGTAGCCGCTACCTTCCGTTCCGGTTCTCCAGACCTGCCGATAGCCGGCGTAGTCGGCCTCCAACTCGTCGTCGTACACGCCGATCAACTCGGCGCCGTGAATCAGAAGGTACCGCCCGGCGTACTTCCGGCGGTACTCCTCGAAGTGCTCTTCGTAGAAAGCGATCTCTTCCGCGAGCGCCTTCTCGGTCATTGGGATCTCCTTTTCGATTGGCGACCGGCCGTCGCCTGGTTCGTGAACTCGAAAGAGAACACCCCCTCCGCCGCGAATGCTAGCAGGGGAGTTGACCGCCGCCGGCGTCAATATCGTCGCCGGCCTTTGGCCGGCGGCTGCTTTGAATCGGGCTCCACCGCTTCGCGGCTCCGCCCGAGGCGGGTCAGAAGACCCGCGCACCCAGCGGAACCCGGCGGAACGCTCTGACGTCGCTGCCGGCGCCTTCGAACAGTTGCCGGACGGTCGGCAGGGGCAGGCCGACGACGTTGCTGTAGTTGCCGTCGATCTCGAGGATGAACAGGCTGCCGAGACCCTGGACGGCGTAGGCGCCGGCCTTGTCGTCGGGCTCGCCGGTGGCGGCGTACCAGTCGATCTGCTCGGGGGTCAGTTCGGCGAACAGGACCCGGGTGCTCTCGACCGCGTGGAGGGTGTCGCCCGCGGGCGGGCGGAGCGCCGTGCCGGTCAGCACGAGGTGCCAGCGGCCCTGGAGGCGCTCGAGCATCCGCCGGGCGTCGTCACGGTCGGCCGGCTTGCCGAGGATGGCGCCGTCTTCGACGACGATCGTGTCGGCGGCCAGCACCCACTCGCCGTCGCGGGCGCCGGCTTCGGCCTTCGCCCGGGCGAGCCGGCGGACGAGGTCGCGGGGCCGCTCGCCCGGGCCGGGGGTTTCGTCGACCGTCGCCGGGCGCACGGCGAAGTCGAGGTCGAGCGACTCGAGTAGCTCGCGTCGCCGCGGCGAAGCGGAGGCCAGAACGAGCCGGCCTGCCGGTGCGCCGGCCTTCTGGCCGGCTTCCGGCGTCGTCGCCGACGCACCCAGTGGGTCTCGTCCGTTCACTGGAAGTACCCGGGGATCGTCTGGACCTTCAGGCCGCGCCGGCCGCGGGCGCGCGGGTCCTTCAGCTTCACCTCGACCTTGCGGAAGGCGTCGCGGTCGCCTTCCGGCGATTCGAACACGAGCAGGTACTGGGAGCGGACTTCGGTCTCGATCCTCTCGTAGACCCGCGGCAGTTCGGAGGCCCCGGTGATGAAGAAGCAGCGGCCGCCGGTTTCCTTGCAGAGCTGTTGCAGCCGGCCGCGGAACATAAGCTCGCGCTGGTCGATGTCGATGCCGATGCTGTAGATCGCCACCTGGGAGCGGCGGGCGAACTCCAGCACGTCGTCGAAGCGGTACTCGCTGCTGGAATCTCCGCCGTCGGTGAGCAGGATGAGCGCCCGCTTCCCGCGCAGTCCGCCGAAGTAGTAGAGGGAGTAGAGGATGCTGTCGTAGAGCGCGGTCTCGCCTTCCGCCACGAGATCGGCGAGGCCGCCGGCCAGCGTCTCCCTGGAACCGGTGAAGCCGACGGCCAGTTCGGGCCGGTCGTTGAAGGTGATGAGGGCGGCGCGGTCGTGCGGCCCGAGGACGAGTTCGAAGAAGTGGAGCGCCGCTTCCTCGGCCGCGTCCAGCCGGTGATCCATCGATAGCGAGGTGTCGAACAGGATGCCGGCGTGGATGGGCTGGTTGGCGGCGTTGTCGAATCGCTGGAGCTGCTGAGGCTCGCCGTCGACGAAGACCTCGAAGTCCTCGTTGCCGAAACCGCGCACCGGGTCGCCGGAACGGTCGGTGACGGAGACGTAGAGCTCGATGAGGGCGACTTCGACTTCCTCGACCAGGTTGCGGGAGTTGACGAAGACCAGGTCCTCGGCCCAGGCGCCCGTCTCGAGGTAGGCCACCGCGCGCACGTAGGAGAGCGGTTCGGCCGGATCGATGCCGATCGGCTGCTCGAACGGCGGCTGGTAGAGGGTGGCGGTGCGGGTGTCGTTCAGGAAGAACTCCACCCGGTCGAGCCGCTCGTGGCGGGGCGCTTCCACCTCGGCGATCGCGCGCACGCTGCTGGTGTGGCTGGCGCCGCGCTGCGGCGAAGTGAGGCGGACCGCGAAGCGGTGCGGCCCCGAGTTGATCGCTACCTCGTCCGTCGCCAGGATGCCGCCCTGGCCGTCGTAGGCGTCGACTCGCAGGGAATGGGCCCGGGGCGTGCCGCCGACATCGATCTCGACCTGGTAGGGCGGCCGCCGCTTGCTGATCAGTTCGCGGCCGTCGAGCGAGAAGGCCAGGTGGTGGATGTCCGGCCCGCCGGCGTCGGCGCCGACCCGGACCCGGCCGGTGATCAGGCGCTCCGGCAGAGCGTGGATCCGGACGGTGTGCTCGTCTTGCGAGTCGATGAAGCGGGGGCTGACGGCGTTGGCTTCGGCGAGCCAGTCGGGGACAGGCCCACTGGGTGCGCGGGTCTTCTGACCCGCTCCCGCCGAAGGCGGCGGAAGATCGTCGCCGGCTTCGCCGGCGGCTGCATTCTCCGGCCTGCGCCGCTCCGCGGCTCCGGCCGTTGGCGGGTCAGAAGACCCGCGCACCCAGCGGAGATCGCCGGCGTCAGTCCTCGCCACCAGCGGCACCTCCATCTCGGCACTGCCCCCGAAGAACCGGTCGGCCTCCAGCTCCCGCACCTTGACCACCAGCCGGTACGGACCCGGCCGCAGGTAGCGCTCCGTGATCAGCGGGATCGCCGCGGCCTCTCCGCCGGGCCGCGCCCGCGGCTCGAAGCGGTAGCGGAAGTTCTCGAACAGTTCGCCCCTGCGGAGCACCTCGCCGTCGAGCACGAAGCGACGCGCTCCGTCGCCCGGTTCCGGCAGGAGGGCCGGGTCGATCCCGACGATCGCCTGCACCACGGTGCGGTTGCCGCGGCGGCCGGGGTAGCGCAGCGTGATCTCGGCCGGCAGCGCTTCCGCGCCGTCGGGCGTTTCCGTGCTGCGGTCGAGAAAGGCGAGGGCCCACTCGTCGTCCGCCCGGCCGGGGTCCGGCGCCTCGGCGCCCATCGCCTGCCAGTCGAGCGCCAGGCCGAACGCGCTCAGCAGGTCCCCGCCGCGGGAGCAGCGGCGGTTGATCTCGCGGAGCCGGGCGTCCCGGTCCGTCGAAACGGTGGCGAAGGCGAGCAGGGAGGAGAAGCCGTCGGCGGCGGTCCACAGACGGAAGCCGCCGCCCTGGCGAAGGAAGATGAGGTAGAACTCGCCGCGCACGGCCGGGCTGTGCGGGTAGTGCCAGACCTCCAGAGTGCGCAGCAGCTCGCAGGTGGTGCGGAAGGTGCGCAGCGGCTCGCCGTGCAGCAGGAGCGACTCGAAGCGGTCGTCCCGGGCATCGGCGAAGCGCTCCCCGGCCGTCTCGACGGCCTGTTCGAAACGCTCGCGGAACTCGTTCTGCGGCGTCTCGGGGTAGGGGTCGCGGACGGCCCAGAAGCGCTGGACGAAGGCGTCGCGCTGGTAGGCGTGGCGGAGTTCGCCGAACACCCGGCGCTCCGTGTCGGAGAGGATCGGGTCGACCGCGTCGAGGAAGTCGGCGTGGCGGCGGTCGAGGGTGTCCTGGGCGGCGGCGGCTGTGGTGGCGAGCAGCAAGATCGCAACGCCAACGGCAAGGCAGTGCTCTGGGTGCGCGGGTCTTCTGACCCGCTGCCGCCGCAGGCGGCGGAAGATCGTCGCCGGCTTCGCCGGCGGCCATACTGGTTCGGCCTGCGCCGCTTCGCGGCTTCGGCCGGGGCGGGTCAGAAGACCCGCGCACCCAGCGGAACGGATCACGGGTAGTAGCCCTTCAGCGTACGGATCGACACGCCCGCCACGGTGGCGTCGGCTTCGATCTCCCGGAAGCGGCGGTTGCCGCTGGTGTTCGTCGACTGGTAGGTGATCAGGTAGCGGGAGCGCAGCTCGCCGAGGATCTGGCCGTAGACGCCGGTGAGTTCGGCGATCTGGCCGATGAAGAAGGCGCGGCCGCCGGTCTGGGCGGCGAGCCGGGAGAGGGCGCGCCTGGCCGGCCCGGGCTGCTTGCCGAGGCCGATCGCGTAAACGGCGACGCCGGAGCGCTGGGCGTACTCGAGCGCCTGGTCGAAGCTGAAGCGGCTGCTCTCGTCCTTGCCGTCGGAGAGCAGCAGCAGGGCGCGTTGGCCCTTGATGCCGTTCAGGTAGTAGAGGCCGAAGACGATGGCGTCGTAGAGCGCGGTGCCGCGCTCGGCCTTGAGGCCGGCCAGCGAACCGGCCAGCGTGCCGATGTCGTTCGTGAAGTCCGAGGCGAGATACGGGTGATCGTTGAAGGTGACGAGCGCCGCCCGGTCGCGGGGCGTGATCTCGGTCTGGAACAGATCGAGCGCGGCCTCGCGGGCGACGCCGAGGCGGTCGACCATGGAGGCGGAGACGTCGAGCATGACCTGGAGGTGGACGGGGAGGTCGGTCACCCGCTGGAAGCGGAGGATCTCCTGCGGAGCGCCGTCCTCGAGAATCCGCACCTGCTCGGCGCGCAGGTCCTCGTACGGCCGGCCCGAGCGGTGGAGCGCGGTGGCGTAGAGCTCGACGTACTGGATGTCGACGATCTCCAGGTAGTCGGGCGCGTTGACGTAGACGACGGCGTCGGTCGTGTTGCCGTCGACTAGGTAGGCGGCGGCCCGCAGGTAGGTGATCGCGTCGCCCGGCGGCAGTTCGACGAGTTGACTCCAGGGCTCCTGGTAGAGGGTGGCGACCGGTTCGTCGTTCAGGTGGAGTTCGAGGCGCTCGACCAGGCTGCCGTCCGGCACCTGGACGTCGATCTCGACGTGGACCTCGTCTTCGTAGCGGACGCCCTCGCGGGGTTCGGCGAAGCGGAGCGCGAAGCGGTTGCGGCCGGCGTTGAGCGAGATCTCGTCGGACGCGAGCTCCGCGCCCTCCGCGTCGTGGGCGGTGGCGCGGAGGACGTGGACCCGGGGCGTCGAGCCGAGGTCGAGTTCGACGGAGAACGGCGGCCGGCGCTTGCGGGCGACTTCGCCGCCGTCGAGCCAGAAGCGCATCTCGGCGATGTCGCCGGTGGCCAGGGTGTCGAAGCGGACGAGGCCGGTCTGGAGCTCGCCCGGGGGCTCGAGGAGCTGCACCGTCGGCACGTCGCTGGTGAGCACCGCTTCCGCCTGGTCGATGATCTTCTGCACCGCCGGGTCGAGCTGGCGGGTGGCGGGCGCCTCGAGGGTCGGCACTTCGAGCGGCCGCTCCAGGCGGGCGAAGCGGCCGCCGTTCAGGTCCTCGATCTTCAGCACGAGGCGGTAGTCGCCCGGCCGCAGCCGGCGCTCGAAGGACAGCAGGATGGGCGGTTCGCCGCCCTCGCCGCCCTCGCCGCCGGCCGCGGCGTCGCCGGCGGCGCCCAGGGGCAGATCGAACTTGTAGCGGAAGTTCTCGAAGAGGTCCTCGCCGCGCAGCACCTCGCCGGTCAGGAAGAAGTTGTAGCTCGACTGGCCGCCGACCGTGTCGCGGTGCGCCGAGGCCGGTTCGATCTCGACCAGGGCCTCGACCACCGTCCGCGCCTGGTAGCGGGCCGGGAAGCGCACGTCGAGCGTCGCCTCGAGCGGCTCGGCGTCCTCCGGCACGTCGGTGGTGTAGGCCTCGAACGTGAGCGTCCATTCCGCCGACGGCGCCTCGGGCCGCTCGTCGAGGCGCGCCATCAGGGTGGCGAACTCGAGGCCGTTGCTGCGCAGGAGCCAGTTGATGGCGGAGGCGGCCACGTCGCCGTTCGCGCAACTCTGGATCTCGCCGGCCGCGGCCTGCACGTTGACGCCGAAGTCGAGCAAGCGCTCGATGCCGTCCGAGGGATGCCAGAGTTCGTAGCGCTGCTGGTTGCCGCGCCGGTAGAAGAGCAGGAAGAACTCGTGGCCCACGCGGTCGCTGTGGCTGTAGAACCAGATCTCGATGGGCCAGGTGACCATCGTGCACTGGAACTGGATGCGCCCGGACGGTTCGCCGTTGAACAGGAACATCCGCGCGCGGTCGGAGCGCGGGCCCTCGAACTCCTGGTCGACGTAGAGCAGACGTTCTTCCCAGCGGATCCGGAACTCGTTGCGCGGACTGTCGGGATACGGGTCGCGGATTCGCCAGAAGCGCTCGATCCAGGCGCGGCGCTGGTAGTCCTGGCTGACTTCGAGGAACGCCTCGCGCTCGGCGTCGGAGATCAGGAAATGGACGTTGGAGAGGAACTCCTTGAACTCGAGCGGCAGCGCCTCCTCGGCCGCGGCGAGCGCGGCCCTGCGTTCGCGGCGCTCCTTGCGGGTTTCCCTGCGTTCCTCCTGGGCGGCGGCGAGCGTGGGCTCAAGGACGAACAGGAGGCCCGCGGCGAGGGCCAGAACAGAGGCTCTGTGTGCGGCTGTGATGGGCAACGGCGGTTCCTTCGTCAAGATTATCTCTGGGTGCGCGGGTCTTCTGACCCGCTGCCGCCGCAGGCGGCGTCGAAATCGTCGCCGGCCTCCGGCCGGCGGCTACTTTGCTCCGGCCTCCGCCGCTTCGCGGCTCCGCCCGGAGGGCGGGTCAGAAGACCCGCGCACCCAGAGGCAAGGTCGTCAACGAACCGGGTCGGTTGGAACCGTAGAATCGGCCAGCCATGCCCGCCGTCCCCGTCTACCTCGACCACAACGCGACGACCCCGCTCGACCCGCGGGTCGCCGAGGCGATGCTGCCCTGGCTGGGCGGCCGGCACGGCAACCCGTCCTCGGTCCACTCCTTCGGGCGGGCGGCGCGGGCGGCGGTGGAGCAGGCGCGGCAGCAGGTCGCCGAACTGGTCGGCGGCAGCCCGCCCGAGGTCGCCTTCATGGCCTCGGGGACCGAGGCGAACAACGCGGTGCTCATGTCCATCTTCGACGACGGCGCCGGCGGTCACCTGGTCATCTCGGAGCTGGAGCACCCGTCGATCCAGCGCGCGGCGGACCGGCTCGAGAAGGCGGGCGTCGAGGTGACCCGGCTCTGCCCGGGAGCGGATGGCGTGGTCGGCGCCGCGGCCGTGGCGGCCGTCCTGCGGCCGGACACGCGCCTTGCCTGCCTGATGCTGGCGAACAACGAGCTCGGCACGCTGCAGCCGGTTGCGGAGGCCGCGGAGGCCTGCCGGGAGCGGGGCGTGGCGCTGCTCTGCGACGCGGTCCAGGCGGCCGGCAAGCACGCGGTCGACGTGAGTTCGCTCGGCGTCGACTACTTGGTCGTGGCGGCCCACAAGTTCAACGGCCCGGTCGGGGCCGCGGCGCTCTGGGTCCGCGAGGGCGCCGGCTTCGAGCCGCTGATCCTCGGCGGCGGCCAGGAGCGGCAGCGGCGCGCCGGCACGGAGAACGTGGCGGCCCTGGTCGGCTTCGGCGCGTGCGCCGCCCTGGCGTCAAGCGAACTTGACCACCGGATCGAGCGCATGGGCAGCCTGCGCGACGGCCTGGAGGCCGGCCTGGCCGGCATACCCGACGCGCGCCTCCACTGCGCATCCTCGCCGCGGCTGCCGCACACGACCCACGTCGCGTTCCCGGGGCTGGTCGGCGAGGAACTCGTCGTTCGCCTGGACCTGGCGGGCTTCGCGGTCTCGACCGGGGCCGCGTGCGCGTCCGGCGTGGTCGAGCCCAGCCGGACCCTGCTGGCGATGGGAGTGTCGCCCGAGGAGGCGATCGCGTCCATCCGCATCAGCCTGGGCACGTCGAACGACGAGGCCGAGATCGACCGCTTCCTGCCGGCGCTGGCGCGCGAGGTCCAGGCGCTGCGCTCTCTCTCGGCCGAACCGGTGGCTGCGCCATGACTCGGGGCCGGCAGACGGACGTGCTCTGGGTGCGCGGGTCTTCTGACCCGCTCCGGGCATCGCCGCGCAGCGGCGAGCCGCCGCTCACGGCCGTCGCGATGAGCGGCGGCCTCGACTCGTCGGTCGCGGCACTCCTTCTCCAGCGCCACGGCGCGCCGGTCGTCGGACTCTCCATGCTGCTCTGGGACCGCTCGCAGCAGGTCCGCCACGGCCGCTGCTGCGGCTCGCTCGACCTCGGCGACGCCCGCGGGGTCGCCGAGCAGATCGGCCTGCCGCACTACACCCTGCGCATGGACGGCGAGTTCCGCCGGCACGTGGTCGACCCCTTCGTGGACAGCTACGTCGGCGGCCGGACCCCCAGCCCCTGCATCTCCTGCAACACGGAGATCAAGTTCGAGGCGTTCTGGGAGCGGGCCCGGCGGCTGGGCGCCGGCCGCATCGCCACCGGTCACTACGCTCGCATCCGGCAGGACGAGGAGGGCCGGTACGAGCTGCATACCGCCGTCGACGAGTCGAAGGATCAGAGCTACTTCCTGTTCGAGCTGACCCAGGAGCAGCTCTCGCGGGCGGTGTTTCCGGTCGGCGAGCTGACGAAGGTCGAGGTGCGCGAGCTGGCCCGCGAAGCGCGGCTCGCCGTCGCCGAGAAGGGCGAGAGCATGGAGATCTGCTTCGTCGATCAAGGCGTCCGGGAGTTCATCGAGGACGAGCGCCCGGAGTTGCCGCGGGTGCCCGCTCGGGTCACGACGACCGCCGGCGAGGAGCTGGGCGAAGGTGCGCCGACCTACCGCTACACGGTCGGGCAGCGGCGCGGCCTCGGGGTCGCCGCCGGCCGCCGGCTCTATGTGCTCGACGTGCAGCCGGAAGCGAACCGCGTCGTCGTCGGCGACCGCGACGAGCTGCTGGCCCCGGGCCTGGTCGGCCGCGGGTTGCACTGGATCGCCGGCGAGCCGCCGCGCGACGGCGCCGGGATCCAGGTCCGCATCCGCTCGCGCCATCCCGGCGTCGCGGCCACGGTCGAGAGCGGCGGCGCGAACGGCGGCACGGGCGCCTGCCGCGTCCACTTCCGCGAGCCCCAGGCCGGCGTTGCGCCCGGCCAGGCGGCCGTCTTCTACCGCGGCACCCAGGTCCTCGGCGGCTGCTGGATCGAGGGTGCGCTCGGCGCAGCCTGACCCGCCTTCCCGTCCGGCTTCAGCTTGCACTACACTCGCGCCCGCAAGCGCTCAGCACCTTCTTGACCGAATAAGGAAAGTCCCCATGAAGCGACTCCCCCTGGTTGCCCCGTTCGCGCTGACACTGGCGTTCGTCTGCCCCTCGCTCGGCGCCCTCGAGTACTTGCAGAACGCGCAGTTCCGGCTCGTCTGGAAGGACGAGTCGCTGGGGCAGTTCGCGAAGCCGGCCGCCTGGTCGTCGGACAAGGGAGTCCTGTACTGGGTTGAAGACCAGGAAGAGCCCGAGGCCCTGGTGAAGGTCCGTGAGCGGGACGGCTTCTGGAGGCTCGACCTGGCGGTGACGACGGACCGCCAGGGGATCCTCTACATCGTGCACAACGAGACGGAGGCGCTGTGGGCCGTCCGGACCGGTCGAGCCGAAGATGTCGTTCCCCGCTACGACGGGGACTTCCCCGACCACGCGGTGACCTGCATGATCCCGCGCGGGGCGCCTCGGGACGCCTGGCGCTGCTATTGGGGAACGACGCTGATGCTCAACGACGCATGGGATCTGGAAGGGAACATTCCGGCCGAGTACTTCGAGCCCTGGCCGCGCTGCCAGGGGACGTTCGAGAGTGTGGTCGTACTGGGGGAACCAACCGTTTCCACCACGGGTGGGCGGCCCGCTTCCCAGTGTCCGTCCGACGGCGCCGGTCAGGCCCCTCCGGCCCCCTGGATCGGGCCTCTCGAGCCCTAGAGCGACTCGCTCTCAGGAGCGTCGGCCGCACCGGCCGACCACGATCGTCACTTCGCCGCGCAGCTTGCCGCTCTCCGCGGCCTGAGCGGCGATCTCTTCCAGCGAACCGCGCAGCACCTCCTCGTGGAGTTTGGTCAACTCGCGGGCGAGGGCGGCGTTGCGATCGGGGCCGAAGACGGCGGCCGCATCGGCGAGCGAGGCGGCGGCGCGCCGCGGCGACTCGAAGAAGACGACGGTGTGCGGGAGTTCGGCGTGTGCCTCGAAGAAACGCCGGCGCTTCCCCTGCTTCGGCGGTGGAAAGCCGAGGAAGGTGAACGGATAGGGCGGCAGGCCGGAGACGACGAGGGCGGCCAGGATCGCCGACGGTCCAGGCAGCGCCTCGACCGGGAGGTTCCGCTCCAGCGCGGCCCGCACCAGCCGGTAGCCCGGGTCGGAGACGAGCGGGGTGCCGGCGTCGGAGACGAGGGCCACGGCGTCGCCCTGCTCCAGCCGCTCGAGCACCCGGCCGATCTGCCGGTCCTCGTTGTGGTCGTGCAGCGGCAGCAGCGGCGGACGCTCGGCCGAGCCGCCGCGGCCGGCGGCGAGGCTCTGGAACAGCCGGCCGGTGCGGCGCGTGTCCTCGCAGGCGATGAGGTCGGCGGAGAGCAGCGCCTCGCGGGCGCGCGGCGAGAGGTCCGCCAGGTTGCCGATCGGCGTGGCGACGATGCGCAGGCGGCCGGCGGCCGTCGCCGGCTCCTCCCCGCTCACGGGCGGCCGGGGCCCTGCCCGTAGAGGTCGTGGTACTGCGCCACGTTGTACAGGACGCGCTCGATGTAGTTCCGGGTCTCGCGGAAGCCGACCTTGGTGAAGTACTCGTCGGCGCCGGTGGTGTAGCAATGGCGCTGCCAGAGCGCGGCCTGGGCCTCGCCGGCGTTGTAGGCAGCCAGGATGACGTGCTGCTCGCTGCCGAACAGGGCGCGGAGCTCGGCCAGGTAGGAGGCGCCGAGTTCGACCGCGAGCGCGGGGTTCTCCAGTTCGCGCGGGGTCGAGAGGGACCGGCCGGCGTTTGCCGCGAGCCGCGCCGCGGTGGGATAGACGAACTGCATCAGGCCCCGCGCCGAGGCGGCCGACACCGCCTGGTGGTCAAAGCGGCTTTCCTGGCGCATGATGCCGGAGATCAGGAAGGGGTCCAGGTTGCGGCGGGCGGCGGCGGCGGCGATCAGGTCGCCGTAGGCGTCGGGGTAGAGCGCCCGGCGCATCGTCAGCGGGTAGAGCGGTTCCGGCACGCGGCGCGGCGCCCTCTGGGCCAGGATCTCGGCGATCAGCAGGGCTCGCCGGGGCCGGGTCTTCGCCAGCCCCTCCGCGGCGGTCAGTGCCAGCCGCGGGTTCGCCACCGGGAAGTGCCGGTCCACGACCTCGGCCGCGTCGCCCCAGAGGCCGAGGGCGAGCAGCAGTTCCTGCGGGGTCGAGGCGGCCCGGTCCCACAGCGGCCACTCGCCGGGCGGCACGCCCCGGAGACTGAAGAAGGAACGCACCGCCGGATCGGCGACCAGCCGGCCCTGGAGGATCTGCCGCGCGGCCTCGGCTTCGTCGCCCTGGCGGCCGTGGAGCAGCCAGGCGCGATAGAGCCGTGCCGGGTCCTCCGACCGTGCGAACTCGGCGGCGATGGGCTGGACGTACGCTCTCAGAGGCTCGGCGGCCAGGCGCTTCTCGGCTTCGCGAGCCAGCGGGTGGAAGAGGTCGGCGGCGAGCAGGTCGGCGTAGCCGGTGATGGCGCGGTCGAGCGCTCCGCGGGCTTCGTCGAGCCGGCCTCGCCAGTAGCGGACCTCGAAGTCGACGCTGCGGCTGGCGCGGATGGCGTCGCTGAGCCAGTCGCCGGCGCGGTCCGTGCGGCCCTGGACGATGTCGGAGGCGGCGAGAAAGAGGCTGGCGCGCGCCGATACCGCGCGGTCGTGGCGGAGCTGGAGCAGCACCGAGTAGAGATCGAGCGCTTCGTCCTCCAGCCCGCGGCGCCACTCCAGGCGCATGGCGCCAAGCAGCGCCGCCACGGAGAAGTTGCCCTGGGGGTCGGCCAGGTAGGCGCGGCGGTAGTCGGCGGCCGCGGCGATCCAGTCGCCGGAGAGTTCCTCCGACCGCGCCTTCTGGTAGAGCGCCTGCCCGGACTGGCGTGGCGAGGACACGTTCGTAGCCAGCAGCTCGTAGTGCCGGGCGGCGTCTTCCAGGCGACCCTGCCGGAAGTGGCTGCGCGCCCACCGGTAGTGGATCTCGAAGTCGGAGGTCGATTGCACCTCCAGGTCGACCACGATCTGCCCGAGGAGTTCGTTCGAGCGGTCGAAGACGCCGTGTTCGTGGAAGGTGTTGCCGAGCAGCAGCACCTCCTGGCGGTCCTCGAGGGCCGGCCTCAGGCGGTGAAGGCGGTCGGCGGCTTCGAAGGCCACCAGGTCGTTGGCCCGTTCCCGGATCAGGCCGGTCAGGACGGCGGCGGCTTCGTCCGGGTCGCCGTCCGCGAGGTGGCACTTGGCCCGGCTGAGAGTCAGCAGGCGACGTTCCGGCGCCGGCAGGCGCGACATCGGGATGCCGCGCAGGAGCCGGCAGTCGCCGCCGCGGTCGAGACTGGTGGCGAGCAGCTCCGCTGCCGGCTGCACCAGTACGCGTGGCGGCTGTCCGCCGAGCAGGGTGGCGGTGACGCCGGCGGCGATCTCCGGGTAGCCGAGCCGCGTCTGGCCCAGGGCCAGCCGGTAGCGCGCCCAGGGTTCCAGCGCGGGCGTTTCGGTCAGGCAGGTGGCGAAGGCTTCCGACGCCGTGTCGACCTGCGCGAGCTCTTCCAGCAGGTGTCCTTCCAGGTAGCAGAGGCCATGCCCGGCCGCGAGGTCCGGTTCTTCGGCGCGAAGCCGTTTCGTCTCCTCGAGCGCGGCTTCGGCCTGGCCGGCGGCCTGGAGTTCGACGAGCTGGATGCGCGGATCCTGGGCGACGGCCAGGGCCAGGAGCGGCAGCGTCCAGGCGGTCACGATTGACGCGGCCATACGAAACGATAACCCGGCGAGCAGAATCCGGCATTCCGCCGGCCTCCGCTGGGTGCGCGGGTCCTCTGACCCGCTGCCGCCGGAGGCGGCCAGGAACTCGCGCCGCGGAGCGGCGACCATTCGGCGCGGGCAGGTCCGTGGCAGGATACGGCCTGGAGGATCTCGGGCCATGCTCGAAAAGCTCGAACAGATTGAGCAGACGTACGACGAGCTGGCGGCAAAGCTCGCCGATCCGGACGTGCTCGCCAATCCCGGCCTCTTTCGCGACACGAGCCGGGCGCTGGCGGAGCTGAACCCGGTCGTCGAGCTCTACCAGCGGTACAAGAGGACGAGGGACGAGCTCGACCAGACGGCGGAACTGCTGGGCGAGCTCGAACGCGGGGACGACATGTACGAGATGGCGGCCGAGGAAAAGGGCCTGCTGGAGGAGACGCTCGCGTCCATCGAAGCGACGATGAAGGAGGAGCTGGCGCCGAAAGATCCGAACGAGAAGCGCAACGCGGTGCTCGAGATCCGCGCCGGCACCGGCGGCGACGAGGCGACCCTGTTCGCCGCGGAGCTCTTTCGGATGTACAGCCGGTACGCCGACGACCACGGCTGGAAGGTCGAGATCCTCGACATCTCCGAGTCCGGCATCCGCGGCGTCAAGGAGGTGTCGGCGATCGTCGAGGGCCGCGGCGCCTTCGCCACGCTGCGTTACGAGGCCGGCGTGCACCGCGTGCAGCGGGTGCCCGAGACGGAGGCTTCCGGCCGCATCCACACCTCGGCGGTCACGGTCGCGGTGCTGCCGGAGGCCGAGGACATCGAGATCGAGATCGAGCCCTCCGACCTGCGCGTGGACACCTACTGCGCGTCCGGCCCCGGCGGCCAGGGCGTCAACACGACCTACTCGGCGGTGCGGCTGACCCACCAGCCGACCGGCCTGGTCGTCACCTGCCAGGACGAGCGCAGCCAGATCAAGAACAAGGCGAAGGCGATGCGGGTGCTGAAGAGCCGCCTGCTGGAGATCGAGGAGGCGAAGGCGAACGCCGAGATGGGCGAGGAGCGCCGCCGGATGGTCGGCAGCGGCGACCGCTCGGAGAAGATCCGCACCTACAACTTCCCCCAGAACCGCGTCACGGACCACCGGGTCGGCTTGTCCGTCCACAAGCTGCCACAGGTCCTCGAAGGCGACCTCGAGCCGTTGATCGTGCCGCTGCAGCAGCACTTCGAGGCGGAGCGGCTGCGGCAGACGGGCGAAGCGGATCCGGTCTGAGTGCCGGACGGCCCGAAAGAGCCCCCGCCGGGGGCGGCCCGCATCGTCGATCTGCTCGACCTGGGGCAGGAGCACCTGGCCGGCTCGGTCGAACAGCCACGCAGGGAGGCGGCGCTGCTGCTCGGCGAAGTGCTGAGGCTCTCGGAGGCGCAGCTCTACGCCCGCGCCGACGACGACGTGCCCGAGCCCGCTGCGCTCAGCTACGGGCAGTTGATCCGCCGGCGGGCGGACCGGATCCCGGTCGCCTACCTGCTGGGCCGCCGCGAGTTCCATGGACGGACGTTCGCCGTCGACCCGCGGGTGCTGATCCCGCGGCCGGAGACGGAGCACCTGGTCGAGGCGGTCCTGAACTGCACGGAGGACGGGGCCCGGGTGCTCGACGTCGGCACCGGCTCCGGCTGCATCGCCGTCACCGTGGCGCTGGAGCGGCCGGCCAGCCGGGTCGTCGCGACCGACCTCTCGCCCGGCGCGCTGGCGGTGGCGGCCTCGAACTGCCGGCGCCACCGCGTCGAGGACCGGGTGCGGCTGGTCCGTGCCGACCTGTTGACCGCCCTTCGCCCGGGGGCCTTCGACGTCGTCGTCTCGAACCCGCCCTACATCGACGTCGGCGAGTGGCCGTCCCTGATGCCCGAAGTCCGCGACCACGAGCCGCCCGAGGCCCTCTTCGCCGGCGACGGCCTGGACTTCTACCGCCGTCTGTTCGCCGCCGCCGGCTTCCTGCGGGCCGGACAGCGGTTGCTGCTCGAGATCGGCAAGGGCCAGCTCGAGGCAGTCCGGGAACTGGCGGAGCGAGGCAGCTTCGAGGAGGAGTGGGTGGTCGCCGACCTGGCCGGGATTCCCCGGGTCCTGGGTCTGCGGCGGCGCTAGTCAGACCTGGCCCGGCTTGGGCATGCGGTAGCCAACGCCGCGCTCATTGAAGATGTAGGTCGGGTCGGCCGGGTCGTCGCCGAGCTTGGTCCGCAGCTTCTTGACGAAGGCGCGGACGAGCTGTGGCTGCGCGTACAGCCGGCCGGCCCAGACCCGGCGCAGCAGGGTGTCGTAGGTCGTCACGTGCCCGGCGTTCAGCGACAGAACGCGCAGCAGCTCGTACTCGGTGGCGGTCAACCGCACCGTACGGCCGTCGACCGTAACCCGGCGCCGGGCGCGGTCGATGGACAGGTTGCCGAGCACGAAGGGTCCGGGCGCGAGCCGCTTGCGGAGCGCGACCCCCACTCTTGCCGTGAGCTCCGTCGGGGAGAACGGCTTGACGATGTAGTCGTCCGCTCCGGCTTCCAGTGCTCTCGCGACCGTCTCGTCCCGGCCATATGCGGAGATGAAGATCACGGGCAGGTCGGCCAGTTCTGGCAGGCGCTGCAGCAGTTCGATGCCGTCCGTCCCGGGCAGCACCAGGTCGAGCAGGACCAGGTCCGGCCGCTCCGTCCTGAGGAGACGGGGAAGCTCGCGCGCATCGCCGGTGACCAGCGGCGTGTAGCCCCGGGAAGCGAGCGCGTCACGGGCGAAACGGAGGGCCTGAGGGTCGTCGTCCAGCACCAGGACGCGCGGTCAACCGCCGCCGGCGCGCCGCCCTTCCGAAGCGGCCGCGACGAGGGCTTCGGACGTTTCGCCGTTGCCCGGCTCTTCCACCGCGGGGATCGTGAAGGTGATCCGGGTACCCTGTCCCTGCCCGCCGCTTCGGGCGGAGATGCGACCGCCGTGGGCTTCCACGAGTCCCTTGCAGATCGCCAGGCCCAGGCCGACGCCGAGGCTCCCCTCCCCGCTGGCGGCCCCGGCGTGCTTGCTGAACATGTGCGGCAGCAGGTGCGGCGGAACGCCGCTTCCCTGGTCGGCGACCGTCACGGCGACGTGGTGTCCGTCCAGCGCTGCCTCGACGCTGATGGGCGACGACTCCGGGGAGTGTCTGGCCGCGTTCGACAGCAGGTTGTTCAGCACCTGAACGATTCGCCGCGCATCGGCCATGACGCGTGGAAGGTCCCGCGGCAGATCGATGCTCACTGCGTGGCGCGCGCCGCCGCTCGCGAATGCGCTCCTGGCCCGTTCCACCAGGGCGGTCAGGTCGACAGGTTGCGGTGCGACGGACAGCGTGCCGGATTCGATGCGGCCCACGTCGAGCAGGTCGCCGATCAGGCCCCGCATGTGCTCCGCCTGATCGTCGACGATCCGGAAGAACTGCAGTATCTCCGACCGGTCCAGCTCGTCGGACGCGCCGAGCACCGTGGCAGCCGAGCCCTTGATCGAGGTCAGGGGGGCGCGCAGTTCGTGACTCACCATGCTCAGGAACTCGGTCCTCAGCCGCTCCAGCTCGTCCAGGTGCGCGAGGTCCTGCAACGTGACGACCATGGACTCGGGTTCGCCTTCCGCGGACCGGATCGTCGTCGCGTTGACCAGCGCCCTCGCGCCGCGGCCGCCGGCAACCGAGAGCAGGACCTCCTCGGCGCGCAGCGCGGGCGCGTCGTGGATCAGGCGGGACATCGGGACTTCGCGGCCGTCGCCGAACCGGAAGGTCAGGACCTCGATCAGCTCCTCCGAGGGCCTCCCGGCTGCGACCAGGTTCTCCACCAGTCGCCTCGCCTCCCGATTGAAGGTGGTGGGAGCGCCGGTGGAGACGTCGAGGACCACGACGCCCACCGGCGACGTCTCGACCAACGCCTCCAGGCTGGCCCGCGACCGCTGTTCGTTCCGGTGGGTGCGGGCGTTCGCGATGGCCGTCGCCGCCTGCGACGCGAACAGCACCAGCACGTCTTCGTCCTCGGCGGAGAACTCTCGTCCGCCACGCTTGCCGGCGAGGAAGAAGCTGCCGACGTGCGCGCCCCGATGCCGCATCGGCGTCCCCTGGAACGTCTTCGCCGGCATGAGGTCGGCGGAGAAGCCAAGCGAACGGACGTAGCTCGGCAGGTCGGCCAGCCTGAGCGGTGCGGAGAGTTCCCGCAGGTGGTCGAAGAGGAGCGGCCCGTCCGGTAGCCAGCCCTCCATCTCGAGGTGCTGTTCCGGAGTGAACCCGGAGGTCACGAAGTCGCGCGGCGGCCCGCTGCCGTCGATCGTCGTGATGACCCCGTAGCGGGCGTTCGTGAGCGCGCAGGCGCTGTCCACGATCTCCTGCAGGACGGTGGCTTCGTCGAGGCTGGCGGTGACGCGCAGCACGGCGGCGCTGAGCCGCGACGTGCGGTCGCGGAGCGCCGTGATCTCGCGTTCGTGCGCGTCCGGTGCGGCCATGGGTCGGTCCTCGTGAAGCGAGTTCACGAAGGTTAACGCAAGGGACTGGGTAATGAACGGGAAGTTCATCCTTGTTGTCTAGGGTGCAAGTGACGTTCCCCCGAATGCCCCTTTGAGGCGCGGCAATGCTGAGACTCTTCCTCAACCGACTCCCCCTGGCCGCACTCCCTCTCGCGGCTGCCCCGGCGCCCGCGGCCGAAGTCACGTTCAGCCGCGATGTGGCCCCGATCCTCAACCGGCACTGCGTGTCTTGCCATCGACCCGGCGAGATAGCGCCGATGTCGCTCATGACCTATCGCGAGGCACGACCCTGGGCGCGCTCCATCGCGAGAGTCGTGGCAAGCCGCCAGATGCCGCCGTGGTTCGCGAGCCCCGCCCACGGCGAATGGGCGAACGATCCTTCGCTCTCCGAGGAAGAGGTCGGCACGCTTGTCGCCTGGGTCGAAGGGGGCGCCCCGCCCGGCGATCCGGCATCCATGCCGGCGCCGCCCGAGTTCACGGAAGGCTGGCAGCTCGGCGAACCGGACTACGTGATCGAACTGCCCGCCGTCACCGTGCCCGCCGATGGCCCCGATCTGTTCCTGAACCAGTTCGTGACCATCGACATCCGCGAGCGTCGCTGGATCCGCGCGGTCGAGTTTCGGCCCGGCGCGCCCCAGGTGAATCACCACCAGCTTGCCTTCAAGGCCGACTTCACCGGCATGGTGGAGGACGGCGTGCCGCTGACCCCCAGGGAAGCGCTGCGCGCCAGCGGCTCGGTCGACGGTCGCGGCTACTTCAACGTGCTGGCGATGTGGGGCGCTGGAACCGCGCCGACCGAGTTCCCGCAGGGCACCGGGCGCTGGATCGAACCCGGCGCTGTCGTCGTCATGAACCAGCACTACCACCCGAACGGCGAAGAGCAGACCGACCGGACGCTCATCGGCCTCCACTTCGGTGAAGGCGAGCTGCGCTCGGAGATCCAGGCCGTGATCGCCGGCGAGATGGACTTCCTGATTCCGGCGGGTGCGCCCGACCACCGGGTCGAGTACCGGCACGAGATCGTGCGCGATTCGATGATCGTCTCCTACCTGCCGCACATGCACCTGCGCGGCAAGCGGATGTCCTACACGGCGCACTACCCGGATGGCGACTCGGAGTTGCTCCTGGAAGTACCCGAGTACGACTTCAACTGGCAGCTCTTCTACTACCCTGAGAAGCCCAAGCTCGTGCCGGCGGGGACCGTCATCGAGATCGTCGCCGTCTACGACAACTCCGGGGCGAACCCGAACAACCCCGACCCGACCCGCGACGTCGCCTTCGGGCTTCAGTCCACCGACGAGATGATGTTCGGCTTCTTCGAGCTGGTCGAGGTGGACGGCGAACACGAACGTTAGCGCTGCTATTCTCCTGAGCCCCTTGCCGGCTTTGCGCGGCGTTGCCCCTGAGGCCTCCTTGCTTGCAGGTCCCACCGCTTCACGGCGCCCTGGCGCCACGACCGAAGAAAGGCGACGACCGAACATGACCACCCCCCACGAAGAGCGCGGCCAAGAACCAACGCTCGAGCGGTTGCGGGCTCTGACCCGGGACATCGAGGCGATCACGGAGAGCTTCAGGGAATTCAGGAAGTCCCAGAGAAAGACAGACGAGCAGATACAGGAGACGGCCCGGTCCATGAAGGAGACGGATCGGCAGATGCGGGAGACGGACCGGCAGATGCGGGAAACGGACCGTCGTCTGAAGAAGGCGGAGGACCTGTTCACGACGCAGTGGGGCAAGCTGATGGAGAGCCTGGTCAGCGGCGACCTGGTCAGGTTGCTGGACGGCCGGGGCATCCGCGTTCAGCGTCTCGCGCAGCGCACTCTGGAGAGGCGAGGCGGCGAGAGCTACGAGGTGGACATCCTGGCGGTCAACGGCGAGGAGATCGTCGTGGTCGAGGTCAAGACGACGCTTCGCCCGGAGGACGTCAGGCGGTTCCGGTCCAAGCTGGGCCGTTTCAAGGAGTGGTGGTCCGAGTACCGCGACCGCAAGGTATACGGCGCGATGGCCTTTCTTCAGGCGGCGGACGGGGTGGCCCTCCACGCCGAACGGCAGGGTTTCTTCGTCATCCGGGCCACCGGCGACAGCGCCTCGATCGTCAACGCCGAGGACTTCGAGCCGCGCGTCTTCGCCTGATGACGAAGAAACACGGATCGCTGTTCGCTCTCGCTTTCGCTCTCGCGACCGGGCCGCTGGTCGGCCAGGTCAACGAAGAGGCTGCCGACCCCGACCGGCTCCAGTACCTGGATGTCTTCGAAATGGAGGTTGCCGACGACCCCCGCATATCGCCCGACGGCGACCGGGTCGTGTACGTCCGGCGCGGCTTCGACGTCATGACGGACAGGTCGCGCTCCGCGCTGTGGGTAATCGACGCGGACGGCTCGGATCACCGTGCGATCACGGACGGAAGCGGCTCGGTGAGCTCGCCGCGCTGGTCTCCCGACGGAGACCGCCTGCTGTATGTGGGCTCGAGTGGAGGCGCGAACCAACTGTTCGTGCGCTGGATGGACACCGGCCAGACGGCGGAACTCACGAACGTGACCGAGTCCCCCGGGAACATCGCCTGGTCGCCCGACGGGAACTGGATCGCCATGACGATGTTCGTGCCCGAACCGGCCTCGGCCTTCGCGAAGATGCCTTCCAGGCCCGAGGGCGCCGAGTGGACGACGCCGGCACGTGTGATCTCGAAGCTCCGCTACCGGGCGGACGGCCGCGGATACGTGCCGGACGGGAACACCCACGTCTTCGTTCTGCCCGCGGATGGGGGCACGCCGCGCCAGTTGACGAACGGTGCGTACGATCACGGCGGCGGACTGTCCTGGTCGCCCGACTCCCGCTCGATCGTCTTCAGCGCCAACCGCGGCGACCCCGACTTCGACATCCGGGACAGCGAAGTCTTCGAGGTGGCGGTCGAGACGCGGGAGCTTCGCCAGCTTACGGACCGCTTCGGCCCGGATGGCGGCCCGGCGGTGTCGCCCGACGGTTCCCGGATCGCGTACACGGGCTTCGACGATCGCCATCAGGGCTACCAGGTCTCCCGCCTGTACGTCATGGATCGGGACGGCGGCGGCGCCCGCCGCGTCGGCGACCTGGACCGTGACGTGGGCAACCTCAACTGGGCCGCGGATGGTCGCTCTCTCTTCATCCAGTACGACGACCAGGGCACGACCAGGGTCGCGAACATCACCCTCGACGGCGAAGTCACGGACCTTGCCGCCGACCTGGGCGGCGTCGCCCTCGGGCGACCCTACGGCGGCGGCTCCTACACCGTGGCTCGCGACGGGAGCTTTGCCTTCACCGTCAATTCGCCGGCGCGCCCGGCCGATGTCGCCGTCGGCCGGGCGGGGAGCGGACCGCGCCGGATCACCGGCCTCAACGAGGACCTTCTTGCCCACAAGGAGCTTGCCCCGGTCGAGGAGATCTGGTGGGAATCCTCGCACGACGGCCGCCCCGTGCACGGCTGGATCGCCAAGCCCCCGGACTTCGACCCCTCTCGCAAGTACCCGCTCGTTCTTGAGATACACGGCGGGCCGTTCGCCAACTACGGCCCGCGCTTCGCGGCCGAGGTCCAGTTCTACGCGGCGGCGGGCTACGTCGTCTTCTACACCAACCCCCGCGGCAGCACGAGCTATGGCGAGGAGTTCGGCAACCTGATCCACCACGCCTATCCGGGCCGCGACTACGACGACCTGATGTCGGGCGTCGATGCCGTGATCGAGCTGGGCTACGTCGACGAGGACAATCTGATGGTCACCGGCGGCAGTGGCGGGGGAGTGCTGACGGCGTGGATCGTCGGGAAGACCGACCGCTTTGCC
The DNA here is from genome assembly GCA_022826745.1 of Thermoanaerobaculia bacterium. Taxonomy (GTDB): domain Bacteria; phylum Acidobacteriota; class Thermoanaerobaculia; order Multivoradales; family Multivoraceae; genus Multivorans. The sequence goes on along the minus strand of JAJDUI010000018.1, from coordinate 34,127 downwards.
GCGGCCGTGTCACAGAAGCCGGTCATCGACTGGATCAGCTTCTCGCTCACGTCGGACGGGTACGCGTCCTACTACCAGTACTGGTTCCCCGGCCCGGTGTGGGAGGACGGCATGCTGGAGCACTACTGGGCCCGCTCGCCCCTCTCCCTCGTCGGCAACGTCATGACGCCGACGATGCTGATCACCGGGGAACAGGACCTGCGCACGCCGATGGGACAGACCGAGCAGTACTACCAGGCGCTGAAGATCCGAAAGGTGCCGACGCAGATGGTGCGGATTCAGAACGCCTGGCACGGCATCGCGAGCAGCAGTCCGTCCAACCTGATCGCCAAGGTCGCGAACGTCCTGGAGTGGTTCGAGCGCCACCGGGTTCGGAGCCCCGTGAGCGACTGACGGTTAGAGTGCTGGGGATCCGACGGGCCACGGCCGGCGAGGAGGAACCATGTCTCTGCTGATTCGTAACGGACGCATCGTGACGGCGGTGGACGACTACCACGCCGACATCTTCGTCGAGGACGAGACGGTCTCCCTGATCGGCCGCGACCTGGACGTGGAGGCCGACCGGACGATCGACGCGGCGGGGCGGCTGGTCATCCCGGGCGGCGTCGATCCGCACACCCACATGGACATGCCCTTCGGCGGCACGACGAGCGCCGACGACTTCGAGACGGGTACCCGGGCGGCCGCTTTCGGCGGCACGACGACGATCGTCGACTTCGCGATCCAGACCAAGGGGCATTCGACCCTGGAGGGCCTCGAGACCTGGCACGAGAAGGCCGCCGGCAAGGCGGGCATCGACTACGGCTTCCACATGATCGTCACGGACATGGAGGACGACCGGCTGTGGGAGATGCGGCGGCTGGCGGACGAGGGCGTGACCTCCTACAAGATGTTCATGGCCTACCCGGGCGTGCTCTACGTGGACGACGGCACGCTGTTCCGGGCGATGCGCAAGGCCGGCGAGGACGGCACCCTGGTCTGCATGCACGCCGAGAACGGAATCGTCATCGACGAGATCGTCAAGATCGCGCTCGCCGAGGGCAAGACGGCGCCGAAGTACCACGCCCTGACCCGGCCCACGCGGATGGAGGCGGAAGGCGTCCACCGGTCGATCGCGATCGCCGAAGTGGCCGGCGTGCCCGTCTACATCGTCCACCTGAGCTGCGCGGACGCGCTGGAACAGGTGACCCTGGCGCGCGACCGCGGCGCCCAGGTGTTCGCCGAGACCTGCCCGCAGTACCTGTTTCTGGATCTCAGCCACTACGACCACGAGGACTTCGAGGGCGCCAAGTACGTCATGACGCCGCCGCTTCGCGAGAAGTGGAACCAGGAGCACCTGTGGCGGGGCCTCGGCTTCGGTGACCTGCAGAGCATCTCGACCGACCACTGCCCCTTCTGCTTCAAGGACCAGAAGGTCTTAGGGGTAGACGACTTCAGCAAGATCCCGAACGGCGGTCCGGGAGTCGAGAACCGGATGAGCCTGGTCTACAACGGCGGCGTGGTGGGCGGTCGGCTTTCGGTCAACAAGTTCGTCGAGCTGACCTCGACGGCGGCCGCCAAGCTGTTCGGACTGTTCCCGAAGAAGGGGACGATCGCGGTGGGCAGCGACGCCGACATCGTCGTGTTCAATCCGGACCGCCGGGAGACGATCAGTGTCGACAACCCCTGCACGCACCACATGAACGTGGACTACAACGCCTACGAGGGCACCGAGGTTCAGGGAGTCTCGGAGATCGTGATCAGCCGGGGCCGCGTGGTCGTCGAGGACAACAACTGGCACGGCCGTGCCGGCGGCGGGAACTTCCTGAAGCGAGGGCTGTTTGGTGGGCCGTTCTAGGAGATGACATGAGCAGAATCTTGAAGTCCGGCCTGATCCAGATGTCGCTGCCGGACGGCACCTGCGGCGACGGCGCGTCGGCCGAGGAGGTCGCCGCGACGGTCGAGGCGATGACGGCGAAGCACATCCCCTGGATCGAGGAGGCGGGCCGCCAGGGCGTCCAGGTTCTCTGTCTGCAGGAGGTGTTCAACACGCCGTACTTCTGCCCCGGCCAGGACTCGAGCTGGTTCGCGGCCGCGGAGCCGGTTCCCGGCCCGGCCACGGAGCGGATGGCGGAGTACGCCCGCAAGTTCGGCATGGTGATCGTCGTCCCGGTCTACGAGCGGGAGACGGCGGGCGTTCTGTACAACACGGCCGCCGTGATCGACGCCGACGGCAGCTACCTCGGCAAGTACCGCAAGACCCACATCCCGCAGGTGGCCGGCTTCTGGGAGAAGTACTTCTTCCGCCCGGGCAACCTGGGCTACCCGGTGTTCGACACGGCATTCGGACGGATCGGCGTCTACATCTGTTACGACCGCCACTTCCCCGAAGGGGCGCGGGCCCTGGGCCTCGCCGGCGCGGAGATCGTCTACAACCCGTCGGCCACCGTCGCCGGCCTCTCCGACCACCTGTGGACGATCGAGCAGCCGGCCCACGCGGTCGCGAACGGCTACTTCATGGGCTGCGTCAACCGGGTCGGCACGGAGAAGCCGTGGGACCTCGGCTCCTTCTACGGCAGCAGCTACTTCGTCAGCCCGAGAGGGGAGATCCTCGCCCAGGCGTCAAAGGACCAGGACGAACTCCTGGTCGCCGACCTCGACCTCGGGCTGATCGACGAGGTGCGCTCGGTGTGGCAGTTCTACCGCGACCGCCGGCCCGAGGCGTACGAGGACCTCGTCCAGCCCTGACGGCCTGCGCCGAGGCGACACTGGGTGCGCGGGTCTTCTGACCCGCCGCCGCCGAAGGCGGCCGAAAGGCGCCGGCCGAAGGCCGACCGTCCTGCTAACTCGCGCGGCTCTCGATCGTCACCTGCAGGCGCTTCATCATCTCGTGAAGCGTCGTGGGCTTGACCTTGAGCCGCTCGGCGGCGCGCTTCTGGACGCCGCCGCAGGCCTGCAACGCCCGGACGATCAGTTCCCGCTCGTAGGCGCTGACCGCCTCCTTGAAGGAGATGCCCGTCTTCGGGAGCGTCGCCGGCGCCGGCACCGTCGCGCCGCCTTCGCGGAGGCCGGCTGGCAGCAGGTCGAGGCCGATCTCCTCGCCGGTCGAGAGCACGACGGCTCTCTCGATCACGTTCTCCAGCTCCCGGACGTTGCCGGGCCAGCGGTGGGCCATCAGGACGTCCATCGCTTCGGGGGTGAGGCGGCGGGGGGCCTTCTCGTTCTCGTTCGAGTACATGCGGAGGAAGTGCTGGGAGATCAGGGGGATGTCCTCGACCCGCCTGGACAGGGGCGGAAGCTGGATCGTGATCACGTTCAGCCGGTAGTAGAGGTCTTCGCGAAACTCGCCCTTCGTCACGCGCTCCTCCAGGTCGGCGTTCGTCGCCGCGACCAGGCGGACGTCGGCGCGCAGGGTCTCGAGCCCGCCGAGGCGCATGAACTCCTTCTCCTGGATCACGCGCAGCAGCTTGGACTGGGTGTCCGGCGGGATGTTCCCGATCTCGTCGAAGAAGATCGTGCCCCCGTGGGCGACCTCGAACAGGCCCTTCTTGTGCGACACGGCGCCGGTGAAGGCCCCCTTGACGTGGCCGAACAGGGTGCTCTCCAGGAGTTCGCTGGGCATCGATCCGGAGTTCACGGTGACGAACGGTCCGTCCCTGCGCTTCGAGTTGTTGTGGATCGACTTGGCGACGAGTTCCTTGCCGGTGCCGCTCTCGCCGCGGATCAGGATGTTGCTCTTGGACGGCGCGGCCCGGCGGATCAGGTCGAAGACCTGGCGGATCGGCCGGCTCTTGCCGATGATGCTGTCGAAGCCCTGGCGCTCACGGAGTTGCTCCTTGAGATCCCGGTTCTCGGCGGTCAGGCGGCGGCGCTCCAGGCCCTGGCGGATGGTGAGCCGGACCTCTTCGTTCTTGAACGGCTTGGGCAGGTAGTGGAACGCGCCCTCGCGCATCGCTTCGATCGCGCCCTCGATCGAGGAGTAGGCGGTGATCACGACAACGACCTGGTCCGGGTCGCTCTGGCGGATGCGGCGCATCACCTCCCGGCCGTTCATGTCCGGCAACATCAGGTCGAGCAGCACCAGGTCGATCTCCTCCTGGGCGAGCACGGTCAAGGCCTCCTGGCCGGTGGCGCAGCAGATCGGATGGTGCCCCTCCTGCCGGATGAGGGCGGTGAGGACGTCCTGCAGGACCTCTTCGTCGTCGACGATGAGGATGTTCATTCGTCGTTCTCCTTCGACTGGGGCTGCGGTCGGGGCATCATCGGCAGACGAAGCGTGAGGCGGCAGCCGCCGGACGGAAGGTTCGAGGCGACCAGGTCACCGCCGTGCCGGCGGACGATCTCCTGGCTGATCGAGAGCCCGAGGCCGGTGCCTCCAACGGCCTTGCGGGTGGAGAAGAAGGGTTCGAATACGCGTTCAAGGTGCTGCTCGGGAATGCCGGGCCCGGTGTCGTCAATGAATACGTCGAGCGTGTCGCCCGAGTTTTCTTCGACTGCCAGCGAGAGGCGCCTCTCCTTGCTGTCGGCTTCCGTCATCGCGTCGACCGCGTTGATCATCAGGTTGGCGAGCACCTGGCCCAGTTCCGTCTCGTTGCCGGGCACCCGGTCCCTGCCGCACGGGCCCAGGTCCACCTGGAGCTCGACGCCGGCGTCGGCCAACCGCTCCGCCAGTGCCTCGCAGCTCTCCTGGACCACGAAGGCCAGATCGACGGGCGCCGGTTCGTGCCGGCCGCGGCGCGCGAAGTCGAGCAGCGTGTTGACGATGCGGGCGGCCCGGAAGGTCTGGCGCTCGACCTTGCGCAGCAGGCGCCGCCGCGGATCCTGATCGGAGGTCTCCGCCAGCAGCATCTGGGCGTAGCTCGAGATTCCGGTCAGGGGCGTGTTCACCTCGTGAGCGACGCCGGCGGCCATCGCGCCGAGAGCCGCCAGGCGCTCCTTCTCGGCCAGCTCCCGCTTCATCGCCACCCGCTCGGTGACGTCGTGGGCCACGACGACCCGGTCGCCGGGCGCGGCGCCCTGGAACGCCGCGACGGACAACTGGAGGTACTTCTCGGTCCCGGTCCGGTCCTCGAAGCGGACCTCGACCGGCGGGTCGTCCTGCCGCGGAAACAGGTCGAGCGGAATCAGGTCGCCGAGGCCTCGGCCGGCGGCCTCGTTCCGGGGCAGGCCGACGAGAGCCCCGAAGGCGCCGTTCGCGGTCACGATCCGGTCCCTGCCGTCGATGACGGCGATGCCGGCCGGAGAGGACTCGATGATCTCCTCGCTGAACTGCTTGAGTTCGGAGACCCGGGTCAACTGCCGCTGCCTCTGCTCGAGGAGTTGCGCGTTCTCGATCGCCAGCACCGCCTGGTTCAGGAGCTGGCGGATGAGCGTCAGGTCGTCGGTGGAGAGCGGCGCGCCCCCGACGCGGCGGCCGACGTAGAGCAGACCGACGGTCCGGTCCCGCACCTGGAGCGGGAAGACGTAGTGGTAGCCGAGCACCGCCAGCCGCAGGTACCCGCTGTCCGCGGCGTCGGCCAGCGGCGCCCGCGCGAGGGCCCGGTGGGCCTCGGCCCAGATGGAGACGTCGACCTCGGCGAGCTGGAGCTCCGGCGCTTCGGGTTCTTCCCGCACGGGCGTCAGATGGTCGCCTTCGACCAGGAACAGGTTGCTCTGCTCCAGGCTCAGGCCTTCTTCCAGCTCTCGCAGCAGGCTCGACGCCAGCCGTCCGAGGTCCCGTTCGTGGAGCAGTTCCTCGCCGAGCCTCTGCAGCGCGCGGCGGCTGCGCTGGGCGCGGTACTGGAGTCGCTGGAGACTCGAGCCGATGCCCTGCTTGACCGGTATCGAGAGGGTCCCTATGACGAGCAGCGCGCTGGCGTTCAGGAAGCCCCTGGCGACGACCATGTCCTGGGGCACGCCGCGGCGGATCAGCAGGCTGAGCAGCGAGAAGCCCAGCACGGCAAGCAGCACCGTGAGTGCGTAGGTCGCGACATCGCGGGCGATGACCGCCACGTCCCAGAGGCGGTAGCGAAGCAGGGCGTAGGCGAAGCTCAGCGGAACCAGGGCCAGCGGCGCCACCGCGAGGGCGTCGAGCCAGCCGGGCGCGGGCACTTCCAGGGCGAATGGCACGACGTACAGCACCAGGAACGGCAGGTAGCCGCCGGCAACGCCGAAGGCGATCCACTGGGTCTGCCGTCCCTGCTCCCAGTCGCGCCTGGACAGCAGGCGGCGGCCCAGCACCGCGGCCGCGGCCAGCGCGTAGGCGACCAGCAGGAGCAGCTCGACACGGTCCTGACGCTCGAGCGCGGTGGCCGTGAGCTCGCCGGCCAGGCGGCCGGCGCCGAAGATCTGGTCGAGGTGCAGCGCGAGCAGAGCGGCGGACGGCAGGTAGAGCCAGGGCACCGCGCGGCGCGCCCAGATGGAATTCGGGCGCACCGGGAACACGAGGAAGAAGTGGAGCGTGAGGGGCGGCAGCAGGAGCCGGCAGGCGCCGTCGACGAGGTAGAAGAGGCGGTCGATCGCGTCGAAGGGCGCGAGCGGCGTCACCAGGTAGAGGGCCGCGGAGGTCAGGGCCCAGAGGTGGAACAGCAGCGTCTGCCGGCTGCGCTGACGGCTCAGGGTGTAGAGCCCGATCAACAGGTAGGCGATCCCGGTCAGCGCGAGGGCGATGTAGGCCCAGTCCAGGCTCAGCCGGGGCAGGGGGTGCAGTGCCGTGACCAACTCCTCGCCTTCGTCGGTCTCCCGGAGCACCTGCAGGTCGCTCTCCGCGCGCCGGCGCAGGAGGCGCTCCAGCTCGACGGCCGAGAGCGGCGGTTCGCCGTTGGCCAGGACGATGACGTCGTCGGGCAGCAGTTCCGACCCGTCGGCGGCGGCGACCACGCGCAGTTCCCCGGCGGCCGTTTCGACCACGAGACCGACATCCTGGAACGAGCTCACCTTGCGGCCCATGGAAAGGCCGCCCAGGCCGACCACCAGGATCGTCGCGAGCAGGAGCGCAGCCGTCAGGCCAAGCCGGGCGGGTCGGGACTCGATGCGCATCGCTGGGTCGCTCGTCCGGTCGCTTCGTCGCGGGTGTGTCTTCTTTGCCTCAGGTGCGGCCGGAATGCCGTGCCTGGGGCAATTCAGCTTTCTGTAAGCACGTCCTGTGCCGGGCGGATTCCCTTCGGCTATCCGCCTGATTTTAGGACATGTCGGGGCCTTTCAGGCGGTTCCGGTTCAATCTGTTGGTTCCGGAACGGTTTCCTGGATCGATTCCAGCGCTTCGATTCCGCTGGGTGCGCGGGTCTTCTGACCCGCCTCGGGCGTAGCCGCGAAGCGGCGGAGCCCGAAACAAAGTGGACGCCGGCTTCGCCGGCGACGATGCTGGACGCCGCCTGCGGCGGCAGCGGGTCAGAAGACCCGCGCACCCAGGCCGGCGCACCGGCACCGGCGCGGGCGCTTGCTAGAAGCGGACTGCGAGGCCGGCGACGACCCGGCGGCGCAGCTGATCCGGATCGTGGCTGGAGTCGACCGGGAGATGCCCGCGGCTGAGCTGCATCTCGAGCTGCAGGGCCCAGTTCTGGATGCCGGTGCCGGTGACCCAGGGCAGTCCCTGCGTCAGCAAGAGCTGCAGGCGCTCGACCGAGAGCACCGAGTTCGGGCCGGCGGCCGGGAACCGGGCGTCCCGGGCGACGGGCGACAGTTCCTGGTCCACCCGGCGGAAGGCGAGCAGGACGCCGGTGGAACTGCGTTCGAACTGGGTGTCGACGCTGGCGATCACGTAGCGGACGTGGTTCTCGAGGTTGTTGCCGCTACCGTCGACGGCGCGGAGCAGACCGCCGCCGCCCGAGGCGGCCGAGGTGCTGATCCGGGTGAGGATCTTCTCGCCGAGGCGCTGCTGCAGCCCGAAGTGGAGTTCGGCGACCTGGTCGCCATCGAGCAGCAGCAGGCTCTCCAGCCGTTCGAAGATGTCGCGGCTGAAGTACAGCCGGACGCTGTCCGCGAACTGGCGCTCCGTTATGCCGAACTCGACGCGGCGGCTGTCGTCCGTGGCGCCGAGCCGCCGGCTGAGCTCGATCCGGTAGCAGTGCTCGAACGTGGCGGTGCAGGCGTCGTCGTCGTGGTACTGCACCTGCAGGAAGTCGCGGAAGAGGAGGTGTTCCGAGTCGACCCTCTCGCTGGCCGAGACGGCGGCCAGCCACTTGGAACCGAGCTCGACGACGAAGCCGGCGCGGGGGGTGAAGGAGACATTGCCGTCGCTCAGCGTGCTGAACATGCCGTACTCGAGAACGACCGTGGGCTGGACTTCCCAGTTGCCCTGGCTGAAGACGTCGAAGCGCTGGTGAGGATCCTCGCCCCAGGCCGAGAACCGGCCGTTTCCGTAGGCCTGTTGCTCGCGGTAGCTGAGCCCGGCTTCGAGCGAGGCGTTGGCGGTGATCTGCCGCTCGTAGCCGCCCTGGAACTCCAGCGTCGTCGAGGACATCGGCGAGTCGATGGACGACAGCGCCAGGCTGTGCAGACCGCTCTGGCCGGCGTACAGGTCGCCGAAGCCGTGGTGGAAGTTCTGGTCGGCGGTGTACCGGGCCTCAAAGTGGGCGTCGCCGGCGCCGGCCGCCTGTTCGACTCGCAGGCCGTAGCTCTCGAGGCCGGCGAACGGGGCGGGGCCCCAGTCGTCCCAGGCCGCGCCGTCGCCGCCATGGAACCCGCCGCCGTGGAAGCGGTGTCGCTGCGACGTGATCTGGACGTTCGAACCCCGGTGGTTCACGTCGAGGGCGAAGGCCTGGCTGTCGCCGAGCTGCTGGTGGTCTTCGTTGAACACCTGGCGCTCGAACTCGCGCAGGTCGGATCGCAGGGCGAGCTGGGTCTTGCCGAACCGGCTGCGGAGATCGAACTGACTGCCGAGCACCCGGGCGCCGGCGTCGCCTCCCGCGTCCTCGATGCCCGAAAGCGTCCGCAGTTCGGCCTCGAAACGCTCGCGCTGAACCGCCGACTCGAGCGCCCAGCCCTGATCGTCCGCGATCGCTTCCGCGATCTGGATCTGGCGCAGGATGTCGTTCGGGATGCGCTCCCGGACGGACCAGAAGTCGTCTTCGCCCGCGCCTGTCTCCTCGCCTGCGGGCCGGCGCTCGCGGGCGCCCAGCTCGAAGTCGAGCGCCTGCACCGACTCGCCCGTCGTGCGCACCAGCTCCGCCACCGCGGGCACGAAGCCCGGCCGGTGAGCGATCACGCGGTAGACGCCGGCCGGCAGGGGCTGGAAGGCGTAGCGGCCGAAACGGTCGGTCGTCGTCCTGCGTTTGCTTCGATCGGCGACGTCGTAGACGTACACGCGGGCGGCGGGAAGGGCCGCCTCGCCGGCGTGGACCCGGCCGACCAGCCGCCCGGCCAGTGGATCGCCCAGGCTCGGCAGGTCGAGGCCGGCCTGGAGCGGCGCGGCGCCCAGGAGGGCGATGGCGGCGACGGGCGCCAGGACTCCGGCGGAGAGCATGCGCACTCGCACTGCGGTCGACCGGGAGTCGCCGGGATGCATCCGGCAGGTCATGTTGGGAATCACTATAGCGGACGGCGGTCAGGTGAGTGTGCGGGCCGCGGCGAAGACGATGACCTTCCTCGCGCCCGCCGCCTTGAGAGTACGGGCGGCCCTGCCGGAGGTTGCGCCGGTGGTCACTACGTCGTCGACCAGGAGCACGACGCGGTCCCGTACCGCGGCGGGCCTGCGGCAGGTGAAGGCGATTCCCGGGTTCAGGAGCCGTTGACGGCGGCCGCGGCCGACCTGCGGCCTGCCCAGGGTCCGCCGTCTCAGCGCGGGCGACAGCGGCCGGCCGAGACGCCGGGCGAGCGGCCGGGCGATCGAGTCCGCGTGGTTGCGGCCGCGAGCGAGCCGCCGGCGCCAGTGCATGGGCATGGGTACGACAACGTCGGCGCGGCGCAGCTCGATTCCCAGTCGAGTGTTCGCCTCGTCGGCGATGTGGAGGCCCAGGTAGTCGAGGCGGCGGTACTTCAGGCCCAGGACGATCTGGTCGAACGGCGGGTGGTACGCCCAGAGCCAGAAGAAACCGTCGCAACCTTCCAGCCGGTCTCCGCGGGCCGCGCCCCGGGGCCGGGCTTCGAGCAGCCGCCGGCACTGCCTGCACAGCCCGAGTTCCCGTTCGGCCGGGGCGGAGCAGGCCAGACAGGGCCGGGGCAGGAGCAGCGCGATGGCGAAGGCGAGGAAACGCCGCGCCAGCCGACAGACGTTTTGCGCCGCTGATCCGTAGAAACAGATGGGCAGTCTTCTTCGGGTGGGTGGGCCGTCCGCGGTCATTCCTGCCGACCAGGACGGATTCAGCCCGCGTCTATACTGCCCGGCGCGCGGACCAAGGAGACTCTCTTGACCTCACGGAAACGAAAGCTGCGCGCCGCCGTCGTGCCGGCGCTGGCGACAGTCCTCCTCCTGCTCGCGGGCGCGGCGAGCGCCGGCGCCCAGGAGCGATACAGCTACACCGTCTCGCTCGGACCGACCTTCGGCGGCAGCCTGGACGGCAAGCCCGACGGTGGCCTCGACCACGCGGGCTTCCTGGCGAGCATCTCGTGGCGGACCCAGCCGCGCACCGCGGTCGGCCTCCGGCTGGGCAGCACGGATCTGGCCGGCGACCAGATCGGCACTCTGGCGAGCCCCACCTTCCGCTACGCGACGATCGCTGGCGAGTACCGTTTCAACGACCTCTACTACGAATCGGGCGTGTTCATGGGCCTCGGCGTGTACCAGCTCGGGGACGGAGTCGAGAGCGACGAGGGAGTCGGCCTGACCCTGGGCGTGACGGGCGACTTCCCGATCAACGAGCGATTCTCGATCCTGGTCGAGCTGGTGGGCCACTACGCGGACCTCGATGCCTCGAGCACCCACGCCACCGTTCACGCCGGAGTCGCGTACCACTTCTAGCAGGCTGCGCCGCACTGGCCGCCCACTGGGTGCGCGGGTCTTCTGACCCGCTGCCGCCGCAGGCGGCCGGAGAGACGCGCCGGCCGAAAGGCCGGCTCCGCTTGGCGGCCAGTGCGGCCGCAGGCTGCTACACTCTCGCGCCGCCGACCCGTGGGGCCGTAGCTCAGTTGGGAGAGCGCTTGAATGGCATTCAAGAGGTCGTGGGTTCGACTCCCATCGGCTCCACCACGTTCGGCCGCGCCCGGCTTCCGGGCTAGTTCTGCGGTCGCGCGCTGTCGAGCATCGCCAGGAACGCCTGGCGCTGCTCGCGCATCGTCGCGCCGGGTCCCACGGCGCGTAGATACCAAGGCCCGCCGGGCGCTTCGATGATGGCGCCGAAGAGCGCCCCGTCGTGCAGGTCGGTCGTCGGAAAACTGCCGATCGTGCTCGCCTTGACCGTCCCTTCGAGCTCGACCCAGGTGCGGCGGACGCCGCCGCTTTCGCGACTCTGCGTCGTCGGCTCCGGAGCCCCAGGCTGGAGGACGACCTGGCTCTTCCAGCGTTCGATGTTCGCTGCCAGCCCGCCGCCCCCGCCGGGTCCGAAGTAGTACGCGGAGATTTCACCCGGGCCGCCGGAACCCGGGATCTCGGCCTCGAGCATGCGCATCGCCGACCTCGACTCGAGGCGGTTCCACGCCGCCGGCAGCGCGATGGTCAGGCCGCTGGCGCTGATCGGTTCTGAGAGTTCAACCGCTTCCGGCGCCTGGGCGCTGACGCCTCCCTCGGCGGGCGTGTCCGCGCCGCACCCCAGGAGCAGAAGCGTCAGTACCAGGGCCGGTGCTCGGCGCAGCGGGTTGGCGGTCGGGATGGTCATCGCTGCTCTCTCCTCGTCTGGTTCCGGGTCAGAACGCCGAGGATATGCTGACCGGCGGAAGCGCTCGGGGGCTGGTGCCTCCTGCGGTCTTCAAAACCGTTGTCCGGGACGTGATGCGTCACGGGGGTGGGTTCGATTCCCATGCGCTTCCGCCACCGTCGACCGCGCGGTCTTCGCAAGTCGCTGGGTCCGGGACGTGATGCGTCACGGGGGTGGGTTCGATTCCCATGCGCTTCCGCCACGCGCCGGGCTGCTGGCGTTACGGCGTGGCGGGGCTTGAGGTGTCGCTCTTCGACGACTTCGAGTCGCCGGACTTCTTTCCGGAGTCGGATGACGACTCGCTGGCTGCGGCCTTGCCGTTCCCGTTGGCGGCGTCGCCGTTCGACTTGGCGCCGTTGCCGTTGTCCTTGCGGGCGTAGTCGTTCACGTACCAGCCGCTGCCCTTGAACTGGAACGCGGGCGCGGAGAGCAGCTTCTTCAGGCTGGGCCGGCCGCACTCGGGGCAGTCCTCGAGGGGCGGCGCCGAGAACGCCTGGATGGCCTCCAGCGTGGCCTCGCATTCGGTGCACTGGTACTCGTACAGGGGCATGGCGGCGCGGGATTGTAGCAGCTTGTTGGCAGTCTCCGCGGAGGACTGCCAGCCGCGGCTAGCGACTCACAGGGGCAGCACCTGGCAGGACTCTCCCGCGGCGGCCGGAGCGCTGGACTTCGGTACCCGCACGAGGCCGGCGCCGGCGCCGTAGGCGACCAGGTCGTGGGAGCCGAGCGGTGGCCTCGGTTCGACCAGCACCTCGCCGGACTTCACGCGGAACCGGCAGGGGAGGAAGCGGTCGCGCCACTTGGCGCCCGGAAGCTCCGCGGTGAGCCGTCCGCTGAGCGCTCCCCGCCAGTACCTGTCGGTCGCTCCGGTCATGACCCGCAGCAGCGGTCGCACGAACAGCCAGTAGGTGACCATCGCCGAGGCCGGGTTGCCCGGCAGCCCGAACACCCATCCCCGGTCGTGGCGGGCCGCCACCAGCGGCTTGCCCGGCTGGATCGCGACCGCGTCGAAGAGAATGCGGCAGCCGAGGCCGGTGTCGCCCAGGACCTGCTCGACGAAGTCGAACTCGCCCATCGACACGCCGCCCGAGATCAGGAGGACGTCGGAGTCGAGGCCGCGTTCGACCTTCTCGCGGAGCTCGGCCGGGTCGTCGCGGGCGATGCCCAGCGAGCGGGCCTCGATCCCGAGTTGAGCCAACGCGCCGCGCAGGAAGTCGCGGTGGGAGTCGCGGAGCTGGCCCGGACCGGGCTCGGCCTCGGCGGGGACGACCTCGTCGCCGGTCGACAGCGTGGCGACCGTCGGCCGGCGATGGACCGGCGCCTCGTGGATGCCGTGGGTCGCCAGGACGCCGGCGCCGCCGGGCGTCAGCAGCTCGCCCTGGGCGAGCAGGGGGCCGCCGGCCGCCGTGACCTCGGCCTGGCGGCGGATGTGGCTTCCTGGCGGCACCGTTTCCACGATGCGGACCGCGCCGCTGGCGCCCGCGGCGGAGGAGTCGTCGAACTCGGTCTGTTCGATCGGAATCACGCGGTCGGCGCCGGCGGGGGCCGGGGCGCCGGTCATGATCCGCAAGGCCGCACCGGGGCGGAGGTCGGCGCCCGGCGGGTCGCCGGCCGCAACGATGCCGTCGACGGGCAGCGTGGCCCCCGCCTCGACGTCGCCGCCCAGGGCGAAGCCGTCCATCGCCGAAACGTCGTGGGCTGGCACGTCGACGGTCGCGGTCAGGCTCCCGGCGAGCACCCGGCCGACCGCGTCGGCGCGGCTGACCTGTTCGGCCGGCAGCGTCTCCGCCTCCGCGGCGATCGCGGCCCAGGCTTCCTCAGGCGTAAGCATGAGGCGTTGTTACCTGAGCCGGCGCATAGCCGTCAACGTCCGGCGGCTACATGTAACCCCGGGTCTTCTGACCCGGGGAGCAAGACTGCCGCCGCGGAGCGGCGACTATCCGATCCGGGTCAGGGCCGAGTACATCGGCAGATACATCGAGATGACGATGCCGCCGATGACGACGCCGAGGACGGTGATGAGCGCCGGCTCGAGCAGCTTCATCAGGCTCTCGACGTCCGTGTCGACTTCCTCCTCGTAGAAGTCGGCGATGCGGTTGAGCATCGGACTGAGCTTGCCGGTCTGTTCGCCGACATAGACGATCTGGCACAGCATCGTCGGGAAGACGTTCGTCCGGCGCAGCGCGCCGTGGATCGAGCCGCCCTGTTCGACTTCGCCGCGGACGGTTTCGAGCGCCTCGGAGACGACCGTGTTGCCGGCGGCGCCGGCGGCGGTCCTCAGCGCGTCGAGGATCGGTATGCCCGAGGCCAGCAGGACGGAAAGGGTGCGGCAGGCCCGTCCCGTGATGATCCGCTGCATCAGCTTGCCGACCACCGGCAGCCGCAGCACCAGCCGGTCGGCCCACTGGCGGCCCTGCCGTGTGCGGAGAAGCCGGCTCGCCGCGAACACCGCCGCGACGGCGCCGCCGAGCAGCACGAGCACGTAGGCGCCGATGAACTCGCTGACGCCGACCACCAGCCGGGTCAGGAAGGGAAGATCGCCGCCCAGGTCGGCGAAGAGGTGCCGGAACACGGGGATCACCTTCCAGAGGATGAGGAACACGACAGCGGAGGCGACGGCGAGGATGGCGGCCGGATAGGTGAGGGCGGACCGGACCTGGTTGCGGAGCTTCGCCACCTTCTCGATGTGGGTGGCGAGACGGTCCATCACGGGATGGAGAGCGCCGCTGGCCTCGCCCGCGGCGACCAGGTTCACGTAGAGGTCGTTGAAGGCCCGCGGCCGGCGCTTCATCGCCTCGGCGAGGCCGGCGCCGGCTTCGACCTCGGCGCGGACCTCCAGCAGGATGGCGCGCAGCCCCGCGTGCTGGCCCTGGATGCTCAGGATGTCCAGACCCTGGAGCAGCGGCAGGCCCGCGTCCAGCAGGACGGCCAACTGGCGGCTGAAGACGGCGAGCGTCTTCGGCCCGACGCGGCGGCCGGGGTGGAGCCAGCGCGGCCGCCAATGCCGCGGCGGTTCGGGCTCGTCAGGCTCCGGTGCGAGCAGCTCGTCCTCGTCGGCGAGCCAGGGCGCGCGGAACACGCTCAGCGGCCTCCCGTGAGGCCAAGACTGTCGGTGGGCCGGCCGTCAGTACGTCGCGGGAGCCTCGGCCGCTTCGCCGTCCTCGTCCGCGGCCTGCATGTCCTCCCAGCTCCTGAGGTGCTCCAGGAGAACGAGGAGGTGATTGTTGACCCGCGCGGCCGTGTCCGTGTTGTCGCCGGGCGGATGGTCGTAGACGAGGTTGACGAGGCGGTTCTCCATCGGATGAACCATGAACAGCCGGATCCGCTGGAGCGTCGTGCCGTCTTCGGCCTGGAATCTCCCGCGTGCGTAGCGCGCGGCGCCGAAGGGGCCGTAGAAGAGCGTGCCGCCGACGCCCAGGAACTCGCCTCCGGGCAGCGCCTCGAACAGCGGCCGCTGCTCCTCCCTGATGACGTCGATCGCGGAGACCTCCGCGAGCTCGATGTGGCTCTCGGTGGGCTCGCCGAGCTCGAGATAGATCGAGCCCACCGGCCCCGCCGGGGTTTCCGTCGTCTCGATGAGTTCGCAGGCAAGCTCCAGCGCATGGCTGCTGGGCTCCACCCGCGCGCAGCCGTCCGGCAGGTCGACCAGTCCGAGCCCCTGCACTTCGAGGGCGATGCGGGTCGGGCCGGCTTCCTCGGGCGCGGTCTGGCAGCCGATGTGGGCGATCGAGACACTTGTACCGACCAAGACGAAGAACGCCGTCCGGAACCTGTTCCCACCGTGCCTGGACATTGCCGGGACAGTACCATGCAGGTCACCGCCGATCGTGGTCGGATCGTGTCGGCGCGGACCATGCCGCGGACCGTGTTTCTGCCCTGGGAGGGAATGACCGTGGACAAGCCCATCGCCCGTGTACTCAACCTGATCGACGACCGTGAACAGCGCCTCTGGACGCTGACGCCGGACGAGGCGCGACGGCGCCTGCTCGACGGCCCCGAGGCGGTGCTCGGGATCGACGGTTCGTTCGCCCTGGCCGCCCGCCGCGGCGTCGACGTCGTGATGGCCCGCAGCCTGGACCGGCCGATGCGCTACTTCCTGGCCAAGGAGTCGTCCGGGCCGATGCTGGTCATCGCCCAGCGCATCGACGAGATCAGGGACTGCCTCGCGGCCGAGGGCTATCTCGACCAGTTCCACCCGACCTACACGCGGATGGTCCCCGCGCACCACGCGACGACGCTGCGCCTGGTCGGCTGCCCGGACCCGAACCCGACCCACGAGCGCTTCTTCGATCCGCCCCGGGCCACGCTGCCGCCGGACCTCGACCTGATCGGCGAGCGCTACGTCGAGGCGCTGATGTTCGAGGTCCGCGGATGGCTCGCCGCGTTGCCGGCCGGAGCCGCCCGGGAGCCCATCGGCGTCTGCTTCTCGGGCGGCATCGACAGCGGCGCGGTGCTTATGGCCCTCAACCGCGCGCTGCTCGAGTCGGGGCGGAGCGCCGCGCGGCTCAAGGCGTTCACGCTGCGGGTCGGCGCGGGCGCCGGCGACGCCGAACAGGCGCGGGAGTTCCTGCGCCGCGTGGACCTCGAGATGCTGGGCGAGGAGGTCGAGGCAGGCGCCGCGGATGTCGATCCCCTGGCCGCGGTCGAGGTGATCGAGGACTACAAGCCGCTGGACGTCGAGTGCGCGGCGGTCGGCCTCGCCCTGCTGCGGGGGATTCGGGCCCGCTACCCCGACTGGCGGCTGCTGGTCGACGGCGACGGCGGCGACGAGAACCTGAAGGACTATCCGCTGGAGGAGAACCATGAGTTGACGATCACCAGCGTCGTCAACAACTCGATGCTCTACCAGGAGGGCTGGGGCGTCGACGCGGTCAAGCACTCCCAGACCTACTCGGGCGGCCTCGGCCGGGCGACCGTGCGCACCCACGCGCCGGCGCGTCTGCTCGGTTTCGAGGGATTCAGCCCGTTCACGCGGCCGGCGGTCATCGCGGTGGCCGAGGCGATTCCCTTCTCCGCCCTGGTCGGCGGCTCCCACGAGGCGCTCTACGACCTGAAGGGCGAGGTCGTGCGCCGCGGCATGAAGCGGGTTCTCGGCGTCGACTTCCCGGTCTTCCCGAAGCGCCGCTTCCAGGAGGGCGCGGCCTCGGAGGACGTGTTCGAGGCCGCCTTCGACCGGCCGCCGGAGCAGTACCGCCGGCACTTCCAGTCTCTCTACGCCTGACGAGCATGCCGACCCCGCCGGCGGCCGCGGTTCGGGCGCTCCGTCCGCCCAGGCCGACCCACGACCCGTGGCTACCCCAGGGGGTGACGGTCGAACTGGAGCGCGGCCCCGGGGGTGAGTCCACTCCCTCGGCGACCGTGTTCCTGACCGGCGCCGAGTGCCCCTTCACCTGCGTGTTCTGCGACCTCTGGCGGTACACGATCGACGGACCGACGCCGGCCGGGGCGCTGCCGGCGCAGTTGCGCGCGGCGCTGGAGCGGCTTCCCGGCCTGCTCCGGGAAGCGGGGTTCGATCGCTGCGACCAGCTCAAGCTGTACAACGCGAGCAACTTCTTCGACCGGCGGGCGGTGCCGGAGGAGGACCTGGAACCGATCGCCCGCCTCGCCGGCGGGTTCCGGCGGGTGGTGGTCGAGTGCCACCCGCGGCTGGTCGACGACCGGGTGCGCCGCTTCGCGGAGCTGCTGCCGGGCCGGCTGGAAGTGGCGATCGGCCTGGAGACGGCGCATCCGGAGGCGTTGTCCCGGCTCGGCAAGCAGATGACGCTGGAGCAGTTCGACCGAGCCGCGGAGCGCCTGCGTGCCGACGGCGTCGACCTGCGGGTGTTCGTGCTGGTCGGCGTGCCCTTCGTGCCGGCGGACGAGCAGGTGAAGTGGGTAGCGGAGAGCGTGCGCCACGCGGTGCACGCCGGCGCTCGGTCGGTGGCGTTGATTCCGGTGCGGGGCGGCAACGGTGAGCTGGAGCGGTTGCGGGGGCTGGGGCTGTTCGAACCGCCCGATCTGGCGTTGCTGGAGGAATCGCTGGCGGGGGCGCTGCAGGTCGCCGCTGGCGAGGTTTCTCTGACGGTGCAGGTCGACCCGTGGGATCTGGACCAGGTCGCCTCGGGTTGCGACGCCTGCCGGGACGCCCGCGTGGCGGCGATCCGTGAGATGAACCGAACAGGAGCGCCGCGGCGGACGGAGTGTGGTGACTGCCGCGGCTGAGCGTCCGGAGGCCAGCGCTTCGCGCCGATTGCCGGCCAGAAGGCCGGCGCACCGACACGCGGGCCGACCCGGTGGCTGTGGCGCCTGAACGCCGCGAGGTCGTCGTCGCGGGTGGCGGCTTCGCCGGTTCGATCCTGGCGCGGGCGCTTCACGCCGAAGGCCGGGACGTGCTGCTGCTGGAACGGGGCCGCCATCCGCGGTTCGCGCTCGGCGAGTCGTCGACCCCGCTCGCCAACCTCGCCCTGGAGCGGATGGCGGTGCGCTACGGCTTCGAGGACCTCTGGGATCTGGCCGCCCACGGCCGCTGGCGCCGCCGGCTGCCTGAGGTGGGACGGGGTCTCAAGCGGGGCTTCTGCTTCTACGAGCACGAGCCGGGCGAGGCCTTCTCGCCCGGGCCGGCGAGCGGCCGGCGGCTGGTCGTCGCCGCTTCGCCGGACGACGAGGCGGCGGACAACCAGTGGCTGCGGGCTGACGTCGACCGCTTCCTGTTCGAGCGCGCCCGGGCCGAGGGCGTCGACTGCCGCGAAGAGACGGAGGTCGAGGTCGTTTCGGTTCCCCGCGATTCGGGCGGCGGTCCGATCCGGCTCAGGGCGGGCGGCCAGGCCGTCGAGGCCGGGCTCCTGGTCGACGCGACGGGCGGCTCGCCTCTGGCGGCCAGCCTGGGTGCGGGGGAGGCGTCGCCGCGGCTGCGGACGAGCCTGGTCTATTCGCACTTCGCCGGCGTGGCGCCCTTCGAGCGTGACGAAGGCTGGCCGGACTCGCCCTTTCCCGAGCGCTGGAGCGCCTCGCACCACCTGCTGGAGGAGGGCTGGATGTACCAGCTCCGCTTCGACCACGGGTCGGTGAGCGCGGGCTTCCTGCTGACCGGGGATCCCGCCGGCGACCCGGAGGCCGTCTTCGCTTCCCTGCTCGACCGGTACCCGTCGCTGGCGGTGCAGTTCGCGGACAGCACGCCGCTGCGGCCGGTGGAGTCGCGGTCGGGCGTCGCCTGGCGCCGCGACCGCGCCGCCGGTCGGGGCTGGCTGCTGCTGCCGCACAGCTACGCCTTCGCCGACCCGATGTTCTCGACCGGCATCGCCTGGAGCCTGCTCGCGGTGGAGCGGGTGGCCGATCTCTGCCGGAACGGCCTGCCGGCGACCGGGGATCTGGAGCGCTACGGCGGTCTCGTCGCCGCCGAGGCGGACCACATCGACCGGCTTCTCGTCGCGGCCTACCGGCTGATGCCCGCGATGGAGCGGTTCACGGCAGCGGCGATGGTCTACTTCGCGGCCGCCTCCTTCGACGAACTGCGGCAGCGGCTGCTCGACGCGCCGCCAGAGGGCTGGTGCTGGCAGGGGTTCCTTGGCGCCGGCGACGGGCGCCGCGGGCTGTTCGAGGAACTCGACGAGCGGTCGGCGGCCGGAGGCGAGAGCGGATCGCTGGCCGAGTGGCTCGGGCCCGCGATCGAGCGCTGGAACCTGATCGGCCTCCTGGACCCGCGCCGGTGCAACGCCTACCCGGTCGACCTGGAGGACATGGAACGGCGGGCAGTCCAGGTCGCCGCGGGCCTTGGGCTCGATGTGGCTGAGCTGCGACGCCGGTGGCCGCGGCTACGGAGTCCGGACCGGATGATGGCGCCTGTGTAGGCGCGCCGATGATCGTCGGGCTTCGCCCGGCGTGTTTCAGGCCGCCTTCGGCGGCAGCGGGTCAGAAGACCCGCGCACCCAGAGCGCCGCCTTTCCCGAAGCCAGCATCTCTACTGGAAACACACCGCTTGAAGTAGCGCCCTGACGGTTCCAGAACAGAACCGCGCCCGCACCAACGCCATATCTCTGGGTGCGCGGGTCTTCTGACCCGCCCCGGGCATCGCCGCGAAGCGGTGAGGCCCGGTTCAGCCTGCCGCCGGCCAGCGGCCGGCGTCCGCTCTCAGGGAGGCCCCATGAGCACATTGACCGAACTCTCGAACCCGGTCTCGGGCCGGTCCCGCCGCAGGCGGCGGGCCGCCAGGCCCTCGATGATCCGCCGGGGCTGAATATAGCGTTCGCGCAGGCGGTGGGCGTCCAGCAGATCGGACGCCAGGGCCAGCGCCGCGGCTCGGTCGTCGCGGTCATCGAGCGTCCCGGCCGCCTCGGTCACGGCACGGGCTGCCCGGTTCCAGCCCCGGCGGGCCCGGACGTCGTCCAGGTCCTTGCCGCCGATAGCGACCAGCCGGTCGGTCAGACCGGCAGTCCACAAAGCGGACGATGCGTCACTCGGGCGCCGCCGCCAGTGCTCCACGAGGTCGGTCGTCTGTCCATCGTCCGGCGCGACGTGCGCGTCTCCAGGGCCCAGGTAGACGGTCAGGGAACGACTGCGCAGCGTCGGCAGGAGTTCCTGGGCGGACGCCGCAAGGAGCAGGAAGTGTCTCGGCGTCGTGCCGGTCGGCTCCTCGAGCGTCTTGAGGAGCGTGTTCGCTCCGTGCGGGTTCAGCGTGTTCGCGTCGGCAATGACGAACACCTGGCCGCGAGCCTCGAAGGGCGACATCTGCGCCGCTCGCACCAGGGGCCTGACCATCCCGATGCGGATGTCCCGCCGGGCGGGCGGGCGCTCGAGCAGAAGAAAGTCCGGATGGCCCTGGCGCACTCCCTCGTCGTTCTCCTCGTCGGCCTTCCCGCCCTTCTTCTCCGAGGCGGCCTTCGCGCGCGCTTCGCTGGCGTAGCGATCCTTGTCCACCCTGCGGCAATGCCCGCACTCGCCGCAGGGCCGCTCCTGCGGCGCGCGCTCGCAGAGCAGCGCCCGGCCGATCTCGAAGGCGAGGCCGAGACGGTCGTCCGTCGTCCCGCCGGAGACGATCACGGACGGGTAGAGACGGCCCTCCGCCGCGAGGCGCGGCAACTCATCCGCGATGCGGTTCATGGCAGCAGGTCGCGCAACGCGGCCTCGACCGCCCGCGCCACGTCGTCGATGGGCGTCGCCGCGTCGATGGCACGGAAGCGCTCCGGCTCGGCCGCCATGCGCCGGTCGTATGCCTCGTGGACGCGGCGGTAGAAGGCCAGGCTCTCCCGGTCGATCCGGTCGGCAGCGGCTCCGCGCCGCCGGAGCTGCGCTTCCTCCGGCGACAGCTCGAAGAACAGGGTGCGGTCGGGCGCCCGGCAGCCGGTGGCCAGCCGGTCAGCTTCCGCGATCACCTCCGGCGGCACCCCGCGGCCCCCGCCCTGGTAGGCGTAGGTCGAGTCCGTGAACCGGTCGCACAGGACGACCGACCCGTCAGCGACGGCCGGTTCGATCACCTCGATCAGGTGCTGCCTCCGGCTGGCGAAGACGAGCATCAACTCGACGACGCCGTCGACCTGCGCTGCCTCCCGCCGCAGAAAGAGCTCGCGCAGCAGGTCGGCGAAGGGCGTGCCGCCGGGCTCTCGGGTGACGATGTGCGCGACGCCGCGGCGCTCGAGGTTCGCCGCCACCCGTTCGAGCTGGGTCGACTTGCCGCTGCCGTCCAGGCCCTCGAAGGTGATGAAGAGGCCGCCCATTGCGGGGTCATGCTAGCGCCGCGCTGAAGCGAGAGAGGAGGTCGCCGGCCGCTGGCCGGCGGCAGTTCTGTTCGGGCGCCGTCGCTTCGCGCCGTCGCCCGGAGCGGGTCAGAAGACCCGCGCACCCAGAGCACGGCCGTACCCCCTCCGCTGGGTGCGCGGGTCTTCCGACCCGCTGCCGCCGGAGGCGGCCAGCAACGCGCCGGGCGAAGCCCGACCTTCCCCGGTGCGCGGGTCTTCTGACCCGCTGCCGCTGGAGGCGGCCAGTAACGCGCCGGGCGAAGCCCGACCTCAGTCCCTCCGGTAGAGTCCCCCGCAACAGGAGGCGACCTTGAGCACTGACACTTCCGAGCACGGAAACCGGCCCACCTGGGCTCTCCATCTGGCCCTTTACGCGGTCCTGCTGGCGGTGATCGGCTTCCTGGTTCTGCGGCCGGGTTCCGGGGCTGCGGCCCAGGAGGACGATCCGGGCGGGCAGCACGTCGCGGCGCGGCTCGACGGCGTGGACATCGGCTATGACGAGGCGCTGGAGCGCGCCGCCACGCAGTTGGATCAACTCGAGCAGCAGCGCATCCAGTGCGACCTGCAGGTCGCCTCGGAGCGTCACGGGCTGCTGGAACGGACCCTCGAAGGGATCGTGCGCGACCGCCTGGTCCAGGCCAGCGCGGAGAGCGCGGGCCTCGAGATCGCGGACTGGCGTTCGGGCGAGATGGAGCGGCTCGAAGCCGGGGTGACGGACGAGGACGTGGACGCCTTCTTCGTGGAGAACGAAGGGCGCATTCGGGGCGAGCGGGAGGAGCTCGAGCCCCAGGTGCGGACCTACCTGGCGCAGCAGCGCTTCGTCGATGCTCTCGAAGACGGCCACGAGATCGAGTACCTGCTGGAGCCCTACCGGCTGGAGGTCGAGCCGGCTGGCGGACCGGTGCGGGGCACGGAAGCGGCGCCGGTCACGATCGTCGAGTGGTCGGACTTCGAGTGCCCCTACTGCAAGAGCGTGCTGCCGACGCTGGAGCGGATCCTGCAGGAGTACCCGGAGCAGGTGCGGCTCGTGTTCCGCCACTTCCCGCTGCACGCGATCCATCCGAACGCCCAGGCCGCCGCCGAGGCCGGCGTCTGCGCCCAGGACCTCGGCGCCTTCTGGGAACTGCACGACCTGATGTTCGAAGAGCAGGACACCCTCACCCTGGACGACCTGAAGGACAAGGCGGAACGGGCCGGCCTCGACGTTGAGGCGTTCGCCGCCTGCCTGGAGCAGGAAGGCATCGCCGACCGGGTCCACGCCGACCGGCGGGCCGGGATCGAGGTCGGAGTGAACGGAACGCCGGCGCTGTACGTCAACGGCCGGCCGCTGGCGGGCGCGGTGGCCTACGAGCAGTTGGCGGAGGTGGTCGAGGACGAGCTCGAGCGCGCGGGTGGCTGAACGCCCCGTCTTCGTTCCCTACCGGCCGGAGCGCCTGGAGCCGGCCGAGATGGAGCGCCGGGCCGACGCTGTCTTCGAGGAGTTCGACGGCCGGCGGAGCGTCCGGTTCTTCACGGACGAGCCGGTGCCGCGGCGGTTGATCGAACGGGCGATCGAGGCGGCGTCGACCGCGCCGTCCGGGGCGCACCGCCAGCCGTGGCGGTTCGTCGCCGTGAGCGACCCGGAGGTCAAGGCGCGGATCCGCGAAGCGGCGGAGGCGGAGGAGAAGCACAGCTACCTCGGCGGGCGGATGCCGGACGAGTGGCTGGAAGCGCTCAAGCCGCTGGGCACGGACTGGCGGAAGCCCTTCCTGACGACCGTGCCGTGGATCGTCGTCGTGTTCGCCGAGCTCTTCGGCGTGGACGAGGACGGGGCGAAGAGGAAGAACTACTACGTGAAGGAGAGCGTCGGCATCGCCTGCGGCCTGTTCATCGCGGCCCTTCACCGGATGGGCCTCGCCACGCTGACCCACACCCCGAGCCCGATGGCGTTCCTGAGCGAGATTCTGGAGCGCCCGCGGAACGAGAAGCCGTACATCCTCTTCCCGGTCGGCTACCCCGCGCCGGACTGCGAGGTGCCCGACTTGCGGCGGAAATCGCTGGCCGAGGTCGCCCTCTGGCGCTCCGGCCAACCGGGGCGTACGGACCCCGGCGCCGACTGAGCGACGGATGATCGGTCTGATCCTGGCCGGCGGCATCGGTTCCCGCTTCTGGCCTCTGAGCCGGCGGCGCCGCCCCAAGCAGCTCCTCGACCTGCTGGGCGGCGGCTCCCTGGTGGCCGCGACCGCCCGCCGGGTCGAGCCGCTGTGCGGGGCGGAACGGACCTGGGTCTGCACGACCGAGGACCTCGCGGCCGCGGTCGCCGCGGAACTGCCCGGCCTGGACGCCTCGCGCATCCTGGGCGAGCCGAGCGGCCGGAACACGGCGCCGGCGATCGGCTGGGCGGTGCGGACGATGCCCGAGGCGGCGCGGCGGGAAGTGATCGCGGTCATGCCCTCGGACCACTGGGTGGCCGACGAGGACGCGTTCCGCGAAGCGCTCAACCGGGGTGCTTCGGCGGTCGAGCGCGGCGACCACGACGTCGTCACCGTCGGCATCGCGCCGGCCTGGCCGGAGACCGGCTACGGCTACCTCGAACTGGACGCTCCGGCGGAAGTCCTGAGCGTGCAACCCGTGGTGCGGTTCACCGAGAAGCCGGACGCGGACACCGCGGCGCGCTTCAAGGCCTCCGGCCGGCACTTCTGGAACGCCGGCATCTTCCTCTTCCGTGGCACGGTGCTGCTCGATCTCTACCGCGAGCACCTGCCGGAACTCGCCGCCGGCATCGAGCGGCTGGCGGCGGACGACCTGGACGCGGACCGGCGCCGGGAGATCTACGCCGGCCTGGAGTCGGTCTCGATCGACTACGGCCTGATGGAGCGGCTCGATTCGATCGGCTGCGTGGTGGCCGACTGCGGCTGGAACGACATCGGGTCCTGGGGCCTGCTGGCGGAGGCTCTGCCGGCCGACGCTGATAGCAACCGGACGGTGGGCGACACGTTCGCGGTCGACGCCCGCGACAACCTCCTGTTCGCGGACGAGGGCGCGGTGGCGGCGATCGGCGTGGAGGGCCTCGCCGTCGTGCGGACCGGCGATTCCGTGCTGGTCGTGCCGCGCGAGCGGGCCCAGGAGGTCCGCGAGGTGGTGGAGCGTCTCGTGGCCCTGGGCCGGCTGGATCTGCTCTGAGCGCGCCGCCCGTCCTCGTCTGGCCCGGCGCCGCCAGCGGTCCGCGGGCCGCCCGGGACGCCGGCTTCCGCGACCTCGCCTCCTGCCGGGCTGAACTGGGGGCGGCGTTCGGGGAGCGCCCGGACTGGGAAGTCGAGCTCGGCTTCGGCAAGGGCCGTTTCCTCGTCGCCTCCGCGGCCGCCGATGCGTCCCGTCCCTTCCTGGGGGTCGAGATGGTGTCGAAGTACTTCCGGCTGGCGGCCCGGCGGGCGGCCTCGCGCCGCCTCTCCAACGTCGTCCTGCTCCGCGGCGAGGCGCTGTACCTGATCGCGACCCTGCTGCCCGCCGGCATGGCGCGGACCGTCCACGTCTACTTTCCCGACCCCTGGCCCAAGAGCCGGCACCACCGCCGGCGGCTGCTCGATCCGCGCACCGTCGACCTGGTGCTGGCGCTGCTCGATCCGCAGGAGGGACGGCTGTTCTTCGCCACCGACCATCTGGAGTACGGCGAGGCGGTGGCGGAGACCCTTGCCCTGCACCCGGCGGTCGAGATGGAGCGAGTCGACGGGGCCTGGCCGGAAGGACCGCGGACGAACTACGAGGCGAAGTTCGAGCGGGAGGGACGGCCGATCATCCGGCTCGCGGCGCGCCTTCGAGGCGGCAGACCGGCGAGTCTTCTTCACCCCGCCGGCCGGGACGATCTGCTGGTGGGACCCGCCGGAGGTCGTCGGGCTTCGCCCGGCGTTCTTCAGGCCGCCTCCGGCGGCAGCGGGTCAGAAGACCCGCGCACCCAGCGGATTGATCAGGAGTCCAGCGCGAGCCGGACGTCTTCGTAGACGTCGTCGCTGCAGTACACCCGGTAGCGGTCGATGCGCCGGAGGTGACGGACGAAGTGGCTCGCCTCCTCGAGCGGCAGCAGTCGGCCGTTCGCCTGACGGACGGGTACCCGGCCGCGGCCGAGGCGGTGCGGATCCTTGGCCGAGTTCGAGACCAGAAGGTCGGCGCCGTAACGCTGGCGCAGGGGTTCGAGGCGCCGCTCGAACGTGAGCTTCTCCTCCGGCGCCAGGTGCTCGTCCGTCTCGTGGGCGAGCCGGAAGTGGGCGCGGTCGGTGATGGCACGCGCGTGCAGGCTGTCCGAACGCCGCATCCGGGTCATCATCTCGCCGTCGTCGTTGGCGAGGAAGCGGTCGGGGTCGCTGCTCCAGGTGATCCCCTCTTCGTGCAGCCACTCGTTCAGGTGGAGCTCCAGGGCCTTGCCGGTGACGTGGAAGTAGACCTGCGTGAACATGTAGTAGCGGGCCAGGATCAGGCTCTCGACCGCGTGCAGGCCCTCGGCGTCGATGCCCAGCCGGTGCTCGCCGGTCGTGTCGTCGACCAGGGGGCGAACGGTCGAGAGGACCTGGTCGAGGTCGAAGTTGCCGTAGCGCACGCCGCAGAAGAGGGAGTCGCGCAGCAGGTAGTCCATCTTGTCCACGTCGAGTTCGCCGCTCACGACGGGCGACAGAAGCTGCTCGGGTCCGTCGAGCCGGTCGCCGAGCAGCCGGATCACGTCGGAGCCTTCGACGCCGTCGCCGAAGCGCTCGAAGACTTCGCGGATCTCGTCGCCGGCGAGCAGGCGGCGGCTCATCTCCTCGTGGTCGATCCCTTCCTCGAACAGGTCCTCGGCCCAGTGGCTGAACGGGGCGTGACCGAGGTCGTGGAGCAGGGCGGCGGCCCGGACCAGGCGCCGGCCGCGGGCCCGCGGCCCGGGATCGAGCGGCATCCCGTCGGCCCGCGCCAGGGTGTCGTAGACGCGGCCGGCGAGGTGCATCGCGCCGAGGGCGTGGCCGAAGCGGCTGTGCTCGGCGCCGGGGAATACGAGGTGTGTCAGGCCGAGTTGGCGGACCTGTCTCAGGCGCTGCATCGGTCTGGTGCGGATCAGCGCCGCTTCGAGCTCGTCGGCCTCGATGAAGCCGTGGACGGGATCGCGGAAGGCGAGGTGGGGTGACGTGTTCATCTGCGGAGGCTCGCTGATTGGTACTCTACGACCGGCTCCGGCCAACACAATGACGGATCCCATCTCCAGTAGCAGGGCGTCGAAGCGGGGCGCGCTGTTCCTGGCGTTCCTGGCCGTCGTCGCGGCCCCACGGCTGCAGGCCCAGGCGCCGGATCCGCCGGTCCCCGCCCCTGATCCGACCGATGTGAGCATCGGCCTCCGCGAACGGATGAGCCTGCTGGTGGAGCGGGTGAAGTACGAACAGAACCGGATCGAGACGCTCGAGGCGCGCCTGGTGCAGCACGTGACGAGCGAGTTGTTGCTGGAGCCGGAGACGAGTCGGGGCTGGTTCCGCTACCGGCCGCCGGAGGAGCTCCGCTGGGAGCTCGAGGAGCCGAACCCGACCGTGATGGTCGTGCGGGGCGACGTGGCGACGACCTGGTACCCCGACCTTCGCACGGCGAAGGTGGCCGAGGTCGGCCGCCTCTCGGAGCAGGTGTTCACCTATCTGGGTCCGGCCGGCAGTCTCGAGACGCTGATGAAGTACTTCACGGTCCAGGTGGAGTTTCCCGAGGAGGCGGGGGCGCCGTACTTCCTGCACCTGACGGCGGACTACAAGCGGGTGGAGAAGTACGCGAAGACGATCGACATCTGGATCGATCCCGGGACCTTCCTGCCCCGGCGCTTCAAGGTGGTGGGCGCCAGCGGGGACGAGATGCTGATCGAGCTCGAGGACGTGGTCGTGAACGAGCCGATCGACGATGAAGAGTTCATCCTCACCCTGCCGGACGACGTCGAGGTGACGAAGATCGACCTCAAGCGGTAGCGCGACCGGTGGGTGAGCAGGCTGCGGCGGAAGCGCCGGCCGGCGCCGGCCGGCTTCGGTTCCGCGTCGAGCGGAGGGACGGACTCGCCCGGCTGGGGCGTCTGGGCACCCCGCACGGCGAGGTGGAGACCCCCGCCTTCATGCCGGTCGGCACCCTCGGCGCCGTGAAGGGCATGGGCCACGACCGCCTTCTGGCCTCCGGCGCGCAGATCCTGATGACGAACCTCTTCCACCTGCTGGAGCGCGTTGGCGCGGAGCGGATCACCGGTCTGGGCGGCCTGCACGAGTTCATCGGCTGGGACGGCCCGCTGGCGATGGACAGCGGCGGCTACCAGGTGTTCAGCCTGGCCGGGCTGCGGCGGGTCGACGACCTGGGCGTCACCTTCCGGAGCCCCCACGACGGCAGCACGGTCGAGTTGACGCCCGAGCGGGTGGTGGAGTTCCAGGAACAGGTGGGCGTCGACGCGGCGATGGTGCTCGACGAGTGCCCGCCGTGGCCGGTGGACCGGGAGGCGGCGGCCGAGGCGCTGCGGCGGACGAACCTCTGGGCCAGGCGCTCCCTGGACCGCTGGGGAGCGGCCGGAGGCTCAGCCGCGGCGGGCCTGTTCGGCATCGTGCAGGGGAGCTTCTTCGAGGGCCTGCGTATCGCGGCGGCGGAGGACCTCGCCGCCCTGCCCTTCGACGGCTACGCGATCGGCGGCGTCAGCGTCGGCGAAGCACGCGAACTGGGCCGGCGGGCGACATCCTGGGTCGCGCCGGGGCTGCCGGAGGATCGGCCCCGCTACCTGATGGGCCTCGGCCTTCCGTCGGACATCCTCCACGCGGTGGGCCTCGGCGTCGATCTCTTCGACTGCGTGCTGCCTTCGCGCAACGCCCGCCACGGCACGCTGTTCTCGTCCACCGGCATCGTCCGGATCAAGAAGGCGCGCTACCGGGAGGACTCGGGTCCCGTGGACCCGGCCTGCGGCTGCCGGGTCTGTCGCCGGCACAGCCGGGCCTTCCTGCACCATCTGTTCCGTTGCGGCGAGATCACCGGCAAGGTCCTGGCGACCGAGCACAACGTGAGCTTCTACCTCGACTTCATGACCGGGCTGCGGCGGGCGATCGCCGGCGGCGAACTGGCCGCCTTCGCGGCGGCGCGGGCGCCGGGAGTCGGCCCGGAGGGGCAACCGGAGGCCGAACGGCGATAGGGTACGCCTTTGCGGTGCGGGCCGCGACCGGTCGGTCCGCCGTTAGCCAAGCACTCCGCTGGGAGCACCAGAGATGATTCCTGATTTCGCACTGTTTGTGGCCACGGGGGGCGGGCCCTCGGGTCTCATTCAGTTTCTGCCGCTCATCCTGATCGGCGCCATCTTCTACTTCCTTCTGATCGCTCCGGAGCGGCGGCGGCGCAAGCAACTGCAGGCGACGGTGGAGGCGCTGAAGAAGGGCGACCGCGTTGTCACGCAGGGCGGCGTCTTCGGCGACGTCGTTTCGACCGAGCCGACCACCGTCATCCTGCAGATCGCTGACGGGGTCAGGGTGAAGGTGACGAAGTCGTCGATCACCGGCCTGGCCGAGGAGACGCAGTCATGAACCGGAACCTGCTCTGGCGGGGTCTGGTCGTCGTCGGGGTCGTCTCGGCCTGCGCGTTCTCGGCCTTTCCGCTCGCCGACTCGATCAACCTGGGCCTCGATCTCCGCGGCGGCATCCACCTGCTGCTCGAGGTGCTGACCGACGACGCGTTGCGGGCCGAGGCGCAGAAGGACATCGACAGCCTGGTCCAGGAACTCGCCGAGAAGGGGGTCGAGGGAACGAGCGCGGTCACGGAAACCCCGATCCGGTTCCGGCTCTCGGGCCTGCCGCCCGACCAGGACGGCCTGTTGCCCACGATCATCGAGGAGAACGTGCCGTACTGGACCTGGCGGCGCAGTGGCGAGGAGGTGATCTTCGAGCGCCGGCCGGACGAGGTGAACACGATCCGCGAGCAGGCGATCGACCAGGCCCTGCAGACGATCCGCAACCGCGTCGACGAGTTCGGGGTCGCCGAGCCGGTGATCCAGCGCCAGGGCCTGGGCAGCAACCGGCTGGTCGTTCAGCTTCCGGGCGTCGACGATCCGGAGCGGGTGAAGAACCTGATCAAGAACACCGCCTTCCTCGAGTTCCGGCTCGCGGTGTACCCCGAGAGCGGGGGCGCGGCGTTCGACCGCCAGGAGATCCTCGACCGCTACGGCGGCACCCTGCCCGAGGACCTGGAGATCGCCGCCCAGGACCAGCGGGACGAGGACGGCAACGTGCTCGGGCAGGTCTACTACGCGCTCGAGCGCCGTCCCGTGATCACCGGCCGCGACCTGAAGACGGCGCGCGCCGGCATCGGACAGTTCCAGGAGCCGGTGGTCAACTTCTCGCTCACCCATGAGGGCGCCCAGATCTTCGAGGACTGGACCGGCGCGAACATCGGCCGGCCGCTGGCGATCGTGCTGGACGGCAAGGTCCAGTCGGCGCCGGTCATCGAAGGGCGGATCTCCGACTCCGGGATCATCCGCGGCGCGTTCACCCAGCAGGAGGTCGAGGACCTGGCGACCGTGCTGCGCTCGGGCGCCCTGCCCGCTGGCATCAACTACCTGCAGCAGCAGGCGGTCGGCCCGTCGCTCGGGCAGGACTCGATCGACCAGGGCACCCGCGCCTTCCTCTTCGGCATCGTGCTGGTGATCCTGGCGATGCTGGTCGTCTACCGGGGCTCGGGCATCAACGCGATGGTGGCGCTGGGGCTCAACTTCGTGCTCGTGTTCGGCGTCCTCGCCTACTTCGGCGCCGCCCTTACCCTGCCGGGCATCGCCGGCCTGATCCTGACGATCGGCATGGCGGTGGACGCGAACGTCCTCGTGTTCGAGCGGATCCGCGAGGAACTGCGCAACGGCCGCACGGTCAAGGCGGCCGTCGTCTCCGGCTTCGGCAAGGCGTGGTCGTCGATCCTCGACGCGAACCTCACGACCCTGATCGCGGCCATCTTCCTGATCAACTTCGGCACCGGCGCGATCCGCGGCTTCGCGGTGACGCTGACGGTGGGCATCCTGGCTTCGGTGTTCACGGCCGTCTTCAACAGCCGCTTGCTGTTCGACCTGCTCCTGTCACGCTCGAGCCGCGTCGAGCGTCTGTCGATCTGAGGGGCTACGTCGATGGAGTTCTTCCGCAACACGAGTTTCAATTTCATGCGCGCGCGGCGCGTGTGCCTGAGCCTGTCCACGGTGGTGGTCATCGCGGCGCTCGGCTTCATCTTCAGCCGCCAGTTGAACCTGGGCATCGACTTCGCCGGCGGCACCCAGATGATCGTGCAGTTCGACGAGCCGCCCGACGTCCAGGAACTTCGCGGGCTGCTGCAGGAGGCGGGGATCGAGAACGCCTCGATCCAGGCGTTCGGCGAGGAGGGGGACAACTCGATCATCCTGAAGACCCCGGTCGCCGATGACGAGGAACAGCGGAGCAGCGCCTCCCGGGTCGAGGAGGTGCTGCAGCGGCGCTACAACAGCGACATCAGCGGCTTCGACCTGAACCGGCAGGGTACCGAGGGGCTCGCCTCGATGCTGCTCGGCGCCGATCCGGACGGCATGCGGGCGACGGGTGACGACATCGGCGCCCGGGAGCACTACCGGGAAGCGGCGGCCGAGGTCATGGCTCTGCGCCGGACCGGAGGGTTGATCCGCGACTGGTCCGAGATACAGCCGGGCGAAGCGCTCAGCGCCGAGGCCCTGGCGGTGATCAGGGACGGCGCCACCTTCGGCCACTTCGCGGTCCAGTCGAGCGACAGCGTGCTGCCGCAGATCGGCGGCGAACTGCGGCGCAAGGGCCTGCTGGCGATCGCCTTCTCCCTGGCCGGCATCCTGACCTACATCTGGTTCCGGTTCGAGCTGCGCTTCGGGATCGGCGCCCTGGTCGCCCTCGCCCACGACGTCGCCGTCTGCCTGGGCCTGTTCGCCTTCGCGGGCTACGAGTTCAACCTGACCACGATAGCCGCCTTCCTGACGGTCATCGGCTACTCGGTCAACGACTCCGTCGTCGTCTTCGACCGGGTGCGCGAGAACCTGCGGCGGAACCGCCGCGAGTCCCTGGTCGACGTCCTGAACCGGAGCCTGAACCAGACCCTGTCGCGCACCGCGCTGACCTCCGGGACGACGCTGCTCGCCGTCGGCTGCCTGTTCGTCCTCGGCGGCGACGTGATCCGCGGCTTCTCCTTCCTGCTCCTCGTCGGCGTGCTCGTCGGCACCTACTCGTCGATCTACGTCGCGAGCCCGATCGTCCTGATCTGGGAAACCACCTTCGGCCGCGCCCGACGAGAGAAGAGGGCAGCGGCCGCGTAGGTAGGGGGAGATGGCTCAGGCTGCTGAACGACCCCGGGATCCGGCGCCGCTGCGCGAGCCTGGGGACGTGGGGATCGACGATGTCCTGAGCCGCCTCCAGGAGAACGAGCGCGCCTGCGACGAGGGCTGGCTGCGCGGCGTGGTCGACTTCGCCGAACTGGCCCACCGAGGCCAGGTGCGGCGGTCGGGAAAGCCCTACATCAGCCATCCGCTGGGCGTCGCCCACATGCTGGCCGAACTCAAGTTCGACCAGACCAGCGTCGCGGTCGGCCTCCTGCACGACGTGCTGGAGGACACCGGGGCGACGAAGAAGGACCTGGCTTCCCGGTTCGGGTCCGAGATCGCGGACCTGGTGGACGGCGTGTCGAAGATCGGCCGTCACGAGTACGTCCACAGCGACGAAGTGCAGGCCGAGAGCTTCCGCAAGCTGATCCTGGCCTCCGCGCGCGATCTGCGGGTGATCGTCGTCAAGCTGGTCGACCGGCTCCACAACATGCTGACCCTGGGGCACCTGGAGACGGAGAAACGGAAGCGCATCTCGCGGGAGACGCTCGAGATCTACGCGCCGCTGGCGCACCGCCTGGGCATGTCGCGGATCCAGTGGCTGCTCGAGGACCTGGCGTTTCAGCACATGCACCCGCACCAGTACGGGGACCTCCGCAAGCAGCTCGACGAGCGGATCAAGGGGGCGCGGCGAACGACGGAGCGGATCGCCGAGCGGCTGCGGGAGGCGTTGCGCAAGACGGACATCGAGGGCGAGATCAGCTACCGGGTCAAGGGCTACTACTCGATCTACCGGAAGCTGCAGCAACGCCAGATCGACCTCCCGGAGCTGTATGACTTCCTGGCGTTCCGGATCATCACCGTCGACGTGAAGGACACGTACGCCGCGCTCGGCGTCGTCCACCAGCTCTGGCATCCGATCCCGGGGCGGTTCAAGGACTACATCGCGATGCCGAAGCCGAACCTCTACCAGTCGCTGCACACGACGGTGGTTGGCCGCGGGGGGCAGCCCTTCGAGGTCCAGATCCGGACCCGGGCGATGGACCTGCTGGCCGAGGAGGGCGTCGCCGCCCACTGGCGCTACAAGGAAGGCCAGCTCGACACGGACGAGAACGACGCCAGCATCGTCTGGCTGCGGCAACTGCTGGAGTGGCAGCAGGAGACGCCCGATCCGCGCACCTTCATGAGCGCGCTGAAGATAGACCTGTATCCGGACGAGGTGTACGTGTTCACGCCGAAGGGCGATGTGCTCTCCTTTCCACGCGGCGCGACGACGCTCGACTTCGCCTACCGGATCCACACCGAGCTCGGCCACCACTGCAGCGGCGCGCGGGTCAACGGCCGGCTCGTGCCGTTGCGGACCGGACTGAAGAACGGCGACATCGTCGAGATCACGACGAACCCGAACCGGGAGCCCAGCCGGGACTGGCTGAACATCGTCGCCACGCCGAAGGCGCGCAGCAAGATCCGCCACTGGATCAACGCGGAGCAGAAGAAGCGGGCGATCGAGATCGGCCGCACGCTGCTGGCCAGCGAGCTGCGCCGCTACCGGGTCAGCCCGCGCCGGATCTTCGAGTCGAAGGAGATGGCGGACTTCATCGCCGCCGAGGGCTACTCCGGCGTCGACGAGCTGTTCAGCCGGCTCGGCTTCGGCCGCGGATCGGTCAAGCCGGTGCTGCGCGCGGTGCTGCCGCCAGAGCGGCTTCGCCACCGCGACCAGGAGCCCGGCCGCCTGCGCCGGGCCGTGAGCAAGGTGATGCCGCGCGACCAGGCGAAGCTGATCGTCAGGGGCGAGGACGACATGCTCGCCTTCTTCGCCGGTTGCTGCAGCCCGTTGCCGGGCGAGGACATCATCGGTTTCGTGACCCGCGGCCGCGGCGTGTCGGTGCACTCGGTCGACTGCCCCAACGTGCAGAACCTGCTGTATCACCCGGAGCGCGAGATCCGGGTCGAGTGGGCGCGCCGCAACGACGCGATGTTCGCGGTCACCCTGGTCATCGAGACCCGCGACCGCCCCGGGGTGCTGGCCCGGGTGACCGAGGCGATCGCCAAGCAGGGCAGCAACATCCGCCACATCGAGAGCCACAGCCGCGGCGCCGGCGAGGCGGCGATCGACGTCGTCGTCGACGTGCGCAACCGAAAGCACCTGAACCGGCTGCAGGAGTCTCTCGAGAGTCTCTCCGCGGTGCGCGCCGTGAAGCGCCGCCAGGGATCGTCCTCGGCGTCGTCGGCTCCTGCTACGGCTTAGGGCTAGCCCGGATATCTCACCGGGGATTTGAGATCGGGTCTCTTCCGGCGGATAATCCAAGTATTCACAAGGACTTGGGAGATCCACAGGAGAGAGACCCGTGAAGACAGAGTGTACTTCGTCGCAGCTCGAGTTTGGCT
>JAJDUI010000019.1 GCA_022826745.1 Thermoanaerobaculia bacterium | reverse complement strand
AGCCAAACTCGAGCTGCGACGAAGTACACTCTGTCTTCACGGGTCTCTCTCCTGTGGATCTCCCAAGTCCTTGTGAATACTTGGATTATCCGCCGGAAGAGACCCGATCTCAAATCCCCGGTGAGATATCCGGGCTAGGCTTTCGAGGCGTCGACCACGTACGCACGGCCATGATCCTGAAGTTGATGACGAGACGTCGAGCGCTGCTGGCGGCAGCAATCGGATTCGCCGCCGCCTGCGCCCCTCCGCCGGCGGCCGACACCACCGGCCTCGACGACGCGCCCGGCGAGTCCCGGTCACGCCTGGACGAACTCGACGACCTCCTGCACGAGGAAGCCGCGGAGGGTTTCGCCGGCAGCGTGCTCGTGGCCCGTGGCGACGAGGTGATTCACCTGGCCGGCTACGGCCTGGCGGACCGGGAGGCCGGCGTCCCCTTCGGGCCGGAGACCGTGTCGACGATCGGCTCGATCACCAAGCAATTCACCGGCGCGGCGATCCTCAAGCTCCAGGAACAGGGCCGCCTGAGCGTCGGCGATCCGGTCGGCCGGTTCTACCCTGAAGCGCCGGCCGACAAGCGGGAGATCACGATCCACCTGCTCCTCACCCACACGGCCGGCCTGCCGCCGGCGCTGGGTTCGGACGAGGACTACATCGACCGCGACGGCTACCTGGAAGAGGTCTGGCGCACCGAGTTGCGCCACCCACCGGGCGAACGCCACGACTACTCCAACACGGGCTACTCGCTGCTCGCCGCGATCGTCGAAGACGTCTCCGGCATGGGCTACGAGGAGTTCCTCCGGCGGGAGTTCTTCGATCCGCTGGGCATGCATCACACCGGCTATCGGCTGGCCGACTGGTCCGGAGCACACGTCGCCGCCGGCTACCGGGACGGCCGGCGCTTCGGCCGGGTCATCGACATGCAGAGCCACGACGACGGCTTCTCCTGGCACCTCGTGGGCAACGGCGGCATTCACTCCACCGTCGAAGACATGGCGCGCTGGATCAGGGCTCTCCGCCAAGGCGAAGTGCTGTCGGCCGAGTCGCTCGACGCCCTGTTCGGCGAACACGTTGACGAAGGCTACGGCGACTCCTTCTACGGCTACGGATGGGTCACTTTCCGCCTCCCGAACGGCGAGCGGATGATCGGACACAACGGCGGCAACGGCTTCTTCTTCGCCGACCTGAACTTCTTCCCGGACCGTGACGGCCTGCTCTACTGCCTGTTCGTGAACGACGCGACTCACGAAGACGTGAGCGGCAGAATCCGCCGGTTGCTGCTCGAACAGGCCCCTTGACAGCCGCTCCCGTCCTCTCCTACGCTCCCTCGCACGACCTGCCGCCCGGTAGATCAACAGAATCCTTACGCCATGACTACCCCCGCCGTCCTTCTGCTGCTGATTCTGGTCCTGGTCCTTGTGACCCAGGGGGCTAACTAGGCGCACCAACAGGAAACTGAGCGACTTCAAGCCCCCAGCAACGCCTGGGGGCTTTTTTGGTTCGGCGCCAGTGGAGTAACCGCATGCCCATAGAACGATCGGACTGGATCTGGATCGACGACCAGTGGAAACCCTGGGACGAGGCGACCGTCCACCTCACCACCCACGGCCTGCACTACGGCTCGTCGGTGTTCGAGGGCATTCGCGCCTACGACACGGGCGAGACGACGGCGATCTTCCGCCTCGGCCCGCACATCCGGCGCCTGTTCGACAGTTGCAGGATCATGCGCATGGAACCCGGCTACACGCAGGACCAGGTCGAGGAGCTTTGCATCGAGGCGGTGGGCCGCAACCGTCTCGAGTCGTGCTACATCCGGCCGCTGATCTACCGGGGCAACGAGGAGATGGGCCTCAACCCGACCTCCTGCAGTTCGAGACTGGCCATCTACGCGGTCCGCTGGGGGCGCTACCTCGGCGAGGAGGCGATCGAACAGGGCGTGGACGCCGCGATCAGTTCCTGGCGGCGCTTCAACTCGAACACGGCCGTGCCGCTGGGCAAGATCAGCGGACAGTATGTGACGAACCAGTTCGTGTCCATCGAGGCGCGCGAGCACGGCTACGCGGAGGGCATCATGCTCGACGACCGCGGCCTGGTCTGCGAGGGCGCCGGCGAGAACCTCTTCCTGATCAGGGACGGTGTGATCTACACGCCGCCGCTCTACAACTCGATCCTGGGCGGCATCACCAGGGACTCGGTCATCACGATCGCCCGGGATCTCAAGTACGACGTCCGCTTCCAGCCGATCGCCCGTGAAGAGCTCTATCTCGCCGACGAGCTGTTCATGACCGGCACGGCGGCCGAAGTGAGCCCGGTGCGCTCCGTGGACCGGATCCCGATCGGCAGCGGCACGCGCGGCGAAATCACGCACCACCTCCAGGAGGAGTTCTTCGGGCTGGTCGAGGGCCGCCTCCCCGACCGCCACAACTGGCTCACCCAGGTACCCCGGCTGCAGGAGGCCGCGAAGCCCCTGGCCGGCTGAACGAGGAGGCCGAGATGAGCGACGAAGACGCCGCAACGAACCGAGAGGCAGTGAGCCCGGAGGCAGTGAACCCGCCGGATGGGGGCGCCGACGCCGTCGTGCTGACCGGCGCCGAGATCGTGTGCGAATGCCTGCTGCACGAGGGGGTCGACATCGTCTTCGGCTACCCGGGCGGGGCCATCCTGCCCACCTACGACGCGCTGACCAAGTACCCGCAGCTCCACCATGTGCTGACCCGCCACGAACAGGGCGCGTCGCACATGGCCGACGGCTACGCCCGCGCCACCGGCAAGGTCGGCGTGGCGATGGCGACCAGCGGCCCCGGTGCGACGAACCTCGTCACCGGCATCGCCACGGCCATGATGGACTCGTCTCCCATCGTCTGCATCACCGGACAGGTTCCCACCGGCGCCATCGGCAGCGACGCCTTCCAGGAGACGGACGTCACCGGCATCACCCTCCCGATCACCAAGCACAACTACCTGGTGACGAGCATCGACGAACTGCCCGAGGTCATGCGTGAGGCGTTTCATATCGCCCGCACCGGGCGGCCCGGACCGGTGCTGGTCGACATTCCCAAGGACGTCCAGATCCAGGAAGCCGAGTTCGTCTACCCGACGGAGCCGATTCAACTCGCCGGCTACAGCCCGCCGAAGACGGCAAGGGCGCGCCAGGTCGCCGCGGCCCTGGAGTTGATCCGCGAGTCGGAGCGGCCGATCATCCTGGCCGGGCACGGCATCTCGATGGCGGGCGCCAACGAGGAGCTCGCGCAACTGGCGGAGAAGGCGCAGATTCCAATCGCCCTGACCCTGCTCGGCAAGGGCGCGATTTCCGAGCAGCACCCGCTCTGCCTCGGAATGATGGGAATGCACGGCGGCGCCGAGGTGAACCACGCGATTCAGCAGGCCGACCTGCTGATCGCCCTGGGCATGCGCTTCGACGACCGGGTGACCGGCAACCTGGCGACCTACGCCCGGGACTCGCGCAAGATTCACGTCGACATCGACCCCTCCGAGATCAACAAGAACGTGACCGTCGACGTCGGCATCGTCGGCGACCTCGGCGAGGTCCTGCGGCAGTTGCTCGACCGGGTCGAGCGGCGGCCGAACGAGGCCTGGTTCGACCGGATCGCCGAGTGGCGGGCCGATTCCGAGCTGCGTGAGATCGTGCGGCCGGCCGAGGCGCCCCAGCACCCGGCGGTGCCCGAAGGCAAGCTGCTCGGCGCCCAGGTCATCCGCGATCTCTTCGAGTTCACCGCGGGCGGAGCCATCACCGTCACCGATGTCGGCCAGCACCAGATGTGGGAGGCCCAGTACTACCAGCACGAACGGCCGCACAGCCTGATCACCAGCGGCGGCCTCGGAACGATGGGCTTCGGCCTGCCGGCGGCGATCGGCGCCAAGATGTCCCGCCCCGACCAGGAAGTGTGGGCCATCGTTGGCGACGGCGGCTTCCAGATGACGATGATGGAACTCGCCACCGCGGTCCAGGAGCGGGTCAACGTCCACATCGCGATCATCAACAACGGCTTCCTCGGCATGGTCCGCCAGTGGCAGGAGTTCTTCTACGAGGAGCGCTACAACCAGACGCCGATGGTCAACCCGGACTTCTGCAAGCTCGCGGAGGCCTACGGCATCCCGACCGTTCGCGTCACCGAGCGCGGCCAGATCGAAGAGGCGGTCAACGCCTCGCGCGCGCAGACAGCCGGACCGACCCTGATCGACTTCGTCGTCGAGAAGGAAGAGATCGTCTTCCCCATGGTGCCGGCAGGCGCCGACCTCGACGACATGATCCGCCGGCCCACCCCGGCGGAGTTCGAGCGGCAGCAGCGGGAGCGGGCGGCAGCGGCGGAGATCACGGAAGCGGAGACGACCGAGGCGGAGGCGCCCGCGGCCGCGGCGGCCCTGGGTTCCCGGTTCGGGGTCTGAGATCGACCGGTTCCCGAGGAACGGCGAAATGGCGAAACACATCCTGGCCGCGCTGGTCGAGAATCGCCCCGGGGTCCTGGCCCGCGTGGCGAACCTGTTCCGGCGGCGCAGCTTCAACATCGACAGCCTGTCCGTCGGCCGCACCCAGCGTGACGAAATGTCCCGTATGACGATCGTCATGGAGTCCGACAGCGCGGAGGCGGACCGCCTGGTCAAGAACCTGTACAAGCTGGTCGACGTCGTCCACGTCGACCACCTCCACAGTCAGCCCTCCGTGGTGAGGGAGATGGCTCTGGTAAAGGTCCGGGCGACCTCCGACAACCGGCGGGAGGTGATCCAGCTCTGCGACATCTTCCGCGCCCGGATCATCGACGTCTCCGCCGAAAGCCTGATCGTGGAGATCACCGGCGAGGAAGAGAAACTCGAGAACTTCACCGAACTCGTGCGTCCGTTCGGCATCGTCGAGATGGTGCGCACCGGCATGATCGCGCTGGGGCGCGGCGGCCACACCCTGAAGGACGAAGGCTTCAAGCCCAACCGCAGCCGCGCCGCGGCGCGCAGCAGCGTGCTCTGAGCGCCTCCGCTCGAATCACCAGACGAGGAACCCAACCAGATGGCGAAGCTCTACTACGACGACGACGCGGACCTTTCCCGGCTCGACGGCCGCACCGTCGCGGTGATCGGCTACGGCAGCCAGGGCCACGCCCACGCGCTGAACCTGCGCGACAGCGGCGTGGACGTCGTCGTCGGCCTGCGTGAAGGCAGCGGCAGCGCCGCCAAGGCCGAAGCCGACGGGCTCGAGGTGCTCGGCAACGCGGCCGCGGCCGCGCGGGCGCAGATGATCATGGTCCTTGCGCCCGACACGGTGCAGGCCGAACTCTACGAGCAGGACCTCGCCCCGAATCTCGAGCCCGGGAACACCCTGATGTTCGCGCACGGGTTCAACGTCCGCTACGGCGAGATCGGAGCGCCGGAGGAAGTCGACGTGTCCCTGGTCGCGCCGAAGGCGCCGGGGCACAGGGTGCGGGAGGTGTTCACGGAGGGCGCCGGCACGCCGGGCCTCGTCGCGGTCGAGAACGACGCCAGCGGTGGCGCCCTGGCCGACGCCCTGGCCTACGCGAAGGGCATCGGCTGCACTCGCGCCGGAGTGATCGAAACGACGTTCGCCGAGGAGACGGAGACCGACCTCTTCGGCGAGCAGATCGTGCTCTGCGGCGGCGCCTCCGCCCTGGTCCGCACCGGGTTCGAGAAGCTGGTCGCCGCCGGCTACCAGCCCGAGGTCGCCTACTTCGAGTGCCTGCACGAGCTGAAGCTGATCGTCGACCTGATGTACGAAGGCGGCCTCGGCTACATGTGGTACAGCGTCTCGGATACCGCCGAGCACGGCGGCTACCACGCCGGCGATCAGATGATCACGGAGGACGTGCGGGCGGTGATGGACAAGATCCTGAGCGACATCCAGGACGGGACGTACGCCCGCGACTGGATCGCCGAGAACAGGAACGGCCGGCCGCGCTTCGATCCCCGGAGGCAGCGGGAGCGGAGCCACCCGATCGAGGAGGTCGGCCGGGAACTGCGTCGGATGATGCCGTTCCTGGACGCCAAGGAGGTGTAACGATGGCAGGACAGGCCAAGAACCGAGACTGGGTCCGGATCTTCGACACCACGCTGCGTGACGGCGAGCAGTCGCCGGGCGCGACGATGACCAGCGCCGAGAAGCTCGAGGTGGCCCGCCAGCTCGCAGTCCTCGGCGTCGACATCATCGAGGCGGGCTTCCCGGCCGCCAGTCCCGACGATCTCGAAGGCGTGCGACGGATCGCGCGCGAGGTTGGCAAGGCGAACGGGCCCGTGGTCGCGGGGCTCGCCCGCTGCTGGCGCGAGGACATCGACAAGGCATGGGAGGGCGTCCGGGATGCCACGAAGCCGCGCATCCACGCCTTCATCGCGACCTCCGACCTGCACATGGAGCGCAAGCTGGGCATGACCCGGGAGCAGGTCCTGAGCCAGGTCGGCCACATGGTGGCGCACGCGCGTTCCCTCTGCGACGACGTCGAGTTCAGTCCCGAGGACGGCAGCCGCTCCGACAAGGACTTCCTGGTCGAAGTGCTCTCGCTCGCCGTCAGGGAAGGCGCCACGACGCTGAACATCCCCGACACCGTCGGCTACGACATGCCGGTCGAGTACGGCGACCTCTTCCGCTACCTGATGGAGCACACCGAAGGCGCCGAAGACGTCATCTGGTCCGCGCACTGCCACGACGATCTCGGCTGCGCCACCGCCAATACGCTCGCGGCGATCGAAGCCGGCGCGCGGCAGGTCGAGGTGACGATCAACGGCATCGGCGAGCGCGCCGGCAACACGTCGCTCGAGGAAGTCGTCATGGCGCTCCATACCCGGCCCAAGGTCTACGGCGTCGGCACCCGGCTGAACACGACCGAACTCGTGCGGACGAGCCGCCTGGTCGCCCACTACACCGGTATCGCGGTACCCCGGAACAAGGCGATCGTCGGCGAGAACGCCTTCGCTCACGAGGCGGGCATCCACCAGCACGGCATGCTCCAGGATCAGCGTACCTACGAGATCATGACCCCTCAGACGGTCGGCCTGACCCAGAGCAGGCTCGTGCTCGGCAAGCACTCCGGCAAGCACGCGCTCCGGATGCGCATGGAGGAACTCGGCTTCGAACTGAACCGCGAAGAGCTCGGCGAAGCCTTTCGCCGCTTCAAGCAACTGGCCGACCAGAAGAAGGACATCACCGATGCTGACCTGCAGGCGCTGGCGAACCAGGAGATCCTGGCGCCCACGGAGATCTTCACCCTGACCGAACTGCAGATCTCCTGCGGCCGGCCGGGAATGCCGACCGCGACCGCCCGCCTGTGCGGGCCGAACGGTCACGAGTACATCTCGCCCGGCGTCGGCACCGGACCCGTCGACGCGACCTTCCGGGCCATCGACGCCGTGGTCGAGGCCGAGAACACCCTGCTCGAATACAACGTCCACAGCGTCACCGAGGGCATCGACGCGATGGGCGAGGTCACCGTGCGGATCAAGAGCCCGACCCGGGGACGCGGAAAAGGCCGCGTCTTCGGCGGCTACGGCGCCGACACGGACGTCATCGTCGCCTCCGCCAAGGCCTACCTGGCAGCGCTCAACCGGATGCTCACGGCGGTGGGCACGAAGTACACGGCCGGCGAGGGAGGACCAGCCACCCTTCGCGTCTCGAGACCCCAGCCGGTAGACGCATGAACCAACCGAGGACCCTGTTCGAGAAGATCTGGCGGCGCCACCTGGTCGCCGCCGAAACCGAGGGCCTGCCCGCGACCCTCTACGTCGACCTGCACCTGGTGCACGAAGTGACTTCGCCGCAGGCGTTCACCGAGCTGGCCGAACGGGGCCTCCCCGTCCGGCGCCCCGACCTGACGCTGGCGACGATGGACCACTCGACGCCGACCGATCCCTCGATCGACGACGCGCGGCTTCGTGTAATCGATCCGGAGGGCTCCGCGCAACTTGAGCAGCTGGCGACGAACTGCGAACGGCACGGCATCCCCCTCTACGCGATGGGCGACGAGCGTCGCGGCATCGTCCACGTGATCGGCCCCGAACTCGGCGCCACCCAGCCCGGCATGACCGTCGTCTGCGGCGACAGCCACACCAGCACCCACGGCGCGGTCGGGGCGCTGGCCTTCGGCATCGGCACCAGCGAGGTCGGCCATGTGCTCGCCACCCAGTGCCTGCTCCAGCACCGGCCGAAGACGTACGAGGTCCGCGTCGACGGCCGTCTGCAGGAGGGCGTGGTCGCCAAGGACATCATCCTGGCGGTGATCGCCAGGCTCGGCATCGGCGGCGGCACCGGACACGTATTCGAGTACACCGGCGAAGCGATCCGCACCCTCGACATGGAGGGCCGGATGACGGTCTGCAACATGTCGATCGAGGGCGGCGCCCGCGCCGGCCTGATCGCCCCCGATGAGGTCACCTTCTCCTACCTGGAAGGCCGCCCGATGGCGCCCGCGGGCGACGCCTGGGAAGCGGCCGTCGACGACTGGCGGTCGCTGCCGACCGACGACGGGGCGGCCTACGACCGGACCACGACCCTCGACGGTTCGGCGCTCGAGCCGATGGTCACGTACGGCACGAATCCCGGCATGGCGATCCCGATCGCGGGAGCGGTTCCTGAAGACGACGCCATCGAACCCGAGAAGCGGGCGTCCTTCCGCAAGGCGCTCGACTACATGGCCCTCGAACCCGGCCAGCAGCTGCAGGGCAAGCCGATCGACGTCGTCTTCGTCGGAAGCTGCACGAACTCGCGATACAGCGACCTCGTGGCCGCGGCGAACGTGCTGCGCGGCCGCAAGGTCGCCGACGGCTTGCGGGTGCTCATCGTGCCCGGCTCCGACGCCGTCAAGCGACAGGCCGAACGGGACGGTCTCGCCCAGGTCTTCGTCGACGCCGGCGCGGAGTGGCGCGAAGCCGGTTGCTCGATGTGCCTGGCGATGAACGGCGACCAGCTCGCACCCGGCCAGTACGCCGTCAGCACCTCGAACCGCAACTTCGAGGGCCGCCAGGGCGCCGGCGGCCGCACCTTCCTCGCCAGCCCGCTGACCGCGGCGGCTTCCGCCATCACGGGTCGCGTCACAGACGTCCGCGAGGTCCTGTCGTGAGCACGAATCTCACCCGCTTCACCGGCACGATGGCCCCGTTGCCGATCCAGAACGTCGACACCGACCAGATCATCCCGGCGTCCTACCTGAAGGTCACCGA
This sequence comes from Thermoanaerobaculia bacterium, assembly GCA_022826745.1. Classification (GTDB taxonomy): domain Bacteria; phylum Acidobacteriota; class Thermoanaerobaculia; order Multivoradales; family Multivoraceae; genus Multivorans. The sequence continues at coordinate 43,826 of JAJDUI010000019.1, read as the reverse complement.
CCGCAGCGGCCTCGCCTCCGGCCTCTTCTCCCGCTGGCGCTACCGGGACGGCGATCCCGAAGGCGAGCCCATCGCCGACTTCGTACTGAACCGCGCCGAGCACGGAGACGCCAGAATCCTGCTCGCCGGCGACAACTTCGGCTGCGGCAGCTCGCGAGAGCACGCGCCCTGGGCCCTCGTCGGCTACGGCTTCCGCGCGGTCATCAGCACCTCCTTCGCCGACATCTTCCGCAGCAACGCGCTGAAGAACGGCCTGCTCGTCGTGCCGGTAACCGAAGAAGTCTCCGCGTCGCTGTTCGACGCCGTCGCCGCGGACCCGACCGCCGAGGTCACGATAGACCTGGAGGCACAGACCCTCAGCCTGCCCGCCGGCGGCGAGACGAACTTCGAGGTCGACCCCTTCGCCCGCCGCTGCCTGCTCGACGGCACGGATCAGCTCGGCTACCTGCTGAACCAGGCGCCGGCGATCCAGGCGTTCGAGACCGCCCACCCGGCGCGGCTCGACACCCGATCAGGCTGAGCGAACGACTCCCCATGCAGGCGAGCATCGTCCTCCTGCCCGGCGACGGCATAGGACCCGAAGTCACCGCGGAAGCGTCCCGCGTCCTGAAGGTCGTGGCCGACCTCGGCGGACACGAGTTCCAGCTCGAGTCCCATCCAATGGGCGGCAACGCGATCGACGACTTCAGCGATCCGCTGCCGCCAGCGACCCTGGCCGCGTGCAAGGCGGCCGACGCGGTGCTGCTGGGCGCCGTCGGCGGCCCGAAATGGTCCGACCCGAGCGCCGAACTCCGGCCCGAGCAGGGGCTGCTCGACCTGCGCGCCGAGATGGGCCTGTTCGCCAACCTGCGCCCGGTGCCGGTGTTCGAGTCGCTGATGGAGTTCGCGCCGCTCAGGCCCGAACTGCTGCGCGGCGTCGACCTGCTGTTCGTGCGCGAACTGACCGGCGGCATCTACTTCGGGCCCCGCCAGGAACAGGGCGACGGCGACGTGGCCCACGACACCCTCGTCTACTCCACCGCCGAGGTGGAACGCGTCGCCCGGGTCGCGCTGCGGGCGGCGCGGGGACGCCGCGGCAAGGTCGCGTCAATCGACAAGGCGAACGTGCTGGCCTCGATGCGGCTCTGGCGGCGTTCCGTGACGGAAGTCGCCAGCGCGTATCCGGACGTCGAGGTCAGCCACCACCTCGTCGACGCCTTCGCGATGCAGTTGATGCGCTCGCCCGCGGACTACGACGTGATCCTCGCCGGCAACATGTTCGGCGACATCCTGAGCGACGAGGCGGCGATCCTCGCCGGTTCGCTCGGCATGCTGCCCTCGGCGTCGCTGGGCTCCGGCCGCCAGGGCCTGTACGAGCCGGTCCACGGCTCCGCGCCCGACATCGCGGGCCGCGGCATCGCCAACCCGGTCGGCGCCATCCTGAGCGCAGCGATGCTGCTCCGCCACAGCCTCGACCTGGAGGCAGAGGCGGCTCAGGTCGAGGCGGCGGTCGCCGCGGTGCTGAACGACGGGCTCCGTACCGCCGATCTGGCGGCCGAAGGGCAGCCGGCCGTGTCCACGGCGGAGATGGGCGGAGCCATCGCCGCGAGGATCGGCGACGCCTGACCGCGACGCAGCTGGCGACAGCAGCTACGGGCGGCAACCGTCCGGAACCGCCGTGGCGTCCGCGATCGCGGGTACCGTCGCCGGCCGTCAGCGCCGGGGAAACGCGTACGCCGTGAGAACCCGCTGCACCAGGGCGACCTGCCCGGACACTCCCTGCTTCTTGTAGACCTGCTTCAGAAGCCAGCGGACGTAGCTCTCCTTGTCGCCCGCGGTCGAGGCGATCTCTCGTACCGGCCGGCCCTCGGCCAGCAGCGCCGACACCCGGGCCTCCGACGGCGACAGGTCGAGCAGCATCGACAACCGGACCGGGTCGATGCACGGGCGGTTCTCCGGGTCGACCACGAGCACCAGGGCCGCCACCCGGCGGCCCCCGAAGTCCGCCTGCCTGGCGTCGATGGCGTGTACGTGAAGCTCCAGCCGAGACCGAAGCGAGGACCGCTGGATCCTGATCGAGCCGCCCCTCGGCGGCGTCTCGCTCCCGAACACCGGCAGCGCGCCTTTCAGCAGCCGCTGCAGACGACCGTCATCCGCCGGCAGCGAAGCGTGCAGGGCGCCGTCCCGGTCGGACAAGCCCTCGCCGCGGCGCAGAATGTCCTGGGCGGGGGCGTTCGCCGCCACCACGCGCCCGTGGCGGTCCAGGCGCAGGACGCCGATCCGGCTGTTGTCCAGCAGACCGGCCAGCCCCCCGCTCAACGCCTCGGCGCCGGCCAGCGCCTGACGAACCCGAACCACGTGGCGGACATGCGGCAGCAGAGACTCGATCAACCGGAGCTGATCCGACTGCCAGCCGCCGCTAGCGATCGGGTTGCCGATAGCCCAGACCACACTCAGGCCGTCCACCCAGTCGAGGCGCGTAATCAAGCCGTTCTGGCCTTGGCCGCGGCCCCATCCCTCGTTGTACGCCGCCGACGTCCTCAACTCCCTTTGGGTGTACAGGTCGGGAACATTGACCAGTTGGCCGACGGGCCGCTCCGAGAGGCGGGGCGGCCCTTCGTCGTGGGCGTAGTACACGTCGAAGTACTCGTGCGCCAGGTCCTGTCGAGGCTCGCCGCCGTAGAGCAACCGGGCGAAGTGGACGCGCGCCCCGTTGCCGGTGCTTTGGCAGACCGCGAGGGCGTTTCCCGTGGCGCCACAGGCATGTTCGATCAGGGCGGTGGCGGCGGGCCAGTGCACGTCGTCGAGGGCGGCCCGATGCAGCAACGCGAGGATTCGATCGAAGGGAACGAGTGAGTTCACGAGCACGAAGGCTAGCCGCCTAAGGTGTCATTTGGGCGAACCCCTCTACTCTTTTCGCGATGGTTGCGCGATCAAGCGGTTCAGGCAGCAGCGCCGCGTCACGCTGCGCTGCCTTTCGTGGTCGTGGACGAGCTGGCTAGAAGACCACGAGCAGCACGGAGCCCAGCGCCAGCCGGTAGCCGACGAAGACCTGCAGGCTGCGCCGTCTGAGCCAGCCGAGCAGGCCGCCGATGACCAGGTAGCCGACCACCGCCGACAGCGCGGCGACCAGGAGCAGCGACGGCAGTTGGGACAGCGGCAGCGTGCCGCTCACCAGGTCGAGACTGTCCTTGCCGGCGACGAAGACCCCCACCGGCAGCGCCAGCAGGAAGGCGAAGCGGGCCGACGACTCGCGGTCGAAACCGAGCAGCCGGCCGGCGCTGATGACGACGCCGGCCCGGGAAGCGCCCGGAACGAGCGCCGCTGCCTGTGCCAGCCCGAACACCAGGGCATTCCGCCAGTTCACCTGCTCGAGCCGGCGCTCCTGCCCTCCCCAGCGATCCGCGACGCCGAGCACCAGGCCGAAGCCGATCGTCGCCCAGGCGATCACGCCCGGGCTGCGGGCGTCGCCGGCGATCCAGTCGCCCGCCACGATGCCGACGACGAGAACCGGCAGCGAGGCCAGCACCAGCAGCGGGATCATTCGCCTTGCAGCGGGGTCGCCGGCCTCGCCGCCGTGGAACAGAGTCCGCACGTAGACCGCAAGGTCCTTTCGGAAGTACGCGACAACGGCCACCAGCGTGCCGGTGTTCGCCGCCACGTCGACCGCCAGACCCTGGTCCGGCCAGCCGAACAGCTGCGGCAGCAGGATGAGGTGTGCCGTCGAACTGATCGGCAGGTACTCGGTCAGCCCCTGCACCAGTGCCACGAGGATCAACTGCAGCGGCTGCACGCGGCGAGGATAGCGAAGGGACGAGGCCCACCCGTCCTGCGGATACCATGCGCGCCATGAAGACACCACGCCGCCCCTGGCAGTTCAGCGCCCCATTCCTCGCCATCATCCTCGCCGCGCCCGCCTGCGCGCAGGAAACCGCCACCGCCGCAGCCGACGATCCGCCGGCGGCCCCCGAGACATGGGACGAGAAGGCCTCCTACGCGATCGGCCTGAACATCGGCAGCAACCTGGATGCCGGGGACCTGAACCTCGACAAGGACCTGCTGCTCCGCGGATTCCTGGACTCTCTGGAGGGCACGGCGGCGCTCGAGGAGGCCGAGATCGACGCGGTTCTGGGAGAACTCAACAAGAAGATGCAGGAACACGCGGACCGCGCCCGGCAAGCAGCCATGATGGAGAACACCGCCAGGAGCGCCGCTTTCCTCGCCGAGAAGGCCAGGGAAGAGGGCATCGTCAAGACGGACTCCGGTCTCCTCTACCGGGAACTCCGCGCGGGCAGCGGCGACAGCCCCACGGCGAACCAGACGGTCACCGTCCACTATCGCGGCGCCCTGATCGACGGCACCGTGTTCGACAGCACCTACGACCGCGACCAGCCGACCACCTACCCCGTCAGCGGCTTCATTCCCGGCTGGTCAGAGGCGTTGCAGTTGATGAAGCCGGGCGCCAGGTGGGAACTCTTCATTCCCGCCGAACTCGCCTACGGCGCGAACGGCTCGCCGCCAGCCATCCCGCCCGCCGCGGCCCTCACCTTCGAGCTCGAGCTCCTCGAAGTCGAGTAGCGCCCGCGGCTCAGTCCGCGTCGGCGGTGAACCGGTAGCCGACGCCGCGGACGGTGTGGAAGTGGCGCGGCCGCTCGGGGTCGGGTTCGAAGCGCTTGCGCAGCCGGAGGATGAAGTTGTCGACCGTCCGGGACGACGGGAAGGCCTCGTAGCCCCAGACGCGGTCCAGGATGTCCTCGCGCGAGACGACTTCGCCCTCCCGCTCCGCCAGGGTCTTGAGGATCATCGCCTCCTTCTGGGTCAACTGCTGCGCCTGACCGTCCCAGGAGGCGCCGGCGAAGGCCACGAAGTCGAAGTGGTTGCCGCCGAAGCGCACGGCGTCCGCCGCGTCGCCGGGACGCCATGACCGTCGCCGGAGGATCGCCTGCACCCGCAGCAGGAGCTCCGTCAGGTGAAACGGCTTCGCGAGATAGTCGTCGCCTCCGGCCTCGAGCCCGCGAATCCGGTCGGACACCTCCGCCTTGGCGGTCAGGAAGAGGACCGGCGTATCGACGCCAGCTCTACGCGCCTCCTCGCACAGCGTGAACCCGTCCACGCCCGGCAACATCACGTCGAGAATCACGAGCTGGTAGCGCGGATCCCGAACCCGCTCCAGCGCCTGCCCGCCGTCGCGAACCCAGTCGACGTCGAGGCCCTCGGCCTCCAGGTTGAAGCGGATGCCGGCGGCGAGATTCTCCTCGTCCTCGATCAGCAGGACTCGCACCTGGTCTTCGACTACGGGTCTCACGACGCCGCTCCCGCGGCCTGCCGCCTGATCGGCCATGTGACCCGGAACACCGCGCCGCGGCCCGGGCCCTCGCTGCTCGCCTCCACCTCACCTCCCTCGAGCGTCACGAAGCTCCGCACCAGGTAGAGCCCCAACCCGCTGCCCTTCTTGTCGCGCCGCAACTCGCTGCCGGGTCGGTAGAACTTCTCGAACAGGCGACGGCCGTCCGCGGGGTCGAAGCCGACGCCGTCGTCGGCCACTTCGAGTTCGACGGTCGAGTCCAGCCGCCTGGCCACGACTTCCACTCTCGTGCCGGCCGCCTGGGCGGACTCGATCGCGTTGCCGATCAGGTTCCGCAGCACCGTGCCCAGGCCAACGGGGTCCGCCTGCAGATCGAGGCCGTCCTCGACCCTGACCTCGATCTCGATGCCGTCGCCGCCATCGTTCCGGTGCCCGAGTTCGGCGAAGGCGAGGGACACCGCCTCCGCCAGATCGACCGGTTCCCGGCGCGGCTCGACCTTCGCATGCTCCAGGCGGTTCGTCTCCAGGAGATTGCCGATCATCCGCTCCAGACGTCTCAGATCCTCCAGGTTGCGATCGAGCAACTCGCGACGATCCGCCGCCGCCAGATCACGGAGCAGCAACGTCTCCGTCGTCAGCCGCAGGCTCGCCAGCGGACTCCGCAACTCGTGGGACACGGCGGCGAGGAAGTTCTGCTGCCGGGACAGGAGATCCGCCTCCCGGCGCAGGACGCCCCACAGAAGCAGTACCCCACCCGCGATCACCGCGAGAAAGAAGCCCCCCTCCCAGCGATACTGGTTCAGGTGGCTGCGTCGATCCCGTTCGATCGCCGCGCGGGCCGCCGCCCGTATCCTCACCTCCCCGGCTTCGATCTCCAGATGCGGGTAGAGAGCGCGGAGTTCCTCACTCGACTGGCCGGCTCGCAGCGACCCCTCCGCCGCCTGCCGGTCCAGTTCGACCTCGGCGACGCGGTCGGAGGCGATGCGGTCCGCCAGCCTGGACTGGTCGACGAGCCACCAGACGACCTGCACAGCCGTGATCGCGAGCAGCAGCAGGAAGCCGATCTGCAGCCGCCACACCCGGATGCTCTCCGCCGAGCGGCGGCTTCCACGGCTGAACCTGGCGACATGCTTCGGCATCGCCCTATTCTGCAACGATGGCCTGTGCCGGATGCTGCTAGTTTCCCCGGCCGATGCTCGAACCGGTTTCCGTCCACCGCGTCCAGTCCACCGACGGCGTCGAACTCGCCGTCTACGACTTCGGCGGCGATGGCCCCGACCTGATCGCCGGTCACGCCACCGGCTTCCACGGGCGGGTCTACGACCCGATGCTCGAACACCTCGACGGCTTTCGCCGAATCAGCGTCGACGTGCGGGGGCATGGCGACGCGACCGCGCCGGACGGCCTCGACTACAGCTGGGAGAGCTGTGCGGAGGACCTGGTCGCGGTGATCGACGCGCTGGAACTCGGCGCCGAACGACCGCTGTTCGGGTTCGGCCACTCGATGGGCGCCGCCGCGCTGCTGATGATCGCGCCCAAGCGGCCGGGCCTGTTCGCCGGCCTCGTCTGCTACGAACCGGTCATCTATCCGCCGGGCGTCACGGACGACGACGCCCGCCTCGGCGTCTGGGTCGAACGGACCCGGCGTCGTCGCAGACGCTTCGCGTCGCACGAAGCCGCCGTCGCCAACTACGCCGAAAAGGTCCCGTACTCCCTGCTCGACCCGGAAGCGCTCGAGGTCTACGTCCGGCATGGCTTCGCACCGTCGGCGGACGGCGCGGTCGAGATCAAGTGCCACCCCGACGTCGAGGCGCAGCTCTACCTCATGGGGCCCCACCACCGTGCCTGGGACGGGCTCCGCCAGGTGGAGTGCCCGGTGACCCTGATGCGGGGATCCGTGCTCATACCGGGGCCCGCGTACTGGGCCGAGGCGATCGTGAGCGAGTTGCCGAACGTGCTCTTTCTCCAGGTCGAGGGGCTCGGCCACCTCGGCCCGCTGGAGGATCCGGAGCAGATGGCGGTCCTCGTGGCCTCAACGCTCGCGGCCGGCTAGGAGTTCCTGTCCGCGGGCCAGCGCCTGCCGCTCCTCGGCCGGCCGTCCCAGCCGGTTCAGGATGTCGGCGAGCACGAAGTAGCCGAGCGCGCCGTCCCGACCGGTCGGCTCGCCCTCCAGACCGCGGCGTGCCAACCTCTCCGCTTCCTTGAGGTCCCGCCCGTGGTCCATCAGGGCCTTCGCCAGGTGGAAGTACCCGACGGTGAAGTCCGGCGCCGCCTCGACCGCTCCGCGGTAGGCCTCGATCTGGAGGTCCGCGCGGCCCTGCCGGCCGTAGAGGCGGCCGAGATTGAACCGGGGCCGATGGTCGCGCGGGCGCAGTTCCTCGGCCTGCCGGTAGGCGGTGACCGCGTCCTCCATCCTCCCCGACTCATCCAGCAGAACGGCCAGGTTGAAATGGGCCTCGCCGAGTTCCGGGTTCGATGAGATGGCCTGCCGGAACTTCGTCTCCGCGTCGCCGCTACGGCCCAGGAGCGCCATCACCTCGCCCAGCTTGTTCGCGACGACTGCTGGCGGTTCGCGTCCTTCGGCGGCGGCCGTCAGCACCTGCTCCGCTTCGCTCAGCTCGCCGCGGTCGACGTGGATCCGCGCCAGCGCCATCGTCGCCTTCGCGTCCTGACCCGCGACTTCGAGCAGCCGGCGGTAGCCGACCACCGCCTCGTCGATGCGTCCCAGCTCGCGGTAGGCGTTGGCGAGGCCGAGCAGGGACTGCCGGTGCTCGGGATCGAGGGCCAGCGCGCTCTGGAAGTGGCCGATCGCCGGCTCCGGATCGCCCGCGAGGAGCGTGATCGTGCCCAGGAGCTGGTGCGCGTCGAGCAGCCCATCGTCCTCCGACAGCGCCGCCCGCAGCTCGGCCGCGGCCGCGTCCTCGTCGCCGGCGCCGAAAGCGCTCTGCGCCCGCATGATGGCGCGATGCAGGTGCGCCTTGTCCTTCGGGTCGGCGCGCGGGCTTTCGGAATCCCCCCGGCCGGCGGCGCCCCGGCCGGCGAGGTAACCGAGCGCTCGCAACTGCGCCAGCGTGTCCTCGTCGAGATCCGGTTCCGCGCTGGAACTCGGGGCCGCCCGATCGAGTTCCGCCGCGAACTCGAGAGCCTCCGCCCGCAGGCGGCGCGACAGGTCGCGCTCTTCGAGGAGGACGTTCGCGAGTTCACCCGGGTCTTCGAGCAGGGCGTAGAGCTCGGGGTCCGGCGCTTCGATGTACTTGTGCTCCGCCGTGCGCAGCGAGCGAAGCGGCGCCCAGCCGTAGTGGTCGAGCGCGTAGAAGGACTCGGCGTACACGCTCCGTTCGGCAAGAGGATTCGGCAGTCCCTGCATGTCCGGGAGCAGACTCCGGCCCTGGCCTGCGCCAGCTCCGTCAAGGTCCAGCAGCTCGATCAGGGTCGGCGCGATGTCGACGTGGCTCACGGCGTCGCCGACCACCCGGCCGCGCTCCGTGCCGCCGGGCAGCCGCACGATGAGCGGCACGTGGACGGTGGAGTCGTAGACGAAGAAGCCGTGGTAGCTCTCGCCGTGGTCGCCCAGTCCCTCGCCGTGGTCCGACGTCAGCACGAGGACGGATTCATCGAAGAGACCGCGCTCCTCGAGGGCGGTGCGGAACTCGCCGATCAGGGAATCCGTGTAGGCGACCTCGCCGTCGTAGGGCCGGCCCTGGTACTCGGACCGGAACGGTTCCGGCGGGTCGTACGGATCGTGGGGATCGAACAGGTGGAGCCACAGGAAGAAGGACTCCTCCCCGCCCACGCCGTCGAGCCATTCCAACGCGTGCGCGATGGTCTCCGGACCTGCCCGCTGGACCGACCCCAGGTTGGCGCCCGCCATCGCGTCGAGGTCGAAGTCGTCTACGTAGGTGTCGAAGCCGCGGGCGATGCCCCAGCGCGCATCGAGCACGAAGGCGCTGACGAAACCGCCGGTCCGGTAGCCGGCGTCGCGGAACCGCTCGGCGATGGTCACCAGCTCGGGCGCCAGCACGTAGCCGACGTTCTCGCGCACCCCATGGGACGGCGGGTAGAGCCCGGTCATGATCGAGCTGTGCGCAGGCAACGTGAACGGCACCGTCGACGACGCGTTGGCGAAGCGAATCCCCTCCGTCGCCAGACGGTCCAGGTGCGGCGTCGCGACCCGGTCCGAGCCGTAGCTCGACAGCCGGTCGGCCCGCAGCGTGTCGATGGTGATCAGGATGACCGGGGGCTGCCCGCTCGATGTCCCACTGAGCAGGTGCTCCACGTCCGCCCGGACCGACGATGGCGCGGCGTCCTCCGGCTCGGGTCCGCAGGCGGCAAGGGCCAACGCCAGCATCGAGGCCGGCGCAAGGACCCGGCGGGCCGCGCTACAACCAGCGCCGGACGCGTTTCGCATAGTCCCGGTACTCGTCGCCGAACTTCCGCTCCAGGTAGGCCTCCTCGCGCAGAATCACGCCCCAGCGCAGCAGCAGGGCCACCGCCACGGCGAGGGCGACGAACCACCAACTGCTCCGAGCGAGTCCGAGGCCGAGGAACGCCAGCACCATGCCCGCATAGATGGGATTGCGGGACCGCCGGTAGGGACCTCTGATCACCAGGTTCGCGGTCGGATGATGCACCGGCAGGGAGGAACCACCGCGAACCATCGTCAGGGCCGACCAGGTCAGCCAGGCGAAGCTGGCGACCACGATCGCGACCCCGGCAACCACCAGGGCCCGATTGGTCCCGACCGGCCAGATCCGGAGCGGCAGCAGCCAGGACAACCCGAATCCGAGAACCAGGCAGACCAGCACCAGCAGCGGCGGCTCGAAGGCCGTCTGGGCCCGATCCGGTTCGCCGCCCGCTGTCACGATCGTTCCGGCCTCCTCAGCCGGATCCGCGAAGCGCTCCCAGGGCTCGGATGTGCTCGGGCCCCAGACCGCAGCAGCCGCCGACGATCTGAACGCCCGCGGCCACCCAGCCCCGCGCCTCCTCCAGCAGATCGGCCGGCTCGATCACGTCGACGAAGTTCCAGTTCGGCATCGTGAAGTAGCCCGATTCGGGGTAGACGCCGACCGGTCCGTCCCAGCGCTCCTGCACCATCCCCACCGCTTCGGGAACAGCCGCGATCTCGCTGTGCATCACGTGCACGATCGAGGGACCGAGCGGGATCAGCGTGTCGAGCAACTCCTCGAAGGACTCGTCGGGCCAGTTGAAGGGCGTGATCGCACCGGTTTCCGGGTCCTTCCGCGCGCTGACCCCTAGCCACACCGGCAGGCCGGTCTCCTTCGCGGCCTGGAATGCGATCAGGGCACGCTCGTGGAACTGCATCATCTCGAGCGCGATCACATCGACTCCGGCCTCGGCCAGGAGCACGCACTGCTCCCGGTAGGCCGCCATCTGCTCGCCGGCCGGCGGGTAGCCGCCCTGGATGTTGTTCGCCGGCATCGTCGACATCGACCCGGCCACGAGCACGCCCGGGCAGCCGGCCCGGTCACGCGCCTCGAGCGCCGCCTCCACCGCCCGCCGCACGATCACCGCGACCTGGTCGCCCAGGCCCGCAGCCTCAAGCAACGGACGGTGAGTTGCGAACGTGTTCGTGATGATCGCGTCCGCACCGCAACGGATGTACTCCTCGTGCAGATCCCGGATCGCGTCCTGGTGTTCCAGCGCCGCCGTCCCGCACCACGCCGCCGAGTCCATCGGCACCCCCCGACGCTCCAGCTCCGTCCCGGTGCCGCCGTCGAGCAGCAGGATCTCCCCCCGGTCCAGGCACTCATGCCACTCCTCGACGATTCCCATTTCAACTCCCTCGGCACGTCACTCTGCCACAGGTCGGCCCGCCCAGCCGCAGCCGCTACAGCTACACTCACGCGATGAGCAGCGACTGGTTCTACAAGTTCGACACCCTGTCCCTTCACGCCGGCCAGCGGCCCGACCCGACCACGGGAGCGCGCGCCGTGCCGGTCTACAACTCGACGTCCTATGTGTTCCGGGACACGGACCACGCGGCCGGACTGTTCAACCTGGAAGAGGCGGGGCACATCTACTCGCGGATCTCCAACCCGACGGTGGCGGTGTTCGAGGAGCGAATTGCCGCGCTCGAAGGCGGCGTCGGCGCGGTGGCCACCGCTTCCGGGCAGTCCGCGTTCCACCTGGCGGCGGCGACGATCCTCTCCGCCGGCGACCACGTCGTCTCCTCGGCGGCCATCTACGGCGGTACGCACAACCTGCTGAACCACACGCTGCGCCGGTTCGGCATCGAGACGACGTTCGTCGAACCGACCGACCCTGCGAACTTCCGGCGAGCCGCCCGTCCGAACACGAAGCTGTTCTTCGGCGAGACGATCGGCAACCCGCGGATCGACGTACTGGACATCCCCGCCGTCGCCACGATCGCCCACGAGATCGGCGTACCGCTGCTGATCGACAACACGTTCGGCACGCCGTTCCTGTCGAGGCCGATCGATCTCGGCGCGGACATCGTGATGCACTCGGCGACGAAGTTCATCGGCGGCCACGGCGTCACCCTGGGCGGTGTCCTGGTCGACAGCGGCAAGTTCGACTGGGCCGCCTCCGGGCGCTTCCCGATCATGACCGAGCCCTGCCCGGGCTACCACGGCATCGCCTTCGCCGAGCACTACGGCCCGCCGGCCTTCATCCTCAAGGCAAGGCTCGAAGGACTGCGCGACTTCGGCGCCTGCCTGAACCCGCAGGCCGCCTTCTACCTGATTCAGGGACTGGAAACCCTGCCGCTCCGGGTCGCTCGTCACGTGGAAAACGCTCGGGAGGTCGCCGGGTTCCTGGAGCAGCACGAGGCCGTCGAGTGGGTGAGCTACCCCGACCTGCCCAGCCACCCGCAGCACGAACTCGCCCGCAAGCTGCTGCCAAACGGCAGCGGCGCCCTTCTGACCTTCGGGATTCGCGGCGGACTCGAGGCGGGGATCGCCTTCATCGAGGGCCTGGAGCTATGGTCGCACCTCGCCAACGTCGGCGACGCGAAGAGCCTGGTCATTCACCCGGCGAGCACGACGCACCAGCAGATGACCGCCGAAGAGCTCGCCGAGTCGGGCGTCACCCAGGAAATGGTGCGGCTGTCGGTCGGGCTCGAGGATCCCCAGGACCTCGTGGCCGATCTCGACCGGGCGCTGAAACGCTCTCAGAGGCGGGCTCAGCGGCCGCGGGCGGTGGCCTCCTGACCCGTCCCCGTCGACCGCGCGCACACCGATGACCGAACTCGAGATCCAGGGCCGCAAGGCGTACTGCGGCACCGGCGGCTCCGCCTGGCAGGAAGGGTTGCCCCTCGCCCTGCTGCTCCACGGCGCCGGCAGCGACCACACCGTATGGGCGCTGCAGGCCCGGTCGCTGGCTCAACACGGCTGGAACGTCGCCGCGCCCGACCTGCCCGGCCACGGCGCGTCCGAGGACCTGGACGCCATCACGACGATCGCCGACTACGCCGCCTGGACCGTCGACTTCGCGGCAGCGGCGGCAGCGCTGGCGGGCAGCAAGGACATCGCGCTCGTTGGCCACTCGATGGGCGCCTGCATCGCGGTCGACGCGGCGTCCCGGCCGAACGCCCGCCTGAGCCGGCTGGCCCTGCTCGGCGCCGGCGAGACGCTCCGCGTCAACCCCGGCCTGCTGGCGGACACGCTGAAACGGCCGCTCAACGCCCATCGCTTCATCGCCGCCTTCGGGCACGGGACCGGCGCCCACTTCGGCGGCGCCGAGTCGCCCGGAATGTGGATGCTCGGATCGACGATGGCGCTGCTCGACCGCTGCCTGCCCGAAGTGCTCCACCGCGACTTCGCCGCCTGCAACGAATGGGAGGGAAGCGAGAGCGCCCCGGGCGTCACCTGCCCCACGCTGGTCGTCGCCGGGGCGAAGGACAGGATGACGCCGCCGAGGGCCGGCCGCGCGCTCGCCGACCGCATCCGCGGCGGCAGCTCGACAGGCAACAGGGGCGGCGCCGGATTCGTGACCGTGGCCGACGCCGGCCACATGCTGATGGCTGAAGCGCCCGGCGCCGTGACCCGCTGCCTGCGGGGCTTCCTCGGCGCCCAGTGACCTACTCGGCTTCGGCCAGACTCTCCGCGAGACGCATCAGGGTCACCGCCTCACGGCGGTAACCGAACCGGTCGTCACCAGTGTTCGCCTCGGCGAGCCCGATCGCGTCGGCCCAGGTCCAGTCGCCAGTGTAGGCGCCATTTCGCAGGAGCTGACCGAACCCGGCGACCGCGGCGGCGAACCGCTGATCGGCGCCGGCCTCGCCCACGTCGCGAGCGATCGGCAGTTCGATCAGTTCGCTGGTGGCCCGGCCCGGCTCCTTGTAGCGCAGCCGCAGGAACGCGAGTTCCCGGGACCCTGCCGGCCTTTCGGCCGCCACCGGCGGTTCGGCCGCGCGACCGGCATAGCGCAGGGCGTCGTGCAGCACGGCAGGTGACCCCACCGGCGTCACCTCGTAGATCGCGGTGACCGCGTGTCCAGCGCCGATCTCGCCTGCGTCGACCCGGTCGTTGTTGAAGTCCTCCCGCCGAAGCGCCCGCGTCTCGTAGCCGATCAGGCGGTACTCGGCCACCGTGTCCGGATTGAACTCGACCTGGATCTTCACGTCGTTCGCGATCGGGAACAGGGTGCCCACAAGTTGGTCGACGAGGACCTTCTGCGCCTCCGCGAGCGTGTCGATGTAGGCCGCCTGGCCGTTGCCGTTCTGGGCCAGCGCCTGCATCGTCGCGTCGTCGAGGTTGCCCCGGCCGAAGCCGAGCACCGAAAGGTAGACGCCGCTGTCGCGCTGGCGGGCGATGAAGCTCTCGAGCTGCTCGGGGTCGGAGATGCCGACGTTGAAGTCGCCGTCCGTCGCCAGAACGACTCGCGTGACCTCGCCTTCCGCCGCCATGTCCCGGGCAACCCGGTAGGCCAACTGGATTCCGGCCGCTCCGGCGGTCGAACCGCCCGCGTGGAGTCGGTCGAACGCCGCCAGGATCGCGCCGCGATCGGCGGCGGGTGTCGGGTCGAGCACGCGGCCCGCGCTGCCGGCGTAGGCGACGATCCCGACTTCGTCGGCGGGATCGAGTTGGCCGACCATCAGGCGGAACGACTGCACGAGCAGGGGCAGCTTGTTCGGCCTGTCCATCGAACCCGACGTGTCGACCAGGAAGACGAGGTTGAGCGGCGGCCGGTCGTCGGTCGCCGGCTGCCGGCCCTGGATGCCGATGTGCATCAGCAGCGTGTCCGCATTCCACGGCGTCCCGGAAACCGTGACCGTCGGCCGGAACGGCGCGCCGGACCCCTCGGGCGCCGGATAAGCGTACGGGAAGTAGTTGATGAGTTCTTCGATCCGCACGGATTCTGGCGCCGGCAGGTAGCCGTTCGTCAGGGAGGAACGGACGACGGAGTAGCTCGCCGTGTCGACGTCGATCGAGAAGGTCGAGACGGGCTCTTCGCTCGCGATCCTGACCGGCCTGGCATCTTCGTTGGCAAAGGCTTCGGTGTTCGCCGGTAAGGGCACTACGGAGTCGGCGGATACGACATCGACGGTGGACCACGCCGCAAGGTACGCGGGGCGCGGCCGAGGCGGTGTCGCTTCCGGGGGCGGAGGCAGCTCGGAAGCGACCATCACTTCACCCTCGCGGGCCACAGCGGCGTCGGCAGCCCTGCTGTCTGCACCGGGCACACTCTCCAACTGAACCCTCAGAATCTCCCTTTGCCTCTCCAACTCCGCGATGGTTGCGTCGAAAGACGTCGGGTCAGCCCTCCTTGGGGCAACGGGGAAAGTCGGTTCCTGAGCCGGGATCGGCGCTTCCGGAAGTTCAAAGTGGTCAACGGTGGGTGCCTGGTGGTCCAACGCCGTAGCGACCGCCTCCGAAGCGTCGCCATCAGCCGGCAGGCCGACTTCACGGAGCGACGTCTCGGTGGCAGTGGGCTCTTCTGTCGGAACCGGCCGGCTTTCCGGCTGGTCGACATCGCCAACGGCCCGAGGTTCCTCGGTCGGCACAGGTGTAGGACGTTCCGCTACAGGGTCGTCTGCGCGTGTCACGACGGGCTCTGGCTCGACGCCGGCATCCGCGACGACGATGCCGGATGGCGGCGTCTCGGTCCGCGTGGCAGTCACGAGGAGAGCGGTCAGCCCAACCGCGGCCACAGCACCGACTACGGCCAGGACAGGTCGGGAAGTCAGCCCGTTCAGCATGCGTCGCACTCCCTGTTCGATAGCCGCCCAGGTATTGGTGCGGTCATCGATACGACGGCTCTCGACCTCCGGGTCCTGGACACGGTCGAAGAGTTCCTGGGCGCGAGCCAGGTTCGCCCTCCGTCGCTCGGCATCCGGCTCCGGCGTCGTGCGCTCGAATGCGCGTTTCAGATCGTCAAGCGGATCGGTCATCGTCCTGTTTCCTCTTGCCACCTGGCCCGCAACCGCTTGCGAACCTCGGAAAGCCGCCAGCTCACGGTGCCTTCGGAGATTCCGAGTACCGCGGCGGCTTCTGCATGGGTCATCTCGCCATCGATCGTGAGCGCGACGGTGTCTCGGAGGTCGCCCGGCAGCTCACTCATCGAGCGCCGCAGCCAATCCAGGCTCGCCGCTGTGTCTGTTGCCGCCGCTCGCCGGTTCACTTCCCAGTCGCCCCAACCGTCCGCCGCCTTCATCTGGCTCGCGGTCCGTCGACGCCGGTCATGCGCCGCGTTCACGGCGATCCGGTAGAGCCAGGTCGTCACCCGGGCCTGCCCTCGAAAACTCCTCAGCTTCCCCGGCAAGGCGAGACAGATGTCCTGCGTCAGATCCTCCGCCTCCTCCCGCCGGCCCGTCAGCCGGAAGCAGAGCCGGAAGATCCGCTCGTAGTGCAGACCCAGGAACTCCGCAAAGGCCTCACGATCACCACCGGCGGCCGCCCAGACCAGCTCCTCCTCACTTCTTACGGCTCTCGCCACGACCGTCACACTAGGTATGACGCACAAGATCGGTCAATCCTTGGTCATTCCGCCAAAGTCGCCCGAACCGACACCCGGCGAACCGTCAAGCCGACGACGACCAGCCAGCCACGGGCTCGGGGAGAGGGTCCCAGGGGGTCGGAGACAAGCGCCTCCCGGCGTCCTCCCATCAACCGACACCGCCGCGAAGCGCAGTCGACAACAGCGAGCCCAACCTTCCCGTCCTCTGCCAGAAGGCGAGCGTCCCCTGGGACCCTCTCCCCGAGCCCGTGGCTGGCGGGTACCTCCGCCTCCGCCGCCGCCGCGCCGCGCCGCGCCGCGACCCTGCTATCTTCCCGCGGCAACCCGGAGGTCGATGACGATGCACCTGTCGATGCACAACTGGATGCGCGCCGAGCCGCTGGAGAAGACGCTCGCGCGCCTGCGGCAGTTCGGCTACGAGTCGCTCGAGATCAGCGGCGAGCCGGAGCTCTACGACACGGCGGAAGTGCGCGAGCTGCTCCGGCAGTACGGCATCCGTTGCTGGGGCTCCGTCACCCTGATGATGGACGGCCGCAGCCTGATCGCGAAGGACGAGGCCGAGCGCGCGAGCTCCGTCCAGTACGTCAAGGACTGCGTCACCTTGGTCAAGGAGCTCGACGGCCACGAGTTGTCCGTCGTGCCGGGCACGGTGGGCAAGGTCGACCCGGACTCGACGCCCGAGAACGAGTGGCGTTGGGCGGTCGAGAGCATGCGGGAGATCTACGCGCACTCTCAGGCCGCGGGCGTCCTGCTGGCGATCGAGCCGATCAACCGCTTCGAGACCTACTTCATCAACCGCTGCGCCCAGGCGCTGGCGCTCGCCGAAGCGACCGGGCCTGACTGCGGCGTCTGCCTCGACGCCTTCCACATGAACATGGAAGACCGCGACCTGCTCGGCTCGATCCGCCAGGCCGGCGGCCGGCTCGTCGACTTCCACGTCGCCGACAGCAACCGGATGGCGGCCGGCATGGGGGCCCTGGACTGGTCGGCGATCGTCGAGACGCTACGCGAGGTCGGCTACGACGGCGCCCTGACCGTCGAGTTCGTCGCCTCCATCGACCGCACGCCGGCCAACCGGCACCCGAACGCGGTCGAAACGGAACCCACCGACATCACGCCGGAACAGAAGAAGTTCATCGAGGACCACGGCAGCAACCTGCTGAGCGACGAGTTCTACACGATGCTCACGCGGCAATCGGCCGAGGAACTGCTGCCACTGATCCGTTGACCTTCGCAGGGAGACACACGCATGGCCAAGGTGCTCCAGATCCAACACGCGACCGTCGTCGTCGACGACCTGGAGAGGGCCTGCGCCTTCTACGAGCACGAACTCGGGCTCGAGCCGCTGCCGACCTTCAACCTCGACTTCCCCGCCCAGTTCTTCAAGATCAACGAGGAGCAACAGCTTCACGTCACGGAATGGGAGGACCAGGCGTCCTTCCGCGGGCACCTCTGCCTGCAGGTCGACGATTTCGACTCGATCTTCTTCCGGATGCGGGAGCTCGAGGCCATCGACACCTCACCCTGGGGCAAGGTGCGGCGCCTGCCGGACGGTGCGATGCAGATGTTCATCCGCGACCCGGCGGGCAACCTGATCGAGGTTTCCTGCCCGGCTGAGGTCGCCGTCGACGAAGCGATCTTCAGGGACGACCTGGTCGACGCCGAGGGCGGCCTCTACAAGTCGAACCGCGACGACCCGCGAGGCCTGCACACCGAGGACGCGACGCTGTACCACGGGCGGTAGCGACGCCGATCCGCGACCCGCCTGGTTGCGGACTCTGCGAACGGACTCCCTAGAACTCGAGCCCGAAGCGGATCATGACGCGCCGCGGGAAGAGGTAGCCGCTGGGCACGTAGACCTCGTCCGCGGGCACCTGGAGCGTGTCCCACCAGTCGTGAGTGTCTTCGTTGAAGACGTTCAGCACCTGAAGGTCGAGCTTGAGCTGGACCTGGCCAACGTCGAAGCGGCGGCCAAAGGAGAGATCGAAGTTGTTCTGGTCTGGCAACCGCGTGTCGTCGCTGGCGGGAACCGCGATGATGCGTTGACCACCCTGAGCCAGCGGCGACGCCGAGTTGCCCAGACCGACTCTCAGTTGGCGGTTGTACGGCTTGCCCGTCATGTAGCTGTAGGTCGCCGTACCGAGGAGCTTCCACGGCAACTCGAAGCTGCCCTGAAACTGCAGGACGTGCTCGCGGTCGTTCTGGAGTGCCTGGTCGGCGTTGATCCAGTTGTTCGGGTCGCGGCCGTCCGTATCCGTGTAGAACGGGTTCCCCTGGGACTGAAGCAGCGGCCGCGGAATGAAGCCGGTCGAGTCGGACCAGGTATAGGACGACTGGAAGCTCCAGCCGTCGCTGTAACGCCTGTTGAAGGAGAGGACCACGCCCTCGTACTGCTGGTCGTAGCTTCTTCCCGGCGCCTTGGAGCCGGGGCCCGGCCCATTGCCCTTGCGCGTTGTCGGCTGTTCGATGATGCTGAACAACTGCTCCGTTTCGCCCGTGAACGGGTTCGTCCACGGAACGTTCTCGTAGACACCGTCGTCCAGGATCTCCCAGCCGATCAGGTTCTTCGCCTCCTTGTAGACGCCCTGAATCCCGAAGGTGTAGTTGTCGCCGAATCGACGCTCCCAGCCCAGCGTGAACTGGTCGGTCTCCGGCGCCTGCAGATCGGGATGGAACAGGTTCCCGTGGTACTCGAAGCTGGACGAGTACGTCCACGGGCCGTCCAGCGAGGGCCCGGACTCGGTGACGTAGACGGGCGGATTCGGCGGCGGCGCATACCAGTTGCCGGTCACGTCGGCGTCGTAGAACTTGCCGTAGAAGGCACGGAGGACCTGGCGGTCGCCGATTTGGTAGGCCATGCCGACGCGCGGAGAGATCAGCGACCAGTCGATCACGTCCTGAACACCGGGAATGATCTCCGAGGTCGGGCTCCAGTCCTGGGCCAGCACGGCGTAGTCGGGAATGTCGCCGTTGTGCTTGTCGTATCGCACGCCGACGTTCAGCGTCAGGTTCGAGTTCACCTGCCACGAGTCGTCGACGAAGGCCGAGACGACCGCGGTTTCGGCGCCGTAGTAGAAGGGCCGGGCGGAGACCCGGTAGTAGTACGGGTAACCCGGGTAGTACTCGTAGCGGTAGAAGTAGACGCCGTTCGGTCCGCCGCCGGTCCGCGTATCGCCGTGACCCGTACCGTAGGAGATCCCGAACTTGAAGTCGTGGTCTCCGCCCAGGAGGTCATCGGCGTGGTGGGACAGCTTGACGTCCAACTGGTCCCTGCCGAGCAGCCAGATGTACGTGTAGCCGGGGCTGCCGCTGGACTGGGGCGGGCCGCCGTCCGGCGGGCTGTAGTCCGTGTACGGCGCGGCGGTGCTGCCCGTTGCCGAGAGCAGGTTATCGTCGCTGCTGTAGCCGGTGTAGAGGACCTCGAGGTAGTCGTTCGGGGTGAGCACCGACTGGAACTGAAGGCCCCAGGCCGGGTTGTTGCCGAATTCGGTGGCGATGGCGTCAGGAGTCGTGTTGGGCGCCGCGAAGACGAAGTCGTAGTCCTCGTAGTGGTACTTCGCCTCCATCAGGTTGCTGTCGTTGAACGCCGCGTTGATCTTGATGTCGGAGCGCACCGTCGGGTAGGCGGTCGGGAAGGACGGATCGACCCCCGGATCGGTGTACGCGTCGTCCGTAGACTGAATGGAGGCGAAGAACCACGCCCTGTTCCGCGCCAGCGGACCGCCGAGCGTGCCCGTCAGGTCGTCGAACTCCTCGCGATGGAACGGGATGCCGTCGATCTCGGCGTTCTCTTCCGTCAGGCCGTCGTTCATGTGGAACCAGTCGACCGTGCCGCTGAAGTCATTCGTGCCCGACTTGGTCACGATGTTGATCGCGGCCCCCGACATGCTGCCGTACTCCGCCGGAGCGCCGATCCCCAGCACCTGCACCTCCTCGATGATCGCCGGGTTCGTCCACCAGAACGCGCGACCGGTGTCCGAGGAGGTCGTGTCCAGGCCGTCGATGCGCCAGGAGTTCGAGGCCACGCTCGATCCGAATGCGGTCAACGAAGTACTGCCCTCGGAAGCCTGACTGATCCCGGGCGACACCGCGACCAGATCCCAGAAGTTCCGGTCGGTCGGCAGATCCTCGATGAAGTCCGCCGTGAAGCTGGTGCTGACGCTGGAACTCGTGACGTCGAGGATCGGCGACGCGGTCACCGTGACTTCCTCCTCCACCGCCTCCAGGCCGAGTTCGATCTCCAGGTTGACCGTCGCCGCGATGCTTACGCGCACACCCTCGACGCGGTGGTCCTGGAAGCCGTCGAGCGCCGCGGTCACGACGTAGTCGTCGACTTGCAGCGACGAGATGACGAAGTTGCCGCCGACGCCGGTGATCGTCGTCCGCGACACGCCGCGATCCTCGATCGTCGCCGTCACCATGACGCCCGGCAGGCCTTCGCCGTTGGCGTCGCGGACCTGGCCGCGGATGTCGCCCGTGGTCTGGGCCGCGGCGGAGGCCGCGACCATCAGCGCGAAGGCTGATGTCGTCAGGATGCGGAGGGTTCGTTCGTTCGATGACGCCATGGGATCTCCCGAGGGTTCCGTCACGTTAAGGGCGCGAGAAGGCGATACTACCTAGAACGGGAAGATGAGCGGCACCATCCACACGATCACGGCCAGCAGCACCACGGTCAGGGGCGTGCCGGCCCGCAGATAGTCCATGCTGCGGTAGCCGCCGGCGCCCATGACGAGCAGGTTCGCCTTGTGGCTGAACGGCGTCATGAACGCCGCCGACGCCGCCAGCGCGACGCCCATCATCAGCGGGTAGGGCGACAGACCGAGGCCAGAGGCCGCCTCGAGCACGACCGGCGTCAGCAGCACGACGGCCGGGGCCCCGTCCAGACACTGGCTGAGCAGGCTCGAGAGCAGGACGAGCGCCGCCAGCACCGCGTACGGACCGACCGGCCCGGCCAGGTTCATCACGCTGCTCGCCAGGAGCGCCGCGGTGCCGCTGCTTTCCATCGCCGACCCCACGGGGAGGATCGCCGCGACCAGGAAGATCGCCCGCCACTCGACCGCCCGGTAGGCCTCCTCCATGGTCAGCGCGCCGCACAGCACGATCAGGCTCGCCGAGGCGAACGCGGCGACCTGGATCGGTGCGACTCCCGTCACCACGAGGACAACCATCAGGGCGAGGCATCCGATGGCGAAAGGCGCCTTGTGCAGCCGTCGTGGCTCCTCGGCGACATCCGAGAGGACGAGCAGGTCGCGTTCACGGGCAAGCAGACCCAGCCGACCCCGGCGCCCCTGGAGCAGCAGGGCGTCCCCGACCCGCAGCGCGAGTTGAGCCAGTCCGCTGCGAATCGGATGGCCTTCACGCCAGATGGCGAGTACCTGCACGCCGTAGCGGTCCCGGAACTCGATCTCCGCGAGGCTCCGTCCCGCGAGGCCGGATCGCGGCGCGAGCGTCGCCTCCGCCATGCCGACCTCTTCCGATTCGAACGCAGGCGCGGCCACTCCCGAGGTCAGCTCGACGCCGCCCATCCGCAACAGGGCCCGCAGCCGCCGCTCCCTGCCCTTGACGAAGAGCCGGTCCCCGGCCTCGAACCGGACCTGCGGCCCGGGGCCCCAGATCGCCTCGCCCTCCCGCTCGACCGCGACGACCGTCAATCCCATCAACCGGCCCATCCACTCGACGCCCGCGCCGCTGGCGAGAAGCGTCGAGTTCTCCGGCACGCGGATGACCAGCAGCGGCTGATCCTCCAGTCGGTCCAGCGCGCCGGGGCCGCTTTCTTCGATCGTGAGCACGTCCGTGTCGATCTCCGGCGCGTCATCGCCGAACAGCCCGTAGAGCACGTCCCCCTGCTCGATCGGCAGACTGCCCAGCCGGTCGACGTGCACATCGCCGTCGCGTTCCACGGCGATCACGAACACGCGCCAGCGCTCGCGGAAGTCCGTGGCGGCCAGCGTGCTTCCGGCCAGGGGCGACGCGGCGGGCACTCGCGCTCTGAGGGCAGTCACACCAGCGTCCGGCGAACCGATCTCGCCGGTCGTGGCCGTGCCGAGCGTCGTCGCCGCGCCCAGATCGATGCCCTGGAGCCGCAGCGTCTGCTCCACCTCTTCCGCGTCGCCCTGCACGACCAGTTCGTCCCCGGCCAGCAGCCGAATGTCGTCGCCGGGCGCCAACTGCCAGTCCTCACCGCGCGCGACCCCCAGGAGCTGCACCCCCAACGTGGTGCCAAGACGCGTTTCGCGCAGGGTCGCGCCATCGAGCTCGGATCCGGAAGGAATGCGGATCGAGAACAGTCCTTCGTGCAGGCCGTAGAGGTCGGCCAGCTCCGATTCGCCCCGGCCGGGAGCAGCCGCGCGGCGGCCCGGCAGCAGACGCCGCCCCAGGGTGAGCATGAAGACGACGCCGCCCAGGAGCAGCACGACGCCGAAGGGCGTGAAGTCGAACAGCCCGAACGGCTCGAGCCCGCGATCCCGCAGCATCGCCGCGGCCAGAATGTTCGGCGGCGTTCCCACCAGGGTCCCGGTGCCCCCCAGGATGGCGCCGAACGCGAGCGGCATGAAGAGCCGCGAAGGCGCCAGGTGCGCGCGCCGCGCCAGACTCGCCACGGCAGGCATCAGCACGGCCGTCGCCGCGATGTTGTTCATGAACATCGAGAGGACGCCCGCCACCAGCATGACCGCGACGACCAGGGGCGCCTCGCGGCTGCCAACGAAGCGATGGATGGCGCCGCCGACGAGGTCCGCCACGCCCGTCTGCATCAACCCGGCGCTGACGATGAAGATCGACAGCATCGTGATCACGGCCGACGAGGCGAAACCCGTGAACGCCTGGTCGACCGCCACGTAGCCGGTGAAGATCAGCAGCGTCAGGCCGAGGAAGGCAGTCAGGTCGATCGGCAGCTTCTCGGTCAGAAACAGCACGACCATGGCCGCCAGGACGACCAGCAGGAAGGCGATCTCGAGCGTCATCGCGGCTGCGACCGGCGGCGCAGACTCCTAGATCACCGTCCAGCCGCCGTCGACGAGCAGCGTCTGCCCGGTGACGTAGCTCGACGCGTCCGAGGCCAGGAACACGACGGGGCCGGCCAGTTCGTCGCCGCGGCCCGGCCGGCCCATCGGCGTCTTGCGGCGGATCCAGCGCAGGGCCTGATCCGACGCGAACATCTCCTCCGTCATCTCGGACTCGAACCAGGCCGGGCCGATCGCGTTTACCCGCACGCCTCGCCTCGCCCACTGCGCGGCGAGCTCGCGCGTCATGTTGACGACGCCGCCCTTGGAGGCGGTGTAGGAGGCCTGCGGGATCTGGCCGGCGCCGACGACGCCGAGCACCGAGGCGACGTTGACGATCGATCCCGACCCCTGCTCCAGCATCAGGGCGCCGAAGCGGCGATTGCAGAGGAAGACGCCGGTCAGGTTCACCGCCAGGATCCGCTGCCACACGTCGAGCGGTTCCTGCTCGGCGGGACGGGGATCGGACACGCCGGCGTTCGCCACCAGCACGTCCACCTTGCCAAACCGGTCGACCGCCTTCGCCGCCAGCGCGTCGACGTCCTCCTCGCTGGCGACATCGCAGGCAACGGCGAGGGCCTGCCCACCGTCGCGCTCGATCTCCCCGGTAAGCTGCTCCAGGCGATCGAGGCGCCGCGCCGAAACGACGACGGAGGCGCCGGCCGCGGCCAGGGCGTGCGCGAAGACGATGCCGAGGCCGGACGAGGCGCCGGTGACGACGGCCGTCCTGCCGTCGAGTCGAAACAGGTCGTTACAGGCGGGCACGACGGCGCCGAGTCTACTCGCGGCCGTGCCGGCGGTGCGGCTCAGGCGGGGGGATCGAAGCGGCCGTCGATCGCGGTCCAGCCGCCGTCGACGAAGAGCACGGCGCCGGTCATGTAACTCGACGCATCGGAGACCAGAAACGCGGCCGCGTTGCCGATCTCGTCCGACCTTCCCCACCGGCCCAGCGCCGTCTTTCCGGCGTAGGCGCTGTTCCAGGCCTCGTTCTGCTGGATCGGCTTGGTGAGCGGCGTGTCGACCACCCCCGGCGCCAGGGCGTTGACGCGGACGCCTTTGCGGCCGAATTCTGCCGCCGCGGTTCGCGCGAGCTGGACGATGCCGGCCTTGGTCGCCGCGTACACGCCCTGCCCGGGTTCCGTCACCTGGGAACGGATCGAAGACAGCAGCACGATGCTGCCGCCGCCGGCCTCCGTGAACAGGCGTCCCGCGACCTGGAGCACGCACATCGCGCCCCGAAGGTTCAGCGTCACCACCCGGTCGAACTCGTCCGGCTGGTAGTCGAGCAGGCGTTTGCGCACGTTGACGCCGGGTGTCGCCACCACGCCACGCAGATCGTCCAGCGAGGCGAGCGCCGATCCCATCGCGTCGGGATCGAGGATGTTGAGCTCGGCGGCTTCCGCCTCACCACCGGCGGCGGCGATCCGGTCCGCCGTGGCCCGCGCGGCGATCAGGTTCACGTCGAAGCAGGCGACCCGGGCTCCCTGGCGGGCGCAGGCCTCGGCCGCTCCCTCGCCGATCCCCGAGCCGGCGCCGATCACGGCGACGCTCCGGCCGTCGAGACGAAACGGGCTCTCTGATGCCATCGACAACTCCTCAGGGCAGGTCGCGGACGGCGAGGATACCGGGGAGCGACTCCGCATGGCGCACACTGTTGAGCACCGCGTCGGCCAGCGCCTCGGCGGCGAGCGCGCCGATCCGGCTGACGTCCGCCGGCCCTTCCAGAGCGCCGGTGGCGACCGCGAACACGGTGTCGCCGTCGCCCGGCGTGTGAGAGGGAACGATCGACCGGGCGAGACCGTCGTGCGCCATCTGCGCCATGCGGGTCGCCTCCGCCTGGTTCAGGGTCGCGTTCGTCGCGACGACGGCGATCGTCGTGTTCTCCCGGTTCTCCGCCTCCCGCCGACTCGCGCGGCGATCGCGGCCCAGGCCACTCCGCAGCAGCTTGCGGGCGTCGAGCAGTTCGTCGTTCGGGCCGCGCACACCCGCGACGACCTGTCCCGTGGCCGG
Organism: Thermoanaerobaculia bacterium; assembly: GCA_022826745.1. GTDB lineage: Bacteria > Acidobacteriota > Thermoanaerobaculia > Multivoradales > Multivoraceae > Multivorans. Next base: position 18,593 of record JAJDUI010000019.1, on the reverse strand, counting down.
GTCGATCACGTCGCCCACGGCGTTGACCGCGACCAGCGCCGCCACCACCAGGCCGGCCGAGGAACCCTGCTCCAGCTTGATCGACGCGCTGCCCAAGCCGCCCTTCATTCGTGATCCGCGGCCGCCCATCTTGCCCACCGTGGCGCCGGCGCCGGCGCCCACGTTGCCCTGGGCCACCGGGCCCGTGCCGGCCGCCGCCGCGGCCCGATAGCCGCAGTCGGCGTCCGGCCGCGGCTTGCTGGCGCCGCCCATGCCGAGATCCATCAGCGACGCGGCGACGACGATCGGCACCACTCCGGCCCCGACCCGGTAGCCGACGTCCTGCTCCTCGAGGTAGCGCATCACGCCCCCCGACGCGTCGAGCCCGTAAGCGCTGCCACCGGTGAGGACCACCGCGTGGAGTTCCTGGATCATGTTGTGGGGACTCAGCAGGGCGGTCTCGCGGGTCGCCGGCGCGCCTCCCCGGACGTCGACCGCGCCGACCGCGCCGCCCAGCGCGAGCACGACGGTGCAGCCGGTGGGCCGCTCCTCGTAGGTGTACTGGCCAACCGTCAGCCCTTCGACCGCGGTCAGACCGGGGTCGCCCGTCGCCTCTTCAGCCAAGCCCGGACTCCAGGCGCCGAGGGCCAGCGCTCCGAGAGCAGCGATCCGCAATCCACATCGGGCAGACATAGTAGTCTGGCAAGAGTACTACCCCGCCCGTAGAACACAGCCACCGGCGCAGAACTCATTCACTGGAAGGGCATCGTCCCATGACGTCCGTACAGAGCGGTTCCGCCCGAATGGCATCGGGCCTCACCGACCGCGTCCTCTCCGAGGCCGCGGTCTGCGGTGAGGAAGCGGCCAGGTTCGCGGCCGAGTTGATCCGCATTCCGAGCGTCAACCCTCCCGGCGACGCCTACCGGGAATGCGCCGAGCTGATCGGCGTCCGTCTCGAGGCCGACGGCTTCGAGACCGAGTACATCCAGGGGCCCGGCGACGACCCGCAACGTCCGAAGCTCAACGTTCTGGGCCGGCGACGCGGCCGCCAGGCGAGGCCGGCGCTGCACCTGAACGGACACTTCGACGTCGTGCCGCCCGGCGAGGGCTGGACCGTCGATCCGTTCGGCGGCGAGATCCGTGACGGCTACCTGTACGGCCGCGGCTCGGCCGACATGAAGGCCGGCCTGGCCGCCGCCATCTTCGCCGCCGAAGCGGTGCGGCGCGCCGGCATCGGGCTGCGCGGAACGGTCGAGATCAGCGGCACGGTGGACGAAGAAAGCGGCGGTCTTGCCGGAGTCGCGCACCTCGCCTCGACCGGCAGAATCACCAGCCGCACGACGGACTACGTGATCATCCCCGAGCCCTTCAGCCCGACCCGGATCTGTATCGGCCATCGCGGCGTGCTCTGGTTCCGGATCACGGCCCGCGGCCACATCGCCCACGGCTCGATGCCCTTCCTCGGCGTCTCGGCGATCGACGCGGCCGCCGAGGCGGCCCTCGGGCTCCAGGAGGCGATCGGCGACCTGGTGACCGAACTGCCCGTGGTGCCGGAAGGAGCGCGCCGGCCGACGATCAACATGAACTCGATCGCCGGCGGCCAGGTCATCGAGGGGCTCGACTCCTCGGCCGCCCTGGACGGCCACGGCCAGGGCCTGCCGTCGCCCTGCGTCGCCGACACATGCGAACTCGTCGTCGACCGGCGCTACCTGCTCGAGGAGGGACCCGACGCCGTGCGCGGCGAGGTCCGGGGCGTGCTGGACGCGGTCGAGGCCCGCCGGCCCGGCATACGGTTCGACGTCGAGGAGCTGCTGAGCGTTCTGCCGACCCATACGCCGAACGACTGCACCCTGGTCGAATCGCTCACCCGCGCCATCGAGACGACGACCGGAACCGCCGCCGAGCTCGTGGCGAGCCCCGGAACGTACGATCACAAGCACTTCCAGCGCATCGGCGGCATCGGCCAGTGCGTCGCCTACGGGCCGGGCGAACTGGAACAGGCCCACCAGCCCGACGAACGCTGCCTGCTCTCGGACATCACCCGGTCGACCCAGGTGATGGCCCTCACAATCGTCGATCTGTTGAGTTAGGGTTCACACACCCACGCCGTCGCGCCCCTGCGCGGCCGCAACAGCGAATGACCTGAACGGCCCCCGCGAGTGGGCCCCGAGGAACAACGACATGACCGTGGCACTTGACGTCGCGACCCCTGACCCATCCCGCGCCCTGGAACTGCCGCCGTGCAGCCACCAGCCGGCGCCCTACCTGGGACCAGGCCGCGAGAAGATCCTGGAGCTGCGCCGGCAGCACGTGAACCCGGCCCTCTTCACCCTCTACAGCGAACCCGTCATGCTGGTCGAGGGCCACGGGCAATACGTCTGGGACGAAACCGGCCGTCGCTATCTCGACCTGTTCGCGGGCATCTGCACCGTCGCCTGCGGCCATTCCCACCCGAAGATCGTCGCCGCCGTCCAGAAGCAGATGGCGCTGCTGGCGCACGGCTCGACCGCCTTCCTCCACCCGAACATGCCGCGCTTCGCCGAGGCGCTGCTGGCCAAGCTGCCGCCGGGTCTGGACCGGATCTACTTCGTGAACAGCGGCAGCGAGGCGAACGACCTGGCCATCCAGATGGCCCGGCTCCACACCGGCAACGCCGACGTCATCGGTATCCGCAACGCCTACCACGGCGGCAGCGCGCCGACCGGGGCGCTTACCGGCATCCACACCTGGAAGTCCGGCGTGCAGCGCGGCGGGCCGGTCCACCACGCGCTCAACCCCGACCCCTACCGCAATCCGTTCTCCGGCACGCCCGAGCAGATCGCCAGCCGCTCAGCGGAGGACGTGGCTGAGCTCATCCGCTACTCCACCCCCGGCCACGTCGCCGCCTTCATCTCGGAACCGATCCAGGGCGCCGGCGGCGTGACGATGGGCGCGCCGAACTACCTCCCGGAGGTCTATGAGATCGTCCGGGCGCACGGCGGCGTCTGCATCGCCGACGAGGTGCAGACCGGCTTCGGCCGCACCGGCGACAACTTCTGGGGCTTCGAGCGCTCCGGCGTCATCCCCGAGATCGTCACGATGGCCAAGGGCATCGGCAACGGCCTGCCGCTGGCGGCCGTCGCCACCACCTCGGAGGTCGCCGCCGCCCTGGCGCAGAGGCTCCACATCAACACCTTCGGCGGCAATCCGCTCGTGTCGGCAGCCGGCCTGGCCGTGCTGGAGGTCATCGAGGAGGAGGGCCTGCAGCAGAACGCCCAGGTCCAGGGCAACCGGCTCCTCGACGGCCTCCGAGCCCTGGCCGAGCGTCACGAAGGCATCGGCAACGTCCGCGGCCAGGGGCTCATGATCGGCGTCGAACTGGTCGCCGACCGGGCAGCCAGACCGCCGGGCACCGCCCTGGCCGGCCGGGTGCTCGACGAGCTCAAGGACCTCGGCGCCATCGTCGGCAAGGGCGGGCTCTACGGCAACGTGCTCCGGATCAAGCCGCCTCTGGTGCTGACGGACGCGGACGTCGAGTTCGCGCTGGCGGCGATGGACGAGGCGCTGACGCGGGCGACGCGGTAGGCGGAGAGGTCGCCGCTTCGCGGCGGCAGCCTTCCCGCGGGCCAGAAGGCCCGCGACACAACAAACGACCCCGCCGGTTTCCCGGCGGGGTCGCAATGCACCTGGCGCTTTAGTCGGGGCCTTACAGGCCGACGACCGAGACGAAGCTCACGCAGCGGCCCGGAGCGCCGCCGAGGTTGTGGGTCAGGCCCACCTTGGGATCGGCGATCTGACGCTCGCCGGCCTCGCCGCGGAGCTGGAGCCACATCTCGTACATCATCCGCAGGCCGGAAGCGCCGATCGGATGGCCGAAGCTCTTCAGGCCGCCGTCCGGGTTGACCGGCTGGTCGCCGTCGAGGTCGAAGCGGCCGTCCATCGTGTCCTTCCAGGCCTGACCGCGCGGCGAGAACCCGAGGTCCTCCATCAGCACCAGCTCGGTCGGCGTGAAGCAGTCGTGGACCTCGGCCATGCTGATCTGCTCGCGCGGATCCTCGATTCCTGCCTGAACGTAGGCGTCCCTCGCGCTCTCGACGACCTCCGGGAAGGTCGTGAAGTCGTAGTCCTGGCGCTTGGCGCCCTCGGAGGGACCGGCCACGAACGACAGCGCCTTGATGAAGATCGGGTTGTCGTTGTACTTGTGGGCGTCTTCTGCACGGCAGATGACCGCCGCCGCGGAGCCGTCGGAGACGCCCGAGCAGTCCATGATGCCGAGCATGCCGGCGATCTTGGGCGAGGAGTTGATCTTCTCGACCGGAACCTCGCGCTGGAACTGGGCCTTCTCGTTGCGGGCGCCGTTGTAGTGGTTCTTGTAGGCGATCTTGGTGAGGACGTCGCGCATCGTCTCCAGGTCGACGCCGTACTTCTCGGCGTAGGCGGGCGCGAGGAGCGAGAAGTTCGCCGGCGCGGTCATGCCGGACTCGGTACCGTCGCCCGGAGGGGCGCTGCCGGTGAGGCCGGAGAACCCGGAGTCCTTCAGCTTCTCGACGCCGACCGCCATGACCAGGTCGTAGGCGCCGGACGCGACCGCGTAGGCGGCGTTGCGGATCGCCTCGCTGCCGGTCGCGCACATGTTCTCGAGCCGGGTGACCGGCTTGTACTGGATCTTGAGCGGCTCGGAGAGCGTCAGGCCCGAGATGCCGCTGCCGGTGGTGCCGAGCCAGTAGGCGTCGACGTTGTCGGGCTCGATTCCGGCGGAGCCGTAGGCCTCCTGCACGGCATCGACCAGCAGATCGCTGGCGCTGCGGTTCCAGTGTTCACCGAACTTGGTGCAGCCCATGCCGACGATGGCTACGCGATCACAGATTCCCTTGCTGGCCATTGGTGCTCCTTGGTCGTTCTTCGGACGGATCCGTGGTTCCTATCGATCTTCAGCGCCGCGGGCGCGCCTTCCAGAAGTAGTTGTGAACGCCTCCCGCAGTGTACAGGCGGCGGAACGTCATTTCCAACTCGTCGCCGATCGCCACCTTGTCCGGGTCGACGTCGGTGAGCTGACAGAGCATCCTGCCGCCCTTGTCGAAGTCGACGACCGCGCCGATCACGGGCGGCTGCAGCGAGTAGGCGAGGCGGTCCAGGGTGTAGGTGCTGATCCGGCATTCGCTGTCCGCGTACGGTTCGGCCGTCGAATCGTCGGACGCCTGGCAGACGACGCACACGCGCTGCGGTGGCAGGTTCGTGTTGCCGCAACGGTTGCAGCGCGAGCCCACGAAGCCGAACTTCCAGCGCTCCGCGCGCTGCATCGGCGGCGCCGCCGGCCGGTCGGGATCGGGCCGCCGCGGCGGCTCGAAGGGCAGCACGTCACGCCACTTGAGGTACGTCGTGTAGGCGAGGTCGTCGCGCTTGGACTCGATCCAGGAGACCACGCTGTGCTTCGGCCGGCCGTCGTCGATCGCATCGGTGACCTCGAAGACGGCCACATCGACACCGTCGGCCACGCAGGCGACGGCGATCCTGTCGCCGGCGGACGCACCGTCGAGCGCGCTCGCCAGAGTCAGACCGGCGTGGGCGGCGCCGGCGCGGCCCACCGAGCCCGCCATGCCGTCCGCAAGCTGCGCCGGATCGAGCCCTGCAGGTCGCATGAACCCGCGGAAGACGCGGGCGTTCGTGCCGTCGAGCACGACCTTGGAGAGATCGGAAGCCGCCACTCCGGCATCGGCCAGGGCGCGGGCGAACGTTTCGACCAGCAGCGGCGTGAAGATGCTGGCGCCGAATCGCTCCTCCCACTGCTTGGCGAAAGGCATCCCGGGGCTCTGCCAGACGTCGAGCACCTCCTCCGTACAGGAAGCGCGGCCGATCAGCCGGGCGATCGGCTCCGTGCCGTTGCCCCCGAGGACGAAGGCCGCCGCGGCGTCGCCGCCGCCCGACTCGCGCGGACCACTCGGCGCGCCGACCACCACCTCGCTGGCGGCGACCAGGACCGTCCGCCCCGCGGACGCCATGTCGATCCCGGCCAGAAGAGCCGAGAGACCGGAGCGGGTCGAACCGCCCAGGTCGAGGGCGGTGACCGACTTCGGCAGGTTCGTTGCCGCCTGCAGGGTGGCGGCGTTCAGCTTCTCCGTGTAGGGGGCGCTGGTCGAGACGAAGGCCACCGTGTCGACCTCGGCGCCTTCCGGCAGTTCGCGCAGGGCCTCGCGCGAGGCTTCGACCGCCATCGAGGCGGAGTCTTCGTCGTAGCTGGCGGCAGCGCGCTCACCGCGGCCGCCGCCGATGGCGGACCGCTGGATGCGGTTGAAGGGTACGTAGCTGCCATAGCGGACGATTCCGGACATGGAAACTGTTCTCCTGGTTGACGGGAAGGACTATCTGCCGACCGTTCGGTAGGTTTGACGGAGAGAGTATAGCGATCCGAAACGGCGCGCCGAGCCGTTACTGGTTCCGGTTCGCCCGCTCGATCTGCTGCTGGATCTTCTCGTACTCCTCTTGCAGCTTGCGGATGCGTTCCTCGGTGTGCTTTTCGAAGTCGACCGGCTCGCCGTCGACGATCTGGTAGATGCGGGTGAACTTCTGCACGTCGCCCGTCTCGCGGAACTGGATCGTCCCGGTAACGCCGGGCAGTTCCCGAATCGCGCGCATGCCCTTCAGGAAGTCGCTCGGCACGTTGATCACCTCGAGCTCTGCCAGAGCCCCGATCAGGACCCCCATAGAGTCGTAGCCGAGGCCGGCGTAGTAGCTCGGCGTGTTCAACGCGTCCTCTGCCGCCGCAAGAGCCTCCACCGCCGCTTCGGCTTCCGACCTGGCCGCCGCCAGGCCCGAATCGCCGAGGTCCATGCCCTGCAGCACCGTACTCGCGCGCTCGTCCTCCGCCAGCGCCTCCTGGTAGGCGGCCCAGGCGGCCGGATCCGTGAACTTCTCGCGGTACTCCGCTACGAACGACGCCGTCGGTTCGTCCGGACTGTCGACCTCGAACACCGGCGCCGTGAAGTAGACGTTGTTGGCCGCCGGACCGGCGGCGTCGAGCACCGCCTCGATCATCAGCGACGAACTCGTCGCCAGCCGCTTGTCGCCGTCGAAACCGGCGAGGCGCAGCGCCTGAATCGCCTCCGCGAGAGCGGCGCCCGAGGCCGCGACGTAGATGCCATCCGCCTCGTAGCCCAGAGCCTCCTGCACCATCGCGTTCTGGTCGGACGAAGGGGTGAAGGTCACCCGGCCAACCACTTCCGTTCCCCACACCGTTTCGATCGAGTCGGCCAGGGACCTTCCGAAGGCCGAGTCCTCGACCACCAGGGCGAGCCGCTGGACGTTCACGCGGTCGCGGAGGAAGGTCGCCATCGTCGACGCCTCGATCTCGGCGCTCGGGAAAAGGCGGTAGAAGTACTCCGACGCGCCGCTCAGTTCGGGACTCGATGCGGACGGAGAGACGAGAACGCGTCCCGCGTCGTCGGCTACCGGCACCATGGCCAGGGCCTCGTCACTCGTGGCGCCGCCGATCGCCGCCAGCGACGTCGAGAAGGCCGTATCGAGCAACGACGCGGCCTGATCGGGGTCGCCCTCGGAGTCGATCACCTCGATGACGACGTTGTAGGCGAGTTCCTCGTCGCCGGCCATCAGCCGGTCCTGACGCAACTGGATCCCGTTGGCGATCTCCTCGCCATAGATCCCCGCCGGGCCGGTCATCGGCAGGACGACCGAGAAGTTCACGGTCGGAACCTCGGGGCCGCAGCCCGCCGCGAGCAGCAGGCACAGCGCTCCGGGCAGCGCAAGGGTACGAGTGCGGAAGTTGTTCACTTCAGGTTCTCCATCATCCGGCAACCTCAGGGCATCGAAGCGGCGCGCCCTCCCGGGCGTCTCGTGCGATCCGGCACCAGGCACGCGGAATCGCATGATCGTAATCCCTGATTCTAGGAGTCCACGCGGCAGGAACGCAACCTCGCGGAAGGCGGCGCTCAGGTGTCGAACAGGGGGCTCGGCGGCATCCAGTCCGAGCCGTTGCGATCGAGCCGGAAACCGTCGGCGTTCCGCGTGGGCGTCGGCCGCTGCCGCCAGGTGCCGGCAATCCACGCGCGCAGGGCGGCCATGACGCCGCCGTGAGAGACGACGATGACCTGCTGCCCCTGGTGACGGTCGGCGAGCCCGGCCACCACCGGCGCCGCGCGCGAGGCGACGTCGACGAGCGATTCCCCGCCTGGCGCCCGGTGGTGCCAGAACTCCTCGATGTCGAGATCGGACACGGCCGTCCGGTAGACCTCCCAGGGCTTGCCCCGGAGCTCCCCGAAGCAGCGCTCCTCGATGCCTTCGACCTCCACGACCGGCAGACCGACTTCGGCCGCGATCGCGTCGGCGGTCTGCCGGGCGCGACGAAAGCGGCTGCAGTACAGGTGAGACGCTTCGTACTGCTCCGCCAGCAACCGGCCGGCATCGCGAGCCTGCCGGTGCCCGAGTTCGGTGAGCGGTTCGTGATCGTGCCAGGTGTACCGGCTCGCCAGGTTCGCGGTGCTCTCCGCGTGGCGGACCATCAGCAGCGTGGACACGGGCCGTGCCGGCGCAGCGGAGTCCGCCGCCTCAGTCCCCAACCACCCGGGTGACCGGCTGGCTGCCGACCGGGCCGCTGACCCAGCCGCCGACCACCGCCGAGAACAGGCCCGCGTTGCCGCCGGCATGGACCAGCAGCAACCCACCCGGCCGGAACTTCGGCACCTGAGCGTCCGCCATCTTCTCCGGCAGGCCCTCGGCAATGTCGCCCGCGCCCCGCACGAGGTCCGCGCCGGAGCGAACGAGCACGGCGTCGAGTTCCCGCCGCAGCCTGGCCTTGTCCCAGCCCGCTCGCCGGAAGACGTTGCCGTGCTCGAAACCGACGACGAGCATGGCGTCGAAGCCGACGACCACCTTGTAGTGGGCGACCGCCAGGAGCGCCGAGCCCAGGGAGCGGGCCAGCGACTCCGGCTCCCGGGAGAGCTGGTCCACGACGCCCCGCGGCCCCTCGCCGGCGAACAGGGTGACGGCGGACTCGCCCTCGGCGACTCCCCGCTCCACGGCCAGCGATGTCCACGGTGAGTCGGCCTCGCGCTCGGGGAAGCAGAAGCTGAGCTTGCCGGGGTTGCCGAGCGTCGCCCGATCGACCTCGCCCGGACGCGCGCCGCCGACGTTACGCAGCACGAGCTGCAGCGCGCGGCCGATCGTCGAGTTCGCCCGGTTGCCCTGCCCCAGGACGTTCATCTTCGAGTTCATGCCGAGGGCGCTCGTGACCGGACCGTTGACGACGACGATCGGGCCGGCGAAGTAGGTCGTGGCAGCCAGACCGTGCCAGTTGAACTCCTCGGTCAGGGCCGCCTCGACCGCGGCCAGGACGACCGGCATGTACTCCGGCCGGCAGCCGGCCATCACGGCGTTGACCGCGACCTTCTCGACCGTGCACTCGCCATAGTCCGGCGCCACCAGCCCGAGCACCTCGGAGCGGTCCCGGCGAGTGCCCGCGAGCATGCGTTCGACCCGCTCGGGCGTCGGCGGCACGACCGGCAGGCCGTCCGTCCAGCCGCGGGCGAAGCAGGCCTCGACATCGTCCTCCTGGTCGCCGAGCTCGACCCGGCGCGCCCCGCCATCGGCGAAGAGGGCGGCGAGCCGCTCGACATGCGGCGGCTCGACGTTCAGCGCGCCGCAACCCGGACGGCTCGGCGGCAGATCGACGCCCAGCTCGCCGATGCCGGTCACGTCCTCCCACTGCTCGCGGTTCCAGCCGATCGCGGTCGCCGACGTGGCGCCATCCTCGCGCGTGAGGAGCGTCGGCACGATCTCGATCCCCAGTCGGTGCGACAGGGTCAGATCGGCATCGTGGACAGGACTTCCCTCGGCGGGAAACATCGGGTCGTCCTGGGTCACGACGAGGACCGGACGGTGACGGCGAACCTCCGCCAGGACCGGTTCGACCATCTGGCACGTCGGGCAGTCCTTCTTGACCACGGCGACCAGGCCCTGGTCGAAGCCCGCCGGCGCAGGAGCGGAAGTGGAGGTTGCTTCGGTCATGGCCGGCGACCCTAGCACCCAGTTCCGCGGCGCCAGTTCCTGGCAGCGTCGTGTATCGTTCAGCCCTCACTCAGGAGACTCCCATGGTCCAGACTCTGATCGACCCGACGAACGAGGCCGCGGCCGCCGCGCGCACGGCGGCGCCGCGCCTCGACGCCATCGGCGGCAAGACGATCGCCCTGCTCGACATCTCCAAGGCTCGCGGCGACGTATTCCTCGACCGCGTCGAGGAGCGGATCGCCAGCCGGGGCGCCAACGTCCTCCGCTTCACCAAGCCCACCTTCTCCAAGGTGGCGCCGGCCGACCTGCGCGCCGAGATTGCCCAGCGTTGCGACGCGGTGATCGAAGCGCTGGCCGACTGAGGATCCTGCACGTCGTGCAGTGTGCACGACACGACCCAGTTGGAAGAGATGGGGCTGCCGTCTGTGTTCGTCGCCTCGTGCGAGTTCCAGGACGCCGCCGAGTCGCAGTCGAAGTCGCTCGGCTCCACGCCCGAGGTCGTCTACGTGCGGCACCCGATCCAGGACCGCACGGACGACGAGATGGGCGAGATCGCCGACCAGGCGGTCGACTCGCTCGTCTCCGCGCTGACCAACTGACCCGGGCCGCAACGCCGGTCCAGTCGAGGGCTCGCTAGGCCCATGCGGGCAGGTACGTCCAGCGCGAAGAAGCAGCTCGAATCGCCGCGGCGGTTCGCGACCGCCACAGGAAGGGTCGTCTACGCCCTGAACTTCGAGGTGTTCCCGAACTTCTTCGGCAACGTCTACCTGATCGACGACGGTCACCGCCGCATCCTGGTCGACTGCGGTTCGGGCATGGACTTCTCGAACGAGAACCTGGTACGCGGCATGGCCTCGATCGGGGACCGCTTCGGCACCAGCGTGAGTCTGGCCGACATCGACGTCATCCTGATCACCCACGGCCACATGGACCACTTCGGCGGCCTGCAGTTCGTGCGCCGCCACACCGAGGCGCCCGTCGGCATCCACGTCCTCGACCGCCGCGTGCTGACCCACTACGAGGAACGGGTCGTCGTCGCCTCGCAGCAACTCCGCGTGTTCCTGCACCGCGCCGGCCTCTCGGCAGGCAAGTGCGACCAGTTGATGACGATGTACACGGCGCCCAAGGCGCGCTACGGCTCGGTGCCTGTCCAGTTCCTGCTCGAGGAGGGACAGCCGGTGAGGGACGGGAACGGCGCCGACCTCGGCATCGAAGTCCTGCACGTCCCGGGCCATTGCCCGGGCCAGGTCTGCCTGCGGATCGACGACGTGCTGCTGACCGCCGACCACGTGCTGGCGCGGATCACGCCCCACCAGTCGCCCGAGTCGCTGACCCTGAACATGGGGCTTGGCCACTACCTCGATGCGCTGGGCAAGGTAGAGAAGCTGGACGGCGTAAGCGTCGGCCTGGGCGGGCACGAGGAGCCGATCGACGACGTGACCGCGCGGGTCGGGGAGATTCGCGAGTCCCACGACCGGCGGCTGGACGTGATCATGGACACCTGCCAGGCGCCGCAGACCACCGCGGACATCAGCCGCCGGCTGTTCGGAGCGGTGCGCGGCTACACCGTGCTGCTCGCCCTGGAGGAGGCCGGAGCGCACGTTGAGTACCTCTACCAGCGAGGCGAACTCGTGGCCGAGAACGTCGGCGAACTGGAGTCCGAACAGGACCCGGTCGTTCGCTACGTGAGAGCGTAGAAGAGCGCCGGACTCTGTGGTAGATCTGCACCCTGCTGCGCCATGTCCGCCTCGGCTACTACTTCACACTGCGGCTCGCCGCCGGGCCCCTGACGCCCCCCTCCGCGAAACGTGAAGATCAAGGGCTCGCACACGCTGGCCGTTCCGCGCGGCGTCGTCTGGGAGGCCATCCTCGACCCGGAAGTGCTGTCGCGCACCCTGCCGGGCTGCGAAGACATGGCGCCGGTCGGCGACAACCGGTTCCGCGGCAAGCTGAAGATGAAGGTCGGGCCCGTGCAGGGCGTGTTCGAGGGCGGAGTCGAACTCCTCGATCTCGATCCGCCGAACGGCTACAGACTGAAGATGGACGGCAAGGGCGCCCCCGGCTTCGTCAACGGCAACGGCTCGCTCCGCCTCGAGGACACGGAAGACGGCTGCACCCTGCTCCACTACGAGATCGACGCCCAGGTCGGCGGCCGCATCGCCGCCGTCGGCCAGCGGTTGCTCGACAGCTCGGCCAAGGTGCTGACCCGACAGGGCCTGCAGGGCCTGGAGCAGCAACTCGCCGCGCGTCAGCCTGCACCGGCATCCGTACCCACTCCAGCCGACACCTCCGAAGCCGCCCCCGCGGCCCCGTCCCAGGCCGCCTTCGCCGGCCGCTTTGCCGCCGGCATGGCCAGGGAGTTCTGGCCCTACCTGGTCGGCGGCGCCCTGGTCGCCCTGGCGGCCATCGCCATCTCGCTCCGAGCGTGCTCATAGAAAGGAGACACCCAGCAATGACCGTGTCCATTCAACTCGAAGTCAACGGAAAGCCGGTCCAGGCAGCGGTCGAGCCGCGGCGCCTGCTGGTTCACTTCCTGCGCGAGGATCTGGGCCTGACCGGCGCCAACATCGGCTGCGAGACGAGCCTCTGCGGGGCCTGCACCGTGCTGGTGGACGGCGACGCGGTCAAGTCCTGCACCATGCTCGCGGCGCAGGCCGACGGCGCCTCGGTGACCACGATCGAGGGGCTGGCCCAGAACGGCGACCTGCATCCGCTCCAGGAGGGCTTCTGGGAGAAGCACGGCCTGCAGTGCGGCTACTGCACGCCGGGCATGATCCTCTCCGCGAACTACCTCCTGGCCCAGAACCCGAGCCCGAGCGACGAGGAGATCCGCGAGGGACTCAAGGGCAACATCTGCCGTTGCACCGGCTACCACAACATCGTCGAAGCGGTGAAGTACGCCGCGGAGAGGATGAGCTGACATGGCACGGGTACTCGGCACCTCGATCAAGCGCCGGGAGGACCCGGCCCTCATCACCGGCCGCGGCAAGTACACCGACGACCTCCAGGCCGCCGGCATGGCGCATGCCGCGATCGTGCGCAGTCCGTACGCGCATGCCCGGATCCGCGGCATCGACACCTCCGCCGCCGAGGCGCTTCCCGGCGTCCTCGCCGTGCTCACGGCGCGCGACGTCGCCGCCGCCGGCATTCCCGGCGTGGTTCCCGTCGGCTGGCTCCTGCCGGATCTCAAGACGCCGGCCCACCCGATGATCGCCGCCGACACGGTCCGCCACGTCGGCGACGCAGTGGCTGTCGTCGTGGCGGAGGACCGCTATCTCGCCCGCGACGCGGCCGAGCGGGTCGCCGTCGACTACGAGCCGCTCGACGCGGTGGCCGACGTCGTGGCCGCGCTCGAGGACGGCGCGCCCGCGGTCCACGAGGACGCCCCCGGCAACGTCGCCTTCGACTGGGAGATCGGCGATCGCGAATCGGTCGACGCCGCCTTCGCCTCCGCCGCGCACACGGTGGAGCTCGACCTGCGCAACAACCGCCTGATCCCTCACGCGATCGAGCCACGCGCGGTGCTCGCCTCCTACGACTCGTCGACCGGCGAGATGACGATCCACATGACGAGCCAGAACCCGCACGTGCACCGGCTGCTGATGACGCTCGCCTCGCTCGGCATGCCAGAGCACAAGGTGCGGATCGTCGCACCCGAGGTCGGCGGCGGATTCGGCAGCAAGATCCACCACTACGCCGACGAGGCGATCGTGGGCCTCTGTTCGATGAAGCTCGACCGGCCGGTCAAGTGGACGGCGACCCGTACCGAGACGAACCTGACCGACGCCCACGGCCGCGACCACTCGACCCACTGCGAACTGGCGCTCGACGCGGACGGCCGCATCACCGGCCTGCGCGTCGACACGGCGGCCGCGATGGGCGCCTATCTCTCGACTTTCGCGCCGGCCGTGCCGACCTACCTCTACGGCACGTTGATGTCCGGCCAGTACGACATCCCGGCGATCCACTGCCACGTCACCGGCGTCTTCACCCACACGGCCCCGGTCGATGCCTACCGCGGCGCCGGGCGGCCCGAGGCCACCTACGTCGTCGAGCGGCTGATGCATCTCGCCGGCGAAGCCACCGGTCTGGGCCCGGTCGAGGTCCGCCGCCGGAACTTCGTGCCGCCGGACGCCTTCCCCTACCAGACGCAGGTCGCCCTGGCCTACGACTCCGGCAACTACGGACCGGCGATGGACCGCGCGCTGGAGATGATCGGCTACGACGATCTCAAGACCGAGCAGGCGTCACGCCGCGGCAACGGCGGCAAGCTGATCGGCATCGGTTTTTCGTCCTACATCGAGGCCTGCGGGCTGGCTCCGTCCGCCGTCGTCGGCTCGCTCGGCGCCCAGGCCGGCCAGTGGGAAAGCGCCGACGTGCGCGTCCACCCGACCGCCTCTGTCACCGTCTACACCGGTTCCTCGTCGCACGGCCAGGGACATGAGACGACGTTCTCCCAGATCGTCGCCGACAAGCTCGGCATCGACCCCGAGGCGGTCGAAGTGATCCACGGCGACACGGACCTCGTTCAGTTCGGGATGGGCACGTACGGCAGCCGCAGCGCCGCCGTCGGCGGCTCGGCGATCGTCAAGAGCGTCGAGAAGATCATCGAGAAGGGCAAGAAGATCGCCGCCCACCTGCTCGAGGCCTCGGCGGAGGACCTGGAGTACGAGGACGGCAGCTTCCGCGTGGCCGGCTCGCCCGACCGCGCGCTCGCTCTCGGCGACGTGGCGCTCCAGGCCTACCTGGCCCACAACTACCCGGACGACCTGGAGCCTGGCCTCTCCGCGACGAGCTTCTACGACCCGGCGAACTTCACCTATCCTTTCGGCACCCACGTCTGCGTGGTCGAGGTCGACACGGAAACCGGCTCGATCGAGTTGCTGCGCTACGCGGCGGTCGACGACGTCGGCAACGTGATCAACCCGATGATCGTCGACGGTCAACTCCACGGGGGGCTGGCCCAGGGCATCGGCCAGGCGCTGTGGGAGAACGCGGTCTACGACGACAGCGGCCAGCTCGTGTCCGGCTCGCTCATGGACTACGCGGTGCCCAAGATCCACAACCTGATCCCCTTCGAGCTCGACCGCACGACGACCCCGTGCCCGCACAACCCGCTGGGCGTCAAGGGCGTCGGCGAGGCCGGCGCGATCGCCTCGCCGGCCGCGGTGGTCAACGCCGTGGTCGACGCGCTCGCGCCGTTCGGGATCAGCCACATCGACATGCCGCTGACGCCCGAGAAGGTGTGGCGGGCCGTCAACAGCTAGCGAACTTCACTCTAGAATCCCGCAGCCGACAGAAGACGCTGCCGAATCAGGAGCACCGATATGTACCCAGCCCAATTCGATTACCGCCGCGCCGGATCGGTCGATGAAGCCCTCGGCCTGTTGCAGGAGCACGAGGACGCGAAGCTGATGGCCGGCGGCCACAGCCTGATCCCGATGATGAAGCTGCGCCTCGCCCAGCCGCCCGTCGTCATCGACATCGGCCGCCTCGACGAACTCAAGGGCATCTCCGAGGCGGGCGGCTCGGTCCGGGTCGGCTCGCTGACCACCCACGCCGACATCGCGGCTTCCGACGTTCTCGCCGCGCACTGCCCGGTGTTCGCCGAGGCGGCCGGCCACATCGGCGACGCCCAGGTCCGCAACCGCGGCACGATCGGCGGCAACATCGCTCACGCCGACCCGGGCTCCGACATACCCCCGGTGCTCGTCCTGCTCGGCGCCTCGGTCCACCTGCAGTCTCCCTCCGGCACGCGCTCCGTAGCCGCGGGAGACTTCTTCCAGGACCTGCTGATGACGGACGTCGGGGAAGACGAGATCCTCACTCACGTCGATGTCCCGGCGCTCGGCAGCGGCACCGGCTCCGCCTACCTCAAGTTCGAGCACCCGGCCTCCGGTTACGCCGTCGTCGGCGCCGCCGCAGCCGTCACCGTCCAGGACGGCCGCTGCACCGCCGCCGGCCTGGTCGTCGGCGGCGTCGGCGCCGTTCCGACCACCGTCGATGTCTCGAGCCTCGTCGGCACCGACCTCTCCGACGACGCGATCGCCGCCGCAGCTTCCGGCCTGGACGCCGAAGACCCGATCGGCGACATCTTCGCCTCCGGCGACTACCGCGTCCACGTCGGCAAGGTCTACGGCAAGCGCGCCCTGGCGGCGGCTCGCGACCGGGCTTAGGCGTAGCTGTAGGCTCGTCGCTTCGCGACTCGCGCCTTTCGGGGCGCGTTGTGGCGGCCGGGGCTCGGGCCCGCCTGCGGAGAGGCCCGGGGGAGGGTCCCAGCGGACGCTCGCGCTCTCTCGGTGAATGGGGGTTCAGCGCTCGCTTCGGTCGGCTGCGCTGCGATGGGCCGTTGGTCGGGGGGACAATCTCGGGAGACGCTTGCCTCCAGCCCGCTGGGACCCTCCCCCGGGCCTCTCCGCAGGCTGGATGGCGTCGGTTGCCAGTGTGACGGAGATCGTTCGCCGTGGCCGACCGGTGATGCGCCGGTATTCTCACCGAAGCAATGGATGACGCTGCTCGAGGTTCTCGCCTGCATCGGACCCGCCGCAGCGACGCCGCGACCGCTCGATACGAGAAAGCCGTCGCTGTCGCTCGGCGATCCGGCGACCCGCTTCGGCTGGCCCATGCCATCCGGCATCTCGGCGACACTCATCGTCGAGCCCGGCGGCTGGCCGAGGCCGAAGCTTGCTACGACGAAGCGCTGGCCCTCTACGCCGCCAAAGACGAGACTCCGACGCTCGCCTACGCGAACGCCATCCGACCGATGGCGATCCTCAAGGAAGCTCTCGGCGAGACCGGCGAAGCCCTGCACCTGTGGCAACAGGCGAAGTCGCTCTACGCCGCTGTTCCCGTCGCCGCCGGCGTGGCGGAATGCGAGAAGAACCTGGCCCGACTCGGCTGAGTCGCCGAACCCCTCGGGGTAAAGCCGCGGGCTCTACACGCGGCTCCGGAAGCGCGACGGCGGTTCGCAAGCGTCGCGCGTCGATTCTTCGTCTATGTCCATGTGCCTGGAGCCACCAACAAGCAGCACCCGTCTCCCTATCGCAGCAAGCCGGCAGGCCGGCACTGGGCACAGTCGAGCAAGGCCAGCCCGGCCACCACGCCCGTGCGCATCTCCTGGACGACCACCAGATCGGGATCATATGATCCCCGCAAGGCCCAGCTCGAAGCAGCGTGATGGCTGGTCCACGATACCCATGTGGAATCGACGACGACACGAGGAGACTGCTTGCCCTCCTGGCGAGGAGTCCCCGGACGCGACGGGTGGGAAGACCTCCGAAGCGACCCAGCCGCTGGAGCCCCTTCACCGTCCCGAACCCGGAGTCGGCATTCGACCTCCACTTCACCCACGCCTCGGCCTGGCAACTCATCGCAGACAGACTTGAGCAGGGAGAGCATGTTGAGATCATCGAGATGGACCGGCCCATGGGCGCAACGGGCTACGTCATGAAGCTCCAACTTGAGGAGGGTTCGCACGAGCTCTACGTCAAGCTCGAACTCACAGGGAGCAAGGTCATAGGCCGTAGCTTCCACCTCGCCCACAATCCAAGTCAGCGAGCAAACCCAAGCGAAGGAGCTGAACCATGAACGAGCAAAGAGGGGACAAGGACCGGGTCGACTTCTCCTCCGCTGAGAAGCCGACCTGCCCGTACTGCGAGCAGCCAGCGACCACGACACTCGAAGACGAGACGCTCGCCTATGGCTCAGGCGAGAACGTAGTGGACCTTCATGTCCGACTCCCGGTGAGACACTGCGAGGCCTGCGACTTTCACTTCATCGACGAGGTCGGCGAGCGCATCCAGACCGAGGCCGTCTACCGCCACCATGGCTTGCTGACTCCCTGGGAGATTCGAGCGACTCGCGAGCGCCGCCGGCTGAGCCGCGCCGCCTTCGCCGAGATCACCGGCCTGGGAGAAGCGACGATCAAGCGCTGGGAAACCGGCGCCAAGACGCAGAACCGAGCAAACGACCGCTATCTGCGGCTGCTGAATGACGACTCCTGCTGGTCCGCTCTTGAACGTCTGGTCGCCCCGCGTAAGGCGAGGCTCGGTCCTGTCGCGCATATGGTTCAGTTCAGGGTTTGACGCGTAGGCGCGCCGCCACGCGTGCCGAGAACGAGCCCCTGTTCCCGAACCTGCTCAACGAGAGAACTCCACAGGTCGTGCAGCTCGTTGACGCTGCGTTCGTGTCGTAGCCCCTTCGGGGCCTGCCACGAGCGGGGGTTGAAGTAGCGTCCCGGAAGGTCGACCGGTGGCCGCGAAAAGCCGATGTCGCCGCCGGCCGGCAGCGCGGGAAAGAAGCTGTACATCCCGTCAACCGGATCGGCCGGCGTCGCGCCTCGGTAGAGCCGGAAGCGCGGGCCCGCTGCCGGCGTACAACCTCCGCAGTTACCGCCCATGCTGTCGGCCAGGGGAGCGGCTGTCACGTCCAGATACTCGGCCGACGCCCAACCCTCCAACTCATCGCATGCGCGGGTAGGTTCGTAGTCGACGAAGTCCTTAACCACGAGCAGGGTGTCGAGCACCCAGCGCCGTTCGCCATTGATCGTCTTGCCGCTGCCGAACGCGATCACGGAACCGCAGGCCAGACGTCGCAGACTCGCGTGCCGAGGCTGGCGG
>JAJDUI010000021.1 GCA_022826745.1 Thermoanaerobaculia bacterium | reverse complement strand
AACGGCACGAAGTCCGCGCCGCCCTTCTTCGCCAGTATGTTCGTGATCGCTGCCGTCAGCGTCGTCTTGCCGTGATCCACGTGACCGATCGTCCCCACGTTCACGTGCGGCTTCGTACGCTCGAACTTCTCCTTCGCCATGCCTCGATCTCCTCGCTATCTCGCTTGATCTCTCTGGGTCTCGTTGACTTCCCGCGTTCGTTTCAGCCGGTCGCCCTGGCCACGACTTCCTCGCTCACGGTGCGCGGCGTCGGTTCGTAGGACTCGAACTGCATCGAGTAGTTCGCCCGGCCCTGGGTCGCCGAACGCAGGTCGGTCGCGTAGCCGAACATTTCCGCGAGGGGCACGCGGGCGTTGACGATCTGGGTCTTGCCGTGCATCTCCATGCCGAGCACCTTGCCGCGGCGCGAACTGATGTCCCCGATCACGTCGCCCATGTAGTCCTCGGGCGTCGTGATCTCGACCGCCATCACCGGCTCCAGCAGCACCGGACCGGCATCCCTGGCGGCGTCGCGCCAGGCCATCGAGCCGGCGATCTTGAACGCAACCTCGGATGAATCGACCTCGTGGGAGCTGCCGTCGTAGACCTCGACGGCGACCCCCGTGACCGGGTAACCGGCGAGCGGACCCGATTCGAGCGCCTCGGAGATGCCCCGTTCGATCGACCGGATGAACTCCCTGGGAATCACGCCGCCCTTGCTCACGTCCTCGAACTCCATCCCCTCGCCTTCGATCGGCCGCACCCGCAGCAAGCAGTGACCGTACTGGCCCCGGCCGCCGGACTGGCGCACGAAGCGCCCTTCGCCGGAAGACTCCAGGGTGATCGTCTCGCGATAGGCCACCTGGGGGCGGCCGACGTTCGCGCCGACGCGGAACTCACGGATCAGCCGGTCCGTGATGATGTCCAGGTGGAGTTCGCCCATTCCCGAAATCAGCGTCTGGGCGGTGTCCGGATCCGTGTGGACCCGGAACGTCGGATCCTCGCGCATCAGCTTTTCGAGCGCGAGACCGAGCTTCTCCTGGTCCGCCTTCGTCTTCGGCTCGATCGAGACGGACAGGACGGGCTCGGGAAAGTCCATCGACTCGAGCACGATGGGCGCCGAGGGCTCGCAGATCGTGTCGCCCGTCGTCACGTTGCGGAGACCGACCGCGGCAACGATGTCGCCGCACCAGACCCGCTTGACCTCCTCGCGCTTGTTCGCGTGCATCTTGAGCAACCGGCCCACGCGCTCCTTGCCGCCGCGATTCGCGTTCAGCACCGATTGCCCCGTCTCGATCCGGCCGGAGTAGACGCGCAGGTAGGCGAGCTGGCCGACGAACGGGTCGGTCATGATCTTGAACACGAGGGCGCTGAAGGGCGCGTCGTCCGACGGCGCGCGGGCGGCGCGCTCGTCGCCCTCGACGACCCCCTCGATCATCGGCACGTCGAGCGGCGACGGCAGGTAGTCGAGGACCGCGTCGAGCAGCGGCTGCACGCCCTTGTTGCGAAACGCGGATCCGCAGAACACCGGCTGCAGGCTGTTGGCCACCGTCGCCCGGCGCAGCGCCGCCCGCAGCTCGTCGGTCGTGACTTCGGCGCCGGAGAGGTACTTCTCGAGCAGCTCCTCGTCGGTCTCCGCCACCGCCTCGACCATCGCCTCGCGAGCGGTCAGCGCCAGGTCGGCGTACTCCTCGGGAATCCCGGTGACCGTGAACTGCGCTCCCAGGCTCTCGTCCTCGTAGACGTAGGACGACATCTCGACCAGATCGATGACCCCGGCAAAGGCGTCCTCGCGGCCAAGAGGCAACTGCAGAACGACAGGCGAAGCGCCGAGCCGTTCGCGCATCATCCGGACGCAGCGATCGAAGTCCGCGCCGACCCGGTCCATCTTGTTGACGAAGGCGATCCGCGGCACGCCGTAGCGGTCCGCCTGCCGCCACACCGTCTCACTCTGGGGCTCCACGCCGGCGACGGCATCGAACACCGCCACGGCGCCGTCGAGAACCCGTAGCGAACGCTCGACCTCGGCGGTGAAGTCGACGTGGCCGGGCGTGTCGATGATGTTGATCCGGTGGTCCTGCCAGGTGCAGCTCGTGGCGGCCGACGTGATCGTGATCCCGCGCTCCTGCTCCTGCTCCATCCAGTCCATCGTCGCGGTGCCTTCGTGCACCTCGCCGATCTTGTAGTTCACGCCGGTGTAGTAGAGGACGCGCTCGGTCGTGGTCGTCTTGCCCGCGTCGATGTGCGCCATGATCCCGATGTTCCGGGTCTTTTCCAAGGGGACGTTTCTGGAGGTGGCAGTGGAGGCGGGCATGGCGTAGTGATCGAACGGTTCGCTGAAAGACAGGTTTGACGGGCGGATTCGTGACGGGTGTGTAGGGGTTCAACGCGGGAGTCGCCGCCTTGCGGGAAGGCGGCGACGCAACGGGACGGGCCGTGGACGACCGGCGGCCGGAAACGCGATCGGGATCCGCACGGGGCGGATCCGACGCCGTTCGCTACCAGCGGTAGTGGGAGAATGCCCTGTTCGCTTCTGCCATCCGGTGGGTGTCCTCTTTCCTCTTGATCGCAACTCCGCGGTTCTCGGCGGCGTCGAGCAGTTCGCCGGCCAGCCGCAGTCTCATCGTCTTCTCACCCCGCCCCTTCGCCGCCAGAATCAGCCACCGCATGGCCAGGGCCAGCTTGCGCGCGGGCCGCACTTCCATCGGCACCTGGTACGTCGAACCGCCGACACGCCGCGACTTGACCTCGACCGCGGGCTTCACGTTGTCGATCGCCTTCTGGAAGACCGTGACCGGATCCTCCTCCCCGGTCCGCTCCTTGATCGTGTTCAGGGCGTCGTAGAGGATGCGTTCGGCGACCGACTTCTTGCCGTCCTTCATCAGGACGTTGACGAACTTGCTGACCAACTGCGAGTGGTACAGCGGGTCGGGGAGTATCTGTCGCTTCGGGACTTCGCGGCGTCGAGGCATGAGGCGGCTCCGGTGATCAGGCCTTGGGGCGCTTGGCGCCGTACTTGGAGCGTCCCCGCCGACGATCGTCGACGCCGACCGCGTCCAGGGTGCCGCGAATGACGTGGTAGCGGACACCGGGCAGATCCTTCACCCGGCCTCCGCGAATGAGCACGATGGAGTGCTCCTGGAGGTTGTGCCCGACGCCCGGAATGTAGGTCGTGACCTCGATGCCGTTCGTGAGACGCACGCGCGCCACCTTGCGCAACGCCGAGTTCGGCTTCTTCGGCGTCTGCGTGTACACGCGAACGCACACTCCCCGCCTCTGCGGCGAGGCCTGGAGCGCCGGGCTCTTGGTCTTCGCGACCTGGCGTTGGCGGCCCTTTCGGACCAGTTGACGGATGGTGGGCATGGTTGCTCTTGCTCCAGCAGACTCTCTAGGTTCTCTCTTCGCGCTGGCGCCGGAACTCCGGCATTCCTGCGGGTCCGCCGCCGCGCACGGCGCGGGCCTGATCCAAGCCGACCCGGGGCGACCCGAAGCGACCGAAGACGAGCAGACCAGCCAACCGCGTGGAACGCCAGAAGCGCGCGGCACCGGGCGCACACCCGGTTCAGAGCCTGACTCGCTGAGTGAAGTTGGGACTGTCTCTCGGCTCGCCCCGCGCGAACCGCACAAGGGCGCGAACGTTAGCAGAAAGGCCGGATTCGGGGCAAGCCCGAAACCCCCCTAGTTGTCGCCTTCGCTCAGCACCTGCGGCATCGTGCGGATGAACTCCTCCGGGTAGTCGTAGTTGTACAGGTCGTCGGCCACCAGTTCCGGCGTCGGATACACCACGTCCTCGATGTGGAAGTCGTGGTAGTGGTCCATGCCGGTACCGGCCGGGATCACCCTCCCGACGATCACGTTCTCCTTCAGTCCGCGCAGATGATCCACCCTGCCGCTGATCGCGGCCTCGGTCAACACGCGCGTGGTCTCCTGGAAGCTGGCGGCCGAGATGAAGCTCTCGGTAGACAGCGAAGCCTTGGTGATCCCGAGCAGCAGCGGCCGGCCGATCGCCGGAGTGCCTCCCGCCGCGGTCACCCGTTCGTTCTCCTCCTTGAATCGCCAGCGATCGACCTGCTCGTCGATCAGGAAGTCCGTGTCGCCGACCTCCTCGATCTCGACCGAGCGCATCATCTGGCGCACGATCACCTCGATGTGCTTGTCGTTGATCGCCACGCTCTGGGAACGATAGACCTCCTGGATCTTGTCGACCAGGTAACGCTGGAGCTCCCTCTCGCCCTTGACCCTGAGGATGTCGCGCGGGTCGATGTTCATCGTCTCGCCGACGAGAACGTCCCCGGCACTGACGAACTCGCCGTCCTGCACGTTGACGTGGACGTTGCGGGCGACCGTGTACTCCTGGGCCTCGCCCGCCTCGTTCTCGACGGTGATGACGCGGTTTCCCTTCACGAACTCCTTGCCCAAACGGACGACGCCGTCGATGTCGGCGATGACCGCCGCTTCGCCCCGCGGCTTGCGGGCCTCGAAGAGCTCCTGGACCCGCGGAAGACCGCCGGTGATGTCCTTGGTCTTGGTCGTTTCCCGCGGGATCTTCGCCAGCGTGTCGCCGGGATGGACCTCGGCGCCGTCGTTGACCACCAGGTGCGCTCCCACCGGCAGCGAGTAGCTCCTCGCTCCGGTCGCATCAAGAACCTTCAACGCAGGAGCCCGCTTCTCGCTCTGCGACGCCTCGACGATGATCCGTTCGGTCAGTCCGGTGACCTTGTCCGTCTCTTCGCGGACGTTCTCACCGTCCACGATGTCGTGGAACTCCACGCGTCCGCCGACCTCGGAGAGGATGGCGGAGGTGAACGGATCCCACTCGACCAGGTCGGTTCCCGGCTCGACTTCCTGGTTCTCGTGCACGAGAAGGTGGGAGCCGTAGGTCAGCGGGTGGCGCTCGAGTTCACGGCCCGCCTCGTCGACCAGAACCAGCTTGCCGTTCCGGTTGACGACGACCAGGGCGCCTTCGCGGCTGTCGACCGTGGCGACCTGGATGAGCTTGACCCAGCCCTTGTTCCGCGCCGCGTGCCGGGACTGTTCCGAAACGCGGCTGGCCGTGCCGCCGAAGTGGAACGTGCGCATCGTCAACTGCGTGCCGGGCTCGCCGATCGACTGGGCGGCGATGACGCCCACGGCTTCGCCGAGGTCGACGCTGCGGCCAGTCGCCAGGTTGCGGCCGTAGCACGCGGCGCAGACGCCGCGGCGGGTCTCGCAGGTCAGCACCGAGCGGATCTTCACCCGCTCGATACCCGCCGCCTGGAGGTCGTTCGCCATCCTCTCGGTGATCCCGTCGCCGACCGAGAGGAGCTGGTCGCCGGTCATCGGATCGAAGATGTCCTCCTGGCTGACGCGTCCGACCAGGCGGTCACGCAGCGGTTCGAGGGTGTCTCCGCCTTCCATGATCGCACCGACGACGATTCCGTCGATCGTGCCGCAGTCCTCCTCGGTGACGATCACGTCCTGGGCGACATCGACCAGGCGGCGCGTCAGGTAGCCGGAATCGGCGGTCTTGAGCGCCGTGTCGGCCAGACCCTTGCGGGCGCCATGGGTCGAAATGAAGTACTGCAGGACGGACAGGCCCTCGCGGAAGTTCGCGTGAATCGGGGTCTCGATCACCTCGCCCGACGGCTTGGACATCAGACCGCGCATGCCCGCCAGCTGCCGGACCTGCTCACGGGAACCTCGGGCGCCCGAGTCGGCCATCAGGTTGATCGGGTTGAACTCGCCCCGTTCGGCCTCGACGTCCTTCATCTCGCGGAACATCTCGCTCGAGACGTTCTCCGTGACCCGGTGCCAGATGTCGATGATCTTGTTCTTGCGCTCACCGGCGGTGATGACGCCCGCGCTGCGCTGCTTCTCGATCTCCAGCACCTCGCCGCGCGCTTCCTCGATCAGCTTCTCCTTCGTCGACGGCACGACCATGTCGTCGACGCCGAAGGAGATGCCGGCCCGGGTCGCGTACTGGAAGGTGATCTCCTTGATCTCGTCAAGCATCCTGACCGCCAGGTCGGCGCCGTGGCGGATGTAGCAGTAGCCGACCAGATCCTGGAGGCCGCGCTTGCGCATCAGACCGTTGATGAACGGCAACTCGTCCGGCAGGTGATCGTTCAGGATGACCCGGCCGACGGTGGTTTCGACCACCTCGCCGTCAAGCTGCTGCAGCTCCGCGTGGACGATGTCCTGCGTGTCGTGCTGCGCTCCGAGATCGACGTACGGGCCGCTCAGACGCAGACGAATCGGCGTCTGCGTCTCGACCACCGCGTCCTCGAGCGCGAACAGGACCTCGTCGACGCTGGCGAAGGTCCGCCCTTCGCCGAGCGCGCCCGGCCGGGGCATGGTCAGGTAGTAGCCGCCCAGCACCAGATCCTGACTGGGCACCGCCAGCGGCCGGCCGTGGGCCGGACTCAGGATGTTGTTCGAGGCCTGCATCAGCACATGGCTCTCGATCTGGGCCTTGGGCGAGAGGGGCACGTGAACCGCCATCTGGTCGCCGTCGAAGTCCGCGTTGAACGCGGCGCAGACCAGGGGATGGATCTGGATCGCCTTGCCCTCGATCAGGACGGGCTGAAACGCCTGAATGCCCAGGCGGTGAAGCGTGGGCGCGCGGTTCAGGAGCACGGGATGATCGCGGATGACGTCGTCCAGGGCGTCCCAGACAACCTCTTCCTCCCGCTCGACCATCTCCTTGGCGGCCTTGATCGTGCCGACGTACTCGCGCTCTTCCAGCCAGCTGTAGATGAAGGGCTTGAACAGCTCGAGCGCCATCTTCTTGGGGAGTCCGCACTCGTTCAGCCTCAGGTCGGGACCGACCACGATCACCGAGCGCCCCGAGTAGTCGACGCGCTTGCCGAGCAGGTTCTGGCGGAAGCGCCCCTGCTTGCCCTTCAGGGTGTCGGACAGGGACTTGAGCGGCCGGTTGTTCGAACCCTTGAGGACCCGGCCGCGGCGGCCGTTGTCGAACAGGGCGTCGACGGCCTCCTGCAGCATCCGCTTCTCGTTGCGGACGATGACCTCCGGCGCGCGCAGCTCGAGCAGCTTCTTGAGCCGGTTGTTCCGGTTGATGACGCGCCGGTAGAGGTCGTTCAGATCGCTCGTCGCGAAGCGTCCGCCGTCCAGCGGCACCAGCGGCCGCAGCTCGGGCGGAATGACCGGAATCACGTCCAGGATCATCCACTCCGGACGGTGGCCGCTGCGCCGGAAGGCGTTGACCACCTTGAGCCGCTTGGCCGCCTTCAGACGGCGGATCTGGCTGGTGTCGGAGCGCATGACGATCCGGAGTTCCTCGGCCAGTTCATCGATGTCGATGCGGGCCAGGAGTTCCTTGATCGCCTCGGCGCCCATCCGGGCGTCGAAGCCGTCCGGGCCGTACTCCTCGCGCAGTTCACGGTAGCGCTCCTCGGAAACGAGCTCGTTGTCTTCGAGATCCGTGTCGCCGGGATCGATGACCACGTAGCTCTCGAAGTAGAGGATGCGCTCGAGGTTGCGCAGACTCAGATCGAGCAGGTGGCCGATCCGGCTGGGCAACCCCTTGAAGAACCACACGTGGCTGGCCGGACTGGCCAGCTCGATGTGGCCCATGCGCTCCCGCCGTACCCGCGAGCGCGTGACCTCGACGCCGCACTTGTCGCAGACGACGCCGCGGTGCTTCATCCGCTTGTACTTGCCGCACAGACATTCCCAGTCCGTCATCGGCCCGAAGATCTTCGCGCAGAAGAGGCCGTCCCGCTCCGGCTTGAACGTGCGGTAGTTGATCGTCTCGGCCTTCGTGACCTCTCCGTAGCTCCAGGAGCGGATCTTCTCCGGTGAAGCCAGCGCGATCTTGATCGCGTTGAAGTCCTTGGCCGACTGCGTCTTCTCGAAACTGGACAGTGGTTGCACCCGCGACCTCCTAGACCTTCATCAACTCGACGTCAAGACACAGACTCTGCAGCTCGCGCACCAGTACATTGAACGACTCCGGCAGCCCCGGGTCTTCCGGCACGTCGCCCTTGACCAGCGCCTCGTAGGCGCGGCTCCGGCCCTCGACATCGTCGCTCTTGACCGTGAGCAGCTCCTGCAGCGTGTAGGCGGCGCCATAGGCCTGCAGCGCCCACACCTCCATTTCGCCGAAGCGCTGGCCGCCGAACTGGGCCTTGCCGCCGAGGGGTTGCTGGGTGATCAGCGAGTAGGGCCCGATCGACCGCGCGTGAATCTTGTCGTCCACCAGGTGGGACAGCTTCAGCATGTAGATGTAGCCCACCGTGACCTTCTGCTCGAAGGCGTCGCCGGTGACGCCGTCGTGGAGCGTCGTCTTGCCCGAAGACGGCAGCTCCGCCTCGTCCAGCAGTTCCTTGAGCCGCGACTCCTGGATTCCGTCGAACACCGGAGTCGCGAACTTGACGCCCAGGGACTTGCCGGCCCAGCCGAGATGCGTCTCCAGAATCTGGCCGACGTTCATCCGGCTTGGCACGCCGAGCGGATTCAGCACGATCTCGACCGGCGTCCCGTCCGGCAGGTAGGGCATGTCCTCTTCCGGCAGGATGCGCGAGATGACCCCCTTGTTGCCGTGGCGGCCCGCCATCTTGTCGCCGACCTGGAGCTTGCGCTTCATCGCCACGAACACCTTGACGAGCTTGATGACGCCGGGAGGCAGTTCGTCGCCCTTCTGGAGGAGCTTGATCTTCTCCTCGTTCACCCGGTGCATCACCTCGATGTAGGAGTCCGTGTGCTCGTAGATCTCGGACACCTCCTTCAGCAGATCTTCCTGCCTCAGCGGCAGCGCCAGGATCTCGCGCCGGGTCAGGCGTTCGAGATGCTCGTACTCGATCTTCTCGCCCCTCTTCAGGAGGCCCTCGCCGTCCCGGTCCTTGACCCCGGCGGTGGGCTTGAGACCGACCAGAAGATCGGCGATCTTCTTGTTCCTCTCCTCGTGCATGATGCGCGTCTGGTCGCGGATGTTCTTCTCCAGCCGGCCGACCTCCTGCTCCTCGATCTCGAGCGCCCGCTCGTCCTTTTCGACGCCCTTGCGGGCGAAGATCTTGACTTCAACCACGGTGCCCTCGATGCCCGGAGGCGCCTTCAGGCTTGCATCCCGCACGTCGCCGGCCTTCTCGCCGAAGATCGCGCGCAGCAGCTTCTCCTCCGGGGTGAGCTGGGTCTCGCCCTTCGGCGTGACCTTGCCGACCAGGATGTCGCCGGCCTTGACCGAAGCGCCGATCCGGATGACGCCGCTCTCGTCGAGATCGGCGAGCGCCGCCTCCGAGACGTTGGGGATGTCCCGGGTGATCTCCTCGGGCCCCAGCTTGGTGTCGCGGGCCTCGATCTCGAACTCCTCGATGTGGATCGAAGTGTAGGCATCGTCCCGCACCAGGCGTTCGGAAACCAGGATCGCGTCCTCGAAGTTGTAGCCGCGCCAGGGCATGAAGGCGACCAGAACGTTGCGCCCCAGGGCCAGTTCGCCTTCCTCGGTCGAGGCGCCGTCGGCCAGGACGTCCCCCCGGGCCACCCGCTGGCCCTCGCCGACGATCGGCTTCTGGTGTACGCAGGTGTTCTGGTTGGATCGGCGGAACTTGGTCAACTGGTAGATGTCGGCGCCGAATTCACGCGGCTCGCCGGTCTCCGGATCCGCGCCCTCGACCCGGACGATCACCCGGTCGGCGTCCACGGAATCGACGACGCCGGCACGCTGGCACAGCACCACCGCACCTGAGTTGCGGGCGACGATCCCCTCGAGCCCGGTGCCGACGATCGGCGAATCCGAGCGCAACAGTGGTACCGCCTGACGCTGCATGTTCGAACCCATCAGGGCGCGGTTGGCGTCGTCGTTCTCGAGGAACGGAATCAGGGCCGCCGCCACGCTGACGAGCTGTTTCGGACTGATGTCCATGTAGTCGACGCGTTCCCGGTCGACCGTCACGAAGTCCCCGCGGGCACGCGCCACTGGCCGCTCGTTCTCGAGGAAGCCCTTGTCGTCGATCTTGGCGTTGGCCTGGGCGATGATGTACTTCTCTTCCTCCCATGCAGTGAGGTAGAAGGCCTGCGGCTCGGCTTCCACCTGCCGCTTCTTGTTCCGTTTGAGGCGGTTGTTCTCCGCCGTGAGTTCGTCGGCCGAGACGATCTGGCCGAGGGCGAACGTGCCGTCGCCGGGCTTGATCACCTTGAAGTGGTCGATGACCCGGCCACCCTCCACCTTCTTGTAGGGGCTCTGGATGAAGCCGTAGTCGTTGATCTGGGCGTAGGTCGCCAGCGAGGAGATGAGGCCGATGTTCGGCCCCTCGGGGGTCTCGATGGGACAGATACGGCCGTAGTGCGAGGCGTGCACGTCGCGGACCTCGAAGCCCGCGCGCTCGCGTGACAGTCCGCCCGGGCCAAGCGCGGACAGCCGCCGCTTGTGGGTGACCTCGGACAGCGGGTTCGTCTGATCCATGAACTGCGAGAGCTGGGACGAACCGAAGAACTCCTTGATCGCCGCGATGACCGGCTTGGAGTTGATCAGGTCGTGCGGCATCGCCGAGTCGATGTCCTGGTGCACGGACATCTTCTCCTTGATCGCCCGCTCCATGCGCACCAGACCGACCCGGAACTGGTTCTCGAGCAGCTCGCCGACCGCGCGCACCCGGCGATTGCCCAGGTTGTCGATGTCGTCGACCCGGCCCACGTCCTTCTGCAACTGCAGGAGGTACTCGATCACCCGGTAGAAGTCCTCCGCGGAGAGGGTCTTCTGGTCGACCGGCACTTCCGTCTCGAGCTTGATGTTGAACTTGAAGCGGCCCACCCGGGAGAAGTCGTACCGCTTAGCGTCGAAGAACATCCCGTAGAACAGCGAACGGGCGCTCTCGTGGGTCGGCGGGTCGCCGGGACGCATCCGCCGGTAGATCTCGATCTGCGCTTCCTTGGTGTCCCGGGTCGTGTCCTTGGCCAGGGTGTTCGAGATCGTGGCGCCGCACAGCTCCCAGTCGGGGAAGAACACCTCGAGCTCGCTGTGGTTGCGTCCGTCGAGCCGTTCGTCGAGATCCTCGGGAATCGGCTCGTTCGCCTCGAGCAGCACCTCGCCGGTATCCGCATCGATCACGTCGGCGATCAGGAAGGCCGGCTCGAGCTCCTGCGGTCCGACCTCGGCCTCGATGTTGTCGCCGGCGTCGAGCCGCTCGATCGCCGTCTCGTCCAGGGTCAGACCGGCGAAGACGCTGTATCGGTGACGGACGCCCCGGCTCGAGCGCTCGCGCAGGCGTTCGCGCTCCAGCACCTCGGGACCGATGCCGAGGCGGTACACGCCGCCGCCCTCGATCGTGAGCGGCAGCGCGGTGTAGAACTGACGGAGAATCTGCTCGTTCGTCTCCAGGCCCAGGGCGCGAAGGAACACGGTGCCGTAGAACTTCCGTTTGCGATCGATCCGGACCGAGAGGATGTCCTTCTGGTCGTACTCGAACTCGACCCAGGAACCGCGATAGGGGATGATCTTCGCCAGGTAGACGCGCTTGTCGCGGGTGAAGAAGACGCCGGGGCTGCGGTGCAACTGGCTCACGATCACCCGCTCGGTGCCGTTGATGATGAAGGTGCCGGTGTCGGTCATCAGCGGGATCTCGCCGAAATAGACCTCTTCCTCCTTGGCGTCCCGCATCATCCGCTGGCCGGTTTCCGGGTCCTTGTCATAGACGAAGAGCCGGAACGTGACCTTGAGCGGCACCGCGTAGGTCATGCCCCGTTCCCGGCACTCCGGCATCGAGTACTTGAGCTGCAGCTCGACCGGCCCGCCACAGGTGTCGCACTTGGTCACCCGGTTCGCGTTGACCGCGCCGCAGCTCGGGCAGCCGACGCTGTCCTCGAGCGGGTGGTCGGTCATGATCTTCGCGCCGCAGTTCGTGCACGACATGCGCAGGTACTCGAGGCCCTTCAGGTCGCCGCAGCGGCACTGCCAGTCGCCGATCGAGTAGCTCACGAAGTCGAGCGAACAGGTCTCCCGGAAGTCCCAGAACGGGAAGATCCCCGTGAAGACCGCCTGTAAGCCGTGGTTCTCCCGCTCCTCCGAGAGCAGGCTCATCTGCAGGAACCGATCGTACGAGCGGCGCTGCACCCCGATCAGGTCGGGAATCGCCAGCGTCGTCTCGATGGTCGAGAAGTCGATCCGCCCGTTGCCGTTGCCGTTGCGGTGACCGTTCTGCGCAACTGAAATGTCCGTCATGCTTCGATGTCCTCTACGTCAGATCCTCTGCACGAGGTGAAAACGCACGAATGCCGCCCCGGCACTGGTCTCGCGAAGAGACCTGGGCGCCGGGTCGCGGTTGGCCGGCCCGATTCTACGCCGACCCAGGGAGAGATCGCCAGCCGAAATGACTACTTGACCTCGGCCTGACCGCCGGCCTCCTCCAGTTTGCCCTTGACCTCTTCGGCCTCTTCCTTCGAGACGGCCTCCTTGACCGCGACCGGCGCCGACTCGACCAGGTCCTTGGCCTCCTTGAGACCCAGGCTGGTGACCTCGCGTACGACCTTGATCACGGCGATCTTCTTGTCGCCGAAAGAAGTCAACTGCACGTCGAACTCCGTCTGCTCTTCGGCTTCCTGGGCCTCGCCGGCGCCCGCCACGCCCGCCATCGGGACCGCGGCCGCCGCCGCCGAAACGCCGTAGTGCTCTTCGAGCTCCTTGACCAGCGTGTTGAGCTCCAGGACGGTCATCTCGTCGATCTGTTTGATCAGATCCGCTGCTGCTACTGCCATCTTCTTGGCTCCCTCATGGTTCACCGGCGCCGGCTCGGCGCCGCGTTTCCAAACTTCCTGACAGGGCCGGAATCAGCCCCCACTCTCCGGACTTGCTTCTTTCTGATCCGCGACCTGGTTCAAGGCGCGGAGGAACTGCGGCGTGATGTCCCCAAGCCCCCGGACCAGCCGCGCGATCGGCGACTGGAGCAGGAACAGGAGCTTCGCCACCAGCGCCTCCCGGCTGGGCAGATTGGCGATCTCCTTGATCGCATCCACCGACACCTGCTGGCCGTCCACCAGGCCGGCCTTGAACTCGAGGACCGGCACGTCTTCCGCGAACTCGGTCAGCGTCCTGGCCAGCCCCACCGGATCGTCGTCGCTGTAGGCGATCGCGGTCGGCCCGACCAGGTGATCCGACAGGGCGCCGAGACTGCTGTCCTCGAACGCGAGCCTGGCGATCCGGTTCTTGACCACCGAGTAGCTTCCGCCCGCCGTTCGCACGCGGCGCCTCAGATCGTTCACCTGCCCCACCGTGATGCCGGAGAAGCCCACCAGGAATGCGTGCGGCGCGTCCGCCATGTCGCCCTGGTAGCTGGCCAGCAACTCGGCCTTCGTCTCCCGTGTCAGTGCCATCTCTCTCGACCTCCTCGTGACCGGCCCGGCAGATCAGGCGGCCTCGACCGCGGCGGCTTCGGACGAGTCGACCCGCACGCCCGGTCCCATCGTCGAACTCAGATTGACCGAACGCAGGTACGTACCCTTGGCGGCGCTCGGACGCGCACGCATGATCTCGGAGAGCAGCGCCGTTGCGTTCTCCACCAGGCTCTCCGTGTCGAACGAGACCTTGCCGAGCGGCGCGTGAACGACGCCCGCCTTGTCGACGCGGAAGTTGACCTTGCCCGCCTTGATGTCGTCGATCGCCTTCGCCACATCGGGAGTGACGGTGCCGGTCTTCGGATTCGGCATCAGGCCGCGCGGCCCGAGTACCCGGCCGAGCCGGCCCACGACCCGCATCATGTCCGGGGTCGCCACCACGGCGTCGAAGTCCAGCCAGCCTTCCTGGATCCGGCTCGCCAGCTCCTCGCCGCCCACGTGATCGGCGCCCGCCGCTTCCGCGTCCTGCAGCTTCTCGCCCGACGCGAACACCAGCACCCGGACGGTGCGACCCGTGCCGTGCGGAAGGACCACGGTGCCGCGCACCATCTGGTCCGCGTGCCTCGGGTTGACCCCCAGACGGATCGCGATCTCGACGGTCTCGTCGAACTTCGCGAAGCTGCCGTCCTTGATCCGCTGCAGCGCCTCTTCCAGACCGTACGGCCGGTCTTCCACCGCTGCCCTCGCTTCGTCGTACTTCCTGCCTCGAGTGGCCACGCGCATTCTCCCTTGAGCCTCTGTTCCCGATGCTTCCGCGCCGCTCAGGCGACGATCTCCAGGCCCATCGAACGGGCCGTGCCGGCGATGATCCGGCAGGCGCCCTCCAGGTCGACCGCGTTCAGATCCGGCATCTTCGTGCGGGCGATCTCCTCGAGCTGGGCCTGCGTCACCTGGCCGACCTTGTCCCGGTTCGGCTCGGAAGACCCCTTGTCCTGGGCCGCGGCCTTCAGCAGGAGAACCGCGGCCGGCGGCGTCTTGGTGATGAACGAGTAGGTGCGGTCCGCATAGACGGTGATCACGACCGGGATGATCATCCCGGCTTCGCCCTGCGTCCTGGCGTTGAACGCCTTGCAGAAGTCCATGATGTTGAGACCCGCCTGACCCAGCGCGGGCCCCACCGGAGGCGCCGGCGTCGCCCCGCCAGCGGGGATCTGCAGCTTGATCTGCCCGGCTACCCTCTTGCCTGTCGTTTTCTGCGCCATCGTTCCTACCTGGTTGTGCCTGAATCGCTAATCCTCAGGTCTTCTGGACCTGCAGGAACTCGAGTTCCACCGGCGTCTGGCGGCCGAAGATGGTCACCATCACCTTGAGCGTGCTCCGCTCGAGGTTGATCTCCTCCACGGTGCCCGTGAAGTTGTTGAAGGGACCATCGACGATCTTCACCAGTTCGCCCTTCTCGAACAGGTACTTCGGCTTCGGCTTGTCCTTGGCCGTGGCCACCTTCTCGATGATCGCGTCGACCTCGTCCTGGCCGAGCGGCGTCGGCTCCTTGCCGGTGCCGACGAAGCCGGTCACCTTGGGCGTGTTCTTGACCACGTGCCACGCCTTGTCGGAGATCTTCAGCCGCCCGTCGCCGCGCGGTTCGCACTCGATCTCGACCAGGATGTAGCCGGGGAAGAACTTGCGCTGCGTCTCCCGCTTCTTGCCGCCCTTCAGTTCGACGATCGTCTCCGTGGGAATGCGCACCTCGCCGAACGCGTCCCCCATGCCGTGAGCCTCGGCGCGCTGCCGCAGCGTCTCCCGGACGCGCTCTTCATATCCCGAGTACGTATGCACGATGTACCACTGCCGCCGCGGCCCGGAGGCCTCCCCGGCGCCGTCCTCCGCGACCTCTACGCTGCCCGTGGCTGCCGTTTCGACTTCGCTCATCGCGTACTCCCCACCGTCGGCCGGTTCCGGCTCACTGCCCCAGGAGAAGGTTGTTGAGACCGTTGTAGAGGCGCAGGATGACGACGTCGGCTACCCACAGGAAGATGGCGAAGATCACGCTCGTGATCAGCACCACGACCGTGGTGCCCACGACCTCCTCCCGCGAGGGGAAGGTCACCTTCTTCATCTCGGTGCGTACTTCGCCCAGGAAGGCACCGAGCCTGCGGACACTTGCCATCTGCGTTCCTCCGACTCCCTCTTCTGTTCCCTGAAACCGGCCTTCGCCCCGTCCGGACGCCCAATCCGTGTTGCCGTCTACGTCCTCCGAAGGAAGGTCTGGCAGGCCAGGAGGGTCTCGAACCCCCAACCTTCGGTTTTGGAGACCGATGCTCTACCAATTGAGCTACTGGCCTGAATCTCCCAACTCGAGCCGGTACCGACTACTCGACGATGTCGGTGACGGTGCCGGCGCCCACCGTGCGGCCGCCCTCGCGGATCGCGAAGCGAACGCCCTTCTCCATCGCGATCGGAGCGATCAGCTCCACGTCCAGAGTCACGTTGTCGCCAGGCATCACCATCTCC
>JAJDUI010000022.1 GCA_022826745.1 Thermoanaerobaculia bacterium | reverse complement strand
CGCACCTCATCGAGGGTCTGAAGGCGGCGTGTCTGGAGAGTCAGAATCATCCTCCCATCATCCCCGACACAGACCGTCCACGCTCACTTCTCGTTGGATTCACGCCCCCCGTTCACGCTCACTTCTCGTTGGACAGCACTGCGAATAGCCAATGTGATCGAGTTCCGTGACCGGTGGGTCGATCCGAACCGGCGGACAGACCTCGTGAGTGCTCTTCCGCACGGCGCAGAGAGTTTGGGCATTCTGCAAACGGCAGGCGGTCTGGACGAGTGCGACGAGTACGATGTCGTCGCTGGCGAGATCTTCGGCGAGACGGCCCGGCGCAAGGTCGAACGCGCCGAGCGGCTCGAGCGCCGGCAAGCGTCCTGGCTTCGGAGTCTGGGCGGCCTGAGGGCGGATGTCCTTGTAGCAATGTCCCGCCAGTTCGGTTTGGGTGGAACCGCGGCTCTGGAGTCCCCCGAACTCTTCAACCTGCCGACCATTCGCGCCGCTGGCGGCAACGAGGCGATCCAGGGTGAGCACCCGCCGCCCAGCGAGCTGCTCCGGGAGCTCAAGCGCCGGCTGCTGGCAACGGATGACGAATGGCGGGCGGCGTGAGCCTTGGGGACGTCCTGCCTGTTGGGTGGCGGTGGACCTCGCTTGGGAAGGTCTGTGAGCAAGACAAGCAGTCGGTCAAGGCGACTGATCCCGACTACGCCGGGCTTCCGTACCTTGGCCTTGAGCATGTGGAGAGTCAGACCGGGAGGCTACTTGTCGATCGCGACGAGGCGCTTCAAGGCGAGACGAAGAGCAACAACTTCCGCTTCAGCGCGTCGCACGTTCTCTACGGCAAACTCCGCCCCTATCTGAACAAGGTGGCGCTCCCGCACTTCGCCGGGCGCTGTTCGACGGAGATCGTGCCGTTGCGGCCCGCCGCCGACGTAGAGCGCCGGTGGTTGGCTTGGCTGCTCAGGCATGAGGAGACCGTCCGCTACGCCATGCGGGGCAAGACGGGCTCCAGAATGCCGCGTGCCTCAATGGACGGCCTCATGGAATTGCCCGTTGCAGTGCCGCCTCCTCGACAGCAGCGCGAGATCGTGATGCGTCTTGAAGGTCGCCTCCAATCCGTGGAGCGAGCGCGCTGCTCAGCGGAGGCCATGCTCAGCGCTCTGGAGGCGATGCCCGCCGCTCTGCTTCGGGATACGTTCAGAATTCCAGAGAGAGAGAGAGAGAGAGAGTAGGTGGGGACGCTACCGATTCGCTCGACTAGGCGAAGTGTGCCGCATCGTCAACGGCTCGACGCCGTCTTCCCGGAACCCGGGGTACTGGGGCGGCAGCGTGGCCTGGATAACGCCAGCGGACCTCGGGGCCATGGACTCGCGAACGATTATCGGCTCGGCTCGGACGATCTCTCGACGCGGATACGAGTCGTGTTCCACGACTCTGGTCCCAGCGGGGACAGTCGTCCTGTCTTCGCGGGCCCCGATCGGCCATCTCGGCATTGCCGGCATTCCGCTATGCACGAATCAAGGCTGCAAGTCCTTGATCCCAGGTTGTGAAGTGGACAGCGAGTACCTCTACCATGTCCTCGCGGCATCCATCGAGGAGCTTCGGCTTCTCGGCGCCGGCGCGACGTTTCCGGAGGTCAGCAAGGGCCGGCTTGGCGAGTTTAGGATTCCCCTGCCTTCGCTCCGGCGACAACGGCGCCTGGCTGCCGCTCTGAGTCGCCGGACGGACGCTGGCCAAGAGGCTCTTGAGGCCGCTCGCGCGCAACTCCGCTCGGTCGAGTCGCTGCGGGGGGCCGTCGTGCGGAGCGCCTTCAATCTTGGAGGCGAGGCAGCATGAGCGCTCGCATCGACACGCAAGCCGGTCTGGATTCGAAGATCAAGGGGATCTGCGATGTGCTGCGGCGGTCGAACTGCGCCGGCGCTCTTCAGTACGTCCCGGAACTCTCTTGGCTCCTGTTCCTTCGCTTTCTCGACGAGCGGGAACAACGCGAGGCAACCGACGCGGAAGTGCTGGGGATTCCGTTCCTCGCCTCGCTGGAGTCTCCTTGGCGTTGGCGTGACTGGGCCTCGCCGACGGGAGCGAAACGTCTGGAGCTCCAGAAGGGCAGGCAGGGGGATGTGTTCCGGTTTGTGGAGGACGAACTCCTCCCGCACCTGCATGGTCTCGGAGGCGGTGCCGAGGACGCGCATCCGAGGCGAACGTTGATCAGCCAGATCGTCTCCGGCGTACAGGGGACTCGGGTCGACACGGAGAAGAACTTCCTCGACGTGCTGGACCGAGTCGACGAGATCCGCCTGGAGGCAATGGATGACCAGCATCTGTTCCCTCTCTCTGCCGCCTACGAAGGACTGCTCCTTGACATGGGACTCCGGAACAACGACGGCGGCCAGTTCTTCACGCCTCGCGAAGCGGTTCGAGCGATGGTTCGCGTAGTGGCGCCTGAAGTCGGTGAGACGGTTTTCGACCCATGCTGCGGGACCGGCGGATTCCTGGCGCAGTCGCGCGAGTTCATGGCTCAGCGACTGGGCGATGCCGCCACCGGGCCTCTGCGCGAGAGGTTGGCCCGCGACACGTTCTGGGGCTGGGAGAAGGACAACATCGTTTATCCGATCGCTTTGGCGAACCTCGTGCTGCACGGAATCGACCAGCCGCGCATTGTCCACGGCAATACCCTCACCGGGACGCGGGAGCACGATGGGCTGCTCGGGTCCGCTCCGGCCACTTTCGACGTGATCCTCACGAACCCGCCCTTTGGGGGCAGAGAAGGGGCGGACGCCCAGACCCGTTTCGATTTCAAGACGTCGGCGACTCAAGTTCTCTTCCTGCAGGACGTGATCGACAAGCTGGCGGACGGCGGCCGGGCCGGATTCGTTGTAGACGAGGGTCTTCTGTTCCGCACAACCGAGAGAGCCTTCGTCCAGACGAAGAGGAAACTGCTCGACGAGTGCGATCTCTACTGCGTCGTCAGTCTGGCGCCGGGCGTCTTCACGACGGCCGGCTCTGGCGTCAAGACGAACCTGCTGTTCTTCCGCAAGGGTGCCCGGACCCAACGGACTTGGTACTACGAGTTGCTCCCGCCCAGCGGTCGGGACCGTTTCACCAAGACGGCGCCCTTGACCCTGGATGACTTCCGTGAGTTCTTCCAACTTCTCCCCGACCGGGCCGATTCCGAGCACTCGTGGACGGTGAACCGGGAGGAGTTCGAGCGGAACAACTTCGACCTGAAGGCGGTGAACCCGTACCGCCGCGAGGCGGGCGATCAGCGCAGCGCGAGCGCAGTTCTTGACGAGATAGAGGTGCACCGCAGGGAGCTGGCTGCGGCACTCTCCGACCTGAGAACGGCACTGGAGGATTGACTACAGAACCCGGTTCAACGCGCCGCCGGCGCTGACTGCATGGATCCAGGGCCCCGTTGGATGTTCTTGCAGCACGGTTTCCACTGCCGGCCACGCGATCATCAGCGAGCGCAGCATCCGAAGACGGGTTGCCCGTCCGTCTGTTAGCACCAATAGTCGTGCGCCGGCCGAGCGGATCGTGGTGATCTCGGACTTCCGGAGGCGGACGCTCTTGTCCTTGGTGACCAGGAGGTGGCCTGCTGCAGTCTGTTCCCCAATCCACAACTCGTCGGGAATCGGGCGCTGAGCCGGGTAGTGGTCGTCATGAGCAACTGTCTGGATTCCTACCGCACGTAGCGCTTTGGGCACGGACTTACCGACGGCGCGGTCGAAGAAGAACGAGGCGGTCGGACGAACCTCACCTCTTCCCGTCGGTATGGGAACGAGTTCTCCCTCGGCTGCCTACGCCGCTACGCCGCCTGGCGTGCGGCCTGCTCCCAGGTGATCGCAGCTTCGACGTCGGCCGATTCAAGCGAGAAGTCCTCGGCGATGGCCTCCAGGTCCTCACCGGCCTTTGCCCGCTCGAAGAGAACATCGGTTCGGACACCGGAACCGGCGATGACCGGCAGGCCCCAGCCGAAACGTGGGTCCAGCATCACCTCGTGTCGGTCGTCGAGCCAGAGTCGGGAGGGATCACCGCGGTGGTCGAACTCCAGGGACTGGAAGTGCTGCCTGACGGCCTCCGGCCAGACGAGCTGTCCGCCGCCGCTCACCTCAAGGAGGGACGTTCTCTCGGAATCGTTCACTTCGATGAAGAGAGCCTTGCCGTCAGTCTCGAAGTCGGGCTTGAGCAGTGGTCGCTCGAAGCCGGCCATGCGCTCGCTGACATAGTCGAGCGCGCGTCGCACGCGTTGCATCGAGACACCCTTGCGACGGTAGGCGTCGAGGAACTTGGCTTCTACGACGTTGAAGAAGCTGAGAACCAGCGGCGTGCTCCCGCCTCCGTCGGGCGTGAGCACCGCGGGTTTGCCGTTGGGCCAACCGCGGAACCAGGTCCGGAGCGTGGCGGCCGGCATGCCGATAATCGTTGCAGCTTCCCCTACGAGGTAGCGTGGGGTCTTGCCGGGTTCCATCGGAGTGCACCTTCCGGTGAGGGGTGGACGATAGGAGTTGGTCGCCGATGCGGTCTGCGCCAAGATAGCAGATCGGCTATGAGCGCAAGGCCCCTTGCTACGGCTCGGCCCGGTTCCGGTAGAGCGCCGGGTCGACCACTTCGGCCATCGCTCTCTCGTCGAGCCCCTCGACCAGACCGGCGATGCGCGTCGCCGCCGCCGCGGGGTCCCGTAGCGCCTCGCCGTACTCGAGTTCAACCCACTCGAACTGCGGTGCCTTCTTCAGCAGGTAGTTCACGCGCCACATCTGGTCCTGCCACAGCTCCATCATGCGTTCGTCCGGCGTGTCGTCCGTTTCGCCGCGGCGGTCGAGCATCTTGCGCTGCGATGCGAGCACTTCGGTCAGGTCGCGTCGCATCAGGATGACCTGGTAGTTCAGGTTCGCCGGCAGGTCCTTCAGCAGGAAGGAGATGATCTTGACTGCGCGGCCGCGTGAGGCACGGAGCCAGGACTTGTCGGTGGCTTTGGCCAAGTCCTTGACCCGCTCGTCTTCGTAGTAGCCGCGCGGGTTGTCCTCGTCGGCTTCGCGTTCGCCGTCGGTCACGACCTCCATGCCGCCGGCCTCGAGCATCTTCATCGCCATCGACGTGCCCGAGCGGGGGAGACCTGAGACGACGACGATCGGCCGGCCGTAGCGAAGCCGACGCCAGGAGCGGGTTGGCGAGAAGGTCACATCGCGACCAGCGGATCACGGACGCGCAGCTCAGGAAAGTGGGCGAAGTCGCGATCCCTGGTCAGGAGTTCCGTCACGCCGTGCGCGATGCAGATCGCGGCGATGCGGGCGTCGTGAACGCGGCCTCCCGTGACTCGCGGATTGGCCGCCATGCGGGCGAAGATCGGCAGGAAGTCCTCCGTTTCCGATAGCAGGTGGAGCGAGGGTGACGACACCCACTCCTCCAGCTGGCGCCACGCCGCTAGCGGCGGCGTAGCGCTCTGGCGCCACAGACGGCGGTTCGTGACGATGCTCAGAAACTCGATGCAGCAGTGCCAGGGTATGGCCCATCGTTCGTCGCCCTCAACGTAGCCCGTGACTACCGCCATCGCCTCGTCGTTGACGGTGCTGTCGAAACGGTGAGCGTAGACGAGGATGTTCGTATCGATGGCGATCAAGCGGCCTTATCTTCCCTCGTAGATGATGTCGCGGATCTCTTCCCAGGTGAGATTCTGCATGGGGTCGGGATCTTCGGGGTTCCCGTAGCGGCAGTCCTTCATCTTGTACCTGGTCTTCGGCAACGGCTTCGCCAGCAGTTGCCGAAGACCGTCCTCGATGACGGCCCGTAGCGGCTGGCCCGTTTCCTTCGCGCGGTGTCTGGCGCGTTCCAGTAGCACATCGTGGATCTCGACGGTCGTCTTCATGGCGACCCATACTAGCCAGCTTCATGAGTATGGGCAAGATGGGACCGGGCTGGCGCCTCAGTCGGGCGCGGATAGAATCCCCGCCCGTGCCGGCTCTGTCAAGCCGGCGTATCGGGAACGCGCCAGCTTCCGATTCAGCCACGACCATCCGGAGTCCGGAAGACATGCCAGGCACTCACTCAGCCCGCCGAGCGCAGGCCGTCGCGCTGGCGCTTCTCGCGGCGCTCCTGGCCGCGGCGCCGGCGGCAGCCTACATCGGCCCCGGGGCGGGGTTCGCGCTGATGTCGTCGTTCCTCGTGCTGCTGGCGACGGTGGTACTGGCCTTTCTCTCGTTGGCGGCCTGGCCGGTGCGGACCCTTTGGCGGGTCGTGCGGCGGAAGAAGCCGCCGAAGGCGCACGTCAGGCGGCTCGTGTTCGTCGGTCTCGACGGCCAGGATCCGCGGTTGACGGAGCGGATGATGAAGGAGGGCAAGCTCCCCAACTTCGAGCGGCTCAGCGAGCAGGGCAGCTACCGGCGGATCGCCAGCACCTTCCCGGCGCTGTCTCCGGTCGCCTGGTCGACGTTCGCGACCGGGGCCAATCCTGGCAAGCACAACATCTTCGACTTCCTCGACCGCGACCTGCGGAGCTACCTGCCCAAGCTGTCGTCTGCCCACATCGGCCGGGTCGAGCGCTTCCTGAAGCTCGGCAAGTGGAAGATCCCGCTGCAGAAGCCGGAGATCCGCATGCTCCGGCGGTCGAAACCGTTCTGGACCGTTCTGGGTGAGCGGAACATCTGGAGCACGGTGCTGCGGGTGCCGATCACCTTCCCGCCCGACCGGTTCTACGGCGCGCAACTGGCGGCGATGTGCGTGCCGGACCTGGTGGGCAGCCAGGGCACGTTCCTCTACTACACGACGCGGCCGGCGACGGAGGCGATACGGGAGGGCGGTGTGCGCGTGCCGCTGGCCTCGAACGGCGCCGGCCCCGACCACTTCGACTGCGTGGTCGAGGGGCCCGAGAACAGCTTCCTGGAGGGCGACCCGCCGCCGCCGCTCAGAGTGCCGATGACGGTGGAGGTCGACCGCAAGGCCGAGGCCGCGACCGTGACGGTGGCGGGCGAGACGGTCGAACTCGGGAGGGGAGAGCTCTCGGACTGGGTGCGTCTCGAGTTCCGCGCCGCGCCCGGAGTCAAGGTCCACGGCCTGACCCGGATGATGCTGACCGAGGCCGGCGAGCACACGTCGCTCTACCTGACCGCGATCAACATCGATCCCGAGAAGCCGGCGATGCCGATCTCCCATCCCTCGTACTACGCGCCCTACCTGGCGAAACGGGTTGGCGACTTCGCCACGCTGGGACTCGCGGAGGACACGACCGCGCTCAACGAGGGCGTGACGGACGACGCGACCTTCCTCCAGCAGTCCTACGACATCGACCGCGAGCGGGAGGAGATGTTCTTCGCAGCGCTCGAGCGACTGCGGCGGGGGAGTCTGACCTGCGTCTTCGACGCCACCGATCGCATTCAGCACATGTTCTGGCGCTACATGGAGGATGGCCACCCGGCGGCGAAGGGTCGGAAGACGGGCCGGGCGCGCCGGACGATCGAGGATCACTACCGGCACAACGACGCCCTGGTCGGCCGGGTGATGGAGAAGCTCGGCGAGGACGACCTCCTGATCGTCCTCTCGGACCACGGCTTCGCTTCGTTCCGGCGCGGCGTGAACCTGAACCGCTGGTTGCTCGACCACGGCTACCTCGTGCTGAGAGACGACGCAGACGGCAGCGAGGAATGGCTGGAGGGCGTGGACTGGTCGCGGACCAGGGCCTACGCGCTCGGCCTGGCCGGCGTGTTCCTGAATCTCAAGGGCCGCGAGGCCTCCGGCATCGTGGAGCCGGGCGACGAAGCGCGCTCTCTCAAGCGCGAACTCATCACGGCCTGGAAGGGCCTGCGCGACGAGGAGCGGGACGTGATCGGCATCAACGACGCCTTCGACGCCGAGGATCTGTACACCGGTCCCTACAAGGGCAACGCCCCCGACCTGATCGTGGGTTACAACGACGGCTACCGCGTGTCCTGGGACTGCGCGGTCGGCGTCGTCGCGGGCCCGGTCTTCTCGGACAACACGAAGGCCTGGAGCGGCGACCACTGCGTCGACCCGCGGCTCGTCCCCGGCGTCTTCTTCAGCAGCCGTCCGGTCGACCGCGGCAACGACCTGTCGCTGCTCGACATGGCCCCCACCGCGCTGGCCCTGTTCGGCATCGACAAGCCGGACTACATGGAGGGCGAGCCGGTCTTCGATCCGGCGGCTCTCGACCGCGGCGCTGCGGGAGCGGCGGCGTGAAGCGGCTGGTTCCCTTTGCGGGGACGATGCTCGTAGCCGCCCTGGCGATCGGCTGCGGCGGCGGCGGCGTCGGCCCGTCCGAGGGGCCGAAGGTCATCGTGCTCGGCTTCGACGGTCTGGATCCCGGGCTTACCCGGCAGTTGATCGACGAAGGGAGGCTGCCGAACTTCGCCCGGCTTGAGACCATGGGCGGCTTCACGGAACTGGAGACGACGATCCCGCCGCACAGCCCGGTCGCCTGGTCGAGCTTCATCACCGGCATGGACCCGGGCGGCCACGGCATCTTCGACTTCCTGCACCGGGATCCGGAGACGATGATCCCGTACCCGTCGACCGCCGCCGCCTCCTCCGGCGGCCTCTACCTGGACGTCGGTCCCTGGCAGTTCCCGCTCACTGGCGGCGACTACGAGCGGTTCCGGCACGGCACCCCATTCTGGGACGTGCTGGAGGAGCACGGAGTGCGAACGACGGTCATCCGCATGCCGGCGAACTTCCCGGTCTCGGGCACGGCGAGCCGGGAACTCTCGGGCATGGGCACGAGCGACGTCCTGGGCACGGACGGCACCTTCACCTTCTACACGTCGGAGTTGTTCGCCGACCGGGACGTCAGCGGCGGCGACATCGTCGAACTCGACATCTACGACAACGTGGTCGAGGCCGAGTTGCTCGGGCCCGACAACCCGTTGCTGCGCGAGCCCGAGCAACTGACCGTGCCGTTCACCGTCTACCTCGATCCGGAGACGGAGAGCGCCAAGATCGAGCTCGGCGACCAGGAGATCGTGCTGGAGGTCGGCGAGTGGAGCGACTGGCTCGAGGTCGACTTCGAGATGATGCCGACCCAGCACCTGCGCGGCATCTGCCGGATGTACCTCCGTGCGCTCGAGCCGGAGTTCGAGCTCTACGTCAGCCCGATCGACCACGATCCGATCTCGCCCGCGGCGCCGATCTCGACGCCGCCCGATTTCGCGGCCGAACTCGCGGAGGCGGTCGACCGCTTCTACACGGAAGGGATGCCCGAGGACACGAAGACCCTCACCGAGGGCGTGTTCACGCCCGAGGAGTTCCTGGTCCAGGCGAAGATCGCGGGCGACGAGGTCGCCGAGCAGTACGGCTACGTCCTGGACCGCTTCCTCGAGGAGGAGGGCGGCTTCCTGTTCTACTACTTCGGCAACGTCGACCAGATCGGCCACGTTCGCTGGCGGTCACGCGATCCGGAGCATCCCGCCTACGACCCGGAATCCGATGCGGCCCACGCCGACCTGATCCCGACCCTCTACGAAGGGCTCGACGCGATCGTCGGGCAGACGCTGGATCGGCTCGAGGCCGAAGCCGGCCTCGGCGACGGCGGCGCGGACGAGCCGCTGCTGATCGCCATGTCGGACCACGGCTTCGCCTCCTGGCGCCGCGCCTTCCACCTGAACGCCTGGCTGCTCGAGCGGGGTTACCTGACGCCGAGAAGTCCGGACGCCTTCGCGGACGAGGGCTTTCTCCTGAACATCGACTGGGACAACACCCGGGCCTACGGGATCGGCTTCTCGGGTCTCTACATCAACCTGCGCGGCCGTGAGCGCGACGGCACGGTGACGGCGGCGGAGCGCCTCGACCTGGTTCGGGAGCTGAAGCGGGAACTGC
Source organism: Thermoanaerobaculia bacterium (assembly GCA_022826745.1). Classification (GTDB taxonomy): domain Bacteria; phylum Acidobacteriota; class Thermoanaerobaculia; order Multivoradales; family Multivoraceae; genus Multivorans. The sequence continues at coordinate 182,989 of JAJDUI010000022.1, read as the reverse complement.
TGGCGGTCGTCGACCCGGAGACGGGCCAGCGCGCGATCACGGAGGTCCACCTTCGCGAGGACTACGCCTTCCAGGAAGGGGCCGCGATCGGTCCCGACCTGATCGTCGGCTACGGCAAGGGTTATCGCGGGGCGACGGAGTCGGCGTCGGGGGAGGTCGTGGGCGAGGTCTTCAGCGACAACGACAGCGCCTGGAGCGGCGATCACATGATGGACCACCGCCTGGTGCCGGGCGTGCTCCTGCTCAGCCGTCCGCTTGGCCGCCCCGCGCGGAGCATTGTCGACCTGCCGGGCTCGATCCTGGCCGAATACGGCGTGGAAGGGTTCCCGCCCCTGGCGGGCGGCGCGGCGACGGGTTCGCCCTGAACCGGCTGGAACGGGATCGGTAGCGAAGGAGAAGAGGAATGTTCGGCGGCGGCAAGGTCAAGCTCGACAAGGAACTCATCGCGCGCGTCAAGCGCTACAGCGACATCGCGGGCTACTCGTCCGTCGAGGAGTTCATCTCGCACGCTCTGGAGAAGGAGCTGGCCAAGCTCGAAGGCGCCGAGTCGAGGGAGGAGATCGAGAAGCGGCTCCGCGGCCTGGGGTACATCTCCTAGCGCTGCCCGAACGCCGCCGATGTCCCTTCTGAACGCCGCCCTTCGCGCCGTCTTCGACGTGGCGCTCCGGCCCTTCGCGGCCCTGCCGCCGATCGTGCCGGTGGCCGTCGTGGCACTGGTCTCGGGCATCTTCGCGCTGCTCGTCTACCGCTGGACATCGAACCAGCCGGCGATCGCCGCGGTGAAGCGGCGGCTGTTCGGCCACCTGCTCGAGGTGCGGCTGTTCAACGACGACCTGCGGGCCGTGCTGGCGGCCCAGCTTCGACTGCTGCGCGAGAACCTGACCTACCTGCGCCTCAACTTGGTGCCGCTGCTGTGGATGATCGTGCCCTTCATGCTGCTGATCGCCCAGATGCAGTTCCACTACGGCTACGAGGGGCTCGAAGTGGGCGAGCAGACGCTGCTCATCGTCGACCTGGCGGCGGCTGAACCGGCGGCCGCGGGAGGGGATGAAGCCGCTCCGCGGCCGCCGATCGCACTGGAGGCGCCGGCCGACGTCGCCGTGGAGACGGCCGAGGTCTGGGTGCCGAGCCTGCGGCAGGTCGTGTGGCGCCTGCGGGCGGACAAGCCGGGGCGACATGAGCTTGTCGTGCGCGCGGACGGCGGGGCCTTCACGAAGAGCCTCTTCGTCGCCGATCCGGACGCCGGCGCGCTGTGGGTGCGCCGCTCGCCGACCAGGCGCCGCGCGGCGATCCTCGACCAGTTGCTCTACCCGGCGGAGCCCTCGCTTCCTCGCGGCGGGCCGATCGAACGGATCGACGTGCAGTACGGCACCGCCTCGATCTCCTTCTTCGGCCTGTTCGACGTCCACTGGCTGGTCGCCTTCCTGATCCTCTCCCTCGCCTTCGCCTTCGTGCTGCGGAACCGTTTCGGCGTTACCTTGTGACCGCGCCGACGATCGACGTCGTCATCCCCGCCTACAACGAGGAGGAGTCGATTGGCCTGGTGCTCGCCGACATGCCGACTGACCTGGTGCGCCGCGTCGTGGTCGCCGACAACAACTCGCGGGACGCGACGGCGGCGCGGGCGCGCGAAGCCGGGGCGGAGGTCGTGCCGGCGCCGGTCCAGGGCTACGGCAGCGCGTGCCTGGCGGCGCTCGATCACCTGCGGCGGACCGGACAGCCCGAGGTGGTCGTCTTCCTGGACGCGGACTACTCGGACCATCCCGACGAGATGCCGCGGCTGGTGGAGCCGATCGCGCGCGGCGAGGCGGACCTGGTCATCGGTTCGCGGGTGCTGGGAGAGGCCGAACCGGGGGCCCTGCTGCCGCAGGCGCGATGGGGAAACCGCTTCGCCTGCCTGCTCGTGCGCCTGCTCTACGGCCACCGCTACACCGACCTGGGGCCGTTCCGCGCCATCACCTGGCGGGCGCTCGAGTCGCTCGGTATGCGGGATCCGAACTTCGGCTGGACGGCGGAGATGCAGGTCAAGGCGCTGCGGCGGGGTCTGCGGGTCGTCGAGGCGCCGGTCAGCTACCGCCGCCGGACGGGCGTCTCGAAGATCACCGGCACGGTCTCGGGGACCGTCCGCGCCGGCTGGAAGATCGTCATCACCGTGTTTCGGTACAGTCGCGGGCCGACATGACCGGGATGACGGGTACCGCCGTGAACGTCGCCGGCCTCGAGGTGCCGGCCAGCGAAGTCGAGATCGAGGTCCGTTACAAGGAGACGGACCAGATGGGCGTGGTCCACCACTCGAACTACCTGGTGTGGTTCGAACTCGCCCGCACCCATCACTGCCGCGTCGCCGGCATGGCCTACCGGAAGATCGAGGACGAGGGCTACTGGCTGATGGTCACCGGGGTCCAGCTCAAGTACCGGGGCGGCGCCCGCTACGGCGACCGGGTGCGGGTCCGGTGCTGGCTCGATCGACTGAAGAGCCGCGCGATGAGCTTCGGCTACCGGGTGGAGGTCGACGAGCGGGTGCTGGTCGAGGGCCGGACGGACCACGTCTGGGTCGACAAGGCGACCGGCAACCACTGCCGGATGCCGGAAGTCGTCGTGCCGATCTTCCGCTCGATGGAGAACTGGCCGCCCAGAGCGGAGCCAGCCTGACGGCTGGCGCGTTTCCTGCCCGCCTGCGGCGGCAGCGGGTCAGAAGACCCGCGCACCCAGTGGGCGGCCAGTCCTCTAGAAGCAGGCGTAGCCGCCGTCGATCACGAACTCGTCGCCGGTGTGGTAGGACGACGCCCTGCTCGCCAGGTAGACGGCGATGCCGCTGAAGTCCTCGCCGACGCCCCAGCGGCGCACCGGAACCCGCCGCAGGACCTTCGTCTGGAAGGCTTCCGTGTTGATCGCCCGCTCGGTCATGGCGGTGGCGATCCAGCCCGGCAGCACCGAATTGACCCGGATGCCGTGGCGCGCATGCTCGACCGCCAGGCCCCGCACCATCGCGTTGAGCCCCGCCTTGGTCGACGCGTAGTGCTCGCTGCGCGGCGCGCCGAAGACAGCCGACAGGCTGCTGGTCGCGACCAGGGAACCGCCCTCGCCACGTTCCACCATGTGCCGGATCGCCTGCTGGAAGGTCTGGAAGACGCCCTCCATGTTGACCTGGAAGATCCGTCGCCACTCCTCCATCGACATGTCGACGAAGGGCGTGCCGCGGCCGCCGATTCCGGCGTTGGCGAAGCAGGAATCGACCTTGCCCAGTCGCTCGACGGTGCGCGCGAACGAAGTCGCCACGGCGTCGGCGTCGCCGACGTCGCAGCGCAGGGCCTCCACCCGCGTGCCATGGCGCGCCAACTGCTCTCGCGCGTTCGCGTTCTTCTCCTCGTTCGTTCCCCAGATGCAGACGTCGGCGCCCGCCTGTGCGAGTCCTTCGGCAAAGCCGAGGCCGATACCGGAGTTGCCGCCCGTGACGAGAGCCACCGTTCCGCTCAGGTCGAATGCGTCGTAAGCCAAGGTCGTTCTCCTTCGTCCGTTCGTTTCGTCCTTCGTCGATGCGGCGCGGAGCATAGCGCCGCACACTGGGTGCGCCGGCGCCCCCGCCGGCCAGTAGCCGCGGGTCCTCTGACCCGCGGACAACAACGCGCCGCGAAGCGGCGACCGTCCCGTGGCGTTCAGCCGAACCAGAGGCGGACCGCGAACACGATGACGGTGACGGTGACCACGCGCTGCACCCAGGCGTGACCCTTGAGCACGGTGAGCCGCACGCCCAGCCAGCCGCCGGCCATGTTGCCGACCGCGAGGGCGAGGCCGAAGGCCCAGTCGACGCGGCCGGAGAGCGCGAAGAGCAGCAGCGACAGTCCGGTGAAGCAGAGGATGCTGAGCACCTTCACCGCGTTGCCGCGGACGAGATCCAGGCCGGCCAGCGAGGTCGCCGCGAGAATGAAGAAACCGACCCCGGCCTGGACGAAGCCGCCGTAGACGCCGACGCCGAAGAAGCCGAGCGCCAGGAGGCCGACTCGCAGGGACGCGGGCTGCTCGTCCGGTTCCTTGCGCCGCGAGAAGAGAGTCCACAGGGTCACGACGACCATCAGCGCCGCCAGCACCCGGCGAAAAGCGTCGTCGCTGATGAGGAGCGCGGCCCAGGAACCGAGACCGGCGCCGGCCGTCGCCGGCAGCGCGGCCCACAGGATGGCCCGCCGGTCGAGCACGCCGTGGCGGTGGAAGCCCCAGGAGGCGACGACGTTCTGAAGAAGGATGGCGACCCGGTTCGTGCCGTTGGCGACGCCGGGAGGTAGACCGAAGAAGATGAGGATCGGCAGCGTGAGGAACGAGCCGCCCCCCGCGACCACGTTCAGCGCGCCGGCGACGCAGCCGGCCAACGCGAGCGCGGGGTAGACGATCGCCGGCTCGTTCACGGTGAACGAGGCTACTCCGCAGCCCTTTCAGCCTTCGTCCGGCGCCGGGAGTCCGGCGCTCAGTGCCCGGGGCCAGCGGCCGGGCTCGACGGACAGGCATCGTCGAAGGCCGCGACGTCGACGACCGCGGGCGCATGCTCGCCGGGTGCGCTCGTGTACTCCTTCACCTCTTCGGTTGCCGTGTCCTCGACCAGCAGGCGGTAGCCCAGGTTCGTGGCGGAGGCGACGAAGACCCACGTCTTGCCGTTCACCTCGCAGCCGTCGAGCACCTTCGTCAGGATCTCCCAGTTGTCGCCGTCGAAGAAGCGGAACAGGCCGGAGTCGTTCGTGCCCGAATGAACCACCTGGCCGGCTCGGGGCGCGTCGCCTTCTTCGGTCCACCACTCCACGTTCAGGGCGAAGCGGGAGTCGCCCAGGCAGAGCCTTTCCCCGTCCGGTTCGCAGTCGCCCGCCGGTTCGCTCGGGCGGACCAGAACGTCGCGGTAGGCGCTCAGTGTCTCTTCACCGTCCGTTACGACAAGTTCCAGCCGATAGAAGCCGGGCGCCTTCCAGGTATGCCGGGGTTCCCGCTTTCGGGATTCCCTGCCGTCACCGAACGCCCAGAGGATGGAGACGAGGCTGCCCGTGCTCGTGTTGCGGATGGTGTAGGTCGTCCCCTGGACCGCCGTGCAGAGGCCATCGCCGCAGGTGGCGCCCGGAAGTTCGAAGCCCGCGCTCAGCGCTTCTGGCTCGGGCTCAGGTTCCGGCGGCGGCGGTGGCGGCGATGGTGGCGGCGGCGGTGGCGCAACTGGCGGCGGCGGTGGCGCAACTGGCGGCGGTGGTGGCGGAGGAGGCCCGGCCTCTTCGAGAACGATGACCGTGATGTCGACGTAGCGGTTCTGCAGGTCCGTGCCATCCGCTCCGAGCCATGTCAGCGATTCCCGATAGGTGCCGGGCTCCACGTTCTCGTGGATGTTGATCGAGGTGCGGGAGTAGTTGTCGAAACAGTAGGCGATGCCGCGGTGCTTGGACTGGACGAGCGGATGCTCCAGGCCGGTGCGCAGCCTCAGGGGGCCTCGGGGCTTGAACACCCACTTGCCCTCCCAGTCGATCCGGGGCGCGTCCCCGCTTCCGTTGCACTTGGGGATCTGGGCATCGGCGGGGCCGAGGGGATCCCGGACGTAGATCGAGTTCGTGCCGCGAGCGACGGCGACGGTGGCGGTCGTCGCCGTCAGTTCGCTCCACGTCGTGCCGTGCAGGTTCCTTGTCTCGTACCAGAGCTGGGCGGCGGCGGGCGCCTCGAGGCCAACCCCGAAGAACAAGCTGGCAAGGAGACCGGCCTGCAGGAGTGCGGAGCCATACCGGGTCCCGAACTCACCGAGTTTGGCGAGGGAGAAATGACTGCCCCCCCCCCGGAGGATCTTTGGTGCATGGAAGGCGAGGTGTCTCGTTGCAGGCAAGGCTGGCTTCGTCTCGGTCGACGCTGGGGCAGGTAGTTGAACGGCCAAGAGTACATGGTCGAGCAACGCCCGAGATCTGGCTTCCGGCCGGCTTCGGACGGAAACGCGTCGAAAGTCTCGGCCTGCGAAGGCTTCCGGGCGAATCCGCGTAGACTGGAAGGCGATGGCCGATCAGACGACGCCGAGCCGCGGCCCCAGCGACTCGTCGCTGTTCTCCTTCCTGGGCCGCCTGCGCTTCCCGCAGTTGTTCGTCGTTCTGGCGGTCGTCTTCCTCATCGACCTGTTCGTCCCCGACGTGCTGCCCTTCGTCGACGAGTTGATCCTGGGACTGCTCACGCTGATGACCGGCACCTGGCGCGATCGTCGACGTCCGCCGGACAAACCTCCGGAGAAGAACGTGACGCCGCCGGGGGCGACTGGATGACGACGAGCCGGCTCCTTCCGACCCTGGCGGTGATCCTCGCGGCCGTTCCCGCGGTCGCGGCGGCCCAGGAGTGGAGCGGCGGCAACGGGTTTCAGGTGCTGGTCACGGATGACGCCGGGCAGCCGTTGCCCGGGGTCACGGTCATGGCGTTTCTGGCCGAGTCCGATCGCTCCGGCGGACCGCCGCCGCTGCTGACCGACGCATCCGGCGTGGCGGAAGTCAGCGGTCTTTCGGCAGGCGAGTGGCAGGTCGAACTGCGGCGCGAGGGGTTCATGATCGTGAGTTCCTACCTGAGGCTGGAGGACGGAAAGCGGCCGGAGGTCGGGTTCACCTCGCGCCAGCGCACGGGCCCCTTCTGGGCGCCGATGAACGTCGGCTACTCGAGCGTCGGCGTAGCGACGACGACGGCAAGCGCCGGTTCGGCGCGCGCGATGACGCGGGCCCAGCGACGGGCGGAGCGTCGTGCCGAGCAACGGGAGCGCCGGCAGCGACGGGAGAACGTCGCCCGGATCGTCGAGCCGCCGGCCGCGCAGCCTGCGGCTGTCGCGGAACAGCCGGCGCCGGATCCGCCGGTCGAGGAGCGTCCAGCGGTTGAGGAGCCCGAGCCCGAGCCCGTACCGGAGCCCGAGCCGGAACCGGTTGCGGTCCGTTTGCTGCCGAATCGCACTCTGCTGCGCGCCGGCGCCTGCCCCGAGTGCGGGCCCGGTGAGTGGTCGGTGGCGAGCAACTGGCCCGCCGCGCCGAGGACGGCCGAAACGGTGGCCTGCGCCCCCGCTCTCGCCGAACGGATGGAGCGGGTGGCGAAGATCGTGGAAGCGTCGTTGCCCGCGGACTTCCGGGTCTACGCCGGGTCGCTCGCCGAACCCACCGGCAACGACGTGCTGAGGTTGCTGCCCGATGAGGCGCGCACCGAAGTCCAGGAACTGTTGCTGCCGATCCTCGACCCGGAACGGTCGTGTCAGGTCCTGGGTATCTTCCTCCCTGTGGATGCGCGGTTCGTCGGCTTCCAGTACGAGGCCGCGGACCTTCAGAGCCGCGGAAGCTGCCTGCCGGAACAACCGTGCGAGATCGGCGAGGCCGCTTGGCTGGGGAACCCGGTGATCCACCGCCTCGAGCACGGCACGTTCGTCTACGGCGTGTTCGAGAACCAGTCCTCGGAACTGCGGCGCGAAGCGAACTTCAAGGTCTACTTCAGTCCTCCCCGCGGCTGGCTGCCGCCGCGCTGATTATGCAGGGGACGTGCGGTAGTCTCGGCGCTGCCATTCCCCCGCAAGGAGAGCCGTCATGCCGCGTCCCGAAAAGGTCCTCATTCCCTTCGCCTGCCTCACGCTTCTCGCGTTCCTCGCGGCGCCCGTCGTCGCGGCCGGGGACGACGACATCCCGCGCACCGCGAGCGGACGGCCCGACCTGTCCGGCAACTACGACGTCGCCAACCTGACCCCGTTCGAGCGGGATGCCCGCCTCGGCGACAAGCAGTTCATGACCGCGGAGGAAGCGGAGCGGATCGCCGCTGGCATGGCCGCGGCCGACGCCGCCGCCAACGCCGTCAGCGACCCGGGCCGCGAGGCGCCGCCGCCCGGCGGCGACGGCTCCGCGGGCGCGGCCGGCGCGGTCGGCGGCTACAACTTCTTCTGGCTCGACTTCGGCAACCAGGCGTACCCGATCGATGGCCAGTACCGGACCTCGGTCCTTACCGACCCGCCCAATGGCCGCATGCCGGAGCTGACCGAGGCGGGGAAGGCGCGGCGGGCGACGGTCAACCCCTACCTCTACCGGAACACCGGCGATGCCTGGTGGATCGAGGCCGGGGATGATCCCTATGACGGCCCCGAGACGCTGACGCCCGGCGACCGCTGCATCTACACCAGCGTCGCCACGACGCCGGTTCGCTCACTGCCCTACAACAACCTGAAGACGATCACGCAGACCGAGAACCACGTCGTCATCCTGGTCGAGTGGATGCACTGGGCGAAGGTGGTTCGCCTGAACGCCGAGCACCCGCCGGCCGAGTACCGCTCGATGGGCGGCGACTCGATCGGCTGGTGGGAAGGCGACACCCTGGTCGTCGAGACGACGAACTTCCTTGACAGCCAGAGCGATCCGCGCGACGGCCTGAAGGTCATCGAGCGCTTCAGCCGCCACGGCCCGAAGGACCTCCTTTACGGCTTCACCGTCCATGACACGGACTACGCCGCGCCCTACAGCGGCGAGCTCATCTGGCCGGGAACCGACGACCTCCTCTATGAGTACGCCTGCCACGAAGGCAACTACGCGATGGGCAACATCCTGCGAGGCGCCCGGCTGCTCGAGAAGGAGTACTACGAGAAGAAGGGGCAGGCCGCAAGCACGGATTCCGGGTCCGGCAGCGAGTAGGCACCACCGGCAATCGGGCCGCGACGCTCTACTGCAGCGAGAAGTTGACGGTCAGGTTGATGTAGACCGGGACCGGTTCGCCGTTCAGGGTCGCGGGTTCGTAACGCCATTCCTGGACGACCTGGACGGCGGACTCGGTGAGGCCTTCCGGCAGGCCCTTGAGGACCTTGACGTAGCCGACGTTGCCCACGGTGTCGACGACGGCCTGGAGGATGACGACGCCCTGGATGCGTGCCTGGCGGGCCTCCTCGGTGTAGTTGGGAAGCGGAGCATAGGTCTTCTTGGGAGGCAGAACGTCGCCTTCGACGAACAGGGTTCCAGGCGGTCCGGCGGGCGACGGGGCTTCGGGGAGGTCGAACAGGACATCGGCGATGCCGTCGATCTCCAGTTGCGGCGCCTCGAAGAGTTGTTCCCGGATCAGCGGTTCGGGCTCGTCGGGGGTCGGATCGGGAATCGGGATCTTCTTCGTCTTGCGCTGGGGAACAGGTTCCGCCTTCGCGGGTGGCGGCGGCTTGAAGCGGACGGCCTGGACGACGAACGCCTTCGGCGCCTGCGCGGCCTGGAGCGCCCGTGGCCTCATGGTGGGGAAGCTGATGACGAACAGAAGCGCGTGAAAGGCGATCGTCGCGATGACGGCGACTCGCAGCGGGGTCCTGCTCTCCGGCTCCAGCTCGTACGGCGAGCCGCCGAGATGGAGGGAACCGGGGGCAAACTTCGCCCCGGTGGTCTCGCGTCGTTCGAGCTTGAAGGCCATGGTGGTCGGGGTCTGTTTGCGCCGGGTTGGCTGGGACTCGGAGGAGGGGCTCCACTCGCTGCCGGCTCTGTCCTGGCGCCGGCATCGAGGTTGCCGGCCGCACTCACGAATACGCAACACGCCGGGTTGCGTTTCGCTTCCCGGATTCTACGTTCTCGCGGGCGTATCGGGCGACAGCTCGCGGGCCAGCGCCGCCTCGAGCTTCGGAAAGCGATACTCGAACCCGGTTTCCCGGAGAACCCTGGGGACTACGCGGGCGCTGGCGAGCAGGGTCTCGTTCGCCATCTCTCCGAAGGCGGCGCGAAGGGCGAGCGAGGGCACGGGCAGCGGAGCCCTGCGCCGCAGGGTTCGTGCCAGGGACCAGGTCAGGCCCGCGTTCGTGACCTGCTCCGGAGCGGCGAGGTTGACTGCGCCCCGAACATCGCGGTCCATCACGTGCCGGATCGCGGCCACCGCGTCGTCGATGTGGATCCAGGGGAAGTACTGCCGCCCCGATCCGAACCGCCCGCCCAGGCCGAGCCGGAAAAGCGGCAGCATCCTGGCCAGGGCGCCGCCGCGCGCGGAGAGCACGACCCCGAACCGCGGCATCACCACGCGCTCGCAGACCGCGGACGCTCGCAGGGCGGCGGCTTCCCAGTCCCGGCAGACGGCGGCCAGGAAGCCCTCCCCGGGCGGCGAGTCCTCGTCCAGGACTTCACCGCCGCGGTCGCCGTAGTAGCCGACCGCCGAGGCGCAGATGAAGACGCCCGGCGGTCGCTCGAGGCTTGCGAGCGACTTGACCAGCCGGCGGGTGGCGGGGCCGCGCGAGGTGCGGATCCTGCGTTTCCGCGCGGCGGTCCAGCGGCCGGCGGCGACGTTCTCGCCCGCCAGGTGAATCAGCGCGTCGAGGCCCTCGGCGGCCGGCGACTGGGCCAGACCGCGTTCAGGCCACCATTCGAGCTCGTTCGACCGCGACGGGGTGCGACGCACGAGCCGCCGGCAGCGATGGCCGTCGGCTTCCAGGCTGTTGACGAGGGCGCTGCCGATGAGGCCAGAGGCGCCGCTCAGGGCCACGTTCATCACCTCAAGGTAACAGCCGGTGCGGGCGGCGGTATTCTCGCGGGCGCCGTGCCCGCGCCGCCGCCGCCGACGAACCGCCGCCTGGCGGCGATGCTTCGCCGTATCCGGCGGCACCTGGAGGGCTCGGAACTGCCGATCGTCACGCTGATCGCGGAGACCGAGCGCGATCCCTTCAAGGTGCTCGTATCCACGATCCTGAGCGCGCGAACCAAGGACGAGGCGACCGCCGGGGCGACGAGGCGGCTGTTCGCCGCGGCGTCGACGCCGGAAGAGATCGGCGCTCTGCCGCTCGAAGAACTGGAGCGGCTCATCTTCCCGGTCGGCTTCTACCGCACGAAGGCGAAGAACCTCCAGCTTGCGATGAGCGTGCTGCGCGAGCGGTTCGGCGGTGAGGTGCCCCGGACGGTCGAGGAGCTGGTCGAACTGCCAGGCGTCGGCCGCAAGACGGCGAACCTGGTCGTCACCGAGGGGTTTCGGCGGCCTGGCATCTGCGTCGACACCCACGTGCACCGGATCACGAACCTCTGGGGCTACATCGACACGAAGACGCCGCTCGAAACCGAGATGGCGTTGCGGGCGAAGCTGCCGCGTAGCCAGTGGATCGGCCTGAACAAGACACTCGTGAGCTTCGGCCAGAAGCTGTGCCTGCCGGTGAGCCCGTGGTGCTCGCGCTGTCCGGTGGAGGAGTGGTGTCCCAGGCTGGGAGTCGGGCGGAGCCGCTGACGGCTACGCGCCGCCGGCTTCGTCTTCGAGCGACCACAGCCTTTCCCACTCGCTGAGCAGGCTGCTGTCGACCCGGGTGAGCAGGTCGTGGAAGTAGCCGAGCTGGTCGAACACGGCGTCCGTCTTGAACCGGTCGGGAACGCCGCGGCTCAGGACCTTGAACAGCCGGCTCAGATAGCGGAGAACCACGCCTTCGGACCGCTGCAGGTCGTAGCGTCTGATGAACTCGTCGAAGCCCAGGGAGTCCTCGTAGACCTCGCGGCCGACGCGCTTCGGCCGGATCGAGTCGCCGCGCACCCAGGGGTGGGAACGACGGAACTCGTCGAAGGTCGGTTCGATGAGGTCCGTCAGGGGGCGTGGATGGGTGACCTCCCGCAGCCGTTCCATCCGTTCCTCGAACGGCACCCGTTTCGCCTTGAGCCGCGCGGCGAGTTCGTGCCTCAACCTGGCCGCCTGGCGCCGGAGCACGATCCCGGGGTCCTCCAGGATCGCCTCGACGAGGCTGAGCAGGTCCAGGGCGTAGTCGGGATCTTCCTGGTCGAGCAGTTCCAGGGTCGACACGAGATAGAGCGACAGGTTCTGGTGCATCGAGAACTCGATCTGCAGTTCCCGGTCGGCCTCGACCCGGTAGCCGCCGTCCGGCCGCGCCGCCATCCGCAGGATGCCGCCGCGGTGCAGCGAGCGCACGAGTTCCGCCGACTGTCCGATCAGCCGGTCCCTGGTGGCGGCGGGTTCGTGGCAGGCGGCGATCAACCGTCGCAGCGAGGCGAAGTTCGCGTGGCTCCCGCCGTTGCGGGCCGACTCGTCGGCCTGGATCAGGTCGAACACCATGCCGTGACGGAGACGGAAGCGGGACTCCAGCGTCTCGGGCCGGCTGGTGGTCAGACGCTCGAAGGTGCCTTCGTTCCAGGGTACGAAGCCGCGCGGCGGCCGCTTGCGGACCTGTTTGCGGCCGCGCCCTCGCCGGGAGGCGCTCGCCTTGAGCAGTCGCCGGCGGTTCTCGATCTCGTGCGCCGGCGCCTGACAGACCACCCAGCCCAGGTCGTCGAAGCCCTTGCGGCCGGCGCGACCGGCGATCTGCTGGAAGTCGCGCACCGTGAGGATCGTGTCCTTCTCGCCGTCGAACTTGCAGAGCTGGCCGAACAGGACCGTGCGGATCGGCACGTTGACGCCCACGCCCAGCGTGTCCGTGCCGGCGATCACCTTGAGCAGCCCGGACTGCGCGAGCTTCTCCACCAGCAGCCGGTACTTCGGCAGCAGGCCCGCGTGGTGGACGCCGATTCCGAAGCCGAGGAAGCGCCGCATCTCCTTGCCATAGGCCGTGTCGAAGCGGAAGTTCCCGATCTCCCTGAAGACCGCCTTCTTCTCCTCCCGCGAACAGAGCCTCAGGCTGGTCAGGCTCTGGGCAAGGCGGGCGCAGTCCTGCTGGGTGAAGTTGACGACATAGACCGGCGCCCGGCCGGCGTTCGCGAGTTCCTCGATCGTCACGTGCAGCGGCGTATCGCGGTACTCGTACTCGAGCGGCACCGGTCGATCCCTGCCGCTGACGAGCGCCACGGGGCGGCCGGTCGCGCGCTCCAGGGCCTCGCTGATCGGCGCCATGTTGCCGAGGGTCGCGGACATCAGGAGGAAGGTCGTGTCGGGAAGCGTGATCAGGGGCACCTGCCACGACACGCCGCGCTCCGGATCCGAGTAGAAGTGGAACTCGTCCATCACCACGTAGTCGACGGGAAGGTCCGCGCCCTGGCGCAACGCCATGTTCGCGAGCACCTCGGCGGTGCAGCAGACGATCGGCGCCTTCGGGTTGATGCTGGCGTCGCCCGTCAGCATGCCCACCCGTTCGGCGCCGAACTCGTTGCACATGCGGAAGAACTGCTCGGAGGCCAGGGCCTTGACCGGCGCCGTGTAGAAGCCGGTCCGACCCTCGCACAGGCCCTTCCACAGCATCGCCATCGCGACCAGCGACTTGCCCGAGCCGGTCGGCGTGTCGAGGACCACGTGGCGGCCCGCCATGACTTCGAGCAGCGCCTCCTCCTGGGCGGGGAACAGCTCGAAGCCGAGCCCGGCCACCCAGTCGAGGAAGCGTTCCAGGATGACGTCGGGCGGGACCCTCCCGGCGGCATCGGGCAGGCGATCCCCCAAGGTGGCGGGACTCACGCCGCGTAGCCTAGCTGGGTGCGCGGGTCTTCTGACCCGCTGCCGCCGAAGGCGGCCGAAAACGTGCCGGCCGTCAGGCCGGCTCCGCTTTGCCGCCGGCGGACGGCGTAGACTGACCTCCGGGAGCCGAACCCAAGCCATGCCAGGTCGAGACGCAGGTCGGGAGGAAGCAGCGGCGCCCGTGATCGTCCTGGTCGGTCCGCAGATGGGCGAGAACGTCGGCGCCACGGCCCGGGCGATGCTGAACTGCGGCCTGACCGAGTTGCGTCTGGTCTCGCCGCGCGACGGCTGGCCGAACGAGCGCGCGCGGGCGATGGCCACCGGGGCGTCGCGCGAGGTCGTCGACCGGGCGCGGGTGTTCGCGAGCACGGCCGCGGCGGTTGCCGACCTGCACCGCGTCTACGCGACGACGGCCCGGCGCCGGGACATGCTGAAGCCCGCGATCGGCCCTCGGGAACTGGCGGTCGAGGTCAGGAAGCGCGCGGCGCGAGGGCAGCGCTCGGGGGTGCTGTTCGGTCCGGAGCGGGCGGGTCTCGACAACGACGACGTCGCCCTGGCTTCCCACGTCGTCCACATACCGTTGAACTCCGGGTACTCGTCCCTCAATCTGGCCCAGGCCGTCTTGCTGGTCGCCTACGCCTGGTTCGAGGCTGGTTCCGGCGCCGCCACGCCGCCGCCGGGGCAGCGTGCGGCGACGCCCCTGGCAACGTCGGCGCAGCTCGTGAACCTCTTCCAGCACCTGGAGCAGGAACTCGACGCCTCCGGCTTCCTGCGGGTAGCGGGGAAGCGTGGCATCATGGTTCGCAACCTGAGGAGCATCCTCCACCGCGCTGAACTCAGGGAACACGAGGTGCGGGCGCTGCACGGCGTGGTCAGTTCCCTGGCGGGCCGGCGCAAGGATGGCAGGCCGGTGCGCCAGCCGGCCCATACGGCCGGGGCGGTGGGGGAAGATGGCGAGCCCGGATCGGGTTCAAACGGACGATGAAGCTGCGCAGCCAACTCATTCTCGCCTTTCTCGTACTTGCGGTGCTGCCCCTGGCGGGGATCGTCGGCTACTCGACGGTGTCGTCGGTGAGAGCCTTTCGTCTGGCCATCGAGGCGGAGTCCGAAGAGGTCGCCAGGCAGATCTCGGTCGGGCTTCAGCGCACCGGGGCGGATCTGAGGGGTTCCATCGAGGCGCTCGGGTCGATGTTGGCCTTCGACGACCCGCAGTATGTCGACCGGGAGGCTCTGATCGACCAGTTGCTGGCGAGCCTGGGGCCGAACGCGGACTTCGTGGACTCGCTCGAGTTCGTGCCCGCCGGCATCCCGGATCTTGTCGACGGCCTGCCGGACACGGCGGAAGAGGACGATCCGGTCCGGCGCGGCCGGGAAAGGAGACGGTTTGCCTGGTCTCGCCCCCGAGGCCGGGATCGGGACGGGTCGCTGGCTCGGGCGGACCCCCAGGCAGGGACCGGACCCGGTGTCGAGAGTGAGTCGGCGGACGAACTCGCGCGGGAGTACGAACGGATGAACCGCATCTTCGGCGGTCCCGTGTCGGTTTCCGTGCACCGGGACGAACGCGTGGTGGGAGAGGTGCACGCCGGCGTCCGGCCTGAACGACTGTTGCGCACCGTTCTTCAGCGCATTCCGCGACGTGGCGGCGCGGTCCCGTTCGCCCTGGATGCCGCCGGCGAGATTTACACCGCCGTCCCGGAGGATCTGGACGTGCTGCGGGAGGTACCCTGCGCCGCCGGCCGGCTGCTCGTCGATGCGTTGGCGGCGGGAGAGGTCGAGGCCTGCGGCAGGATGAGCGAATGGGTCATCGTCACCCATACGGCTGCGGTCGGCGAACTGCTCTACGGCATCGCCCGGCCGATCGGCCCGTCGCTTGCCGGAATGCGTCGAGCGGCCTTGCGGAACTTCGGTGTCGGTGTTGGCCTGATGAGTCTGTCGTTGCTTGCCGCGGCGCCTCTCGCGAATCGCCTCACGCGGCGCCTGAGCCACCTGACCAGGCAGGTCGACCGGCTGGCCCGGGGCGACGCCGCGGCGCGGGCGCGACTCGGCGGACGTGACGAGGTCGGCAAGCTGGGCGAGGCGTTCAACCGCATGGCGCGCGACCAGGAGAAGAGCCGGCGCCAGTTGCTCGAGCAGGAACGGCATCGGCGGCAGCAGGAGGTCGATCGGCGCCTGCTGGAGGCGGAGAACGAGCGGCAGACCAGCGAACTCGAGGAGGCGAGGAGGTTCCAGCTCTCGCTGCTGCCCGCTGCCCTTCCTGAGCACCCCGACCTCGAGATCGCCGTGTTCCTGCGCACGGCCTCGGAGGTCGGGGGCGACTACTACGACTTCAGCCGGCCCCGGCAGGACGGTTCGCTCACGATCGCGGTCGGTGACGCGACCGGCCACGGGGCGCGCGCCGGCACGATGGTGACCGTGGTCAAGACGCTGCTCGCGTCGGCCGACATGGGTCTCGAGCTGGCCGACTTCCTGTCCCGCGCGACGGCGACGATCCGCTCGATGAACCTGGGCCGCCGGGCGATGGCCCTGGTGCTCGCGCGCTATCGGGAGGGGGTCCTCGACCTGGCTTCCGCGGGGATGCCGCCGGTGCTGATCAGCCGTTGTCCTTCGGGAGAGGTCGAGGAGATCATGAGTTCCGGCGTGCCGCTCGGCACCCTGGCCATCGCCTCGTACGAAGACCACCGGGTGCGCCTCGAACCGGGCGACGCGGCGCTCCTGATGAGTGACGGCTTGCCCGAGATGCTGGATGCGAGTGGCGAGCCGGTGGGCTATCCGGCGATCGCCGAGCGATGGCTCGAGGTCGGTCAGCGCCCGGCGCAGGAAGCGGTCGCCGAGTTCGAGAGCTGGGTTGAGGAGCTCTCCCCACAGGGCGTTCCCGCCGACGACGTGACCTTCGTGGTGGTCAGGCGCCGTCCGTCCGAGTGACCCGAGGAAGCCGGAAACGGTGTAGAATCAGCGGTTACCGTGGCCTATCCGGAGACTGCAGCCGCTGAAGATCTGATGGAGCCGTCGACTGCGACGTCGCCGGCCGAGCCCGTGGAGGCGGAGCCGGATCCGCGTCCCAGGCGGCTCGCGCCAGCCATCGAGCCCGGCCTTCCCGAGCACTACAACAACCGGGAGTTGAGCTGGCTCCAGTTCAACAGCCGGGTTCTCGAGGAGGCCCGCGATTCCCGTCATCCGCTGCTCGAGCGGGTCAAGTTCCTGTCGATCTATGGCAGCAACCTGGACGAGTTCTTCATGGTCCGCGTCGCGGGCCTGGTGCGGCAGCTCGAACGGGGCGCGCTTGAGGCGCCGCCCGACGGGATGACGCCGTCCGAGCAGTTGGCGGGCATCCGTTCCCACCTGGAGCGGGAGCGCCGGCAGGCCTGTCGCTGCTGGCACGAAGACCTGCTGCCCAAGCTCAAGGACGAAGGGATCGAGATCGTCTCCTACGACGACCTGTCGGCGAAGAAGAAGCGGAAGCTGCGGACGTACTTCAAGCGCGACATCTTCCCCGTCCTGACGCCGCTGGCGTTCGATCCGAGCCATCCCTTCCCCCACGTATCGAACCTCAGCCTGAACCTGGCCGTGGTGATCAAGGACGGAAGCCAGGGCGAGCGCTTCGCCCGGGTCAAGGTTCCCCAGGTGCTGCCGCGGCTGGTACGGGCGCCGGGCAGCGGCCGCGACGAACTCGGTCTCGACTCGGGGCGGGGCAAATTCGTCTGGATCGAGGAGCTGATCGCGGCCAATCTCGACCTGCTCTTCCCCGGCTTCGAGATCGCGGCCGCCTACACCTTCCGGGTCACGCGTGACGCCGACCTCGAGGTCGAGGAAGACGAGGCGGGCGACCTGCTGACCGCGATCGTCGAGGTCGTCGGACAGCGGCACTTCGGCTCGGTCGTGCGTCTGGAAGTGCGCGAGGACATGCCGAAGCGCATCCGGGCGATCCTCGAACGGAACATGGGGCTGGCGCGGTTCCAGGTCGACACCCTGCCGTCGCCGCTCGGCTTCGCCGACCTGAGCGAGATCGCCTTCCTCGACCGTCCGGAACTCCGCGACAGCGCGATCCGACCGGTGCGCCACGCCGCGCTCAGGAGCGACGAGTCCCTGTTCGAGGCGATCCGCCGGCGCGATCACCTCCTGTACCACCCCTACGACAGCTTCTCCCCGGTCGTCCGGCTGCTGCAGGAGGCGGCGGCCGACCCGGACGTGATCGCGATCAAGCAGACGCTCTACCGCGTGGGGGCCAACTCGCCCGTCGTCGAGGCCCTGATGGAGGCGCGCGAGAAGGGCAAGCAGGTCTCGGTCCTGGTCGAGTTGAAGGCCCGCTTCGACGAGGAGTACAACATCGGCTGGGCGCGGGCGCTGGAAGCCGCAGGCGTTCACGTGGTGTACGGCGTGATGGGGCTCAAGACCCACGCCAAGATGTGCCTCGTGGTGAGGCGCGAGGCGAGAAAGCTCCACTCGTACGTCCACGTCGCGACGGGCAACTACAACCCGGTCACGGCCCGCATCTACACCGACATCGGCCTCCTGACCGACGACGCGGAGATCGCCTCGGACGTGGCCAAGCTGTTCAACGCGATCACCGGCTACGTCCGCGAGGAGCGCTACAGCCGGCTGCTCGTCGCGCCCGAGCAGATGCGGCGGGAGCTCATCCGGCGGATCGACCGGGAGATCGAAGGGCACCGCCTGCGCGGAGACGGCCGCCTGATCTTCAAGATGAACTCCCTGGTCGACCGCGAGTGCATCGACGCGCTGTATCGGGCCTCACAGGCCGGCGTCGAGGTGCTGTTGCAGGTGCGGGGAATCTGCTGCCTGCGTCCAGGCGTGCCGGGCCTGTCAGAGAACATCTCCGTGACCTCGATCGTCGGGCGCTTCCTGGAACACTCGCGGCTCTACTACTTCCGGAACGGCGGAGACGAGGAACTGTTCACGGGCAGCGCCGACCTGATGCCGCGCAACCTGAATGGCCGCGTCGAACTGCTGTGTCCGATCCTCGATCCGGGCCTGCGCGAGGCGGCGCTCAGGGACATCCTGGCGCCGCACCTCGTCGATACGGCGAACTGCCGGCGCCTCGAGCCGGACGGCGGCTACAGCCGCGTCGAGCCGGAGGCCGGCGGCGATCCCTTCGACTCCCAGCGCGCGCTGCTCAAGGGCAGCCACGGCTGGCACCTGGAGTAGCGGACGGCTGGGGCGGCCTCGGCCCCTCAGTCGATGTCGGCGAAGTTGGGCGCCCGCTTCTGCATGTTCGCCGTCACCGCTTCGACCTGATTCGGTGAACCGATCAGGCTGACCTGCAGCCGCTCCTCGGTCTCGAGCCCTTCGCGGACGCTGGTCGTCGTGGCGGTGTCGAGCACCTGCTTGGCGGCGCGAATCGCGTGCGGCGAGTTGCCGGCGATCTCGCGCGCGAGGGCGAGGGCGTCGTCGAGCGGTTGTTCCGACAGCCGGGTGGCGAGGCCGAGTTCGGCGGCCTCGACGCCGCTGATGACGCGGCCGGTGAAGGTCAGCTCCTTGGCGATGTCGGAGCGCACCAGGTGCCGGAGCAACTGGGGACCGGCCATGTCGGGGATCAGGCCCCAGACGATCTCGCGCACCGAGAGCCGGGCTTCCGGGTGAACGACGCGGAGATCGGCGCCCACCGCGAGCTGGAAGCCGCCGCCGTAGGCGACGCCGTGCACCGCCGCGATGACGGGAACGGGCATCGCGTGCCAGCCCCAGACGGCGAACTGGGCGCGGTTGGCCGGGTTGTCGTCGCTGCGCTCCACGAGTTCCCGCGACGACGAACTGCTTCCCGCGTTCTGCTGCATCGCGCGGAAGCTGCCGAAGTCGAGACCGGCGCAGAAGGCCCGGCCGTTGCCGGAGAGCACGACCGCCCGCACGGACGAATCTTCGGCCAGCTCGCGGGCGGTGCTGCCCAGGGCGTCGAACATCGCGCCGTCCAGCGCGTTCAACTTGTCCGCGCGGTCGAGACGCACGTCGGCGACACCGGCTTCGATGTCGACGGTGAGGCGGGGGCGGGCGGCTACATCGGTCATGGAGTTCTCCGGATCCGTGGTGGTTGTTGGCGGTGCGAGAGCGTACCGCAGCGAGGCCTCAGGGTTCGGCCCAGGCTCGGGACCTCTCGACGGCGCGCCGCCAGCCGGCGGCCAGGCGCTCCTGCTCGCCCGGCGAGGACGCCGGCTCGAACTCCCGGTCGAGCGCCCAGTTCCTGGTCACGTCGTCCTGGTCGGACCAGACGCCGGTCGCCAGCCCGGCGAGGTAGGCGGCCCCCAGCGCCGTGGTCTCCGCGACCACGGGCCGCTGGACACGCGTGCCCAGCAGGTCGGCCTGGAACTGCATCAGGTCGTCGTTGACCGCCGCGCCGCCGTCGACCCGCAGGCCGCTCATGCCGGACCCGGCGTCCGCCTCCATGGCGCGGACGACGTCGAGGCTCTGGTAGGCCATTGATTCGACCGTGGCTCTGGCCACGTGGCCGGCGGTGGTCGAGCGCTCCAGGCCGATCAGGAGGCCCCGAGCGTAGGGGTCCCAGTAAGGCGCCCCGAGGCCAACGAAGGCGGGCACGAGGTAGACGCCGCCGCTGTCCTTCTCGGTCGCCGCGAGTTCCTCGACCTGCTCGGACCTCTCGATCAGGCCGAGGCCGTCGCGCAGCCACTGGACCGCGGCCCCGCCGACGAAGACCGAACCCTCCAGGCAGTAGGTGGGCTGCCCGTCGAGCACCCAGCCGACGGTGGAGAGAAGGCCGTTCTCCGATGCCACCGCCCGGCTGCCCGTGTTCATCAGGATGAAGCAGCCCGTGCCGTAGGTGTTCTTGACCATGCCCCGTTCGAAGCAGCCCTGGCCGAAGGTCGCCGCCTGCTGGTCGCCGGCGATGCCGGCGACCTGGATCGGACGACCGAAGAGACCCGCCTCGGTATGACCGAAGTCGCCGCTCGAGTCGCGGACCTCGGGCAGCATGGCGCGCGGCACGCCCAGGATCCCGAGGAGCTCGTCGTCCCAGTCCAGTCTGTGAATGTCGAAGAGCAGGGTCCGCGAGGCGTTGCTCGCGTCGGTCGCGTGAACCCGGCCGCCGGTCAGCCGCCAGAGCAGGAAGCTGTCGATCGTTCCCGCCAGGATCTCGCCCCGCGCCGCCCGGGCATGGAGGTCGTGCTTCTTCAGGAGATGGGCGATCTTCGTGCCGGAGAAGTACGGGTCGAGCACGAGCCCGGTCCTGGCGCGGAACAGGTCCTCGTGCCCCTGCTGCTTCAGCTCCTCGCAGAGCGGCGCGGTGATGCGGCTCTGCCAGACGATCGCGTTGTCGACCGGTTTGCCGCTGTCCCGCTCCCAGAGCACGACCGTCTCGCGCTGGTTGGCGATGCCGATGGCGGCGATGTCCGGGACGGCCGCTTCGGCCTTCTCGATGGCGGCGCGCGCCGTTTCGATCTGCGTGTTCCAGATCGCCTCGGGATCGTGTTCGACATGACCGGGCGAGGGGTAGAGCTGCGGAAACTCCTCCTGCGCGGAGGCGGCGGCGGTTCCCTGGCGCTCGAACAGGATGGAGCGGCTGGACGTGGTGCCCTGGTCGAGGGCGAGAACGTAGGTCATGTTCGGCTACGCCTGCCAGCCAAGAGCCTGGAAGGCCAGCGCGCCGAGGACGCCGCCGGCCAGCGGTCCCAGCACCGGCACCCAGGCGTAGCCCCAGTCCGAACCGCCCTTGCCCGGAATCGGCAGGACCGCGTGGGCGATGCGCGGGCCCAGGTCGCGCGCGGGGTTGATCGCGTAGCCCGTGGGGCCGCCCAGCGAGAGCCCGATCCCCCAGACCAGGAAACCGACGAGGAGGGGGTTGATGCCCGTGGCGAACACCGCCGAAAGGTCGATCTCGCCGGCGAGCTCGGAGGCGTTGGCCGCGATGGCCAGCACGCCGAAGACGAGGACGGCGGTGCCGACCACCTCGGTCAGGAAGTTCGCGCCACGGCGGCGCGGAATCTCCGGAGCGGTGCAGAACACCCCGAGCTTCGCCGACTGATCGGTGGTGACCGCCCAGTGGGGCCGGTAGGTGAAGTAGACGACGACCGCGCCGAGGAAGGCGCCCAGCATCTGCGCGCCGATGTAGGTCGGCAGCAGGGCGGCTTCGAGTTCGCCGATCGACCACATCCCGAGGCTGACGGCCGGGTTGATGTGCGCGCCGCTGATCCGGCCGACGCTGTAGACGGCGAGCGCGACGGCGAGTCCCCAGCCGGTCGTGATGACGATCCAGCCGCCGTCGTTGCCCTTGGTCCGGGTGAGGACGACGTTGGCCACGACGCCGTCGCCCAGGATGATCAGGAGCGCGGTGCCGACCAGTTCGGCGACGAAGATGTCCATGCGGGTCTCCTCTTGTTCTGCGGCGCGACCTCGGAGAATACACTTCGCTCCGCGGCGAGAGTCCGGCCCCGGAGACACAGGAGAAGTCGACGATGGACAAGTGGAAGAACCCGTTCTCGAGACAGACCTTCGCTTTTCTGCGCGACCTCGCGGAGAACAACGACCGCGACTGGTTCAAGGCCAACGGCGAGCGCTACGAAGACGTCGTGCGCGAGCCGGCGCTGCAGTTCATCAGCGACTTCGGGACCCGGATCGACGAGGTCTCCAGCCACTTTCTTGCGGTTCCGAAGAAGGTCGGCGGTTCCCTGTTCCGTATCCACCGGGACGTGCGGTTCTCTCGGGACAAGCGGCCCTACAAGACCCACATCGGCATCCACTTCCGCCACGAGCAGCATCGCGATGCTCATGCACCCGGCTTCTATCTCCACGTCGAACCGGGCAGCGTGTTCATGGGCGGCGGGATGTGGCGGCCGCACCCGGAGGCGTTGCGGGCGATCCGGCAGCAGATCGTGGAGGACGGAACGGGCTGGGCCGAGGTCACGTCGAAGCCGGGGCTCGGCGAGGAGCTCGAACTGGGGGGTGAGAGTCTGAAGCGGGCGCCGCGAGGGTTCGACGCGGAACATCCCCGAATCGACGACATCAAGCGCAAGTCCTTCATGGCCGTGGCGCGTCTCAACCAGACGCGGCTTCTGAGCCGCGGTTTCCTCGACGAGTTCACCGGCCTCTGCGGGGCGGCTTCGCCGCTGATGCGCTTCGTCTGCCGGGCGACCGGCGTGCCCTACTAGCTCGCCTTCGTCCGCCGGCTGTCGACGGCCGTCGACAGGTTCTCGAAGGTGACGCCGAGGCGTTCGGCGGTGAGCGCGGCGAGAGAAGTCCGTGCGACACCGCTGTTGAACTGGTAGGTGCTTCGGCGGGCTTCGTCGAGCTCGACCTGGAGGAACTCCAGGCCCAGCTCGTGGTGGTTCTCCTCCAGGGAGCGGGCGTGGTCGAGGAAGTGGGTCGTTACGTAGGCCACCGGATCGACGCGCCGGAGGAGCTGCAGAACCAGCGTGAAGACCTCGATGCCCTCCGACGGGTTGGTACCGGAGCAGAGCTCGTCCAGGATGACCATCGAGCCATGCTCCATCTCCTCGAACAGGGTGCGGATGCGCACGAGTTCTCGGCCCAGGCGGCCCTCCACCTGGTCCGCGCTCTCCCGTTCGATCAGGGAGACGAAGAGCCCGTTCTGCACCCGCAGACGTCCCCGGGCGCACGGTGCGTAGAGGCCCGACTGGGCGAGCAGCTGCGCGAGCGCGATGGCCTGGATCAGCCGCGTCTTGCCGCCCGAGTTGGGCCCGGTCACGACGGTGATCGGCACGCTGCCGGCGGTGCTCACGGTGCAGGGGACGGGTGCCTGCTCCTGGTGCAGCAGCAGGGGGTTCCACAGGTCTTCGCAGACGAACGCCGGGCCGGTGTCGTGGTCGGGCAGGATCTCGGGGAGACACATCGCGAGGCCGCGTCCGGCGGCGCGGTCCCTCAGCGCGCGCACCGCGAGGTAGAGCTCCAGTTGGCCAAGCATCTGGATCAGCGGGATCAGGGCCGGAGACAGGGAGACGTAGACCCGCTCGATCACGCGGTTCAGGAGTTCGCGGTTCGTCATCGAGTAGCCGCCGATCCCGAGCCGCAGCCGGTCCAGGAAGCGCTTGATCGGTCCCCTCCAGAAGGGATTGTCCCTGCACTCGTCGAGGGACCGCACGTCGACCCGGCGGATCCGGCCGTCGCCGCCCAGGGAGATGTCGAGGTTCAGTTGGGCGAGCTGGTCTTCGTAATCGAGCAGGGCGGCGAGGGTCCTGTACTCCTCGGTCTCGTGGATCGCGGCCGCTCCCTCGTGGAGGCGCCTGAGGCCGGAGCGGGCGGAACCGAATCTGTCGTGCATCAGGTCGATGACGAGGCGGCTCTGCTTCAGGATGTCCAGGTTGTGCGCGGCGGTGTCGACGATGCGGTGGTAGCGGGGCGTCCGGTGAAGCGACAGCAGGGCGAACAGTTCGCGGTAGAGCCGTTTGGCCGACGCAAGGATCTCCTCGTTCTCGTCCATCTCGTGCAGGATGGACTGGCGAAACTCGACCGTCCGCAGATCGGTCGGGGTAGCGGACAGCGCGCGACGGAGGAAGCGTTCGTTGATCGGGTACCGGATGCCGTCCATCGCGATCTCGAAGCTCTCGGCGATCAGGCGGTCGACGAACAGGTCCTGCTCGAAGAACTCCGGCCGCCAGGTGGTCGGCGGCGTCTCGGCCTCCGCCATCAGGTCGTGGAATTCGGTGCCGATCTCCCGGCCGAGAATGGCGAGGCCGAGCAGGTCCGTCAGAGCCTCCCGGTCGATGCCGAGAAAGGGCTCCCGGTTCAGGAGATCCGGGATCGGGATCATGGCGTTCCTAGCGGCGCAGCGGAGAGCGGCGGCGTCGCTCGTTGAGCGACCGCATTTCACGGTAGGGGGCCACTCCCTCGACTTCGCTCCGAGGCAGCGGGTGACCGAGCGCGAGCTCTATCTGGCGGACGATCGGCTTGTCGAGCCAGGTACCGATCGACGACACGACCCCTTCGGCGGCGCCGCGAGCGGTGCGGCCGGCGCGATGGATGTAGTCCTCGGCGGTGTCGGGCAGGTCGTAGTTCAGGATGTGCTCGATGCCCACAACGTCGATGCCGCGGGCCGCGATGTTCGTCGCCACCAGGATGCGATGACGACCCGCGCGGAAACTCTCCAGGGCCGCGACCCGGTGCTTCTGCGAGCGGTCGGAGTGAATACGCGCCACACTGTGCCGCCCTCGCTCCAGCACCCGGCACAGCCACTCGGCGTCGGACCGGCGCTTGGTGAAAACGAGCGTCGAGCCGGGGACCGAGTCGAGCAGCGCCAGGGCGCAGCTCTTCTTGTCCTTCTCGTCGACCAGGTAGAGGCGGTGTTCGATGCCGGAAGCGGCGCCGCGGGGCGCCAGGTCGATCCGGAGCGGGTCGTCCATGTAGCGCTGGGCCAGGCGCTCGATCGGGGGCGGCATGGTGGCCGAGAACAGCATGGTGTGCCGCTGGCTGGGCACCTGCGTCACGATCCGCTGCACCTGGGGCATGAATCCGAGGTCGAGCATGTGGTCGGCTTCGTCCAGCACGAGTTCCTCGACGTTGCGGAGGCTCACCGTGCCGCGTTCGGTGTGGTCCAGAAGCCGGCCGGGGGTTGCCACCAGGACATCGGGGTCCCGGCGCAACTGGTCGAACTGCGGCCCGATCTTGACGCCCCCGATCAGGCAGGCCGAGGCGACCTGCAGCGGGCTCTTGCGGAAGACATCGAGGAAGGCCTTGGTCTGCAGGGCGATCTCGCGCGTGGGGCAGACGACGAGAGCTCGCACGCCCTTGCCCCGGCCAAGGCGCTGGACGATCGGCAGGACGAAGGCGGCCGTCTTGCCGGAGCCGGTCTCCGCCAGGCCGATCAGGTCCTTGCCGGCGATCGCATCGGGGATCACGTCGGCCTGGATCGGCGTGGGATGCTCGAAGCCGATTCCGGCGAGCACGTCCAGGATCTCCCGGTTCAGCCCCAGGCTGCGGAAGTCCCGGTTGGTCGTCTCGACGTGGTGTTGGGGTATCGCCGGTTCTACGGGTGTTCCACCGGCGTCGTTCGGGGCACTTGTACCGTTTGCCACGGTGGTCATCATACCAGTGCGTTTGGCGCCTGTAAGTGTCTGCCAGTCAGTGATTTCACGTCCGTGAGGAGTCATTGGCGGCGAAGGCCGAGCCGCTGGAGGAACCCGCGTCGCGCGGGCGTGAGCTGCTTCGGCGGGTCGGCGCTCCTGGCGATGCGGCCGCCGCGGTCGGTAGCTTCGGCCCAGAACTGAAGGCTGCGGCCCCCGTGCTCGGCTTGCGTCACCCTGGCCCGGAAGGCGACCTCGGTGGTCCTTCCGTCGCCCGCACCGTCCGCGGCACGCGCCGGCTCGGGTTCGGCCGGGCCGAGCACCGCTTCGACGACGTCGCCTTCGCCGTCGCGGTCGAACCAGCGCCAGAAGAAGCGCACGGAGACGACATCGTAGTCGTCCCGGGCACGGACCAGCAGGACGAGGTCCTCACGTCGGTCGTACTCGACCTGGTCCAGGCTCGTACCGTCCGCGGCCAGTATCTCGACGGCGGGGCTTCCCTGGTCGAGGTCGTCCAGAAGAAACCTGAGCGTGGATTCAACCTGGGCCAGACGACGACGGTTCTCGGGCGTCCGCTC
This sequence comes from Thermoanaerobaculia bacterium, assembly GCA_022826745.1. GTDB lineage: Bacteria > Acidobacteriota > Thermoanaerobaculia > Multivoradales > Multivoraceae > Multivorans. Next base: position 157,110 of record JAJDUI010000022.1, on the reverse strand, counting down.
CATGGCGGCCAGAACCTCGAGCGCCTCGTGCGGTCGTTCCCGGCCCAGCACCTCGATCTCGCGGATCGCGGCGTCCAGGTCGCTCCGGCGCCGGAACACGGATTCGATGAAAGCCAGCCTGGCGTCGACGGAACCGGCCTCCCTTGCCGCGTCGCCGCGGAGCGATCTGAGTTCGAGCAGCAGCGTTCGTGCCTCGTCCAGGCGGTTCGCCGCCGTCAGCCGCTCGGCGGTGTTCTCGATCGCCTCGGCGGCGCGATCCTCGAAGGCGAGGCCGACGGCGAATCGCGGGTGGCGCCGGGTGAAGTCCTGGGCCAGCCGGAGCGCCGCCAGACGGTCGCTGCCGAGCAGACCCTCGATCGCGTCGACCTCCGCCGTCAGCCGCCGCGCGTCGTCGAGGTACCGGGATGCTTGCGGGTCGCGCCGGAGGGCGACCGTCCCCTCGCGCGACAGTGAACCCAGGGTTCGCCGAAGACGATCGAGGTCGGCGTCCTCGAAGCCGCGTTCGAACTCCAGGGCGGCCCGCAGGGCAGGGTCGTTGCCGAGCCGCTCCAGCATCGCGGCCATGGTCTCCCGATGGTCGGGAAGCAGCTCCACCGCGGCGGGACTGGCCTCGAAGCCGAGCATCAGGCGCTGCGCTTCGCGGAGTCTTCCCTGGGCCATCAGGTCGATCGCGTCGCTGAGCGCGCGCGGCAGGGGCGGCGGAGGCTCGGGTTCCGGGCGAGATGGCAGGGGAGCCGGGACGCCGCGGGATGCGTCGTTGGAGGGGGCGGTCGGGTTGTCCGGTGCCGTCCACCGCAGGAGGACGAGGGCTGCCGCGACGCCGATCGCGGCCGCCGCCAGGATCTGCTTCGGCCGCGGCGGCGCGGCCGGTGCGGATGCGGTTGGCGGCATCCGGCCATCCTAGTTGCTGATAGGTTCCAGGGTGCTTGCAGGTACCGCGCACGGGTCATCGCGCGAAGATCGTCCGGAGGGTTGCGAAATGTCGAAGAGACTTCTTTTCCTGCTCCTGTTCGTCCCGCTGCTCGTGCTGGCGGTTCCGGCCCTGGCCCAGGATCCGGGCCCTGCCAACGTCGGCGCCGACCTGCGCGGCGGCGACGTGACCGGCGCGGTCGGCGGCCGGGACAACACGCGCGTGTTCGGCACGATCCTCGATTCGAGCGGGAACGCGCTGCCGGATGTGGACATCTGGTTCCAGAACGACAACATGCCCGCGCCGAGGCTGCGCGCGAAGGGCCGGAAGACCGGCACCTACCTGCTGCGCAACATGGGCCGGATCTTCAGCCGGGACGACTACGAAGGGATCACGCTCCGGGTCACCTTCGAGCGCAACGGCTTCCGTTCGGTCATTGCTCGCGTCGCGGTCCAGCGCGACGGGTCCCAGCAGCTCTATCCGGTCCTCTTCCGGGAGGGCGAATCGATGGAGTCGCAGGGCATCCGGACGGTGCTTGCCGGAAGGGTTCAGAACAGCCGCGGCAAGCCGGTCAAGGGCGGCGGCGAGATCACGATCACTTCAGGCGACGGCGCCTTCCAGGCGAGCGGTCCGGTCGAGAAGAACGGCGAGTTCGCGGTCGTGCTCTGGGACGCGCCGGAGCGCGTGAACGCTTCCTTCAGGATGACGAAGGGCGGCGCCCGCGACGACATCATCGAACTGAAGCCGTCGCCGCAGGCTGACGTTGTCGTGGCCCAGTTCTTCTACCCGCAGATGTAGCTGGCGACTACCAGCGAGGCCGGCGTTCCTCGCGCGGGCGGGCCTCGTTGACGCGGAGGGTGCGGCCGCCGAACTGCTGCCGGTCAAGGGCGGAGATGGCCTCCTGGCCTCCGGACGCCATCTCGACGAAGCCGAAGCCCCGCGGCCGGCCGGTTTCACGGTCGTTGATCAGCGAAACCTCGCTCACATCGCCATGAGCCTGGAACAGCGCGCGAACCGCCTCTTCCGTCGTGTCGAAGGGGAGGTTCCCCACATAGATTCTCGTTGCCATCTGCTGCTCCTTGTTCTCGGCTCCGGGTTCCACATCAATCAACGCTCGAGAACGACAGGCGCATCCTGGTTCGCCGCGTGAGCTCTGCACCCACTGCCTGAAGGCGGGACGCTAGCACAAAGGCGGCCGCCGGGGGCTGCTATCCGTTCCCGCGCAGGTCCTGGTAGAAGGCGTCGAAGGCGTCCAGGCGATCCTTGAGCAGGCCCTGGATGACGCCGATCTTGTCTCCCAGTTCCAGGACGCCGTCGGCGTCCGGGTCGTAGACGGGCCAGTCGGGCAGACCGTCGCCGTTGGGGTCGCCGGTGGCCGCGAAGTTCACCCAGTAGCTCGCCATCGTGTCGGCGAGCGCCCTGTCCGTGTCGTCCCAGGCGTGGTTGAAGGGGCCGATCTCGTCTCCCCTCAGTTCACCGCTCTTGTGCAGATTGTCGAAGGCGTAAACGATCTCCGCCGCGTGGTAGGAGCCGTAGGTTTCCGCTTCCTCCCACGGCGGTACCCGGGAGAAGTAGTACATCCGGATGGGCTGCTCGCCCGTGTGGCTCTGCAACCTGGCCCAGGTGCGCATCTGCCAGGCGAAGAACTGGTCGGCGGTGTTCTCGTACGCGGCGACGCGCGCCTGGTCGTCGTCCTCGGCGGGGTAGACCGCGAACATCGCGTCGGCGTGTTCGCCATACGTGCCCGCGAGCGCCTCGCGGTAGTCCGCGACGGTGATCCCGCCGGGGGCGGCGAACAATGCCGTGCCTTCGTCGCTGTTGAAGCCGACGATCGTGTCGACGTCGTTCTGTTCGCCGGCCGCGAAGATGTCGTGGATGTCCTTCGGGAACACAAGGCCGTCGCGGATGCCCACGAAGGTCGGCAGCTCGGAAGCGCCGGCTGCCTCGTAGACCTCCTCGACGGTGGCGGCGCGCATGGCGTCGAGGTCGCTCGCGCCGAGGCGCTGGGCGACGCCAGCACCCTCGGACTCCGCTCCTCCAAGCTGCGGCATGGGCCAGAAGATGCCGCCGCTGTGGCCGATCGCGCGGTGGAACAGCCCCGCGGCCAGGGGCGTCGCCGTCAGGTAGTTCACGCTCCAGGAGCCCGCCGACTCGCCGAAGATCGTGACCCGGCCCGGGTCCCCGCCGAAGGCGGCGATATTGGCCTGCACCCACTGGAGTGCGGCGACCTGGTCCAGGATGCCGTAGTTACCCGACGCTCCATTCTCGTCCTCGGCCGAGAGCTCCGCGTGAGCAAGGAAGCCCATCGGTCCGAGCCGGTAGTTGATCGTCACCAGTACGACGCCGCGGTTGGCCAGGCTCTCGCCGTCGTAGAGCAGAGTGCTGCCGGAGCCGGTCTGGAGGCCGCCGCCGTGGATCCACACCATGACAGGCAGGGCGGCTTCGGCGTGTTCCGCGCCCGTCCAGACGTTCAGGTAGAGGCAGTCCTCGCTGCGCTCGATCTCGCCGGAATCGTAGAAGGAACCGGGCGGGGACAGGGGCTGCCAGCAGGAGGCGGAGAACTCCGTGGCGTCGCGGCCGCCCTCCCAGGCGGCGGCCGGTTGTGGCGGCCGCCAGCGGAGGTCGCCGACCGGCGGCGCCGCGAACGGGATGCCGGCGAACTTGAGGACTCCGGACTCGAGCGCCTGGCCTTCGACCGCGCCGAGTTCCGTGCTGACCGTCGTGGTCAGGGGCTCGACCTGCTCGCCGCCGCATGCAGACGTCAGTGCCAGGCCGGCCCCCAGGATCGCTCCGCCGGCGCGGCGGGTTGTCGCTTTGGTCGACATCGTTCAGTCCTCCCTGCCTGGGGTGTTGGGTCGTGTCTCCCGGTCGCGTCCCGGCGCCGGCCGGAAGCGCAGGGCGACGCCGTTGTTGCAGTAGCGCAGGCCGGTTGGCGCCGGCCCGTCGCTGAAGACGTGGCCCTGGTGCCCGCCGCAGCGTGAGCAGTGGTACTCGGTTCGGGGAACGATCAGCTTGAAGTCCCGCTTCGTGTCAACGGCGCCGGCGATGGGCTCGAAGAAACTGGGCCAGCCCGTGCCGCTCTCGAACTTCGCATCCGACCGGAACAACTCTGCGCCGCATCCGGCGCAGAGGAAGACGCCGCTTCGGTGCTCCCGATTGAGCGCCGAAGTGAAGGGGCGTTCGGTTGCCTCCCGCCGCAGGACACGGAACTCGTCGTGGTCAAGTCTTGCCCGCCACTCGGATTCCGGGAGGTCGAGCCGGTCGTTGCGCTCCATGTGCGGGGCGCCCGGATCGGGCGCCGACGCTCGGCGATCCTCGGTCGTCATGCAGCGGGCATCCTATCTTGGGTCAGAATGGACGCCATGACGACACGACGACCGCCGGTGGACCACATCGTTCGTACGCGCGACCTCTACTCGAGCCTGGGCCACGATCCCTATCGATGGGTGCGCAGCGATGGCTCGCCTCCGTGGACCGAACTCACGAAACCCCTCCCGGAGTGTCGAGTGGGGCTGGTTGGTTCCGGTGGCGTGTACCGCGCGGGGCAGGTCGCTTTCCATCATCGGGACGACATCTCGCTGCGCGTGATCGATACGTCGGTTCCCGTTGCGGAACTGCGAACGAGCCACTTCGCCTACGACCAGACCGATGCGCGTATCGACCCGAACGTCGTCTTCCCGGTCGACACGCTGCACGCCCTCGTGGCCGAGGGCGTGATCGGCGAACTGTCGCCGCGCGCCTACGCCTTCATGGGGGGGATCTACTCGGCCCGCCGCGTTCGGGAGGTGGTGGCGCCGGAGATCAGCCGCCGTCTCGCGGAGGACCGGGTCGACCTCGCGTTGCTGGTCCCCGTGTGACCGGTCTGCCATCAGTCCGTGGGACTGATAGCGCGTCGGGTTGAGGCGGATGGCATTCCGACGACGTCGCTGACCTCCGCTCTCTCGATCACCCGCTCGGTCGATCCTCCGCGCGCCGTCTTCCTCGACTACCCCCTCGGCCATACCGCGGGCAAGGCGAAGGACCCGGAACTGCAGCGCGAGATCGTCGCCGCCGCGCTCGCGGCCGTGGACGAACTCGAGCGCCCGGGCGCGGTGAAGATGCTGCCGTACCACTGGTCGCGCGACGACGACTGGAAGCGCGAGACGATGCTGGGCGGCGACACCCGGAGCCATCGCTCGAGCAGCCCGGAGTACCAGTGCGAAGCCGACCGGCCGCTCGCGGCGGCCGCCGGGGACTGTCCGACCTGCGTCTTTCTGTGAGGTGGCGCCGGGCAGTGCAACACGCTTGCACCACCCGGCGCCGAACGGGTCCGTGCCTTGCCCCTTTTGGGCACGAGCCCGCTCATATCTACGACCGTCCATATCTACGAAGGGAAGCCGCCGGGGTTCGACCCGGATTCCAGATTCTCTCCGCGGCGGGCGACGAGGAGCGTGACGGACGTCTGATCCGGCTCTGACCGGAATCTGACGGAGACTTCCGCCTTGTCCGCGTCAAGATTGCGCGAAGGACCGTCTGACGATCAGAAGGGCTTGTACAGCGCCAGCCAGGCCGCGATTCCCGCAAGCAGCGGCAGCGCGACAACCAGAGGTCTGGCCAGGGTCCGGCTGCGGTAGGCCAGCGTCAGCGCGGCGCCGAAGAACAGCCAGATGACCAGCTTTGCCCAGGCCCAGCCGGGAACGTTGGCGCCGAGCATGCCGAAGCCGGCGACCAGGCTGAGCACAAGGCCTGTTCCGTGCATGGCGGCAAGCAGACCGCGCAGGCTGTTCTCCTCCCGCCGTCCGCCGTTGGCGGCAAACACGGCGACGCCTCCGGCGGCGGCAAGGACCATGACGGCGCCAAGAACGTGCACAAGCTTGTAGACGGTGTACGGCACTCTCGGTTCGAACCCTCCTGACGGGGCACGTTGGTGGGGCGCAGACTCTGTTCGCGTTAGCCTAGCGGATCATGGCGCCGCTTGAGCGACTCGACGACTGGGACGACTTCGTTGCCGAGCTCTATCCGACGCCGGTGGAGTCGGGCGGCAAGCGGCGGGAGGACTACCGGGACTTCGAGGCGCCTCCGCGCGACACCGTGCGCGAGTTCTACCGGCTGAATCACCGCCACCAGACCTGGGACTTCGTCCAGGACAAGAAGGCGGAGTACCTCACGCTCGACCGCGCTGAGTTGTCGGCCTGGGAGGCGCTCGAGTTTCTGAACACCCTGGTCGACGACTCGGACCCCGACCTGGACCTCTCGCAGCTCGGTCACCTGCTGCAGACGGCCGAGGCGATCCGGGCCGACGGACACCCCGACTGGTTCGTGCTGGCCGGACTCGTACACGACCTGGGCAAGGTCCTTTGCCTGTGGGGCGAACCGCAGTGGGCCGTGGTCGGGGACACCTTTCCGGTCGGCTGCGCGTTCTCGGAGCGGATCGTCTATCCGGAGCTGTTCGAGGGCAACCCGGACAAGGCGCATCCGACCTACTCGACGCCTCTAGGGGTGTACGAAGCCGGCTGCGGCCTGGACCAGGTTCACCTGTCCTGGGGGCACGACGAGTACCTCTACCAGGTGCTCGGCGACTACTTGCCGGAGCCGGCCCTCTACATGATCCGGTATCACTCGTTCTACGCGTGCCACCGTGAAGGCGCGTACAAGGAGTTGATGAGCGACCGCGACCGCGAGATGTTCGCCTGGGTGCGGCTCTTCAACGGCTACGACCTGTACTCGAAGAGCGACCGTCCGCCGGATGCCGCCGAGCTGCGGCCGTACTACCAGGGGCTGATCGACAGGTACCTGCCGGCGAAGCTGAACCTGTAACGCGGTCGGCGCCGGCGGCGACTACTCGAAGCGCATCAGCGCCGCCACCGCGAGGATGAGCATCGCGACGACGTAGAGCTTGACCATCGCCGGCAGGATGAAGCGCAGCCAGCGCTGGTAGGGGATGCGGGCGAGGAGCAGCATGCCCATGAGCAGGGCGTTCGTCGGCACGATCAGGTTCATCAGCCCGTCGCCGAGCTGGTAGGCGAGCACGGAGGTCTCGCGGCCGACGCCGGTGAGGTCCGCGAGCGGCGCCATGATCGGCATCGTCACGTAGGCCTGGCCGCTGCCCGAGGGTATGAGGAAGTTGCAGACGCTCTGCACCGCCAGCATGCCCCAGGCGGAGACGACGGCGGCGCCGGAACCCAGGCCCTCCGCCCGCTGGAGCAGCGAGGCGATGCCGTGGATCACGGTGTCGATGACCCGGGCGTCCGAGAGCACGACCTCGATCGTGCGCGCGAAGCCGATCAGCAGGGCGGTTCCGGTCAGCTCGGCGGCGCCGCTGGTGAAGGCCCTGGCGGTCCGGTTCGCCGACACCCGCCCCAGGGCGGCCGAGATGATCGTCACGCCCAGGAAGAGGGCCGCGAGTTCGACCAGGTACCAGCCGTGTACGTTGACGCCCCAGATGAAGACGCCGATCATCGCGGCGAACGAGGCGAGGATGCCGAGGCGGGCCGGCGTGAGTTCGGCGGCGCTCAGCTCGTGAGCGCCGCCGGAGTAGTCGACGTCGCGCACGAGGCTGCGGTCCGGGTCGTCGCCGATGCGGCGCGCGTAGCGCAGGATGTGATGGACGCCGATCACCAGCATTCCCGCCAGCAGCGCCCAGCGGAGCCCGAAGCCGGTACTCGGGTCCTGGCCGGCGATGTCCTTGGCGATCATCACGGTGAAGGGGTTGATCGCCGCGGTGCCGTAGCCGATGCCGGCGCCCAGGTAGACCATGCCCAGGGCGACCACGGCGTCCATCTTGAGCGCGATGCACATGGCGACCAGGATCGGAACGAAGGGCATGTACTCCTCGGCCATGCCGATCGTTGACGAACCGACGGCGAACAGGGTCGTCATGCCGCCGACGAGGAGGATGGGCCGTCCTCCAAGCGCGCTGATCGCGGCGCCGATCGCGGCGTCGATGGCGCCGGTGGCCCTGATGACCCCGATCGCGCCGCCGACCAGGAAGACGAAGAAGATGATCTCGGCGGCGGCTTCGAGCCCGCGCGGCACCTTGGTCAGGGCGGCGTGCCAGGGCAGCGGCGCGGCTTCCACCTCGTGGTAGGTGCCGGCCAGCACCTGGCGGCCCTCGCGTTCGTACTCGCCGGCCGGCAGCAGGTAGGTCAGGACCTGGGCCGCCACGATCATGGCGAAGATCAGCACCAGGGCTTCGGGAAAACGGCTTGTGCTGCTGGTCGTCATGACCGTTGTCGCCGGCAGGGCGTCAATTCGCGTGGCGGCGGCTGCGGGCTTCTCTCCGCTGCTGCTGGCGGCTCTCGATGTTGGCGATCGAATCGTCCGGGACCGCCTCGATCAGGCGGCGTGTGTACTCCTCGCGAGGTGTCGTGTAGATCGCCTCGGATGGTCCCTGCTCGACGATCCTGCCGTCGAGCATCACCGCCATCATGTCGGACATGAACTTGACCACCGAGAGATCGTGGCTGATGAAGATGTACGTCAGGCCGCGCTCCTCCTGGAGGTCCTTGAGCAGGTTCAGGACCTGCGCCTGCACCGAGACGTCGAGGGCGGAGACCGACTCGTCGCAGATGATCAGCCTGGGTTGAACCGCGAGCGCGCGGGCGACCGATATCCGCTGGCGCTGGCCGCCGGAGAACTCGTGCGGGTAGCGCCGCAGATGGCCGGTCTCCATGCCGACCTCCTCGAGCAGCCGGGCCGCGCGGTCGCGGCGGTCGCTGCGGCTGTCGCCGATCCGGTGGATCGCCATTGCCTCGCTGAGCATCGCCTCGACGGTCATCCGGGGATTGAGCGACGAGTAGGGATCCTGGAGGATGATCTGCATCTGTCCGCGCAGGGCGCGCAGGCGGCCCGCCGGGATCGCCGTGACGTCCTGGTCCTCGAACCGGACCGTGCCGGCGGTGATGTCGATCAGGCGCAGCAGGGCCAGCCCGGTCGTCGTCTTGCCGCAGCCGGACTCTCCCACGAGCCCGAGCGTCTGGCCCGGATAGACGTCGAAGGAGATGCCGTCGACGGCCTTGACGTCGCCCACCTGCCGCCGCAGGAAACCGCTCCGGATCGGGTAGTAGACCTTGAGGTCGCGCACCGCGAGCAGCGGTTCCGCGTCGTCCGGCACGAGCTCGCCCGGTCCCGGTTCCTTCGCGTAGCCCAGGCTCTCGAGCGCCGCGCGCGGATGGAGCAGGCGGCCGCGGCCTCGCCCGACGAGTTCGTTCAGGGAGTCTTCGGTGATCTCGCGTTCGGTGATCCGGATCTCGCCTTCGTCGCCGTCCTCTTCCACGTCCATGAAGTCCGCGACGGTGGGCAGGCGGCGGAAGTCGCGGTCGAGGTGCGGACGGCAGGCGAGCAGTCCCTTGGTATAGGGGTGTTGCGGGTCGTTGAACACCTGGGTCACCCGGCCGCGCTCGACGATCCGGCCGCGGAACATGACGGCGATCCGGTCGGCGATCTCGGCGATCACCCCCAGGTCGTGGCTGATGAACAGGATGGACATGGCGCGCTCGTCGCGCAGGCGGCGGATCAGGTCGAGGATCTGGGCCTGGATCGTCACGTCGAGCGCGGTCGTCGGCTCGTCGGCGATCAGGAGCTTCGGATTGCACGACAGGGCCATGGCGATCATCACCCGCTGCTTCTGCCCGCCCGACATCTCGTGGGGATAGCTGTCCACGCGGCGTTCCGGTTCCGGGATGCCGACCTCCTCGAACAGCTCGATCGTCCGCCGGCGCGCTTCCTGGCGGCTCATGCCGAGATGGACGCGGAGCGCCTCGCCGACCTGGTCGCCGACCCGGAAGACCGGGTTCAGCGAAGTGCCCGGCTCCTGGAAGATCATCCCGATGTCCTTGCCGCGCAGATCCCGCATCTCGCGGTTCGGCAGGTGAATCAGGTCACGGCCGAAGTACGCGATCTCACCGGTTTCGATGTTCGCGGTGCTCTCGAGCAGGCGCATCACCGACAGCGAGGTCACCGACTTGCCCGAACCGGATTCGCCGACGAGGCCGAGCGTTTCGCCCTCCTCGATGGTCAGGTCGATGTCGTCGACGGCCCGGACCGTCTCGCGCTTGCCGTGGAACCAGGTCCGCAGCTCGCGGATCCGGAGCAGGGGCGGCTTCCCGGTGGGCGCCGGCGCGGGGGTAGCGGCGTCGGTCATCGCGGCGACTCTATCCGGGCGTCTGACGAAGACGTGCCACAATCGGCGAATGGTGAAGCGTTTGCTCGTGGCAATTGTGGCGACGATCGTACTGGCGGCGCTCGGCGCATGCGGCGGAGCGGAGACAGGCGCTGGCGAGGGACAGGGCGCGGTCGCCGCGCGCGGCACGATCGGCTTCTCGGCGATGACGCTCAAGAATCCCTTCTTCAAGATCATCGCGGACACGATGACCGCGGAGGCCGAACGCCACGGCTTCGACGTGGTGGTCACCGATGCCGAGCGGGACGTGAACCGCCAGTCGCAGCAGGTCGACAACTTCCTCGCCTCCGGCGTCGCCGCGATCGTCCTCAACCCGGTGGACCGGATCGCCATCGGCCCGGCGGTGAGGCGGGCGAACGAAGCCGGCGTGCCGGTGTTCACGTCCGACCTCCAGGCCGTCGCCGAAGGTGTCGAGATAGCCGGCCACGTCGGCACGGACAACTACCAGGGCGGGCTGCTGGCCGGTGAGGCGATGATCGAGGCGCTTGGCGAGGCCGGCGGCGAGGTGCTCGTGCTGCACTTCAAGCAGGCCAACTCCTGCGTCCTGCGGGTGGACGGCTTCCGCCACGCGATCGGGGAGTACAACCGGGATCGGACCGAGGGCCGGATCGAGATCGTCGCCGAGCTCGAAGGCGGCGGCCTGCGCGACGAGGGCTACCGGGCGATGGCCGACGGCATCCAGGCCTACCCGGACCTCGCCGGCGTGTTCGCGATCAACGATCCCTCGGCGCTGGGCGCGCGTACCGCGCTCGAGCAGGCGGGACGCGCGGACCAGGTGAGGATCGTGGGCTTCGACGGCGAGCTCGCGGGCAAGCAGGCGATCCGGGACGGCAAGATCTACGCTGACCCGATCCAGTATCCGGACCGGATGGGGGTCACGACGGTACGGAACATCGTGAGTTATCTCGACGGCGAGGACTTCGAGCGCGTCCACCTGATCCCGACGGCGCTCTACCGGCAGGCCGACGCCGAGCAGGATCCGGCACTCGACTGAAGTCGGCGCAAAGCCCCTTGCTCGAACTCCGGCGGATCAGCAAGAGCTACCCGGGCGTGGACGCGCTTCGCGCCGTCAGCCTGGCGGTAGGCGCTGGCGAGGTGCTGGGCCTGGTCGGCGAGAACGGCGCCGGCAAGAGCACGCTGATCCGGATCGTCTCGGGCGCGGAGCGGCCGGACGGCGGCCGTGTCGGGCTCGAAGGCGAGGCCGTGGCGTTCGCCTCACCGGCGGATGCCCGCGCAAGAGGAATCGCGGTGATCCACCAGGAACTGAGCCTGGTGCCGCAACTGAGCGTGCGCGAGAACCTCTTTCTCGGCGCCGGCTGGTCCCGGCGGGGCATCGTCCGCCGGCGCTGGGAGGAGCGGGAGGCGCGGCGGCTGCTCGGGCTGCTCGAGATGGACATCGATCCGGACACCCGCTGCTCGGAGCTGTCTCTCGGCGCCCGCCAGGCGGTCGAGATCGCGAAGGCGCTTGCGCTCGAACCCCGGCTGCTGATCCTGGACGAGCCGACCGCGGCCTTGTCGCCGCGCGAGGCGCGTGCGCTGCTGCGCGAGGTGCGGGAACTGGCGCGCCGTGGGGCGGCCGCGATCTACATCAGCCACCGGTTGGAGGAGATCGAGGCCGTGGCCGACCGGGTCGCCGTGCTCCGGGACGGCGAACTGGTGCGGAGCATCGACCGGCGCGGACCGGCCGGCGGCGACGACGGGCTTGCGCCGCTCGATCGGGGCGAGCTGATCGAGGCCATGGTCGGCCGCAGCCTGAGCGCGGAGTTCCCGCCCCGACTCCCGGGGGCGGTCGGTGACGCCCGGCTCGAGGTCCGTGGACTGTCGGCCGGTCGGCGGGTCCGGGACGTGTCGTTCGACATCCGACGCGGTGAGATCCTGGGCCTCGCGGGCCTGGTGGGAGCGGGTCGGACCGACGTGGCGCGGATGATCTTCGGCGCCGCGGCGCCCGACCGCGGCGAGGTGCGGCTCGACGGCACGCGGCTTGAGCTCCGGTCGCCCCGTCAGGCGATCAGGAACGGCATCTGCCTGTTGCCGGAGGACCGCAGGGGCCACGGCCTGGTGCTGAGCCGGAGCGCGCGGGCCAACTTCGCGCTCCCCAACCTGGACCGTTTCCGGCGGCCTGGCGGTGTGGTCGATCGCCGGCGCGAGCGCCGCGCGTTTGGCCGATGGAGGGAGCAACTGGACATCCGGCTCGCGCGAGCCGGCCAGCGGGTGGCGACGCTGTCGGGCGGCAACCAGCAGAAAGTCGTGATCGCCAAGTGGCTCGAACGCGGCGCCAGGGTCGTTCTCTGCGACGAGCCGACCCGGGGCATCGATGTCGGGGCGCGCTACGAGATCTACGAGTGGATCCGCCGCATGGCGTCGGAGGGCAAGGCCGTGCTCCTGATCAGCTCGGAGCTGGAGGAGGTTCTCGGCATGAGCGACCGCGTGCTGGTCATGCACGAGGGGCGTATTCGGGGGGAGATCGCGGATCCGGCGCGCGCCGACCCGGCCGGCGTGTTGCGGATCGCCGCCGGTATCGGCCTTCCGGAGGAACCGTCCGTTGCCTGAAGGAGTGAGCGAGTCCACCGCCGGCCGGTGGCGTCGCCGGCTCCTGGACCTTCTGGGCCGGAACCTCTCGGTCGTCGTGCTGGTCCTTCTCTGCCTGATCTCGAGCGCGGCGACCTGGCGCGAACAGAACCCGATCACGAGTCGTTCCGGCGCCGCGGTCGCGCGGCAAGTGCTGGTGGCGTGTCAGGCGCCCTGCTCGGTACTCGTCGTGGCGCGGGACACGGAGGCCGACCGGGTGTTCGTGCAGGCGATCGAAGAGGGTCTCGACGCCGCCGGCGCCCGGATCGCGGGTCGCGTGTTCGGCCAGCCGCGCGACGTGCGGCTCGAACTGGAGCGGATCGCCGGGACCGGCGGTTCCTTCGACGCGATCGCCACCCACCGGATCGCGTCCGAGTGGGGGCCGGTGCGAACCGCCGGGAAACCGGTGTTCGCGCCGGGGAGCTACTACTGGCCGACGTTCCTGACCGCCCGCAACCTGCTCAACGTGGTGAACCAGAACGCGGACATCGCGATCATCGCGCTCGGCATGACCCTCGTCATCCTGACCGCGGGCATAGACCTTTCCGTCGGCAGCCTGCTGGCGCTGGCTGGCGTGATCGCCGCGGTGACGGCGCAGGAGTGGTTCGGCGGCGCCGCGGCGTCGCCGGCCGGCCTTCTGGCGGCCATGCTGTTGGGTGTCGCGGCCGCGGCGCTGGGCGGCCTCCTCAGCGGGACGATGGTCACCGCGTTCCGGGTGCCGCCGTTCGTGGCCACGCTCGGCCTGATGATGCTGGCGCGCGGTCTGGCGCTGATTCTGGCCGTCGGTCACCAGCGGCGCCTGGTGGGCGGGGGCGCGGAGGGCACGCCGGAGGCGGTGCGGGTCGACGCGGCCGTCTTCGCCTGGCTCGGCAACGGCGCCGTGCTGGGCGTGCCGAATCCGATCCTGCTCATGCTCGTCCTGTTCGTGGCCGCGCATCTGCTGATGACGCGGACCATGTTCGGACGCTACGTCTACGCCGTGGGCGGCAACGTCGAGGCGGCGCGCCTGTCCGGCGTGCCGGTGACCGCGGTGCTGCTCGCCGTCTACTGCCTGTGCGGGGCGTTCGCCGGCCTGGCGGGGATCGTCGACGCCTCCCGCTTCGAGGGCGGGCGGCCCAACGCCGGCGAGCTCTACGAACTGCAGGTCATCGCCGCCGTCGTGGTCGGCGGCGCGAGCCTGGCGGGCGGCCGCGGCCGGATCGCGGGAACGCTGATTGGCGCGATGATCATCGCCGTCATCCAGAACGGCCTGAACATCGCGGGCGTCGCGTCCTACGAGCAGAAGGTCGTGTTCGGGGCGCTGATCCTCGCTGCCGTTCTGCTCGACAGGCTTCAGCCGAAGATCGCCTCCAGGCGGGCCCGCATGACCCGGGCATCGACGTCAACGCCGGTCCAGTAGCGGATCCCGGCGACGCCCTGGTTGACGAGCATTCCGAGGCCGTCGAGCACGGTGCAGCCGCGAGCGGCGGCTGCCGCCAGCAGGCGTGTGGTGGGTGGATTCGGAATCACGTCGGCGACCACCATCGCGGCTCGGAGAGAGTCGAGATCGACCGGTAGCTCGGCGTCCAGGTCCGGGAAGAGGCCGATCGACGTGGCGTTGATCGCCACGTCGACGTCCGCGGCCAGCCGGTAGGCGCCGCGCCAGTGCTCGAACCGGGCTCGGGTCGTCGTGTGGCTGGCGATGTGCCGTGCCAGTTCTTCGCCGCGTTCGCGAGTGCGGTTGACGATGGTGATCTCTGCTGCTCCGGTCAGGCCGAGTTCGACCGCGATCGCCCGTGCGGCACCGCCGGCGCCGAAGATCACGACGCGCTTGCCGGCCGCCGGCGTCACTTCCTCGAGCGAACGGAGGAAACCCTTGCCGTCGGTGTTCTCACCGACGAAACGTCCGTCCGCGTCGCGGACGACGCAGTTCACGGCACCGATCAGGCGGGCCGATTCGCCCAGTCCGTCGAGGTGTTCGATCACCGCGACCTTGTGGGGCAGCGAGCAGTTGAATCCGGCCCAGCCCATTGCGCGGGCGCCCGCTACCGCCGCCGGAAGCCGGTGCGCTGGCACTTCGCAGTTCAGGTAGCGCCAGTGAAGCCCGTGATGCCGGAACGCCGCTTCGACCATCTCGACGGTCGGGTTCTCGGCCGCCGGGTTGGCGAAGGATCCGACGATCTGGGGGAGGAAGTTCATGTGCGGCGGCGGTCGGGCGCATAGTGTAGGGGGTCGCGGATCAAATCAACGAAGGAGGCAGCAATGGCCAGACGCTTCGTACTCGCGCTTCTGATCCTGACGGTAGCCGGCTGTGGCGGCGGGGAGGCTGCCGACTCCGCTGCCGACCCCGGTGCGGAGGAGGCCGCTGCCGCGGCCGACGCAGCGCCGACCCATCTCGGCGGCTGCATCCTGCTCTCTCCAGTCGGCGATGTCCCCGACGACGTGTACCAGCACGGCGACGTCGTCGCCACGGATGCCATGCCGCCGTTCACCAAGGAACTCCAGGTGTACGGGCTCAGGCTGGCGGCCCGCGACGACATCTCGGACGACTTCCTGCGGCTGGTGGCGAAGACGATTGCCGAGTCGTTTCCGCGGGACGCCGGTCTCGACGCCGATCTCCAGCGCGAATTGCTCGCGAACCACTATCGCTACAGGGCGTTGATTCCGGTGCCGCTGGGCGACGACATGAGCTTCGCGGAGGAGAACGAGGAGCAGTGGGCCGAGATCGAGAAGAACAACTCGGTGTGCGACATCATCATGCAGGGCACTCCGGTAGGGCCGGAGGGGCAGGTGATGGAGGTGGTCGAGCACATCCTGCACTACGTGACGGACATCGGCCTGCACTACACGTTCCCGGAGGTCTGGGGTATCTCGGAAGATTCGGAGCTCGCCCGCGCGATGAAGAAGGCCGACGACGAGGGCTACTACGTGTTGGACACGTACCTCGACATTCCGGACGAGGAAGCGCGTTTCCGCGTCCAGATGCAGGAGTTCGCCTACTGGTTCATCTCGACGGCCTGGAACCTCCAGGCGCCCTACGGCCCCGTTTGGGAAGACGAGTGGACCATCGTCGACCAGGAGGACCTGCGCCGGAAGCTGCCGGAGATGTACGCCGCCTACGAGGAAACCGCGGCCCGCGTGATGGTCGCGCCCAGCCTGGAGACGTTGCAGGAGATCGGTCCGACCCGGGCTGAGGAACGGGGAAACTGAGCCTCGTTTCGGGCGCGCTGGAATAGCGCCGGAACCGGCCAAGTTACACGTTGCCGGTCCTTTACCGTCCGTCGACCGGGTAGACTATGCGGTTTGTATGACGATCCTGCTCCAGAGCCAGCCGGAGCCTTCACGGGGCGATGTCGACCCGCTGTTTCGCGAGGCGGAGCAGCGGGCTCGGGCGTTCTCCCTGTTTCCCGAGCCGGGTGACACGCGGGTCGGCGGGGGCGTCGGGCGCATCTCGGGGCTGATCTCCGAGCGGCGCATCCGCCAGACGCTCAAGGGACTCGCCAGGCTGGAGGTAGACGAGTACATTCGCCGCACCGTGGCCCCGGCCGAGGATCCGGGTCGCGTCGGCACCGGCGCGGTGCTGGCGGCGACGAGTTGGGAGTTGGTAGAAGAGCGCAATCACGGTCCGCTCTACGCCGCCGTGTTCGAGACCGGGATCGACGGCCACAGGCGGCGTTTCGGCGTGCTGGCGCAGGAGCGCTCGGTGCAGAACGGCGTGTGGATGCCGGAGCACCACGAACTCGCTGTCGAGGTGATCCGCTCCTTCGCCCGCCGAGCTCTGCCCGTGGTCGCCCTGATGGACACGCCCGGGGCGGACGCGGGCGAGGAGGCGAACCGCGGCAACCAGGCCCACTCGATCTCGCGGCTGATCGCCGAGATGGCGCAGCTCCACGTGCCGACGGTTGGGATCGTGCTCGGCAACGGCTACTCCGGCGGAGCGATCCCGCTGGCCACGACGAATGTCCTGCTGTCGGTCCGGGACGGGGTGTTCAACACGATCCAGCCGCGCGGGCTGGCGAACATCGTCCGCCGCTACGACCTGTCCTGGGAAGAGTGCGCCAAGGCCGTCGGCGTCTCGGCCTACGAGCTCTACGAGCAGGGTTATCTCGACGGTGTGATCGACTTCGTTCCCGGCGAGGGCGGCGATCGATTGGCCTGTTTCGAGGACGCGGTAGCCACTTCGATCGCCCTGGTGGAGCAGCGGGCGAAGCTGTTCGTGCGCGACGAACCGGCCGTGTTCGAGCACTATCGCCGCAACACGCGGCGCTACGTCGACCCCTCCCGCAGTCTCTCCGTGCTCGAGGAGGTCGCTCATCTGTCGCGCCTGCACAGTCCGGCGGAGCAGGCGAACGTGTTCGGTCTCGCGTTCCGTTACCTGCGCTACCTGGGATTGCGACGCCGCCTGAGTTCGGCGACCGTGTCGGGCTACGGTCGTCTGGCTGCCGCCGAGGTGCCGGCCGGTGCGGCCAGGGCGCGCCGGGAGCGGCAGCGCCGGGCCTCGTTCGAGCGTTGGCTCGACAATCCGCTGGCGGTTCGCTACGACGATGTTCTGAGCCGGACCTACAAACGGTACGCTGCCGCTCGCGACTCGCTGCACGAAGGTCGGGGCCGGCTCGCATCCTTCCTGCTCGGCAGCCGCGAGTACCACTTCAACCGCGCCCGGGCCGAACTGCTGCTGGAGTACGGCTTCCATCTGTACAACCAGTGGAAGGACGGGGCGGAAGACAACTTCGGGCGCCTGCTCGCGGTCATGCGGACGGTCGAGGAGGAAGGGCTCGAAGGAGGGAACCCGGCTTCCGAATCGGGCGAGGTCTCGCAGGCCGCCGACCTCACCGTGCTCGACGTGATCCTCCAGCCGCAGCTCCTGCGGCTGTTCCGGCGCGAGTGCGAGAACTTCATCTGCTTCGACCGGCTCTACGACCACATCTTCCTGCACCTGCGCGAGATCGCCAGCGAGGCGCGCGAGGAGAACGTGATCGCGCGCGAGTCGGTTCACCTCCTCCTGCGCCATTCGCTGAACGCGGCGATGGGGGAGCTGACGGCGGGGCACGAGGGTGACGCCGCGGAGGAGGCCGAGGCCCGCCTGCGCCGGCAGTTCCGTTCCTGGCTGCGCCACTTCTCGCGGCACCCGCGGCGCGGCCGCCTGCTCAAGGCGGTGGCCGAGTGGAAACGGCTCCAGATGCCGCGGATCTCGGAGCCGCTCTTCGGCCTGGTGACGTTCCTGTTCGAACGCCTGCTGCCGAACTTCTACGAGGACGAACAGGGGATCCGCGGCTACGACGGCCGCATCTCGCCCCGCAACATCGGCATCAAGGACTTCTGGAACCGTCTCGACGCCGCCTACCGCGACCTCTTGCTCGAGGATGTTCTGTCCGAGCAGAAACGGAACACGCCGCGCCGGCCTCAGGCGGTCCTCGATCGCTTCTTCCACGACGTGCAGGAGATCGAAGCGGACCGGATGACCGCCGATCCGGTGAGCTTCCCGGGACTGCGGGTTTCGATCGAGCGGGCGCTCGAGCAGGGCGTCACGCCGTGCGGGACGGTGGCGGCTCTGGCCCGAATCCGTACCGGCGCCCTGACCGACGGCGAGGACGGCGGCGCCGCGGGGAACCGGGTCGGAGTCCTGGTCTCCAACCTCGCGTTCCAGGCCGGTTCGTTCGACATGGCGAGCGCGGAGAAGTTCTGCAAGCTCCTGCTTCGTTGTGCGGAGGAACGTCTTCCGGTCGTCTGTTTCATCTCCTCGGGTGGCATGCTGACCAAGGAAGGCGCCGGCGCCCTGTTCTCGATGTCGATCGTCAACGACCGGATCACGCGCTTCGTCCGCGAAAACGGCCTGCCGGTGATCTGCTTCGGCTACGGCGACTGCACGGGTGGCGCCCAGGCCAGCCTGGTTACCCATCCCCTGGTCCAGACCTACTACTTCTCGGGCACGAACATGCCTTTCGCCGGGCAGATCGTCGTGCCTTCGCATCTGCCGATGGCTTCGACGCTCTCGAACTACCTGAGCGAGGTCGAGGGTTCGATGCACGGGCTCGTCGAGCATCCCTTCGGCGAGGAGCTCGATGAGCAGTTGCGTCAGGTCGATTCGCAGATTCCGGTTCCCGAGGACACGGTCGATGCCGTTCTCCAGCGGCTGCTCCAGGAGGAGCGACGCGTCGAGTTCCTGACTTCGCGCCGCCGGAGGCGGGAGGAGGCGGAGGTGAACGAGCCCGTGCCTTCGGTTGCTCCGCGCCAGGTGCAGCGGGCTCTGATCCACGCGCGCGGCTGTACCGCCGTGAAGCTCGTTCGGGTTGCGCAGCGAGCCGGCATCGAAGTGATCCTGGTGCAGTCCGACCCGGACGTCGACTCACCGGCGGCGACGATGCTGCGTGAGCGCGACACGCTGGTCTGCATCGGCGGCAGCACGCCGGACGAGAGCTACCTGAACGCCCATTCGGTGATCCGGATCGCCGAGCGGGAAGGGGCCGACGCGCTCCATCCCGGGATCGGGTTCCTCTCCGAGAGCGCTTCCTTCGCCGACCTTTGCCGGGGTCACGGGCTGAACTTCATCGGTCCGACCGGCGATGCGATGCGGCGGATGGGCAACAAGTCGAACGCGATCCAGACCGCGGTGCAGGTGGGCGTGCCGGTAGTGCCGGGCAGCGAGGGCATCCTGACCGACGCGGACACGGCGCTCGCCGTCGCCGAGTCGATCGGTTTCCCGGTCATGCTCAAGGCGGTTCATGGCGGTGGCGGCAAGGGCATTCGGCGGGTGGACCGGGCGGAGGACTTCCGGGAAGCGTTCGCGCAGATTCGCGTCGAGGCGGAGAGCGCCTTCGGCAACGCGGACTGCTATCTCGAGAAGTGCGTCGTGTCGCTGCGCCACGTCGAGGTGCAGGTTCTCTGCGACCAGCACGGCACGGTACGCGTGCTCGGCCTGCGCGACTGCAGCGTCCAGCGCAACAACCAGAAGCTGATCGAGGAATCGGGGTCGACGGCGTTGCCGGAGGCGCTACGCGACGAGAGCTTCCGTTACGCGGCCGCGATCGCCGCGGAGATCGGCTATGTCGGTGCGGGCACCGTGGAGTTCATCTTCGACCTCGAGGACCAGAAGCTCTACTTCATGGAGATGAACACGCGGCTTCAGGTCGAGCACCCGGTGACCGAGGCGGTCACCGGCACGGACATCGTCAAGGCACAGTTCGAGATCGCCGGCGGGGCGAGGATCGCCGAGGCGCCTTTCGCGGAGGACGGCTACGCGATGGAGGTCCGGATCAACGCGGAGCGCGCCTCCCTCTCGGCGGACGGGATCGATCTGCTGCCCTCGCCCGGGACGGTGACGCGCTGCGACTTCCCGCGGCGTGCGGACATCGACGTGCTGGCGGCGATCGACACGGGCGCCGTCGTGTCGCCCTACTACGACAGTCTCGTTGCGCAGGTCGTGTGCCACGGCAGGGACCGCGCGGACACGATCGCTCGCCTCATCTCCTACCTGGAAGAGGTCGCCATCGAGGGCGTGTGCACGAACCTGCCGCTGCTGGGCCGCGTCCTGGGCGACGAGCAGTTCCGGTCAGGCGACTACGACACCCGCTTTCTCGCGGACTTCCTCGACCGTACCTGCGGCGACGAGCTGGTGGACGAGGTCGAGCGCTTCGCGGGTGTCGGCCGAAACGCTGACCGGGCCGACATCGAGATCGAGGGCAGCGACGAGCTCAAGGTCAAGGCGCCGTCCGGCGGTCTCTTCTACGCCGCGTCCTCCCCGAACGATCCTCCCTTCGTTCGCGCGGGGGACATCGTGAGCCGGGAGAAGACCCTGTGCCTGATCGAGGCGATGAAACTGTTCAGGCCGGTGTCCCTCGCGTCGCTTGACGGCGGCGCCGAGCTGTTCGACGGCCATTCCCGCTACGAGGTGATGCGAGTCAACGCGGCGAACGGTCAGGTCGTGAACCAGGGCGATCTGCTCTTCGTCGTGAGGCCGGCGGAAGGCTGACCGGCGGCTTGCGGGGGCCGGACTAAGATCCCCCTTCTGGGCACCTGACGGAGCCACACGATGCGAATGGCGGTTTCGATCCTGTTCGGTATGGGCGTCCTGGCGACCTGGCCGCTGGCGGCGCAGCCTTCCGGCGTCTGCGAGACGGACGAGACGTACCAGGCGCTCGACTTCCTGGTCGGCGAATGGCGGCTGGTGTCCGGTGGTGAAGTCGTTGGCGGAAGCAGCGTGGAGAAGCTGGCGGACGGCTGCCTGATCGCGGAAACCTGGACGTTCGCCGATGGCCGATCAGGGCGCACCTACAGCGCGTTCGACGTTGCCGCGGGCGTATGGCGCCGTTTCAGCGTCTCGAACGGTGGCGCGCTGGTGCGGTCGGAAGGCAAGCCGGAGGGTGGTGAGCTGGTCCTCACGGGCGAGTTCATTTCCGCTGACGGACGGCGCTCTATCTGGCGGGAGCGGCTGACGCGGGACGCCGTTGGCCGGATCAGTGCGGTCTCGGGCTACTCGCGGCGTGCGGGACGTGGCGAGCGGCCGTCCACCCTCGTCTTCGAGGGGACCTACGAGCCGGTGGGTCCGCCCGTTGCCGAGTCGCCGGCGCCGGTCGAAACGGCCGCCAGGCCGCCCGCACCGGTCGAAGAGAAGCCGTCGGCCGTTGAACCCGTGCCGGACGAGCCGGCGCCGGCCGCGCCTCGGCCGGCCCCTGCTCCGGTGCCGGCGGCCGGTGAAGTGACGGCCGAGTCGGCCCGGGCCGGCGATGCGGCCGCGATCGAACGCATCGCCATGGCTTCCCCCATGGTGCTCCGTGTGCCGCTGGGGGCGGTCGAGTCGCTTCCCGAAGGCTACGCCTGGATCACGCGGGACACCGCCCCGTACCTGTGCGATGGGGTGACGATCGAGGGTGTGCAGGTCGAGCGCCGCGTTCGCCGCGGCCGGGTCGAGCTCGCCGTTGAGTTGGCCGTCCACGGCAGCCGGGGGGCTCGGCGGGTCAACCTCGGCGTCGAACTCCGCCGCGCCGGTCTCCCGGACGGCGACGACGCGGTCGCCTCCGGCAGTGCCGCGGGCCGGGTCGGCCGCAACATTCCGGAGCAGATCGAGCACGGCTCGGTGGCGATCGAGATTCCCCTGGCCATGGACGCCAGCGCCTTCGACGAGATCGTCGCGGACGCCGAGCGCCCGGAACTCGTCATCACGCTGACGGTCGGCAGGTGAGTTCGACAGGGCGCGAAGGGGAGGAGCGGTCCGCTGCTCCGGTGCCGTTCCGCCGGCTGTTCGGACTGGCCCGGCCGTACGCGCGGCCACTCGCCGCCGGCACGGTTCTGCTCCTGACGAGCACGGGAGTCTTCGTGCTGGTGCCCATGCAGGCCGGCGATCTGGTGGACACGGCGATCGAAGCGGATCTCGAGGGAAGACTGGGGCGGATCGTCGCTTCGCTGGTCGGCCTGTTCGCGATTCTCGGCGTACTCACCTACTTGCAGACCTGGTTTCTCGGCTCGGCCGGGGCGCGCCTGCTGCGGGACCTGAGGGGCCGGCTCTTCAGTCACCTGGTCGGCCTGTCCGTCGACTTCTACGATCGGCGGCGGGTCGGCGAACTCCTGTCGCGCATGGCGTCGGACCTGACGGTCGTCCAGACCGCACTGACCGAGCAGATTCCGTCCGGATTCCAGGCCGCGGTGCGCTTTGTCGGCGTCCTGGTGATCCTGCTCGTCCTGCACACTCGCTTGACGGTGGTCGCGCTGCTCGTGGTGCCGCCCGTCGTGCTGTTCGCCATCTTCTATGGCAGGAGGTTGGAACGGGTGGCGCAGGAGGAGCGCGACGCCGTGGCCGAGACGTCAGCCTGGGCGGAGGAGTCGCTGGCCGGCATACGCACCGTGCAGGCCTTCTCGGCGGAGGACCAGGCGAGGGGTCGGTACGGGCTTCGGCTTGCGGACCTGCTCGGCGTTCAGCTCCACAACGTCCGTCTCTACGGGGGCTTCAGCGGCCTGATGGCGTTCTTCGGCTACACCGCGTTCGCCCTGGTGCTGGGCTACGGCGGGAGTCTGATGCTGGAGGGATCGCTCTCGCCGGGAAGGCTCACGTCGTTTCTTCTCTACACGTTCTCGATCGGGATGTCGGTGGGCCAGTTGGGGGCTCTCTACGCCGGCTACAAGCGGTTGCGAGGAGCGAGCGCGCGGGTGTTCGAGTTACTCGACCAGCGGTCCGCGATCGTCGATCCTCCGACGCCGGCGAGGCTTGCCGAATCCGCTGGTGGTCTCAGCGTCCGTTCGGTCGGTTTCCGCTACGAGGGGGCGGAGCAGCCGGCGCTCAGAGACGTTTCGCTCGAGATCGCTCCGGGCGAGCTGGTGGCCCTGGTCGGCCCCTCCGGTTCGGGGAAGAGCACGCTCTTCGGTCTGCTGCTTCGCTTCTACGAAGCGCAGCAGGGGGAGATTCTCCTCGACGGCCTCTCCCTCCGCGATGTCGCGCTCGCCGATCTGCGGCGCCGGATGGCGCTGGTGCCGCAGGACATCTTCCTGTTCTCCGGCTCGGTGGCCGAGAACATCCGGCTGGCCAGGCCCGACGCCGGCGACGACGACGTGCGGGCGGCCGCCGAAGCGGCGGGCGCCGTCTCGTTCATCGAACGCCTGGACCAGGGCTTCGAGACGGAAGTCGGCGAGCGCGGCGTGCTGCTCTCGGCTGGCCAGCGCCAGCGGATCGCGATCGCGCGCGCGTTTCTGCGCGACCCGCGGATCCTCCTGCTGGACGAGGCGACGAGCTCTCTCGACCCGGACTCGGAGGCGACGGTCCAGCGGGCGATCGAGCAGTTGCTGGAGGGCAGGACGACGATCGTCATCGCCCACCGCCTGGCCACCGCGCGCCGGGCCCGGCGCATCCACGTCCTGGACCAGGGCCGGCTGGTGGCCGCCGGCAGCCACGAGGAGCTGTACGAGGCGAACGAGCTGTACCGGCGCTACTGGTTGCTCCAGAGCCTGGAAAAGCAACAGCCGCCCGCGCCGATCCAGTCGGCGGCGGGCGGCTGAGGCAGGTCGAGCGCTGAAGAGTCGAGCTTCTAGAAGCTCTGGCCCCAGGCGTAGTTGAAGCGGACGTAGTAGTAGGACCCGTTGAAGCCGAACGGCGAGAACTGGCCGTAGCGGTTGCCGACTCCGTCGGCGCCGCCGGGGTTCTCTTCCGGATAGGTGTTCAGCAGGTTCTGCACGCCGATGGCGATCGACGTGTTGTTCGGCAGCGGGAAGCCGAGTTCGACGTCGACCAGGAACTCACCGTTGTAGTCCGAGTACATCGGCGCGTTGTTCCGGCCGAGGAGGTTCTGCGCGTCCTCGCTGTCCCACCAGCCGTCGAAGTAGTTCACGCGGGCCATCAGGTTCCAGCGGTCGGCGCCGTGGTTCATCGCCAGATTCCAGCGGAACTCCGGCAGGCCCTTCTCGATCGTGGCGATGCGGAAGGGGCCGACCGTGTCGGGGTTGTGGTCCGTGACCTCGGTCTTCGTGTAGTTGAAGACGAGGCTGAAGCTCGTGTCGCCACCGAGTTCCGGCGGCGTCCACGTGCCGACCACGTCCAGACCCTGCGTCTGGGTGGCGAAGTCGTTGACGAAGAACCGGAAGTTCTTCAGGTTCCGCGCCTCGACGAAGCCGCCGGAGAGCAACTGCTCGATCTCCGCGTCCGTCACGCAGTTCGGTTCCATGATGAGGGCGCACTGGCGGAAGGTCTCCGACACGGCGAGCCGGTCGTCCACGTCGATGTGGAAGACATCGGCCGTCAGGGTGAACTCGCCTCTGTCGACGACCAGACCGGCCGAGAAGTTGACCGCCTCTTCGGGCTGGAGGTCCTCGCCGCCTCGCAGGGCTGCCGGCAACGACGTCGAGGGCACGGTGCCGCTGTTCGACAGGCCGCCGGTTTCCGGATCGAAGGCCGTCGTCACGTTGAACGCGTTCTGCTGACCGGGCGTCGGCGCGCGGAAGCCGGTGCTGACGGCGGCGCGCAGCGCCACGACGTCGGAGACCTGCCGGCGGCCGGAGACCTTCGCGTTGATCGTGTTGCCGAAGCCGTCGAAGTCCTCGACCCGCAGCGCGGCGGTGACGGTTCCCCGTTCGTCCGCCGTATCGACCTCGATGTCGCCGTAGATGGCGACGTTCGCGCGATCCCAGGTTCCCGAGTTCTCGGGCCGGTAGCCGTTGAAGCCGTTGGACCCCGAGCCGAAGCCTTGCGCCGCATAGGGGCCGATCTCCCACGAAGCGGCGTCGCCGGCGCCGATCCGGAACTGCTCGTTCCGCCACTCGAGGCCGGCCGCGAGGCTCACGTTGTCCCGCACGGGATAGGTGATGTCGAAGTTGACGTTCGTGTCGGTCTGCTCATAGATGCCGGGGTTGAACGAGGTCGGCGTGTCGTAGCCGAGCGACGCGTTCACCGTGTTGTAGATGAACTGGTCGACTTCGCTGTTGCCGACGTTGACGCTGAGATCCCAGGTCATCCCGCTGTCGAGATAACCGCGGACGCCCGCGACGATCGAGGAGTCCGTCAGGTCGCCTCCGAACTGGGGCGTGAAGCCGCCGGGGAAGCGCGAGTAGAGCGTGAAGCAGTTCGGGTCCGCCTCGATCGCGGCGAGGGCCATCGGGTCCGGTACATGGCCGGTGACCGTGAGTGCGGGACAGCCGCCGGCGCCTTCGACGCCGGTGCTTGCCCACAGCCGGTCGCCGACCAGGATGGATCCGCCGCCGTCATTGCTGAAGACGCCGGACCGCGTGTGCGGGTTGCGGAAGTAGAAGCCGCCGGTGGTCTTGCGCGTGGCGTAGTTCGCGTGACCGTAGAACTGGGCGCCGTTCGAGAACAGGCTGCCGAAGTTGGCGAACAACTTGATGTCGTCCTCGACCAGCGGCGAACCCCAGACCTGCGCCGGGTTGCGGATGTTGGTGTTGCCGGTGTTGATGATGTTGATCGCGTCGTTCCGCTGGACGCTGCGGCTGGTCGGGTCGGCGCCGCCGTACTCCATGCTCAGGTTGAAGAAGCCGTTCTCGCCCATCGGCATGCCGAAGTTGGCGGCGACGGCGTACGAGGGGCCGTTCTCGCCGGCGAAGGTGTACTGGCCGCCGAAGCCGGAACTGGAGCCCGGGTTCGAGTCCTGGAACTGCCCCGTCCGGATCTCGACGCTGCCGCCCGAACTTGCGTCCTTGAGCTGGAAGTTGATCACGCCGGCGATGGCGTCCGAGCCGTACTGCGCCGAGGCGCCGTCGCGCAGGACCTCGACCTGGCGAAGGGCGATCGCCGGGATGATGGAGATGTCCGGTCCCTGGGAGCCGTCCGAGATGCCGTTGCCCAACCAGGCGATGACGGCGGCGCGGTGACGGCGCTTGCCGTTGACGAGGACCAGCGTGTGATCCGGCGCCAGGCCGCGGAGGTTCGCCGGTCGAACCAGCGTGGCCGCGTCACTGATCGGCTGGGTGCCGACGTTGTAGGACGGGACGACGGTGCGGATCCGGTCCGTCAGGTCGTTGTTCCCCTGGCTGACGAGCTCGGTCTCGGGAATCACGTCGACCGGTACGGGGGATGCGGTGACGGTTCGTCCCTCGGTGCGAGTGCCGACGACGACGATCGTTTCTTCGAACTCCTGCGGTTCTTCGGCCTCGGAGTCCTCCTCTTGAGCCAGAACCGGCCCGGCCAGACAGAAAGCCAGGAACGGAACGAGCAGGTACGACAGGCGAGGGGGCTGGACTTCAGGTTTCCACATCGGAAGCTCCTTTGTTCGATTGCACATGACTCGATGGCTCGTCGACCGCGCCAAGACTACAACACCCTTGCGGCCGGAACGAGTCGCAACCCGATTCGCCGTCCTCAGATTCCCTTTGGCTGGCAAAGTTGGCGCCCGCTCCACGACCGGCTGCTAGCGTCCTGCCCGGTATGGAGGGAGCCTCGGGCAGCGGGCAAGGGTGGCGATGCATCGCAGCGCCGACCTGGCAGCGGGGTGTGCTCTGGGTCCTCCTGCTCGCGCTGGCGGCCGGCGCGGCCGTCTTCGACCCGTCCGACTGGACCTACACGGTCGGCGACGAGGGCGTCTACGCGATGCAGGCCCAGAGCCTGGCGTTCGACTTCGACCGGCGCTACGAAGAAGCCGACTTTCGGCGCTACCAGCGGTTGACGGGCAAGGTGCCCGACCCGTTGATTCTCCAGAGCGTCGACGACGGAGCGACCCTGGTCTACGCCAAGCCGGTCTTCTACTCGCTCTACCTGGCTCCATTCGTCCGCGCGGCGCCGCAGCGAGGGCCGATTCTGGCCAACCTGCTGCTGCTCGTCGCGGCGGCGCTGCTGCTCGACTGCCTGCTGACCACCCGGATCGGTGCCGACGGACCGCTGGTGGCGGCGTTCCTGCTCTTCTTCTCGGTCGCCTTCGCTCATGTCTTCTGGGTCCATGCGGACCTCCTCTACCTGGTCGTCACGGCCCTCGGACTCTGCTGCCTCGACCCCTGGCTCGAGGGCAGAGCGCTCCCCGCGGCGCGGCTGGTGGCCGGGGGCTTCCTGCTGGCCGTGGCCGGGGCCGGCAGGCCGTTCTACCTCGCGATACTGGCGGCGGTGCTGGTGGCCGCGGCGCCGACTCTTCGCCGGAACCGGGGCCGTCGATCGGCTGCTTTGGCGGCGGCGGGAGCGATCCTGCTGCTGCTCGGCTCAGCCTGGTTCCACCGCGCGAGCGGCGGCGCATGGACTCCCTACGTGAGCGAACGGCAGGGATTCAGCAGCGCCACGGGCTATCCGGACGTCGACTTCGATCGAGAGCGCTGGCCCGAGTTGCTGTCCGTGCGCGGCGACGCGTCCTGGGTCCGCGAGGGCTTCCTGCTGCCCGACCTCGACGCGGCGCTGCTCGGCCACAACCTGGTCTACGCGTTGATCGGTCGGAGCATCGGCATCGTCCCGTACTTCCTGCCGCTGCTCCTTGCCTGCGGCTGCCTGCGGCCGGGGTCGCGGCGCCGCTGGCTGCTTCTCGGCATCGGCGTCGGGCTCCTGGCCTTCCTGATCAAGAATCCGTACAACTTCTACGGTGGCGCGGGAGCGATAGCGAACCGCTGGTTCCTGCCTCTCTACGCGGCCTGCTGGTTCCTGATCGAGCGCCCGCCGTCCAGGCGCTGGCTGGCGGCCATGTCGGCGACGGCGGCGCTGTTCGTCCTGCCGCTGTGGCGGACGGCGGCCTCCTTCCCGCTGGAGATCGATCCCGAGCAGGGAGCCCGGCGGCTGCGTTACGTGTCGGCCCCGGCGAAGAGCCTCCTGCCGCTCGAGACGTCCCAGATTCACCTCGGATCGGCCCCGGCGGACATCCAGCACGGCGACCTGCGCGTCCGGCTGATCGGCGATGGTGTCTGGCGACACGGTCCGGACGGGATCCGCTACCGGCCGTCCGCCGACGGCGAACTCCTGGTCGGCTCGCCGGTGCGGCTCGCCCGTCTGACGGTGACCCTGGCGCCTGTCGCCGGCGGTACGGGTCAGGCAACGACGCGCCATGTCCTCGAGCGGCCGGCCCGCATCGCCCGGCATCGCTACTGGTACGGGGGGATTCCGCTGAACTACTACCGCCTGCGCTTGCCCGAGATGTCGGGAGGGGACCGGGAGGTCTTCCTGACGCCGGAGTTCGACTGGCGGTGATCCCCGGCGCTTGTCCCCCGCGAGTATTGGTAGTCTGACGCCGTGAAGCGAGCCGGAGGGATCCTACGGTGGGCGGTTCCGGTTCTGGCGGTCGCCGCCCTGGCCGCCGCCGCGTCGGCGCAGGATCCCTGCATCGACTGCCACGCCGCCCAGGAACTCGACGAGGCCGCGGCAGTCCATCTGCGGCAGTTCCGCGACTCGGCGCACGCCTCCGCCGGCGTCTCGTGCGCGGACTGTCATGGCGGCAACACCTCGACGTTCGTCGAGTTGCGCGCTCACAAGGGGGTGCTCAACAGCGCCCACCGCGATAGCCCGACGAACCACTGGAACCTGCCGCGGACCTGCGGTCGCTGCCACGATGCCGAGTACGGAGCGCTTCAGCAGAGCGCCCACTACGCGCTGCTCGAGCGTCAGGTTCGCGCGGCTCCTACCTGCCGCACGTGCCACGGCAGCGTGGCGGCGCAGTCGCTCGGTGTCGAGGGCGGCCTGCAGGGGCGGTGCAATCGGTGTCACGGTCCAGACGCGGATCACGAGGTCGCCGGCATCCCGGGCGAAGCGGGCCAGGAAGCTCTGGCGCGGGGCGGCCGCAACCTGGCGCGGCTACGGAGTCTGGGCCAGCAGCGGGCCGAGGTGAGTCGCGCCGTTCTGCGGCTCAGGGACCCCTCGAAGCGTCATGAGGCTGCCGACGCGCTGTTCGCGATCAACGGCTCGTGGGACGAGGCGATCGAGGCGGGACATGCCTTCCACTGGGCGGACTGGGAGAGCGCGCTCGATGCGATGGCGAGCGCCATCGGTGAGCTCAGGTCGGCGCTGGGGTCCGGCGGCGACCACTGAGTGCGGCTCGCCGCTGCCACGAGCGTCCTGACCAGGGCAAGGTCAGGATGCCGATTCGCGGTCCGCTTGGCGCAGCGAGCGCATCAGGGACACCGCCATGAGCGCTCCGACGACGAGAAGGGGCAGCGAGACGACCAGGGTCGCCGACTGGATGACCCTTAGCTGGTTGTTGCCGCCCTCCTGGCCGATGAACATCAGCGTGACCGGCAGAATGCCGACCGCGAAGGCCCAGAACAGGCGATGCCAACGGGCGGGATGCGTACCTTCGGGCAGGTTGCGGGTGGCCGAGGCCGCCAGGCAGTACGACGCGGAATCGTAGGTCGTGGCGATGAAGACGATCGCCACGAGCGCGAAGACGGCGAGGACGAGGGTCCCTAGCGGCAGGAAGCCGATGCTCTGGGCGATCGCGGTCTCGCTGCCGGCCTGAGCGGCGATGTCGCGCACGGGAAGCGCCCCCGACAGGTCCAGGTGCATGCTGTAGTTGCCGAGCACGGCGTAGAAGAGAGCGCAGCCGAGGGTGCCAAGGACCAGCATGCCGAGGATCAGTTGCCGCACCGTCCGGCCGCGGGAGATGCGGGTCACGAACAGGCCCATGAAGGGTCCGTAGGCGATCCACCAGGCCCAGTAGAAGACGGTCATGTCCTCGATGAAGCCGGTCCGCGCGACCGGGTCCGTCCAGGTGTTCAGCCGGACGAAGTTCTCGAGCATCAGCCCGATGGAGTTCGTGCCGGTGCGCAGCAGGAAGTTGGTCGGGCCGACAATCAGGATGAAGGCGAGCAGGACGATCGCGGCGAGGATCGAGCCGTCGGAGAGCGGCTTGATGCCTCGTTCGAGCCCGAGGTAGACGCTCGCGGCGAACAGGGTGACGCAGACGAGCAGGATCGTCACCTGGAGGCCGAAGGTCTGTTCGATTCCCAGGACTTCGCTGATGCAGGCCGCCACCATCGGCGTTCCCAGGCCGAGTGAAGTGCCGGTGCCGCCGAC
The DNA here is from genome assembly GCA_022826745.1 of Thermoanaerobaculia bacterium. Lineage (GTDB taxonomy): Bacteria > Acidobacteriota > Thermoanaerobaculia > Multivoradales > Multivoraceae > Multivorans. The sequence goes on along the minus strand of JAJDUI010000022.1, from coordinate 127,089 downwards.
CAGGGCCAGGATGAACAGGACGTCGACGACCCGCGCGGGCGGGCGGTCGTAGCCGTCTTTGCCGATCAGCGCGTGCAGGCCGGTGCTCAGGCGGAGTACCGGCGCGTGCTGCCGGTAGTAGGGGATCGCGATCGCCACGGCCGGGAAGCAGTACAGCGCCCAGGCCGAGATGCCCCAGTGGAAGATGCCGTAGGTCGCCGCCCACTCGACTGCCTCGGTGGAGTTGGGGGCCAGTTCGAAGGGCGGTTTGTCGAGGTAGGTCACCCACTCGATCGTCGACCAGTAGAGGAGCCCGGCCCCGATGCCGGCGCAGAAGAGCATCGCCATCCAACTGAAGATGTTGAAGTCCGGCCGGCTGTCTTCGTGACCGAGCCTGCGCTTGCCGTGGTGGCTGAAGGCGAGCCAGACCAGGAAGACGGTGACCGCCAGCGTCGCCCACTGGTAGATGAGGCCGAAACGCTCCGTCAGCGACTCGTAGGCCCGCACAACCAGAGCGCCGCCGGCCTGGGGCGCCAGTGCGAGGGGAGCGCAGACGAGCACGATCAGCGCGACGCTGACGCCGAAGGCGGTGCGGTCGATGCGGGGTGGACGGGTTGCCACGCGGTCAGCCGGTTACCGGCATGGCCGCGGCGAGATTCCTCAGTGCAAGTTCCACGGTGTCGACCGCCAGCAGGTACTCGTTCAGATCCAGGTGCTCGTCGGGTGTGTGGTCGAGTGTACTGTCCCCCGGCCCGTAGGCAAGGATGGGACAGCGCCAGACGGGCCAGACGATGTTCATGTCGCAGGTACCCGTCTTGACGACGAACTTCGGCGCGACCTCCGTGCCGCCAACCGCGCGGATGGCGGCGAGGAACGCGCGGACCAGGGGCGAGTGCCGGTCGGCCCGGACCCCGATCTCGTAGCCGCGCAGGCTGAGTTCCAGACCGGCATGCCCCTGCTCGCAGCGGATCGTGCCGGTGGCGCGCTCCGGGTCGAGGTCCGAGAACAGCGGCCCGTCGATGTCCGCCGCCGCGCCGCCGAACCAGTCCGTCAGTTCGTCGACCAGTGCGGAGACGTCGAAGTCGACGGGGAGCCTCAGGCCGTAGTCGGCGCGAACGGTGTCGTAGAGACCGTCGCTCGTCGTCCCGATCGAGCGCAGGCTGGGCAGCACCCGCTCGAAGGGTGTCCGGCCTCCGTGGCGCTCCGCCACCTGTTCCAGGCGCCGCCAGAGGTCGAACGCGGTGATGCCGACGCCGACTTCCGGGCCGGCGGTGTGGCTGCTCGGCCGCCGGGCCATCAGGTCGATCAGCAGGCGTCCCTTGTAACCGAGCGTCACCCGGTGCCAGTGGCTGGGCTCGCCGATGATGCAGAAGTCGGGCGCCGGTTCGTCGCGGCCGTTCAGCCGCTTCAGCAGGAAGTGGGCGCCGCGGGAAGTCGCCGCCTCCTCTTCCGTCGCGCCGGCGACGATCACCCGCAGGTCGTGGGCGCGGGCCCAGTCTCCGCCGAGTCGCGCCGCCGCCGCCACGAAGCTGGCGAGCGGCCCCTTCGCGTCGACCGAACCGCGGCCATGCAGGATGCCATGAGGCGATCCGTCGTCCTCGATCCGGACCGGGATGTTCCCCGGCACGGTGTCGATGTGTCCGAGCAGGACGACCAGGCGGGAGGCCGTGGGATCGCCCAGTTCGCCGACGGCGTTCAGCGCGCCATCGACGTGGCAGCGTTCGAGGCCCCGCGCGGCCATCTGGTCGGCAAGCCAGCCGCTGGCGGCCGCTTCGTGCCGGGAAAGCGACGGCACCGCGACGAGTCCCCGCACCAGCTCGATCTCGGCGCGCTGGCGGCCGGCGTCGACGGTCCCGGCGTCCACGATCATTCTCCTCCGAGCACGGCCTGGATCGCCTCGGCGCCGCGTTCGAGTTCCTCGTCCGTGACGATCAGCGGCGGCAGCAGGCGGATCACGTTCGGACCGGCGGGCAGGGCCAGGATCCGGTGTTCCGTAGCGAGGCGGGCGATGTAGCGTCCCGCGCGTTCCCGCAGGACGACACCGATCAGCAGGCCGCGGCCCCGAACCTCCCGCACCCGCGGGCTCGAGGCGAAGCGGCTCCTGAGGGAATCGGCGAAACGCGTGCCTATTGTCGCTGCCCTTGCCGGCAGGTCGAGATCCCGGAGCGTCTCGATCACCGTCAGGCCGACCGCGCAGGCGAGCGGGTTGCCGCCGTAGGTCGAGCCGTGGCTGCCGGGGCGAAGCGCCTCGGCGACCCGGCCGCCGTAGGCGATCGCTCCGAGCGGGAAGCCGCTGCCGATGCCCTTCGCCATCGCCATCAGGTCGGGCTCGAGTCCGGGCGTGTGCCGATGGGCGAACCAGTTGCCGCAACGGCCGAAACCCGTCTGCACTTCGTCCAGAATGAGCAGGGCGCCGTGCCGGTCGCAGGCGCGGCGCGCGGCCAGGAGGAGGTCGTCCGCGAGCACGTTGACGCCGCCTTCGCCCTGAACGGGTTCGAGGACGACCGCGGCCGTCTCGTCAGAGACCGCCTGCTCGATCGCCTCGGCCTCCGGCTGAACGAAGACGGCATCGTGAAGCAGGCCGGCGTAGGGCCTGCGGGCCGCCGGATTCCAGGTCATCGCCAGTGCGCCCAGCGTGCGGCCGTGAAAGCTGTTCCGGAGCGCTACCGTTCGGCTTCTTCCGGTGACCAGCGCCGCGAACTTGAGCGCGCCCTCGACCGCTTCCGTGCCGCTGTTGCACAGGAACACGCGGTCGAGCGTCGCGGGCAGGACGGCTGCCAGCGCTTCGACGTACTCCGCCCGGACGGCGCTCGACACGTTGAGCGGGCAGAAGGTGAGCCGATCCGCCTGGCGCCTGATCGCGTCGACGATCGCCGGATGGTTGTAGCCCAGGCAGCAGACGCCGTAGCCGGCGGTCAGGTCGAGGTAGCGGTCGCCGTTCTCCGCGATCAGTTCGCAGCCCTCGCCGCCGACGATCGGCGGAGTGGGCCGGCGCGGCGCCCAGGTCCCGAGGCGGCGGTCCTCGGGGCCGGGTGCCACGGTCGCATCCGCTGCGGTGGCACTCATCACGAATCCTCCTGCGGGTTCGCCGTTCGGACGACGATGTGAGTGCCCGCGCCGTCGAGGGCCGCCTGCACGGGCCGCTCGATCCGGCCATCGGCGAAGATCACGCGGTCGGCCCCGCCGCGGAGCGCCTCGGCGGCGCCGAGCACCTTCTTCTTCATCCGGTCTTCGGCCGCGGCCGCCAGAGGTTCGACTCCGGCGTCCGGGGCGGCGCCGGAGAGCGCGCCGCGCGCGACTTCGAAGCGGGGAATCAGGGAGTCTTCGTCGGGGAAGCCGGCGAGCAGTCCCGGAGCGCCGGAGAGGTAGACGAGGGTCGGGGCGCCAAGGGCAGTCGTGATGGCGGCGGCCGCGCGATCCCCGTCCACGTTCACGGCTTCGCCGTCGAAGGAGGCGCCGGGGGGCGTCAGCACCGGCAGGTAGCCGCCGTCGAGCAGCAGGCGCAGAAGTTCTCCGTTCACCTTCTCGACGGTGCCGGTCCAGTCGTCGCGCAACACCATTCGCCGGCCGCCGTGCCTGATGCGCAGCCTGTCCTTGCGGCGCCCCTCGAACAGCCGGCCGTCGAGTCCAGACATCCCGACCGCTGCAACGCCCTGGCGCTGCAGGAGTTCGACCCAGCGCTTGTTCAGCAGGCCGCAGTAGACCATCTCGAAGATCTCGAGCGTGCGGCGGTCCGTCCGTCGGCTGCTGTAGCCGCTTTCGCTGGTCACGAACTGCGGTGGGTGTCCCAACTGCTCGGCGACTTCGTTCGTCGTCTCCGCCCCGCCGTGAACCAGGACCACGGGCCGGCCGGCTCGCCACAGGGATCCGACGTCGGCGGCGATGGCCTCGAGGTCGAGCGCCTTGGCGCCGCCGGCCTTGATCACGAGCGGCTGACTGCCGGCGTTCGCGGTGGCTTCGGCCATCGTCACACCGGGTGAAGCCCGAGGAAACCGAGGCCCCGGGTTTCTCCGTACCCGCACATCAGATTGGCGCACTGGACCGCGTTGCCGGCCGCGCCCTTCATCAGGTTGTCAATGGCGCAGATGACGACCAGGCGACCGGTCCTTGGATCCAGGTCGAAACCGACCTCGGCGTGATTGCTGCCGGCGAGGATCTTCGGTTCGGGATAGCGGTGAATGCCGCGCCGGTCCTTGACCAGGCGAACGAAGGGATGTTCGCGGCAGAAGGAACGGTAGGTCCGGAAGAGCTCGCGCTCGGCGGCCCTGGCGTCGGTGGCGTCGGCAAGGAAGATGTGGCTGGTCGCGAGAACGCCGCGCACCATCTCGACGGCCGTCACCGAGAGGTGGACGTCGCCGGCGACGTCGACGCCGCGGCTCGCGAACGCCTGTTCGACCTCGGCGGTGTGCCGGTGGCCCGTCGGCCGGAAGCTGCGGACCACGCCCGACCGCTCCGGGTGGTGGGAGGCATCCGACGACGACGCGCCGCCTTCGCTGCTGCCGACTTTCAGTTCGGTGACGACGCCCCGGTTCCAGTCGACGAGATCGTTCTCCGCCGGTCCGGGCTCGAGCAGTGGAAGCAGACCGAGCAGGGTCGCGGTCGCGTTGCATCCGACACCGCTCGCGAGGTCGGCGCCGGCGACTGCCTCGCGGTCCAGCTCGGGCAGGCCGTACGCGAAGCGGTCGAGCCACTTCGGCGCGACATGGGGGTCGCCGTACCAGTCCTCCCATGCCTCGGCCGAACGAAGCCGGAAGTCGGCCGAGAGATCGACGACTTTCGGTGCGAGTTCGGAGTAGAGGTCGATGTCCCTGGCCGCGTTGCCGTGCGGCAGGCAGAGGAAGAGCAGGTCGCAGCGCTCGAGTTCGTCCAGGGTGGAGAAGCGCAGGTCGGTGTGGCCGCGCAGGTTCGGGTGGGTGAAGTGCACGAAAGAGCCGGCCAGCCGCCGCGAAGTGACCTGGGCGACCTCGAACCCGGGGTGGCCGAGCAGCAGCCGCAGCAGCTCGCCGCCGGCATAGCCGGACCCGCCGACGATCGAGGCGCGGAGAGTCATGCCGCCTCCGGTTCCTGGGCCTCGTCCCAGCCCACTGTGGCCACCCGTTCGACGAAATCGATCATGCGCGCGGGAATGTCGACGCCGGTGGGTGCGATCGAGTTGCGGAACTCCATCGTGTGGTTGACTTCCAGCACCAGCAGGCCGCGGTCGCGGTCCTCCACCAGGTCGACCGCCAGGAGACCGCCGCCGACGGCGCGCGCTGCCCTCCGGCAGAGGTCGTCGATCTCCGGCGTCACCGGGCAGTCTTCGGTGGAGGCGCCGCGCGCCGTGTTCGTGATCCAGTGCGGCGCCCGGCGGTAGATCGCGCAGAGGGTCCTGCTGCCGGCCACGAAGGCACGGATGTCCCTTTCCGGCTTGTCGACGTAGCGCTGCAGGTAGAAGATGGAGTGCTGGTAGGAGCCGAGCGTGCTCTTGTGCTCCAGCAGGGCTTCGGCGGCGTCCCGGTCGTTGATGCGCGCGATCAGGCGGCCCCAGGATCCGACGGTGGGCTTCATGACGACCGGGTAGCCGAGTTCCTCGATCGCGAGCAGGGCCGCCTCGGGCGTCGAGGCCACCCGGGTGGCGGGCGTCGGCAGCGAGGCCGCCTGGAGCAGACTCGACGTGCGGACCTTGTCTCCGCAGTTCTCGATCACGCGGGCGGGATTGACGGTGGCCACGCCGCGGTCGGCCAGGACGCGCAGGTTGGCCAGAGCCCGGCTGTAGCTGAGCGAGCGGTCGAAGACGACGTCGAAGTCGAAGGGCGGCTCGAGTGCGCTGCTCCCGCCGAGTGCGAGGACGACCCTGCGATCGTCGATCAGCTCGACGTCGGCCGGCCGACGCTCGAGCTCGGCGAACAGCAGCTTCTCTTCGGGCCGGACCCGGCTGTAGAGGACTCCGATGCGCATTTCCGGTTCCTGCTACTCGCCCCAGTCCTCTTCTTCTTCCGGCGCGAGCTCCAGGGCGACGGGGTCGAGTTCGATCACCTCCAGGTCGACGCCGCAGCCGGCGCACTGGACGATCTCATGCTGCATGACCGCCTTGAGGCTCACGGCCTCAAAACACTCGGGGCACTCGCTGTCGGCGTCGACGGTCTGGAGTTCCATTGCGATGTCTCCTTGGGTGGGTTTGCACTTCCAGGAAGTGAAAAGCCGGCTCATCCCTCTGGATGGCCGGCCTCTAGGAGAAGATGCGTTCTCGATCTACCAGGTCACCCAGGATCCTGTCCCGGACGCTTCGCGCCGCGGCAGTGACCCTTCGCGAGGGGAGCGGTCGAGGCGAAGGTGAGGAGGACGAGCATCTTGCGTGTCGGCTTTGAACGGGCGCAGAGGCTAAGGAATCGTTGCCGTACTGTCAAGCTCTCGGTTCTCGGCCGTCCTCCGTCCGCAGCACGGGCGCATCGGCCTTTTTCCAGGCCGTGAAGCCCCCACCGATGTGGGATACCGGCGCGAGCCCCATGTCCTGGACCGCCTTTGTCGCGAGGGCGGAGCGCCAGCCGCTGGCGCAGTGGAAGATGAACTCCCGGTCGCCGCCGAAGGCCTCCTTGAAGTAGGGGCTGTCGGGATCCACCCAGAACTCGATCATGCCCCGGGGGGCGTGGAAGGAGCCGGGAATGAAGCCCTCGCGGGCCCGCTCGCGGATGTCGCGCAGGTCGACGATGAGGGCGCCGCTCTGCTGCCGGTCGAGCGCGTCCGCGACCGTGACCGTTACGACCGCGGCGTCGGCCTCGGCGACGAGTTGCCGGACTCCCCTGGTGATTGCCATCGGCGTCAATCCACCTTCTTGATCGGGTCGCCGACCCGCACCGCCCCGGGCTCGACGACGCGGGCGTAGATGCCGCGCAGGTGCCGCGACCTGCCCTCCGGCGTGGCCGTGAACTTGAGCGCCTCCAGCCCGAATCGCTGCCGGTACTTGCTGCAGCCGGTGTGGGGGAGGGCCGTGACCTCGATGGTCGCTTCGCCGATGCGGAGCCTGGTGCCCGCCGGCAGGTTGTCCTCGCTCAGGTCGAGGTCGACGTAGAGCTGGTCTCCGGCAAGGGGCCACCGGTCCCGCGCACCCGCGATCAGGTCGGCGAACCGCGCGTTGGTCAGGGTGATCTGCGCGTCGGGATCGGGTGAGCCGTCAGGAAGGGAGTAGCCGCGGCGCTTCTTCCAGGAATCTCCCTCGAGGCCCTCCTCGGTAGTGAGCCGTCCTTCTTCGAGCGTCTCTCGCTGATCGACCGCGGGCCGCCGGACGATCATCTCCAGGGTGCCGCCGTCGGCGGGGGAGGCCAGGACATGGCCAAAGCCCGCGGTCAGCTCGGCCTCGGTGAGGTGAGCGGGTCCGGGGGTGGTTTCAAGGTCAGCGCACACTGAATTCTCTCCTGATGTAGGAACCGTTGCCGCCGTTCTCGTCCCAGAGGCCGATGGCGACCCGGTGGCTGCCGCGCGGAATGGGGTACTCGAAACTGACGGCGAAGAACTGGTCCCGGGCCTCCGACCAGTCACGGTCGGGGATGGCCAGGGGCAGGACGATGTGGCTCGGCGCCAACTGCTCGCCGTCCTCGGTGAGCACGACGGCGACCACGCGGACCTGGTCGGTGCGTTGTCCGGCCTGCTCGAGCATGACGAGGCTGTCGAGGGGCACGGAAACGGTGAAGTCGACGTCGTAGAAGCCGCCCCCGCCGGTGTCCCACTGGATGCTGTCGATGTGAAGTCCGTGGGGGTTCTCGGTCCAGCCGAGCAGCAGGGCGCCGACCGTCCGCTCGGCCAGCCGCTCTCGGAGTGACCTTGCCACGTAGCTCGTCCGGTGGCGCAGCCGCAGGTTCCTCGGCCGGGTCCTGATGCGGACCTCGTGGATCGAGCCCTCGACGAACTCGTCGAGCACGTAGCCGAGCGAGTAGTAGGAACCCAGGTCCGCCGCCACCTGGTCGAAGAACGTCTCCACGTTGCGGCCGGAAACCCAGGAGCGGCCGCCGGTGTCGTGGGCCAGGCCGTTCAGCACGCCGCGGAGGTCGGAGAGGTAGGTGAGCTTCTGCTGGTCCGACACGCGCTCGGACAGCGCCGCCGCGGCGACCTCGACCTCGGGCGGCTTGAAGGCGTAGAAGGAGACGCGGTGGGAGTTCGCGAGAGCGGCCAGGCCGACGTACCGGTCACTGAGATCGAAGGCGGAGAGGTGTTGCTGGAAGGAAGTGGCCGTGAGCGCGGCGGTGCCCTGGATGTTCGAGTTTCTCGTGTAGAGGTTGTTCGGTGCGTCGAAGCCCTCCGGCGCGTCGACCTCGCGGTTCTGCATCAACTCGACGCCGGTTTCTTCCCGGCGACCGGCCACGCGCTTCTGCACGTTCTGGAGCAGGCGGTCGAACGGCCGGGACGCGAAGCCGTCGCTGATCAGGAAGAAGGCCTTGCGTCCGGGAACCAGGGCCAGTGACTCGACGACATCCTCGATCGCATCGGCGGTGCGGGAGCTGTCCTGGTGCACGACGCGCGCGTAGGCGAGCAACTCGGCGAGCGTCGCGCGCATCGCGCCGATGCTGCCGGCCGAGTCCTGGCGCCGGCCGTTCAACTGGTCCATCAACTGGAGGAAACTCTCCTGCGACCTTCGCTTGAGGCTTTGAGCTTCGGTGAAGACCTGGTGTGCGGCCTCGGCCCGGTTCAGCCCCTGGGCGAGGGCGATGTAGTCCGTGGTCAGGTCCTGGAGCAGCCGCAGCTCGCCGTCGAAGGCGACCACCATCGCGTAGACGGGGACGTCCCGGTCACCGGTTTCGAGCTGGCCGCGGGCGAAGTCCTTGATCTGGTCCATCACCGCGGAGCGGCTGGCGACAGTGAGATGGGTGTTGTCGAAGAAGAACGCGATCGACAGCGGCTCCCGCACGAGTTCCGGGTCCGCGGCATCGCTGCCCCCGCCGCGGCTGAAGTAGCTGAGCTGGACCGGCTGGCCGTCGTCGAAGACCCGGAAGTTCTGGCGCGACAGGTCTTCCGCCGGGCGGCCGTTGCGGTCGGTGGCGATGACGTCCACGTTGACCACCGTCACCTCGACGACGTCGCTCAGTTCGCCGACGCCCCGACCGAGCGGGCCCTCCGGGAGGTTCTCAGTCTGCCGGGCCTCGGTCGGTGTGGCCGGCCCTGGTGGAGTCCCCAGTGCCAGGACCGCTCCGAGCAGAGTTGCTCCGATCATTTGGTTCCCCTTCGGATGGCTACGGTGTGTGTCGCTCCAGAAAGGCTCTCACGCTGGCTGCGGCGACGCTTGCCGCCTCCTCGCTCTTCCACTCGAGGATCATCTCGTTGTTGGGCGCCAGGGCGGCGATCTCCTCGGCGATCGGCCGGGGATGGTAGGCGTCGTCGCCGGCCAGAATCAGGAGCGGCGTCTCGATTCCGGCCACGAAGTCGCGGTCCACGTTGAACGTGAAGTCGCCGCCGTACATCCGCTCGCGGAAGGGGGGCAGCGCCGCGGGATCCACATCGTCCCGGTGCTCGAGCAGGGCGTCGGCCCAGGTGTCGAACATCTCGTAGAACAGGTCCTGGTTCTCGTGGTGGCCGATCGGGTTCTGGAGCACGGCGGCGCCGACCCGGGATGCGTCGGCCTGGAGGACGCCGAGGCAGTAGGACGAGCCGATGCAGCCGCCCATCACGTGACAACGCTCGACACCCAGGTGATCGAGCAGCGCGAGGTGATCGTCCGTGTACGAATGCCAGCCGTCGGCGGCGGTTACCGGCGCCGTGGACCCGCCGGCGTTGCGCTGGTCCATCGAGATGACCCGGAACGACTCCGAGAGCGCTTCGCGCGGGTCGAACGGGCTCGTTCCCCAGATGTCGGCCGCCGAGCGCATGCCGCCCGGCGCGAACAGCAGCACGGGAAAGCCCTCGCCGGCTTCCCACCACTCGATCCGTGTCTCGTTCCGTGCGAAGACGGGCATGGGGCAAGCGTACCAGCGGAATGCCGGCCAGAAGGCCGGCGACGGGTTGGCGGCGAAAGCGAGGTGGATGGAACCTCGCCGGGTGATCGTGCGTAGAGTGCAGCAGGGAGGAACGACTTGATGGAACATGACGAGATGAACGACGACACTTCTTCGCCCGCAGGCTCCGCGTCCGAATCGTCGACATCCGCCGGGCCGCCGGAACCGCCCGAACCGCCGGCGCAGCCGCCGGAACCGCCGGCGGCGGACACTGGCCCCGGCCTGGCCGGCCAGGTCGCGGCCGGTCTGGCCCTGATCGTGCTGGGAGGCGCCCTGCTGGCGCTGGAGCGACTGGATGGCTCGCCCGACCATCTGTTCCTGATCCTGGTCGGCGGGATCTTCCTGGCGGGCTACTTCTACAAGAGGGCGTTCGGGCTGCTGATTCCGGGTGGAATCCTGATCGGACTCGGCGCGGGCCTGGCGTACGACGACGTGTACTCGGAATCGATGTTTGTCATCGACGGCGAAAGCGCCGCCTTCGGTATCGGCGTCGGCTTCCTGCTGATCTACGCCATCTCCCTGGTCTACGAGAGGGTGCACCGCTGGTGGCCGTTGATCCCCGGCGGATTCCTCGTCATTGCGGGCCTTCCGGACTTCGTCTGGGTGGACGACGTCCTCGAGTTCTGGCCGCTCGCCGTCATGGCGGTGGGCGTTCTCCTGCTCTTCCGCGGTGTCGTGTCGCGCCAGAGGGAGGGAGAAGCCCGGCGAGTGGATCCCTAGGGGCCGCCAAAGAGGAGCCGGCCTGACGGCCGGCGCGTGTCGAAGCCGCCTTCGGCGGCAGCGGGTCAGAGGACCCGCGCACCCGGATAACATCCGCCGCCACGACAGATCAGGAGGAGGCTGCTTTGGGCGTACAACTGACGAAGGAATCGATCGATCTCGGCATCGTGGTGCGCGACGCGGAGGCGTCGCTTCACTTCTACCGCGACATTCTGGGGCTCGACGATCAGGGCGAGATGCCGATGCCGGGCGGAACGATGCACCGCCTGCTCTGCGGTACGAGCCTGATCAAGCTCGTGTCGCTGTCGAGGGCGCCGGCGGCCTCGTCGCCGCCAGGAGGCATCGGAGGTGCGACGGGCTACCGGTACTGGACGTTGTCAGTCTCGAACCTGGACGAGGCTACGGCTCAGGCGGAGGAGGCGGGGCGCAAGATCGTCATCTCGCCGCGCGAGATTCGTCCCGGCATCAAGATCTCGATGATCGAGGATCCGGACGGCAACTGGGTCGAGTTGCTCCAGGTCGACTGACGGGCCGCCGGATCTTGGCGCTTTCGGGAAGGGAGGCCGTTCGCCTGGAACCGCGCCGGCGAGGCCGGCCGCCCTGGGCGGCGATGGCGGCGATTCTCGTTGCGGCCCTGGTTGCCGGCGGCGCGGTGCTCTGGGTTCGGGTCGGACCGGAGCCCGTTGTCACGATCAGGTCCGACCTGCCCGGGATCGGCCCCAGGACCGTCGTGACGTCCGTGGCGGAAGCCGGCGGCCGCGGTCTCGGTTCGATTCGGGCCGAGTTGATCCAGGGCGGGGAGTCCGTGCTGCTCGAAGAGCGAAGCCACCGTCCGCCCGGCCCGTGGTCGCTGGGCGGCAATCCGGTGTCCGAGACGACGCTCGAGGTCGAAGTGGGCAGGGTGCCGACCCCCAGCCTGGCCGAAGGCGAGGCGACGGTGCGCGTCACGGTCGAACGCCCGGGGACTCTGCTGCGCCGGCCCCGGCCCAGGGTGGCGGAGCTCACATTGCCGGTCCGGTTTCGGCCGCCGGAGCTGAACTCGGTGCGGGTGACGGCGACGCCCACGCAGTCCGGCAGCGGAGTGCTGCGCTACCTGGTCGGCGACAGCGCCGTCGAGAGCGGAGTGGAGGCAGGCCCTTACAGGTTCCCTGGTCATCCGCTTCCCGGCGGCGGGCCCCAGGAGCGCTTCGTCCTGTTCGGTGTTCCGTACGACAGCGCCGATCCATCGCTTTTCCGGCTGGTCGCGCGCGACCAGCTCGGCAACGAGGCAAGCGTACGCTTCCTCCGGGAGGTCGAACCCTCGCCGCTGCGGTCCTCGACCATTCGGCTGAGCGACGGTTTCATGGCCCGTGTGGTGCCGGCGATCATGTCCCGGACGCCGGAACTCGAGGACCGCGGCAGTCTGCTTGAGAACTACCTCATGCTGAACGGCGATCTCCGGCGGATGAACGCGGAGAGGCTGGTCGAGGTCGCTTCCAGTTCGGTGCCGCGTCAGCTGTGGAGCGGACCATTCCTGCAGATGCGGAACACCCAGGTCATGGACCAGTTCGCGACCCGTAGGCAGTACGTCTACGAGGGCCGTGTGGTCGATACGCAGGACCATCTCGGCTTCGATCTCGCTTCGCGTGTGCAGGACGACGTCCCGGCCGCGAACTCAGGCGTAGTCGTGATGACGGAGTACTTCGGCATCTACGGCAACACCGTCATCGTCGATCACGGCTACGGCCTGCAGACGCTCTACTCGCACCTGTCCCGAATCGATGTCGAGGCCGGTCAGTCGGTCGACACCGGCCAGCGCCTGGGACTCAGCGGCGAGACCGGGCTCGCCGGCGGCGATCACTTGCACTTCGCCGTGCTCCTGGGCGGCCTGCCGGTCGACCCCCTGGAGTGGTTCGACGCGAAGTGGATCCGGGACCATGTCGGGGCGGTTCTGCCGCTTCAGGGCAGTGGTTGAGGCGCTCAAAGATGGTAGGGTGTTACAAGTTCTTGAGCGAGTTGCCAGCCACCCCGGTGCGCGGTGGCGGAAGGGTAAAGGGGATGAAGCAGAATCGCATTGCGGTCGCGGCGTTGCCGTTCGTCCTGCTCGTGCCGGCCGTATCCGCGCAGGAGACCACGGAGGCCGCCGGATTCTTCGAGGGCGTGGCGCCGCTGGTCGACCGCTCCTGTATCCGCTGCCACGGAAACCGGACCGCGACGCCGCTCAGCATCACCCGTCTGAGCCACGATCTGACGGACGCCAGGACCTTCCGCACCTGGCAGCGGATTCACGATCGCATCGCCAACGGCGAGATGCCGCCTCCGGAGGCGCCGAAGCCCGAAGCGGAGCTGATCGATGCGGCGCTGGCGTCGCTCAGGGGGGCTCTGGTCGAGGCCAATCTGGCCTCCCGCGGAGGCCAGCGCGTACCGCTGCGGCGCCTGACCCGGCTTGAGTACGCCTACACGATCCAGGATCTGCTCGCCATCGACGAGGCGGTGGCGATGGAACTGAGCCAGTCGCTGCCGGCGGAGGCCGACTCCGGCGGCTTCGACACGGTGGCGGCGAACCAGAGCATGTCTCCCCTGCATGTCCGCAGCTATCTCGAAGTGGCGGACCGGGCGCTCGACGAGGCGATCAAGATCGGGCCGCGGCCGGCTACCGGCAGGCGCGAGATCGCCTACGGCGATTCGACCTACCTCACCTACATGAGCAAGGCGGAGATCCTCGGCGGCGGTATCACGAAGATGCTGGACGACGCGGCCGTCATGTTCGTCGACGGCGGGTCCACGTACCTGATGCACTCGGAGACCGAGGGCTACAACGTGCCCTACGCCGGCCGCTATCGGGCGACGATCGAAGGCTGGGCGTACCAGCCCAGGGGGCCGGTGACGCTGACCGTCTACCGGGGGTCGAAGCAGGCGGCCGCCGCCTCGCTCGACGAGCTGATCGCCTCCTGGGATCTGGTCGGCGAGACGCCGCGGACGGTGCAGTTCGAGACCTTCCTCCGCCCGGGCGACCTCCTCGCTCCCTCGCTCGCCGAGGCGGATCCTCCGCCGGGCGAGTACTTCGACTACTACCCGCCCGACCGGAACGTGGAGAACTACAAGGGCGAGGGAATCGCGCTCCGGTCGCTCGTCATCGAGGGTCCGCTGTTCGAGTCCTGGCCGCCGCCGAGCACCCGGAAGCTGCTGGCCGGCGTCGACTTCGACGATGCCGGCGATGTCGTCCTGACGAAGGCGCCGTACGAGCACGTGGTGGACGTGGTCGCCGGGTTCGGGCCGCGGGCCTTCCGGCGTCCGCTCGCCGAGGATGAACTGGAGGCCTATGCGAGCCTGGCCCAGCCCCTTCTCGAGAGCGGCCGGCCGTTCATCGAAGCAGTGCGCATTCCGCTCCGCGCCATGCTCAGCGCTCCCCCCTTCCTGTTCCAGGCGGGCGATCCTGGACGGCTGGACGATCACGCGCTGGCGTCCCGCCTTTCCTACTTCCTCTGGCGGAGCCTGCCGGACGATGAACTGCTGGCCAGCGCCGGCGACGGCAGCCTGTCCGACCCGGAAGTCCTGGCGGCTCAGGTGGAGCGTCTGCTCGACGACCCCAGGTCGGAGCGCTTCGTCCACGACTTCGCGGGCCAGGCGTTCAGGCTCTACGAGATGAAGGCGACGAACCCGGACTCCGGGCTCTATCCCGAGTACGACGACCGCTTGGGACAGGCGATGGCCAGGGAGACCCAACTGTTCCTGGCCGAGCTGATCGACGGGGACCACGGCGTGGGCAGCCTGATCGACGCCGACTTCACGTTCCTCAACCGGCGCCTGGCCGACCACTACGGCATCCCGGAGGTCGAGGGACAGCACATGCGCAAGGTGGCGCTGCCGCCGGACAGCGTCCGCGGCGGTCTGATCACTCAGGCCAGCATCCACAAGATCACGGCCAACGGCACGATCACCTCGCCGATTCCACGCGGCAACTTCGTGCTGGCCAATCTGCTAGGCCAGCCGGCTCCGCCTCCGCCTGAGAGCGTCGAGGCTCTCGAACCGGACACCCGGGGCGCCGTGACGGTCCGCGAGCAGTTGGCGAAGCACCGCAACGAGCCCGTCTGCAACAGTTGTCACCGCGTGATCGATCCACCGGGCTTCGCCCTCGAGTCCTTCGACGTGATCGGCGGCTTCCGCACGAACTACCGCGCGGCCGGCGGCGAAGGCACGACGCCGGACGGATTCGTCTATCCGATGCCGTACAAGCAGGGACCCCCGGTCGACGCCTCGGGCATCACCGCCGACGGCGAGGCCTTCGCGGGGATCGAGGAGTACAAGGAACTGCTCGGCAGGGACGTGGAGCAGGTGGCGCGTCATCTCGTGTCCCAGCTCCTCGTCTACTCGACGGGCGCCGAGATCGAGTTCGCGGACAGGGACGGCGTCGAGGACGTCTTGGCGAAGCTCGGCGACGACGGTTTTCCGTTCAGGACGATGATTCACGAGGTCACGAAGAGCGACCTCTTCAGGACGAGGTAGCGATGAACCTGACCAGACCTCTGGACCGCCGTACCTTCCTGCGCGCCTCGGGCGTGGCCCTCGCGTTGCCGATGCTCGAGTCGATGACCCCGGGGCTGGCCCGCGCCGCAGCCACCGGACCCAGGCGGATGGTCAACATCTGCAACACCCTCGGCCTCTACAAGGAGGCCTGGTTCCCCGAGACGGCCGGCGCCGGCTACGAGATGACAGAGTATCTGTCGCTGCTCGAGAAGCACAGGGACAACTTCACGCTGTTCTCCGGGTTCTCGCACGAGGAGCAGACCGGCCGGCAGCCGCACAACTCCGAGATCACGTTCCTGACGGCCGCCCGGCGGCCCGGGCTCGACGGTTTCCGGAACACGATCTCGATGGACCAGGTGGCCGCGAACCATCTCGGGTACACGACGCGTTTCCCGTCCGTGGTGCTCGGCACGGCGGCTCCGCAGAGTCAGTCATACACCAGGAGCGGCGCCATGGTGCCGGCCCAGACGAGCCCGGCGAACCTGTTCCGGCAGTTGTTCCTGCAGGGCACGCCGGAAGAGGTCGAGCGAGAGAAGCAGAGCCTGAACGACGGCGGCAGCATCCTCGATCGGCTCAAGTCGCAGACTTCGGCGCTGCGCCGGCGAGTGAGTCTGGCCGACCAGGTGAAGCTGGACTCCTACTTCAACGCGGTGCGCACGGCCGAACTCGATCTCGCCGAGGTCAAGGCCTGGCAGCAGAAGCCGAAGCCGGTGGTTGATGTCGAGCCGCCGGTCGACATTCCGTCGCGCTCCGATCTGATCGGCCGCATCAAGCTGATGTTCCGGATGATCCCGCTGATTCTGGAGACCGACTCGTCACGAGTGATCAGCCTGATGATCCAGGATCACGGCGTCGTGATCGACGTCCCGGGCGTCAACTTCGACCAGCACAGCCTGTCGCATCACGGCCAGGACCCGGCGAAGATCGCGCAGCTCAAGAAGATCGAGACCGAGATCGTCGAGAGCTTCGACGATCTCCTGACCGACCTGGGGGAGCGCGGCGACGGCAACGGTTCGCTGCTCGACAACACGGCGGTGCTGTTCGGCAGCAACCTCGGCAACGCGAACTCCCACGAACCGAAGGACCTGCCGATCCTGGTCGCCGGCGGCGGCTTCAGCCACGGCCAGCACATCGTCCACGAGGGCGGGCACAACGCGCCGCTCTGCAACCTGTACGTGACCCTGCTGCAGTCGATGGGCGTGGAGACGGACTCCTTCGGTCAGAGCACCAGTACGCTGACCTGGGCCTAGCGGGCCGACCGGGCCTGCCGCAGCCGCTCGACCTCCGCGGTCTGAAGCCCGGCCAGATCGCCAGCGCTACGCTGTACCTTGAGCATGGCCTCGACGATGTCGTCGACGTCGGCCTCCGTGCCGAGCAGGAGTTGGTGGGGCAACCAGACCGACTCCCGGTAGGCGGCACGCTCGGCGTTGGGGCAGTCGGCGGCGGGCCTCCGTGCGAGTGCCTCGCTCCAGGCGGGGTAGCGGGCCGGGTCGGGGCGGAGCAGTTCGCTGACGGGCAGTGACTCGTAGAAGCGCCCATCGGCCGGCACGCCCTCGGCCGCCAGCGCGGCAACGAACGTGTCGCGGTCGAGGCCGGCGAAGGCCTCGCTGTCGAAGCGGAAGACGAACTGGTAGATCGCCTGGGTCGTCACCCGGTCGTCGATCCGGAGGTTCACAAGCCCGTTGATGTCCTCGATCGCGGCCCCCAGGCGGCCGGCGTTTCGCGCACGGATCTCGTGCTGTCGGTCGAGCCTGCCGAGCTGGACCTCGAGGATCGTGGCCTGCAGGTCGGTCATTCGGTAGTTGTGGCCGATGACCGGGACCGCCTCGGCTGCGCTCGGGCGCTGGCGGCCGCAGTTCACGAGAGCGTGTAGCCGGTCGAGAGTCGCGTCGTCCGATGTCGTCACGATGCCGCCCTCGCCGGCCGTCATCAGCTTCGAGGACTGGAAGCTGAAGGAGCCGGCATCGCCCCAGGAGCCGACGCCGCGGTCGCGCCAGCGGGCGCCGTGGGCGTGGGCACAGTCCTCGAGCACGGCCAGTCCATGCTTCCCGGCGAGCGACCCGATCGCGTCCAGGTCGGCGACGGTCATGGCAAGGTGGACGGGAACGATCGCCTGCGTGCGCTCGGTGATCAGGGCCGCCGCCGACTCGACGTCGATGCACCAGGTGTCCGGGTCGATGTCGGCGAAGAGGGGGACGCAGCCGGCGAACAGGGCCGCCGAGGCGGTCGCCTCGAAGGTGTAGGCGGGCACGATGACCTCTGCGCCGGATTCGACTCCCATCGCCTGAAGCGCGACCTCGAGCGAGACGGTGCCGTTCGCCACGCAGAGGGCGTGTTTACAGTCGTGGCGCTCGGCGAAGGCGGCGGCGAAGGTGGCTGAGCGTTCGTTCGGCAGCGGGAAGCCGCCCCAGTCACCGTCGCGGAGCGCCGTGATCAGGGCCTCTTCTTCTTCCGCGTCGCGCGCCGGCCATTGGGGCCACGCCTTGCCGCGGACCGGAGTGCCGCCGAGCAGGGCGAGCTTGGGGGAGGAGCCGCGGCCGGACACGCGGCGACGCTACCAGCGGGCGAAGGAAGTCTGCGTGCCGTGGCGCGTCACCGAGTCACTGGCGTAGCGGACGCCGAACTCGACGGCCTTGCGGCTGTCGGCCGAGCCCAGCAGGGCGGCGGCGAAGGCGCCGTTGAAGGCGTCGCCGGCGCCCGTCGTGTCGACCGCGCCGACCTCGGGGGCGGGCACCAGCGTGGGCGTCGAGCCCGGCTCGGCCAGCATGACGCCGGCCGGACCCAGGGTGAGAGCGGCGCCGCCGTAGCCGAGGCCCAGCAGCTCCGATGCGGCGTCGGCGGCGCTCGCCGCGTCGATCCGCTCGCCGGCCCGGCCCAGCAGGACGGCGCACTCGACTTCGTTCGGTGTCACCCAGGCGATTCGCTCCGGGTCGAGACCCGGGTCGTTCTGCTCGTCGATGGGCGCCGGGTTCCACATCACCGGCACGCCGGCATCGGCGGCCCGGTTGACCGCGCTGCGGACCCCGTCGGCCGGTGTCTCGTTCTGGAGCAGCAGCAGCCCGGCTTCTTCGACCGGCACCGAAGCCAGCGCCTCCGCGGTCACGCGGGAGTTCGCTCCAGGCGAGTTCATGATCCGGTTGTCCCCGCTCTCCGCCTCGACCCAGACCGCGGAAAGTCCCGTGTGGACATCATCGAGGACGAGCAGATAGCGGGTGTTCAGCCCGGCTTCGACGAAGACGCGGCGCTGGGCCGCGCCGTTCACATCGTCGCCGACGGCGCCCGCGAAGAAGATGGGGCCGGGAACCGACTCGAGTCCGCCACGGCAGCGGACGGCCGCCACGGCCTGGTTCGCGCCCTTGCCACCGCACGACTCGAACAGTTCCGCGCCTGTGATCGTCTCGCCCTGCCGGGGCAGCCTGGGATGCCGGAAGATCAGGTCGTAGTTGACCGAGCCGATGACGAGCAGGGGACCGGCCAACAGTTCAGCCCGTGTCCCAACGCAGGCGCCTGGCGCCGAGCGTGAAGGCGACGACTCCGATTGCCACCAGAACCGTGCAGGGGAGCAACATCTCGTTCAGCGTGAAACCGCGCCAGATTGCGCCCTCGTACGCCATCAGCGTCCATTTCATCGGGCTGATGTTGGCGAGGCGCTGCATCCATTCCGGCATCAGGAACAGGGGCACCATGCCGCCGCCCAGCATGGACAGCGGCAGTGAGAGGCCCCAGCCGATGCCGGCGGCCGCCTGTTCCGTGCCACCGATGACGCTCAGGGCCATCATGATGCCGCAAAAGCAGATCGAGCCGCAGAGAAGAGCCAGCGCCAGCAGCGGATAGGACGTGGGCCTGACGTCGAACACGGTGATCCCCAGCGTGATCAGCGCCGAGCTCGTGAACAGGGTCGCGCCGAGGCAGGCCAGCCCCTTGGCTGCGAGGAGGTGACGGGCCGTGATCGGCGCCACGAGCAGTCGCATCAGCGTGCCGCGGCTCCGTTCGATGGCGATCGACATGCTGAAGGACACCGAGCCTCCGATCAGCGTCCAGAGCATCGCCTGCGCGAAGGATGTGGCATAGGAGTTCGTCGGACCCGGGCGCTCGGCCTGGACTTCCGTCTGCTCGATCTCGAGTGGTGGGCCGAAGAAGCCCTGGTTTCCGCCGGTCGCGGCGCCCAGACCCATTTCGTCGATCAGCGACGAAACGCGCGGCGACAGGTCGAGGAACGTCAGCATCTGGTCGCGGGCGTCGGAGGGCGGCAGACTCTCGAAGAACAGGCTGTTCTGGCTGTTCGCGGCACCCAGACGGGCCGGATCCGACATCAGGTCCTGCAGCTCGGCCCCGGCCGCCTCCAGCAGGACGCCCCGGACCATCCCGGCCACGGCGAACTGCGTGGGATCGACGGTCATCTCGACTTCGGGCGTCGTCACGAAGGGATTGTCCAGGGCGGCGCCGAAACCGGGCGTCAGGGTGACCAGGACGGCCGTCCGGCCCCGCCGCACCTGCTCCAGGGCCTCCTCGCCGGGAATCTGTTCGACAGCCAGCCCGGAGGCTTGCCCGAGCCGCTCGATGAAGCGCTCCGAGGCGGCAGTCCGGTCCTGGTCGACAAGGGCGATCGGGATGTTCGCGGGCCCGCGGCTCAGGCCGGCGAACATGGCGCCGAAGAAGATCGCCATCATCAGCGGGAAGAAGACGGTGAAGAAGAAGCCCAGCTTGTCCCGGAAGAGGATGTGGATGTCCTTCGCGGCCATGGCGACGATCTTGTTCACGCCTGTTCTCCTCGCGTGCTGCTAGTCGCGGAGCGCGCGGCCGGTGAGATTGAGGAACACCGTCTCGAGGTCCGGCGGGAGGTACTGGAAATGATCCACCGCCTGCCGGGCCTGGAGTTCGGCGAGCGTGCCGAGCGGATCGGTCGTCTCGTGGCGTGATTCGCTGTCGCCGGTCCTGACGACCAGATTGCCGGGGCCGCCGTGAACTTCGATCAGTGCCGGCACCGTGTCGAGCGCCATCAGCCGGCCCCGGTCGATGATCGCGACCCGGTCGCAGAGGCGCTGCGCTTCTTCCATGTAATGGGTCGTGTAGACGACCTGCTTGCCCGCGTCCCGAAGCTGTTCGACGCGCTCGAAGATCGCGTTTCTGGATTGGGGATCGACGCCGACCGTCGGTTCGTCGAGCAGGACAAGTTCCGGATCGTGGATGATCGCGACCGCCAGGTTGAGCCGCCGCTTCATGCCGCCGGAGTACTTGGAGACGACCTTCTTCCCGACGTCCGTCAGATCGGCGAAGTCGAGGCAGGCGACGACCCGTTCTTCCAGGTCGGATCCCCGCAGACCGTGGAGGCGGCCGAAGAAGCGCAGGTTGTCGGCGCCGCCGATCTGCTCGTAGAGGGCGATGGACTGCGGCGCCAGACCCAGCGACCTGCGGTTCTCCGCGTCGCGCGGGTCCCGGTCGAAGGCCTCGTCCGCGAAGCGGACCACCCCTTCGTCCGGTTCGAGCAGACCGACCGCCATGTTGATCGCCGTCGTCTTGCCGGCGCCGTTCGGACCCAGCAGCCCGAACACTTCGCCGGCCTCCACTTCGAAGGACAAGTCGTCGACCGCGCGCAGGTCGCCGAAGGACTTGCTGACATGGTCGAACACGAGCATGGCGTCGTCAGCCTCCTGTTACGGAAGGCTGCGTTGCTTGTTGCGGCCGGGTCACGATTGGCGTGACCGCGGCGAAAGACACTCGCGGTCAGATGGCGAGCGTATCGCCGGCCGCCATCACCTTGACTTCTACGCCGGCTGGTGCGAAGTCGCCCGGGTCCTGCGAGATCGGCGGCCAGGTGTCGTAGTGGATCGGGATCGCCAGCGGCGCGCCGATCAGCTCGGCCGCCTTGGTCGCCAGTTCCGGCCCCATCGTGAAGCGGTCGCCGATCGGCACGCAGGCGGCGTCCGGCCGGTAGATCTCGCCGATCAGCTTCATGTCGCCGAAGAGCCCCGTGTCGCCGCAGTGGTAGACCGTCTTGCCGCCCATGTGGACGACCAGGCCGCAGGGCATCCCCATGTACTGCCCTTCGAACGACGAGGAGTGAAAGGCGTGAGTGAAGGCGACCCAGCCGAATCCGGTATCGATCTTGCCACCGGGGTTGCCGGGGTTCACGTTGTCGTGGCCCTGCTCCTGCAGGTAGTTGCACATCTCGAACGCGGCGATCACGTTCGCGTTGTTGGCCTGGGCGATGGCCAGCGTGTCGCCGAAGTGGTCCGCGTGGCCGTGGGTCAGGGCGATGGCGTCGCACCTGACGTCGCCGGCCGCCATGGTCGCCACCGGATTGCCGGTCAGGAAAGGATCGATGGCGAGCGTGTGGTCGCCGTCGCTCATCAGGAAGCCGGAGTGGCCGAGGAAGGTGAGTTCGAGGGTCATGGTGTGATTCCTCCCTTGGGGGCGGATCTACTCCGCCTGTTCGGCGGGCAGATGGACGACCAGGCCGTCCAGTTCGTCGGTCACTTCGATCTGGCAGCTCAGGCGACTCGTGGGGCGCACGTCGATGCCGTATTCGAGCGTGAACTCCTCCTCCTCGTGGCGGGGGCCGACCGCCTTGACCCAGGCCTCGTCGATGTAGACGTGGCAGGTGCTGCAGGAGCAGTTGCCGCCGCAGGCCGCGACGATGCCGTCGACGTCGTTGTCTACGGCGCACTCCATGACGGAGTCCCCGATCGGCGCCTCGACCACGCGCGAACTGCCGTCCTGGTCGATATAGGTGATCTTCGGCATTCCGGACCGTTCGTGTCGTCGTTTCGGCGTCGGCCAACTGCCACCGCCAACGGATCGGGAGTCTATTCGACCGGCCGGTCGTTCGGGGTCTCTCGATCGCGGCGGCGACTCAGTCGACGAAGCGCTCGGCGATCCAGCTTCCAATCAGATCGAGAACTTCGGGAGCCATCGTCTCTTCGATCTGCGCGTACTCGACGGGAGAGCCGGTGCCCGCGGTCTGGAACAGGTGGTTCATCTCGGGAAAGCGGCGCACGGTGATGTCCCGGTTGCCGGAGCCGGCGAACGCGGCTTCCATGGCGGACTGGTTCTGATCCGCGTCTACCTGGGTGTCCTTGCCGCCGAACAGGGCCAGCGTCGGCACGGCGAGCCCGCCCAGGGCGGGCCGCGGGTCGTAGCGGATGAAGAAGCGGAACCAGGGACTGAGGTTCGTTTCGACCGCGGCCGACAGGGCGGTTTCCAGGTCCTCGCCGCTGAGCTGGGCGGTCTCGGGCGAGGCCGCCATCTGCTCCTTCGCAACCTCTCGCAGAGCGGCTTCCGCCGCGGCGGGAGGCATGTCGGAGGCGATGATCTCAAGTCCCCTGTCCTGAAGGGCGGCGAGTTCCTCGATCATCTCCGCCGGTGCGCCGTTTGCCGCCGCGATTCGCCGGAGCTGCTGGCGCAGCAGGTCGCCGCCGGGTACTCCCGGCCCGGCCAGCAGCACGGCGTACGCGATCGTGCCGGGCTCGACCCGGTTGAGCGCCAGCGGGGCCACGAGACCGCCCTCGGAGATGCCGATCAAGCCGACGCGCTCCGGGTCGATCCGGTCGTGACGGCGCAGGAAACGCACGCCGAAGAGAACGTCGTTCGCCTTGTCCCGGGATGTCGACTGCCAGGTGCTGCCGGTTGAACCGCCGATGCCGCGGTCGTCGACCCGCAGGACCGCGATGCCGAGCCGGGTCAGGTGATCCGCGAGCACGAGGAAAGGCTTGTGGCCGGCGAGTTCGAGATCCCGGTTCAGGGCGCCGCTGCCGCTGATCAGCAGCGCCGCCGGGACCTTGCCGTCGCCCGGCGGCAGGGTCAGGGTGCCGGCGATCTTCACGTCCCGGGCTGTGTACTCGACTTCCTCGGCGTCGTACGGGAAGGGTGGCTCCGGCTCCTGGGGCCGCGGGGGCGCCTCGACCTCGACCGCTTCCCGGCCGAGTCTGAACGGGAGCCGGTCCGGGCCCTGGCTGAACTCGCCCGAGATCTCCCCGCCGGCCAGCGTGCCCTCGAAGGTCGGCTCGCCCGGCACGCCCTGGATCGTGAACCTGACCGTCTCGCCGTCCACGCTGACGTCCGATAGCGGCAGGCCGTTGGCGCCCTGGGCGGGGATGTCGATCGTCCCCGTCCAGGCACCATCCTCCTCGGCCAGGTCCACCATGACGACGAGCGCCTGGCCAGGAGTCTCGATCGAACCTTCCCAGTGGCCCGCGGCGTCGACGGTCTGGGCCGCGAGCGGCATCACGGTAGCCAGCACCGCTGCGAGTGCGACAGGGACGGCCGTCTCTACGATCCGGCGGATTCGGATTGCGATCATGGGGCGCTCCTCTTTGGGTTCTCGAATCGTAGACGCGCTCGAAGCGCTTCAGGTTGCAGGTCGCGGACGCCCTACGGGGTTTCTTCGATCCGGTAGAGGTGCGTACCGGTCCGGACGAAGAAGGCGTCGTTCGAGACGGCGATGGACGCGAGGGTGGAACCGTCCAGCTCGTTGTGTGCCGCTTGCTTGAACTCGGTACCGGGCGCGATCACAGTGGTCACGCCTTCCTCGTTCTGGAAGTAGATCCAGCCTCCGGCGAAGACCGGCGAAGCGGAGTGGTTGCCGCCGAGCCGGTGTTGCCAGTGAATTTCGCCGGTCAAGGCGTCGATGCAGGTGGCGATGCCGGAGTCCGTGACGGTGTACAGCTCGTTGCCCACCAGGATCGGCGACACGGTGAGCGGGGCACCGCGACGAAGCCGCCAGGCGATCTCCGAGTCCGTGACGTTGCCCTTGCCAGTGGGCCGGACCGCGAGCAGGACCGGCTCGTTGAAGCCGGTCGAAAGGTAGACGAGCCCGTGGCCGTAGACCGGACGAGAGACGTTGGAGAAGCCGCCCGGATACTCGACCCGCCAGATCTCGCGGCCGGCAGCCGGCTCGTGGGCGGAGGCGCGGAAGGCGCTGACGTTGACGATCTGCGAAGTGTTCCCGACCTCGATGGCGAGCGGGGTCGAGTAGGCCTGCGAGATGGGAGCGGGTCGGACCGAGCGCCAGCGTTCCTCGCCCGTCCGGGCGTCCAGGGCGACCAGGAACGCCGTGTCGTAGCCGTCGATACTGACGATCAGCGCCCCGTCGTGGAGGATCGGCGACCCGCCGTTCCCGTGCTGCGACGTGTAGGGGAAGCGGGTTCGCCAGAGAAGCTCGCCGGCCGAGTCGCCGCTCGCAGCGACCGCCGCCGTGCCCTGAGCGCCGAAGTGGACGTAGATGCGCTCGCCGTCAGGATCGATGACGGGCGTCGGCGAGGCGAAGCTGTTCTTCTGGTTCAGGAGGGTCGTGTTGTCGATGAAGAAGACCTCAGCGTCGGTCTCCAGCTTCCCCGTGCCCGTGTCGTAGGCGAGCAACCGGAGCGAAGTACCCGTCGCGTGATCGGTCACCGCCGTCGTTAGCCAGACCAGGTTGCCGCCGATGATGGGCGACGACCACCCGCGCCCGGGGACAGCGGTCTTCCACGCGACGTTCTCCGTCTCACTCCAGGTGAGCGGAACCGACGCGTCCGGCGCGTGCCCTTGCCCGGTCGGACCCCGGAACTGCGGCCAGTCACCGGCGTAGGCGGCGGTAAGCGCGGACAGGACCAGCGCCGCGCCGAGCGCCGTCGGCACGCTCAGCGAGGATCTTCCGCGAGCGCCTTGCATTCTTTCCATCTAAAGCACGTCGTCGTGTGGTCGTTCACCATCCCGACCGCCTGCATGAAGGCATAGCAGATCGTCGGGCCGACGAAGCGGAATCCGAGCTTCTTGAGCGCCTTGCTCATTGCCTCGGAGGCCGGGGTCGCCGCGGGAATGTCCTCGAGCCGGCGCCAGGCGTTGACGACGGGCTTGCCGCCGGTGAAGTGCCACAGGAAGTCCGAGAACGCCAAGCCCGATTCTCGGAGGTCCAGCCAGGCCCGCGCGTTGCCGATCGCTGCCTTCACCTTGAGGCGGTTGCGGACGATGCCGGGATCCTGCAGGAGCGACGCGACCTTCTTCTCGTCGTAGCGGGCGACGCGCTCCGGGTCGAAGGCGTCGAACGCGCGGCGGTACCCGTCACGCTTCTTGAGGATCGTGTACCAGCTCAGCCCGGCCTGGGCCCCCTCCAGGACCAGCATCTCGAAGAGCCGGCGGTCGTCGTGGAGCGGAACGCCCCACTCCTCGTCGTGGTAAGCGATGTAGAGCGGGTCGTCGTTGACCCAGCCGCAGCGTGTACGCCCCGTCACTACGGGTAGTAACCGCGGATCGTCCGCGCCCTGGCGCCTCTCTCGTCGACCACCACTTCGACCCGGCGGAACGCGTCCGAGGGAGCGGTGCTCGAGGACTGGTAGGCGAGGAAGTACTTCGAGCGCAGTTCGAGGCCGATCTGGTCGTACACGGCGGCGAGTTCGCTCGTGCTCTCCACGAAGAAGGCGCGACCGCCGGTCTCCAGAGCCAACTGTTCCAGTACCTTCTTCGGGCTCTCCTTCGCCTTCCTGGGGAGGGCCAGGCCGATCGCGTAGATGGCGGCTTCCGAGCGGCGGGCGTACTCCAGGGCGTCGTCGAGGTCGTAGCGGCTGTGTTCGTCGACGCCGTCCGAGAGCAGCAGCACGGCGCGCTGGCCGGGCAGTCCGTTCAGGTGGTACAGGGTGAAGATGAGGCTGTCGTAGAGCGCCGTGCCGCGCTCGGCGCGGAGCCCCATCAGGCCCTTGGCGAACTCGATCCGGTCGCGGGTGAAAGGCGATGCGAGGTGCGGCCGGTCGTTGAAGGTGACGATGGAGAGTTCGTCGCGCTCGGTGATCACCTGCTGGAAGAAGTCGGCGGCGGCCTTGACGGACTCCGCGAGGCGTTCCTCCATCGAGGCCGAGACGTCGAGCAGGATGGTGCCCACCAGCGGCGTGTCGTCGACCCGTTCGAAGCGGAGGATCTCCTGGGGCACGCCGTCTTCCAGCACCTGGAAGGCGTCCTGGCCGAGGTCGAGCAGCGGCCGCCGGTCGCGGTCGTCGACCGTCGTGTAGAGCTCGACGAAGTCGACCTGCACTTCCTCGAGGGTCGCCGGTCCGTTGATGATCGCCGTGTCCTCGACGAAGGCCGCCGGCCCTTCGGCGTCGAGCAGCTTGCCCACGATCCGGATGATCGTGAGTTCCCTCCCGCCGGGCAGTTCGATCGGGACGGTGAAGGGCTCCTCGTAGAGCGTGGCCACCTGGTCGGCGTTGCGAAAGACCTGGAGCTCCTCCAGGCTGCGACCCTCGGGGACGGTGACGTGGGCCCGCATGCGAAGGCTGTTGCTGTAGTCGTGGCCCGGGATCGGTTCGATGATGCGGACGTCGAAGCGGTGAGGAGAACCGTTGATCAGGTAGGAGTCGCTGGCGATCTGGTTGCGTTCGGCGTCGTAGGCGATCGCGCGCAGCATCTGGCTGCGGGGGAGTTCGCCCAGCCGGACGTCGACGCTGTAGGGCGCTCGCCTGGTCGTGAACAGGTCCTTGTCGTCGAGGGTGAAGCGCACCCTGTCGACCGGGCCGGTGACGGCCGTATCGAAGCGCAAGTAACCGGAGACGAGTTCTCCACCCGGCGGGATGATCCGGATCGTCGGCTCCCCGGAGGCAAGAGAGCGGTTCGCCTCGGCGAAGATCGGCTCCAGGTCGGCCTCCGTCCAGCCCGCGGCCGCTTCGACTCTCGGCACCTCGAGCGGTTCCGCGTGACGCCACACCGCGTCGCCGTTCAGGTCGTCGACGCGCAGGATCAGCTTGTACTCGCCGGGGCGCAGGTAGCGCTGAGCGACGAGGGGCATGGCCGGTTGCGTCTCGACGGTCGCCTCGCCGCCTTCGACCGGGAACTCGAAGCGGTAGCGGAAGCTCTCGAACAGCCGGTCCGCGCCGGTGTCCGCGTCCGCCCGCAGGACCTCCCCGATCAGCTCGAAGGCGTAGGAGCGGGCGCCGGCGAGGTCGGCGAGGGTGGCGCCCTCCGGTTCGACCTGAACCAGGGTCTGGACCACGGTCCGGCTCTCCTTGCGGCCCGGGAAGGAGACGTCGAGCGCGGCGGCCAGTTCCGGCGCGCCGGACGGCAGGTCGGTCGAATAGGACTCGAACGTGCGCAGCCACTCGTCGGACGGCGCTTCGATCGGTTCCAGTTTCTCGCCGATCATCCGCTCGTAGAAGAAGCCGAGCATGCCGCCCCAGTCATTCAGGATCTGAATGATCCGGAGCGCGTACCCGAGCTCCTCCTCCTTGCAGCCGGCGCCGAGGTCCTCCCTGCGGAGACCGCCGATGCCGCCGCCCGGCAGGTCGAGCCGCCCGCCCGGCTGGAGGGCCGAGATGCTGAGCTCTTCGCTCGGATACCACGCCCGCCAGGGGCCGACGCCGAGCCGCCGGTAGAAGATGACCGCGTACTGGTCCGGCCGGAGCCGTCGGGAGAAGATCGCGCCCATCACCTCGCTCAGGTCCTGGAAGCCGTAGAACCAGGCCTCGATGCTCGTCGCCGAGCGCCGGGGACAGATCTCCACGTGGACGCCGGGCGGCCCGTTCAGCAGGTAGTAACGCGCCCGCTCGTCGTCCGTGTTCTCGAACAACTGGCGGACCATGGACAGCCGCTCGCTCCAGTGCTCCCGGAACTCGTTGCGCGCCGTGTCGGGATAGGGGTCGCGCGCCTTCCAGAACTCGGCGATGAAGGCGTCCCGCTGGTAGTCCTGGGACAGGCAGAGGAAGGACTGGATCTCCTCGTCGCTGAGCAGCAGGGCGACTTCCTCGGTCCATTGCCGGTGCTGGGGCGGCAGGTTCTCGACCGCGGGTTGGCGTCCGTCCTCGCAGGGTGGCCGCTTCTTCTTGGCGGCCGATGCCGTGCCGCCGGCGAGGAACAGCGCGACGGCTGCGATGAGGAAGGCTCGGATGAGGACGCGGCTGCGCACGGTGGGTCGCCCCGGGGCAGGGCGTCCTAGTGTATGCCTCCCGCTCAGGGCCGGTAAGTGAAGGCCTGCCGGCCGACCGGCACCGACTCCGCGACCAGGTTGGCCCAGCGGCAGAGGATCGGCCGCGTGTCGCGCGGGTCGATGATCTCCTCGATCTCGAAGTACTCGGCCGAGCGGAACGGCGAGCGAACGCGGTTCAGGCGTTCCTTGATCCGCTTCAGGTGGGCGTCGTAGTCCTCGGCTTCGGCGAGTTCCGCCTTGTAGGCGACCTCGATGCCGCCTTCGATCGGCAGCGAACCCCAGTCGCCTGAGGGCCAGGCGTAGCGGAAATGGTGGCTGCCCGGCTTGTGGTTGGCGCCGCCGGCGACGCCGAAGGCCTTTCGGATCACCACGCAGCAGAAGGGCGTCGTGCACTGTCCCAGCGCCGCCAGGACCTGGGAGCCGAAACGGATCGTGGCGGTGTGTTCGGACTCGCGGCCGATCAGGAAGCCGGGACAGTCCTCGAGGTGGAGCAGCGGCAGGTGGAAGGTCGATGCCAGGTCGATCAGCCGGGAGAGCTTGCGGCAGGAGTCGGCGTCCCAGCCGCCGCCGTAGACGTTCACGTCCTCGGCGAAGATCGCGATCGGCCAGCCGTCCAGGCGCGCCAGGCCGGTGATGATCGACCGGCCCCAGTCGCGGCCGATCTCGAAGAAGGAGCCACGGTCGACGATCCGGCCGAGCAGTTCGCGCATCCGGTAGGTGCGCTTCGGGTCGCGCGGCACGAAGTCGAGCAGGTCCGGATCGCGGCGCTCCGGGTCGTCGCCGCGCTCCGATTCGGGAAGCCGCGGCGGCAGCTGATCGACGTTGGTCGGCAGGTAGGAGAGGAACCGGCGGGCGCGGTCGAACGCCTCGGCCTCGGTGTCCACCGCGTCGTCGATCGCTCCGTTCGCGGTGTGGATGCGGGCGTGTCCGAGTTCTTCCTTGGGCACTGTGCCGCCGCCGGCCCATTCGACCAGGGCCGGGCCGGCGATCATCATCTGGGCCGTGTCGCGGACGATGACCGAGTAGTGGGCGGTGCAGACCCGGGCGGCGCCGATGCCGGCGACCGAGCCGAGCGCCAGGGACACGGATGGAGCGACCGCCAGGTGCCGCACGACGACTTCCCAGCTTCGAAGCTCGGGTATGTAGGTGCGGCCCGCCATCTCGATCGTCTTGACCGAGCCGCCGCCGCCCATGCCGTCGACCAGGCGTACGTGGGGGAGCTTCATTTCGAGCGCCAGACCTTCCGACCGCGTCCGCTTGGCGGGGATCGAGGCGTCGGCCGAACCGCCGCGCACCGTGAAGTCGTCGCCGGAGACGATGGCCGGACGGCCGTCGATCTCCCCGACGCCGAAGACGAAGTTCGAAGGCCGGAAGGACACGAGTTCGCCGTCCTCCGTGTACTCGGCGCGACCGGCGATCTCGCCGATCTCGTGGAAGCTGCCGGCGTCGATCATCGCGTCGATGCGTTCGCGGATGGTCAGCTTGCCGAAGTGGTGCTGGCGTTCGACCTTGTCCGCGCCTCCCATCTCCCGCGCCAGTTCACGGCGACGCTTCAGTTCATCGATCTCGGACCGCCAGCTCACGTCGTCCTCCTCATTCCGTCTCGCTCCGGCGTTCCATGCGTCGCAGCAGCGCGCGGAGGTCGCGCTCCATCTGCGGCAGGCGGTTCAACACCGCCTCGATACGCAACTGCCGCGACTTGGGCCGGGCTGGATCGCCGTACAGGACGGCGCCGGCCGGCACGTCGCGGTAGCTGATCGTGTTGCCGCCGAGCATCGCGCCGTCGCCGACCACCACACCGTCCGCGGCGCCGGCGCCTCCGGCCAGGACGACGCCGTCGCCGAGCCTGGCGCCGCCCGCCGTCTTGGCCAGGGGCAGGATCAGGCAGTGCTCGCCGACGATCGTGTTGTGGGCGATGTGGACCAGGTCGCCGAGCTTGGAGCCGCGGCCGATCACCGTCGCGTCGAGCGCCGCCCGGTCGATCGTGACCTGGGAGCCGATCTCCACGTCGTCGCCGATCGTCACGGTGCCGACCTGGGGGATCTTGACGTGCCGGCCGTCGCGCTGAAGGTAGCCGTAGCCGTCGCAGCCGATCACCGTGCCGCCGTGAACGACGACGCGGTCGCCGATCGTCACGTCCTCCATGACGACGACGTTGGGAAACAGGACGCAGTCGCTGCCGACGCGGCTCCGCGGTCCGACGCAGGCGTTCGCGTGGAGCACGGTGCGGTCGCCGACTGCGGCGCCGTCACGCACCGTGACGCCGGCGCCTATGGACACGTCGGCGCCGAGGGAGGCGCTGGCGGCGACGACGGCGGACGGATGAACGCCCGCGTCTTCCCGGCGGCGTTCCCGGTCGATGTGGCGAAGCACGACGACGAAGGCGGCGAAGGGATCGTCGACGGCAATCTGGTGGGCAGCCAGACGGGTCGTTGCCGCCGGCACGAGGAGCGCGCCGGCACGGGTGTTCGTGGCGTTCAGCGTCCGCTCGTCCTTGGCGAAGGACAGTTGGTCCGGCCCGGCCTGCTCGAGGGATGCGACCGAGCGACACGTGAAGTCGCCGTCGCCATGCAGCTCGGATGCGACGCCCGCGTCGGCGAGCAGGCGGCGCACCTCGTCGAGCGTCTTCTCCAGTCGAGGCATGAGGACGCCCGGACGAAAACTCCGGTTCAGGGATCGAGGCGGTAGACGCGGCGGGCCGTGTCGCGGAAGAGGGCCGCCTTCTCGTCGTCGGAGAAGTCCGCCACGATGCGCTGGAAGGAGTTCCAGAGCAGCGTGTAGGCGCCGCCGGCGCGGTCGACCGGGAAGTTCGACTCGAACATGCAGCGGTCGACTCCGAAGCGGTCGATGCAGTGGAGGTAGTAGGGGCGGTGGGCCTCGGCGGTCTCCGCGGACGACGGCGGCGCCTCCTGCTTGTGCCAGCCGAGGCCGCAGATCTTCATCGGCAGCCCGCCGAGCTTGACGACGACGTTCTCGCAGCGGGCAAGCTCGGTGATCGACTTGCGCCAGGCGGCCTCGACCTCGCGGCGGCGGCCCTTGTACGGCCCGATGCCGAGAGGCCCGCCGACGTGGTCCAGGATGATCCGGGTGTCGGGAAAGGCGTGGGCGAGATCGGTCAGTTCATCGATCTGCGGGTGGTAGAGCCAGGCGTCGAAGGAGAGATCGAGCGGCCCGAGGCAGGCGAAGCCGCGCCGGAAGTCGGAGCGCAGCAGCATGCTCGGCGGCGGCTTGGAGTGGGACACGCGGATGTCCGGGCTCGGGTCGTAGGCGGCGGAGTGGCGGATGCCGCGGAAGCGGCCGCCCCCGGCCTCGATGTGGGCTTCGAGGACGGCCTTGGCCTGAGCGCCCAGGAGCATGTTGGCGTGACTGACGATGCCGGCGATCGAGGCGCCGCCGCCATCGCTGCGTTCGGCCACCTCGAGGACGAAGTCGGTCTCGCCGACGACCCGCATCTCTTCGGGACCGTCCTCGCGGTAGCCGGAGGCGCACTCGACGAAGACGGTCGAGGTCACGTTGTGGCCGGCTCCGGTGTCGCCGTGGAGCTCCTCCAGCATGTACCGCGACTCCGGGTAGTCCCAGAGGTGGTGGTGGGGGTCGCAGATCTCCTGCTCCGGATCGATCGGCTCTTCCCGGGTTCGGGCCAGCCAGGCCGCTTCCTGCTCGTTCATGCGGGTGATTCCTACCTTGGTGAAGACGGGAGGCGTCGCTCGACCCATCTGCCGGATCGTATTGTCAGGAGTTGTCCTTGCGGGTCCGGATCTCGCCGAAGACCTCGGCGTCCGAGGCGTTCGGCATCCCCAGCAGGGCCCGAATCCCGGGATCGTCGGGACGCAGGAACGGGTTGGTCCGCTTCTCGAGCCCCAGGTTCGAGGGCACGGTGGGCTTGCCTTCCCGCCGCAACTCCTCGATCTCCGCGGCGCGTTCCATGAGCTCTTCGTTGTCGGGATCGACGGTGATCGCGAAATGGGCGTTGGAGAGCGTGTACTCGTGGCCGCAGTGGACGACCGCGTCGTCGGGCAGGGCCCGCAGCTTGGCGAGCGATTCCCACATCTGCTCCATCGTGCCCTCGAATACCCGGCCGCAGCCAAGGGCGAACAGGGTGTCGGCGCAGAACAGCGCCCGGTCTTCCTCGAACCAGTACGTGATGTGGCCCGTCGTGTGACCGGGAGTGTCGAACACCTCTGCTTCGGCTTCGCCGAGCCGGAAGCGGTCGCCTTCCCTGACGGTCAGATCGAGCCCCGGAATCCGGTGCTCGTCGGCGGCGGGCCCGACCACCTGGCAGCCGTACTTCGCCTTCAGTTCCGGTACGGCGGCGATGTGGTCCATGTGGTGGTGGGTGAGGACGATCCAGTCGATGCCGAAACCGCTGGCGGAGAGCGCCGCTTCGATCGGCCCGGTTTCCGGCGGATCGACGACCGCCGTCTTGCCGCTACCCGTCTCGTGGAGTACGTAGGAGTAGTTGTCGCTCAGGACGGGGATCGTCTGGATCTCGAGCACGGCGTTCTCCGCGGGCAGTCTGGACGCGTGTGTATGTCGGGAAGTGGGAGGCGGACGGGACTATATCCGCCGTCCTCAGGCGTACTCGCGCGCCACGGCGGCATTCAGTTCGATGCCGAGGCCGGGCCCTTCGGGAACCGCGATCGAGCCCTCCTCGAAGCGCTCCGGCGGCTCGACGAGGTCGCCGCGCCAGGCGGCTTCGCCCCACTGCATCTCGAGGATCTCGAAGTTGGGCAGTCCGGCGCATAGCTGGGCCGAGGCGGCGGTGGCGACCGGGCCGCTCGGGTTGTGCGGCGACACGGCGACGCCGTCGAGCTCGGCCACGGCGGCGATCTTGCGTGCTTCGAGGAGGCCGCCGCAGTGCTTCACGTCCGGCATGATGACATCGACCGCGCGTTCCCGGCACAGCGGGCCAAAGCCCTCGATCCCGAACAGGAACTCGCCGCCGGCCATTCGCTGTCTGATGGCGCGTTCGATGGCCTTCGTCGCGGCGACATCGGTGGGCGCGACCGGCTCTTCGTACCAGGCGAGACTCTGGGGCTCGAGCCGCCGCGCGACGTCAACTGCCAGCTCGACGTCGAAGAAGCTGTGGCAGTCGATCAGGAGGTCCACCTCCGGCCCGACGGCGGCGCGGATCGCCTCGACGCAGGCGACGCCGAGGTCCGTGGCCGCGGCCACTTCCGTCGCGGGCGCGTCGAGTGCCGGGAAGCCGTCGAACGGAGCGGCCTTGATCGCGGCGAAACCGTCTTCGACCGCGGCGCGGGCGTTTGCCGCGAAGCCCTTGGGCGTGCGTTCCCGGGTGACACGGTTGATGTTCGCGTAGGCGGGCAGACTCTGGTGCAGCAGGCCGCCGGTCAATTCGTGGACCGGCGCGTCAACGGCCTTGCCGACCAGGTCCCAGAGCGCCTGCTCGATGGCGGAGAAGGCGGTCGCCTCGAGGATGCCGCCGGTGGCCGCGAGTTCGCGCCCGGCGGCGCGGTAGGCCTCGATGTCGAAGGGCGAGCGGCCGCGGGCGGCCTCGAACGCCTCCTTGAGCTCCGGCAGTTCGCTCCGTCTGCCGACGGAGCACTCGCCGAGGCCTGAGAGGCCGAGGTTCGTGCGCAGGTGGACGAACATCCAGGTGGTCCGTTCGCTCACCCGCACGAAAGAGAGCGTCATTTCCTCGACGCGCAGCGACCGTTCGGCCGCTCCGGAGGGCTGGATGGCGAGCACGGGAGAGGCGGCGACGGGCAACGCCGCCGCGGCGCCGGCCGCCGCCATCATCTGCCGGCGGGTGACCGGCTGCGCCGTTGTCCGGCCCTTCTTCATGGACGCGGTCAACGGTAGCAGCGAGTCCCCGGCCGGGCGCCGGACCGGCAGCAGCCCGGCCCCGCGATCCGGAGGGCCAGCCGGCCCTACCAGTTGTAAGAGAGCGAGGCGACGACGTTTCGCCCAGGACTCGAGTAGAGCAGCAGGCCCGGGTCGTTCGCCTGACGGCCGCGGACGTGCCAGGACTCGAAGTAGGCCTCGTCCGTCGCGTTGAGCAGGCCGACCCGCAGCTTCATGTCGGCGGGCAGGGCGAAGAACGCGACGAGGTCGACGACTTCGTAGCCATCCGGAACGTGTTCACCCTCCGGGACCTTCGCCGGGTCCCGGTCGTCGACCAGGCGGATCGAGCCGTCGAGGCCCCAGCGGGCGGAATCGGCCAGGTAGCGCAGGCCCAGCACGCCCTCGTTGGGAGCGATCGAGGCCAGCGGAACGTCCATCTCGCCGGTCGTGTCGTGGCCGTCGATGTGGGCGTAGGCCGCGCGAAGCAGCACGTTGTCGCCCAGGCGCGACTCGAGCCGGAACTCGACGCCGTCGATCTCGACTTCCGTCAGGTTCACGTTCTGGAACTCGACCACGTTGAGTGGCCGGTTGAAGCCGACGGTCTGGAACTCGATGAAGTCCTCGTAGAGGTTGCGGAAGCCGTTCACGCTCCAGCTCGTGCCGCCGGCGCTCCAGCGCAGGCCGAGCTCGAAGTTGTCGCTGGTCTCCGGATCGAGACCGGGGTTGGCGAGCGTCTGGTAGCCGCCGGCCAGGTTGGTGAATCCGGTGTTGATCGAGCTGTAGGGCGGCGCGCGGAAGCCGGCCGCGTACTGGGCGGTCAGTGTGGTCGTTCGGTGGAGTTCGAACGCCGCGCCGAGCTTGGGTGAAACGGCGTCCGCGTCGAGGCTGGCCGCCGGCAGCCCGCCCGCGGCGATGTAGACATCGTCGCTCGGGTCGGCGTCGACGACGAAGCGGTCGTAGCGGACCCCGGGGATGAGAGTCATCCGGTTCCAGCGTAGTTCGGCCTGGGCGTAGGCGCCGGTCTCTTCCGTATCGGTCTGCGGGAAGTACTTGCTCGGGAAAACGAGCTGGGTGGGCACGACCCTGCCGGAGAGATCGTGCTCGATCCGGTCGCGGAGCATGTCGAACTCGTCGGCCAGGATGCTGCCGCCGAAGTAGAAGGCGCTGCTGAAGGAACCGCCGTTTCCTGATTCCGCGAGGCCGTTGATCTCGGCGCCAAAACTCTTCTGTTCGAACCATAGATCGCCGTTGCGGTTCGTTTCGAGGGGCGGACCGAACGCGGCGAACAGGCGGTGTTCGGTGACGTTCTGTGCGGTGTCCACGTTCTGGGTGTTGATCCTCCAGCTCCACTGATCGATGGCTCCGCTGTTCGTGACCACCTGCTCCAGCGAAGCCCGGTTGCGGTCCTGCGTGTCGTTGGCCAGGACGTTGAAGTTCGTGATCGTGAACGGGCCGAGGCGGCTGGTGCCGAGGGCGGAAAGCACGTCCGTTTCCACGTCGGCGGTGTTCAGCTCGAACGTGGCTCGCAGCGTATTGCCGGTGGAGATGTCGTAGGCGGCCTTGCCCAGGGCCTGGAGGCGCTCCCGCTCCTGCGGATTCGGCAGATCCCGGTCGGCGCCGCGGCCGCCGGTCTCGCCGGCGTTGTCCAGTTCGTTGCCGTTGCTCGAACTGATGAAGAGTGAGGCCCGCCCCGTCTCGCCGCCGCCGGCCAGACTGAGGTTCAGGTTCGAATCCTGGCTGCGGCCGTCGAAGCCGGCCTTCAGGCCGAAGTGGCGGCTGCCGGCGCCGAGGTAGTCGGACGGGTTCTTCGTGATCAGGGAAATCACGCCGCCGACCGCGTCGCTGCCGTAGAGCGCCGATCCGGCGCTGCGGACGATCTCCGCCGACTTCAGCGTGTCGATGTCGATCGCCTGCTGGTGGACGTTGAAGGGTCCGAAGTCGAACTGCTCCGCGTTCGGCACGCCGTCGACCTGGGTCAGGACGCGGTTGCCGCCGATGCCGCGGATGTTGAAGCCGTTGAGACCCAGGCGGGTCGAGTCGCCCTCGACGTAGACGCCGGGTTCGTACTTCACGAGGTCCGCGATGTCCTCGTACAGGTGATCCTCGATGTCTTGGTCGGTGACGATGGAGACGTGCCCGGGGGTGTCGCGCAGCGAGGCGGGGACGTGGCCCGCGGTGACGGTCACCTCGTCGAGGAAGGTCGTGTCACCGGCGGGACCCTCGGCCTCTGTCTCAGGTTCGCTGGCGGACGGGGAGGCTTCCTGGCTCAGGATCGGCGCCGCGCCGAAGAGCAGGATGCAGCACAGGCCGAGCGCGACGGTAGGGAAACGGTCAAGCGGCAGGAACGGGAGGGTCATGGGATCGGTCTCCAGACTCTGGCGGGGCCCGCCGCTGGAAGGCTTCGTGTCGAGCATGGCCCTAAATTGAACCAAGTTGGTACCCTTTGTCAAGGACCAAACCAGTCCTCTTTTGCGGAAGGTGGTTTCGTCTGTGGATCAGGGGGCTTGGGATCAGCCGCAGTCCAGGCTGTTGGAGCGCACGTAGGCGATCACCTGCCAGATCGTGTCCTCGGGGATCTTGCCCTCGAAGGGGAGCATCTCCGTGTCCGGCACGCCCTGGTTGATCACGCGGTAGAGGTCGGCGTCCGTGTTGCCGTGGTCCCAGTTGCAGTCGAAGAGGTTCGGGGCGTCCTTGGTGACGCCGGGGGTCGTCGAATGGCAGTAGCCGGTGCAGACGGCCCGGAACATGCGCCGGCCGGCAGTGATCGCCGCGGGGTCTTCCAGGTAGGCGGCGACTGGTGACGAAGCGGCTGCCGCCTCGGCGGGGCCGAGAGGAGCCCCCGGGGCGGCCTCCGCGGCCTCGGTGGACGCTTCGGCCGGAGCGGCTCCGCCAACCGCCGGGGACTCGGTAGCCGCTGCGGTTGGAGCTTCTCTGGTTGCCGGCGCCACGGGCTGCTCGGACGCTGCCCCGCCGCCGGTGGCGCAAGCGGCGAGCACCAGCGGCGTGGCCACGGCGACGAGCGCCAGGAGGTGAACTGAGGCGGTACGCGGTTCGTTGCTGCTCGTGGACAAGGCGTTGCTCCTCAGGAGATCGTGTCGGTCAGGGGCCGCCGATGCCGAGCGCGCGGATCGTCTCCGGCGAGGACACGGTGGGGAAGGGTTCGAGGCGGATGATGCCGTAGCGTTCGCCGAGACGCCCGAGAACACCCTCTCGTTTGAGCTCCCCGAGCACGCGGGAAAGCTCGTCGCCGAGCGGGTCGCCCGCCCGGACGGCGGCGTGTTCGTTGAAGCGCAGGCCGGGGGGCGGATCGAAGGCTCTGACCGGTTGCTTCTCCAGGCTCGCCAGCGCCGGCCCGAAGATGAGAGCCGCGGCTGCGCGGCCGCTGTCCACGGCGCTCGCAACCTCGGCCGCGGTCGGTTGCGAGGTCCAGTCGAGTCCCGCGGCTTCGGCGGCGAAGTGGGCCAGAGACTGCAGGCGCACCGCGACCTTGCGCTCGCCGACGAGGCCGGGCAGGTCGCTCCAGTCGAGGTCCTCCCTGCCGGGCAGGTAGATCTCGAAAGCGGCCGCGTAGTACGGCGGGCTCAGGTCCACGGCCGTCGCCAGCCGGCCGAGCGCCAGTTGTCCGGGGACCGAAGGCACGATGTCGCAATCTCCGTCGAGCAGTTCGTCGAACGGAAGGTCCGTGTCGTCGATCTCGGAGTAGGGCGGCGCCGTCGGCTGCCAGACCGGCGTGAAGGTGCGGCCCATGCGCTCCGCCGCCGCCTGGAAGAGGTCGTGGTCGAAGCCGCTGGCTTCGGCCCGGTGAGCGCGGGGAAGGTCGTCCTCCAGCAGGCAGACTCGGAGCTCGGCTGCCTGGAGGGAAGGCGCCGCCCACAGCAGTACCGCCAGCGCCGCCAACCGGAAGCTCGCCCGGATGGCTGGCGCCCTGGGAGCTTTGCCGGAGCCGTCGCGGGCGCCGCGCCCGGCTACGGCCTTCACTTTGGTGGACCCTTGCTTCACGGGGAACGTTCTCCGCCGGTCCGCGGGCCGTCAGGGACCGGACGGAAGTTCGAACACGAGCAGTACGCTGCCTTCCGGCAGCGACGGCGCCGTGCCGACGACGGTCTGGACGACGCCTCCTCCGCCCGATCCCACGGCGAGGAAGGTCCGACCCTCGTACTGGTACGCGACCGGATGGCTGCGGATGCCGGACCCCGTGTTGTAGCGCCATACCTCTTCGCCCGTCTCGGCGTCGAAGCCGAGCAGGTGGCCGGAGGCGTTGCCGGTGACGACCAGGCCGCCCGCGGTGCTCAGCACGCCGGCGAGCATCGGCACCGGATCGCGGTACATCCATTTCGTCTCGCCGGTGCTGACGTCGATCGCGGCCAGGTGGCCGTAGGACTTGCCCTCGGCGGTGTCCACGGGGACCGGCTCGCCGCCCATGAAGGGGATGCCTTCGACGAAGACGACCGCGCCCTTGCGGAACATCATGCAGCTCTCGATCGTCGGCACGTAGGCGAGGCCGGTCTCGGGGCTGTAGGCGCCTGCGTAGGCCGCGTTGTTGCCGCCGGCAAGGCCGGGACAGACGCGTTGCGTTGGCTCGTCCGCCGGCAACATCGCCGGGTCGACGACCGGCCGGCCGTTCTCGTCCAGGGTCGCCCAGTTCAACTGGTGAACGTACTGGCTCGCGTGCAGGAAGCCGCCGTCGCGGCGGTCCAGCACGTAGAAGTAGCCGTTCCGGTTGGCCTGGACCAGGGCGGGAATCGTCTGCTCGTTGACCTGCACGTCGACCAGCCAGACCTCGGAGTTCCCGTCGTAGTCCCAGACGTCGTGCGGCGTGAACTGGAAGTACCACTTGCGTTCGCCGGTCTCGATGTCGACTGCCAGCACGCTGTCGCTGTAGAGGTTGTCGCCGAGGCGGGTGTCGCCGTTCCAGTCCGGAGAGGGGTTGCCGGTGGTCCAGAACAGTGTCTTCGTTGCCGGGTCGTAGCTTCCGGTCGCCCAGGTTGCGGCGCCGCCCGTCTTGTACGACTCGCCCGCCCAGGTCTCGACGCCGGGTTCGCCCGCGTCGGGCACCGTGTAGTGGCGCCAGAGTCGCTCGCCGGTTTCCACGTCGTAGCCGTCGAAGAAGCCGCGCACGCCGTACTCGCCGCCGCCGATGCCGATGACGGCCACGCCTTCCGCGATGAGCGGGGCCGACGTGATCGAGAAACCCTTCGCGTAGGGAATGACCTCGGTGTCCCAGGCAAGCTCGCCCGTCTTGCGGTCGAAGGCCAGCAGACGCGCATCCAGCGTACCCATGACGACGAGGTCGCCGGCGATGCCGACGCCACGGTTCACCGGCCCGCAGCAGATCCGCAGGTCGGACGGGTTCTGGTGGTCGTACCGCCAGAGCAGCGAGCCGTCTGCCGCGTCGTAGGCGAGCAGTCGGTTCATCGAGGAGGTCAGGTAGAGGACGCCGTCGTAGATCACGGGAGACGACTCGAGCTGACCCGAAGCGCCCGTTTGCGCGATCCAGGCGAGGCGCAGGTCCGAGGCGCTCGACGGCGTGAGTTCGGTGATCGGAGAGTGGCGCCAGCTTGCGTAGTTGCCGCCGTAGTGCAGCCAGGATTCCCTTGTCGGCGCGGCTTCCAGCAACTCCTGGTCGACCGGGCCCGCGCCGTCGCCCACCGGGGTGGCGGCCGGCCAGTGGTCGGGGAGCGGCGCCTGCGCTCCACCCTTCTGGGCTGCGAGCGGGAAGGCCCCCGGCAGCAAGGCGAGAACTCCGATGGCGATGCGGAGGGCCGGTTGGCGGGCGGTGACGGAGTTGGCTGGCATGGACGATCTCCTGAGACGTTCCAGGAGTCGCCAGGACTCCGGAACGAGGCTGTTCTTGCGGGCGGCGATGATACCGTGCGGCCCGTTTCCCGCGGACCCCAGTGAGGAGAAGGCCGAGATGACGGACGACGACAGCGGTACGCAGTCTCTCTACGGACGGCTCGACCCGGAACAGGTCGGCGCCTTCGCCCTGAAGGTGTGGCAGTTCAAGCAGGGCGAGCTCGTTTCGCTGATGATTCACCTCGGCGACCGGCTGGGTATCTACCGCACCCTGCAGGGCCTGGGGCCGGTGACCCCGACGGAGCTGGCCGAAGCCAGCGGGCTCAAGGAGCGCTGGTTGCGCGAGTGGTTGCACGGCCAGGCGGCCGCGGGACTGCTCGAGTACCACGGCGCCGGGAACGGCGGCGAGCCGCGCTTCGAACTGAACGGCGTTGCCGCGGCGGTGCTCGCGGACGAGGAGAACTCCGTGGCCTTCGCCGCCGGCGCGTTCGGCTACCCGCCCGAGCATGACGTGATCGACGGAACGGCGGAGGCGTTCAGGACCGGAGTCGGACTGTCCTATCAACAGCTTGGTCCCTGCGCCGCGCATCGCACCGAGCGGATGCTCGGCCCCTGGACCCGGCAGGCCCTGGTGCCGCGGATCATTCCGGCGCTCGACGGCGTCGAGGAGCGCCTCCGGGCGGGAATCGACGTCATCGACGTCGGCTGCGGCGGCGGCGTGGCGCTCCTGTCCCTGGCGAACGCCTTCCCTCAATCGCGTTTCACCGGCTACGACCCGTCCGCCCACGCGATCGACATCGCCCGTGAGCGCACCCGGGAAGCGGACGTCACGAACGTCGACTGGAAGATCGCTCGCGGCGAGGACCTGCCCCGCGAGCCGAGCTTCGACCTGGTCGTGACCTTCGACTGCGTCCACGACATGACGCGGCCGGATCTCGTGATCGCCGCCATCCGCGGCGCCATCCGGGATGACGGCACCTGGCT
Source organism: Thermoanaerobaculia bacterium (assembly GCA_022826745.1). GTDB lineage: Bacteria > Acidobacteriota > Thermoanaerobaculia > Multivoradales > Multivoraceae > Multivorans. The sequence goes on along the minus strand of JAJDUI010000022.1, from coordinate 86,454 downwards.
GATCAAGGACATTCGCAGCAGTCCGCGGTTCGAGGACAACGTGCGCAACCCGGTGCTCGCGATGCTCTACGGCTTCTCCGTCTCCGCCTGCATGTCGTCGGCCCTGTCCGAGCCGGACGGCATGGGCCTGGGAACGCTGGGCTTCAATCCGGTCGTGGCGGAGCGGATGGTGCGGGAAGGCGGCTTCACCCGCTTCCGGATGCACGACTTCGACGACCCGGCCAACCTCTACTACGAAGTCCGGCCCTGACCTGAGCGGGGCCCGCTAGTCCCAGCGCAGGTCGACCCGGTCGATCGCCAGGCCGTTCGCCGGTGCCACGTCGCCGGGCGGGACCTCCAGAACGAGTGGAGCGTCCGCCGGCCACGGCGCCGTCGCCAGCGTGCGGCTCTGCCAGCCGTCATCGCTTCCTTCAGCGAAGGTCAGGCGGCCGAGTTCCTGAGCGCCGGCCCGGGCGATCAGGGTGAGGGGCGCGGGGCGGTTCCGGATCGTGCGGAGCGTGACGGTCAGTTCGACTCGGTCGCCGCCCGGGATCACCGTCGACTCGGCCCGGCTACCTTCAGGCAGCACCCAGGCTTCGGGGTAGCGCGTTCGGTCCAGCGTCCAGCGCTCCGGCTCCTGGTTGCCCCCGGTTCGATGAACCGCCGCGCTTTCGATCTCCAGGCGCCGCGTGGGCAGGGAGTCCGCGAGCACCGGCAGGGCGGCCAGGAGCAGGACCGGCATGCCGGCGCACGCCGCCGCCGCGGTTCTCCGGTGCGCGCGCGTCGCGAGAATGGCCAAGCCGATCGCCAACGCCGGCAGGATCCAGGTTGCCGCGCGGGACCGGGTGGCCGACGGCAGGAAGCGGGCGATGTCGAGGCTGGTTCGCGCCTCCAGGTGGTGAAGGAAGTGGTGGCGCCCGTCCGCAAGGTTGTAGGTCCATCCCGGTTCCACGACGAACAGGACGGTCAGGGCGCCTGACAGGAGCGCCAGCGCCAGGGCGAGGGCGACGATGCCGGCCGCTGGCGAGCGGGTCGCTGAAACCGTGGCGCCCTCGCGCCCCGCGGCGGTCGTTCGCTCGAAGAGGGGCACCAGCAGCAGGGCGAGGAACGGGAGGACGACGAGGCCATAGCGGAACGGAGGCGACCAGCCGCCGTACCACTCGCGGCGCGAGGCGACGAGGAGCAGCGTGGGCACGGCAATCAGCGCGACTTCGAACAGGAGCCGACGGTTGCGCCTGAAGCTGGCTACCGCGGCGGGAAACAGGAGCAGCCAGATCGGCGCACAGGCGACCAGACCGTAGGCGAGGTCGAAGAACAGCCCGTTCATCCCGAGCGCAAGCTGGGAGACCGGTTGCCGGTAGACCTCCAGTTCGGCCCACGAGTGCATGCCAAGCACGCTGCCGGACACGGTGCGGTTCGACCACAGCACCAGCACGGCGGAGGGTACGCCGACCGCTGCCAGGACGAGAAGTCCCCGGCGTCGGTGGGCCGGGGCGAGGCGGAACACGAAGATCAGCGCTAGCGCGGCGCTGACCAGGGCGAGCCGGAGCTTGATCGCAGGCAGCACCGCCAGCGACAGGGCGAGGAGCGCCCATGTCGCCCATTCCGCCCGTCCCGTTTCGGTCGTCGGACTCCCGCCGCCTGTTGTGAGACGGTCGATCCACCGGAACGCGGCCACCGCGAGCAGGACGGCGGCGACCTCGGCCCAGATCTGCTGGCTGTAGATCAGGAACGGCGCGGCGAAAGTGAAGGTCGCGTAGGCAGCAAGTCGCGCCCGGGCGTCCGGGCTGAACGCCGTCAGATCAAGCAGCAGCCAGGCGCCCAGGGCGGCCAGCGCGGCGATCACGACCATCGCGCCCGCCCGGCCGCCCAGGCGGTACGCAGGGGCCATGACCGCCTGCAGTACGGCGCCGTGGCGCGCGCGGATGGTTCCGCTGCTCGTTTCGCGATCGCCCGGCTGGGGCTCGATCGCGCGGGGCATGAACGCAAGCGAGTCCTGATCCCGGTAGTTGTTCGCGAGATCGAGGTCGAAGTCGTGGGCGATGCTGTGCGTGGTGAGGAGGAACCAGGGCTCGTCGCCGTCGGGGGCCCGCTCCTTGATCGACCAGGGGATCAGGGCAAGGTAGAAGCCGAAGGGAAGCAGCAGGAAAACGAGCGGCGGTCGGCGGGCGCCGGCCGCGCGTTCGAGCAGAGGCTCGAGGGCCAGAACGCGGCAGACGACGTAGAGCAGACCGGCGGCCACCGCTCCCGCCATCGCGGCGGGTTGCCAGGCCGCTATGCCGAGAATCGGCGCGGCGAGCGCGGTCGCCCCGAGAACGACGGCCGCCCCCAGCGCCCAGGCATCGATTCCGCGGCGGACCATCTTCGCCGCATTCTAGGAGCTTGAGCCCGCGTCGCGTCTCCTACGCGGCTCCGTTGAGCGCTTCGAGCACTCGGGGCGGCGTCATCGGCAGCTCCGTCGGTCGCGCGCCGCAGGCATCGGCAATGGCGTTGGCGATGGCGGCCGCGGTGGGGACGACCGGCGGCTCGCCGACGCCGCGGGCGCCGTAGGGTCCGTGGTCCGACGGCACCTCGACCAGGACCGTCTCCAGCTCGACGGGACTCTGGGCGGAGTGGGGCAGGGCGTAGTCGTTCAGGGTTGCGGTCAGGAGCTGACCGTCCTCGCTGTACGACATCTCCTCGTAGAGGGCCCAGCCGACGCCCTGCAGGGCGCCGCCCATCATCTGGCCTTCGACCGCGGCGGGATTGATCGCGCGGCCGCAGTCCTGGACGACGACGACCCGGTCGACGTCCACCCGTCCGGTCTCCCGGTCGACGCTCACCTCCGCAAGCTGGGCGCAGAAGCCCGGCGCCTGACTCGTCTGGGCGTGCCGGCCGTGGCCGAAGACCGGCGCCTGCCGCCCGCCGAAGCGCATCGTGCGCTGGGCGATCTTGCGAAGCGGAATCGCCTTGTCGGGCGAGCCCTTGACCTGGACGGCGCCGTCGACGATCTCGAGATCTTCGGGGTCCGCCTCGAAGGTCTGGGCGGCGAGCTCCAGCGTCTGGCGGCGCGCCTCCTGGGCCGCCTGAATGACGGGCGGGCCGACCGTGTAGATCGTCTTGCTGCCGCCCGAGGCCCCGGCGTACGGCCCCGACGACGTGTCGCCCGTCGCGACCGTGACCTTGTCCGGGTCGACTCCGAATGCCTCGGCCGCCATGAGGGCCATGCTCGTGTTCGTGCCGTTGATGTCGGCCGTGCTGATGTGGACCTTGAGCGTGCCGTCCGTCTGCAGCGCGCAGGCCGCCGAAGCCGGCTCCGTGCCTCCCGGCCAGGCGCCGAGTGCGATGCCGACGCCGCGGCCTTCGGCGCGTGCCTGCTCGCGGTTCTGCCAGGCCGGATGATCGCGAAGAGCTTCCAGCACCTGCCGCTGACCCATCCCGGCCCAGGGCATGCCGGACGCCATCGGGTTGCCCTTTTCCGAGGCGTTCTTCATCCGGAAGTCGACCGGGTCGAGGTCGAGTTCGCGAGCGAGCTGGTCGAGAACCGTTTCGACGACGAACGCCGCCTGGGGCGCGAGCGGCGCGCGGTAGGCGCCGACGGAGGGCTTGTTCGTCGTGACCTCGAAGCCGCCAACAGCCTGGTTCGGGGTCTGGTAGGAACTGCCCAGCAGGGTTCCGGCGAGGGCGGTCATCGACGACGGGAAGCAGCCGCAGTCGATCGCCAGTTCGGCCTCGAGCGCGGTGAGCTCGCCGCTGCGCTTCGCTCCGGCGCGAATCGTGATCCGGGTCGAGGGGGCCGGAGTCGCCGCCAGCATCTCCTCGGTCCGGGTCATCACCAGGCGGACGGGTCGCTGATGCCGTACCGCGGCGAGCGCGAGGAGGGGCTCGTACAGCACGAACTTGGCGCCGAACCCGCCTCCCACCGGAGTGCCGATGACCTTGACCTGGTCCTGCGTCAGGCCGACCATGCCGGCGACCGCGTCCCGGACGAAGAAGGGCGCCTGGGTCGAGCTGTAGACGGTCATACCGGTCCCCATCGGGTCGGGGTCGACCAGGGCGGCGTGCGGCTCGATGTACGCCTGGTGGACGGACGCCGTGCGGAACACCCGTTCCACGACCGCGTCCGCCTCGGCGAAACCGGCGGCGAGGTCACCGCGTTCGAAGCGCATCGCGTTCGTCACGTTCGGCGACGAGGACGCCGCGTCTTCCTCCTCCGACACGTCCCCGGCCCCGTGCGCGGCTGCTTCCTCGGACTGGCCGGGTAGACCGTCGGGCCAGACGGCGGGGGAATCGATCGCCTCGGCCTGCTCGATCGTCACGACGGCCTCGATCGGCTCGTAGTCGACGAGGACAGCCTCGGCGGCGTCGGCCGCCGCCGCTTCGTTTTCGGCGAGAACGAGGGCAACCGGGTGACCGACGAAAATCGCCCGCTCGCGAGCCAGAAGCAGGGTGGGCCGGTTCCGGGCAGGCAGTTCCGGCAGGTCGGCGGCGGTGATCACCGCGACGACTCCCGGCAACGCCTCTGCAACGGTCGTGTCGACGTTCAGCACCTCGGCGTGAGCGTGAGGGCTGGTGACCAGGCGGCCGTGAAGGAGCCCGGGCCGGTCGAGGTCGCCGCAGTAGCGGAGCGAACCCTTGACCTTGGGCTCGCCCTCGAGGAGCTTGGTGGGTGTGCCGATCGCTGTCATCTGCTGTCTCCGCCGGGTGGGAAGGTGAGTCGGGGACCAGTTTCGGGTGAGCGATTGTTACGGAACCGGGCCGCAAGGGGAAGGGGCCGCGCTGAAAAGAGGAGAGCCCCGAGGGGCCGATGGCTCCTCGGGGCTCCGTTGACGCTCTCGGACCGCGCTCTGCGCGGCTCGGTCAAGCGTTCTTGGCCGATGGGATGGCGTGGGATTGCTTCCCGGAGGAGATGTCCTACGCCTGGTAGGGGTTTCCTAGGGAGCCGCCACCTCCATCAAGCCGCATCTGCAGTACTCCACTAGACCACCTCCTTTCCGGGCTAATCCACTAATCGGCGGGTCCCACCCCGCCCGGCCACGGGATCGCCCCGACTGACCCCGGGACCGCCGCCAACGCCTCGTGACGCGAGCGGAACGACTTAAGACCGGATAGTTATGGATTCGCCCGGTCCTTGTCAAACCTTCGTGTTCTCAGAGGTTTAGCACACGGAAGACCAGGTGTTGCCGGGGGTGTCAGGAACCCGTCTCGGCAGGTGGTGACTCACTGCCCGCCGCCGCGGTCTGGGGCCGGCGGGGCCGTCTGCGCCGTCGCCTTCGCCGCTTGGTCGGACGTGGTGCGCCGTTGCCGCCTGCCGCGGCAGTCTCGCCGCCCTTGCCGTTGCTGCCTGCCGCTGCGTCCGCCGCCGGAGTATCGATGCCGGGTACCTTGATGGCTTCCGTCCCCGCCGCCTTCTTCGCCTTGGCGGCGGGTCTCCCCGTGCTCTTCTTCGCCCTGGCGGGCGTCTTCCTGCCCCTCTTCGCTTGTTGGGCGCCGTCCTGTTTGGCGGCGCCGTCGTCCGCGGGCGCTTCCTCTTTCGCCTTCGCCTGGCGGACCGTTCCGGACCGTCGCCTCCGTCCGCCCCGGCGCCGCCGTCGCTTCGGTGCGCTCTCGACGGGGATGTCATCCGCGTCGGTCTCGGGTTCGGCCGTCTCGTCGTCGGTGTCTCCAATCGAGGGCGTGGCCAGCATTTCCTGCTCGAGCCTCTTCTCCTTGGCCTCCTCTTTCTCCCTCTTCTTTACGTCGGCCAGGTCGCGCGCGATCCAGCTGATGTCCGGCTCCCGGCCCTCCAGGTGCGGCCGCCCCGAGATCTCGATCTCGAGATCGAACTCCGTCGCCAGGTTGGCCAGCGCTTGACGATGACGGTTCTGGACGAAGTCGGCCAGCTCGGGTTGCAAGGCGATCTGCACGCCGCGCATGTAGCCGCCGGCACCATGGGACTCGATGTTGCGCAGCAGGCGCAGGGCGACGAGGTCCGGACTGGCGACGCGGCCGGTGCCGGCGCAGTACGGGCAGTCGCCGTGGGTGCGCAACTGGAGCGCCTGGTGGATTCGCTGGCGGTTGATCTCGAGCAATCCGTTGGCGCTGATCCGGCCGACGCTGAAGCGCGCCTTGTCGGCCTTCATCGCGTCCTTCATCGCCTTCTCGACCTTGCGCCGGTTGCGCGGGCTGCGCATGTCGATGAAATCGACGACGATCAGGCCGCCGATGTCGCGCAGCCGCAGTTGCCGGCCGACTTCCGCCGCCGCCTCGACGTTCGTGCTGACCGCGGTCTCTTCCTGACTCGACGCCTTCTTGGAGCGTCCCGAGTTGACGTCGATAGCCGTGAGGGCTTCGGTCGGGTCGATCACGATCGAGCCGCCCGATGGCAGGTCGGCGCGCCGTTCGAAGATGTTCTCGATCTGCGGTTCCAGGTCGTAGACCGAGAACAGCGGCCGGCGGCCGGTGTAGCGGTTGAGGGAAGTCTTGCTGCGCGGCATGAAGGCGCGCATGTACTGCTCGGCTCGCCCATGGGCGGTGTCCTCGTCGACCCAGACTTCCTGGACCGAGCTGTCCAGGTAGTCCCGCAGGCCCTGGAGCACGATGTCCTGGTCGCTGTAGAGGAGCTTCGTGCCCTTCGAGTCGCGGGCATCGCGGGAGATCCGCTTCCACAGGCGGAGCAAGGCGTTCATGTCGCGGCTGAGCGCCGTCTTGGTCTGGCCGAGGGCGTTCGTGCGTACGATGACGCCGCCGCCGTCCGGGACGGGCAGCGCCTCCGCCATCGCTTTCAGCTTGAGCCGGACGTCCTCCGTGTCGACCTTGCGGGAGACGCCACAGGTCTTGTCGAAGGGCGTGAGAACCAGGTAGCGGCCGGCCAGACTCAGGTTCGTCGTCAGGGCGGCGCCCTTGTTGCCCTCGGGCTCCCGGGTGATCTGAACGACGATGGGACGGCCGCGGACGAGCACGTCCTCGATCTTCGGCCGTTTCGACTTGGGGACCGCCTGGTAGTAGGCGTCCGGCACCACGTCCTGGATGGCGAGGAAGCCGTGCTTGGGGGCGCCGTAGTCGATGAAGGCGGCGTTCAGGCTCGGCTCAATGTTCGCGATCTTGCCGTAGTAGATGTTGCCGCGGGTCAGGCCGCGCTCGGCGATGTCGACCTTGAGGTCTTCGAGTACCGAGTCGTTGGCGATGGCGATGCGGAGCTCGGTCGAGCTCTGCGCGTTGATGAGCATTCTTCGGGTCACAAAGTCTCCGGGTGACGGCGAGTGCGCCGTCGGTTGAATCGGGTGGGACGCTTCCGGTTGCGCGGGTGCCGGGCCACGGCGGGACTCCATGAACGGAATCCGCTGGGCGGCTGCCCCGCGTTCGCTGCAGTTCCACCTGCGCGAGAAGCTTGAAGAACCGGATCGTCATTCCAGGCGGCGGGTATAGCCTTGGGTGCACCACGGGCTGTGTGGACGGCCCTCGGGCGACGTGAGTCGTCTCGGAATGGACGGACTGTCTAAAGGACAAAGGCTGAAGCCAAGCGCTGACTCGTACGATCGAGTGCGCGGCGCGTGCCAAATGGGGCCAGCGTCGCCGCCGTGGCGGCAAGCATAGCAGTTTCTTGAAGTTGCAACCCGAAACCGCCGGTTGGCCCCAGTGAGAGCGCTGCACGGCGACGTTCGCGGACTCAAGGCCGCGCAGCGCGGCGCTCTCGAGCGCACGTACCGGCGGAAGGTCCGCCCCGACGAGGTGGTCTCGACCGAGCTGGCCCGTCACCTCTGCGCGCTCTCGCGCGAGATCGGCCGCCAGGTAGGCGTGCTGCTGACCCGCGACGGCGCGGTCAGCAAGGTGATCGTCGGCGACGCGCGGCAGCTCGAGATTCCCGACATCGGCCGTTTGCGTGGCGGTCCCGGACGCTTCCGGCGCCTGCGCCTGGTCCATACCCACCTGCGGGGAGAAGGGCTCTCCGCCGACGACCTGAACGACCTCGCGCTGCTTCGCCTCGACCTGGTCGCCGCGGTGCAGGCCGAGGCGGACGGCTCCGCCGGTGCGATCGAGGTCGCGTACCTCTCGCCCTCGGCGGCCGACACGGCAGGCGCCGGCGAGGATCCCGGCAGCGGCGACGGTGACGGTTCACCCTTTCTGACCGTCGAGGCGCCTCAGGTCTACGCGCTGGACTTCGACTTCGCGGCGACCATTCGCGAGGTCGAGCGAGAGTTCGGCCGCCACCGGCGGGGCCGTGAGGCGACGCGGGAACGGGCTCTGGTGATCGGCGTGCGTCCGGAGGACGACCACTTCGCCGAGACGGTCGAACTGGTCCGTTCGGCGGGGGTCGATGTCGCCGGGACGCTGAGACAGCGCCGGTCGCGGGTTCATCCGAGGACGATCGTCGGGCGGGGCAAGCTGACCGACATCGTTCTCCAGAGCATGCGCGCCGGCGCCGAGGTGGCGATCTTCGACATCGACCTGAAGCCCGCCCAGGCTCGGGCTTTCGAGGACGCGACCGGGCTCAAGGCGATCGACCGCACGCAGCTCATCCTGGACGTGTTCGCACAGCGGGCGCGTTCCCGCGACGGCAAGCTCCAGGTGGAGCTGGCGCAGTTGCGCTACTCGCTGCCGCGGCTGACCGAGAAGGACGCGGGCCTGTCGCGACTGACGGGCGGCATCGGCGGTCGAGGCCCCGGTGAGACGGTTCTGGAGGTGGGCCGGCGGCGGATCCGCGACCGCATCCGCAACCTGGAGCGGCAGGTCGAGAAGCTCTCCAGGCAGCGGGACGTTGCCCGCAGCCGGCGGCGCGACCGGCGGGTGCCCGTTCTCTCCCTGATCGGTTACACGAACGCGGGCAAGAGCACCCTGCTCAACGCGCTGACCCGCAGCGAAGTCGAGACCGCCGGCAAGCTGTTCGTCACGCTCGATCCGACGAGTCGGCGCATCCGCTTCCCGCGCGAAGGCGAAGTCGTCATCACCGACACGGTCGGCTTCATCGCGGAGCTTCCGTCCGATCTCGTTCGGGCGTTCCGGGCGACGCTGGAGGAACTCGGAGACGCGGATCTTCTTCTCCACGTGGTCGACGCCGCCGATCCGGGATGGCGGACGAAGGTGGAGGCGGTGGAGCGGCTGATCGAGGAGCTGTCGCTCGACTCGAAGCCCCTTCTCGTCGTGTTGAACAAGTGCGACCTGGTGACGGAAGAGCAAGCGCGACGGAAGGCCGGCCAACTCGACGGCGTCGCGGTCAGCGCCCGCACGCGAGCCGGTTTCGGCCGACTCATCGACCGTGCCGAGGAGGCGATGGGCCGCGTCGCTCCGCTGTTGCCGGGGGACCCGTCGGGTCGTAGGGCGGCCGCCGCGCGCTGATACGATCGAACCCGCCATGACCTGCTGCCCTGAGCTCAGGAGGATCGGCTGGGGAGCGCTCGCGGTGCTCCTCCTGGCCGGCATTGCGGCTCTGCTTGTGCATTCCCCTGCGGCGCCGGCGGCGGCCTCCGACTCGCCGGCGGGCCGCCCGGACTTCGAGGGCTGGTACGAAGGGGCTGCCGGACTTGCCGAGGCGCTCGAGGTCCAGCAGCGCGACCGCCTGCCGCTGTTCCTGTACATCTACACGGACTGGTGCCCTTACTGCCGCCAGTTCGAGCGTGAGCTGCTGACCGACGACGAGGTCGACGGCTACCTGGACGCGGTGCTCGCGGTGCGGATGAACCCCGAATCCGGCGGGCAGGAGAGCCACCTTGCCCGGAGGTTCGGCGTACGGGGTTATCCGACGCTGGTCATGTACAGCGCCGACGGCGAGACGGCCTCGTACGTCGAACGGATGGAGATGGTTGACGGCGAACCCCGCCTGATGAGCGGCAGAGCCTTCCTGCGGGTGCTGGACGAGGCGGCCAACCGGTAGGCCGGCTACCGGATGGACGAGCGCCGCGACCGCCGGCCGCCGAGGGCCATCGTCTACTACGACGGCGACTGCGCGCTTTGCAACTGGTCGGTGGCCAGGTGTCTGTCCCGCGGCGTACCGCCCGGAGTGCGGTTCGCGCCGCAGGACGGCCAAGCGTTCGAGCGCCTGACCGCCGCCCGGCCCGATCTGGCGGATGTGGACAGCATGGTTTTGCAGATTCTGCCGGCGCCTGACGGCACCGCTTCGGCTTCGCCACCAACGGGCCAGATCAAGGTGCGCAGCGAGGCTGTGATCTGGCTTGCTGCCCAGTTGCAGGGACCGGAGCGCTGGCTCGCGCTCCTTCCATGGATGGCGCCGCGGTCGGTGTTGGACTGGGGCTACCGGTTCGTGGCCAGGAACCGCCTCCGTGTGGGCCGGCGTTTGCCCGAGTGCCCAGTGCCGACGCCGGAGCAGCGGCGCTACTTCCTCGCGTGAGCGCGGCGCGGGGGGTGCCGCCGAGCCTCGTGGAGAGCCTTCCCCGCGACATCAGCGTCGCGGCGCACGAGATCGGCCCCCTGGAGAAGCTGGTCGAGGAAGCTCGGCAGCTCGGCTTCAGCCTGCCTGCCGCCCTCGAGAGCGCCATCGACAAGCGCCAGCGGGAGTACCTTGCCGGCAGGATCAGCGCTCGGCACGCCCTGACGCACTTGCTCGGGTCCGCGATTTCGGAGGGCGAGATCGCTGCCGACGACGACGATGTCCCCCGATGGCCGGAGGGCGTGGTCGGCTCGATTTCCCACGGCGCCGGTTTCGGCTTCGCCGCTGTCGCCGCGGCTGACCGGTACCGGGGCCTCGGCGTCGACGTGGAACGCGTCGTCTCAACACAGCAGGCCGGGCGGCTCGGTGCGCGAGTGTTGAACGACCGCGAGATGAGTCTTCGTCAGGGAAGCGCCGGCGGCCTGACCGAGGCTGAGATGTTCACGCTCGCGTTCTCGGCCAAGGAGAGCGCGTACAAGGCACTGTTTCCCTGCTACCGGCGGGTGCTCGGCTTCTCGGATGTCGAGCTGGAACGGCGCGACGCCGAGGAAGCCGACCGGCACGGCCGGGTCAGGCTCCGAGCAAGGCTGGACCCGGAAGAGCAGGGCGTGGCCGCCCCGCTGGTGGGCTGGTACGCCTTCTCGGAGAAAGACGCCGACGCGAACTCCAGGAATGCGCCTCGCGTGTGGACCCTGGTGGTGGCGGAGCGCGACGGCCAGGAGCTTGCCCCGTAGAAGTGCGACGAAGCGAACTCCGCTGCCTCAACCGCCGTCGTCGACGGGTACGTCCAGCCAGGAACCGTCCTCGCCGCCTCGAAGCACCGTGATGGTCGGCGCGTCGGCGCCTTCCGGGTCGGGATAGAGGGCGTGATTGGCGGCGTCGGCGCCGGCGATCGAGAGGCGCAGCCGGTGGCCTTCGTCGATCGTGATCGCGGTGGCCATCAGGTCGATCTGCAGTTCCGCCGGTTCGTCGGGCAACGGCTCGAGGTCCTCCGCGTGGCCGCGGTGGAAGGGCAGGCCCAGGTCCTCCCACGGCGCCTCGCCGACGGCGCGGTACGAGGCCCGTAGCGCTCCCTCCGTCACATAGTGCGAGCGGCCGTCGGCGTCGATCTCCTCCAGGTACAAGAAGAAGTCGCCGTCGTCGTGAGTGGACGTGACGGAGAGATGGACGATCGGGTGGCCCGTGATCGTCATCGCTTCGGTCATCGGCTCGGTCGTGTAGGTGAGCGCCTTGGCGTTCTCGGCGGAGCGCTCGTCGAAGAAGGTCGTCCCTTGCCGATCCTGCCGCCGGCTGCCGTGGCCGTTCATCCAGCGGGAGAACGAGCCGACGGAAGAGGAGTAGTCGACGGTGTACTCGTCCTGGTCGGCGTCGCCGCCCGAGCGATCGGTCAGCGTGCCGCCGTCGGCGAGCGCGAACCGGCGGGTCGAGAGGCCCGGGGGCGGCCAGGAGTCGGTAGCGGTCCAGGCCGCGGGATCTTCGGCCCGCTTCTCGTCGAGGCTCAGTTCGACTTCCGGGTCGTCCGGGAGGGTGTGGCTGCCCTGCATGACGTAGTAGTGGACCGGGGGTTCGTCCATCACGCCGTTGTCGATCCCCTTGAGCCAGTGGTCGTACCAGCGCAGGAACTCGGCCTTGTGGAGGTCGCCGCCGTAGCCGCCGCTGTGGATCCAGGGGCCGATCATCATCTTCTGTTTCGCATTGGGCAGATTGGCGAAGAACATGGGCTGCTGCGAGGCGTAGATGTCCAGCCAGCCGGCCAGGTGGTAGATCGCGATGCCGGAAGCGTCGATCGCTTCCCGGTCGTCGATGGTCGCGATCGTGTCCCAGGACACCTGGCCGCCGTCCGCCGTGGCGAGCGTCCAGTCGCGCAGCCCGGAGCCTTCCTGCGCGACCATCTCGTGGGCCCAGAGGTTGGCGCTGTGCTCTTCGACGGCCGCATCGCGAAGTGCGCCGTCCGGGTCCTCGTCGACCGGCGCCGCACCGCCGGCGGTGTCCTGCATCATGGTGCCGGCGCCCCAGGTTTCGATGAACTCGTTCTTGTAGGTGCCGCCCCGGTACACGAAGTCGTAGGCCGTCGGCCCGGCCATCTCGGCGAAGATCGCCTTGAGCGCTGGCGGCGCCTGGGTCGCTGCCTGGTACTGCGTCATGCCCGGGTAGGAACGGCCCTGCATGCCGACGTTGCCGTCCGACCACGCCTGTTCCGCGATCCACTCGATGATGTCGTACGAGTCCGCCGTCTCCTCGACCGAGAAGGCGCCGTTGTGCACACCGAAGGAGGCGCCGGTGCCGCGTGCGTCGACGACGGCGACCGTGTAGCCACGGTGCAGCATGTGCTGGAGGATCGGGTCGCGTTCGGCTTGCGAGGAGATCCCCGTGTTGCCGTCTTCCGTCTGGTACTCGACGGCGCGGATGTAGCGGGTGTAGTGCAGGATCGTCGGCAACGGTTCGGTCGCCTCGACGCCTTCGCTGGTCGGGATGAAGTAGTCGACCGCGACGCGGACGCCGTCCGGCATCGGGATGTAGACCGAGTAGCGGTTGGCGCCGTCGTAGGTCGCCTCCCGTGTGTAGGCGCCGAAGCCGGCGTGCTCGCCGGCGGCCGGCAGGTCGCCGCCGGCCGGAGCGCAGGCGAGGGCCGCGGCCAGGAGCGGAATGGACCAGAGCGTCAGGAATCCGATCTTCGATTTCATCGTGTACTCCTAGCTGGGCAGCCGGTAAGCGATCAGCTCGAATGGCGCGCCGCGGCCGCCGAGCGCGAACACGAGGTACTGCTTGCCCTGATGCAGGAAGGTGATGGGACTGCCGTCGGTGTGCGCGGGCAACTCGATCTCGCCGACGAGTTCGCCGGTCGCCTTGTCGAATGCGCGCAGCGCCGGGGTCTCGATGCGCCAGTCGTCGCGTCCGGCGCCCTCCGCCGTCGCCTCCCGGTCGACGCCGCGGAGGGCGAGCGACCGGCCGGAGGTCACAAACAGCAGCGTCTTCGTCGCCACGACGTGGCCGCGGGCGCCGGAGCCGAGTGCCGGCAGGTCGAGCGCGGCAAGGTCCGGGTGCCGGCGCGGGCCGTAGCCCAGAGGCGCGGTCCAGGCGATCTCGCCGCTGTTCATGTCGTAGGCAGTGACCCGAGAATAGGGCGGTTTGACCAGCGGCAGGTCGCGCGGGCCGCGGATGTCGCTCGTGATGCGGCCGACGTAGTCGAAGGACGAGCGGCTCGGGTCCGGCTTGCGGAGCGTGTTGACGACGGGCCAGGTGAAGGACGGCACGTAGAGCATGCCCGTCTCCGGGTCGAAGGCGCCTCCGGGCCAGCTCGCGCCGCCGCCATAGCCGGGCATCAGGAACGTGCCGCGTTCCGTGGGCGGCGTGAACATCGGCCCGTACTGGTGTCGGGAGAGGACGGCCATCGCTTCGCCGCGAAGCTCCGCCGTGAAGTCGATCAGATCGTCCGGGCCGAGGCCCTGGCGTTCGAAGGCCGGCGGCTTCGTGGGGAAGGGCTGTGTCGGCGACGTCCGCTCGCCGACGATGCCGGTCTGCGGCACTTCGCGCTCCAGGATCGGCCACACCGGTTCGCCGGTGCCGGCGTCGAAGACGTACAGGAAACCCTGCTTGGAGAGCTGCATCGCCGCCCGGATCGAGCGGCCCTCGACCTCGATGTCGCCGATGATGGCCGAAGTCGGCAGGTCGTAGTCCCAGAGGCCGTGGTGGACCATCTGGAAGTGCCAGCGGCGCTCCCCAGTCTCGCAGTCGACCGCAACCAGCGACTCCGCGTAGAGGTTGTCGCCGAGGCGGTGCCCGCCGTACCAGTCGTTCGTCGGCGTGCCGAAGGGCAGGTAGGCGAGACCGAGTTCCGGGTCGGCGCTCATCAGGGTCCAGACGTTCGTGTTGCCGCTGACCTTCCACGAACCGTTCTCCCAGGTGTCGCGGCCGGGTTCGCCCTCCTGCGGAATCGAGTGGAACGTCCAGAGCTGCTCGCCGGTGCGGACGTCGAATCCGCGGACGTCGCCCGGCGGCGCCTCCGGCGCGCGCGGCCCGTCCGAGATCGAAGATCCGACAATCGCCACGTCGCGGCACAGGGTGACCGGCGAGCTCACGCTGTAGACCCGCCGCGACACCTTGCGGTGCAGACCGAGCGTGAGGTCGACGCTGCCGCCGTCTCCGAAGGTGGCGATCGGTTCGCCGCTCAGCGTGTCCACCGCGCGCAGGAAGGAGTCGCCTCCCGCCCAGACCAGCCGCCCCCCCTCGCCGGGCAGGTCCGGATCGTTCCAGTACGCGGCCCCGCGATGCGTGAAGCCGAGGTTCGTCGGCCGGCCATGGACGTAGGCCTTGGGGTCGTAAGTCCACAGGCTCGTTCCCTGCTCGATTTCAATGGCCGCGATCTGCCCGTAGCCCGTCGTTGCATAGAGCCGGTCACCGACCTTGATCGGAATCGCCTCATGGTTCCGCGGCACCATGCGCCGCCCCGTCGTCTGACCACCCCCGGTCATCAACTCGTTGTCCGGCGACGACCAGCGCCAGGCAACCTCGAGCTCCTGGAAGTTGTCCCGATCGATCTGCCCGAGCGGGGCGTACCGCTGGCTCGCATTGTTGCCGGTAACGACCAACCAGTCGGTGTCTTCGGGTTCCTGTCCCAAGGCCCCTACGCAGCAGAAGAGCCCAACCAGTGCCATCTTCAGGCCTCGCGTTCTGACCACCAGGCAGCACCGATCCCGTTTGAGCATCGGCGAACAGTAGCAGCGAGGTCTGGTCCCGTTCGGCGACGCCAGCCAGCCTTCGGGGGCAGCGGGGAGAGGGTCGCAGGGGGCTAAAGGCGAGCGACTGTCGAGATCCTTCCAGTAACCAGGGACCTACCGGAGCGAAGCCGACCGCAGCGAACCCCCACCCCCACACCCATCAAGAAGGGGTGAGCGTCCCCTGCGACCCTCTCCCCGCTGCCCACGCAGGCGGGTTAGCACACCGCCGAGCCGTCAGCCGCTGAGACGGCCGCCGCCGGCGGCCGCGTCCCGCAACAGCGGCGCCGCTCGCCACTGGTCGGCATCGAAGCGGGCGGCGTAGTCGTCGAGGATGTCGACGATGCGGTCGAGGCCGAACTCGTCGGCCCAGAACATCGGACCGCCGCGGTAGACCGGCCAGCCGTAGCCGTTGATCCAGATGACGTCGATGTCGCTGGCGCGGATCGCGATGCCTTCTTCGAGGATCTTCGCTCCCTCGTTGACCGAGGAGAGCAGGCAGCGGTTCAGGATCTCTTCGTCGTCGATCTCGCGCTGCTCGATGCCGAGCCGCCCGGCCAGCTCACGGGCCAGGTCCATGACCTCCGGATCGGGCGCCGCGGCGCGCGTCGCGGCGTCGTAGACGTAGTAGCCGCGCGCCGTCTTCTGTCCGCGACGGTCGCGCTCGCAGAGCATCTCCCGCAACGTGCTGGATGACGAGGTCGCCGCGCTCCAGCCCACGTCCAACCCGGCCAGGTCGCTCATCCGGAACGGACCCATCGGCATGCCGAAGTCGTACAGCACGCGGTCGATGTCCCAGGGCGTCGCTCCCTCGAGCACCAGCCGGTCGGCCTGCAGGCGGCGCTGGAAGAGCATCCGGTTGCCGACGAAACCGTGGCAGACGCCGACCAGGGCCGGCACCTTGCCGATGGTCCGGGAGATCGACATCGCGGTCGCGATCGCGTCGGGCGCGGACTTCTCGCCGCGCACGACCTCGACCAGCTTCATGATGTTCGCGGGGCTGAAGAAGTGCATGCCGACGACGTCCTCGGGCCGGCCGGTTACGCCGCCGATCTCGTTGACGTCCAGGTAGGAGGTGTTCGTGGCCAGCAACGCGCCCGGCCTGGCGATCCGGTCGAGCTGGCCGAAGACGCGCTTCTTCAGTTCCATGTCCTCGAACACGGCCTCGATCACGAGGTCGCACTCGGCGATCGCGTCCTGGTCCGTGCCGCCGTCGAGCAGCGCCATCCGCTCCTCGACCTCGTCGGCCGTGAAGCGTCCGCGCGCCGCGCTGCGCTCGTAGTTACCCCGCACCGTGGCCAGACCCCGGTCGAGAGCGTCGCGGTTCTGTTCGACGATCGATACCGGAAACCCTGCGTTGGCGAAGGCCATCGAGATGCCGCCGCCCATCGTGCCGGCGCCGAGCACGCCGACGCGGCGAATGTCCCGGACCGTTGTGTCGGCGGGGATGTCGGGAATCTTGCGCGCCGCGCGCTCGGCGAAGAAGTAGTAGCGCTGTGCCCGCGACTGCGGGTCGGCATGGAGGGTCCGCGACAGCTCGGCCTCGCGGGCGAGCCCCTCGTCGAACGGCAGCGCGGCCGCCGCCTCGACGCATTGAATGCAAACCTCGGGGGCATTGAACCCGCGCGTCCTGCGGGCGATGCGACGCCTGAAATCGTCGAAGATTCCCGGATTCTCCCGGACCACCGCGCGGTGACTCTCGATGTCCCTCACCCGGGGCAGGCCCCGTCCCTCCGCCACGGCACGGAGGGCGAAGCGGAACGCGCCGGCGGCGAGGCCGCCTTTCTCCTCGCTGCCCGCTACCGCGTCGACGAGCCCCAGTTCCAACGCTTCCGCGGCGGTGATGTGCTCGCCGCTGGTGATCATCTCGAGCGCCCGCGGCACACCGACCAGCCGAGGCAGTCGTTGAGTGCCGCCGCCGCCCGGCAGGATGCCGAGCTTGACCTCGGGCAGTCCGAGCCGCGCTTTCGTGTCGGCCACCCGGAAGTGGCAGGCCATCGCCATCTCGAGGCCTCCGCCCAGAGCCGTGCCGTGGATGGCGGCCACGAACGGCTTGGGTGACTTCTCGATCATCCGCCGCACCTCGTTCGTGTCCGGGGGGAGCCGCGGCTTGCCGAACTCGCGAATGTCGGCGCCGGCGATGAAGGTCCTGCCACGGCAGACGAGGACGGCCGCCTGCATCTCGGGGTCGGCAGCAACCGCTGGTACGGCCGCCGCGAGCCCTTCGCGCACATGCTGACTCAGCGCGTTGACCGGCGGGTTGTCGATCCAGATTGCGCCGACCACGCCGAGTCCCGGCTCCTCGTGACGTTCGACCGCTACGGACTGGCTGAGCTGCATGGCGGTGTTCTCCCTTGAGACTGGCGCGGGGAGGATACCCGCCCGCTCGTATACTGACCCTTGAGTCAACCGAGGAGGCGGAGACGATGGCGAGATGTTGTTCGGGCCGTGTTCTGACACCGTTGTTCCTGATCCTGTTCCTGGCCGGCGGCGTACTCGCAGCGGAGGAGTGGGCCACGCCACGCACGGCCGACGGGCACCCCGACTTCCAGGGCATCTGGGCCAACAACAGCGCCACCCCGCTCGAGCGGCCGGAGGCCTTTGGCAACAAGGCGACCCTGACGGACGAGGAGCTGGCCGACCTCAAACGCCGGCTCGAGGAGATCAGGGAAGGTTCTCAGGCCGGCGACCTACTCGGTGACTACCTGATCCAGCGGGTGCTCGAGGATCCCGAGTTCCGGGGCTTCGACCAGGTCACCGGGAACTACAACTCGTTCTGGCTCGTCGACAGGGAACTGGACAACCGTACGTCCCTCGTGATCGACCCGCCGAACGGCCGCATTCCGGCCCTGACGGAGCTGGCGCTGGAACGCATGCGGGCGGCCGTGGCCTATGGCGATGAGGTCCCCGCCGGCCCCGAGGACATGACGCTCGGCGTGCGTTGCATCACCTTCGGCGTGCCGAACACGCTGGCCGGCTACAACAGCTACTTCCAGTTCTTCCAGACCGGCGACCACGTAGCGATCCTGCAGGAGCTCATCCACGACGTGCGGGTCATTCCGCTCTCGGAGCAGGCGCCGCTTCCCGACGACCTGCGGCTCTGGCACGGCAACTCGCGCGGTTGGTTCGAGGGCGACACGCTGGTGGTCGAGACGAAGAACTACTCCGCGGGTGGTGGCTCAAGCGGCCGGGCGACGGACCGCCTCAAGGTCGTGGAGCGCTTCACCCGCACCGCACCGGACGTGCTCGAGTGGCAAATCACCTACGAGGACGAAGCGACCTGGGTCCAGCCCTGGACGATGATGATCCGCCTCGCCCGGACCGAGGACCCGATCTTCGAGTACGCCTGCCACGCGGGCAACTACGGCCTGACGAACATCCTCTCCGGCGCCCGCGCCCAGGAGGCGGCCGCGACAGGCGGCCAGTAGGCGGACGGTCGGGCGGCGCTAGTCGATCGCGTCGAGCGAGACGACGTTCCGCAGCCTGAGCCCGCTTCGGGTCAACCGGACTTCGCGCTCGACCGCTGCGCCCTGTTGTTCGGTGTAGTACGTCAGGACGTACTGGTGGCTCAGGTCGTCCTGGATCACGTCGAACACCTGCTGAAGCCGTTCTCCCAGGGGCGCGTCGCTGGTGTGCAGCTCGATGGTGAAGAGCCTTCCGCCGGTCCGCTGGCTGATCCGCTCCAGGCGTTCCCGCGATCGACGTTGCTTCGCCGTTCGGTTGATGTTCAGGTAGGTGCGGCCTCTCGTTCCACTGCCCCAGAAGACCTTGTGGCTCGACTGATCGAGCTGGATGAAGTAGATCGGAACGCCGAGCCGGTCCGCGAACTCGGCTGATTGTCCCCGTTCGGATCGGCTGTGCTGGTCGTAGCCGTCGGTAACCACGACCAGCGCGCGGCGACCGGGCTCGCCGCCGTACTGGAGCAGCGAAAAGAGGATCGCATCGTTTAGCGCCGTCCCCAACCTGGGCATGAGCGACCGCACCCGGCTCAGGAGGAGGCGCTTGTAGTCGGTCAGCTCGCAGGCCAGACGGACCGTGCCGGCGAAATCGACCACGAAGGCCTTGTCGCCGGGTGACACGGCAGCCTCGAGGAAGGCGGCGGACACGCCCCTCAGTTGGTGCCAGATGGGTACGATGCTGTTCGACGTGTCGATGGCCAGGCCGAGAACCAGGGGCACGTCGTTGGCGGTGCGAAGGGCCGCCACCGGGCGCTTCCGGCCGTTCTCGCGGATCTCGAAGTCTTCGGGCGAGAGTCCGCTCACGGGATTGCCGTCGGGGTCCGTCACCAGTAGCTGGAACTGGACCAGTTGGACGTCGATCTCGCTCTGGTAGTCGGCGCCCTGGAGCAGTTGGGCGTCCTCCGACTCACGGCCGCCGGCGAGCGTCGCCGTAACGCGTACGAATGCGTCGGTGGAGGCGTATTCCATCAGGCCGGCGACCGGGATCTTGCGGGGGGCGCCGGGGACGGCGTCCGCGCCGAACCGGGACACGGTTTCCACCAAGCGTTCTCCACGATAGAACGCGACCTGTTCGAGTTCCGCGGATCGTGGCACGGAGACGTCCGCCTCGATCCGGACGGCGTCGTACTCGGTGTCCTGCGAGCGCCGCACGGCGGTGATCCGGACGCCGAACGGTGCGTCCGGCTCGTTGAGGATCATACGGTCGGCGCCCAGGAGCTGCCCCAACGCGTTGTAGCCGCGGACTTCGAGGATCTGTTTCCGGGGCGGCCGCGCCAGTTTGACTTGACCGGTGAACGGCTTTTTCCTGACCCGCCTCTTCTGCTTACCGTCGAGAAGGAAATCGACCGCGGTGATCAGCGGATGGATGATCAGGGTCTGAATCTCGACTCTGCCACTGAACGGTTCAAGGTAGCCGCGGGTGGGCGGCAGGATATGGATCATCTTCCGTTGCGCGCCCGGCGCCCTGGCAGCAGCGTCCTGGGCAAGGGTCGGCGCCGGGTCGGAGAACGCCGACACGATCACGAACGCGGCCGTGATCGGCAGCCCGGAGCGGCAAGACGCTGGAGTCCTCACCGGCGTCTCCCTGACTTATTCGATCCCCGGCAACGGTACAGCGCTCCTGCGCTTCAACCCGCGTCGGGTGACCCGGATCTCGGGCTCGACCGGCGCTCCGTGAGGCTGGTCGGTGTAGTACGTCAGGACGTGTTGGTGTCTCAGGTCCTCTTCGATCTGCTCGAAGACCTGTTCGATCGGTTCGGCCCACCAGCGTGTGCCGCCGTGGAGCTCCAGGTGGAAGAGGCGTCCTCCCGTCTCTTCGGCGATGCGCCGGAGTCGCTCGCGGTTGCGGCGCCTGGCGGCGGCATCGGAGGTTCCCGCGCGGGAGTTGTCCAGCTCGATGAAGTAGATCGGCAGGCCCAGCCGCTCCGCGAAGTCGCTTGACTGCTCGGGGCGGGAACGGCTGTGCTGATCGGCGCCGTCGGTGATGACGACCAGCGCCCGCCGGCCGGGCTCGCTGCGGTACTGGAGGAGGGAGAAGAGAAGTCCATCGTTCAGGGCCGTGCCGCCCATCGGGATCAGGCGGTCGAGTCGCTTGGACAGCAGGGGCCGGTCCGACGTCAGCGGCTGGACGAGCCGCACCGTGTCGTCGAAGTCGACCAGGAAGGCCCGGTCCCCCGGTGTCAACGCGGTCGCCAGGAAGTTCCGCGCGATGTACTTCAGCCGACTCCAGGTGGGCAGCATGCTGTCCGACGAATCGATCGCGAGCCCCAGAACGAGGGGTACGTCATAGGCGGTGCGGAGAGCGACCGCCGGACGGCTCCGGCCGTCTTCGCGTATCTCGAAGTCCTCGGGCGAAAGCCCGCTCACGGGATTGCCGTCGCGATCCGTCACCAGCACCTGGAACTGGGCCAACTGAATGTCGATCTCGCTCTGGTACTCGGAGCCCTGGAGAAGTTGGGCATCTTCCCGCTCGCGGCCGTCGGCGAGCTTCGCGACGACACGGATGAAGTCGTCGGGCAGGCCGCCGTCGATCAACGCGTCGACCTGAATCGTGCGCGGGGCGCCGGCGGCCGCCTGTCCGCCAAAGTTGCGCACGGCCTCGACGAGAAGGTCGCTCCGGTAGAACTCGACCTGCTCGAGCGTCGCGGCGCGGGGCAGCGAAAGGGATGTCGTTACCCGGATCGCTGCGGCTTCGTCTACCTGAAGACTGTCCATGGCCGCGATGCGGACGGTGAAGGGCCGGTCCACCACGTTTAGCAGGTACTCGTCACCGCCGAGATACACCTGGTTCTCGCCGTAGGCGAGGACTTCCAGCCTCTGCTGGCGAGGCGGGTCGGCCAGGCGGATGCGAGTCCCGAAGGGCCGCTTCCGGACGCGCCTGACTCTCTCGTCGTCGAGAAAGAACTCGACTTCGACGATCCGTGGGTCGATGATCAGGGTCTGGATCTCGACCCGGCCGCTGAGCAGTTCGCCGTAGCCGCGTTCAGGCGGCACGATGCGGATGGCGGGCGGTGGCTCGGTCACGACAGAGTCCGCGTCGGGCGGCGGTCCCGGCCGCTCGTAGACCGTGTCGATCTGGAACGGGGGCAGGCCGCGGGGTTCGATGTCCGTCCATCGCACGAGCCACTCGCGCTCCCGAAAGAAGGTGTCGACCTGCCGCCCGTCGGGGGCGACCATTTCGATCGTGAGCGCATCGGCGGCCTCGAGGACCCGCCCCCTGAAGCCGCCGCCGAGCCGCCGCTGCCTGCCGTTGTACGGAAGGGTAAGCGTGCTGCCACGGCTGTCGAGCAGCACCACGTCGTTCTCGAGAATCCGGATCATGAGGGTGGCGTTGCTTTCGGCGATCGCCTGCGCCACCAGGCGCATCCTGGACAGGTCGTCCTCCGAGTCAAGGCCCAGGGCGTCGATCTTGCGGACCGGATGCTCGCTGTACGAGTCGTTCCTGACCCATGGGCCGAGAAGCAGGGAGAACGGCAGGTCCTCGCGGACGCCCGGAATGCCGAGCAGCCGGTCGCTCCAGACCTGGCCCGCGCCCGGCTCCGGCAGAAGGGTCGCCAGGGCCAGTGTCGCTATAGCCGCGAACCTGGCGGGCTCCACCCACCCTCGATCAGGGCTCGTCATCGGGGCGTCGCCGCCTCCGCTACTCGATCGCATCGAGCGGCAGTGCGCTCCGCACCCTGAGTCCCCTTCGGGTCATCCGGACTTCCGGCTCGACGGCCGAGCCGAGCGGCCGCTCGCTGTAGTAGGTCAGCACGTACTGGCGCCGCAACTCCTCCTCGATGTGGTCGAACACGCTGGCCATCTGGTCGATCGACTCGATCTGGAACAGACGGCCGCCGGTCGGCCCGGTAATCAGCCGCATGCTGTTGCGGAGGTTCGCGTCCTCCATCGTCGTCGGGCCGAATCCCAGGGAGCGCATGGCGACGACGTAGACCGGCACGCCCAGCCGCTTGCCGAAGTCGATCGCCCGCGTCGGGTCGGAGCGGCTGTTCGAATCGAAGCCGTCGGTGACGACGACCAGGGCACGTCGGCCGGGCGCCTCGCCGTACTGGAGCAGCGAGAACAGGATCGCGTCGTAGAGAGCCGTGTTGCCTTGCGGGAACAGTCGTTCCAGTCCCCGCGCCAGCAGCGGCTTGCTGCCGGTCAGCGGCTGCACCAGGCGGAGCGTCGAATCGAAGTCGACGAGGAACGCCTGGTCGCGCCAGGTCAGGGCGCCATTGAGAAACGCCTCGGCGATCGCGTTCGTCTGACGCCAGATCGGCTCCATGCTGCCGGACGAGTCGATCGCCAGACCCAGCGACAGGGGGATGTCGTTCGAGACGTGGAGATTCTCGACCTGGCGCCGCTCCCCGTTCTCGCGGACCTCGAAGTCGTCGGGCTTGAGTTCGCCGACCGGGTTGCCGCCCCGATCGACGACCAGTACCTGGAGCTGGACGAGCTGGACGTCGACCTCGGCCTGGAACTGGGCGCCCTGGAGCAGTTCGACGTCCTCCAGTTCCCGGCCGTCTCCCAGGCGTGCCACGACCCGGACGAAGTCCTGGGGCGTGACGCCCGAGGTCGGGATGTCGGCCGCCACCGGGCGCACGCCGCTGGGCCCGGCCTCACCCTCGAAGTCGTCGAACGAAGCGACCAGCCGTTCCGTGCGGTAGAACTCGACCCGTTCCAGGGTTTCGGAGCGCGGGACGGAGATGCCGGCCTCCACCCGGACAACCGGTTGGCCGTCGAGTTGGCCGGACGTGATGCCGGCGATCCTCACCGCGAACGGGGGATCGAGCCGATTCAGGACGATCCTGTCCGATCCCGCGTGGGCGCCTCGGGCGCTGGTCGCGCGAACCTCGATGGTCTGCTCGCGGGGCGGGTCGTCGAGTCTGATCCGCGCCTCGAACGGCGGCGTCGTGACGCGTGCCACCTGTTCGCCGTCGAGCAGGAACTCGACGATGGCGATCTGCGGGTCGATCGTCAGGGTCTGGATCATGACGCGGCCGGTCAGCAGTTCGCGGTAGCCGCGCTCCGGCGGCAGGATGCGGATCGTCGCGGGGCGGGCGCTGCGGGCTGTGTCCGCGCGTTCCGGGCGCCGGCGCGGGTTGCCGCCCTCGACCGGCGGCAGGAGGTCGGCCCTGTCGAGGCCGTTCTGGTCGGGCACCGCGGCGGTCTCGCGCGCCCGTGCCGCCGGCGCCGGCATCGGCACCGCGGGTACGTCGCCCGAGCGCTCGTAGACGGTGCGGAACGAGAGATCGGCGAA
This sequence comes from Thermoanaerobaculia bacterium, assembly GCA_022826745.1. GTDB lineage: Bacteria > Acidobacteriota > Thermoanaerobaculia > Multivoradales > Multivoraceae > Multivorans. The sequence continues at coordinate 62,718 of JAJDUI010000022.1, read as the reverse complement.
ACGTCCTCCCTGGAGGTCGGTTACCAGAACGAGCCGATCGCCTTCCAGGTAGAAGGTCTCGATCCGCTGGCGCCCCTGGGAGGCAGTCTCGACCTCGAGCGAGTCACCGAGAAGGCGGGCGCGGCTGCGGCCGCCGAAGCCGTCGGCGATATCGCGGCCATCGAGATACAGGATGCGGTCCTCGCGCTTCGCGTTGCGGATCAGGAGCTGGGGATCGTCGATCCGGATCAGCAGCACGTCGAGCCGTTCAGCGAGTTCTCGCGCCATCTCGCGCATCCCCGATGGGCCGTCCTGGGCGCTGCCGGGCTGCCTGCCGCCTCGGCCGCCGCCGAAGCCCCCACGCCCGAAGCCGCCCTGGCCGCCGGTGCGTCCGCCACCGGGGTTTGCGCCCGGCGAGCGGCCCGGCCCGCCGCCGAAGGTCTGCCCGTAGGTCTCTTCCAGTTTCTCGACCGGATCCTCGCTCAGCCGTTCGTCCCGGATCCAGATCCCGGGGATGGCTGCGGTCGGGTCGGAGTGCGCGGCCGCCGCTGGCGGTTCTTCGGGCGCGCGGCTCTGGGCAGCGGCGGGCTGACCCGCCGCCGCGCAGAGCGCCAGACTCGCGAGGCCCGCGGTCAGCGTGGGCAGCCGGAACCGGCCTGAGGGCAGCCGGCGCGGTGTGTCGTGCCTTCTGGTCATGTCGAGTGCCTGACGAGTTGCATGCAGGATACAGGCCAGCGCCGCGGCTAGGCCGCGAGCAGGCCGCGCACACCCTGCACGACGCACAGTGCGCCGAGCGCCAGGATCACAGGCCCGGTGACTCGCCGGAACTGCCGGTCGTCGAACCGGTCGAGTAGCCGCGTGCCGATCCGGGCGCCTGCGACGGCGAGCAGCATCCCTCCCGCGATCAGGAAGGGCGAGAGGCGGATGCTCTCGACGTCGGGCAGCGCCCTGCTGGAGATCCACGCGTAGTAGCCGACCTTGATGACGTGCCCGACCGTCTGCGTGAAGGCCTTCGTCGCGACGATGGCCCGCCGGTCGACGTCGGTCTCGAGGTAGAAGGCGTCCAGCAGCGGTCCGGAGGCGCCGGCCAGAAGCTGCGCTCCCGTGACCGTTGCACCGCAGACCGTGGCCGTGCCGCGCTTGCGCACGTCCAGCCCCCGCAGCATGGGCAGCAGCCGCGCCAGCCAGGGGAAGGAGCCGACGATGATCAGCACGAGGGCCGGGTCGGGAACGAACGCGACCGAAACGAACAGCAGCACCGCGAGCGCGGCACCCGCCGCGTACCACGGCAGCACGGACCACATCATGCGATCCCGAAGAAACACGAACCGGGCGCCGTTGGAAGTCGCCTGAACGGCGCCGTGCAGGATCATCGCGGTGCTGACCGGCAGGACGCTGGCAAGGACGACCATGAGGATCAGCCCGCCGGCCATGCCGAGCACGCCGGAGATCACGGCCGTGACGAGGACCGTGAGCAGAATGGCTGCTGCGATCACGCCTTCCTACTCCGGGCCGAACAGGGGCAGGACGCTCTTCAGGGTCAGGCCTCTTCGGAGGATCCGGACCTCCGGCTCGATCCCTTCGCCCGGCGGGAGGCTGCTGTAGTAGGTCAGGACGTGCTGGTGTCGCAGGTCGGCGTCGATCCGGTCGAACACCCGTTCCATCTCGGCGGTCAGCTCGGATTGAAGCAGGTCCGGGTGGATCCGAAACAGGCGACCCCCGGTGCGCCGGGTGAGCTTCCGTACCAGAATGGGCGGTGGTGCGCTCCGGCCCACGCCGATGAAGTAGATGGGAACTCCCATCGATTCGGCGAAGTCGCGGACCTGAGCCGCCTTGGAGCGGCTGTCTTCGTCGTTGCCATCGGTCACGACGACCAGCGCGCGGCGTCCCGGTTCGCTGCGGAACTGCAGGAGCGAGAACAGAAGGCCGTCGTTCAGCGCCGTTCCGCCGTCAACCAGTAGACGATTGAGCCGGGCAGCCAGGAGTGGCTTGTCGTTGGTCAGTGGCTGAAGCAGGCGGATGGTGTCGTCGAAGTCGACGAGGAATGCTCGATCGCCTGCGGCCAGGGCACCCGCCATGAACGTCCGGACGACCGTATGCAGCCGTCGCCAGACGATTCCCATGCTCCCCGAGGAGTCGATGGCGATGCCGAGGACGAGAGGGACGTCGTTCGAGACGTGCAGATTCTCCACGGAACGTCTCTCGCCGTTCTCCCGGATCTCGAAGTCCCCAGGCTGGAGATCGCTGACGGGCTCGCCATTGCCGTCGATCGCCAGTATCTGGAGCTGGACCAGTTGCACGTCGATCTCGCCGCTGTACTCGGCTCCCTGGAGGAGTTCGGCATCCTCCTGTTCCCGACCGTCGGCGAGTCTCGCGACGACCCGGACGAAGTCACCGGGCTCGACGTCTTCGACCAGCGCGTCGACACGGACCGTGTGTGTTCCCTGCCGCTGCCGTCCCCAGTCCCGATCGTCGAACGTCGCGACCAGACGTTCACTGCGGTAGACCTCGACGCGGGCCAGGACCGCGGTCCGCGGCACGGCGATCCGGGCCGCGACGCTGACGGCGGGAGAACCTTCAGATCCAACCGGACGGAGCTCTGTAATCCGGACGGCGAGCGGAAGGTCGACGTGATTCAGCACCATCCGGTCGGTGCCGACCCGGGCTCCGTCGTCGCGGTACGCGCGGACTTCAACGGTCTCCTCGCGGGGCGGATCGCTGAGTCGGTAGCGGGCCTTGAACGGTGGCTTCCTCGCCTGCTTGACCGGCTTGCCGTCGTGCAGGAACTCGACCGCCGTGATCAGAGGCTCGACGACCAGGGTCTGGATCTCGACCTGGCCGGAGAGGAACTCGCCGTACCTGCGTCGAGGCGGCACGATGCGGATCGCCGCCGGTTCTGCCGCCGGCAACCGCTCGATCTCCACCGGGCCGGCCGGGGCTGGTCTGGCTTCCGCGTGGTCGTAGACGGTCCTGAAGTTCAGGTCCGGAACCGTGAGGTTCCGCAGCTCGGTTACGTGCACCAGCCGGTCGCCCGATCGGTAGTACGTCTCGATCCACAGCCAGGGCAGATCCGTTCCCGAGGTGACGATTTCCAGCACGCCACCCCCGAAGTAGGCGGCGCTCGTGCGGTCGGCCGTGTAGCGGCGCGGCAGGCCGTCGACGGGGAGGTGGATGTGCTCGCGTTTGGCGTTCTCGATCAGGATCCGGTTGCCGTCCGCCTGCACCTTCACGCTGCGCCGCCGCTCTGAGAGCCTCTGAGCCATCTCCAGGGACGGATTGGGGACTCGGCTTCTTCCCCCGAAGGCCGTCGTCAGTTGGCCGATCGGGTCGTCGCTGAGTTCGTCGTTTCGAATCCAGGTGCCGTTCAACCCGGCGATGGAGGCCGCATCCGTAGCGGTCCCGACCGGGCCCTGAGCCGACCCCGCCTGGGCGCGAACGGCCGTCTCGGCTGCTGTCCAGGTAGCGATAGCCAGCAGAGCGGCGCCTAGCGCTGTTTGCCGGCGCGCTGGGAGGGACGAACGCGCCGAATCGGTGCTTGGGAGCATCTCTTGGAAGGCCGAGGCTATCGGGATGTGCCTGGCGCGGTGGACGCTGCCGTCCCCTGGCGATGGCACCGGCCTGTATTCTCTGACACTTCCCATGAAGACATACATCCTGCGTCGGTTGCTGGCGATGGTGCCGACGTTGTTCTTCGCCAGCCTGATCGTCTTCGTGTCGATGCGGGTGATCCCCGGCGACGTGATCGACCTGATGCTGGCGCAGAACGATGTCTCGACGAGCCTGGACCGGGAAGCGCTCGAGGCGGCGATGGGTCTGGACCAGCCGATGGCGACCCAGTACGTGCGCTGGGCGGGTAACGCGTTGAGCGGCGACCTGGGCCAGTCGCTCTGGCGGAGCACGCCGGTGACGGAGCAGATCCTGGCGCGGCTGCCGGTGACCTTCGAGCTCGGCCTGCTGGCGCTGGTCGTGGCGCTGTCCGTCGCGGTGCCGATCGGCATCTTCTCGGCGACGCGCCAGGACTCCGCGCTCGACTACACGGCGCGGTCCTTCTCCCTCGTGATGCTGGCGATCCCCGGCTTCTGGCTCGGCACGCTGGTCATGGTCTTCCCGTCCGTGTGGTGGCGCTGGGCGCCGGAACTCGAGTACACGCCGTTCCTCGTCGATCCGATCGCGAACCTCACGCACCTGATCGTCCCGGCGATCCTGCTCGGACTCTCGCTGTCCGCGGTCACGATGCGGATGACCCGGACGATGATGCTCGAGGTGATGCGCCAGGACTACGTGCGCACCGCCCGCGCCAAGGGACTCCGGGAGCGGGCGGTCGTCGTCCAGCACGCGCTCAAGAATGGCCTGATCCCGGTCGTCACCCTGATCGGGCTGCAGGCGCCGCTTCTCATCGGCGGCGCCGTGGTCATGGAGCAGATCTTCGTCATTCCGGGCATGGGGCTGTTGCTGCTCGAGGGCGTCTACGAGCGGGACTATCCGGTGATCTCGGGCGTCTTCCTGGTCGTCGGCGTGGCGGTGCTGCTGATCAACCTGCTCGTCGACCTGAGCTACGGCTGGCTCGATCCGAAGGTCCGCTACGGATGAACGTGCCGTGACCACCGTCGCCGCAGCCGTTCCCGACGCTCTGCCGGGGCGCGACCAGGCGCGCTGGTGGCGCTTCACGGTTCGCCTGTTCCGGACCAAGCCGCTGGGCGCCGCCGGCGCGGTCGTGTTCGCGGTCTTTCTGCTCTCCGGGATCTTCGCCGGCGTGCTCGCGCCCTACGGCATCAACGAGACCGACCTGGCACATCGCCTCGAGCCGCCGTCCCGGCAGTTCCTGCTGGGCACCGACCACCTCGGCCGCGACCTGTTCTCGCGGGTCCTGATGGGCGCCCGCCTGTCGATGATCGTCGGCTTCTGCGCCGCCGCCCTGGCGACCGTCGTGTCGATCGTGATCGGCGTGCTGTCCGGCTACCTCGGCGGCTGGTTCGACATGCTGACCCAGCGCCTGGTCGATGCCTGGATGACCTTCCCCGACCTGGTGCTCCTGATCGTCATCGTCTCGGTCGTCGGGCCGGGGATCACCCAGATCGTGATCATCCTGGGCCTGCTCTACGGCATCGCCGGCTCCCGCATCGTGCGCGGCGCGGTGACCTCGGTGCGCGAGCACGTCTACACGCACGCCGCGCAGTCGATCGGCGCTGGGACCTTCCACATTCTGCGCCGGCACATCCTGCCCAACGTGATGCCGGTCGTCATCGTGCTGTTCACCACGCGCGTCGGCGCCGTCATCCTGTCGGAGGCGGCGCTTTCGTTTCTCGGCCTGGGCGTGCCGCCACCGGCGCCGACCTGGGGCGGGATGCTCTCCGGCGACGGCCGCACCTACCTCTACCTGGGACCGTGGCTGGCGCTTGCCCCCGGCATCTGCCTGACCGTGGTCGTCTACGCGGCGAACGTCTTCGGTGACGCGTTGCGCGACCTGCTCGATCCACGGATGAGAGGAACCTGACCCAATGCTCGATTCTCACCGGCCAACGAATGGGGCCTCCGACTGTCGGAGCGCCGGCCCTCTGGCCGGCATCGGGTCGCTGGCGCCGGCCTCGCGGTTCCTTGCCCGGATAGTCCCCCTGTTTGCGGCCGGGTCTCTCATGGCGGTTTTGGGCGGCTGCGGCGACGGTCCGGACCGCCATCGACCGTCCTCCGCCGGCGGCACCGACATGGGGAGCGACCTTTCCTTCGAGCCGGGCCCGGCGCCGGTGGAGCCGCCCCGCTACGGCGGCGAGCTGAACGTCGGCACGGTCTACGTCACCCTGTCGGCCCTGTCCTGGGACACGACGGACTGGAACTGGAAGCAGAACCACGACACGGGGATGCTCTACGAGCAGCTCTTCGTCGCCGATCTCGACCAGGCCGCGGTGCGGGGCGGCGATCAGCGATTCGTCTCCGAGGCCTACCTTTCCGCCGAGACGATCCGCGGTGAAGTGGCCGCGAGCTGGGAGTGGGAAGACCCGCTGACCCTGGTCATCGAGGTTCGGCGGGGCATGGTGTTTCCGGAGAAACCCGGCGTGATGGAGGCGCGGGAACTGGACGCCCATGACGTCGTGTTCAGTTACGAGCGCCTGCGCGACAGTCCGAAGGCGATCCCGACCTACTTCGACCACATCGACCGCGTCGTGGCGCGGGACGACCACACGGTGGTCTTCGAGTTCGGCGAGTTCAACGCCGAGTGGGACTACCGCTTCGGCTACGGCTACTTCTCCGGGATCGTGCCCCGGGAACTCGGCGATGTCGACGCCAAGGACTGGCGGAACGTCACCGGTACCGGGCCCTTCTCTCTGGAGCGTTTCATTCCCGGCAACTCCCAGACCTACGTCCGCAGACCGGACTACTGGGACCGGACGACGATCGGGGGGAAGAGCTACGAGATCCCCTTCATCGACGAGCTCACGTACCGCACGATCAAGGACGAGGCGACCTACCTGACGGCCATTCGCACGGGAAAGCTGGACATCCTGGAGTACATCCGCTGGATCGCGGTCGATCACCTGAAGAAGACGACCCCTGAACTGCGCTGGTCGCGGTGGCTGTCGACCGGCGGCACCTTCATGGTGATGCGCGTCGACCAGGAGCCCTTCGACGACGTGAGAGTGCGGCGGGCGATGAACCTGGCGGTGAACCAGCGGGAGATCGTCGAGCTGTTCTTCGGCGGCAACGCGGAGCTCTTCGCCTACCCGCAGCACCCGACCTTCGAGGGCTACTTCGAGCCGCTCGAGGCGATGCCGCCGTCGGTCCAGGAACTCTTCGAGTACAAGCCCGAGAAGGCGCGCCGCCTGCTCGCCGAGGCGGGCTACCCCGACGGCTTCACCTTCAGGATGCAGGTGTCGGCCAACAACGCGATGCGGATGGAGCTCGCTCCGTTGCTGGCTAGCTACCTGGACCGGATCGGCGTGACGATCGAGATCGAGGTCGTGGAGTACGCGGCCTACCTGTCCATGATGACCACCCGCACTCACGGCCCGGGGTATCTCATGGCCAGCGGCCACGTGAACCCGACGACGACGCTGCGCAAGAACTTCGTAACCGGCCAGACCTGGAACCCGTCCATGTGGTCGGATCCGGAACTCGACCGGCGAATCCACGAGATGTTCCTGACCCGGGACGAAGGCGAGAGGCAGCGGATCGTCAAGCAGATCACGAGGGAGATGCTCGACGAGGCGCCCTACCTCTGGCTGCCCGTGCCTTACATCTATACCGCCTGGTGGCCGTGGGTGAAGAACTACGCCGGCGAACTGCGGGCGGGAGCGGTGCGCCCGGGCCCGATCTACGCGCGGCTCTGGATCGACCAGGAGATGAAGAGCGAGATGGGCTTCGGGCCGTGAAGGAGCCCCTGCTTCGCATCGACGATCTGAACGTCACGTTCGGCGCCGGCTTCGGCAACCGGCCGAAGGTCAGGGCGGTGACCTCGCTGTCGCTCGAGGTGGCGCCTGGCGAGACCCTGGCGATCGTCGGCGAGAGCGGATCGGGCAAGAGCGTCACCGCGCTCTCCATCCTGCGGCTGATCCCCGAGCCGGGGCGGATCGAGAGCGGCAGGATCGTCTTCGAAGGGGAGGATCTTCTGGCACTCGACGACGCCGGCATCCGCTCGGTTCGCGGCAACCGGATCGCGATGATCTTCCAGGAGCCGATGTCCTCGCTCAACCCGGTGCTCACGATCGGCCGCCAGGTGGCGGAGCCGCTGCGCCTGCACAGGCGGCTCAAGCGGCGCGACGCGCTGGAGCGGGCCGTGGAGCACCTGAAGTCCGTGGCCATTCCCGACGCCGAAAAGAGACTCGGGGACTACCCGCACCAGTTCTCCGGCGGCATGAGACAGCGCGTGATGATTGCGATGGCCCTGGCTTGCCACCCACGTCTGCTGATCGCCGACGAGCCGACGACCGCGCTCGACGTGACGGTCCAGGCGCAGATCCTGGAGCTGCTGAAGGAGCGCACTCGGGAGGCGGACTCGGCGCTCATCCTGATCACTCACGACCTCGGCGTCGTGGCGCGCTACGCCGACCGGGTGGCCGTGATGTATGGCGGCCGGATCGTCGAGAGCGGGCCCGCGGCGGCCCTGTACGCCGACCCGCGGCACCCGTACACCCAGGGCCTTCTGCGCTCCGTGCCGCGGCTCGAGGGCAACTGCGGCGGCCGCCTCGACTCGATCGATGGCCAGCCGCCCGATCTCGCGGCGCTGCCCGCAGGTTGCGCGTTCGCGCCCCGCTGTCCGCAGGTGCGCGATCGTTGCCTCACGGCGCCGCCGCTGCTTGAAGCCGGCGCCGGCGGCAGGGCCTGGGCCTGCTACGGCTATGAGGAAGGGGCCGCGTGAACGGTCGCGGCGACGTCCTGCTGCGCGTCGAGGACCTGAAGGTCCACTTCCCGGTCACCGAAGGAGTGCTGATGCGGCGGCGCGTCGGGTCCGTCAAGGCGGTCGACGGCGTGTCGTTCGAGCTGCGGCGGGGCGAGACCTTCGGCCTCGTGGGGGAGAGCGGCTGCGGCAAGTCGACGACGGCGCTGGCGATCCTGCGGATGCTGGAACCGACCGCCGGGCGGATCGTCTTCGACGGCGAGGACATCTCGCGAGTCGACCAGCGGGGGCTGCGGCCGCTGCGGCGACGCATGCAGATGGTCTTCCAGGATCCCTTCGGCTCGCTCAATCCGCGGATGCGGGTGCGTGAGATCGTCGGGGAACCGCTCAAGGTCCACGGCGTCGCCGGGAGCCGCCGCCGGTTCCGTGAACGGGTAGCCGAGCTGCTCGATCTGGTCGGCCTGCTGCCGGCGATGGCCGACCGCTATCCGCACCAGTTCTCGGGTGGCCAGCGCCAGCGGATCGGCATCGCCCGCGCCCTGGCGCTGGAGCCGGACCTGCTGCTCTGCGACGAGGCGGTGTCGGCGCTGGACGTTTCGATCCAGGCCCAGGTGCTGAATCTCCTGATGGACTTGCAGCGGCAGCTCGGCCTGACCTATCTCTTCATCGCCCACGACCTGTCCGTCGTGCGCCACATCAGCGACCGGATCGGCGTGATGTACCTGGGCCGGATCGTCGAGGTCGCCGAGCGCGACGAGTTGTTCGAGCAGCCGCGACACCCGTATACCGAGGCTCTCCTGGCCTCCGTGCCGACGCCGGACCCGATCGTCGAGGCGGCGAGGGCGCACCGCCTGATCGCCGGGGAAGTGCCGAGCGTCCGCAACCCGCCGTCCGGCTGCCGCTTCCACCCGCGCTGCCCGAAGGTGATCGGCCACTGCGAACGCGTCGAGCCGCTGCTTGAAGCGATTGGTCCGGCGCGGGTCGCCTGCCACCTGTACAACGACTCGTCGCCGGCCGCCGCGGGCTCCGGCCAGACCGGGGACCTCTCAGTTTGACCGCTTCACGCGCGCCTCGAGCGAAGTTCTACGGCTGGCCGATGGTCGCCGTGGGCTTCGTGACCTACGGCCTGGGAATCGCGCCGGCCTACTACGGCCTGGGCGTCTTCGCGTCGTCGCTGATCGACGATCTGGGGCTGACCCGCCAGCAGATCGGCGAGATCTTCGGGGCGTTCACGCTCACGTACGGCCTGATCAGTCCGGTCGCGGCGGCCGTCATCCGCCGCTGGGGCATCCGGGCCACGGTGACCGCGGGCGCTCTCTGCGCCGCCAGCGGCTTCTGGCTGGTGAGCCAAGCCTCGAGCGTGACCGAACTCTACGTCGGATACTCGCTCGTCGGCGGCATCGGGATCGGTTTCTCGACCCTGCTGCCCGCCCAGACGATCCCGGTCTTCTGGTTCCGCAGCTATCGGGCGCGGGCGACGGCGATCATCCTGACGGGCGCCGCGATCGTCGGCTTCGTTTGGCCGCCGGCGGCCGGGCTCGTGCTCGAGTTCTGGGACTGGCGCGTCGGCTGGCGGATCGTCGCCGGGATCTCCCTGCTCGTCGCGGCGATCGCCGTTCTCTTCATCCGGAACAAGCCGAGCGACATCGGCCAGCGTCGCGACGGTCTGCCGCCGGCCGACGCCGGCGGTCAGGACCCCGGCGATTCGGGCCATCCGGCGGAGGTTCGGCCGGCGGGGAGCGGCGCGGAAGCGGCCGGCGAGTCGGCGCCGAAGGGTGCCCTGATGTGGGCCCTGCGCACTCCACAGTTCTGGATCGCGACTTTCGCGACTCTGGCGAACACGGTGCCGTGGCGAGTCGTGACCGCTCATGGCGGCATTCATCTCGAGGACCTCGGTTTCACGACGCTTGCCGCTTCGGCCATCCTGGGCGTACGGGTCGGCGCCAGCCTGTTCGGCCGGCTGAGCGGCTCGCTGGGGGACTTCATGGCGCCGACGCGCGTCCTGGCGCTGGCCCTGCTGCTCACCGCGGTCGCCCTGTCGTTCTTCGTGTCGGCGAGTTCCGCGGTCGTGGCGTACCCCTGCGTCTTCGCCATCGGCGTTGGCTACGGCCTCGCGTACACGAGCGAAGTCGTCGTCTTCGGCTGGTTCTTCGGCCGGGCGGCGTTCGTCGGCTCGACCGGCGCCCGGCTCTTCCTGATCGGCATCATCGGCGCTCTCGGACCGGCTCTGGCGGGCGCCGCGGCGGATCGAACGGGTTCCTATGCCGGCACGCTCTGGACCTGTTCCATCCTGGCGGTCGTTGGCGCGGCATCGATCTGGTTCTGCCGGCCGCCGGACCGGTCCTCGTTGACGGGCGGGCGAGAGACGGAGCAGTAGACTGTGAAGACCCGGGAAGGAGGAACTCGCATGGAACCAGTCGCCCACTGGGTGTGCCGGCGCCCTCGCCGGCTTCTGAGGAGAACGCGCCGCGAAGCGGCGGCGACGTTCGCCATCGTCGTGCTGGCTTCGACGCCCCTCGCCGCCCAGCAGGACGCACCGGAGCTGGAGCGCACTCCCTGGGGCGCGCCCGATCTGCGCGGCGTCTGGGACTTTCGGACGATCACTCCGCTCGAGCGGCCGGAGGAGCTCGGCGAGCAGGAGCGGTTCGGCAGCGCGGAGGCCGCCGCCGAGTTCGAGGAACGGACGCTGGCGCGGCGGAACAAGGACCGGCGTACCGGTGACGGGCTCTCCGCCCAGGCCGACGTCGCGAACGCCTACAACCAGTTCTGGTGGGACTACGGCGACAAGCTGACCGAGGACCGGCGGACGTCGCTGATCGTCGATCCTCCCGACGGGCGGATTCCCGAGCTGACCCGGGTGGCGAAGCAACGGGTCGCCGAGCGCTCCGCGGCGCGTCGCCGGCCGGCTCACGGCCCCGAGGACCGCGGCGTCGCCGAACGCTGCATCCTGGGCTTCAACGCCGGACCGCCGATGAGCCCGAGCGCCTACAACAACAACGTTCAGATCTTCCAGACCGAGAAGACGGTCGTGCTGCTGGTGGAGATGGTCCACGACTCGCGGGTCGTGCCGCTCGACGGACGTGCGCCGCTGCCTGGGGACGTCCGCCAGTGGCGCGGCGACCCGCGGGGGCACTGGGAGGGGGACACCCTGGTCGTCGTGTCGACGAACTTCACCGACCAGACGAGTTTCCGGGGTTCCGGCCCGAACATGCGCCTGACGGAGAGGTTCACCCGGGTGGGGGAGGACCGCCTCGTCTACGAGTACACGATCGACGACCCGGAGTCCTTCGCGGCTCCCTGGACGGCGGTCATACCGATGACCAGGAATCCGCTGCCCATGTTCGAGTACGCCTGCCACGAGGGGAACTACGGCATGCTGAACCTGCTGCGCGGCGCCCGGGCGGAGGACGCCGAAGCCGAGGCGGCCGCCAGGGCGGAGACCTCGGGCGGCTGATTCCGGCCGTCGACCCGCGCGCGTTGCCTTGACGATCGCCACTGTCGGCCTGCTCCATCCGGGAGCGATGGGCGTCACCGTCGGCGCGGCGGTGCGGGAGCCGATTCGCGTCGTGTGGGCGTCCGAAGGGCGGAGCCGGGAGACCCGTGAGCGGGCCGCGGGCGCCGGTTTCGTGGATCTGGGGACGCTCGCCGGCGTGGCCTCGGCGGCCGACGCCGTGCTCTCGGTCTGCCCTCCCCACGGCGCCCTGACGCTGGCCGAGGAGGTCGCCGCGACCGGCTTCGACGGCCTCTACCTCGATGCGAACGCGGTGTCGCCCGCGACGGCGCTCGAGATCGCGGAAGCCGCGGCGGCGGGCGGAGCGCGGTTCGTGGACGGCGGCATCATTGGGCCGCCGGCGCTCCGGCCGGGGACCACGAGGCTCTATCTCTCGGGAGACGCCGCGGTGGAACTGATCGCCCTGTTCGGGGACTCCGCCCTCGAGGCGATCGATCTCAAGGCGGAGAGCGGCGCGGCCTCGGCGCTCAAGATGTGCTACGCCGGCTTCACGAAGGGCAGCGCGGCTCTGCTGCTGTCTCTGCGGGCCGCGGCCAGCGCCTACGGTGTAGAAGATGGCCTTCTCGGGGAGTGGAGCCGCTCCCAGCCGGGACTCGAGAAGCGAAGCGTGCGCGCGGCAGCCACGACGGCTCCGAAGGCCTGGCGCTTCGCCGGCGAGATGGAGGAGATCGCCTCGACCCTCGAGGCAGCGGGGCTGCCGGCCGGGTTCCATCGCGCGGCGGCGGAGGCCTATGCGCGACTCGCCGGCTTCCGCGGCGAGCCGGAGGGTGTGCCGGTAGAGGACGTGCTCGCGGCCCTGCTCGACGGCCGGCCCTGACGAAGGACGAAAAAGGGCGGCCTCGAAAGGCCGCCCTCATTCCGTAGCCGGTCGACCCGGAGGTCGCTTCGCTACATCATGCCGCCCATGCCGCCCATGTCGGGGGCGGGCGGAGCTTCCGGCTTCTCTTCCTTGATCTCGGAGACGAGGGCCTCCGTGGTCAGCATCAGGCCGGCGATCGACGCGGCGTTCTGCAGCGCCGTCGTGGTGACCTTGGCCGGGTCGATGACGCCGGCGGCGATCAGGTCTTCCATCTCGCCGTTGGCCGCGTTGTAGCCGGTCGAGCCGGTCTGGGCCTTCGCGTCGCGGACGATGACCGAGCCCTCGACGCCGGCGTTCTCGGCGATCTGCCGGGTCGGCTCCTCGAGCGCGCGCTTGACGATCGCGATGCCGATGCCCACGTCGCCGTTGTCGCTCAGCCCGCCGACCGCGTCGATCGCGCGCAGCAGGGCCACGCCGCCTCCCGGCACGACGCCTTCCTCGACGGCGGCCTTGGTCGCGTGCATCGCGTCCTCGACCCGAGCCTTCTTCTCCTTCATCTCGGTCTCGGTCGCGGCGCCCACCCGGATCACGGCGACGCCGCCGACCAGCTTCGCCAGCCGCTCCTGGAGCTTCTCGCGGTCGTAGTCGGAGGTCGTTTCCTCGATCTGGTTGCGGATCTGCTTGACCCGGCCGGCGATCGCGGCCTGGCGACCGGTGTCGCCCGACTCGGTGACGATCGTCGTGTCGTCCTTCGAGAGGACGACCTTCTTCGCCTCGCCGAGGTCCTGCCACTGGACGTTCTCCAGCTTGATGCCGAGGTCCTCGGTGATCACCCGGCCGCCGGTGAGGATCGCGATGTCCTCGAGCATCGCCTTGCGGCGATCGCCGAAGCCCGGCGCCTTGACCGCGGCCGCCTGCAGCGTGCCGCGCAGCTTGTTGACGACCAGCGTGGCCAGAGCCTCGCCCTCGACGTCCTCGGCGACGATCAGCATCGGCTTGCCCTGCTTGGCCACCTGTTCGAGGACGGGCAGCAGGTCCTTCATCGAGCTGATCTTCTTCTCGTGCAGGAGCACGACGCAGTTCTCGAGCACGCACTCCATGCGGTCGGCGTCGCTCACGAAGTACGGCGACAGGTAACCGCGGTCGAACTGCATGCCCTCGACGACCTCGAGCTCGGTCTGCAGGCCCTTGGCCTCCTCGACCGTGATCACGCCGTCCTTGCCGACCTTGTCCATCGCCTCGGCGATGATCTGGCCGATCTCGGCGTCGTTGTTCGCGGAAATCGTGCCGACGTTGGCGATCTCCTCGCTGTCCTTCACGTCCTTGGCGAGGGAGTGGATGGCGTCGACGGCGGCGCCGACCGCGATCTCGATACCGCGCTTCAGCTCCATCGGATTGGCGCCGGCGGTCACGTTCTTCGCGCCCTCGCGCAGGATCGCCTGCGCCAGGACCGTCGCGGTGGTCGTGCCGTCACCGGCCACGTCGGAGGTCTTCGAGGCCACCTCGCGCACCATCTGCGCGCCCATGTTCTCGAGGCCGTCCTTCAGTTCGATCTCCTTGGCGACGGTGACGCCGTCCTTGGTGATCGTGGGGGAGCCGAACGACTTCTCGAGGACGACGTTGCGGCCCTTGGGGCCGAGCGTCACCTTGACCGCGTCGGCGAGCTTGTTGACTCCGCGCAGGACCGCGCCGCGCGCGTCCTCGGAGTAGACGATCTGCTTTGCCATGTAGCTTTCTCCAGTTCCGGCCTATCCCACGACCGCGAGGATCTCGTCCTCGCGCAGGATGACCATGTCTTCGTCGTCGATCTTGATGTCGCTGCCCGAGTACTTTCCGATCAGTACGCGGTCACCAACGCTGACGTCGAGCGCGGAACGCTCGCCGTCCTTCTGCAGCTTGCCGGGGCCGACGGCGACGACCTCGGCCTCCTGCGGCTTCTCCTTCGCAGCGTCCGGGATGATGATGCCTCCCCGGACCTGCTCCTCCTCCTCGAGCCTCTTGACGAGCACCCGGTCATGAAGCGGACGTACACTCACCAGCGATCTCCTCCTCTTGGGTTGGTGTCGGTGGATGTGGTCGTTGTGGTCGGGACGAGGCGGCTGTTAGCACTCGGCCCGAGCGAGTGCTAACAATAGAGACACGGCGGCCCGGATGTCAACCGTTCAGGACAATCGCCGTGCAGCCGGCCTGCGGCACAGGCGGTAGAGTCTCCCGGTCCCGCTGACGCGGTCTTCGGTGCAGGGGACCGGAAAGGAGACTCGAGCTGTGATCTGGCTTCAGAGAAGAAACGGCGGCGCGGCGGCGGTGCGGATCGGTCTGCTCGCCGCGCTGGCGGCGGCGTTCGTGTGGCCGGCCGGCGGCGCGGCCCAGAGCGCGCCGGCGGCCGCCGCGGTGCCGGTCGAGGAGTTCGAACTCGACAACGGCATGCGCTTCCTGCTCGTGAACCGCCCCGAACTGACGACGGTGGCCGCAGCCTGGGTGGCTCACGTCGGCTCCGCCGACGAGCGGCCGGGGATCACCGGCCTCGCCCACTTCTTCGAGCACATGATGTTCAAGGGGACGCACACGATCGGCACGAAGGACATCGAGCGCGACCTCGAGATCATCGCGGAGCAGGAGGCGGTCCAGGAACGGATTCGCGCCGAACTCCGCGAGCAACGCCGGCGATGGCGCCTGGGCGAGATCGACGATCCGTACGATCCCGACCACCGCACCGACACCCTGAACGTCCTGCGCACGGAGTTCCAGGAACTCGTGGAAGAGCAGCGGGAGCTCATGGTCAAGGACGAGCTGGACAAGGTGTACACGGACGGCGGCGGCACAAGCCTGAACGCCTTCACCAGCTACGACTTCACGGTCTACATCAACCAATTGCCGGCGAACCGGCTGGAACTATGGTTCTGGCTCGAGTCGGACCGGCTGCTGAACCCGGTCTTCCGGGAGTTCTACGCCGAGCGCGACGTCGTCTACGAGGAACGGCGCCTGCGCACCGAGTCGACGCCGACGGGGCGCTACGACGAGCAGGCGGACGCCATGTTCTGGCAGTCCCATCCCTACAGTTGGCCGGTCATCGGCTGGGCGTCCGACCTGGAGGTGCTCAGCAAGGCCCAGGCCGACGAGTTCTTCGCCACCTACTATGCGCCGAACAACCTGAGCGCGGTGCTGGTCGGGAACTTCGATCCGGCCGAAGTGCGGGAGCTGGCGGAACGCTACTTCGGTCGCCTCCCGCGGGCCGAGCGGCCCGCGCCCGACGTCGTCACCCTCGAAGCCGAGCAACTGGCCGAGAAGCGAATGACGGCCGAGTGCGACTGCCAGCCGCAACTCCAGATCCGCTATCACGCGGTGCCGTTCGGCCACGGCGACGGCTACGCGCTCGATGTCGTCGCGGGCGTGCTCAACGGCCGTACCGGGCGTCTCTACGAGCAGATCGTCGAGGGCACCGAGATCGCCTCCGGCGCCTCCGCCTTCTACGAGGCGCGCAAGTATGCGGGCGTTTTCAATCTGCAGGCCGAGACGAAGGGAGATGCGACCCCCGAGCAGCTCCTTTCCGCCTGGGACGGAATCGTCGCGGAACTGATCGCCGAGCCGGTGCCGGAGGACGAACTGGCCAAGGTCAAGAACCGGGTGTCGGCCGACACCTACCGGCAACTCCGGGATCCGTTCTTCCTGATGATCCAGTTGGCGATCATGGACGCGCTCGGCGACTGGCGTTACCTCAACACGGTCGCGGAGCGGACGAACGAGGTCACCGCGGAGGACGTGCAGCGCGTGGCGGCGAAGTACTTCGAGCCTTCGAAGCGCCTGGTCAGCCTGTACTACCGCAAGGAGGGCACCGAGGCGAAGGAGACGCCGTCCGAACTCGAAGCTCTGCCGCCGGAGATGCGGACGGCTCTCATGTCCCAGGCCGAGGCGATCGCCCAGATCGAGGATCCGGCCCAACTGGAGATCGTCCTCCAGCAGATGGAGGCCCAGGCGGCTCAGGTGCCGGAAGAGATGCGCCCGGCGCTCGACTGGATGCGCGGCGTGATCGAGGAGCGGCTGGCCGAACTGCAGGAAGATGGGGGAGGTGAACAGTGAGCGGACGCGTCCTTGTGAGAGTTCTGGTTCTCGTCGCTCTCTGTCTCGGCCCGGCCGCATCGGCGGGCGCCCAGGGCAGTGCCGAGATCGTCGCGCACCCGAGTGAACTGACCTACGGTTCGCTGGACTTCGAACTGCCGGACGCGGACGCTTTTCGCCGCGAGCTGGCGGGCGGCGTTCCCGCCTACCTGGTTCCGGACCGTTCGCTGCCGCTGGTCGACATCGCAGTGCGGTTCCGCATCGGCTCCTGGCTGGAGCCGGTCGAGCAGACCGGGCTGGCCTCCCTGACCGGCGAACTGATGCGGACCGGCGGCGCCGGGGAACTGGAGGCGAAGGCCTTCGACGAGGCGGTGGAGGCGGTTGCCGGCAACTTCTCGGCGTTCATCGGGAGCACCAGCGCCGGGATGTCGATGAACTGCCTGTCCACGGTGCTCGACGAGTGTCTCGACCTGTTCTTCTCGATGCTCACCGAGCCCCGTTTCGACGGCGACCGGCTGGACCTGGCGAAGGAGAACGAGCTGGAGAGCCTCAAGCAGCGCAACGACGATCCGGTCGATGTCGCGGGCCGCGAGGGCCAGTGGCTGCTCTACGGACCGGACCACGTGGAGTCGCGCTTCGTCACCTCGGCGTCGCTGGACGCGGTCG
Source organism: Thermoanaerobaculia bacterium (assembly GCA_022826745.1). Lineage (GTDB taxonomy): Bacteria > Acidobacteriota > Thermoanaerobaculia > Multivoradales > Multivoraceae > Multivorans. The sequence goes on along the minus strand of JAJDUI010000022.1, from coordinate 45,378 downwards.
AACGCGACGACCTGGTCGCGTTTCACCGGCGCTACGTCCATCCCGGCCACATGGTCGTGGCGGCCGCCGGCGACTTCGACAGCGACGAACTCGCTTCCAAGCTCTCGGCGCTGCTCGGCCGCTTCGAGGAAGAGGGCCGTGAGCAGGCGCCGTGGCCGCCGCAGTCGCCGGCCTACGAGCCCGCACCCGGCGTCTACGTGGCGCAGCAGGAGATCCCGCAGGGCCGCGTGCAGATCGGCCACCGCACCTTCCAGCGGGACGCCTGGGGCGATCCGGACCACTTCGCGCTGGCGATGATGGACGGTGTGCTCGGCAACGGCGGCTTCACGACGCGCTTGATGAAGAGAATCCGCTCGGACGAGGGCCTCGCCTACGGCGCATACTCCAGCTTCGGCGTCGGCAGTTTCTGGCCCGGCAATCTCAGCATCACCTTCCAGTCGAAGAGCGAGACGGTGGCCTTCGCGGCGAAGATCGCGCTCGAGGAGGTTGCCCGCATCCGGACGGAACCGGTGCCGGAGGACGAGCTCCAGACCGTCAAGGCGTCCGCGATCGAGACCTTCCCGGGCAACTTCGAATCGGCCCTGGCCGTGGCGCAGATCTTCGCCCAGGACGAGTTCCTGGGGCGGCCGCACGACTACTGGCGGACTTACCGGGCGAACGTGGAGGCGGTGACGCCGGCGGACGTCATGCGCGTGGCCGAGCGGCACCTCCTGCCCGACAGGCTGGTCATGTTGATCGTCGGCGACTGGGAGGAGATCGAGCCGGGCGACGCCGACGGCCGCGCTACGATGGCCGAAGTAGCGGGGAAGATCGGCGGCGGCGTCACGATGCTGCCGGCTCGGGATCCGGTGAGTCTGGAAGTGGTGGAGCAGTGAGACCGGACCCCAGGTGGCCGTCGGTGAACGGAACGTGATCGTTTGCAGGCCCTAGACAGCTTCCTGGAAACCGTCGTCGGCTACGCCTGGGGCATGCCCCTGGTCGTCCTGCTGATCGGCTCGGGCGCCTTCTTCTGCCTGTACGTGCGGCTTCGGCCGCTGTTCCACATGGGCCACGCGACCGCGGTGACCCTGGGCAAGTACGACTCGCCGGACGATCCGGGTCACATCAGCCACTTCCAGGCCCTGTCGACGGCGCTGGCAGCCACGATCGGCGTCGGCAACATCGGCGGTGTCGCGATCGCGGTGACGCAGGGCGGCGCCGGCGCCGTGTTCTGGATGTGGGTCGCGGCCGTCGTCGGCATGGGAACGAAGTTCTTCTCCTGCACGCTGTCCCAGATCTACCGCGGCCGGGACGAACGGGGCGCGCTTCTCGGCGGGACGATGTACACGATCGAGCTCGGCCTCGGCAAGAAGTTCAAGCCGCTGGCGATCATGTTCTGCACCTTCGGTCTGTTCGGCTGCCTGCCGATGTTCCAGAGCAACCAGGTGGCGGAACTCCTGAACGCCCAGTTCGGACTCGATCCGATCCTGACCGGCGTGGGCTGCGTGGCCCTGGTCGCGCTGGTCGCCTTCGGCGGCGTCGAGCGAATCGGCGCGGTGACGGGACGGTTCGTGCCGGTCATGTGTGTCCTCTACCTGGGCATGGCGCTCTGGGTGCTTTTCGTGCGCTCGGACGTCGCGGTGGAGGTGTTCGGCCGCATCTTCCGCGAGGCCTTCACCGGCACGGCGGCGGCCGGCGGAGCGATGGGGATCGGCTTCCAGCAAGCGATGATGATCGGCGTCCGCCGTGCCGCGTTCTCGAACGAAGCGGGCCTCGGCACGGCGCCGCTCGCCCACGGCGCGGCGAAGACGAACGAACCGGTGCGGGAGGGCTTGGTGGCAATGCTCGGCCCCTTCATCGACACGATCGTCGTCTGCTCTCTCACCGCCTTCGTCATTCTCTCCAGCGGCCTGGAGACCGTCGGCGAGATCAGCGGCGTCTCACTGACGGCGGACTCCGTCGAGAGCGCCCTCGGCGCGCCCGGCCGAGCACTGCTGGTGCTCATCGTGATGATGTTCGCCATCTCGACGATGGTGAGCTACTCGTACTACGGCAAACGCTGCTTCGCCTACCTGTTCGGCGCGAAGCGCGACGGGCTCTATACCTGGTTCTACCTCCTGGGCATCTTCGTCGGCGCCTGGTGGAGCGCCAGCATGGTGATCAACCTGATCGACACCGCCCTGGCCCTGATGGCGGTGCCGAACCTGATTGCCACGCTGCTCCTGGCGCCGAAGGTGAAGGCGGCTGCGGTGGACTACTTCGACCGGCTGCGGGCGGAGCGCTGGGGCTCCCCGTAGAGGGCGGCCCGCACCGCAGTAGAGTCCCGCGACATGGGAAGAGCGGCCGGCGGGTTTGCAGTCTGCCTGGTCCTGGCCGCCGCTCCGGTGGAAGCGGTCGATCCGTGCGACATCGACTTCGGTCAGCCGGCACAGGAGGTTCCGCCCGAGAGTGTTCTGACCTGGGACCTGCCTCCCGCCGGCAAGTGGCGAGTCGTCCGGAAAGATGCCGGCCGGCGAGTGCGCGAGGGCTGCGGCGTCGGTTCGATCGAGGCGCCGTTGCGGGTGGTGCGCCAGGTCATCGATGCCGTAGCGGAGTTCGACGAGTTCATGCCGCGCATTCTCGAGTCCGACGTCGAGCCGGTGTCGCCGGGCGTCTACCTGAACCGGCAGACCCTGGACATGCCGTTCCCGGTGGAGGATCGGCGCTACACGGTTCGCGTCGAGACCGGAGCCATTGGGACCGGTGGCGGTGCGGGCTGGCAGGCCCGTTGGACTTACGTGGAGGGCTCCGGGAACATCCGGGAGAGCAGAGGATCCTGGACTCTGATTCCGGTGAGTGCCGAACGCACGCTCGTGGTCTATCGACTGCTGACGGACCCCGGCGGTCGCCTTCCGGCCTGGGTCGTCGACTATGCGGCGCCACGCACTCTGCGGCAGGTGCTCAACGCGGTGCGTGATCGGGTGTTGACCAACCTCAGTCGACGTCAGCCAGCACGATGACGACATTCTGGCCGCCGAAGCCGAAGGCGTTGACGAGCGCAACGCCGGTCGGGTGGGCGCGGGCCCGGTTCGGAACGTAGTCAAGATCGCAGTCCGGGTCCGGCCGTTCGAGGTTGATCGTCGGGCAGATCGTCCCCTCCTCGATCGTCTTGACCGCGGCCAGGGCGGACACCGCGCCCGCGGCGCCGAGCATGTGGCCGACCTGGGACTTGGTTGCGGTGACCGCGACGTCTTGGGCCCGGTCGCCGAGCGCGGTCTTGATCGCCAGCGTCTCGGCCACGTCGCCGAGCGGCGTTGCCGTGCCGTGGGCGAACACGGCGTCGACTTCGCCGGGATCGGTGCCGCCCGACTCGAGCGCCCGGGTCATGGCGGCGGCCGCGCCGGAACCGCCGGGCCGGGGCGCGGTCAGGTGGTGTGCGTCGGCGGTGACCGCGCCGCCCCGGACCTCGGCGTAGATGCGGGCGCCCCGGCGCTCGGCGTGTCGCTCGGTCTCGATGACGAAGGCGACGCCGCCCTCACCGAAGACGAAACCGTCGCGGTCGGCGTCGAACGGGCGGCTTGCCGCCCTCGGATCGTCGTTGCGCGTCGAAAGCGCCTGCAGGCGCGAGAACGTCGCGATGATGAGCGGCGTGATGCCGGCTTCGGCGCCGCCGGCGATGACCGCGTCGACCTCGCCGGAGCGCAGGAGACGGTAGGCCTCTAGCAGGGCGTAGTTGCCGCTCGCGCAGGCCAGGGTCGAGGTCGTGGTCGGCCCTGTGATCCCAAGCTCGATCGAGATGAGACAGGACACGGCGTTCGGCATGACGTCGGTGACCAGAAACGGATTCGCCTGCTGCGGTCCCCGCGCGACGAGCCTGCGCGTGCCGCTTTCCATGCTCGCCAGACCGCCGCCGCCGGTGTTGAAGGTGATGCCGCAGCGATGGGCCGAGGCCGCGTCGATCGCCAGATCGGCATCGGCGACCGCCTGCTTGGCCGAGGCCACGGCGAAGTGGGTGGCGCGCGCGAGTCGTCGGGCCGCTTTACCCTCGAGCCACTGCCTCGCGTCGAAGTCCTGTACCTCGCAGGCGATCTTCACCTTGAAGCCGTCGGTGTCGAATGCCGTGATCGGACCGGCGCCCGAGTCGCCGGCCTTCATCCGGCGCCAGAACGTCTCCACGTCGTTGCCGACAGGGGTCACGGCGCCGAGCCCGGTAATCACGATCCGGCCGTTGTCCGTCGCGGGCATCGCGCGAGGATAGCGCCGCTCCCTGCGCTACGCTCGCCGTTCGCCACCCGCAGGAAGCCCTGAACAGGGAGTTCGAGTATGAGTCGAGAGCCCGTCGTACGGTTCGCATCGGTTGCCGCGGCGCTTCTGGCCGCCTTCGGGCCGGCCCTTAACGCACAGTCCGGCGAGGACTTCGTCCCCGTCACCGACGCGATGCTCGAGGATCCCTCCCCTGGCGACTGGCTGCACTGGCGCCGCACCCAGGACGGCTGGGCCTACAGCCCGCTCGACCAGATCGACCGCGACAACGTCGGCGAACTGACCCTGGCCTGGTCGCGCGGGCTGGAGGAGGGCAGCCAGCAGGGCACGCCGCTCGTCTACGACGGCGTCATGTACTACCCGAATCCGAGCAGCGTCACCCAGGCGATCGACGCGGCGACCGGCGATCTGTTCTGGGAGTACAGGCGGCCGATCCCGAAGGACATCGCGACCTACGTCGGCGGCCTGGAGACGGTCAACCGGAGTATCGCGATTCATGGCGGTCTGATCATCGACACGGCGAACGACGGCTACGTCTACGCGCTGGACGCCGTGACCGGCGAGTTGGCCTGGGAGACGCAGATCGTCGACTACGAGACGGAGCCGGCCCGCCACTCGACCGGACCGATCATCGCCGCCGGCCGCGTGATCTCGGGGCGAAGCTGCCGCCCCCACCGGGGCCCCGAGGCCTGCTTCATCGCCGCCCACGACGCGACGACGGGCGAGGAGCTCTGGCGCCGGCCGCTGATCCCGGGACCGGGCGAGCCCGGCAACGAGACGTGGGGCGACCTGCCGTACGAGAACCGGCATCACGTCGGCTCCTGGATGGCGCCGAGCTACGACCCGGAACTGGAGTTGCTTCTCGTGGGCACGTCGGTCACGTCGCCGGCGCCGAAGTTCCTGCTCGGCGGCCACGAGAAGCGGCACCTCTACCACAACTCGACCCTGGCGCTCGAGGTCGCGACCGGCGAAGTGCGCTGGTACTACCAGCACCTGAACGACCACTGGGATCTGGACCATCCGTTCGAGCGGCTGCTGGTCGATACGGCCGTCGCGCCGGACGCGGAGGCCGTCGCCTGGCTGAATCCGCGGATCGAGGCGGGGGAAATGCGCAAGGTCGTGACCGGCGTCCCGGGCAAGACCGGCCTCGTCTACACCCTCGACCGGGAGACGGGCGAGTTCCTCTGGGCGCGGCCGACGGTGCCGCAGAACGTGATCGAACGGATCGACGGCGAGACCGGCGCCGTGGTCGAGAACCCGGAAGTCGTCTTCACCGAGCTGGAGCAGGAACGCCTGATCTGTCCGTCGCTCCTCGGCGGCAAGGACTGGGAGGCCGGCGCCTACAGTCCGCTGACGAACGCGATGTACTACCCGCTCCGCAACCTCTGCTCCCAGATGACGACCCGCGTGGGTCGCGGCGCCATGCACTACGCGCTCGTCAACGACACCCAGTTCGCGCCCGGGAAGGAAACGCTCGGTACCGTCTACGCGATCTCCGCCGAGACCGGCGAGACGCTGTGGCTCCACGAGCGGCTGCCGGTGACGATGTCGCTCGCCACGACCGGAGGCGGTCTCGTCTTCGGCGGCGACGTCGGCGGCCGCTTCTGGGCACTGGACCAGGAGACGGGCGAAGTGCTCTGGGAGATCAATCTCGGCTCCTCGGTGACCGGCTTCCCGATCAGCTACGAGGTCGACGGTCGCCAGTACGTGGCGGTCGGCACCGGTGCCGAGGGCGGCACGACCTCGACGTTCCGGAGGCTGACGGCGGAACTCAATCCGAGTTCGAACAACACGCTGTTCGTGTTCGCGCTGCCCTGACGTCAGCACGGTGCGTTACGCTCGTTACAGTCCACCAACAGCGCGTAACAGGAGGTCGAGAATGAAGACCCGAGCCCTCTCCCTGTGTGCAGCCGCGAGTCTGCTGCTCGTGCCATGCCTCGCCGCCGAGGACATCCCCCGCACGCCGGGCGGCAGGCCGGATTTCTCGGGCAACTACGACGTCTCCTTCCTGACGCCGCTGGAGCGTGACGCCAGGTTCGGCGACAGGCAGTACTTCACCGAAGAAGAGGCGGAAGCGATCGCCGACGGCATGGCGGCGTCCAACGCTCGCGACCAGGAGATCCGCGATCCCGACCGGGACGTGATCGCCGGCCGCTCGGAGGACGGGTACCGGGGCGTCGGCGCGTACAACGCCTTCTGGCTCGATCGCGGCACCGCCGCCTTCAAGGTCGAAGGCAAGTACCGGACCTCCGTGCTCACCGATCCGCCGAACGGTCGTTTTCCGCCCCGAACCGAGGCCGGTCAGGCGCGCTTCGACACGCTGCCGCCGTTCGGCTACGAGAACACGGGCACGGCCTGGTGGCTCGAGAACGGGGACGACCCGTACGACGGGCCCGAGTCCCTCACGCTCGGCAACCGCTGCGTCTTCCACCAGGGCTCGACGATGCCGATCGGTCCCAGGGCGTACAACAACCTGAAGACGATCATCCAGACCGACACCCACATCGTCATCCTGATCGAGTGGATGCACTGGGCGCGAATCATCCGGCTGGACGGCGAGCACCCGCCGGAGGACTACCGCTCCTACGCGGGGGACTCGGTCGGCCGGTGGGAAGGCGACACGCTCGTCATCGACACGACGAACCTGCTGGGGGACTGGGGCTTTCACCGCAAGGGCGCCCATGTCGTCGAGCGGCTGAGCTTCCTCGACGCGGACAACCTGTTCTACGAGTACACGGTCGAGGATCCGGAGTTCACGGCGGCCTACAGCGGATCGCTGCCGTGGCCGCGCACGAACGACCAGCTCTACGAGTTCGCCTGCCACGAGGGGAACTACTCGATGGGCAACACGCTGCGCGGCGCGCGGTACCTGGAGCAGCAGCACGCCGAGAAGCACGGTCGCTAGCGATCCGCGGCGCGCCTTCGTTCGACGCCCGGGCCGGGGTTGACCCCATGCGCCTAAGGTGACAGGGTTCGCGCATTCTGCGTGGACAACCCGGCGTTCTGCCGAAGAGGAGTATGGCCAGCGTCATGAAACTCGGAACTAGCGTGTCTTCTCGTACTGCCGTGGCCGTGGCCGCGGTTCTCGCACTGACGGTGGCGCCGCTCGCGGCCCAGGACTTCGAGCCGAACCGGCTGTCGGACGGCCATCCCGATCTGAACGGCATCTGGCAGGCCCTGAACGAGGCGAACTACGACCTCGAGTTGCACATGGCGCGCGCCGCCATGCAGTTGCGCGAGGGCCCGCACGGTCCGCTGCCCGCGGCCGAGGTGCTCAACTTCGGGGCGGTCGGCTCGGTGCCGCCGGGCATGGGCGTGATCAAGGGCGGCGGGAAGATCCCGTACACGGACGCCGCCATGGCGCAGAAGATGGAGAACATGGCGAACTGGTCCACCCGTGACCAGGAGATCTTCTGCTACCTGCCGGGCGTGCCGCGGGCGACCTACATGCCGCAGCCGTTCCAGATCTTCCACAGCGAGAACGCGATCTTCATCGCCTACCAGTACGCCGGGGCGGTCCGGGACATCTACCTGGAGGATCCGAAGCCGGCCCAGGTCGACAGCTGGATGGGAATGTCCTACGGCCGCTGGGACGGCGACACCCTGGTCGTCGAGGTCAACGGCCTTCTGGCCAAGGACTGTGCCGAGCGTCCGGAAGACATGGCTGGCTGCGGCGGCTGGCTCGATCGCTCGGGCAACCACTACAGCAACCAGTTGCAGGTCCAGGAGCGTTACACCCTGGCCGGCCCGAACCACATTCACTACGAGGCGACGCTGACGGACCCGCAGACGTACACCGAGCCGTGGACGATCGAGATGCCGCTCTACCGGCGGATGGAGCCGAACGCCCGGCTGATGGACTTCCGCTGCGTCGAGTTCGTGGAAGAGCTGATGTACGGCGAGTATCGGCGGAACCCGCTGCCGCGGATGAAGCTGGTCGACTAGCAGCCGGAGTTCCGGCGCGGCCTGGCGCCGCCCGGCGGAAGGAACTGAGCCGATGCTTGATCGCAGGTTGATCGTGTCTGCCGCCGTGGTTCTGGCCGCGGCGGCTGCTCCCCTGGCAGCCGGGAGCGACGAGGAGATTCCGCGGACTTCCTCCGGCCGGCCGGACATCTCCGGCCACTACAACGTCGGCACCCTGACGCCGCTGGCGAGGCCGCGGGCGTTCGGCGACAACCTCTACCTGACCAGGGAGGAGGCCGACGAGATCGCCGAGCGCGAGCGCGAGCGCATGCAGGCGGAGGCCCGCGTCAGCGACCCCAACCGCGAGGCGCCGCCGGAGGGCGGCGACGGCTCCCCCGGAGCGGCCGGCAACGTCGGCGGCTACAACGCGTTCTGGATCGACCGGGGAACGGACGTCTTCGAGGTCGACGGCAAGTTCCGCACCTCGATCATCATCGACCCGAAGAACGGCCGCCACCCGCCGTTGACCGATGCGGCCCGGGAGCGCTTCGCCGCCCGGCGGGGCTTCTTCCGCGCCAACACCGGCGAGGCCTGGTGGCTCGAGCGCGAAGGGCCCGGCCCCTACGACGATCCCGAGTTGCGGCCGTTGGCGGAACGCTGCCTGCTCGGCTTCAGTTCGACCGGCGGGCCGCCGATGCTGCCGGCGCTCTACAACAACCTGAAGCGGATCGTCCAGACCGAGGACCACGTAATGGTCCTGGTCGAGATGGTCCATGACGCCCGTGTCGTCCGCATCGGCGGCGAGCACGTTCCCGCGTCGGAGCGGCGGTGGATGGGCGATTCGATCGGATGGTGGGAAGGCGACACGCTGGTCGTCGACACGACGAACTTCGCCGACCGGCCGGCGCTTCGTTCAGCGACCCGCGACCTGCACGTCGTCGAACGGTTCACGCCGATGGGCCGGGACCACCTGCGCTACGAGTTCACGGTCGAGGACCCGAACGTGTGGACGGCGCCGTGGAGCGGCGAGTACGCCTGGCCCCGGAGCGACTCCCTCCTTTATGAGTACGCCTGTCACGAGGGCAACTACGCGCTCGGCAACATCATGCGCGGCGCGCGTTTGCTGGAGGAGGACGCTCTGACCGGAGGCGCGGACTCCGGAGAGTGAGGACCTACTGATCCTGTTAGAGTGCGGTTCACCTACCGCTGGAGTACGTGCCGCGCACGCTTCCAACTGAACGAGAAACCCACAGATCACCCACTTACACCACAACCGAGGAGTGAGAGACAGCCATGAGTAAGCGAGCCATGATCATCACGGGGATCAGCCTCGTCGTTGCGGCCATCGCGGTGGCGGTGCCCCTGGCGGCGCACCACGCGTTCGGCGCCGAGTTCGATCCCAACCGTCCGCTGCTGCTGAAGGGCCCGGTCGTTAAGGTCGAGTGGGTCAATCCGCACACCTGGATTCACATGGAGCACACCGAGGAAGACGGCACGAAGCACGTCTGGATGGTCGAGGGCGGCACGCCCAACACCCTGCTGCGGCGCGGCCTTTCCCGGGACGATCTGACGGCTGGCACCGTCATCATCGTCGACGGCTACCAGAGCAAGGACCGCTCGCGGCGTGCGAACGGCCGTGACGTGACCTTCGAGGACGGCAGCAAGATCTTCATGGGTTCCTCGGGTACCGGCGCGCCGCGCGACGGCCGCGACCCGACCGAGCCGCCCCGGTAAACCACTGGGTGCGCGGGTCTTCTGACCCGCATCCGGCGCGCAGCGCCGGCTTCCGGGACCGGGGCGTGACCCCGCTCCCGGGAGCCATGCGCGTGCCGTCAGCCTTCCTGACGCCTCAGGCGCGCCGCCTGAGGCCGCATGTTGCGGCGACGCCCAGCCAGCGGTGGAGCGTAGTGAGGGCGCGCCGCAACGCGGTCGGGCCTACTGCCGGAACTGGTTCGGATCGTTGGCCCAGTACTGCGCGTGGCAGCCGGCGCAGGCGAAGTAGACCTGCTCGCCGGTGTCGAACACGCCCTGCACGTCGCGGGCGTCGGCCGCCTGCATCGCGGCGTCGCCGGCGTCGATCAGGTCCCGGCACCAGGCGAGCCAGTCCTCGTCGTCCATCTTCCGCCGGTCCATCATCAACAGGTTGCCCGACTCGGCGAGCGTGACCGCCGCGTTGCGAACGAGAGTCCACTCCTCATCGGTCTCCGGCTGGATCTTCTCTTCGCCCTCGGAACTGATGATCCAGCCGACCGAAGCCCAGAGGTGGTCGGCGGCCGGTTCCATGACCGACGCCATCAACAGCCTCGTGCCGGCGACTTCGCGGAACGGCGGTCCGGTCTCCCCGGCGGCGCACGCGGCGAGCGCGAGGGCGGCGACAAGGCCTTTCAGAGCCAGGAACTTGCGGGCGTCAGCCATGACGGGCGGGGAGTGTAGCCGAGTGGCCAGGCTCCCCTTGCTCAAATCACCGTCTTCCAGACGTCGCCGTGGGCGGTGATCTTCACCGGGTTGGACAACGGCCAGTGGGCGCCGACGATCGTGATGCCGGTGTCGCTGAAGCGCTCGCAGAAGCTCCGGCGCGTGGCGATCGCGAGGTCGCGGTCGATATCGGCGATCGAGCACCACTCCGGGTGCGTGCACTGCGAGGGGTGGTGCATCACGTCGCCCGCGATCACGCCCTCCTCTCTGCCGGAGGAGACCGCGATGCTGCAGTGGCCCGGCGTGTGCCCCGGAGTGGGGAAGAACTGGAGCTCCGGGTTGATCTGGTGGTCGCAGTCGACGAGGTCGACGAGACCGGCCTCGAACACCGGCGCCACCGAGTCGCCGAAGACGTCGCCCCAGTTGCCCTCGCCTTCGTCCCGCCAGTACTCGAACTCCGGCCGCACCATGACGTAGCGGGCGTTGGGGAAGGTCGGGACCCACTCGCCGTCGACCTTCATCGTGTTCCAGCCGACGTGGTCGATGTGCAGGTGCGTGCAGACCACGAGGTCGACCTGTTCGCGAGGGAAGCCGGCGTCGCGGATCTCCTGGAGGAACGGCCCGTCGAGCTCGTTCCAGGCCCGCAGGGAGCGCTGCTTGCCGTTGCCGACGCAGGTGTCGACGACGATCCTGAGTCCCCGCGACTCGACCAGGAAGGCCTGGATGATCATCTTGAGCCGCTCGCCGCCGGGCGTCACGAAGTGCGGCTCGAGCCAGTCCAGGTCCGGCGCGAGGTTCTCCGGCGTGGCGTCCGGCAGCAGGAAGGAAGCCGGCACCGGGTAGTCGATCTCGATGATCGGTGTGATCGATACGTCGCCGATCTTGATGCCCATGAGTACAGGTCTCCTGTCGCGGATGCTTCGAGTCGTGGTTGGGCTTCGCGCCGCGTCAGCGCGTGAGCCAGGCGAACTTCTGCGGCTTCCGCGAGGCCTTGGGATCGATCAGCACGTTGACCAGCGCCGGCCGGTCGGAAGCGAGCGCCTTGTCGAGCGTCGGTCCCAGGTCCGCCACCTTCTCGACCAGGTAGCCCTTGCCGCCGAAGGCCTCGATGACGCGCTCGTACCTGGCGCCCAGCGTGTAGGTCGACGGTGGCAGCGGCTTGCCCGGGATGTACTCGCTGACGCCGCCGCCGATGCCGTTGTTGTTGATGACGACGAAGGTGATGGGCATGCCGTAGCGGCAGGCGACCTCGACCTCCATGCCGGAGAAGCCGAACGCGGAGTCGCCCTGGACGCAGATCGTGCGCCGGTCCGGATGGACGACGGCCGCCGCGATCGCCAGGCCCGTGCCCACGCCCATCGTGCCGAAGGTACCGGCGTCGAGTCGCTTGCGCGGCTCCATGTTCGGGAGCACAGTGCGGGAGATGTCCATCGTGTTCGCACCCTCGGCGACCAGCATGTCCTGCGGCTCCAGGCGGTCGGCGATCTCGCGCAGGGCGCGGTAGTAACCCATCGGCTCGCTGTCGTCCTCGAGCATCGCCTGGACCGCCGCCTGGTTCTCGGTCGCGCTCTCGCGGAGCTTCCCCAGCCACTCGTTGTCCGCCGGAAGCGTGAAGGGCTCGGCGTCGAGCGCCTCGTTCAACTGCGCGGTCACCGCCCGCGCGTCGCCGACCATGCCGACCTCGGTCGGCACGTTCGTGCCGATCTCCTCCGCGTTGAGGTCGATCTGGAGCACGCGAACGCCCTTCCTGAACCGGGGCGGCAGCCCGAAGTGAAGGATCCAGTTGAGCCGGGCGCCGATCAGCAGGATGACGTCCGCGTTCTGCAGTGCGAAGGAGCGGGCCGGGGCGACGAGGTGGGGATCGTCGTCGGAGACGACACCCTTGCCCATCGGCGTCGGCAGCACGGGAAGGTTCGTGCGCTGGACGAAGCGGCGCACTTCGCTCTCGGCGCGGGCGTAGGCGGCGCCCTTGCCGACGATGAGCAGGGGATTCTTCGCTTCGCGCAGGACCGCGACCGCGCGCTCGACGTCGCGAGGATCGGCGAGTGAAGTCGGCGGCTCCGGGCAGCGGGGCGGGAACTCGACGTCTTCCTCGTCGACCTGGGCGGTCAGCACGTCGTTCGTCAGGTTCAGGTAGGAGGCGCCGGGACGGCCGTAGATCGACGTGCGGACCGCCTGCTCCACGTAGAAGGGCGCCCGGTGCGCGGCGTCGATCTCCGCCGAGTACTTCGAGAACGGCCGCGCCGCCTCGACCTGGGGGCACTCCTGGAACGCTCCCTGGCCGTTCTGGTAACGGTCGTTGGCGCCGCCGAGCAGGACCATCGGCCAGCAGTTCTTTTCCGCGTTCGCGAGACCCGCGATGCCGTGGACCATGCCGGGACCCGACACGGCGAGGCAGGCGCCGGGCCGGCCCGTCAGGTAGCCGACCGCGCCCGCGGCGTAGCTGGCGGCCTGCTCGTTGCGGAAACCGTAGTACTCGATTCCCGCCTGCTGGGCGGCGTGGGCAACCCCGTAGACGGGGAAGCCGACGATGCCGAACATGTAGTCGACACCCTGCTGTTTCAGGCCTTGGGCGATCAGGGCGGCGCCGGTGGTGGTCGTCATCTCGTAGCGGTCTCCTGGCCGTCGGCGCCGGGAGTGGGCACTGCGCCCAGCACACCGTCCGCGCGCAGCCGGTCGATTTCAGGTTGGGAGAGGTTCAGTTCGTCGGCAAGGACGCTGTCCGTGTGGCGGCCGAGCAGCGGCGCCGCCTCGATCTCGACCTGGCTGTCGCTCAGGTTCATCGGCGATCCGAGAACCCGGACCGGCCCTCTGGTTTCGTGCTCGACCGTGCGGACGAAGCCGCGCTCCACAAGGTGCGGGTCGGAGAACAGGTCGAGGGTATCGAGCACGGCGCTCGCCGGCACGCCGGCCGCGCCGAGGATGGCCATCGCTTCGTGCTTCGTGTGGCGGGCGGTCCACTCGGCGATCGCTTCGAACAGTTCGTCGGCGTTGTCGTGCCGAAGCTTCGGCGTGGCGTAGCGGTCGTCTTCGGCCAGGTCCGGTCGATCGATCGCGGCGCACAGCGCTCGCCACATCCGGTCCGTGACCGCCAGCATGTAGACGTAGTCATTCGGGCCGAACGGCTTGCACGGGTACATATTCATCATCGCTCCGCGGCCGGAGCCGCTGCGCGGCGCCGCCTTCGTGCCGAACTCGCCGTTCATCGCGACCGCGGTGCGCATGAACCAGGTCACTCCCTCCTGCATCGACATCTCGACGAGTTGACCCTTGCCGGTACGCAGCTTGTTGGCGTGAGCCGCGCACAGCGACAGGGCCATCAGGACGCCGGTGCCGCAGTCGCCGATCGTCGTGCCGGGGCGAAGCGGCGGTCCGTCGGGGTCGCCGGTGATCGACATCGCGCCGCCAGCGGCCTGCGCCACCGGGTCGAAGCACTTGTAGTCGCTGTACGGCCCGCTGTTGCCGAAGCCCTTGATCCGGCCGTAGATGACCTCGGGGTGGACTTCGCGCACCGAGTCATAGTCGAGGCGCAGCTTCTCGACCACGCCGGGACCAAAGTTCTCGACCAGGATGTCGAAGCGGGGCGCCAGCTTCAGCAGCAGATCGCGGCCTTCCCCGGAGGCGAGGTTGATCGCAATGCTGCGCTTGTTGCTGTTCCAGTTGATGAAGTACTCGGAGTCGGTGGTGCGGCGTGCGCCGGCCAGACCGCGCCCCGGATCGCCGGTCCCGGGACGTTCCACCTTGACCACGTCGGCGCCCAGCCAGGCCAGGGCCTGGGTACACGAAGTTCCGGCTTCGTACTGCGTCAGATCGAGAATGCGCAGACCGTCGAGTGCTGGCATGGTGGGCCTCCTGGCTGTGCGTTGCGGGCGCAACGATAACCCGCTTTGCGTCGCTGGCTGGAGGACGGGCGATAGGCTCCGGCGGCACCAGCAGGAGGGGTCGTCGGATGCGGGCAGGAAAGCGGTTCGGCCATTGGCTTGGGATGGCGGCGCTCACGGTAGTTGGACTTGGGTTGGCTTGGCCGTCCGGAGCCCAGGACACGAGCACCATGGTCGAGTGGCCGGCTTTCGGCAGCGGCCCCGACAACACGAAGTACTCGGCACTCGACCAGATCGACCGGTCGAACTTCCGGGATCTTCAGATCGCCTGGGAGTGGGAATCACCGTCGACCGCCGTCGCCGAGGCGAACCGGGCGGTCAAGCCCGGCCAGTTCAAGCCGGTCCCGATCATGCTGGACGGCGTCCTCTACGTCGCCACGGAAGTCGCTCAGGCCGCGGCCATCGACGCCGCCACCGGCGAAACGCTGTGGACATACGACCCCGAGTCCTGGCGGGCCGGCCGGCCGGCGAACATCGGCTTCCAGCACCGTGGCGTCGCCGCCTGGCGCGGTTCGGTCGAACGGGATGGCCGCAGTCGCGACGAAACGCGGATCTTCCTGCCCACTCACGACCGGCGACTGATCGCGATCGACGGCCTGACCGGGGAGCCCATCGGCGGCTTCGGGATCGACGGCCAGGTCGACCTGCTGGCGGAACGGGGCGAGGTGGACTTCGGACGCCGGGTCAACCCGCGCGCGATCACCCACAGCTCGCCGCCGGCCGTCGTCGGCGACACGGTGGTCGTGGGCTCCGTCGTCAGCGACGGGCCGATCCGTCAGGCCGCGCCGCCAGGACACATTCGCGGCTACGACGTGCGCACCGGCGAGCTGAAGTGGATCTTCCACACGATTCCGCAGGAGGGCGAGTACGGCGTCGACACTTGGGAGAACGACTCCTGGAAGTACAGCGGCAACACGAACGTCTGGAACATGATGGCGGTCGACGAGGAACTCGGCTACGTCTACTTGCCGGTGTCGACGCCGACGAACGACTTCTACGGCGGCCACCGGCTCGGCGACAACCTGTTCGCCGAGAGCATTGTCTGCCTCGACGCCGACACCGGCGAGCGGGTCTGGCACTTCCAGGCCGTCCATCACGGGCTGTGGGACTACGACTTTCCGACGCCGCCGCAGCTCGTCGACATCACGGTGGACGGCCGGGAGATCAAGGCCCTGGCCCAGGTTTCCAAGCAGGCGTTCACCTACGTCTTCGACCGGGTGACCGGGGAAGAAGTGTGGCCGATCGAGGAGCGCCCGGTGCCGGAGTCCGACGTCCCGGGGGAACGGGCGGCGCCGACCCAGCCGTTTCCGACGAAGCCGCCGCCCTTCGATCGTCAGGGCGTCAGCGAGGACGACCTGATCGACCTGACGCCGGAGCTGCTGGCCGAGGCGAAGGAGATCGCCTCCGGTTTCCGGATAGGGCCGCTCTTCACGCCGCCGAGCGTGGGCACCGGCACGCTGATGCTGCCGAGCGCCGGCGGCGGTGCCAACTGGCCGGGCGCGGCGGTCGATCCCGAAACCGGCGTCCTCTATGTGCCCTCGTCGACCACGATCAGCGTCCATCCGCTGAGCAAGCCCGACCCGGCGCGTTCCAACCTGAACTACGTCGGTTCCTTCTTCGCCCCCTCCGGCAGTCCGCAGGGGCTTCCCCTCGTGAAGCCGCCCTGGGGCCGGGTGACCGCGATCGACCTGAACACGGGCGAGCACCTGTGGATGACGCCGAACGGCCACGGCCCGAAGGAACATCCGGCGCTCGCCGGCCTGGACCTGCCGATGCTGGGTGGCGGCCGCGGAGCGCCGATGCTCACGAAGTCGCTGCTCTTCGTCACCCAGAGCCAGGGGCGTGGGGACGACAACTCGCCGAGGATCAACGTCTTCGACAAGCGGACCGGAGAGTTGCTCGGCCACGTGCCGCTGCCGGACACTGCCCGCACCAATCCCATTACCTACATGGTCGACGGCCGGCAGTACATCGTCGTCGCGGTGGGCGGCGGTTCGTTCTTCGCCGACATCGGCGAACTGGAAGCCGATCCGGGTTTGAACTTCACCGAGGAGCAGATCGCGGCGCTGGCGGCCCGGAAGACGACGCCGAAGCTCGTCGCGCTGGCGCTGCCCTGACCGTTCGCTCGCCGCGATGATCGACGCCGACGTTCACATTCCCAATCCGCGCCTTCGGGACCTTTACCCCCTGCTGCCGGAGCATTGGGTCGAGCACTTCAACAACACGGTGGACAAGGGCGCCTCCCAGGAGTACTACCCGCCGCGCTCGCCCGTCGCCGGCCGTCGTGGTGGCCTGGCGGAACTCCGGGAGGCCGTCTTCGAACAGGGCGGCGCCGAGTTGGCGATCTCGAGCTGCCTCTACGCGGTCGACAGCGTCCACAATCCGGACGTCGCCGCGGCGCTCGCGACCGCCACGAACGACTGGCAGTTACGGGAATGGCTGGAGCAGGAACCGCGGCTCCGCGGTTCGGTGGTCGCGCCGATCCAGTTGCCGGCCGCCGCGGCCGAGGAGATCGAGCGCTGCGCCGACCGGTCCGGTTTCGTCCAGGTGCTGATACCCGTGCGCACCGAGCATCCGCTCGGAAGCCGGCTCTACCACCCGCTATGGAAGACGATCGAGCAGAGCGGCCTGGTGGCGGCGATCCACTTCGGCGGCGCCCCCGTCATGCCGCCGACGCCCACCGGCTGGCCGTCCTTCTTCCTGGAGGAGTACACGGCGATGGCGCAGGTGTTCGCGACCCAGCTCACGAGCATGATCGTCGAAGGGGTGTTCGACACGTGTCCCGATCTGCGGGTCGTCTTCCTGGAGTCCGGTTTCACCTGGATTCCGTCCCATCTCTGGCGCATGGACAAGGAGTGGCGGAATCTGCGGCGGCTGGTGCCCTGGGTGCGCCGCCCGCCGTCCGACTACTTCCGCGAGCATGTCCGGGTCGGCATCCAGCCGCTCGATTCGCCGCCCGACCCGGCGCACCTGGGCGAGGTCGTCGCCCAGCTCGGTTCGGACGACCTGCTGCTCTACGCCAGCGACTATCCCCACGTCCACGCCTGCGACGCGGGCGATCTGCTGTCGCGGGTGCTGCCGGAGTCGCTAGGGCGTAAGATCAGGTCCGAGAACGCGCGCAGCTTCTACCGTCTCCCGGAAGGAGGGTAGCCATGACCGTCACCCTGATCGAGCCGTCCACGGAGGCCTCGGCGCTTCCCACAGCAGTGGCGCCGAAGCGCCCGCCGATCATCGACTGCGACTTCCACAACGAGCTCGACTCGATCAAGGATCTCTACCCGTACCTGTCGAAGCGCTGGCGCAACCACCTCGAGACGTTCGGCATCCGCCATCCGAACAGCGGCTACTACCCGCGCTTCATGGACCATCGCGAGGAGGCGCGGCCGCCGTCCGGGCGCACTCCCGGTTCGGAAGTCGGCTTCGCGCGGGAGGACTTCCTCGACCCCTACAACGTGGAGTACGCGATCCTGAACCCGCTGTCTCCGGTCAGTTCCGCGCTCGACCTGGAACTCGGCGCGGCGCTTGCGCGGGCCGCGAACGACTGGCAGATCGCGGAGTGGCTCGATCCCGAGCCGCGGCTGCGGGCCTCGGTCGTCGTCACTCCGCAGGACCCCGTCGCCGCGGCGGCGGAGATCCGGCGCTGCGGCGCCGACGGGCGCTTCGCCCAGGTGCTGTTCATGGGCCGCCTGCAGGAACCGATGGGCCGCCGCAGGTTCTGGCCGATCTACGAAGCCTGCGTCGAGACGGGCATGCACGTCGCCTCGCACGCTTTCGGCGCCTACGGCCACCCGATCACCGGCGCCGGCCACGCTTCGTACTACATCGAGGACCACACGAGCCCGCCCCAGGCCGTGCAGGCGAACATCACGAGCATGGTCGTCGAGGGCGTCTTCGACCGCTTCCCGAGCCTGCGGATGATCTCGGTGGAGAACGGCTTCGCCTGGCTGCCTCCCCTGATCTGGCGCCTCGATTCCGCCTGGAGCCTGCTGCGCGAGGAGGCGCCGCACCTCGAGCGCCTGCCGTCGGAAGTCATCTCGGAGCACGTTTACGTGACGACCCAGCCGATCGAGGAGCCGCCGCGGCGCCAGGACTTCCTGAACCTGATCGAGCACTTCGGCGAGCTTTCGAGCCACATCCTGATCGCCAGCGATTACCCGCACTGGGACGGGGACAACCCCGACGTCGTGCTGCCGTCGGGACTCGACGAGGAACTCGTCAAGGGCATTCAGTGCGAGAACGCCCGGGCTCTGTACGGCCTCTAGGAGTGAGAGCGGGGACTGGGTGCGCCGGCGCCCCCGCCGGCATCCGGCGCGAAGTGCCGGCCTCCGAGAGCGTGTTCCCCGCATGAAGCACGTCGTCGCCGAGGCGTCCGAGATCGAATCGGGCGGCCGCAAGATCGTCACCGTCGCCGGTCGGTCGATCGGCGTCTTCAACCTGGACGGCGAGTTCTTCGCGCTCCGCAACCGCTGCCCGCACCAGGGCGGAAAGCTCTGCGAGGGCAAGCTCTGGGGCGTCATCCGTTCCGACCTCCCCGGCGATTTCGAGTACCGCCCGAGCCGCGAGATCCTCTGCTGCCCCTGGCACGGCTGGGAGTTCCACGTCCGCACCGGCCAGTCCTGGTGCGCCCCCGAGCGCCTGCGCGTGCGCCGCTACGAGGTCGAGACCGTCGCCGGCGAGGAGATCACCGAGGCGGCTGAGGCAGTGGCGGCTCCGGTGGAAGACCCGGACGCCCCGGCCCCGGGCATGGTCAAGGGTCCGTACACGGCCGAGACCTACCCGGTCACCCGCGAGGGCGAGTACCTGGTCGTCGAGATTCCGGGGTAGAGGCGTCCAGCGGGTGAAACGGACAAAGCCCAGCGGGTGAAACGGCCGGCGTCTTCGCCAGCGGGCGTGGTCGCGAAGCTGCTACGTCTGCGGCCGCAGGTCGAACGCCACGGCTTCGCGGTCGTTCCTCACCAGGAGGATGCCCTCGGCGATCGCCGGGTTATTCCAGGTGCGGCCCGAGACGGCGGGCAGGGCGGCGATCTCCTGGTGGCTCTCGGGCGTCGCGCGCACCAGGACGAGCTGGCCCCGTTCCGTGGTGATGACCAGGTGGCCGGAGGCGATGAGAAGCTGGCCGTGGCCGTAGCGGCCGCCCTTCCACATCCGGTCGCCGTTCTCGGCGTTGACGCAGGCGAGGATGCCGTTGTCGAGGCCGTACACGTAGCCGTCGTGGAACACGGAAGTCGAGAACGTGTTCTTCATCCGGTTGTTGAACCAGATCTCGCGCACTGACGCGGTCTCCGCTTCGAGGTCGGCCTCGATCTCGAGCACGGCGGCGCCGTGGCCGTAACCGGACGACACGAAGAGGCGGTTCGGCGCCACCTGGAGCGGTTGCGCGGCGTTGATGCCGTTCATCGTCGCCCAGGGCCGGCTCCAGTACGTTCCGCTGCCGTCGGGGCTTAGGGAAATCACCTGATCGGCGCCGATCAGGACGATCTGGGAAAGGCCGTCCAGGGTGAAGACAGCGGGCGCGGTGTAGGCGCCCTGGGCGTCGAGAGCCCGCCAGCGAATCTCACCTGTGTCGAGCTCATAGGCGATCACGGCCCCGTTCGGGCCGCCGGGTGCGGTGAGGACCGCGCCATCCAGAATCGCCGGTGACGCCGCCATGCCCCAGGTCAGGTTCGCGGCGCCCGAGTCCTCGAGAATGTTCGTGCGCCAGTTGAGGGCGCCGGTCACGGCGTCCAGTGCCTGCAGTTCACCGGTCGCGCCGAGCGCGACCAGCGTGTCGCCGTACAGGGCTGGCGTGGCGCGGGGGCCGTCACCACCCATGCTCTCCTCGAAGCGGGCGTTCCAGCTCGCGCTCCAGCGTTCCGCGCCGGTCAGCAGATCGTAGGCGGCGACGACCTCCTGCTCCCGCCGCTGCTCGATCGTGTAAGCGAGGCCGTCGCCGACGACGAAGGATGCGTAGCCACCGCCGACCGGGATGCGCCAGAGTTCCGCCGGACCCTCGTCTGGCCAGGCCGTGTTGATCGGTTCCGGATAGCGGCCGTCCATGTGGAGGCCGCGGTAGTAGGGCCAGGAATCGGCAGCCTGCTCGTCGTCGGCGGGTTGCGGCTCGGTCGGGGCTTCGGCGACGATCGCCGCCTCGGTCTGATCCCGATGGGCCTCCAGCGCCCGGTAGTGACGGTTCTCGTCGTGAAAGTCCAGTTGCGGCCAGAGGCCGCCGGTGATCTGGAGGTGCATTCCCGTAGTCAGGTTCAGCACTAGCGCCAGGCCGGCGAGGGCCGCCACGGAGATGCCCGTCCACTTCAGGAAGGCGAGGAACCGGCTGCGTTTCTTGGTCCTGCTCATTGCTGGCATCCTATTCCCTGGCAGTGCGGTGGTCGCTGCTACTCTGCCGTCCCTCTGTGAAGGCCCCCACGGTCCATCTCCGCTTCTCGCCCGCGGTCCTGCCGGAAGCGGCCGAGAATCTGCGCTCCGAGATTCGGGAGCTACTCGAAGATACGCGCGCCAGGGGTGTGTGGTTTGCGGAGGGACTGTCCTGGTGGGGCCGCAATCCGGAACTCAGCCGCGCACTCGGCGAGGCCGGCTTCATCGGCATGACCTGGCCGCGGTGCTACGGCGGGGCGGAGCGGAGCCAGCTCGAACGCTACGTCGTGACCGAGGAGCTGCTCGCGGCGGGTGCGCCGGCGGCGTTTCACTGGTTCGCCGACCGTCAGATCGGTCCGAGCATCCTTCGCTACGGCTCGGAGGCTCAGAAGCGGCGCTTCCTGCCGCCGATCGCCCGCGGCGAACTCTCGTTCGCGGTCGGCATGAGCGAACCGGACTCGGGTTCGGACCTTGCCTCCATTCGCATGCGAGCCGAACGAGTCGACAGCGGCTGGCGTCTCAACGGATCGAAGATCTGGACGTCCTACGCGCACGTCGCGGAGTACTGCGTTGCCCTCGTCCGGACGGAGCCGAAGTCGGACAAACGCCACGCCGGCATGAGTCAGGTCATCATCGATCTGAAGAACGCGAACGGGATCACGGTGCGGCCGATCATCGACCTGCCGGGCCGCCACGATTTCAACGAGGTCTTCTTCGAGGACACGTTCGTGCCGGACGACTGCCTGCTGGGCAACCCAGGCGATGGTTGGTCGCAGGTGACGTCCGAACTCGCCTACGAGCGCAGCGGGCCGGAGCGCTTCCTGACCAACTTCCATCTGCTCCGGGCATTGGTCGACGCGTTGGACGGGAGCGCGTCGCCGGCGGCGCAGCGCGAGGTCGGGCTGCTTGTCAGCCGGCTCTGGGCGCTGCGAGCGGCCTCCGTTTCGGTGGCTGCGGCGCTCGAGGCCGGCGAGACTCCCAACGTCGAGTCGGCCCTGGTCAAGGACCTCGGCACGAACTTTCAGCAGGAAGTGCCGGAGATCGTGCGCCGCCTCTTGGCCGCCGAGGGGATCGACGACCGGAATCTGCTCGACATCCTGAGCCAGGTCGTTCTGGCCGCGCCGTCCTACACGATCCAGGGCGGTGCGACCGAGATTCTCCGCGGCATCGTCGCTCGCGGGCTGAGGCTGCGGTGAGCGGGCTGCGCGCACTCCTGCTCGACACGGCGAACCGGCTGTTCGAGGCGGCGACGGAGGACGACGTGTTCGAAGGCGTCGAGGCCGGCCGCTTTCCGACCGATCATTGGCGGGCGATCGAGGAGAACGGCCTGGCCGACGTGCTGCTGCCCGAGGCGGCGGGCGGCGCCGGCGTCGACTTCGGGGACGCGATGGCGGTGGCACGGGCGGCGGGGGCGTTCGCCCTGCCGCTGCCGCTGGTGGAGACGATCATCGGTCGCCGGCTGCTTGCCGATGCGGGAATCGAACCCCCGGCGGGACCGCTGGGGCTGGTGACGGCGGCTCCCGTGACGGACGTGGCGTGGCCGGACGAGATCGCGGCAGTGGTCGTGGCCTATCAACCGGACGGCGTCGGGTGGGTGGCTGCCGCCGACGTCGACTTCGAGGCGGGGACCAGCAGCGCCGGCGAACCGGTGGGGCGTCTCTGCCGGCGCCCGGCGATTCCGGCCGATCAGTCGGGCGGGCCCGGCTCAGGTCCGAGCGCTTCCGAACTCATGGCTACGGCCCGCACCGCGATGATCGCCGGTGCGATGGAACGGATACTCGACCTGACGATCGAGCACGTGCAGGGCCGGGTTCAGTTCGGCAGGCCGCTGGCACGCTTCCAGGCGGTACAGCAAATGGTCGCGGTGATGACGAGTCACGCCGCCGTGGTCGGCGTCGCTTCCGACACCGCCATCGCGGCCATCGAAGCGGCCACGGAAGGCGGCGCCAGCGGGGCGGGCTTCAAGGCCGCCTGCGCCAAGGCGCGTGCCAGCGAGGCCTGCTACGAAGTCACGCGGATCGCGCACCAGCTCCACGGCGCGATCGGCTACACGCGCGAGCACGATCTGCAGCGCTTCACCCGCCGGCTCTGGGCCTGGCGGGATGCGGACGGTGACGAGGGCTACTGGCAGGCGCAGGTGGGCACACTGGCGATCGGCGCCGGCGCCGACGGGCTTTGGCCGTTGCTGGCGGGTGCGTAGCACCGCCGGGCGATAGGCTCTCCGCTTCACGGAGCAGGAAGGATGGTCGGGTTGAACGGGAACGGCCCGTACGTCGGCAAGCGGCTGAGCAGCGGGACGTTCGTCGTTGACGACGCCGTGCTCGCGGACTACTACGGTGGCCTGGAACTCGACCCGCCGACTTCCGGCCTGCTGCCTTCCACGATCGCGAGCGGTCCGGACGGCGACTACTTCCGGGAGATCGCCTTCGCCAACCAGACCGGGCATCTCTGGATGCGCGAGGAGTGGGCGCTCTCGGCGCCGATGGAGGCCGGCGCGGTGTACGCGGTCGAGGGGGACATCTGCGACATCTACGACCGGCGCAACCGCGTCGTCGTCGACTACCGCGTCCGGCTCAGGGACGGTGACGGTCGCCAGGTCCTGGAGACGCACCATCACCAGAGCTTCCTGCGCGACCAGGAGTACGCCGGCGATGTCGAGCTGCGCGATCCCCGAAAGAAGCCGGGCGCGCGCCGCTTCGACGTGCCGGAAGGCGAACGGTTCGGCGGCCTGGAGCGCACGATTTCTCTCGAGATGTGCGGCCAGTTCTTCCATGGCAACGCGAACTACCACACCGACAAGCAAGCGTCGCGCGAACTCGGCTTCCAGGACGTCGTGGTCGGCGGCCGGATGACGATGGGCTACGTCGGCCACATTCTCGAGGAGCGCTTCGGCGACGCGTGGTGGCGTAGCGGTTCCTTCGATCTCAAGTTCACGAACCCGGTGTGGCCCGGGGACACGATCACCGTGAACGGCGTCGTGACCGGCCCCGACCCGGACGACCCGGAACGCACTGCGGCTTTCGTGTGGATCGCCAAGGCGGACGGCACAATCGCGCTCATCGCCCGTGCCGGCGCTGCAGCCTGACTTCGACACATCTGCGTACAGGAGCACCAATGACGACCCGACGTTCCGCCCTCGGCCTGCTGCTCCTCCTGATTGCCGCACCGCCTCTTGCCGCGAACGACGCCGGCCGCGACTGTCGCGGCCTGGTCGCCCTGACCGACCTCGACCACGCGGTCGAGCCGGGGTTCCGGGTGCCTGGCGCGGAAGGCGTACCGGCCCATTGCCGGGTGCGCGGCGTCGTCAACCGGGCGATTCGCTTCGAGGTCACGCTCCCCGACGACTGGAACGGCCGGATGATGTTCAGCACGGTCGGCGGCGCCGCGGGCTTCATCGGCGACACGACGAGCCTGCTCGGTCGCGGCTTCGCGATGGCCTCGACCGACACCGGCCACGAGGGACAGGACCGCGACTACGTGCGGCAACCCGAGGCGCTGCTCGACTACGCCTACCGCGGCGTTCACCTCGCGACCGGGGCGGCCAAGCGGGTCATCCAGCACTACTACGGCCGGGAGATCGACTACTCCTACGTCAAGGGCTGCTCGAACGGCGGCCGCGCGGCGATGCTGGAGGCGACCCGCTTTCCGGACGACTACGACGGCGTCCTGGCCGGGGCGCCGGCTTTCCGCTTTCAGGAGTTCGTGCCCTGGATGATCGGCGGCGCGCGCCTGCAGGCCAAGCATCCCTTGACCGCGGAGTCCTTCCAGTTGCTCGGCAAGGCCTCCCGCGAAGCCTGCGACACGCTGGACGGAGTCGAGGACGGCGTGATCGACGATCCGACGAAGTGCACCGCGGACGTCTTCGACCTGAACGCCCTCCAGTGTCCGCCGGACTCGACGGAGAACTGCCTCACCGCGGGCCAACTCCAGACCGCTCGCTACATGTACTCAGACGTGGTCGACGCGGACGGCAACGTCCTCTCGCCCGGCGTGCCGCCGGGCTCCGAGGACGCTGGCGACTGGGCGACCTGGATGCTGCCGACCGCCCGGCGGGGTGAGCCCGACCAGTCCCTGATCGACGGCATGGACGTGCTGCTCGACGCCCTGATGCGCTTCGAGCCGGACTTCGATGTCGAGGCGTTCGACCCGGTCGCCGACCGCGACCTTCTCGCCGCGGCCACCGCACCGCTCGACGTGCTAACCGCGGATCTCTCGGCGTTCCGGGAACGCGGCGGAAAGCTGCTGATGTACCAGGGCTGGAACGACTACCCGCTGCGCCCGCAGCGCGCGATCGACTACCTGCACGCGGTCGAGAAGGAGAACGGCGGCACGGAAACGGCGGCGGACTTCTACCGCATGTTCATGGTCCCCGGCATGATCCACTGCGCCCGCGGCCCCGGCGCCTGGGTCGCCGACTACGTCGATCCGCTGGTGGCCTGGACGGAGAAAGGGATCGCCCCCGACCGGATCGAGGCGAGTCGCCCGGGACCGGAGCCGGAGTTCACGCGGCCGCTCTGCGCGTATCCCAAGGCGGCGAAGTACAACGGCGAAGGCGACGTGAACGACGCGGCGAACTGGAGCTGCAGGTAGGTCCGCGTCACGGCGGACGGAGGAGAGGAGTTCGATATGGAGATACGTCTGAGAACCACCAAGGCATCGGCGGTCGCAACGGCCCTCGCGCTGCCCCTTGCCATGGCGGGCTGCGCTCCCGCCCCGGAGGCGGCTGAAGAACCGCCCGCACCGCCCAACGTGATCATCGTCCTCGCCGACGACCTCGGCTACGGCGACATCGGTGCCAACGGCTCGACCGTCATCTCGACGCCGCACATCGACGAACTGGCGGCGAACGGGGTCCGGCTGACCGACGGCTACGTCTCGGCGGCGGTCTGCAGCCCGATGCGGGCCGGGGTCTTCACGGGCCGCTACCAGAACCGGTTCGGCTACGAGTACAACCCGACCGCGAACTACGAGCGCAACGCCGATGCCGAACTGGGATTGCCCGAGGACGAGACGACGCTCGGCGACATGATGCGCGACGCCGGCTACGTCACCGGTCTGGTGGGGAAGTGGCACCTCGGTTTCCGCGAGCAGTACCACCCGCTGAAGCGCGGTTTCGACGAGTTCTTCGGCCATCTGGGGGGCGGCTCGAGCTACGTCGATCCCAACGATCCGGACGCCCATCGCTGGCCGAGCAGCGAGCCCGCCGCGACCGAGCCGGGCGCGACCGGGTGGACGCCGGTCGCCGGCGACCGCGGCGACGGCCCGCGCGCGATCATGGACGGCTACGAAGTCGTGGAGGTCGACGAGTACCTGACCGACGTGTTCGCGGACCGCGCCGTCAGTTTCATCGAGCGTCACGCGGACGAGCCGTTCTTCCTCATGCTGGCGCCGAACGCGCCTCATACGCCGATCCAGGCCACGAGCAAGTACGTCGACCGCTACGCGCACATCGAGGAGCCAGGGGCCCGGATCTACGCCGCCATGGTGTCGTCGGTCGACGACATGGTGGGCCGCGTCACGGCGACGCTCCGCGAGCATGGGCTGGAGGAGAACACGCTCGTCGTCTTCATCTCCGACAACGGCTGCATCAACTACATGCCGGCGGTCATCTGCACGAACTCGCCGCTCTCGGGCGGCAAGCGCTATCACCTGGACGGCGGCATCCGGGTGCCGTACCTGGTCAAGTGGCCGGCGGGTTTGCCCCGGGGCGAGGTCTACAGCCAGCCTGCGAGCGTCCTCGACCTGTACGCGACGATGGCCGCGGCGGCCGGGTCGGACGCGGGTACCGAGGACAGCGTGAACCTCCTGCCGTATCTGCGCGGCGAGATCGAGGAACCGCCCCACGAGTATCTGTTCTGGCGGTCCCTGCCCAACGCCGCCGTCCGCTCAGGCAAGTGGAAGCTGTGGCGGGTCGACCTGACCGACCAGGACCCGGCCTCCGTGCTCGGTCTCGGCGGTCGCCTGCTGCCGGAGGAGGACCACCCGCCGGTGTCAGCGCACGGCCAGATCACCGTGCTGCACGACCTGGAGGCGGACATCGGCGAGCGGGAGAACGTCGCCGCCCAGAATCCCGAGGTCGTTGAGCGCCTGGAAGCCGCGCTGGCCGCCTGGGAGGCGGAGCTCGCCGAGCCGATGTGGATCAGCAGGCGGTCGACGCTGGCGGAGCTGCACGGAGAGGCCATCCAGCTCTACTTCTGACGACCGCCGCTATCATCCCGACGCTCAACGCCGTCTAAGAGGGACCCGGATCGACAGAGGACCGACCATGCACGACATCGCAATCCGCAACGGCCGCATCATCGACGGCACCGGCGCTCCGGAGTTCCAGGGCGACATCGCCATCGACGGCGCCGTGATCACCAGCGTCAACGGCGGCGTCGGCAAGGCGCGCCGCGAGATCGACGCCGAAGGCAAGCTGGTCGTCCCTGGCTGGATCGACATCCACACCCACTTCGACGCCCAGGTGTCATGGGACCCGTACCTGACGCCGTCCTGCTGGAACGGGGTGACGACGATCGTCATGGGCAACTGCGGGGTCGGCTTCGCGCCGGTGAAGCCGAAGGACCGGGACTGGCTGCTCGACCTGATGGACGCGGTCGAGGACATTCCGGCGATCGCGATGTCCGCCGGCATGGAGTGGAAGTGGGAGACGTTCCCCGAGTACCTCGACGCGATCGACGGCAAGCCGCGGATCATGGACGTGATCACGCAGGTGCCGCACTGCGCGCTCCGCACCTACGTGATGGGGGAGCGCGGCGCCGAGGATGTCCACCCGACGGACGGCGAGCTGGCGGAGATGTCCCGTCTGGTGCGGGAGAGCGTGCGCGCCGGGGCCTTCGGCGTTTCTTCCAACCGGCTGCTGGCCCATCGTACGAAGGAAGGGGAGATGATCCCGGGTACCTTCGCCCGCTACCCGGAACTCGAGGCGATCGCGGACGGCATGAGCGAGGCCGGCGGCGGCGTGTTCCAGTTCGTCGGGCCGTTCGAGCGGGAGTGGTTGCTCGGCCTCGGCCACAAGGACGGGATCACCGTGACCTATCTCTCGGGTGAGGCGGCGCAGGAGACGTTGACCGCACTCGAGGCGCGCCGCTACAAGGGGATCCGGGTGTTTCCGCAGATCCGCGGTCGCGGCACGACGGTGCTGATGAACCTGGAAGGGTCGCTCCACCCCTACGTCCTGAACTACGCCTACCGGGAGCTCGTCGGTGACCGGCCGATGCCGGAACGGCTCGAGCGGATGCGCGACCCGGAGGTGCGGGCGAAGATCCTCGCCAGCGACTGGGACATGACGAACGACGCCCGCCGCAACAGTCCCGAGCACGTGGACCATCCGTTCCTGGTCGACGCCACGCCCGGAAGCCTGCTCCCGGGACTCCTGGAACTGATGCACTCGCAGCCGGAGGCGGTGTATGTGCTGGGCGACCCGCCGAACTACGAGCCGGACCAGGAGGCCAGTGTCGCCACGTACGCCAAGCGGCACGGCCTCACCGGTCCGGAGGCCTTCTACGACCTGCTGACGGAGGGCGACGGCAGCACGCTGCTGCTGTTCTACCTCGATGGCTACTCGAAGAAGAACTTCGACTACATGGCCGGCCTGATGCGCCACCCGCTGACCTGCAACGGCCTGAGCGATGCCGGTGCGCACGTCGGCGCGGTCAGCGACGCGCACATGCCGAGCTGGAACCTCGCCTTCTGGGGACGCGACCGGACGCGCGGCGAACGGATCGAACTGGAGACGATCGTCCACAAGCAGACCGGCGCGAACGCCGCCCTCTACGGCCTGACGGACCGAGGCGTGCTGGAGGCCGGCAAGCGCGCCGACATCAGCGTGATCGACTTCGACCGCCTGTCGTCCGAGGCCCCCTACCTCGTCTACGACCTGCCCGAGAACGCGAAGCGCTACATGCAGAGGCCGCGCGGCTACGACGCGACGATCTGCGCCGGCGAGGTCGTCCTCGAGAACGACGAGGTCACCGGCGCCCTGCCGGGACGGCTCGTCCGCAGCCGGCCGGCTTCGGCGTAGCGGCGTCGGTTGGACCCGCCTGCGGCGTGGTCCGGAGGGGGAGGGTCCCAGCGGCCGCTCGCGCTCTCTCGGTTCGGGGGAAGTCGGCGCTCGCTTCGGTCGGCTGCGTTTCACGTCGGCGTTGGTTGATGGGAGGTCGGTGGGCGTCACTTGCCTCTAGCCCGCTGGGACCCTCCCCCTCCGGACCACGCCGCGGCTGGCCGTCGTCGGTATGTCGGTGCGCCGGCCTTCTGGCCGGCATTCCGGGAGCCGCGGAGCGGCGAGGCTGGCCTACGGCTTCGGGGTGTACTTCTCGCCAGCCTCGATGGCTACGGGCAGGCGATTCCGCGGTGTGGCCAGCGGACAGGTCGCGTACTCGCTGAAGACGCAGGGCGGGTTGTAGGCCTTGTTGAAGTCGAGGATGGTGGTGCCGTCGTCGCTTGGCAAGTTGGCGGCGAGGTACCTGCCGGCCGGGTAGGTCGTGTCCCCAGTCGTGCCGTCCGCGAACACGATCAGGAACCCGTCGTCGGATCGGTATGCCTCCAGCGACAGCGACTGTCCCCGGGCCTCGAACTCGAGGGTGCCGGGGACGGTCGGTTCCCATCCGAGGCCCTCGACGACGGTCGGTACCCGGATCGTCCGCGGTTCCGGGTAGGGCTCGAAACGGGCCTCGAGGCGCCAGCTCGGGTCGGCGGCGTAGGACTCGATACCGGTGAATGACGCGACGGCGGCGTGGTCGTAGTCGCGCAGCCGCACTCCGAGCCGATCCATCCGCCGGATCACTGTCCAGCCCAGGGAGCCGGACGTGAGGAGGGTGGCCTCTTTCTCCTGATCGTCGGCAAGGAGAATCTCGGTGACGGGTGATTCACCGAGGAAGACGTCGACTCCCGGTTCGGTCCTGAAGGTCACCGTGCCGTTGTCGACCAGGAACTCGCCGAGCTTCGGCGCCGAGCCGGCGGGCCCGACGAGGTCGTTGTCGGCCGAGGCGCCGAAGCTGTTGGGGCCTTCTTCCAGCCAGTAGAGGCCGGCCAGGTTCAACCAGCCATCGGCCCCCTTGAGAGTCGCCACGCGCTGGTTCCGCCACTCCGCCAGCTCGTGTTCGTAGCTGCTCTGTGCCGACGTGCGGGCAGTGGCCGTCAGCGTCAGAATGGCCGCGATGGCGGACGCTGATCGGACGATTCGATGCGGCTTCACGATCCACACTCCGGTGAGCATCCTATGGCCGGGCCCGGCCTGCGGCTTTCACCAACGCTGTTACACTGGCGTCCGTCACGTAGCAGCAAGAACTGATCTTCAGCCCGGGAGTTGGAGATGCGTCAGCCACCTCTGAGTCTCAGACATCGCCAGCAGGCGATTCGGTTGGCCTACGTGTGCGTGTGCTGGCTCCTCGCGGCCGCTGGTTCCGCGTTCGCCGGCCCTCCAGCGGCGACGGCGGCCGCCCCGGCCTTCGACGCCGACGCGCCGCACCGCGTCCTCATCTCGCGACACTGCCTGGGTTGCCACAACGGCCGGCTGAAGACGGCCGGCCTGGAACTCGACGCCCTGGTCGAGCAGCACGAGAATCTCGATCGTGCGACCTGGGAGAAGGTCGTCCGCAAGCTGCGCGCAAGGCAGATGCCGCCGGCGGGCCGGCGCCGTCCGGACGAGAGCGCGTACCGGGAGGCGCTGTCGTCGCTTGAGGGCGAGCTCGACCGGATCGCTGCCGAAGCACCCGACCCGGGACGCACGGAGACCTTCCGCCGGCTGAACCGCACCGAGTACCACAACGCGGTGCGCGACCTGCTGGCGCTGGAGGTCGACGTCGCCTCGCTGTTGCCGGCCGACTCGGCGAGTTACGGCTTCGACAACGTGACCGTCGGCGACCTGTCGCCGACCCTGCTCGAGCGCTACGTGGGCGCGGCGGAGAAGATCAGCCGGCTCGCGGTGGGCCGGGTGGCCGAGCCGACCGGCGTCACCTTCCGGACGGATCCCGATCTGACCCAGGAGAAGCACGTCGAGGGCCTGCCGATCGGCACGCGCGGCGGCCTGGTCGCGAGCTGGAACTTCCCGGCCGACGGTGTCTACGAATTCTCGATCCGGCTGGCGCGTGACCGCAACGAGCACGTCGAGGGCCTGCGCGAGCCGCACGACCTGGAGCTCCTGATCGACCGGGAGCACATCGCGACCTTCACCGTGGCGCCGCCGGACCTGATGAGCGACGTGGCGCTGAACTACCAGCCGTCCCAGGACGATGTCGACGATCACCTGGTCGTCCGGGTGCCGGTGACCGCCGGCCCGCACGACGTCGGCGTCACCTTCCCGGCCCGGCCCTGGGTGCTGCTCGAGACGGCTCGGCAGCCCTACGAGTCACATTTCAACTACTACCGACACCCGCGGGTGCAGCCGGCGATCTTCTCGGTCTCGATCGTCGGGCCGTATCTGCCGCTTGGGGCCGGTGACACGCCGAGCCGAAACCGCGTCTTCGTCTGCCATCCGGAAGCCGCGGCCGCGGAAGATCCCTGCGCACGGAAGATCCTGGCGAACGTGATGCGCCGCGCCTACCGCCGGCCGGTGACCGACGACGACGTGCGTGGGCCCTTCGCGCTCTACGAGCAGGCAAAGGCGGAGAACGGGTTCGAGGCGGGCGTCGAGATGGGGCTGGCGGCGGTCCTGGTCAGCCCCGAGTTCCTGTTCCGGATCGAACGGGAACCCGACGGCGTGGAACCCGGCGCGGCGTACCGGATCAACGACCTGGAACTCGCGTCGCGGCTCGCCTTCTTCCTGTGGAGCAGCATTCCGGACGACGAGCTGCTGGACCTCGCGTCGGCCGGCCGACTGAGCGCGCCGGAGGAGTTGGACCGGCAGGTCGAGCGCATGCTCGCCGACCCGCGGGCCGAGAACCTGGTCACGAACTTCTCCGCCCAGTGGCTGCACCTGCGGAACCTCGACGGGGTCACCCCCGACAAGCGCCTGTTCCCGGATTTCGACGACAACCTCCGGCAGGCCATGCGCCGCGAGACGGAACTGTTCGTCGGCAGCATCCTGCGGGACGACCGGAGCGCGCTCGATCTGGTGCGGGCGAACTACACGTTCCTCAACGAGCGGCTGGCCAAGCACTACGGGATCCCGCACGTGTACGGCAGCCGCTTCCGCCGGGTGGAACTCGGCGACCGCACCGTGCGCGGCGGCCTGCTGCGGCACGCCAGCATCCTGACCGTGACCTCCTTCGCCACCCGCACATCGCCGGTGGTGCGGGGCAACTGGGTGCTGGGCAACCTGCTCGGCGTGCCGCCGCCCCCCCCGCCGCCCGACGTGCCCGATCTGCCGGAAGCGAAGATCGTCGCCAGGGAACTGCCGATGCGGGAACGGCTGTCGGCCCATCGCGACAACCCGGCCTGCTCGGGCTGCCACCGCCTGATGGACCCGGTCGGCTTCGCGCTTGAGAACTACGACGCGATCGGCCGCTGGCGGACGGTCGATGCGGGATTCCCGATCGACGCTTCCGGCGAGCTGTGGGACGGCACTGCCCTGGGCGGCGTCAGGGAACTCGAGTCGGCGATGCTGGCGCGTCCCGAGCTGTTCCTGACCACCCTGACCGAGAAGCTCCTGGTGTTCGGCACCGGCCGCGGCGTGACCGCGACCGACGCGCCGGCCGTGCGCGGGATCCTGCGCCGCGCCGAGGCCGACGACTACCGCCTGTCGTCCCTGATTCAGGCGCTCGTCGCCAGCGACCCCTTCCAGATGAGGAGAGCATCGTCATGATCCTGACCAAGAAGTCGCTCCCGCGGCGGACCTTCCTGCGCGGCATGGGGGCGGCGATCGCCCTGCCTCTGCTCGACGCGATGGTGCCGTCG
The DNA here is from genome assembly GCA_022826745.1 of Thermoanaerobaculia bacterium. Taxonomy (GTDB): domain Bacteria; phylum Acidobacteriota; class Thermoanaerobaculia; order Multivoradales; family Multivoraceae; genus Multivorans. Next base: position 12,772 of record JAJDUI010000022.1, on the reverse strand, counting down.
ATGACCGCCTGGGCGAAGACGGCGGCCAAGCCGGTACGGCGCCTGGGTTTCGTCTACATCCCGATGGGCTCCGACATCACGCGCTGGCGGCCGGCCGGCGGCTCCGGCGCCCTCGGTGAACTCTCGCCGTCCCTGAGTCCGCTCGAGGGCTTCAGGAAGCAGATCTCGGTGATCAGCAACCTGGAACTGAAGAACGCCTACCCCGGGACCCACGCCACGTCGAACGCCGCCTTCCTGAGCGCGGCGAAGGCGAAGTGGACGGAGAGCACGGACTACTACCTGGGCACGACCGTGGATCAGATCGCGGCGCAGCAGATCGGCCAGGAAACCCAGTTGCCGTCGCTCGAACTGGCGATGGACCTGATGGACATGGTCGGCCAGTGCGACAACGGCTACGCCTGCGTGTACCAGAACAACCTGTCCTGGTCGTCGCCGACGACGCCGCTGCCGGCCGAAGCGCATCCCCGGATCGTGTTCGAGCGCCTGTTCGGCGAGGGCGGCACGGCGGCCGAGCGGCGCGAGGGGCTGCACCGCAAGGCCAGCCTGCTCGACTGGGTTCACGAGGACATCACCCGCCTCCAGGGCATGCTCGGCCCCGGCGACCGGGTCAAGGTCAGTGAGTACCTCGACTCGGTGCGCGAGGTGGAACGGCGCATCCAGAAGGCGGAGGCCCAGTCCGACGACGGCGCGCTGCCCGATGTCGACCGGCCTGTCGGCGTGCCCGCGGCCTACGCCGACCACGCCAGGCTGATGTTCGACCTGCAGGTGCTGGCGCTCCAGGCCGACGTGACCAGAGTCATCACCTTCCAGCTCGCTCGCGAGTCGAGCAACCGGACCTATCCGGAGATCGGCGTGCCGGATCCGCATCACCCGACGTCGCACCACGGCAACGACCCCGAGAAGGTGGCGAAGCTGGCGAAGATCAACGAGTTCCACGTCTCGCTGTTCGCCTACTTCCTGGAGAAGCTCGCGGCGGTGCCGGAGGGCGACGGCAACCTGCTCGACAACTCGCTCTACCTCTACGGCAGCGGCATGGGCAACCCGAACGTCCACGACCACGTGAACCTGCCGATCGTCGTCGCCGGCGGCGGGGGAGGCACCGTCCGCGGCGGCCAGCACGTCGTCTACGACGAGCCGGCGCCAATGGCCAACCTCCACCTGACCCTGCTCGAAAGCGTCGGCGTTCGCCTCGACTCCTTCGCCGACAGCACCGGCCGGATCGACACCCTGGCCGACCCCGTCCACCTGGCAGGCTGAGACAGGTGGTGGCAGAACTCATGCAAGCGTCGAAATGTCGGTGCGCCGGCCCTCTGGCCGGCCTCCGCAGGTCCGCCTGTCGGTGCGCGGGCCTTCTGGCCCGCATCCGGCCGCAAGGCCGGAATCCGCTCCAGATCTTTGGCCTGACATTCCTGTTGGCCGCCCCGGCAACCGCCGCCACAACCGCCCCCCTGGCCGACGCCACCGAACACCTCGACACCGCCGCCATCGAACGCCTCCTCGCCGCGTCTCCGGCCCCCGACGAGGTCAACGCCGCCCAGGTCGACGGCATGACGGCCCTCCACTGGGCCGTCTACCACGACCGACCCGACCTGGCCGGCCGCCTCCTCGATGCCGGCGCCGACGCCTCGGCCGCGAATCGCTACGGCGTCGTTCCACTGTCCCTCGCCAGCGCCAACGGCAGCCTCGAGATCGTCGATGCGCTCCTCGCGGCCGGCGCCGATCCGAACGCCGTCCTTTCCGGCGGCGAGAGCGTCTTCATGACAGCGGCCCGAACCGGCCGGATCGAGGTCGTCGAGGTCCTCTACGAGGCCGGCGCCGACGTCCACTTCCGCGAGCCGAAGCGTGGCCAGACGGCGCTCATGTGGGCGGCGGCCGAGGGTAACCTGGAAGTCGTCGAGCTGCTGCTCGAGGTCGGGGCCGATCCGAATGCGACGCTCGACTCGGGCTTCTCACCGCTCCTGTTCGCGGTGCGCGAGGGCCGGATCGACGTGATGGAGGCCCTCCTGCGGGCGGGCGTCGACGTGAACTCCGTGACGCCTCGCAAACCCGTGAAGCGAGATCGACCGCTACCTGGCGGGCGTTCGGTGCGACCGGGATCGACGCCGCTCCTCGTCGCGGTCACCAACGGCCACTTCGAACTCGCGGCGCGGCTTCTCGACGCGGGAGCCGACCCGAACGCGGCCCATCCCGGGTACACGGCGCTCCACATGCTGGCGCGCGTGCGCAAGCCCGGCGCCGGCGACAACAACCCGCGGCCCGACGGTTCGGGCGCCATGGACGGCCTGGACTTCGTCCGCGACATGATCGAGCACGGCGCCGATCTGGAAGCACGAATGACGACCAGGGCGCGGCTCAACAACACGAGCCTCAACGAACTGGGAGCGACGCCCTTCGTCCTCGCGGCGCTGGTTGCCGATGCCGACCTGATGCGAACCCTGGCCGATCTCGGCGCCGACCCGCTGACCCGCACCGACGACGGCTCGACGGCGCTCATGGCCGCGGCCGGCCTCGGCACCCGTTCGCCCGGCGAGGACGCCGGCACCGAGGAGGAGGTGCTCGAGGCCGTGCAACTCGCGCTCGATCTCGGCGCCGACATCGACGCGGTGAACGCCAACGGCGAAACTCCGATGCACGGCGCCGCCTACAAGAACCTGCCGCGCGTCGTCCACCTGCTGGCCGACAGCGGCGCCGACCTCGAGGTTTGGAACCAACGGAACAAGTACGGCTGGACGCCGCTGACGATCGCGCGCGGCTACCGTTTCGGCAACTTCAAACCGTCCCCGGTCACGGTCGCGGCGGTCGAGACGATCATGCTCGCGGAAGGCGTGCGTCCGCCGACCGAAGAGGAAGAAGACGCGAAGGCGGTCGACATCTACGCCAAGCCGGCGCCCAAGCCTGCGCCGGACGAGGCGAAGAAGGACGCCGTGAGCAAGCCGCCGGCGAACTGAGCGGTCTTGCATCCACTGGTTACCAAAGCGGAGCCGGCCTCGCGGCCGGCGCGTATCTCTGGCCGCCTCCGGCGGCAGCGGGTCAGAAGACCCGCGCACCCAGCGGCGACCACAATGCGACTGACCGCGGTCCCGCTTGCTTCCTTTGCAGTCCTGGCCGGCGCGTCGTTCCTCCCGGCCCAGGAGACGCCTCGGCCTGTCCGCAACGACATCGCCCGGGCGGGCGAGGAGTTCCTCGTCCTTCGCCACCAGAAGCTCCAGAAGGGGGCCCACGAACGCTTCTTTGAGTTGAGCCGCGACGGTGTCTGGCCGATCTTCGAGAAGATCGGCAGCCGGGTCGTCGGACAGTGGCAGGTGGTCCACCCGGATGGCGGCGGCAGCGCCGACTTCGACGAGGGGTACCGCCTGGCGCGTTATCGCAGCTACAACCACTGGGCCGCCACGCGCGCCGCCGATCGGCTGGGCGGAAACGGCGATGACTGGCAGGCGTTCCGCGAGGCGCTTGCCGCCAGACGTCAGTTGGAGCTGGGGTCGGACGGTCCGATCTATCTCGTAGGGGACATGGCGCCCGGCGGGCCGTACTACATGCCCGGTCTCGACGAGGAGTACGAGATCGGCGAACCGGCAGGAGCGGCCGAGGGCGGCGCCGAACTTCCGGTGCGAAGCGCCCGAGCCCGGCGGGGCGAGGAGATCGTCACGCTGCGCTACCTCCGCATCCGCAAGGGCACCTTCGAGGAGTTCAACCGGTTGAGCCGCGAAGGCGTCTGGCCGTACTTCGAGAAGAACGGCGCGCGGATCGTCGGGCAGTGGCGCCGGGTCTACCCGACACCGGAAGAACTCGATCGCCGCGGGACTGAAGTCGGTGCAACGGAGAGTCCCGACTTCGACGAGGTCTACATGATGGCGCGCTACGCCAGCTACGAGCACTGGCAGGCGACCCGGCCCGCCGTCATGGCCCGGCTCGGCGGCAACGGCCCGGACTACGAGGCATGCGTCGAGGCGCTGGAGCGCCGGCGGGACCTCACGCTCGACACCTCCGTGCGGTTCCTGCGCGGTCACTTCTACGGCAGCCCGCCGGTCTACCTGCCGCCGCTCGACGAGACGTACCGCCGCGTTCGATAGCAAGGCGAATTCGAGAGCAGGAACCGGAGTGCGCGGCGCCCGCCGCCATAGGAAGATCCCGATCGTGGCGAACGATGCAACGATTCGGGAGGCGACGACATGAGCGAAGCGCAGGAAACACCAACCTCGGCAACGATCCGGTGCCACGACGACGAGGAGCGCTGGGCGGCGGTGGTCGGTCGCGACCGCAGCGCAGGCGACCTCTTCGTCTACTCGGTCGCGACGACGGGGGTCTACTGCCGCCCGGGCTGCGGAGCCCGCCGCCCGCGACGGGAGCACGTGGGCTTTCACGTTTCCCCGGAGGCTGCGGAGAAGGAGGGCTTCCGGCCGTGCCGCCGTTGCCGTCCGAACGAGCCGTCCCTCGCCGAACGGCACGCGAAGGCAGTGGCGGCGGCCTGCCGCGCGATCGAGACGGCGGTGGAGCCCCCGGCCCTCGACGCGCTGGCCGAGGCAGCCGGCATGAGCCGGTCCCACTTTCACCGGGTCTTCAAGAACGTCACGGGCGTTACGCCGCGGGCATACATCGCCGGTGATCGAGGGGATCGGGTGCGCGAGGCACTGCGGACCTCCCGAAGCGTGACCGACGCGATCTACGACGCCGGCTTCAACTCGAGCGGCCGGTTCTACGCGGCATCGTCCGGGATGCTCGGCATGGCGCCCTCGACCTTCCGGCGCGGCGGTGCCGGAGAGACGATCCGGTTCGCCGTGGGCGAGTGCTCCCTGGGTTCGGTCCTCGTCGCGGCGACGGAGAAAGGGGTCTGCACCATCCTGCTCGGCGATGACCCTGGCGCCCTGGTTCACGAACTTGAGGCTCGCTTCTCAAGGGCGGAACTCGCCGGGGGAGATACCGAGTTCGAGTCGTTGGTGGCGCGGGTGGTTGGCCTGGTCGAAGCCCCGGCCCTCGGCCACGACCTTCCGCTCGACATCCGCGGGACGGCCTTCCAGCAGCGGGTCTGGCGGGCGCTCCGGGAGATTCACGCCGGCCAAACCGCCAGCTACGGCGGAATCGCCGCCGTCATCGGATCCCCGACGGCCTCGCGCGCCGTCGCGAGCGCATGCGCCGCGAACCCGCTCGCCGTCGCGATCCCCTGTCACCGGGTGGTCCGGAGCGACGGCGCGCCCGGCGGCTACCGCTGGGGAGTGGAGCGGAAGCAGGCCCTGCTCTCGCGGGAAGCTCCCGCCTGACCGGCCGCTGCCGGGGCCCCGGGCGCCTTGCCGCATCCGGGTTACGATTCGACGCTCCGCGACCAGTCCGGGTCGCCGACGCCAAGCCGACTTCCCCTGTTGGGGACTTCATGCCGAACAGATCGATCCTCCTCATCCTGTCGATCGTGGTTGCCCTGACGCCAGGAGTGGCCGCAGGCGCGGACCGCCCGAACATCGTCTTCATCCTGGCCGACGACCTTGGGTACGGAGACCTTGGCTCCTACGGGCAGCAGGTCATCCGGACGCCGAGTCTGGACCGGATGGCCGCGGAGGGGATTCGTTTCACCCACTTCTACGCCGGGGCGACGGTGTGCGCGCCGTCTCGCAGCGTCCTGATGACGGGGCAGCACACGGGGCATACGCATGTTCGCGGCAACGCCCGGGGAACGGCCCAGTCGCTTCGCGACGAAGACGTCACCGTCGCCGAGGTCCTGAAGTCCGCCGGCTACGCGACCGGCCTCTTCGGCAAGTGGGGCCTCGGCGAAGTCGGCATGGAAGGGCATCCCCTCAGCCAGGGCTTCGATGCGTTCTTCGGCTACCTCAACCAGGTCCACGCCCACAACTACTACCCGGAGTTTCTCTGGCGTGGTCTGGAGAAGGTGCCGCTCCGGAACAAGGTCGAGAGGACGCCCCGTCGCCATGGCGGCTTCGAGGGCGGCTGGGCGACCGAGCGCAACGAGTACTCCCACGATCTGGTCATGAGCGAGGCGCTGGCCTGGGTGGAGGAGCAGAAGGACTCGCCCTTCTTCCTCTACCTCGCCCTGACGATCCCGCACGCCAACAACGAAGCCACGCGCGCGACGGGCGACGGGGCGGAGGTGCCGGAGTACGGCGTCTACGAGGGGGAGGACTGGCCGAACCCGGACAAGGGGCAGGCGGCGATGATCACGCGGATGGACAGGGACGTGGGGGCGCTGCTCGGACGGCTCGGGGAACTGGGAATCGACGACAGGACGCTGGTCATCTTCTCGTCGGACAACGGACCGCACAACGAGTCGAACCACGACCTGCTCAAGTTCAACCCCTCCGGCAGCCTGCGCGGCATCAAGCGGGACCTTTACGACGGCGGCATCCGGGTGCCGTTCATGGCCCGGTGGCCGGGGACGATCGAGCCGGGCCAGGTCTCGGACCACGTCGGGTACTTCGGTGACCTGATGGCCACGGTTGGTGAACTCGCGAACGTCGAGGCGCCGTCGAACATCGACTCGATCAGCTTCGCGCCGACGCTGCAGGGCCGCCCCAGCGAGCAGCGGAGGCACGACTACCTCTACTGGGAGTTCTACGAAGCCGGATCCTCCCAGGCGGTGCGACTGCGGCAGTGGAAGGGCGTCCGCAAGCCGATGCTGACGGGCCGCCTGGAGCTCTACGACGTCCTGCGGGACGAGGGCGAACGGTACGACGTGGCCCGGAACCACCCCGAGATCGTGAGCGAGATCGAAGGGATCATGAAGGAAGCTCACGTTCCCCATCCGAACTGGAAGCCGCCGTCGGACCGTTAGACGACGCCGTCCGCCGGTGGCCGCAAGCGGCGATGCGGATGCTAGTTTCCGTGGACCGATGAAGTACGCCCGAATCGTCGCTGCCTGCGTTGCGTTGGCGGCGCCCGTCGCGCTGAACGCCCAGGAGAGGAAGCCCGTGGACGTCTCGACACTCGGACCGCAGGTGGGGGAGCGGGTCCCCGACTTCGCCCTTCCCGATCAGCATGGACGGACCCGGACGCTGGATTCGATCATGGGCGAGAAGGGGGCGATGATCCTCTTCCACCGCTCGGCCGACTGGTGACCGTACTGCAAGGCGCAGCTCGTGGAGCTGCAGGAACGGTTCGAGGAGTTACAGGCGGAAGGGCTCGGTGTCGCCGCCATCAGCTACGACTCGGAGGAGGTGCTGGCCGCCTTCGCCGAACGCCACGGCATCCAGGACGTGGCGCTGCTGTCCGATGACGATTCCGCGGCGATTCGGGCGTTTGGCATCTACAACCACGTCGCGGAGGAGGGGCTCGGGCCGAACGCTGAGGACCCGGACGTAAAGGCGGACGTGCTGCGATACGTGGCGGTCTTTGGAGCCTTGCCGATCGCGGTCGGGACGCCGTTTCCCGGGACGTTCGTCGTCGACCGGCAGGGGCGAGTGACCGCGCGCTTCTTCGAGGAGTTCTACCGCGAGCGGAACACGGCGGCGAACATCATGCTGAAGCTCGGTACGCCGATCTCGGGCATCGCGGGCTCCACCGGCGAGACGGCGCATCTCAAGATCAGCGCCACGCAGAGCGATCCCGTCATCACGGTCGGCAGCCGCTTCCACCTGGCGCTCGACATCACGCCCAGGCCCGGCATGCACGTCTACGCGCCGGGGGCCGATGATGCCGGGTACCGCGTCGTCGGATTGACCCTGGACCTGCCGAGTTTCTTGCGGCTCCTCCCGGCGGAGTACCCGGAGTCGGAGATCTACTACTTCGAGCCGCTCGACGAGCGGGTGCCCGTTTACCGGGAGCCGTTTCGCCTGGTGCAGGAAGTCGTCGTGGAGGGCGACCAGGAGTCCTCGGCGCAGCTTGCAGAGATCGACGCGTTGACCCTCGCCGGTCGCCTCGACTACCAGGCGTGCGACGACAGGGTCTGCTACGACCCGGCTTCGGTGCCGCTGACCTGGACGTTGACCGTTTCGCCGCTGGACCGGCAGCGGGCGGTGGAACCGGCGCGCTAGCGGGCTGGACGCGCTATGTTGTTAGAGTAGTTGGCCTTAGAGGCGGGTGAAGCTGGCTGGGAGGTCGGCCCTGGTGCCCCGATCCGCCGATTCTCGACGCCCTCCAAGAATGAGAATCCCTGGCGCATGATCACGCAGACGGATGGACATCCGCTGAGTTTCGACGACGAACTGCCGCCCTTCCCCGAGGGCTGGTACTTCGTCGCACATCGCGACTCGATTCAGCGGGAGAAGCTGATCGAGAAGACCTGGATGGGTCAGGAGATCGTCGTCTGGTGCGACGACGAAGGTCGCATCTGTGTGTCCGACGCGTACTGTCCGCATCTCGGCTCGCACCTGGGACCGACCGTCGGAGGCGCCGTCCGCGACGGTTGTCTCGTCTGCCCGTTTCACGGCTTCCAGTTCGATGCGACAGGCCAGTGCGTGGCCACGCCCCATGCACCCGCCCCGAGTGCCGCCAGGCTCAAGGTCTTCGAGACCAGGGAGGTCCTGGGCATGATCTTCGCCTGGTGGGCTACGGACGGCAGACCGCCGACGTGGCATTTGCCGGACGATCCGCCGACCGGGGAGGACTGGAGCAAGCTGCGGTCCACCGTCCTGCGGTTCCGGGGTCATCCCCAGGAAACGACCGAGAACTCCGTCGACATCGAGCATCTGGGCTACACGCACGGCTACTACGACGTGCTTCCGGTTGGTGCGACGCTGGTCGAAGGCGCCTACCTGAGGAGTTGCTTCGACTTCAAGAACGTCCGGAGAATCGCGGGGCCGGTGAATGTGGTGGTCGAAGGTTTCAGCGGTCACCCATGTCCATGGCCTGGGCTACTCCCTTGTCGAGTTCCACGAGAAGACGATCGGCATGGACTCGAGGCTGTGGGTGCTTGCCACGCCTGTCGACGGCACGCTTGTCGAGGTCGTGCTGGTGAGTCAGGTACGGGAGATCCGCAAGCCGGGGCGCTTCTTCGCGGGGCTGAGGTTCCTGCCGGTGGCGATGCGCCACAGGGTGATGAATCGAATCGTGCTGAGTGAAGAAAGACGCTTCGTCCTGCAGGATGTCGTGATCTGGGAGAGGAAGAAGTATCAGGCCCCGCCCCGGCTCAGCCAGGCCGACGGGCCCGTGGGGAAGTACCGGCAGTACAGCCGGCAGTTCTACCTGGAACTCGAGTCGGAGCGCAGGCGGACGCTGCGGGCGATCTGAGACCACGGGCGCGCGGCAGAGGATCTACGGGACACAACCAGACGATGAGATTCGCCGAGCAGTTGCTGCTGCTCCTGCACAGCCAGGACACGGGGTACTTCGTGCCCATTCCCGAGTGGAGGATGTCCTGCGCGCTTGCGGGGGCCGTGCTCATGGACCTCGCCCTCGAGGACCGGATCGATTCGGATCTGGAGACGCTCACCGTTGTCGATGCGACTCCCACGGGCGACAGCCTGCTGGATCCCTCGCTCGAGGATCTCGCCAGCGAGGACGCGGTTCATCCGCCCCAGTACTGGGTGGAGCGGCTGGCCCGGCGGGGCGACGAGATCAGCGACGAGGCGATCGAGAGGCTGGTCCAGAAGGGCATCTTCGAATCCGACGCCGGCGGTTTCTGGACCCTGTCGAAGAAGGTGACCCGCACCGGCCGGTATCCGCTGGTCGATGGCTGGGCGGGGGAGGAGATCAAGGGGCGCATCTTCCGTACCCTCCTGGACAAGGAGTTCCCGGATCCAAGAGACATCGTGATCATCGGTCTGGTCCACTACTGCGACGGCTTCAAGGCCATGATGGAGCCGGAGGAGTACGAGGCCGCCGAGGAGCTCATCGAGCTCTACAGCAACATGGATCTGATCGGCAGGGCGATCGGCCCGGCCGTGCGCAGTTCCTACCGGCCGCCGGCCAGCATGCGCGCGTCGCGGCGGCGGCGGGCCATGCCGAGCGTGGGGCTCCGCGACGCTTTCGCCTCGAAGACGTTCCGTAGCGCGAACCTTCCGAAGTTCTTCGCGGAGAAGGCGCAGGAGTTGGGCCCCGTCTTCGAGTTCAAGCTTCCGGGCAGGCGGTTCGTCGTGCTCGCCGGCGTGGACGTCAACCGATGGGTGGCCAAGAAAGGCCGTCTCCATCTCCGGACGCGCGACTACCTGGAGGACTTCCAGCAGGAGTGGGGTACGGCACGTTCCATCGCCAGCATGGACGGGGCCGACCACTTTCGCATGCGCAAGGCGGTTCGAGCCGGCAACTCCCGCAAGGTCGTCGAGGACCGGCTCGACGAGGTGCTGACGCTTGGCCGGGGCTCCTTCAGGGGGTGGGAAATCGGCAGCGTGCTTCCGGCCGAAATGACCTGCCAGCGGCTGATTGGCGCGCAGATCGCGCGGCTCAGCGTGAGTTTCGATCCTCCGACCGAACTCCTCGATGAACTGCTGTACTTCGAGTACCGGGCGCTCATGGTCCATACACAGGGCGTGCTGCCCGGGTTCATGCTGCGTACGCCGAAGATGAAGCGTTACAAGCAGCGTGTGCTGGAGTTGTACGCCATGATCCACGCAACCCACACCGAGGCGCAGCGGGCCGGCAAGCGCCGGGATCTGGTCGATGACCTGATGGGGTTGCACCATGCGGACCCGCAGTTCCTGCCCGAAACCGACCTGGGTTTCGCGTTCATCGCCCCGATCATCGCCGGCCACTACACCGGCAGCGCGGTTGCCTTCTCGCTCTACGAGTTGCTGAAGCACCCGGAGTACCACGAGCGGATCGTTGCCGAGGCGGACGCGCTCTTCGCCGGGGGAGACCCGACGGCGGCGGACCTGACGCCGGAGGCGACCGATGTATCGCGCCGTTTCATCATGGAGGTGCTGCGTCTCCACGAGGTCGTTCCGGTGCACCTGCGCACGGCCATGAACGCCTTCGAGATCGATGGCATCGAAGTGCCGGCCTACAGCACGGTGATGATCTCGTTCTCCGCGCCGCACCACATGGAAGAGCACTTCGCGGAGCCGGACAAGGTCGATATCGATCGGTATGTGGAACCGCGCAACGAACACAGGCACCCGGGGGTCTACATGCCGTTCGGCGTCGGGACGCACGTTTGCGGAGGGGCGAACTGGACCCGTCTGCAGATGGTGCTGAACGTGATGATGTTTGCGCACTACCTGGACTTTGAAATGGTGCCCCGGGACTACCAGTTGAGGCGGAGCCCGCTGCCCAAGAACAGCGTCAACAGGAAGTTCAAGTTCCGGGTCACCGGACACCGGCATCCGCTCGTCAGAGGCCAGTAGGCCCATCGGTTCAAGAGCGCGGGGCGAGTGATGGAAGCAGGGGCAGGTCGGCGCAGAGTCGCCATCATCGGCGGAGGCGTCTCGGGGCTGGGCGCCGCCTGGGCGCTTCATCACAGCTCGGAGCGATTCGACTTCCGGCTGTTCGAAGCCCAGGCCCGGCTCGGCGGCAACGCGATCACCGCCGACATGCCGCAGGAGGACGGCAGCACGATCCCCTTCGACATCTCCGTCACCGCGTGCATTCCGTCGGTTTACCACCACCTCGTGTTGCTGATGGAGAAGTTCGGCATCGACCTGCTCGATACCCGGTTCAGCTACAGCGTGAAGTACGGCGGCCAGGTCTACGCCCACGACTTCGACTCGGACATCCGGGAGGAGTTGCAGCCCGAGATCGAGAGGTTCCAGCGCCTCCTGAAGCGTCTTCACCGCTGGGGCCGGTTGACCCACTCCCGGTCGCGGCTCCTGAACGCCCTCAACCCGTACAACTACATCAGCATGGGGACGGTGCTGAATTGGGGCGGTTTCTCCGGCGACTTCAGGTACAAGGTACTGAAACCGATGTTCGTCAACTTCCTGATGGCGACGAACGTGTTCGACATGCCGGCGTCGCTCTTCAGCAGATACCTGGAGTTCTTCGACATTGAACGCGCGACGCCCATGCAGACGTGGGACCAGGGGACGCGCCGCATCTACGAGAACCTGTCCGCCGGCTTCCGGGACAAGATCTACCTGAACCGCCCGGTCGGCAAGGTGTTCCGCCGGCCGTCAGGCGTCGTGGTGAGGGACGCAGACGGGGTGGAGGAGACCTTCGACCAGGTGATCTTCGCCTGCAACGCGAACCAGACCCTGATGATGCTGGACAGGCCGTCGTTCCTGGAGCGCTACATCCTCTCGTCGATCCGCTACGAGAGCGAACTCCACAACCACACGGTCGTGCATTCGGACTCCTCGGTTCTCCCGGACAGCGAGGTCAAGCCTCTCGAGACCCGTAGCAACCACATCGAGCAGTACGGGTCGAGGCCGGACAACTACGAAATCACGTACATCATGCACAACCAGCAGCCGTGGGCGCATCGTTCCGACAAGCCCTGTCTGGTGACCTATAACCCGATCAGCCAGATCGACGAGGAGAAGGTCGTCAAGCGGTGGTGGTTCCAGCACGTCGTCCATGACGTGCGCCAGATGGTGCTGCTCGTGCCCCTGTTCCGCTTCATTCAGGGGAAGCGAGGCGCCTGGCACTGCGGCGCCCACACATTGATCAACAGTCAGGAGACCTGCTTCGTGAGCGGGTTGGCCGCGGCAAGACAGATCGGTGCGGAGTACCCCTTCGACGACCGCGAGGCGCGGGCGTCGTTCAACCACTACGGCGGCATCATGTACGGCTGGAGGTTGAGGAAGGCGAAGGGTTGATCCCTAGCCCGGATATCTCACCGGGGATTTGAGATCGGGTCTCTTCCGGCGGATAATCCAAGTATTCACAAGGACTTGGGAGATCCACAGGAGAGAGACCCGTGAAGACAGAGTGTACTTCGTCGCAGCTCGAGTTTGGCTTC
>JAJDUI010000013.1 GCA_022826745.1 Thermoanaerobaculia bacterium | reverse complement strand
GAGGCTCCGGCAGAATGTTCGGCAGGATGCCGACGCGGCCCGAACTCGTCTCCTTCATGAAGACGGCGCCCATGCCCATCGCCATCGAAACGCCCTCGCCGGCGCCGGTCAGCTTGACCGCCTCGTTGTCGAGAACGTCCTGGGCAACCAGGTTGCCAACGGCCGAGTTCATGTCGTCCGTGATCCAGTACCAGCCGCCGTCCATGACGGGGCCGACCTGCAGGCGGTTCTTGGTGACGCCGTCGTCATCCACCGACGCCGAATGGCAGGCGAGGTTGTTGTCCATGTTGAACAGCATCGCCACGACGCCGTCGTCGTTGGGCGTGAGTTCGCCGGTCCTGGTGATGCCGCCGCAGGTGGCAACGTAGGTCACCATCTTGGCGTCCTCGCCGGCCGTTGCGACGAACCCGCCCTCGCCCATGTAATAGGACAACTCGTGGGTGCAGTCCTCGCAAGAGACCGTCTGACCGAAGGCCATCGCTGGAATCGCGCAGAGAACCAGCGCGATCGTGATGTGCTTCATCAGCTTCATCAGTTTGTTTTCTCCTTGGGCGGCTTTGCCGCCGTTCGTTTCGGCCCGGCTGTCCAAGCCGGACCAAGATGTTCGATCCGAAGATCAGGCCGTGGCGGTGCGGACTACCCGCGTTGCCACGGCCGCTGACGTTTCTCTCTGGACGGCCGCTCTACGGCTCGATCGAGCCACCGACCGTCACTCAGCTGATGCTGCGCATCACCTCCCGCTAAAAGACTTCAAGGCCGTCTGTCCAAAGACGTGTTGGAACCCTAGCGGAAACGGCCGGGCAGATCCAGTGTGGCTGGCCTGACGGCCGGTCCCTGTGGTGGGGTTCCTCTACGGCTGGGCACTATAGGGGGTTCGAGGGGATTCGTCAAGGGGTTGGCGCGTGGAAGCAAGTTATTGAGTCTGTTGGAGTTGCGGGGAAAGGACGGCCTTCGGCCGGCGATTCGACGCCGCCTTCGGCGGCAGCGGGTCAGAAGACCCGCGCACCGGCAGGTAGAAGCGGCAGCTACTCAGGCCCCCCAGACCGTGATTCCCCCGCCGGCCAGAGACTCCTCGCGGCGGAAGATCTTCTCCTCCCAAGGCTTCGATTCGTCCCGGTCGAACACGACCAGGTGCCCTGACTCGCCGCCGCACTTGTCCATGTAGGCCAGGGTCTGCTCCAGGCCCTCGCGGATCGTCGCCTCCAGGCCGCCTCGCAGGACCTTGCACTCGACCACGTAGCGGCGCGCGGGCACGCCCGGCTCGCTGGCGCCGGCGAAGCGGCCCGGCGGCCACACGATCAGCAGATCGGTGCGACGGCTGCCCAGGGCGTACTCCCGCTCGATCCGGCCGCCTCCGTTGACGATCCGCTGCAGGAAGGCCTGCAGCAGCAACTGCGGCCCGGCCTCCTTGTACTGGAAACGCTCGATCCACTGCTCGGAGTGCTCGCGAAAGAACCGCTGGAACGCCGCCAGCAGGCCCTCCACGTCCAGATCGCCGTCCGGCTTCACGTACCACTCCGTCTCCTGGACGATTTCCGCTTCGCGCGCGTACATGAGCTCCCGCGGGATGACCTCCCGGTAGATCGGGTTGGCGACCCGCGCCGCGCCGCGCCGCGTCAGCAAGCCCAGGTCGCGGACGTACTCCAGGTCGTTCGGGCTGGCCTTGCCCCCCGCTCCGCCGGCCGCGGCGCCGCTCAGAACCGGCTCGATGACGCGACGCACCCGCTCCTCCCGGAGCTTGTCCGCCAACTGGTGCAGATGGGTCTGGCGGCTGAGGATCAACTCCTCCCTGGCTTCCATGACATCTTCCTCGTCGATCGTCCGCGACCGGTCACGGTTGGGCTTGCACTTGAAGCAGGCCTGATAGGCGAGCGCGTTCACCAGCCACGGCTGGCCCCGCGACTGGTTCCACACCGCGGCGACCGCGGACCCGGTGAACTCCTGGCCCGTCTCCTCGGTGTGCTGAGCGAGCAGAGACGCAACGTCCGCCTTGCTGAAGTCGCCCAGCCGCAACGACTCCGCCTTGACGTTGAAGGCGCTGCCGCCGGTGATGATCTCACCGGCCGACTCCGAGCGGATCCGATAGTCACGGACATCGCGGATACCGCAAAGGATCACGCTCCCCGGGAACGCCGCCGGCCGCATGTCGTACCCCGCGCGAAGCTGGCGCAGCACCGAGATCAGCGTGTCGCCCACCAACGCGTCGATTTCGTCCAGCAGGAGCACGAGAGGCTTCGCCTCCGCGGTCGACCAGCGAACCAGAACCTCGCGCAACGCGCCATGGGCGCCGGCTTCCTCCAGCGCCCCGCGCGCCAGGTCCTCCAGGCCGCTGCCGGAATTGCCGGGGAATGTAACGCGCGCGCGGATTCGGAGTTCGCCGAGGATGGCTTGCATGCCGCGCGCAACGTCGCCGCGCGCCGTTTGCGCGGCTTCGACGTTCGCATACACGCAGCGGTGCGCGCCCTCTTCGTTCAGCAGGTCGCGAAGAGCCAGCAGCGAGGACGTCTTGCCCGTCTGCCGCGGCGCGTGCAACACGAAGTAGCGCTCGTCCCGGATCAGGCGCAGAACCTCGTCGAGGTCGAACCGCTCCAGCGGCGGGATGCTGTAGTGCCTGGCTGGAACCACCGGTCCGGAAGTGTTGAAGAAACGTTCAGTCATGGGCTTCTGTTCGCCGGTTTCGGGCGGCGCAACTCGAATCGTACCGGCTCCGCCGCGGTGATGAGGCCCGATAACGGCAGTCGCGCCCGCGGGTTACGGGGGATCGGCCCAGTTCAGGGAGGTCGGGTCGACTTCGCCGGGGACGGGACGGGCCGGGTGGACGCGCTTCTCCTCCAGGGCCGGCAGAAGGGTGCGGCGGGCGACGCCCTTGCGGTAGGCCTCGGACTCCGGGTTCTCCAGGCGGCGGATGGCCGAGAAGTGGACCGCCTCGCCGGTCACCGCGGGGCGGCCGTTCTCGTCCGCTTCGCCGACCGGCCGGTCGTGGCGGCCCCAGACCCGGTAGACGGCGGACATCTTCCCCTGGGGGCCGAGCGGGTCGGGTGCTGTGTCGTGGACGGCCGCCCAGGGCTCCAGGGCGAGGCCGGCGGCATAGGCCTTCGCCCACATCCAGAGCAGGGCGCCGTCCGAGAGGCCGGCGTGCGGCCGGCCGCCGCCGACGTCGCCGTGCACGCCCGGGAACCAGAGCTGCTCCACGTGCTGGCCCGGGGCCGGCGAGTTCAGCCACAGGGTGGGCGCGAAGGGACGGCGGCCCTCGTCCACCGATACCGCGTGGCAGGCGTGGCGAATGTGGCGGTCGAGCCGCACGTCGTGGAAGCGGTGGCGGCGGGCGCCGATCCAGTTCAGCCAGGTGACCGGCACGCCGAGGGCGCCGACGGTGTCCCAGACGCCGACGAAGTGGACCATGCTCGAGGGCCGGAGGAGGTCCGCGCCGCGAAACTCGGGGGCGCCCGGCGCCCGGCAGAACGTCTCCCGGTGGCGGGCGGCGCGTTCGTCGCGGGCTTCCCCGGCGCGCATGCGGTAGATCGCCATGCCCTCGCTCACCGCGTCCGCCGGCGGACGGCCGGCGAAGGCGCGGCGCCCCTCGTCGGGAATGCCGCAGAGGCCGATCAGCCCCGCCAGGCTGCGCGCGGTGTAGGCGCCGCGGCTGTAGCCGAACAGGAACAGCCGGTCGCGCGGGAGGTAGTTCGCGGCCAGCCACTCGTAGGCGCGCTCGACGTTCCGGGCCAGCCCGAGGCCGAGCACGCCTCCCCGGAAGCGGTCGAAACGCCCGGTGCCCACGCCCCGGTCGTAGTAGGTGAGCTGCTCCACGCCCTCCGACGTGACCGGGCGGATGGCCTGCCAGGTCTTGACGACGTTCGTCGGCGACGAGGCATCGTCGCTGTTCCAGGTGCCGTCGAAGCAGAGCGCGATGTTGCGGGGAATGCGTATGGCCATGGCGAGCTGGGCGCACGGAGGCTAGCGCGGGGAAGCGGCGGAGCAAACGCCAAGTTCGCTTGACGTTGCGGGGGCGTGGCCGGCCGGGCCGGATAGGCTCGACGCCTCACCTCGAGGCCCAAGGAAACAGCCCATGACCGACACCGCCGCCGCCATCACCGACATCTTCAGCCGGATGCCCGGCCGCCTGGACGCGCAGGCCGCGGCCGGCCTCGACGCCGTGATCCAGTTCAACCTCTCGGGCGACGGCGGCGGCCTGTGGCACTGCGCGATCAAGGACGGCACCTGCACCGTCGGCGACGGCGCCCACGACGCGCCGACGATGACGTTGTCGATGGAGGCGGCCGACTACGTCCAGCTCACGTCGGGCGAACTGGACGGCACCGTCGCGTTCATGAGCGGGAAGCTCCGGATCGACGGAGACATGGGGCTGGCGATGCGGATGGGGAGTCTGTTTCGGGTGGGGTGAGGGAACTGGGTGCGCGGGTCTTCTGACCCGCTGCCGCCGCAGGCGGCCTCGAAATCGTCGCCGGCGGAGCCGGCGGCCGTTCTGTTCCGGGCTACGGCCCAGGCCGCGTACGACCTGCCCGGTCTCGACGTTGGCGGCAACACGGACCGAAGGTCACTCTCCGAACAGATCGGCCAGCCACTTGGCGAACTGCCTGGCAAGGGGGGCCTGGGCGTCCAGGTCGCCGGCGGTGATGGCCGCGCCCATGCGCTGTGGAAGCAAGCGCGATGCTAGCCATGCATAGAGCTTGGCTTTCGAGATCTTGCCGGGCTTGAATCTCCGGTCCTCATCGGGAATGCCCTCAATGTACCGCTTGGCCCGCGGCCACACGCGATCCGACGATGGGACCAGTTGGCGAGCGAAGTCCTCCAGTTCCCCCGCGCTTCGGTTGTCCGGCATCAGCCAGACGCCGACTCGAAGGCTGCCTTCAACGATGGTGCCGGACGGGGCCGGCGCATCGGGCAAGCGTCTGCCGCCTTCCTTCACCGCCTGGGAGAGCTCCAACCACCTCGCTTCGACGTTGTCATCGGCGTCCGCCAAGATGCCCACGACTTTCAGGCCGGGTCTCTTGAGATCCACCGGAAGGCCTTGAAGGAGCTTCGTGTAGTTCTCCTTGTTCTCGATCGTGAAGGGCGGTTCGCTGCTATGGGCCTCCCGATAAAGGTGGAGCACGACATGCTCGTCGTCCTCCCCCTCCACCAGGAGGATCATCCGTTCATCGGCCATCACTCGCCTAACGGACTTCGATTCTCTGCTCGGCGGCTATCTTGAGCTCGTCCTCGGAGTAGACGACGGCGCGACACTCCTCCTCGGATCGCTCCAGCCGAACCAAGACTCCGTCGGTGTGCTCGCATTCTGTAGCGGCTCGGGCGAAGCCCACGATGCAGTCCCAACTGTGAGTGGTGGCCAAGACTTGCACGGCGCCGTCGTGCGCGGCCTGCAGCACCAGCCGCCAGAAGTCCGCCTGAACGGTGTGGTGGAGACCGTTCTCCGCTTCATCGATCAGGAGAAGGCCGTCGCGGCTTTGGGTCAACTCCAGAGCGACGCCGAACAGTCGCACGGCGCCGTCGCCGAAACGCTTCAGAGGAACGGGGCGTGGATGTCCCTGGAGCTTGACGAAGACACCCCGCTTCGACAGGGATCCCGGGGCTCCTCCGGTGTCGTTGACGACACCCATCCGCTGTACCTTCTCGTCGAGGTGCCGGCTCATCGTTCCGACCAGGAAGTCCTCAGCGTCGGTGAGAT
Source organism: Thermoanaerobaculia bacterium (assembly GCA_022826745.1). Taxonomy (GTDB): domain Bacteria; phylum Acidobacteriota; class Thermoanaerobaculia; order Multivoradales; family Multivoraceae; genus Multivorans. The sequence goes on along the minus strand of JAJDUI010000013.1, from coordinate 38,553 downwards.
GGATGAGGCTCCAGAGGACGGCCAGACGAGTGTTGTCCGGCAAACCGGGACCGAGCGACTCGCACTTGATCGGAGCCGGCCAGTCAGCCTCGCTGAACCGCCGTGTTCCCAACAGCGAATCCAAGACGTACTTGGGGGACGAACCAGCCATCAGCGACCATGGCACGTAGTCCTTCCAATCTCCATACTCGACCTTCAAGGCTTCCCCGTCGATGGGGAGCGGCTTCTGCTCGTCGGTCCACTCGTCCGGGGACGAACGCGCCAGCCTGAGGTTGCCCTTCTCCGGCCCTGGACCGATGGCGAGGCCGTTGCCGCGGGCCTCGCCCCGGCCGTGGAAGAGGGCCGCAACGTCCGGGATCGTCAACGGTTCTCCGCTCTTGTTCCGGTCGGTGACGAACTCCTCGCGCTCCTCCAGAAGATCCGCCAGCACACTCGGGCGACCCCGCGTAGCGAGGACGCGAACGGCATCCAACACTGTCGTCTTGCCGGCGCCGTTCCGCCCCGCAAGCAAGGTGACGCGCCCCAGACGCGGGATCTCCAAGTGATCGAAGCCGCGAAACCCCGTGATCTTCAGGCTCGGAAGATGTAGAGGTGAACTGGATTCGGTGTCCATCTGCGTCTCGTTGTCCGTCTGCGTCGGTCGAGAACGCTGCCGTCTCGTGTAAACGGAACTAACCGTTGCGAGTCTAGCGAAGGTCCCAAAGGCGTTGACGGGCTCGCCGCTTCGCGGCGTCGCGGGATGCCGGCCGGAAGGCCGGCGCACCGACACCCAGAGCTACGCCGGGCCGAAGCCCAGGACTTCGCCGTAGAAGGCGAGTTCGGCTTCCAGGGCGCGGACGATGTTCCCGGCGCGGCGGAAGCCGTGCTGCTCGCCTTCGAAGAGGTGGTAGTCGACGCGGAGGCCCTTGGCGCGCAGGGCCTCGACCATCGCTTCGGCCTGGTTGGGCGGCACGATGCGGTCTTCGTCGCCCTGGAAGAAGATGACCGGGCAGGAGAAGCGGTCGCGGGCTTCGAGCGGCGAGCGCTCGCGGTAGAGGTCGGCGCGCTCGGGGTAGGGGCCGACCAGGCGGTCGAGGTAGCGCGACTCGAACTTGTGGGTGTCGCGGGCGAGAGCGGCGAGATCGGCGACGCCGTAGTGGCTGGCGCCGGCGGCGAAGGTGTCCCTGAAAGCGAGCGCGGCGAGAGTCGTGTAGCCGCCGGCGCTGCCGCCGCGGATGAGCAGCTTGCCCGGGTCGGCCTCGCCGCGGGCGGCGAGCGCCTCGGCGGCCGCGGCGCAGTCCTCGACGTCGACGATGCCCCAGCGGTCGCGCAGCGATTCGCGGTAGGCGCGGCCGTAGCCGGTGCTGCCGCCGTAGTTCACGTCGACGACGGCGAAGCCGCGCGATGTCCAGAACTGGACGCCCGGGTCGTAGACGTGCTCGGCGGCGGAGGTGGGGCCGCCGTGGCTCTTGACGATAAGCGGCGGACGGCTGCCTTCCGGCGCCCGCGCGTCGTCGTTCTTCGGTGGGTAGAAGAAGGCGTAGGCCCGGCGGCCGGCGGCAGAAGCGAAGTCGATGGGCCGGCCGGTCGAGAGGTAGCGGGAGTCCGGGGTCGGGCCGGTGGTGGTGAGGACGTCGAGTTGGGGTTCGGGCTCGGCGGCGTCAGAGGCGTCGGAGGCGTCGGCGTCGGAGCGGGAGAGGCGAAGGCGGACGACTTCGGCCGGCCGGTCCGGGCCGGCGGCCAGGAAGATGACGGCGGAGGGCTCCGCCGAAGCCGACGACGGTACGTTGGGAGAAGGTAGAGCGGCAGATGCAGCGGGAAGCTCCGCCGAAGCCGACGGCCGTGCTCTGGGTGCGCGGGTCTTCTGACCCGCATCCGGGGCCGCGGCAGATCGCAGCCATGTGATCGAGGTGTAAGGCGTCGGTATCGGGATCGGCTCCGCGGCAGGTTCATCGGAAAGAAAGACGAGCCCCCACACCCCCTGCTCGCAGCAAGCCGCAACGATGCCTCCCGGCACATGCGCGTAGGTGGACATACCGAAGAGCCACGGCGGAACGCCGAACTCCGCATCGCGAGGGCACAGGCTCTGCTGGGTGCGCGGGTCCTCTGACCCGCTGCCGCCGGAGGCGGCTTCGGAATCGTCGCCGGCGAAGCCGGCGGCCACTTTGTTGCGGGCTCCGCCGCTCCGCGGCTCCACCCGAAGCGGGTCAGAGGACCCGCGCACCCAGCGATACAGATTCCACCAGCCGCTGCGGTCGGAGATGAACGTGAGGCGCCCCTGCACGTCGAAGCTCGGTTGCTGGACGGCTTCGGGGTCGTCCGGGTCGCCGCCGGCGATCACGCGTGTCGCCTGCGGCAGGCCGTCCTCGTCCAGGTCGGCGAGCCAGAGGGTCGTGGCGTCCCAGGGCATGTCGGGGTGGTTCCAGCTCAGCCAGGCGAGGCGGCTGCCGTCCGGGGAGAGGCGCGGCGAGCTGAAGAAGTCGGCGCCGGAGACGAGCTCGGTGGGTGGCAGCGGCTCGGCAGCGGCGGACGCGGAAGCGTCGCGCGGGTCCGCCGGCAGCGGGATCGCCACCAGGGCCGCGGTTTCGTCGCCGCCGGAGGAGGTCGGGCGCTCCTGGACGGCGAGGAGCCGGTGCCGGTGGGGGTCGAAGACGAGGTCGGCGTAGCGGGAGTCGTCGGCGGGGGTCAGGGGGACGGTGGTGGCGGCGGTGGTCAGGTAGACGCGCTGGTCGGAGAAGTTGACGAAGACGTGGGGGGGCAGTTCGGGCTCGCCGGATGCCGGCCAGAAGGCCGGCGCACCGACAGGCGCAGCGGCAGGCGCACCGGCAAGGAGGAGGAAGGCGCCGCCGCCGTACTCGTGGACGCGGCTGCGGACGTCGGAGCCGTCGGGCGTGAGGGTGCGGGTGCCGCCGTCGGGATGGAGGCAGACGAGGACGTTGCGGCCGCCCTCCTCGGGCCGGCGCTCCAGCCAGCAGACGTTGTCGCCGGCAGCGGCCAGGTCGTCGATGCGGCGGGCGCCTTCGGCGACCGACCGGGCCGAGATGGGGGACGGCCAGGCGCCGTAGGGGGTCGTGGCAGGCATCGACGCAGCGTAACCCGGCAAGGCGTCTGCTGGGTGCGCGGGTGCGGTCCTCTGCAATAGTCTTCCCTGTCACGGCTGTTCAGAGGATCTGACGAGGCCAACCAATGAAGAAACTCGCGCGAAACCTGATCGTCCTCGCCTGCCTTCTGCCGTTCGCGGCGGCCGGCCTGGCGCAGCAACAGCAACAGGACCTGCCGGCGGTGTTCTCGGAGGTCATCGACGTCCGGGTCGTGAACATCGAGGTCGTCGTCACCGACCGGGACGGCAACCGGGTCCACGGCCTGACGGCGTCCGACTTCGAACTGCTGGTGGACGGCGAACCGACGCCGATCGACTACTTCACGGAAATCGAGGAAGGCCGGGCTCTCGCCTCGGCCGACGGCGAAGCGGTGGCGGGGGTGCCGAACCTCGAGCCGGACGCGCCGGTGGGCACCAGCTTCCTGCTGTTCATCGACGACTTCTTCACGATCAAGCGCGACCGGGACAGGGTGATCGACCGCCTGGAGAAGGACCTCACGCAGCTCGGGCCGGCCGACCGGGTGGCCGCCGTTTCCTTCGACGGCAAGTCGGTCGACATGCTGACGACCTGGACCAACTCGCCGACCCAGTTGTCGGACGCGCTGCGCGAGGCGCGGCGGCGCAAGGCGCACGGCCTGATGCGGATCGGCGAGCTGCGCACGAACGACCAGGAACGAAGCGAGCAGTCCGAACTGCGCGCCCTCGCGAACCGCTTCATCGAGGAAGGCGGCGTCGAACCGCCCGAGGAAGTCATGCGCAACCAGTTGCGCGGCGCCGAGCTGCGCTACGCGACGAACCTCGAGACCCAGTTGGAGCGGTCCGTGCTGGCGGCCGTGGCGACGCTGCGGAGCTTCGCCAACCGGCCGGGCCGCAAGGTGATGCTCCTGCTCGCGGGCGGCTGGCCCCAGTCGCCGGCGCTCTACACGGTCGCCACCGGCGGCCTGAGCGCCGACAGTCTCGGCGCCGCGTCCGACACCCGGCTGATGAGCCAGGACGACCTCTACGGCCCCCTCATCTCGGCCGCGAACCTGATCGGCTACACGCTCTATCCGGTCGACGTGCCGGGATTCCGGCCGACCTTCGCCCTGGATGCGTCCGTCGGCTTCGACGGCAACGCCGCGGCCGACCCGTCCGCGGGCGCCGGGGCGTTCCAGGAACGGGAGTTGCTGCAGCACACCACCCTCCAGGTGCTGGCCCGTTCGACCGGCGGCCTGGCGATGATCAACGCCGAGCGGGACACGGCGCTGGGCGACGCGATCGCCGACACCCGCTCCTACTACTGGCTCGGCTTTCAGCCGCAGCGTCGCGAGGACGACGAAGTCCACGACGTCGAGGTGCGGCTCGTCGGCCACGACGACCTGCGGGTGCGCTCGCGGGAGGGCTACGTCGACATGTCGCGCGCCACCGAGGTCACGATGATGGTCGAGGGCTCGCTGCTGTTCGGGAACCCGCCCTCCGCCAAGCCGCTCGGCGTGCGCTTCGGCAAGCCGCAGAAGCGCGGCTTCGGCAAGATGGTCGTCCCGCTCGAGGTGGCGATCCCGCTCGACGAGGTCCAGCTCCTGCCCGTCGCCGGCATGTGGCAGAACGAGCTGGAGTTCCGCGTCACGGTGATGGACAAGCACGGCAACCGCTCGGAGACGCCGGTCGAGAAGGTCCGCATCGCCGGGCCCCAGGAGCCGCAGCCCGGGCAGTACTTCACCTACTCGACCGGGCTGGAACTGCGGCGGCGGGAGCACACGTTCGTCATCGCCGTCTACGACCCGCTGACCGGCGCGATCCTGTCGTCGAGCGGCGAGATCGGCGTGCGGTAGCCGTGTCGGTGCGCCGGCCTTCTGGCCGGCATTGACGCGACGCCGCGAAGCGGCGAGCCCGTGCCCGGGCTAGCGCAGCAGCAAAGCCGCTGCCACCGCGCCGGCCAGCAGCAGCACCGCGAGCGGTAGCAGCAGGACGCGCCACATCGGCGGCGCGGGCCGTTCCCGGGCCAGGCGTCGCCGGCGTTCATTCAGCGATTCGATCGCCGACTGCAACTCTCCCTTCCGAGGACTCGCGACCGAACGGTCGCTGGCAACTGCGGACTTGCGGGCGCGTACCCGGGAGACGCTGTCCTCGACCGGCCGCGCCCGAGGCCGGAGCTCATCCCGGATCCCGCGCAACCGGCCGATCACGTCGTCCAGCGCGGCTCGGCGCCGGTCCGGGTCGCGGTCGAGCGCGGCCGCGAAGACCGGCTCGAACGCTTCGGGCGCGCTGCCGGGAAGCGTGCCGGTCAGGTCGACGGCCTGAATGCCGATCGCCCGGCGCATGGCCGCGTACGTGTTCGCGATGAAGGGCAGCTCGCCGGTAACGAGTTCATAGAGCACGACGCCGAGAGTCCAGACATCGTCCGCGGTCGTAAACGGCACCGGGTCACCCGTGACCGCGACGGCCGCGCCTTCAATCTGCTCCGGCGAGAGGTAGGCCGCAGTCCACAGGCTCGGCGACTCGACGGCCTCGCCGGCGATCGCCAGCGTGACCGGGCCCAGGCTCGACGGCGCCAGCAGCTTCACGTCGCCGCTTTCCAGCAGTTGGACGTTGGCCGGCCGCAGGCTGCCGTGGACCGTGCCGGACCGGTGCAACGTGCGCAGCGCCCTGGCGATCGCGAGGCCCAGCTCGGCGGCCTGCTCCGGGCCGAGCGGCGAGCGCTGGAGTCGCTGGCGCAACGTCTCCCCGCCGCCAAGCGGCCAGGCCAGGTGCGCCGGCGACTCGAATGACCAGTCCACCAGCGGCGCGGGACCCTCGTCGCCGTCGGCCCCTTCCCTGACCATCGCCTCGTTGTCGTCGACCGCCGCCTCGACTTCAGCCCGCGGCGCGTCTTCGGGGTAGCGCTGCAGCAACACCCAGAACCGGGCGGCGATGTCCTGTGCGCGGTACAGCGGCAGCGGCAGCTCCCCCGGAAGACAGTGGAGCGGGTTCTGCACGCGGAACCGCGAGACGATGTCGCCGGCTTTCATCGCCGCGATGTTGGCACGACTCGGCGGTCGGTCGGCCGCAGCCCCCTATCGTGCTCACACCCGCCGCGGCGACTCCGCTTCGAACTTCTCCCGCGGAAGACCTGACTGACGAATGATCGCCCGCAGCGTCCCAACCGCAAGCTCGCGATGGTCCGGTACCGGAACGGTGACGGTCCCTCCGCCGCTGCGCTTCTGCATCACGGCGTGACTGCCCTTCCTCCGCACCTGCCTAAACCCACTCCGTTCCAGGATGCGCCGTACCTCCGCCCCCGAAAGCCGCCGCAGCCTAGCCAACGGCGATATTCAGGTTCGTGACGTAGACCTCCGGTCGGTACCGCCGCTCCTGTTCTTCGGGAGGCGCTTCCTCGAGGAACAGCTCGAGCGCCTCCCGCAGGTTCTCTCGCGCTTCACGCACGCTGGCTCCCTGGCTGACCACATCGAACTCAGGGCACAGGGCGACATAGAGATCCTCTTCTCGTTCGATGACTGCCGTCAACGTCCTGTTCACCATCTCCCCTCCTGACTCCACCCCTAGTACACGACGCCAGGGTTCACCCCGGCCGCCCGCAACCAACCATGAACGCTGACCCTATCCTCGAAGACACTTCGTCGAGACCGCAGTCTGCCGCCGGAGCGTAATCCAATCCTGAAGTGAGCCTGAACGGGCGGGTGGTTGGAGAGCGATCCGGGGCGGTTCGGGGAGGTTTCTGGAGCGGCAGACGTAGCGCCAGCGGAGTCTGCCGCCCAAGGTGAGGCGCGGTGTCCGGCCGGCGGTCGCCGGCGGGCACGCGAGCGGTTGGGTTTGCGTGTTGCATCGAGGTCAGGCGGTCCGGCGCCGTTGCGGGTCGGTCTCGCGCTGGATGAGGTCGAAGAGTTTGGCGCGGGCCTTTTTGAGAGCGAGGGCCGGATCGAGGTCGCTGGTGGTTCTGGCCCGTTGTTCGAGGTCGGCGATGGCGACGCCGGGTTTCAGGTGCTGCTCGACGTCGGGCAGGGACTTGAGCTTCTCGAACGGGGTCATGGTGTCCTTGTAGCGATAGCGCTTTCTCGTTTTCCCCTTCTTGTCGACCACCTCGGTGGGAAACAGGCACGGTCGGTGGAAGTTCAGGTAGGGCGTGAGGAAGTCGCGGCAGAAGACGTTGACCTCGGCCGCGAAGGGCTTCGGGATGTGGCCGTAGCCGAAGTGACGCCGGATCACGTTGCCGTTCTTGGATTCGACCAGAGCGTTGTCGTTGCTGCGTCGCGGCCGGGACTTGGTGAACTCCGGGACCCGGAGCCTGTTCAGCATCTCGGCCACGCGGTGGTTGATGTACTCCGAGCCGTTGTCGGCGTGGAAGCCCGACACCTTGAAGGGGCAGGACTCGACCAACTCTTCGAGCACTTGGAGCAGACAGCTCTCCGAGATCGCCCGCACCGTGCCGACATGCTCCCACTGTGTCACCTCGTCCACCAGGTTGATGTGGAACACGCCCTTCTCGCCGTCCTTCTCCCCCTGATCCACCGTGTCGACGCGAACAAAGCCCGGACGCCCCCTGGGCTCGGGCTTGCGGCGTTCGGCGATCTGAACCTTCCGAGCACTGGTCTTCCGGCAGGTCGTGCGGCGTCGCCTGTAGGTCGTCGAGTTGCGGAGGTTGTAGAAGTGCCCGTTCGAGATGCTCGCCAGGCGCTCGAAGCGCTCGTCGCCGTAATCCTCGAACATCCGCCGCATCACCGCCCGCGTCGCGTGCCCGCACATCTGGCCCAGCGCCGCATCGACCTCGGCCAGCAAGCCGATGTCCGCCTTGGTGAAGCGACGCGCGAATGCGTTTCCCGGAGGACCTCGACGGTCCACGATCCGGCCCGTCTCCCGGTACTGGCGGATCAGACGGGCGACCTGGGCGCGGGACAATCCCGTCACCTTGGCCAGGTACGACCTGACCGTGCCCTTGTCCCGGCGGCCGAGCGAGGCGTAGCGGAACCGCACCAGCGTAACCCGGCAGAACTCGTAGGCCGACGTCCGGTCCGTATGCCGAAAGCCCGCCTCCCCGCCTGAAGAGACGAACTTCCGGATCTGATCCAGGCTCTGAAGACGGTGGGGCTGTAGCGACACGATCATCCTCCGATGATCTCCCGCTGAACGGCTTCAGGCTCATGATTCCCACGTCTCCTTCAGGCTCATCTTCCAGTGGACAGCTCTGCCGGCCGAAGGACGGCGAGAATTGTGTTAGCCTGCGGGCTGTTTCGTCTTTTCTCCCCCGAACCGCTCCTACGATGGAGGACTCAGCATGAAGAAGGCACTGTTCGCGGCACTGGCCCTTTCGTTGATGCTTGGCGCCCCGGCGCTCGCCGGCGATTCCTGGACCGGCGAGGTCCTCGACATGGTCTGCTTTGGCAACGGCCAGAAGGGCGCCGGTCACGCCGGTTGCGCTGCCAAGTGTCTGGGCGACGGCAACGAGATGGGTCTGCTCGTCGGCGACGACGTGGTCAAGATAGACCGCGCTGCCTCCGATGCCGGCGCGATCAAGACCCTAGAGGGTCTCGGCGGCAAGAACGCCAAGGTCACCGGCACGGCGATGAAGGCCGACGACGGCACCGTCACCGTTACCGTCAGCGCAGCCGAAGCCGCCTGAACCGCCTCACAGCGGCGGATTCCTGAAAGCGGGCCGAAAGGCCCGCTTTCTTCGTTTGGGCCGGCGGCAGCAGGAGTCACAGCACAACGACGGCACCCTCTCTGGGTGCGCGGGTCTTCTGACCCGCCCGCCGGCCGGAGCCGCGGAGCGGCGCAGGCCGGAGAAAGCAGCCGCCGGCCGGAGGCCGGCGACGATGTTGATGGCCGCCTGCGGCGGCAGCGGGTCAGAAGACCCGCGCACCCAGTGACAAGGCAGCGGGGCGGAAGACCCGCGCACCCAGAGATGAGACGGGCTCAGCCGTCGGTCACACACCCCGTCGACGCGGAGCTGACGGTCTTCACGTAGCGGTACAGCGTGCCCCGGGTCGCCTTGAGCGGCGGCGGTTTCCAGGCGTTTCTGCGCGCCTCCAGTTCGGCGTCGCTGAGCGCCACGTCGATCGTGTTGCGCACCGCGTCGATCTCGATCCGGTCGCCGTCGCGGACCAGGGCCAGGGCGCCGCCTTCCTGGGCCTCGGGCGCCACGTGACCGATGAGGAAACCGTGCGAGCCGCCGGAGAAGCGGCCGTCCGTGACCAGCGCCACGCTGTCGCCGAGGCCGGCGCCCATGAGCGCCGATGTCGGCTTCAGCATCTCCGGCATGCCCGGCCCGCCCTTGGGCCCCTCGTAGCGGATGACGATCACCGAGCCGTCGCGGATCTCGCCGCGCTCCAGCGCCTCGACCATCGCCTCCTCCGAGTCGTACACCTGGGCCGGGCCGGCGAAACGCTCGCCTTCCTTGCCGGTGATCTTCGCCACCGAGCCCTCGGTCGCCAGGTTGCCGCGGAGGATCTGGAGGTGGCCGGTGGCCTTGATCGGGGAGTCGAACGGCAGCACCACGTCCTGGCCCGGCGCGAGGTCCGGCAGCGGCGCCAGGTTCTCGGCCAGCGTCCTGCCGGTGACGGTCAGGCAGTCACCGTCGATCAGTCCGCGTTCGAGCAGCATCCGCAGCACGGCGGGCGTGCCGCCGACGTCGTGCAGGTCCTCCATCAGGTACTGGCCGGAGGGCTTCAGGTCGGCGAGGAAGGGCACCCTGTCGCTGACCTTCTGGAAGTCGTCGATCGATAGGTCGACGCCGGCCGACTGCGCGATCGCGAGCAGATGGAGGACCGCGTTCGTCGAGCCGCCGAGGACGGTGATCAGCACCATCGCGTTCTCGAACGCGGCACGGGTCATGATCGCACTCGGTCTGAGGTCCTGTTCGAGCAGGGACTTGACGGCGGCGCCCGCGCGCCGGCACTCCTCCAGCTTTTCCGGCGCCGTCGCGGGAGTCGACGAGCTGTAGGGCAGGGACATGCCGAGGGCCTCGATCGCGGCCGCCATCGTGTTCGCCGTGTACATGCCGCCGCAGGCGCCGGCGCCCGGGCAGGCGCGGCGGACAATCGTCTCCCGCTCGTCGTCGGTCAGGGCCCCGCTGATCGCCTCACCGTAGCTCTGAAAGGCGGAGATGATGTCGATCTTGCCGCCCCGCCACTCGCCGGAGCGGATCGTGCCGCCGTAGATCACGATCGCCGGACGGTCCACGCGGGCGATGGCCATCAGGCAGCCCGGCATGTTCTTGTCGCAACCGGGGATCGACACGTTCGCGTCGTACCACTGCGCCGCCATCACGGTTTCGATCGAGTCGGCGATGAGGTCCCGGGACTGGAGCGAGTAGCTCATCCCGTCCGTCCCCATCGAGATGCCGTCCGAGACGCCGACGGTGTTGAAGCGCAGGCCGATGCAGTCGACTCCGTCCACACCCTCCTTGGCCGCCGCGGCGAGGTCGAGCAGGTGCATGTTGCACGTGTTGCCCTCGTACCAGACGCTGGCGATCCCCACCTGGGGCTTGCCCATGTCGTCGGGTGTGAGGCCGGCGCCGTAGAGCATCGCCTGCGAGGCGCCCTGCGACTTGTCCTGGGTGATGCGGGCGGAGTAGCGGTTGAGGCGAATCATGGCGGGGGACTATGGCATAGGGTGCGGAGGGTCCCGGCAGCGACGACCCGGTGCAGTAGAGCGTCCCCGCACCACGACGGTCGTGCACTGGGTGCGCGGGTCTTCCGACCCGCCCGCCGGCCGGAGCCGCGGAGCGGCGCAGGCCGGAGAAAACAGCCGCCGGCCGAAGGCCGGCGACGATGTTGATGGCCGCCTGCGGCGGCAGCGGGTCAGAAGACCCGCGCACCCAGCGGACAAGGCAGCGGGTCGGAAGACCCGCGCACCCAGTGGACAAGGCAGCGGGTCGGAAGACCCGCGCACCCAGTGAACTACGCGCGGCCTACGAGGCGCTTGATCGGGCGCTTGATCGGGCCCGGCAGGCGGCGGCCGATGCGGATGGCCTGGCGTTCGAGGCGCTTGGCCAGGCTCTCGCGGGCCATGGAGAGCGGCCGGCGGCCGCCGTCGCTCAGCCACTTCTGTTCTTCGTCCGTCAGCGTCAGGGCCGCGGCGGCGGCGAGGTCCTCGACCTCCTCCCCGGTGGCCGCGCCGACGATGGCGTGAAGGGGCAGGTCCTGGGCGAGCACCCAGGCGAGCGCGATCTGGGGCACCGAAGCGCCGCCGGCCTCCGCGAACTCGATCACCCGGTCCAGGCGCGCGAGGTTCACGTTGTGGACGTAGGCGGTGCGGCAGGCTTCGTCGACCAGCCCGGGATCGGCCGCCAGCGCACGGCGGCTGACCCGGCCGGAAAACAGGCCGCGCGCCAGGGACGACCAGGCGAAGATGGCCATGCCCGTCTCGCGGTGCCACTCGCGGTCCTCGGCGGCCGCCGCCCCCGTCAGGGTGGCGCAGCCCCCGCCCCACGGGTCCTTGACCTGGTCGGCGAGCGAGAGGTTGGGGCTCGACGCCGCGGGCAGCGGACGGTCGTTCGCTTCCGCGTAGTCGCAGGCCTCTTCGATCCGCGCGCGGGTCCAGTTGGAGAATCCGTAGGCGCGCAGCCGGCCGGCCGCGAGGTGTTCGGCGAAGGCGTCGACCATCTCGCCCACCGGCACCGCCGGATCGTCCCGGTGCAGCATGTAGAGGTCGACCGCCGGCAACCGCAGCCGGTCGAGCGACTCCGCGAGGTCCCGGGCCAGGGCCTCGGGGTTGACGCGGGGTCCCGCTTCATCGGGGTGGCAGCCCTTGGACAGGACGAAGACGTCGTCGGCGAGACCGCAGCGCTCGAGCCAGTGGCCGATGGCGCGCTCGGAGGCGCCGCTGCCGTAGACGTGGCCGGTGTCGACCGCGGAGAGGCCGTTCTCGAAGGCGGCGTCGAGGAGGGCGTCGGCGTCGTCCCGGGCGGCGGGGGTTTCGTCGTTGAGGGACATCGTGCCGAGGATGAGGCGGGGGAGGTGGAGGGGTTCGGGCTCGCCGCTTCGCGGCATCGCGTCTGATGCGGGTCGGAAGACCCGCGCACCCAGAGCACTTTCGTCGCCAGGGCCGGGGCCCTCGGCTGCGGGCGTCGCGCCTCGGAAACGGCGGTAGGTCATGGCGCGGTGGACGCCGGCGGTGACGCCGATGCTTGTTTCGAAGGGGTACTGGACGCCCATGCGGCGGCGGAGTTCGTCCATCAGTTCGATCAGCCCGATGGACTCCGCGTGCGGCAGGAAAGGGCTCTCGATGTCGCCGTCGCGGAGCATTCGTTCGAGTTCGAGCGCCTGGTACTCGTAGCCGTTGCAGAGGAAGGGGCACTCCAGTGTGGCGACGTCCTGCGTCTCGCACTCCAGCTTGAGCGTCTGGGCGCGCCAGAAGTCCGGAATCACGATCCTCCCGCCGTCGCCCTGGACGACGCCGGTGGCGGAGAGGGCCTGGCTGATCGAGGACTCGAGGTACGCCTCGGCGCCGTCCCCGAAACGCAGGACGATCCTGCAGTTCTCGTCGACCCCGGACGGAGCGAGATCGGCGCGGACCTCGATCTGCGGGATGTTGCCGCCGGTCACCCGCTCCCCGAAAGCGAGCGACGCCAGCGACAACGTGTAGCAGCCGATATCGAGCAGGCTGCCGCCGCCCAGTTCGGGATCGTAGAGCCGGCTATCCGGATCGAACGCCGCGTGGAAGCCGAAGGAGCAGACCACCCGGCTCGGCTCTCCGATCGTGCCGTTGGCGATCCAGTCGGCGGCCCGCTGGGTCGCGGGCAGGAAGCGGGTCCACATGGCCTCGAGCAGCGGCCGCCCCCGCTCGCGGGCGATTTCGCACAGCCGGCGGGCCTCGGAGGCGTTGACGCAGAGCGGCTTCTCGCAGAGCACCGCCTTGCCGTGCCGGAGCGCCAGCGTCGCATGTTCCAGGTGACCGGGATGGGGACTGGCGACGTAGACGGCGTCGACCGACTCGCTGCGCACCAGGTCCCGGTAGGTGCCGGCCTCGGCGTCCACGTAGCCGCGCTCGGCGTTGAAGGCGAGCGCACGCTCCGGGGCGCGGCTGCCGACGGCCACGATTTCGTGACCGTCCAGCCCATCGATTGCGGTGGCGAAGACGCGGGCGATGGCGCCCGGGCCGATGATTCCCCAACGAACGGTAGCAACCACGTTTCAGACCTTTCCGCGCAGCGCCTGGAACGCCAGGTCGCGAGCGCGCCGGGGCTCGTAAATGAAGACACGACGGACTTTGGGGCCAATGCGGTAGCGCATCCCGGCGAGCCGGCGCTGCCAGCCGGCGCGGGGACGGGCCACCGTCAGGGCGTAGTGGCCGGCGCCGGCGCCGGAGCCCTCCACCAGGCGCTGGAAGTCGGCCTCCGGCAGCCGGCCCCAGTCGACGGACGTGGCGAGCGGCGCGACCAGGTCGCCGCCGTAGGGGCGCACGGACTCGACCCGGAAACCGGTGCGGATCAGGCGGGCCACGTCGCCGGAGCGCGTGGCCCTGGCGCAGTCGCCTTCCACGGGCGGCATGGGCAGCCGTTCGAAGCGCCGAACCGCGGCCGGCAGCCGGCGGTAGGCGGCAGCGGCGGCAGCGCCCGTGCGGCGGTTCCACCGGTGGCGCGCCGGGCCGACGTAGTCGTCAACGAAGAGGCGGCCGCCCGGCTCCAGGGCGTCGAGCACGGCGTCGAGGAGCCGCTCCAGCCGGAGGTGGGAGGAGAGGCCGCCGATGCAGCAGGCGGCCTGGTAGGCGGCGGTTGGGAGTTGCGGACGGCGGGGGTGGATGGGGAGGTGGTGGATTTGTGGAGGGGCGGGCTCGCTGCTTCGCGGAGGCTCGGGCTCGCCGCTTCGCGGCTCGCCGGATGCCGGCCAGAAGGCCGGCGCACCGGCACTGGCACTGGCACTTGATGTGACGATGTCGACTTGCTTTGCGAAGCCTGCGTTGAGGAGTTCGTGGGCCCATGCTTCGTCGCCGACGAGGAGGACGCGGTCGAAGGGTTCGGCGGGAACGTGCTCCGCGATCCAGGCGGTGGGGCTCGGAAGACCCGGCGCCGCGAGTGTCGGTGCGCCGAGCGTCGGTGTCGGTGTCGGTGCGCCGGCCTTCTGGCCGGCTGCCGCCGAAGGCGGCGGAGACTCGCCGGCCGAAGGCCGACCTTCTTCCCGACCTTCCTCCGCCACACCCCCACTACCCGGCCCGGCCCCCAACTGCTCCAACCTCTCCCCCGCCTGCTGCCGCCACTGCAACCGGAAGTACAGCGCATGCTTCCGCTCGGTGCACGTATTGCAAGTGCCGCAAGGATTCCCGCTCTTCAGCCCATCGACGATCTCCGCCAGCAACGGCGAGCGTTCGACCTCGCGCAGCGAAGTCTCCGGGTACAGACCGATCGGCTGCTCTTCCCAGAAGATGCACGGCGAGACCGCGCCGTTGGGCCGGACCACCACCGTGTGGCCGGGCCAGGCGCAGCCGGCGACCGCGGTGCGGAAGCGGCCGCGCAGCCGCTGACGATCGTAGAGGCGCGCCCGCCAGCGCATCAGGTGGCCGCGGAAACCAACGGGCTGGCCGTTGCCGAAGTCCGGATAGGAGACGAGACGAAGCCCGCGAACGGCCGCGTCCTCGGCCGTGGCGGCGAGTTCGGCGCGCAGCGCGCCGGGGTCCTCGTCGTCGAGCAGTTCGTCCTCGGCGCTCACGTGAGCGGTCGGCGCCACGAAGCGGACGTCCAGCTCACTGGCGCCGACTTCCTCGGCGAAGCGAGGCAGGTCGGCGAGATCGCCGCGGTTCGTTCGCATCCACACGAAGATCAGCCGAAGCCCGGTGGCACCGCCCCGCCGGACCTCGTTCAGCAGGTCGAGCGAACGCATCAGCCGGTCGAACTTGCCGCCGACCCGGATCGCCTCGTAGGTCTCCGCGCTGGTGCCGTCCATCGACACGCCGACCGTGCTCACTCCGGCCTCGCAGATCGCCTCGGCCTTGGCGGGCGTCAGCGGCAGCAGGTTGGTCGGGAACCACAGGTCGGGAACGCCGTAGCTGCCGGCTTCGCGAACGATGTCGATGAACTTCGGGTGCACCAGCGGCTCGGCCGCGCAGCCCAGGGCGACCCGGCGGGCACGGGGGAAGAGGTCGGCCGCGACCCGGGAGAAGGTCTCGAGCGGCATCATGCCGTTCCGGGACAACTGGCGGTCGAAGGGCAGGAACTGCAGTCGGTCGACGGCCGAGAAGTAGCACATCTTGCACTTCAGGTTGCAGCGCTCGGTGGTGTCGAGGATGACCTCGAGCGGACGGCGTTGGAACGGGGACACGGTCAGAGCTCCAGAAGCCGGCCAGAAGGCCGGCGCACCGACACCAGAGGCCGGCCAGAAGGCCGGCGCACCGACACGGGGCGCACCGACACTCGGTCTGCACGTGAAGGCGTCATGCGGACAGGGCCTCGAGCATCGTCTGGCAGACGCCGCGGCCGGAACTCCGCTGGCGCCATACCTTGGCGATGCTAGCCGGGTGGCGTTCGCCGCGCCGCCACGCCGCCTGTTCCTCCGCTATCGCCGAGGCCAGCGGCCCGGCGCGGTGCGCGGAGGCGACGCGACCGTAGGCGCCGCCCTCGGACCAGCTCCGAAGGCTCGGGATCGGCGTGCCAACCACGGTCGCTCCCATGGACAGCGCCTCGCAGCCGGCGTGCGGCGCGCCTTCCCACCGCGACGAGAAGACGATGAAGCGGCTGCCGGCCAGCGCGTCGGCAAGCACTTCCGGGTACTGCGGCCCGTGGTGCTCGACGTTCGGGAAGCGCCGGTTGAGCTCGCCGAAGAGACTCTCGGCGCCCGGACCGAAGATGCTGACCGGCTCCCCGCGCGCCTCGCGGCCGGCTCGACCGAAGTAGCGCGCAAGCGCCCGCACCAGCAGCGGAGCGTTCTTCTGGGGATCGTCCCAGCGGCCGATCGCCACCATGCCCCGGCGTTCCCGTCCGAGGTCGGGCGAATCGACGTAGACCCGGTGGATGGCGAGCGGTGAGACGTGAACCCGGTCCTGGAGATCCGCCGCGCCGGCCGCGCGAAGGAAGCGGCGGAAGTGGACCTTCGCTTCCTCGCAACCGAGGATGAGCACGTCGGACTCCCCCGCGCTGCGGACGAACTCGGCGTCCTGCGGGTCGGTCCGGCGGAACGAGAGCAGGTAGCGCCGGGCCAGGAAGCGGAGTTGCCGGAGCTGGCGGCTGCGGTCGGCCGTGCCCGAGAAGACCTTCCGGCGCAGCGTGGCCAGGGGAAACGCGCGCAGACCCATCTGGCCGTCCGAGTCGCCCATCGCGATCGTGCGCACGCCGGCGCCGCGGATCCGCTCCAGCAGGCCCGACATCTGGTGGAAGGAAGGCACGATCGCCACGTCGGCCTCGAGGCCGCGCCAGAACTCCTCGTCCTCCAGGCCGCCGCCGCCCGGCGGCGAGACGATCGGCACGGGAAAGCCGTCGTTCGACGATTCGGGACAGGCAACGAACGCCTCGTGGCCGAGCGCCTCGAGCCCGCGGATGTACTCCTCGAACCGGAAGCTGCACTGCCGGAGCGGCGTACCGTAGTTCCAGACGACTGCGACCCGCATGATCCACGACGCTACCGGACGGGGGGCTGACCGTCGTCTGCCGAGGAGCTAACGAGTGTCGGACCGGCGACGGTCAGACCGGATGCCCGCCAGAAGGCCGGCGCACCGACATCCGGCGCACCGACACATCAGTCGCAGGGGAAGGCGAAGTTGTCGCTCCTGCTCGCCGCCGTCTCGCCCAGCCGGTTGCGATGGCTCCAGTTGCTCCCGTCGGGGCCCTGAACGTAGAGGTTGAAGGCGAGGTCGGTGACGGGAGCGACGTACACCCAGCGGTGGCCGGTCAGATGGCAGCCGTTCAGGACCTTGACCAGGACTTCCGCGTTGTCGCGATTGAAGAACCAGAGCAGGCCCGCTTCGCCCGAAGCCCAGATGCCGGCCTTGCCCTCGCCGATCTCACCGCCCGCCGTCTCGTAGCACACGGCGACCTTGAAGCCGCCGTCGAACACCAGGGACGCCGTCTCCGGGCGGCAGTCGGTGTACCCCGGCTCCTGAGGGGGAATGGGCAGCGGACCGAGCGTTGGATCCGGCTCGGGCTCAGGATCGGGCTTGGGAGGCGGCTCAGGATCGGGGGCCGGGTCCGGTTCGGGAGCCGCGTCGGGAACCGGATACAGGAAACGCGCCGCGGCACGATCGTCGCTGTTCAGCCGCGCCCCTCGGCCGTCGCCGTGGGTGGTAGCCCGCATCAGCGCCTCGCCGGTGACCTCGTCGCACGGCCCGCTGGCTTCGTCGCCGCAGGGATGGCCGATCCCGATCGCGTGACCCAGTTCGTGGCCCATGATCTCTTCGTGGCCCTTGCGTGGATTCGGCGTGAGACTCACCCAGTGCTCGTAGCCGTCCTGCGTGGTGACGTTCGACTCGATGATCGCCAGGGCCTCGACCGAATCGTTGCCCGGAATCTGGTGGGTGGCGGTCGAAGCACCGCAGTGGAAGAAGGTGTACGTGATAGCGATCACGCCGCTCTCGCCCCGTTCGTACGAACCCGTGATCTCGTCGAAGGGATCCTCGTAGGTGATCGAACTCACGCCGTCCACTTCGTCGATCAGGAACTGCCGGTTCGAAGTACCTTGAAGCACCAGGTTGACGCGGCTCCCCGAGACGTCGTTCCAGGCCCGCATCCCGGCCTGTACTTCGGGCAGGCCACCGCCGGGCACGCCGGGCTGTCCTTCCGACTGGACGGTCATGCCGACGCTCTGGCCGCCGTCGAACTCCCGCCAGCGCAGGGGCAGGCCGTCCCGAAAGCAGTTCGCTGGACTACGCGTCAACCGGAACGGCCGAGCGAGCGAGCGTGGGCCGCCGGGCGGTTCGGTGAGGAAGTAGTCGCCGGGGCGCTCGACGCCGGCCGCGCGGTCGGCGATCCAGCGGCGGAAGCCCGAGGAATCCCGAGGCAGCCGCGCGCGGGCGCGGGCCGCGGCCGCGGGGTCGCCGGGCAGGCTGACTTCGCCGTGGAGCGACGGCTCGCGCACCAGGAGCACGCGCTGCCCGGTCCGGACCTCGAAGAACATGCCGAGGGCGAACTCGACCGGGCGCCAGGCGTCGGCCAGGGGGTCGAGGAAGAGCAGGACACGGTCCCCTTCCACCAGCATCGGGAGGCCCTGCACCCGCATGGCGATGCCGCCGGGAAGGAGGCCGCCGGGCTGGCGCACGACGATCGTGCCGCCGGGGACGAAGCCCTTGAGGACCTCTTCGACTTCGAAGGTGTAGTCCGTGAGGCCGTTCAGGGCCCGCGCCGCCGAGCGAACCTCGCCGAACACGACGACTTCCGAGCGCTCGACCATGGAGTCGTCGGTGGGGAGGACGTAGACGAGGGCAAAGGCCGGGGTGGCGAGGAGGGCTGCGGCCAAGAAGGAGCCGGCCTGACGGCCGGCGCGTTTCGAAGGCCGACTTCGTCGGCAGCGGGTCAGACGACCCGCGCACCCAGCGGAGCCGCCGCCGCACCCAATGGCGGCCTGGCGGCCGTCTAGTTGCTGCAAAGAAAGGCCTCGTTGTCACTCCTGGTGGACGCCGTGTCTCCCTGCCGGTTGTGGTGGGACCAGGTGTTGCCCTGGCTGTCGACGACGTAGAGGTTGAAGGCGAGGTCGGTCACCGGCGCCACGTAGACCCAGCGGTGGTTGTTGAAGTCGCAGCCCTCCAGAACCTTGACCAACACTTCCGCGTTGTCGCGGGTGAAGAACCAGAGCAGGCCCGATTGGCCGGAGGCCCAGACGCCGGCCTTGCCTTCGCCGACGGTGCCCTCGCTCGTCTCGTAGCACATGCGGACGTTGTAGCCGCCATCGAAGACGAGCGGCGTCGTTTGCGGGACGCAGTCGGTGTAGCCCTCTCCAGTCGGCGGGCCGGCGTCGGGGTCCGGGTCGGGGCCTGGATCGGGCGTGGGGTCCGGGTCGGCTTGCGGATCGGGGGTCGGGTCGGGATCTGGATGGTTGACGGCGAGGCGGATGCCGTAGACGCCCGGGTCCGTGTCCGCCTGCCAGCGCTCCCACTCGTCGTCTTCGGTTTCACGACCACGGAACGCCCGCCGCCCATCCGAGCCGTCCTGGTCAACCGCGAGGAGCTTCGTGTTCTCGAACGGCACGCCGCGCGTCCACGAAACGGCGGTCCAGACCTGGCCGGCGTTCAGTTCCAGGCCGGCCACGGCGCCGCCGATCTCGAAGCAGATGAAGGTTCCGGCCTCCGGGAGCCGGGCAGGGACGTCGAAAGCGGCGAGAAGGGTCACGGGCGTGTTTCCGGCGCCCGAGTAGAAGCTCAAGGTGAACGCCGCGTCGCTGCTCGTGTCGTCCCTCGTCCTCGCCATGCACGCCACCGCGTACTCGACAGTCCCTGCTTCGGGCAACCGGAACCGCTGGGCGAACTCCATCTCATGGAGGAAATCGTCCGTGGCCTCGTCGACGAGGCGGTAGAAGCCCTCGAAGACGTTGTCGTCGTACTGGTAGACCTCCGTGGCCCGCTGGCGCACGCCGGTGGCCGCCTGGTCGACGGACGCTACGCCGCCGGCGCGGGCCGAGACACGCACGGCGTCCACATGCTCGACGAGGCCCAGGCGTTCGGCCTTGATCTCCGCCCTCGGCTCGGGCCGCAACAGGTCACGGCCCGCTTGGGCGGCGATCGGCGGAGCGAGAATGAGGGTCGAGGCCAGGGAAGCAAGGCAACCGGAAACAACCGTCCGACACGGCATGGGCGATTCCTCCTTTGATCGTCCGTGAACGAGGACCCCCGCGGCAGGGAACCAGCAGCAAGAGACGTGCCAGACGACCCGCGTATCGTAGCGAGCGGGCTCGGGAGGAAGAGTAACGTCGGCCCGCGGTCGGCGAGTCGAAGCCGCCTACCGCGACGGGTCAAAAGACCCGCCGCACCGGCAGTCATGCTACCGGCTGCACCTCAGAGCCATGTTGTCGGTCTGAGTCACGGCCTTCTGGCCCTGTTTGTTGTGGTACGACCAGGTCTGGTTCCTGCCGTCCGTGACGTAGAGGTTGAAGGCCACGTCGGTCGCAGCCGCCATGAACGCCCAGCGGTGGCCGTTGGCCGAGCAACCGTCGAGCACCTTGATCAGAACCTCGGCGTTGTTCGAATCGAAGAACCAGAGCAGGCCCGACTGGGTGGACTTGTAGATGCCGGCGCGTGCTTCGCCCTTCGTGCCGTCGGCCGTCTCGTAGCAGAGGCTGACCCGGTAGTCGCCGTCGAAGACGAGGCGGGAAACCGTCGGAATGCAGTTCGAGTAGCCGGGGCCCGTGGGCGGCGCGGTCAGCGGGCCCGGTCGCGCGTCGTCTTCGGGTTCGGGATCGGGCTCCGGATCGGGCTCCGGGTCGGGGGTCGGGTCGGGGGTCGGGTCGGGCTCGGCTGCGTGCGTCGTTTCGAGCACCAAACTGACGCCGATCGCCTTGAGGCCGCTGGCGGTGGTCCGGGGGCCGCTGGCACGACCATTCTCCCATCCATCGATGGGCGCCTCGTCCGGGACCGGCAACACCCGGCGCCTGATCTCCGTCTCGTGGACCGCCTCGCCGAGCCGGTCGGTATCCGCCTCGTCGTCGGCCGTGTAGTGGTCGCCGGCGAGACGCTTCGTCGTGGCCGGGTTCCACTCGATGCCCACCCAGTGGGCGCCCTTGCCGAGCGGCTTGCCGACGAGTTGTCCTCTCAGGAGGACGCAACTGTGGGTGCCCGCGCGCCTGATATCCGACTCCACGGCGTAGCGCAGCCCGCTCCGGCGACCCGGATAGTCGACCTTGTCGACGGTGTCGTCCTCGTAGAAGCGCAGGTCGAAGTCCAGGGATCTGGCGAGGTCGCCATCGGGCCGGAGGAAGCACACCCTGGCGCTCACGACCGTGCCATCAGCCTTGACCACGAAACGCTGCGCCCACTCGACCGTGCTGCCGACGGCGCCCGCCACGTCATTCGGCGACAACGCCGAGTTCTCTTCGAAGTTCTCGAATTCCCCGTCGTCGTACCGGATTGTCTCTCGCTCATGCGTCGCCTGCGGGACGCCGATCGGAGCCTCGTCCAGCATGGCCCGGACGTTTACTCCGTCCGTCCGGGACTGCTCGCCGGCTCGCAGGACCTGCTCCGGATCCAGCAGGTCGATGCCCTGCTGGGCCAGGAGCGGCGTCGAGGCGAATGCGAGCAGGCTCGTCAGGCAGATGAGATGTCGTGTGGTGCCGCGGCTCAGTCTCATGGTCTTCCCTTTCCGGCGGAGCACTCCGGCGGAGCGCCCGGTGTTGAGTGGGAAATCTATACTTCCCAGTAGATTACGCCCAACTTATAGAAAAATGCAAATCGGCATGGCAGACAAGAGGCAGGCAAGGAGGCGTTGCTGCAGGCAGAAGCCGGCCAGAATTGACGGGCTTCGCCGGGCGAGTTGACGCCGCCTTCGGCGGCAGCGGGTCAGATGACCCGCGCACCCAGAGGTAGAGCGGATGAGACGACGGGCAGGCATGACCGCGGCCGTCGGGCCTACGGCGCCTGGCAGGCGAACGCTTCCAGGTCCTGCACCGGCTGGAACGCGGTACCGACGGGGTTCTCGTAGACCTGCTCCAGGCCGGTCTCGGTGTCGGTGACGGTCATCGTCACGCCGAGGTCCGTCAGTCCCCCCGCGAACACCCAGCGGTGCTGGTTGATGCCGCAGCCGTCGAGCACCTTGAGCACCATCTCGACGTTGGTCGGAGCGAAGAACCAGTAGAGGCCCGTGTCTCCGGTCAACGGCCAGGCGACGGCGTCGCCGGTTTCGCCGTCCGGCTTCTCCCAGGAGGCGCGGACCGCGTAGCGGCCGTTCTCGAGGCAGAGGGTCCGTTCGTCGGGCACGCAACTGCCGCCGCCGTCCTGGGCCTGCGCCACCTGGAACGGCAACGGCAGTTCGAAGCCGGGCTCGGCAGAGCCGACGGCCGCCGCGAGGTCCAGGCCGCCGCGCAGCGCTTCCATCTCCTCTTCCCCGAGCAGGTACCGGCTCTCGCCGTAGAGGTTGGCGCCCTGCGGACAGACTGCGAAGGTTTCCTGGTCCTGGACCGGCTGGAAGGCGGTCCCCGGCGGGTTGTAGTAGGTGGCCGCCACGCCGGTCTGCGAGTCGATCACCTTCATGACGGCCTTGACGTCGGTCAGCCCGCCGGCGAACACCCAGTAGCGCTGGTTGAAGGCACAACCGTCGAGCACCTTGACGACGACTTCGACGTTGTCCTCGTTGAAGAACCACGAGTAACCCGTGTCGTTGGTCAGCGGCACGGCGGCGCCCGCACCGAAGTCGTCCGCCGATTCCCACTCGAGTTCGACACGGAAGCGGCCCTGGTTCAGGCACACCGTGTCGGCGTCCGCGACGCACTCCGCGACTTCGGCGAGCGTCGTGGCGCCGACTTCGAGCGTGGGGCTCGAACTGCCGCGGTTGTTCGTGGCGAGGACCTGGTAGGCGCGGAAGGTCTCCGGCGGAATGTCCCGAATGACGACGGACGTCGTGTTCGCCGGCAGCGTCCTGATGCGCATGAACTCGCTGTCGACCATCCGCTCGTGGATCTCGAAACCCGTCTCGTTGCCGGAGCGGTCCTGCCAGTGGAGCTCGAGTGCCGTCTGGCTGATCGCCGTGACCGTCAGGTCGGTGGGCGCGGCCGGCCCCACCGGCCCCACGGGGCCGGTCAGCGGGTAGAGGGTGCGCACCGCGTTCCGGTCGTCGCGGTTGATGGCGGCGCCGCGGCCGTCGCCGTGGGCCCAGGCGCGCATGATCGCCTCGCGGGGCACACCAGTGCAGGGATCGCCGATCTCGCAGGAGTGACCGATGCCCAGGACGTGGCCCAACTCGTGGGTCATGATCTCCTCGTGAGCACGGCGCGGGTTCGGCGTGCCGGCAAGCCAGTCCTTGTAGCCGTCCTGGGTCGCCATCTTCGTCTCGATCACTTCGTAGGCCTGCGCACGCCCGCCTCCCGGGATCGAATGCGGGGGATCCTCCGCGCCGCAGTAGAAGTACACGGCGGTGATCGCCAGAACGCCTCCGACCTCCGGATGGTAGGTGCCGAGAATCTCGCCGGCCGGATCCTCGAAGGCGATCCTGTTCTCGCCGGTTACACCAAGCGTGAACTCATCGTTCGTGACGCCGCTCCGGACCAGATGCGCCCGGCTCCTGGGGTCCCCGTTCCAGGCCCGCATGCCGGACAGCACCTGGGCCATGCCGCCGCCCGGTACCCCCGGCTGACCGCCGGCCTGGACCAGGAGACCGACGCTCTCGCCGCGGTCGAAGTTGCGCCACCGCAGCCGCGTGCCCGGTTGCTCGCAACCGGCCGGGCTCCGAGTCAGGTTGAACGGCGAAACAACCGACACGAGCCCGTCCCGCAGGTCGGGGGCGAAGTAGTCGGCCTCGTTCGCCCGGCCGGCCACGTGGTCGGCGATCCACCGACGGAAGGGCTCCGCGTAGCGCGGCAGGCCCTCCTGGCTCCGCTCGTCGGCGTCGGCGTCCGCGGACCAGGACGCCCCACCGTCCTGCGACGAGCCGCGCATCAGCAACGTCCGGCCGGCCGCCTCCACTTCGAAGAACATGCCAAGCGCCAGTTCCGCCGTTCTGTAGACGCCCTCGACCGGGTCGAGGAACAGCAGCAGCCGGTCCCCCTCGACGAGACCGGGGAGGCCCATGACCCGCGCCGCCACGCCGCCGGCGCCGATGCCCCCCGGCTGGCGCACGACGATCGTGCCGCCGGGAACGAAGCCCTTCAGCACCTCCTCGACCTGGAACATGAAGTCGGTCGAGGGGATGCCTTCCACCGGCGCCGGTTCGGCGGCGATGATCTCGCCGAAGACGATGACGGGAGAACGGTCGACCATCGCCTCGTCGGTGGGCATGACGTAGACGAGGGCGTGTGCGGCAGGCGCGGCGAGGAGCAACGCGGCACAGAGAAACGTGTCGATGAAACGATGGGCAGGCATACGCCAAGCCTCCACCCGTGACGACGGGCGAGGGAAAAGCGCCCGGATTCTAGCATTCTCGGGGGTTTCGCGGGGTTTCAGGAGAGCAGTTGGCGGGCCCTCGCCGTCAGTTCGTCGAGCCTGGCGCCGAGTTCGAGCCGCGCCGCCTCGCGCTCCGCGGGCGTCGCCTTGCGCTCGAGCGCCATCGGCTCGCCGACCGCGACCGCAACGCGGGTGAACGGAGCGCCGACGGCCATGCGGTCCCAGCTTCGCAACCTGAAGCCGCGGGCGGCGGCGAGGCCCGCGGGAACGATCGGCGCGCCGGACGTCGCCGCCAGCACGATGCCGCCGGGCTTCGCCTCGCGGGCCGGCCCGCGGGGACCGTCGGGCATGAGGAGCAGGGTCGACCGTTGCCGGCGGAGTTCGCCGTAGAGGTGGAGGGCCGCGTCGCGGCCGCCCCGCGAGGTCGAGCCGCGGGTCACGCGGATGCCCCAGGCGCGGCCGACCCGCGCCGAGATCTCACCGTCGGCGGAGTGGCTGGCGAGGATGGACACCGGCCCGCCGGCGGGCAGCAGATACCTGCGCACGAGCAGCAGGGAAAGCGCCGTCTGCTCGTGCCAGCAGGCGAGCAGGGCCGGCGGCTCAAGCGCACGCTCCAGGTGTTCGCGGCCCTCGAGGCGGTGGAGGCGCCAGGTCGCGGTGAGCGCCTGGGAGAGAAACCGCACCGCGACGGCAGCGGGCGGCAGGAAGGCGCCGCGGACCTTCACGGGCGGTACGGCCGGGCGGCAGATGCCGGCCAGAAGGCCGGCGCACCGACGCCCGGATCAGCCATGGAACTGGAGATCGTAGAGGCGCTTGTAGGCGCCGCCCAGTTCCAGCAGTTGCTCGTGGGTTCCTTCCTCGACGATCGAGCCGCGGTCCAGGACGACGATCCGGTCGGCGCGCACGACCGTCGACAGGCGGTGGGCGATGACCAGGGCGGTGCGGCCCTCCATCAGGTTGTAGATCGCCCGCTGCACGACGACCTCGGACTCCGTGTCGAGGTGGGAGGTCGCCTCGTCGAGGATCAGGATGGGAGCGTTCTTGAGCAGCGCCCGGGCGATCGCGAGCCGCTGGCGCTGGCCGCCGGAGAGGTTCTGGCCGCCCTCGCCGATCACCGTGTCGTAGCCCTCGGGCATCGCCATGATGAAGTCGTCGGCGTAGGCGGCGGCCGCCGCCATCCACACCTCCTCGATCGGCAGGTCGTCGCGGCCGTAGGCAATGTTGTTCCTCACCGAGTCGTTGAACAGCACCGTCTCCTGGGTGACGATGCCGATCAGGGAGCGCAGGTTCGCAAGCGGCAGGGCGCGGATGTCCGTGCCGTCGATCTGGACCTGGCCGGAGACCGGGTCGAAGAAGCGCGGCAGGAGGTTGACCAGCGTCGACTTGCCGGCGCCCGAGGCGCCGACGAGGGCCACGACCTCGCCGCGATGGAGTTCGAGACGGATGCCGGAGAGCACGCCCTTGCCGTGGCCGGTGTTCTCGTAGTCGAAGGAGACGTCCTCGAAGCGGATGCCCTGGTCGAGGCCGGAGATCGGCGGCGCGGTGGGGTTGTCGACGATGTCGCTCTTGATCTGCATGACGTTGTGAACGCGCTTGCCGCAGGCGATGGCTTCCTGAATCACCAGGTTGACCTTATTCAGCTTCCTGATCGGGTCATACATAAGGAAAAGCACGATCAGGAACTGGAAGAAGCGGGTAAAGGTGAGTCCGCCATCCAGGATCATGAGACCCGCCCAGATGACCAGAGCCGCCCCTCCGATTGCCGCTAGCGCCTCGATGACGGGGCTCGAAACGGTAGAGAGGAACTGGGCGCGGAGGTTGGCGAGCAAGTGGCCGCGGGTGGCCCGCTCGAAGCGCCGGCACTCGAACTCCTCCATCCCGAAGGCCTTGACGACCCGGTTGCCGCGGATGCCTTCGGTCAGGAGCCCGGAGAGGTCGGCCATCCGCTCCTGGCTCCGGTAGGTGACCTTGCGCATGCCCTTGCCGAAGCGCGCCAGCAGGAACGCGAAGACGGGCACGGCGACGAGCGAGACGAGGGCCATCGTGAAGTGGATCGTCAGCAGGTACAGCGTGTAGACCACCAGCAGCGCTCCCGACATGAAGATGTCGAAGAGCCTCGCCGCGACCGCGTTCTGGAGCTTCGCGACGTCGCTGACCACCCGGCTGTAGAGCTCGCCCGAGGTGTGCTGTTGATGGAAGCGGCTCGACTGGTGGATGATGTGCCGGTAGAGGTCGTTGCGGATGTCGGTAGTCAACCCCAGCCCGGCCCGTTGAAGGGAGTATCCCGAGACGAACGCCATCAGGCTGCGCAGGAGAAGAACGAGCACCAGCAGGACCGGTGCGAAGAAGACCTCGCGGCGGCCTTCGACACCCACCTGCTGCTTCAGGTCGTCGTAGAGTCCCGCAGCCTCGGCTCTCCAGTGCTCGGTGCGGCTCTCGACGTAGGCCACCAGCCGCGCAACGGGTCCCTCGCCCCCAGCCTCGGGACCGCCTCCCCGGCCAAGTGCATCCTGCACCTCGTCCTCGGAAGCGCCCAGCGTTTCCTGGAACATCGGGCTGAGCAGCCCGACAAAGGCCACCGTCGCGAGGCTGAACAGGGCGATGGCGGCCAGAGCGAGCAGCCCCCAGTGCACATAGCGGCGGGCGTAGCGAAGAAAGAACGCGACCAGCTCCATGCCGGTGCAGCATACTTTGCGGTCGCGATTGAAGTGCCCCCGGCGACAGTAGGGAACGGCTGCACGCCGGGCAGTGGCTCTGGGTGCGCGGGTCTTCTGACCCGCTGCCGCCGAAGGCGGCATTGAATCGCCGGCCGAAGGCCGACAATTCCTCCGCGGCTCCTCTGCGGCTCCTCCGCGGCCAACCGCCAGCATCGTCGCCGGCTTCGCCGGCGGCGCATCAAACCGGGCTCCACCGCTCCGCGGCTCCGCCCGGAGCGGGTCAGAACCCGGCTGGCGCGTCCCCGCGCCAGCCGCGTCACAGTCCGAGCGCCCGTCTTCGGGCGGTCGGATGTCAGACCCGCGCACCCAGCAGAGGCACCCAGCTGCGGCAGAATGTCGGCGATGGCAAAGTCGCCCCAGGACCGGGCAGCTTGGCTGCGGGAGGAACTCCAGCGGCACGAGCGGCTCTACTACCAGGAGGCGAAGCCCGAGATCGCGGACCGCGAGTTCGACCGCCTGATGGCGGAACTGGCGGCGATCGAGGAGGAGCACCCGGAACTCCGGACCGCCGACAGCCCGACGCAGCGGGTCGGCGGCGAGCCGACCGAGGGCTTCGAGCAGGTCGAGCACGAGCCGCCGATGCTCTCGCTCGACAACACCTACGACCACGACGAACTCCGGGAGTGGGCCGAGAGGCTCGAGCGGCTGCTCCCGGACACGGAGATCGACTTCGTCTGCGAGCTGAAGGTCGACGGAGTCTCGCTGTCGCTGCTCTACGAGGACGGCGTGCTGGCCGAGGCGGCAACGCGCGGCAACGGCCGGGTCGGGGATCTCGTGACGGCCAACGCGCGGACGATCCGCACGTTGCCGCTGCGGCTGCCGGCGGGAGCGCCGGCCCGGTTGCTGGTGCGGGCGGAGACGTACATGCGCCGCAGCGTGTTCGCCGCCCTGAACGAGGAGCGCGAAGCGTCCGGCCAGGAGCTCTACGCGAATCCCCGCAACACGACCGCCGGCACGGTGCGACTGCTCGACAGCCGGGACGTCGCGCGGAGGCGGCTGGACCTCGCCTGCTACGAGTGGGTCCAGCCCGCCGGCGGCGACGGCAACGAGGAGCGCCGATCGCACGGCGACTGTCTCGCCGCCCTGGCGGACCTCGGTCTGCCGGTCGACGGCTCGTGGCGGCGCTGCGCGAGTCTCGAGGAGGTCGTCGCCTTCTGCGACGAGTGGCAGGCAAAGCGTGGCGAACTCGACTTCGAGACGGACGGCGTGGTCGTCAAGGTGGACGACCCGGAGCTGAGGGAACGCCTGGGCACGACGGCCAAGGCCCCGCGCTGGGCGGTCGCCTTCAAGTTCGAAGCCGAGCAGGCCGAGACGGTGGTGCGGGCGATCAACGCCCAGGTCGGCCGCACGGGCGCCGTGACGCCGGTGGCCGAGCTCGAGCCGGTGCGGGTCGCCGGCACCACGGTCAAGCGCGCGACGCTCCACAACTACGAGGACCTGGCGCGCAAGGACGTCCGGGAGGGCGACGCGGTCGTGATCGAGAAGGGCGGCGACATCATCCCCAAGGTGGTGTCGGTGTTCGAGGAGCGGCGGGGCCCGGGGTCGAAGCCGTTCGAGCCGCCCACGACGTGCCCGGTGTGCGGCGAGAAGCTGTACCAGCCGGAGGAGGAGGCGCTGCTCCGCTGCGTCAACGCAGCCTGCCCCGCAGTCGTCCGCGAGGCGATCCGCCACTTCGCCTCGCGCAACGCGATGGACATCGAGGGCATGGGCGACTGGCTCGTCGGCGAACTCGTCGGCGGCGGCCTGGTCGGCGATCCCGCGAATCTCTACGGCCTGACGGTGGAGCAGCTCGCCGATCTCAGGAAGACGAACGACGCCCGGCTGGGCGAAAAGGCGGCGGCGCGAACCGTCGCCAGCCTGGCCGAGTCGAAGGGACGTTCTCTCAGCCGCCTGATCTACGCGCTCGGCATCCGCTTCGTCGGCGACGCCACGGCGGCTCTGCTCGCTCGCCGTTTCGGCAGGATCGAGGCGCTCGCCGCGGCGTCCGCCGAAGAGCTGGAGGAAGTCGAAGACATCGGCAGCCGCATCGCCGAGTCCGTGCGCGCCTTCTTCGACTCCGAGCGGAACCAGGACCTGCTCCGCCGCCTGGAGGACGCGGGCCTCCAGTTCGAGGAGGAGCAGACCGAAACGGGGGCGGCGGACGGCCCGCTCGAGGGCAAGACGTTCGTCCTCACCGGAACGTTGAGCGGGATGACCCGCAACGAGGCGGCGGCCCGCATCACGGCGCTGGGCGGCAAGGTCACCGGTTCCGTCAGCGGCCGGACGGACTTCCTGGTCGCCGGCGAGAAGGCGGGCTCGAAGCTCCGCAAGGCGGAGCAACTGGAAGTCGAGGTGCTGGACGAAGCGGGGTTCGAGGAGTTGCTGGCGGGCTAGGATCGCGCCATGGCCGCAGCCCCCTGGGTCATCGTCATCGACGACGAGGCCGGTTCCCGCCAGTCCATGGCGATCGCCCTGGAGCGGGCCGGACTCCGCGTGCGCGTCTTCGACGACGCCGAACCGGCGCTCGCCTTCGTGGAACGGGAACCGAAGGTGCGCCTGGCGGTCTGCGACCTGCGCATGCCGGGGATGGACGGCCTGGCCTTCCTGAACCGGGTGCGGGCCCAGGAACTCGACCTGGCGGTCATCCTGGTGACCGGCTTCGGCACGATCGAATCGGCGGTCGAGGCGATGCGGGTCGGCGCCGACGACTACCTGACCAAGCCGGTCGACCTCTACGAGTTGCGGAGCCGCGTCCTCAAGCTGATCGAGAACTGGCAGTTGCGGGACGAGGTGACGAACCTGCGCGAGATGCTCGACGAGCGTTTCGGCTTCGACGCCATCGTGGGCCAGTCGGCGGCGATGGAGCAGTTGTTCCAGCAGATGCGCCAGGTCGCGCCGAGCCGGGCCTCGGTGCTGATCCTGGGCGAGAGCGGCACCGGCAAGGAACTCGTGGCGAAGGCTCTCCACCAGGCGAGCGACCGCCGACAGGAGAGGTTCCTGGCGCTCAACTGCGGCGCCATCCCGAACGAGATCCTGGAGAGCGAACTGTTCGGGCACGAGAAGGGCTCCTTCACCGGCGCGGTCGGTCGCAAGATCGGCAAGTTCGAGCTCGCCGCGCGCGGGACGCTGTTCCTGGACGAGATCAGCGAGCTGATCCCGGAACTCCAGGTCAAGCTGCTGCGGGTGCTCGAGGAGCGGCAGATCATGCGCGTCGGCGGCAGCACGATGCTCGACGTCGACTTCCGGCTGCTGGCGGCCACCAACCGCAACCTGGAGGAGGCGGTCGAGCAGGGCGTTTTCCGGGAAGATCTCTACTACCGGCTCAAGGTCGTGACGCTGCGCATTCCGCCGCTGCGGGACCGCCTCGACGACCTGCCGCTGCTCGCCGACCACTTCCTGAGGGAGTTCGCGGCCCGCGAGGGCAAGCCGGAAATGCAGCTCTCGGGCAGGGCGCTGTCGTGCCTGGCCCAGAACCGCTGGCAGGGGAACGTGCGGGAGCTGCGCAACGTGCTCGAGACGGTCGCGGTCTTCCACGGCGGCGGCCGCATCGAGGTCGGCGATCTGCCCGAGGAGATTCGCCAGGCCGCCGAGGCGCCAGCCGAAGCCGCCGTCCAGACCACCTTCGGCGAACCGCGGACGATGGCCGAGATCGAGCGCCATGCCATCCTGCAGACCCTGGACCGCACCGGGGGCAAGCGAGCCGAGGCGGCAAGGCTGCTGGGCATCGGCGTGCGGACGCTGCAGCGGAAGCTGAAGGACTACCGGGAGCGGGGGCTGGTCGGGGGATAACGATGTGGAGCCGACTGGGTGCGCGGGTCTTCTGACCCGCCTCCGGGCGGAGCCCGGAAGGAAGCAGCCGCCGGCCGGAGGCCGGCGACGATACTGGAAGCCGCCTGCGGCGGCAGCGGGTCAGAAGACCCGCGCACCCAGTGGTCAGCCAGCCTGCATTGCTTCGAGCATCTCCGCGACGGCGGCGGGCATGCCGATGAGCACTGCCCGGGACACGATCGAGTGGCCGATGTTCAGTTCGCTGACGCCGGCGAGCGCGGCCACGCGGCCGACGTTGGCGACCGTGAGGCCGTGCCCGGCGTACGCCTCCCGCCCCGCCGCGAGGCCGCGTTCGGCCGCCGCCTCGATCTTCGTGAACTGGGCGTCGGCTTCGGCGCCAGAGACGCGGGTGTAGGCGTCGGTGTTCAGTTCGAAGCCGGTGACGTCGTCCTGGTCGGCCAGCGCCGCGAGCTGTTCGAGGTCGGGGTCGACGAAGACGGCGACGCGGATGCCGGCCTCGACCAGACGGCTGGCGGCGCGGCGCACCTGGTCGCCCCGAGCGATCAGGTCGAGGCCGCCTTCGGTGGTCACCTCGTCGGGCCGTTCGGGAACCAGCGTCACCTGATCGGGCTTCACCCGCTCCGCGAACTGGAGCATCGGCTCCTCGGCCGCGATCTCGAGGTTGAGCCGGCCCGTGACCGCCTCCCGGAGGTCGACGACGTCCCGGTCCTGAATGTGGCGCCGGTCCTGGCGCAGGTGCACGGTGATGCCGAAGGCGCCGGCTTCCTCGGCGAGGCGCGCCGCTTCCAGCGGGCTCGGGTAGCCGGCGAGCCGGGCCTGTCGCAGGGTTGCGACGTGGTCGACGTTGACGGAGAGTGCTGTCGTCATTGCTTGATCCTAGATCGACCTCCGCTGGGTGCGCGGGTCTTCTGACCCGCCCCCGGGCGGAGCCGCGAAGCGGCGGAGACCGGAGAGTATTGCCGCCGGCGAAGCCGGCGACGACTTTGAAGCCGCCTCCGGCGCGCGTTCTCCGCGGGTCAGAAGACCCGCGGCAACAGACCCGCGCACCCAGCTAGCAGCCGAGTTCGGCTTCCAGGACGGTGGCGATGCGGCCGCAGAGTTCTTCGATGCGGTTCTGATCGGGGCCTTCGATCATCACTCGGGCGAGGGCTTCGGTGCCGCTGTAGCGGAGCAGGACGCGGCCCGAGGTTCCGAGTTCGCGTTCGACGGACGCGACGGCTTCGCTGAGGCCGGGGATGCTCTCGAGCGGCTGCTTCTCGCGCACCTTCACGTTGCGCAGGATCTGCGGAAAGCGCCGGAAACCGGCGGCCAGGTCGGCGAGCGGGCGGCCGGACGCGGCGACGATGCTCGCGACGGCGGCCGCGGTGAGCAGGCCGTCGCCGGTGGTGCCGAGTTCCAGGTCGACCAGGTGGCCGGACTGTTCGCCGCCGAGGCGGACGCCTTCCCGCCGCATGGCCTCGACCACCTCGCGGTCGCCGACGCCGCAGCGAACCACGCCGACGCCGGCGGCTTCGAGCGCCTTCTCCAGGCCCATGTTCGACATCGTCGTGGCGACGATGCGGCGGCCGGGGAGTTCGCCGCGGGCCGCGAGGTGGGTGGCCCAGACGTAGAGCAGGATGTCGCCGTCGCAGATGCGCCCCCGGTGATCGCAGAGCAGGGCGCGGTCGGCGTCGCCGTCGAGGGCGACGCCGAGGTCGCTGCCCGTGGCGCGGGTGAAGGCCGCGATGCGCCCCGTGCAGGTCGAGCCGCAGTCGAGGTTGATGTTCCGGCCGTCCGGCTGGTCGCAGGTGACGGCGCAGTCGGCGCCCAGGCCGGCGAAGAGCCGCGCGGCGTACGGAGCGCCGGCGCCATTCGCGGCGTCGACGGCGATCCGCAGGCCGGCCAGGGGTTGCCCGCCCGGCAGCGAGGCGGCGAGATGGTCGAGGTAGCGGTCGGCAAGCGCGGGCTCGTCCTCGACTCCTCTGGGTGCGCGGGTCTGTTGCCGCGGGTCTTCTGACCCGCAGAGAAAGCGCGCCGAAGGCGGCCAGAAAGCGCCGGCCGAAGGCCGACCAAATTCTCCGCCACCCTCGGCGACCCGGTCTTCGATCGCCTGCTCGACTTCGGGATCGACCTTGAAGCCGTCCGCGCCGATCAGCTTGACGCCGTTGTCGGTGGACGGGTTGTGGCTGGCCGAGACGACGATGCCCCCGGCGGCGCCGAGTTCGGTGACGAGGTAGGCCACCGCCGGCGTGGGCACGACGCCGGCCGAGCGGACGTCGCAGTCGGCGGCGCGGACGGCGGCGGCGAGCCAGGCGGTGATTTCAGGGCGGCTGGCGCGAGTGTCGCCGCCGAGGATCAACAGCGGAGCCGGCCTTCGGCCGGCGCGATTCCTGGCCGCCTCCGGCGGCAGCGGGTCAGAAGACCCGCGCACCCAGAGGGGCACCTCTGCCGCGCAGAGTCTGGCGAACCAGTAGCCGACGGCCTGGACGGTCGGTTGATCGAGCGGCGGCTTGCCGAAGACGGCGCGCATGCCGTCCGTGCCGAACAGCTTCGAGGTCAATTGCCCGCGCCGGAGCTCTGGGGCTGCCTCGAGATCATCGGCACGGACACGTCGACGATGGTCGGGAACTCGACCCGGACGTGTTCGCTGCCGAACCGCACGCGTACTTGCCTGGCCGTGAAGTCGAGGCCACGGCCGGTGAGGTCGATGGGCCCGGCCAGCGCGAACTCCAGCTTGTTGATCTCGGAGCGTGCCCCCTGCACGGTGACCGTCGCCGGCTCGATCCGCACGTTCTCATCGTCGACGCTGATGCCGCCGATCGGCTCGCCGATCCAGACGACCTGCACCGGCACCGCGACCGAGATCTCCTCGTCGACGCTCAGGACGAGGCGATCCGGCGCCACGGACACGACCTGGACCTGGTCGTCGGGCAAGACGACGTCTTCGGCCGCGAGTACGACCTCGACTTCCCGCGGGCCGCTGTAGGGACCGGCGGCGAACACGTCGTCGGGCAGCGGCACCTGGACGCGGACCTGATCGAGTTCCAGGGAGTCGATCAGCTCGTCGTTGCCGCGAATGCGGACCTGAACGCCTTCGGGTTCGATGCTCAACACCGTCAGGCGCTCGTGATCGGGGATCGTCAATCGCCCCGCCACGTTCGCCTCGATCGGCGGCGTCGTGATCTCGCGCAGGCGCGGGCAGAACGACGCGGGCAGCCAGATGCCGATCGCGATCACGACCGCGAGCGCCCGGAACGTCCAGCGATTGCCGTTCTCGCTCATCCCGAAGACCTCGCCGTGCCGGGCGCCAGCAACAGCTCGAAGAGCTGGTTGCGCAACTCGCGCAGGGTGAGGTCGCCGGTCAGGCGACCTTCCTGCGCGATCGAGATCCTGCCGGTCTCCTCCGAGACGACGACCACCACGGCGTCCGTCTCCTCGGTGATGCCGATCGCGGCGCGGTGGCGGGTGCCGTGCTCGATGGAAACGCCCGCGCTGGTGGTCAGTGGCAGAAAGCAGGCCGCGGCCGCGATGCGGTCCTTCTGGACGATCGCGGCGCCGTCGTGAAGCGGCGTATCGCGGGCGAAGATCGTCAGCAGCAGGTCGTGGGAAACGGCCGCGTCGAGGACGATGCCGTTCTCCGCGTAGTCCCGCAGGCCGTCGATCCGCTCGACCACGATCAGCGCGCCCAGCTTCCGGACCGACAGGGCCTGCGCCGCGACCACGATCTCCTCGATCCCGGACCCGTCCGTCTGGTCGGTCGTCAGGCGCAGCAGGGGGTTGCGGCCGACGCGGGCCAGCGCTCGCCGGATCTGGTTCTGGAACAGGACGACGATGACGATCGGCAGTGCCGGCAACAGGTAGTTCAGGGAGGCCCGCAGGGTGTCCAGGCGAAGCAGCGCCGCGATCCACGCGGCCGCGGCCAGCACCAGGATGCCGACCAGGATGCGGACGCCCCCGGTGCCGCGGATGAGGAGCAGAAGGTTGTAGACGACGAGGCCGACCACCAGGAGGTCGACCAGATCCCTCCAGCCTAGAAGCCCGAGCGGCTGAGCCAAGTCCATCGCGTTCCGATCACGACCTCCGGCCCGAGCCTACTCCCGCGCTAGGAGCCTGCGCCGTAGAACGCAGCGAAGCAAGTGCTGCGGCGCAGGGTGCTAGTGAGGTGGGGGCTGGGGCCAAACACGGAGCCTGCGACGGGTTTGGCGGCTCTAGCTCTCCGCCTTCGGCAACGGCAGGGGAACCGGGTCGGGTTCCTGCCGCTCGGAGATCGTTGCGGGTTCGGGCGTGCCGGCCACGTCCGGCGCCGGCGTGTCGTCCGCGGCGGGGGCCTCCTGGCCCTCGTCCGGCGGTTCCAGGTCGGGGATGCGGGTCGTCGGACGCGCCGGCGTCAGGTCCCGGCCCGTGGCGTCGAGGATCAACTGGTAGACCCGGTCGCCCTCGATCGACTCGAGTTCGAGCAGTTCCCTGGCCAGCGACTCCAGCAACTCGCGGTACTCGGAGAGGATGTCGCGGGCCTTGTCGTAGCCGCGCTGGACGATGGCCTGGATCTCGGTGTCGATCGACTGGGCGGTGCTGTCCGAGTAGTCGGACCGCTGGCTGAAATCGCGGCCGAGGAACACCGGCTCACTCTTCTCGCCGAAGTTGAGCGGCCCGAGGTCCGACATGCCCCACTCGCAGACCATCTGCCGGGCCATGTCCGTGGCGCGCTCGATGTCGTTGCCGGCGCCGGTGGTGATGTCGTCCTGCGTCAGTTCCTCGGCGACCCGCCCGCCCATGAGGATCGCGATCTGGGCATCGACGTACTTGCGGCGGTAGGTGTGCTTGTCCTCGGTCGGGAGCTGCATCGTCAACCCCAGGGCGCGGCCCCGGGGGATGATCGTGATCTTGTGCAGGGGGTCGGCCTCGGGCATGAAGGCGGCGACCAGGGCGTGACCGGCCTCGTGGTAGGCGGTGACCTCCTTCTCCTGCTCGGTGAGCATCATGGTCTTGCGCTCTGCGCCCATGATCACCTTGTCCTTGGCGAACTCGAAGGAGGCCATGTCGACCTTCTGGTGGTTGCGCCGCGCCGCGATCAGCGCCGCCTCGTTGACGAGGTTGGCGAGGTCGGCGCCGGAGAAGCCGGGCGTGCCGCGCGCCAGGACCTGGAGATCGACGTCCGGATCGAGCGGGATGTTCCGGCTGTGGACCTGCAGGATGCCGAGGCGGCCCGCGATGTCGGGCCGGTCGACGACCACGCGGCGGTCGAAGCGGCCGGGCCGCAGCAACGCCGGGTCGAGGACGTCCGGCCGGTTGGTGGCGGCGATCAGGATCACGCCCTCGTTCGTCTCGAAGCCGTCCATCTCGACCAGCAACTGGTTCAGCGTCTGCTCGCGCTCGTCGTGACCGCCGCCCAGGCCGGCGCCGCGGTGGCGGCCGACGGCGTCGATCTCGTCGATGAAGATGATGCAGGGGGCGTTCTTCTTGCCCTGCTCGAACAGGTCGCGGACCCGGCTGGCGCCGACGCCGACGAACATCTCGACGAAGTCCGAGCCGGAGATGGAGAAGAAGGGAACGCTGGCCTCGCCGGCGATCGCCCGCGCCAGCAGGGTCTTGCCGGTTCCGGGCGGGCCCATCAGCAGCACGCCCTTGGGAATCCGGCCGCCGAGCTTCTGGAACTTCTGCGGCTCCTTCAGGAACTCGACGATCTCGGAGAGTTCCTCCTTCGCCTCCTCGACCCCGGCCACGTCCTTGAAGGTGACCTTCTTGCCGCTGGCGTTGAGCAGCTTCGCCTTGCTCTTGCCGAAGGAGAGGGCACGGTTGCCGCCGCTCTGCATCTGGCGCATGAAGAAGATCCAGAGGCCGACGATCAGGAGCAGCGGACCCCAGGTCATCAAGACCATCGTCAGCGTGTTTTCCTTGACCTCCTCGACCTCGATCCGCACACCCTGCTCGCGGAGCAGGGCCATGAGGATCGCGGAATCCTCCGGCAGCACCTGGGTCGTGAAACTGCCGTCGCCCACGCCATCGCGCGGCCGGGTCTTGTAGGTGCCGCTCACCCTGCCGTCCGTGTCGATCTTGACCTCTTCCACGCGGCCCTTCCCGACGTCGTCGAAGAAGTCGCTGTAGATGACCGCTCCACGGCGCGCCGCGCCCTGGTTGAACAGGTTGAAGATGAGGATCACCATCACGAAGATGGCGGCCCACAGGAGAAGGTTCTTGAGCGTTGCGTTCATCTTGCTGAGCGGGGCCACACCCGCGGGGGACAACGGTCCCGAAGCCCGCGGGATTCCATGACCACTGTACGGGCGGGTGCCCGGAAGGTTGTCACTCCAGCCCCCCGACTTCAAGGGATCCAATCCCTTGATTCTCCCGGGGACCTGGGCGAAGCACCCTGAGCCGGTCGCGACTCTGTTCCCAGCGCCAGCCGCCGCCGCAGTCGCAGCCGACCGACCGACCGCTCATCCTGCGCCGGTCGAGCTGACGCGCCAGCTCCCGCCGGGCGTTCCGGGTGGGCGGGTAGGCCGCGCCGGCAAGCCGGTGCAAACGGGCCAGCGCCGCCGGCCACAGCGACGCCGGCAGCCGCGCCAGGGCCTCGGCCTCGATCTCGCAGGACTGCTCTCCGGGACGCGGCGCCAACGCCTCGTCGAGCAGGCGGCGCACCGTGGGCTCGGCCCTCCGCGCGGCCCGGGCCAGCCGGACGAGCCGCTCGTCGATGTCGGGGACCTCCGCCGCGAGGACGGGCAACAGGCGGCGGCGGACGAAGTTGCGCCGCGGCCCGGAGGCGCGGTTGGTCGGATCGTCGACGGGCTCGATGCCGCCGTGGCCCGCGTAGTCCCGCAGACCGCCGGGCGCCAGGTCCAGCAGCGGCCGGAGCAGCGGCAGTCCGAGCCGGTTCGAGACCGGCCGCATCGCTCCGAGACCGGCGGCGCCGCTGCCGAAGAGGATGCGGAGAAGAACCGTCTCGGCCTGGTCGAGGCGATGGTGAGCGGTCAGGATCGCCGCCGCCCGAAGCGAGCGGGCGGCGGCGGCGAGCAGCCGGTAGCGCTCCGCGCGGGCCCATTCCTCCAGGCTCCGGCCCGGCGGCAGGGAGCGGGCCACGTGGACCTGGAAGGGAACCCCGAGGCGCGCGGCGATCCGGGCCGCCGTCCGGGCCCGCCGGGCGGAACCGTCGTCCAGCCCGTGGTCGACGTGGACGGCCACGGGACTCCAGCCGAACCGGGGCGCGCGGACCCGCATGGCGCGCAGGAGCGCCGTCGAGTCGGGGCCGCCCGAGAACGCGACCGCCAGCGGAGCGTCGCGGACCGTTCGGGCGAGTTCCGGGCGCCGGGAGAAGAAGCCCGCCACCGCGGCCTCGACCGGGTGAATGGTCATCGTCGAACCTCAGCAGCCCACGGAGGCGTGAAGTGGTGGCGGTGGAGGGACTCGAACCCCCGACACAGCGGATATGAGCCGCTTGCTCTAACCGGCTGAGCTACACCGCCAGATCGACGCGGAACCCTACCGGAATCCACGCCCGGCCTGTGCGAGCGAAGTTCGCTCAGGGGCCGGGCTTGCGCAGCGAGTCCTGACAGCTTCGGAACTGCCCGAAGAAGCTGCGCATCGACTCGGACAGCGCCTCGTCGTTCAAACGGTAGATCACGTTCTGGCCGCGCCTCTGGTCGATCACCAGGTCGGCTTCCTTGAGCACGGACAGGTGGCGCGAGATGGTCGGCTGGGAGAGATCGAACTCGCCGACGATGTCGCCGACGCAACGCTGCTCGTCTTCCAGCAGCCGGAGTATGTTCTGCCGGGTCGAGTCGGACAGCGCCTTGAAGACCTTCGTCATGTGACGGGAGCGCCGGTCGCGAGGCTCGAGGCCGCTCAGGGAGCCGCCGAGGCGTACAGGCCGATGTTCTGTCTTCTGGTCCACGATCAGGGGTCTCCAGGGAATGAAGAGAGTTGGCCATTATGCCATAACTTCAGACTGAAGTGGGACTTCGAGTGCTGTCCAACGAGAAGTGAGCGTGAACGGGGGGCGTGAATCCAACGAGAAGTGAGCGTGGACGGTCTGTGTCGGGGATGATGGGAGGATGATTCTGACTCTCCAGACACGCCGCCTTCAGACCCTCGATGAGGTGC
>JAJDUI010000003.1 GCA_022826745.1 Thermoanaerobaculia bacterium | reverse complement strand
GAAGCCAAACTCGAGCTGCGACGAAGTACACTCTGTCTTCACGGGTCTCTCTCCTGTGGATCTCCCAAGTACTTGTGAATACTTGGATTATCCGCCGGAAGAGACCCGATCTCAAATCCCCGGTGAGATATCCGGGCTAGGAGGCGCAGCACCTCACTCGCCCAATGCGATGCCAAGGCTGCCGCGTTGCTGGTTCCGCATGTGTAGTGCGTGCGATTCAACTGTCCCTGGTCACCTGGGTTCGCTACTCGTTGACCAGGCGGCGAGCCCACGATCAGTGGCCGCAAACTGGTACTTCGAGGCCCAGTGTCCATCCTCTCTAGCAGGAGCTGCCTACCGCCAGGGAGGAGCAGGTCTGGCTTGATCGCACGCCGATATCCCGGTCCGTGGGCACTCACCACGTTGGGAAGACGTGGCTCAGCGAACGGGTTGATCGCAAGGTGCCCGCCAGTTGGGAGTACGCTGCCATCGTCGTGGGCCGCGCCGATGGTCAGACCATTGAGGGTCTCGCCGGGCGACAACAAGCGCCTGTTCCGTGTATCCGCTACAACTGCTTCCATGATTGTGCGCTCACGCTGTTCGGCCGACAGAGCACTCAGATCGGATCCTGGCATCGCGAACTCAACATCGCGAGGGTGGTTGCCGGCACTTACGATGAAGAGCACATGGTGTTTCCATGCCAGCCAATCCAAGAGGCGCGCCCACGCACTCATGTCCCGAAGAAACGGTCGCGCGAGATTTCCTACCGACAGGTTGATGACCCTGACCTCCGGTGCCAGTGGCGCTTGACCGTCGTCCCCGTCAAACAGCCGTCGGACTGCCCGGTGAACAAGGTCGACGGGCAACACGCTTGCGGGGATCTCCTCGACGAACTCACCAGTGAAAAGGCGCTTGGGCTGCAGAATAGGCCTCACATAGATCGGCTTGGCCGCCGGGCCACGTGGGCGACTAAGGTCCCCATGACAGATGAGCGAAGCCATACCGGTGCCATGCACCCGTTCATGGGCTTGGTAGGCGGATTCGAATCCGTCCGGATCGTCAACGTTCACGCGCTTGTCGAGCAGGACGTGCCCCGTCAAGGGCATGCCGTCAAAGAGGGCTATCTCAGGATCGCCTTTGGGTGAGTCTCCTTCCGGAATGAGTCGCCCCAGTTCCTCATCGCCAAGCGGCTCAGTCTCTCCCCTCCTTGACGCGCGGAACGCACACTGCCCAACGGGCCGAGCGTGCATTAGGTCTTCGCATAGAAGCAACCGGATGCCCCTAAACGCATCGGCATCGTCCACAATGGCCTGAACGTGCATGCGAGGCAGGCGTCCAAGGAGCGCGTGATACTCGATGTCCGGGATCATGCACTGTTGGACGACTTGACCCTCCAAGGAAGTGATGACGTAACGTAGCTGGGCCTCGGACCGCTCTCGGCGCGCCCGCCCCTTGCGGAACCACAACTCCGCCTCAAACGGGACGTAGTCCTCGTTGTAGTACAAGCGCTCTGCCCAATCCTCCAGGATCCCCGTCTCACGGACCCGATCCTCTACTCCCCACGGGCGGATCGTGTGTAGGTGCTCGAACGCATGCTTTAGTGGCGCCAGACCGCGAGGGAACCGCGCATCGCTATCCTGTTCCCACGACCTGAATAGGCGCCGCATCTGGCTCAAAGCCACCTGATCCGTCATGACCAGCAACGCGCGACCCCTCAGGACCTTCTCCGCATTCGTCGCGTCCTCGAAACCATGCTCAGGAGCCATGTCGTCGAGTTCTTGTTCGCCGAGCCACTCTAGACCCGGGATCCTGCTCACGGCTCCGATGAAGTTCTGGATTGGACCGACCGTTTCTAACACCAAGACCTGTTCCGGCTGCATGCCGAGCGGATTATCCCGGAGAGCCAGCCGTTGATTGTCCATTGCCTCCTGTAGTCGCTGGAACTGCGGCACAAGCCGTTCCGCTTGGCGAGACGCCTCGGGTCTATTGATCTTCC
The DNA here is from genome assembly GCA_022826745.1 of Thermoanaerobaculia bacterium. Classification (GTDB taxonomy): domain Bacteria; phylum Acidobacteriota; class Thermoanaerobaculia; order Multivoradales; family Multivoraceae; genus Multivorans. Next base: position 18,316 of record JAJDUI010000003.1, on the reverse strand, counting down.
CCCCTCCACCGAATCGTCTGGCACGCAGGGCTTGGGTGGGCTCCGGGAAAACCAGGAGCGGATACTCAGTCTGAGCCACGGGCTATGCGTTTCCGCCCGTGCTGCCTGAGCGCTCAGGCTCGTACCGCTTCTTCCAATGGCGGAGCCGCCGCTCGACGATCGCCTTCGGATCTGCTCCCGGCTGATCGAGCACTACCTTTCGGAGCACATCGGTCCCGAAGTCCTCCACTTCCGCGAAGCTGAGGCCCCCTAGCCTCTGCGCGAGGCTGCGGGGTGAGAAGCCGAGCGGCGAACCCGCGTTGCCGGCGGCCAGGTCGTGGCGCTTCGCGAATCGGCTGAACCATTCTTCGATCTGCCCTTGCGTCGGCGGCGGCAACTCCAGTCGGATCTGGAACCTCCGCCACACGGCACGATCCAAGAGTTCCGGGTGGTTGCTTGCTGTCACCACGACGACGTAGCTTGGGAGCGCGTCAATCTGAAGCAGCAGTGAGCTGACGACGCGCTTGATCTCACCAGTCTCGTGAAGGTCCCCACGTTCCTTGCCCACAGAGTCGAACTCGTCGAAGAACAGGACCGAGCGACGCGACCGAGCGTGCTCGAAGACCTGACCGATCCGCTGCGCCGTTTCGCCCAAGTAGCTGCCGATGATCGCCTCGTAGCGCACGAGGAGCAGCGGGACGCTCAACGCGTCGGCGATCGCTCCCGCGAGACTCGTTTTGCCGTTGCCGGGCGGGCCGGCGAGCAGGACCCGGTGCCGCGGCTCGAGACAGTACGAGCGCAACAAGTCCGCACGGTGCTGTTCGGCCACGAGTTCGCCCACTATCTCCCGAGCATCCGCAGAGAGGATCAGGTCGTCTAGCCGGCGCTTCGGCGCCGACTCCGCGACGAGCGGACCCGCCGCGGAGCGAGACGGCAAGGACCTCGTCTGCGGCTCGCGGCTGTTCCGGACCTGCAACTGGGCGAGCAAGCGATCTGCCAGGATGTTGTGGTTCTTGGCGCGTTCGTCGGCCGCCAGTGCTTCCACCGTCTTCCTGATCAAGGCTTGATCGCCCGTCCGGCTCGCCTTTACCAACCTCACGATCAAGTCTGCTCGGGCCACGGATTCCTCTCTCGCTCTAAACGGTCCGGGGCAGCCTCATGCTGGGGCTTAGCCTCAACTCTGATGGAACAAGACGGGTGCGGCCGCTGCTCCTTCGTCGACCTTGCCCCGAGACGGTCCCTTTTTCTCGGCGTTCCTAGGTTCCGACGCTACCAAGGCATCGTCCGCCCACTGTACTCCCTCCCCACCTCCGCCGAATCCTCCCGACGCCCCGCGCCAACCATCACCCCCCGGTCAATCTGCCCCGCCACATTCTCCGGCAGCACATTGTCCAGGAAGAAGATCCCCCGCTCCTTCGTCAGCTCCAGCACCATGTCCCCCGCCGCAACGACCTCCGGCGGCAACGGCGGGTCGGCCCGGCCTTCCAGGTAGCCGTGCGACAGCCCCAGGTCCCGCGGCCCGTGCTCGGCGAAGGCCAGGCCCGGCACCGACAACGTCTCCGCCGCCCTGTCCAGCGCCTCCTGGTCCTCCAGCTTGACGCCGAGCATGATCTCGCCCTCGGGGTTGAGCGGCCAGACGTCGGCCTTCTGCAGGTACTCCGGGACGCTGAGGCCCCAGACCCAGGCGGCGTAGGTGTGGCTGCCCCAGCCGCGGAGGCCGACGCCCAGGGTGTCGGTGGCCTGCTTGTGAATCGGGTAGCGGGCGGCCTGGACGAAGCGCTTGACTCCCTCCGGGTCGCGGGCGCGGGCGAGGTGGACGCCGTGGACGCCCTGGGCGAGGGTCTGCTGGACCATCCAGCCGCCGGCGGTGACGGTCGCTTCGTCGAGGCCAAGCAGGGGCAGGGAGACGATGACGGTCGGCGTGCGGTGGCCGCTCGGCGTGGGGCCGGCGTCGACCAGGCCGCGCATGAACTCGCGCAGCGCCGCGAAGTCGAGCGCCACGTGCTCGACGTTGTAGATGATGTAGTCGCCCCAGGTGCGCGCCATCTGCATGCCTTCTTCGTAGCCGCCGGTGGAGGCGTCGTAGTAGATGGGCTGACCGCGCTCGAGGAGCTCGATCGACTTGTTGACGCGCCGGGGCTGGTAGTCGGACACGGCGCGGGCCGCGTCGGCGCCCTTGCCAAAGCCGGGGGAATCGGCGAGCTGGCGGTAGGTCGGGAGCATGCGGAGTTCGGTGGCGGAACGGAAGTCGCGCCAGAGCGTCAGGTGGCGGCCGGAGGCGGAGTGGACGACCCCCCAGCCGTACTGGCTTGCGACCACGCGGTTGGTGAGGTCGCCCGGGGGAAGGGGCGCCGCGACGGTGACGCGGGTCTGGTGGGTGGACGGCGACCAGGAGGTGGCGAGGACCTGGAGTTCCCGGCCGTCGTCGAGGAGTTCGGGTAGTCCGGCCTCGTTGCCATCGCCCTGGGAACCGTCGCGAATCAAGGACGCGGTGACGGTCGCCGTGCCGTCGCTCTCCAGCGACCCGGTGACGATGTTGTTGCTGAAGCGCGTGGGCTCGAGCCCTTCCTTGGTCTCGATGAGCAGGGTGTCCTCGAGGATCGTGTTGTCCACAACCTCCAGCTCGCTCCGCTGCAGGTAGAAGCCGCCGTTGAGCGCGGCGACGTTGCCCTCGACCCGGCCGCGGCTTTCCATCGTGATGCGCAGGGCGCTGGAGTTGCCGGAGCCGTTCGTGTTGCCGAAGAAGCGGTTGCCGGTCACTTCGACGAAGAAGTCCTCGGGCGCGGGCATCGGGTCGAACGGCCGGTCGTAGCGGTGCTCCTGGCCGCCGACGAACAGGCCGCCGCCGTCGTCACTGCCAAGGTTGGTGACGATGACGTTGTCGCGGACCTTGGCCGAGGACCAGTAGGCGACGAAGATGCCGCCGCCGTCGTTGTTGTGGAGCGCCCAGTTGCCGAGGACGACGTTGCCGGTGATCTCGGGCGACGACCAGTTGAAGATCGAGATGCCGCCGCCGTCGCTGCTGCGCATGGGGTCGGCGGCGGCACCGGCGACGTTGCTGATGATGGCGTTGTAGGCGATCAGGCCGTCGCACTCGCCGTCGAAGGCGATGCCGCCGCCGCGGCCGATTTCGGTGCCGTTCTCGGTGATCAGGTTGCTGCGGATCACCGGGGCGCCGCCGTTGCGGCAGTAGATGGCGCCGCCGTCGTGGGCGGTTTCGTGGAGGTACTTGGGGGCCCAGTTGGTGGGAGTGAGGGTGCTGTTGTTGGTGAAGACGTTGTTGGAGAGGACGGGTGAGGCGCCGTCGATGAGGATGCCGCCGCCGGGGGCGCGGACCAGGCCGCCCTGGATGCGAAGGCCGTCCACGCGGGGGTTGGTGTTGGCATCGCCGGAGACTGTGAGGACGCGGTCTTCGCCCTGGGCGTCGAGGATGGTTTGGTGGGCGTGGATGTCGCGGTTGCGGGTCCAGTCGGCGGAGGCGGGGTCGAAGCCGCCGTAGAGGTCGGTGTTGGGGGGGAGGTTGAGGTTGTGGGTTGGGTAGGTGCCGGCGGCTATGAGGATGGCTGTGCGCGTCGTGGTGGCGTCGGCGGTGGCCGCGGCGAGGGCGGCGGTGATGGTGGCGTACGGGGAGGAGGACGTGCCGGTGGCTGTGGCGTCGTTGCCGGTGGTGGCGGAGACGTGGAGGACGCTGGCGTAGGCCGTCGTGTCGACGGGGGTTGTCTGGGGGCCTGGGGTGGCGACTGCGGGGGCAGCGGTGGCTAACAGAAGCGCGGCAACCAGTGCTCTGGGTGCGCGGGTCTTCTGACCCGCTGCCGGCGCAGCCGGCGGGAACATCGTCGCCGGCCTTCGGCCGGCGGCAGCTTCGTTTCGGGCTTCACCGCTTCGCGGCTTCGCCCGAAGGCGGGTCAGAAGACCCGCGCACCCAGCGGAGGCAGACGTGCGTGTCCGGCGGGTCGGAAGATCCGTGCACCCAGCGGAGGCAGACGTACCCGTCCGGCGGGTTGGAAGACCCGCGCACCCAGGGCTACGGTGTGGGCTGTTCTGTGACATCTCCTTACCCTCCTTCTACGAACTGCATGGCGTAGAGCTTGGCGCCGCGCATGCGAAAGACGACTTGCACCGTTCGGCCGACCAGCGGCGACAGGTCGGCGCCGGTCTCCAGCCAGTCGACTTCCTTCGCGATGAAGTCGCCGTTGACGTAGACGCAGTCGTCCACGGTGAATCCCTCGATCGGCCGGCCCCGCTCGTCCAGGAAACCGACCTGCAGGTAGCCGACGGCGTCGGTGTCGACGTTGAGTCGCAGGCGGTTGCCGGTGAAGGTGAGGGGCCGGGTGATCGCGGTCGTCTCGTGGCCGTAGGGGCTGTCGAGGGAGATGAAGCCGTCGAGGCGCTGGACGAGCCGGTAGACGCCGCGGCCGTCCGGGTCTTCCGTGTGGGGCGAGTGGTAGTGGGTCTCGCCGAAGTAGTACTGCCAGAGCTCCTCGCCGCGGCGGACCATGCCCTGGGCGATGTAGGCGGTGACGACGTCGCGGCCCTGGTGGCGGCCGATTCCCACGTAGGCCGGCTCGGGGTAGCGCTTCCAGTCGAGTCCGTTGCGGCTGACGGCGACCTGGGATTCGAGCGGGCCGGAGCCGAGGCCGCGCTCTTTGTGGCCCAGCACGGTGCGGGCCTCCGGTCCGTCGCCGTAGTAGTGGAAGTAGCCCACCGGGAAGGCGAGGTAGGTGTCGGGCGCGTACGGGTACTTGATCGCCTTGGTCAGGTAGAAGTCCACGCCGGCCGGGTCTTCGGCGGTCGGGTCGAACAGGTGGGGATACTCCATGCCGAACCCGCCCGGCGTCAGCGGGCCGTTGTCCACCCACCAGGGCAGCGGGTCGCGGAGCGGATACTCGGCGCGCAGGTCGAGGTACTCCTGCTGCGTCAGCGGCACGAACGGCTGGGTCGTCCGCAGGTCCTCGTGCTCCGTGACCACGGAACTGCGCTGCGTCGCGCCTCCGGGCGTGTGGAAGATGCCGGAGCGGTGGAAGGCCACGTAGACCTGCCGCTGGTCGTCGTAGAAGGTGCTGCTCTGGGTGCCGGATCGGAACGGCAGGATGATGTTGCGGCGCCGCGTCCAGTTGTAGCCGTCGGGCGAGGTGTAGAGGTAGATGCCGCGCCGCTGGTAGTCCGTGAGGTACTTCCAGTGTTCCTCGGGCGGCCCGTGCGGGTCCCGGAACGGGCTGCCGAGGCCGCCGACCATGTCGGGGATGACGATGTTGCGGTGGCCGTTGATCTCGCCGCGCCCCTGGTCGGGCCGGTCGAAGTGGACGCCGTCGGTCGACGTGTAGACGGCGAGGTGGTCCTCCTCCACCGAGTTGTAGATGCGGATGACGCCGTCGTCGCCCTCGATGACGGTCAGGTGCTTGCGGAAGGTGCCCTTGATGTTGTCGATGACGCGCTCGGCGCGCTTCGGCGGGTTGACGACGAACTTGGTGTCGCCGGAGGAGGCGAGGATGGCGCCGTCGATGAAGAGGTGCTTGCGGGTGCCGAGGTTGAGGGGTGCCGGGGAGTCGGCGGTGGTGGAGGCGTCGGTGGAGCTGTCGGTGGAATCGCCAGTGGAGGCGTTGGCGGAGTCGTTGGCGAAGAGAAGCGGCGGGCCCTGGGTGAGTTCGAGGGGGGCGGGCGCCGTGGCGAAGGTCGCGGGTGGATCGAAACTGGGTGCGCCGGCGCCCCCGCCGGCATCCGGCGCGAAGTCGGCGGTGTAGACGAGGCCGCGGCTGACGCGGAACTCGTCGAGGAGGCCGGTGAGTGGGCGTGTGAAGAGGCCGTCGCTGGCGAGAATGAAGTAGGCCTCGTCGCCGGCGGGAAGGGCTTGGAGGGCGGCGGCGGGTGGTTCGGGCTGAGCGGTGCCGTCGACGTAGTGGGTTAGCTGGTTGGTGGCGGAGTCGTAGGTGAAGGCGTAGTGGCGCCAGTCGGCGGTGGGCGCGGCGCCGGCGGACGCGGCGTCGGCCGATGAGACTTGCGCCGGCGCCGGGCCAGCGGTGGGGATCTCGATGGCCGCGCCGGAAGGCTGGTTGACGAGTACGAAACGGGAGCGGTCGGCGGACCAGGTGAGTTGCGTGACGATCTCGTTCTCACCGCGGGGACCGGTGCCGATCGCGAAGACGACGGCTTCGGCATCCGCGGGGGCATCGCCCGGCGCGTCGCCCGGAGAGCCGTCCGGCGGCTGGCCCGGCCCGCCGCCGCGAGCGTCGCCCGGGGAGTGCCAGAACTCGACGGTCCAGTCGAAGTCGCCGAGGTTCAGGTCGCTCGTCGTGGGGTTCTTGAAGCCGACCTGCTTGCGGAGGTGGTTCTCGCCGGAGGTCATGAGCGCTGCGTAGTGGGCGGTGAACCAGCTCAGCGGTTCGACGGTGCGGCCTTCGGGGATCGGCAGCCGGGCGAGGCCGAACTCGCCGGGCTTCTCTTCGGCCGGCGGCACCTCGAGCGGCGGGTCGATCGGGGCGAGGAGCAGGGCGTTGCCGTAGCGGCCCGGGACGACCTGGGCGCTGAGGCCGAGGGTAAGGACCATGTCGTTGTCGGAGATGTCGTCGAGGGTGTGGCTCGGGTAGAGGCCGGCGGGTTCGTCGAAGAGCCAGAGGGCGGTTGTGGTTGTGGTGGCGTCGGTGGTTGGCGTGGTGGGTTCGGCGCAGGCGGCCAGGGCAAGGAGGATGATGGTTGCAGTAAAGAAACCCGCCACGCCGACGGTCGTCCTCTGGGTGCGCGGGTCTTCTGACCCGCCCGCCGGCCGGAGCCGCGAAGCGGCGCAGGCCGGCAACAACAAGGTCGCCGGCTTCGCCGGCGGCGATTCGAAGCCGCCTTCGGCGGCAGCGGGTCGGAAGACCCGCGCACCCAGCGGAAGGGTTGAGCTACTCACTCTGCCTCCTTCTTGACCGCGAGATCGGCATGCGGAATCACCAGCGTCTCCACCAACTCATCATCAATCGAGTAGATCTCGTACGTCACCCGCGGATCCTCCCGCGCCGTCTCAAACGTCAGCAGCCCGAACGAGTCCTTCAGGTTGTAACTGAACAGCGCTCCCGGCTCCACCGGATGCGTATGGATGTTCGTCAACTGGCCGCTCAGAAGATCGTGGAAGGCATAGCCGCTGTCGCGCTCGATCGCCCAGGCTTCGGAACGGTGACGGTCTGACGAGAGCAGAACCACGCCGGTGACGTCGTTCTCCTCGATGAAACGGAAGATCTCCTCCCGCTCCTCGGGATAGCCCGACCAGGTGTCCCGGCTGCCGGGCTTGGCGCCGTCGGCCCAGGCGACGGGGCTGGCGATCACCTTGAAGGTGGCCCCGGAGGTGCCCAGCGAATCGAGCAGCCAGGCCTTCTGCTCCTGCCCGAGCATGGTCGGATCCGCTGACCCGTCATCGAACGGGTTCGTCCGGTAGGTGCGGCCGTCGAGCAGAAAGAAGTCGACGTCCCCGAGCGAGAACCCGAACCAGACGCCCGGGTGGGACTCCGAGCCGTCGCCCGGGTTGTTCCAGTTGCGGCGGAACAGTTCGATCATCGGCTGCTTCCACGCTGGCCGGTCGACGTAGGGCCCGAGCCAGATGTCATCGACCGCGGCGTCGTGGTCGTCCCAGACGGCGTACACCGGGGTCCCGCTCACCAGACGCCGGAACTCGGGGCGGGACTGGCGCTGGTAGTAGGTGTAGTCGTGGAACGGGCCGGGCTGCTCGGGAAGGTCGATGTAGACGTTGTCGCCGAGGATGAGGAAGGCGTGCGGGGCGTGGCCCGCGATCGTGTCCCACATGCGCTCGTTCGCGGGCGTGTGGCCGGCGCAGCCGCCGAAGGCGATGGTGAAGGTTCCCGGCGTGCCGGGGGTTGGGGCGGTGCGGAGGGTGTGGCTGGGCGGCGCGGGCGCCTGGAGCGGTGGTGACTGCGACGACTGCGACGGCTGCGACGACGCGGACGACTGCCCCGGCGGCGACGGCTGGGACGACCCGGAAGGCTGCGACGACTGCCCCGGCTGCGGCTGCGCCCGCGGCTCGGACGGGGCCGTCAGACGGACCTGGTAGCTGTAGGTCGTGTCGAACGAGAGGCCTTCAAGGGTCGCGATGCCGGTGAAGTCGCGGTCGGCTGTGGTGGCGCCGGTGGCGGTGTGATGCTCGTCGGCTGTAGTTGCGATCACCTCGAACCGGGTCTCGCCGGCGGTGCGGATCCACACGCGGGCGCCAGTGTCCGTGACGGCGCCCAGCATCGGGCCGTGGACGATCGCGTTCTGCGGGCTCGCCGCGGGGAGCGCGAACGTCGCGGTGGCGGCTAACGGGCCGAGCAGGTCGCGCGGGCCGGCGAGGAAGCGGCCGAAGGGCATCCCAGCGTCGAGGGCTGCCTGCATGGCTGCTTCGGCTTCACCGATCCGGTCGAGTTGGGTGAGGGCTACGGCGCGGATGAAGTGCGACTCGGCGTCGCCGGGGTCCTCGGCTAGCCGCGCGTCGGCCAGCTCGATCGCGCGGGTTGGGTTGCCGTCGAGGATCTCCAGCAGCTGCCGCTGGCCGCGGCGCTTGTAGTAGAGGTCGGCGGAGCGCTCGTCGAACATGCGGCGGCTCCACTCGTTCTCGGCGCCGTAGAAGGGGTGGGGGTTGTCACCCTCGTAGGCGTCGGGCGGGCCGAACTCGCCGAAGTTCCCGCCGCCGGGGTTGCCGGCTTCGCGGGCTTCGAGTTCGGCGGCGCGGTCGGGGGTTGGGGTGCAGGCGAGGGTGGTCAACGCGGCTGCGCACCACATTGCCGCCGCTCCGGCTCTGCTGGGTGCGCGGGTCTTCTGACCCGCCTGCGGGCGGAGCCGCAGAGCGGCGTAGCCCGCTGCAACAAGGCCGCCGGCCGGAGGCCGGCGACGATTCTGAAGCCGCCTTCGGCGGCGGCGGGTCAGAAGACCCGCGCACCCAGCAGAGGCGGAATCAGCGGTCGACGAAGGCGCCATCTTCGGTCGTCAAGGTGCTCCAGCTCTTCGGCTCGTACGGGAACTTGGCCGCCACTTCCTCGTCGAGGTCGATGCCGAGGCCGGGCCGGCTGGGAAGCTTCGCGAAGCCGCGTTCGTAGGAGAAGTGGCCGCCGTGGAAGAGGTCCTGCCAGAACGGGTCCTGGCCGCTGCCGATCTCGAGGATGGTGCAGTTCGGGGTGCAGGCGCAGACGTGCATGGAGGCGAGCGTGCTGACTTCGCTCTGCGGGTTGTGCGGCGACACGTCGACCCGGAAGCCCTCGGCCATGATCGCGATCTTGCGGAGCTCGGAGATGCCGCCGACGTGGACGACGTCGGGCATGATCACGTCGACGAGCCGCTCGGAGCACAGCGGCGCGAAGTGGTAGCGCGATGTGAGGCGCTCGCCGGTCGCCAGCGGCACGCGGGTCTGGGCGCGGATCTGGCGGACCTCCTCGATCACCTCGTTCTCGAGCTGGGTGACCTCCTCGACCCAGAACGGCCGGAACTCCTCCACCCGGTTGCAGAACTCGACGGCGGAGAGCGGCGTCGGCTTGCCGTGCGCTTCGACGATGATGTCGAAGTCGGGCCCGACGACATCGCGCACCTTGGCGAGGAGTTCGACGCCGCGGCGGATCGACACGCGGTGGTTGATCGGCCGGCCGCCGGGGTAGAAGCCGCCCTTGACGCAGGTCCAGCCCGCCTCCTTCTTCTGCCGCCAGAGGTCGAGCGCTTCTTCCTCGTCGGCGGCGCGGCGCCTCTGGCGGTGGCTGATCCGTTCGAGGTAGCCCTCGTGGCAGTAAAGCCGCACTCTGTCGCGGGCCTTGCCGCCGAGGAGCTGCCAGATCGGCTGACCGAGCGCCTGGCCGAGGATGTCCCACATCGCGATCTCGACCGCGGAGAGGGCGGACATGAGGATCGGGCCGCCCCGGTAACGCGGGCCGATGAACATGCCGCGCCAGTGCCGCTCGATCTCGGTCGGGTCCTTGCCGACGAGGTAGCGCTTGTGGTTCTCGATCGCGGCGGCGACGACTTCTCCCTTGTTGGAGAGGGTGCCTTCGCCGAGGCCGGTGATGCCCTGGTTCGTGTAGAGCTTGACGAAGACGAAGTTCTCGTCGTTGCCGGCGTCGACGAGGAAGGTCTTGAGGTCGGTTATGCGGAGGTTGAGGGGTTTGGCGTCTTCGAAGGTCTTTTCGAGGGGGCCGGGTTGTTGTTGTTGCTGAGGCGGCTGGGCGCGGAGGGGGCGGGTTGCGGCGCCGGCGGCGAGGCCGAGGGCGCCGAGGAGGGCGTCGCGGCGGTTGATGTCAGTCATGCGTGCTGGCTCCCGGGATCGCCAACTGCAGCAGGGAAACTCGCCATGCCGACGGCTGTGCTCTGGGTGCGCGGGTCTTCCGACCCGCCTGCGGGCGGAGCCGCGGAGCGGCGTAGCGCGGACAATAGAGCCGCCGGCCGGAGGCCGGCGACGTTGCTGTAGGCCGCCTTCGGCGGCAGCGGGTCAGAAGACCCGCGCACCCAGCGGAGGAAGACGGGCGCACCCAGTGTGTTCATCTGGCGTCGCCTCCGTGTTCGTCGACGAAGCGCCAGTCGTGGCGGGCTTTCTCGTAGCCCGGGTTGATCGTCATCTCGCCGGCGCCGATCTCCTTCCGCCACGCGGCGAGTTGCTGGAGCAGGCTGTCGGCGAGTTCGGGTTTCTCGGCGGAGAGGTCGGTCGTCTCGCCGGGGTCGTCCGCGAGGTTGAAGAGGCTGACGGCGGGGCCGACGCCGGCGATCGTGCCTTCGAACCACTCGATCAGCTTGTAGTCGCCCTGCCGGATGGCGCCGGCGGGCATGTAGCCGAGGTGGTGGTAGTGCGGGTAGTGAAAGTAGAGCGTGTCGCGGTCGAGCGAGCCACTGCCGTCGAGCACAGGCAGGAAGTTCAGGCCGTCGATGTCGGCGGGCAGTTCGTCGACGTCGAGGATGTCGGCGATCGTCGGGAAGAAGTCGTCGGAGGTAATCAGTTCGTCGCTGATCGTGCCGGGCTCGACGACGCCAGGCCACCTGACGGCCAGCGGCACGCGGATGCCGCCTTCCCAGATCATCGCCTTGCCGCCGCGGAAGGGGTCCTGCGCCTGGAGCTGCTCGAAGCCGCCGTTGTCGGAGTAGAAGATGACGATCGTCCGCTCGGTCAGCCCGTGCTCCTCGATGCGGTCGAGGATCTGGCCGAAACCGCTGTCCATCGTCTCGATCATCGCGCCCATGATCGGGTTGTTGACCGGGTCGTCGGCGCCCGGTTTCGCCTCGTACTTCGCGATCAGCTTCGGGTCCTCCAGCAGCGGGCGGTGGACGACGTGGTGGGTGACGTAGAGGAAGAACGGGTTGTCCCGGTTCGCGTCGAGGAAGGCGAGCGAGCGAGCGGTGATCTCGTGCGAGTGGTGGGCGTCGCCGAGCGGGTCGTCCTCGTACTCCGGCTTGACGGTGGTCAGGATGTCGTCGAAGCCCTGGGAGGCCGGATCCATCGGCCGGCCCGGCACGTACTCCTTGTCGACGTTGAGGTGCCACTTGCCGAAGTGGCCGGTGGCGTAGCCCTGGGACTTGAAGAGCTCGGCGAGCGTGACCTCTTCCAGGGGGAGGCCCGGGACTTCCGCCGGGCGCAGGAGGCGGGCGTAGGGGTAGGGGCTGCCGGGGATGTAGTCGGTGATCTGGAGGCGTGCCGGGTTCTTGCCGGTCATCAGGCTGGCGCGGGTGGGCGAGCAGACCGGGTTGGCCGAGTAGGCGTTGGAGAACTGCATGCCGGCGGCGGCGACGGCGTCGATGGTGGGGGTTTCGTAGAAGGTGGTGCCGTGGTAGCCGACCTGGTTCCAGGCTAGGTCGTCGGCGAGGAAGAGGACGATGTTCCAGGGGGATTCGGGGGTGGCGGTTGGTGTGGCGTCGGGGGTGGGAGCGCAGGCGGCAGCGAGGAGAAGGAGAGAAAGAGCCGCCATGCCGACGGCCGTTCTCTGGGTGCGCGGGTCTTCCGACCCGCCGGCGGGCGAAGCCGCGGAGCGGCGCAGCCCGGAAAACAAGGTCGCCGGCTTCGCCGGCGGCGATTCTGTCGCCGCCTTCGGCGGCAAGCGGGTCAGAAGACCCGCGCACCCAGCGGACGCAGACGCACACCAGTGTTTCTTGCTCATTCGCTGCCTGCCTTTCGGTCTTTCCAGCCAGCATAGGTCAGATTGCGGTCGACCTCCCGGGCCGGGAACAGGTAACTCGCCGCCCAGGCGACGCCGAAGAGGACGATGTGGCTGTAGACGCCGAGCATGTAGTTGTGCTGCGTGTAGTTGAGCGGCCCGAGGTCGAGCAGGATGCGCGGCTCGCCGCCCAAGCTGAACTCGGTCGAGGTGAGCAGGGCTGCGGCGGTGAACAGCACGCAGACGCCGATGCCGACGTAGAGGCCCTGTTTGTTCACCCGCGGCACGAAGATGCCGAGCAGGAACATCCCGGCGATGCCGCCCGAGAAGATCGCGTACAGCGCGAACACGGTCGCCAGCACGCCGGCGTCGCCGGCGGCGACGTAGATCAGCGCGACGACGATCGAGCCGAGTCCCGACAGGGTGACGACGATCTTCCCCATGCGCACCCGCTGCAGCTCGGTGCTCCGGGGCCGGAGCTTCTTGTAGTAGTCGTCGACGGCGACGGCCGCCAGGCAGTTGAGGTCCGAGTCGAGCGACGAGATCGCAGCGGCGAGCAGCGCCGCGATGATCAGGCCGATGACGCCCGCCGGCATCTCGTTCAGGATGAAGTGCGGGAACACGGCGTCGGCCCGCAGGCCATCGGGCAGCGTGGCGGACCCCTGGTAGAAGGCGTAGAGCGCGGTGCCGATGAACATGAACAGCACCCACACCGGCACCACCATCAGGACGCCGCCGATCGAGGCCCGGATCGCCTCCCTGTCCGACCTGGCCGTCAGGTAGCGCTGCACCATCGTCTGGTCGGTCCCGTACTTCTGGACGGCGTAGAAGATGCCGTTGATCGCCATCACCCAGAAGGTCAGCTCGACCAGGTTCCAGTCGAACGAGCCGAGGCTCACCTTGTTCTCGGCGGCCGCGACCGCGAACACCTGGCCCAGGCCGCCGTCGATCTTGACCGCGATGACGGCCAGGGCGACGAGCCCGCCCAGGATGAGCAGCACGCCCTGGATCACGTCGAGCCAGATGACCGCCTCCATCCCGCCCAGGAGCGTCAGCACGGTCACCACCAGGCCGAGCACGACGACCACCGTCACGACGCCGATGCCGGTCATGCTGGAGACCGCCAGGGCCAGCAGGAAGAACACCGAGCCCATGCCGGCGAACTGCGCCAGCACGAAGGCCAGCGAGGCGTAGAGCCGGGCGAGGTAGCCGAAACGGCGCTCGAAGTACTCGTAGGCGCTGAGGCCGATGACCTTGCGGTACATCGGCACGATGAAGCCGATGCCGAGCAGCACGACGATCGGCACCATGAGCCCCTGCACCAGGCGCACCCAGTTGCCGGCGAAGCCGTCGCCCGGGTAGGCCAGGAAGGTGAGGCTGCTGATCAGCGTCGCGAAGATCGACAGGCCGATCGCCCACACCGGCACGTTGCGGCCGGCGGCGAAGTACTTCGAGGTGGTCGACTGCGCCTTCGCGAAGCGGACGCCGACCCCGACCGACAGGACGAGGCTCGCCCCGATGATCAGGTAGTCGAGGACGTGGAGTGAGGGGGTGTCCACGGGCTAGCGCGGCACGACCCCTGAATACCGGCCAGAAGGCCGGCGCACCGACACCCGGCGCAGCCAGTTGTTGCCGCTCAACCTCCTAGAACGACCAGCGCATGCCGGCGTTGAAGGTCCGGCCGGTGATGTTGTGCTCGGACGAACGGCTGCCGACGCCGAGGTACAGGTAAACCACCTCTTCGGTCAGGTTGTTGGCCTGGAGGAACAGCTCGAGGCCGCTGTCGAAGAGGTAGGTGAACGAGTAGTCGAGGTACATCGCCGAGTCGTTCCACTCGTCGTAGTCGGCGGATTCGCCAACCTCGGTCATCCACCTGCCGTTCATGTTGAGGGCGAGCCGGGTCAGGATCCGGTTCTTCTCGTAGATGAGCGCCAGGTTGCCCAGCCGCTCACGCTGTTCCGGCAGCACGTCGATGTCGTCCCGGTCGGTCTGTTCGCCCAGGTCGATGCTCAGCACGTTGGTGTACGTGTAGTTCGCGTAGATGCCGAAGCCCGAGTTCCACTGCTGCTCCCAGGCGACCTCGATGCCCATCAGCTCGGCGTTGCCGCCGTTGACCGGCGACTCCACGTCGAAGCCGTCGAACGGCCCGCCGCGCTGCGTGGTCGCGGTGACGAAGTTGAAGTCGTCGATGCTCTTGAGGAACACGCCGCCCGAGATGATCCCGACGTTCGGCAGGAAGTGCTCGACCAGGAAGTCGAGGTTGTCCGAGATCGCCGGATCGAGTTGCGGGTTGCCGCGGATGATCTCCTCGTCGTCCGTGTGGGTGTAGGAGAACGGCATGGAATCCCAGAAGTTGGGCCGGGCCATGGTGCGGGTGTAGGCCGCCCTGAGGTTCGTCTCCGGGTCGAGGCGGTAGCGGAACTGCAGGTTGGGGTAGACGAAGTCGTAGGACCGCGCCACGTTCTCCTGCGTGTTGCTGATCACGTCGTCGTCGTTGACCACGAGGTTCGCGCCCGTGTAGTCGAGATCGTTGAACTCGGCCCGCACGCCCATCAGCATGGTCAGCCTGCCGTACTCCTGGGTGGTCATCGCGTAGACGCTGGATATGTCCTCCTCGGCGTTGTACGGCTCGCCCAGGTTCACGTCGTTGCGCACCTGCTCCTCGAAGCCGCCCGGACCCTGGTTCGCGAAGAAGAAGGAGCGGAAGGCCTCGCGGTTGTACACCCGTCCGATGTTGTAGCCGCCCTCGGTGATGGTGGAGTCGCTTCCCTCGAACTGGCTCAGGTAGAGGTCGTCGCCCCGCCATCTCCAGCGCGAGCGCAGGTCGGCGCGTTCCTTGTGCAGCGCCCGGAGCTTCGCGCCCATCTTGAACTCGCCGGTATCGCTGTTCCACTGCATCGGCCTGGTGATGTCGAGCGTCACCGCGTCGATCGTGCTGGTCGTGTTCTCGTACTTCTCGTCGACGATGTCGAACTCGAACGCGTTGCTGGCGTGGATGTCCATCCGGTTCGGATCCCAGCGCGGCGCCTTGCCGCCGATGTCGACGACGTCCAGGTCGTAGCCGCGGGCCTGGAACTCGGGCCTCAACTGGCCGTCCGGCTTCTTGGTGAAGGCGGAGCTCGTCGACAGGCTGAAGTCGAGCAGGGTCAGGCCCAGGCGGTGTTCGCCGGCGACGCTGTAGGTCGTGCTCTCCTGCTCTTCGAGGCGGTCGTGCAGGGACTTGACGAGCCGCAGGCCCTCGACCTCCGTGGCGCTGATGTAGTCGCCGCGGTCCCAGCGGATCCGCGTGATCTGCCGGTCCTGGTCGTCCTCGCGGAAGTTCTGGACGACGCTGAAGTCGAGCTTGTTGTCGTCGTCGATCCGGACCTCGAGGCGCGCGTTCGCGCCGTAGCGGTCGCGGTTGTTGGCCGAGAACTGGACCTCCGAGTTCGTCAGGGCGTAGGGGATCTCGACCCCGCCGACGGTGTCTTCGCTTCCCCACCGCTGCTCGTTGTTGTGGCGCTCGGCCGCCGTGCGGGCGAAGTTGATGCCGATCGAGAAGCCGAGGTTCTGGTTGGCGCCCGCCACGGTCGAGTAGTTGAACGACGAACGCGAGTGCGTGCCGTCGGCGATCGAGTTATCGCCGACGCCCAGCGTGAAGTTCGTCACGCCCTCCGGCTGGTCGAAGGCGCTCCGCGTCTTCAGGTTGATCGAGCCGCCGATCGAGTCGGCGTCCATGTCCGGGGTCAGCACCTTGGTCACCTCGATGCCGGAGAGCTGCGCCGCCGAGATGACGTCGAGCTCGACCATCCGGTTCTCCGTGTTCGAGTAGCCGACCTGGTGGCCGTTCACCGTCACGTTGGTCATCGCCGACGGCGTGCCCCGCATGGAGACGAACCGACCTTCGCCGCTGTCGCGCTGGATGCCGATGCCGGCGACGCGCTGCAGGACTTCCGCGGTGTTCAGGTCGGGGAAGCTCTGGATCTGCTCCTCGGAGAGGACGTTCTTGATGTTGACGGCCTCTTTCTGTTCGTTCAGCGCCTTGCTCTGGCCGAAGCGCACGGCCTGGACGACGATCTCCTCGTCGAACTCGTACCGGGCGTCGAGCTCGATCGCGAGGCTGACGGTTTCACCGGCCGCGACGGTGACGCTGGCCTCGAAGTCCTCGAAGCCCACGTAGCTCACGACCAGCGTGTAGTCGCCGGCCGGCACGCCGTCGAGCCGGTAACGGCCGTCGCTGCCCGAGCGGGTGCGGTATGGCGTGCCGTCAAGCGACACTTCGGCGCCCGGAAGCAGGGCGCCCGATTCCGTCTCGGTGATAGTTCCCTGGACGGATGGTCCGGCCTGCGCCAGGGCGGTGCCGGCGCAAAGAAGGACAGCCAGGGCGGCGATGCCGGCTGCCGTCAAACCGTTTCCGAGTCGCTTTCTCATGGCGCAGTCTCCCCAAGCAGTGGTTATGGGTTCACTCACCCCGCGCCCGCGAGAGCCGGGGTGCTTGATCGGCTCGGTGGGGAGCTATCGCGCGGATAGCCGACTTGAAACGCTGTTGGAAAAGTTAGCATAGCCGTCCGGCCAAGGGGCTCGAAAGCCGCCCGGATCCAACCGGTTGGATAGTCCGACTGTCGGTGCGCCGGCCTTGTGTCGGTGCGCCGGCCTTCTGGCCGGCTGCCGCCGAAGGCGGCCAGAAAATCGCGCCGGCCGGTTGTACTTCCGCTGGGTGCGCGGGTCTTCTGACCCGCTGCCGCCGAAGGCGGCCAAGTAATCGCGCCGGCCGGGGTACTTCCGCTGGGTGCGCGGGTCTTCCGACCCGCTGCCGCCGGAGGCGGCCAGGGTAATCGCGCCGGCCGGGGTACTTCCGCTGGGTGCGCGGGTCTTCCGACCCGCTGCCGCCGAAGGCGGCCAGGTAATCGCGCCGGCCGCAGGCCGGCGACCTTTACGGCGTGAAGCGCCGGCCTAGGGCGCCAGCGACCGCGCCACCCGGAAGCCGATGAAGTAGCTCCGGAAGCGGGAGTAGATCTTGAGCCGCATCGCGGAACGCAGGTAGGCCGGGCCACCGTTGTAGGCGCCGCCCCGGGTGACCCGGCCGACGCAGTCGCCGTCGAGCCAGGCGCTCCCGTCGTCCGGCGCACCCTCGTAGCTGTCGTTCCAGCAGTCCTGCGTCCACTCCCAGACGTTGCCGTGGACATCGTGGAGCCCGAACGCGTTCGCCTCGAACGACCCGGCCGGCGCCGTGTGGCGATGGCCGTCGTCCGGCCAGCCGTGGTCCTGTTCGCCGTTCCCGGGAGCGGCGCTCGGCTCGTCGCCCCAGCTATAGCGCGTCGACGTGCCGGCACGGGCAGCGTACTCCCACTCCGCCTCGCTGGGCAGGCGATACGCCTCGCCGGTCACGGCGGTCAGCCAGAAGACATACGCCCGGGCGTTGTCCCAGTTCGCGTTGAGCACGGGATAGCCGCCGCGGCCCCGGCCCTCGTCGCCGGCCTCGAAGCCGTCGCAGCCGCCGGCCGCGACGCAGGCGTCCCACTCCTCGAACGTCACCTCGCGGACACCGATGGCGAAGGGCTCCGCGATCGTCACCTCGTGCGCCGGCCCCTCGTCGTCGTAGCGCCCGGGCTCGTCCGGCGGCGAGCCCATGACGAAGGAGCCGGCCGGCACGACGACCATCTCGGGGCAGACGTCGCAGTCGCGGAGGGTCGAGCCGGGGTCCGGCTGGGCTTGCGCTGCCGTGACGGCGATGCCGGCGAGCGACACGACGGCCATGGGGAGAAGGCTGAGCCTCGGACAGAGAGCTGGGGACCACATGCTCCTACTGGCTAGTGTACGGTCACTCGCCATGAAGCTGGTGACCGTACATGCAGCGAAGACGCGCGTTCGAAGGCCGAAGCTGACGCGAGTGCCACCGATGCCGGTCCACCACTTCACCCTGATCGTCGAGGGCATCGACCTGCAAGCCGAACCGACAATCGACGCCCTCTTCGAAGCCGGCTGCGACGACGCGACCGTCGGCCGAGTGGATGGCGTTCAGTACATCGACTTCGACCGGGAAGCGGAAAGCCTCGGCGAGGCGATCATTTCCGCAACACGGGATGTCGAGAAGGTCGACGGCGCTGCTGTCCTCCACCCGTCCGCGGAGGTCTAGCCCGCATTTTTCACCGCGTGATCCGGTTCGGCGTTGTCGGGGTAGTTGCGGAGCTGTATTGGAGCCGAGTGGATCGGTCCGTCGGGTTTGGCGGATCCGTCGGTTCGGATCGGCGTTTCTGGGGGTCTATGGCCGT
>JAJDUI010000037.1 GCA_022826745.1 Thermoanaerobaculia bacterium | reverse complement strand
GCGGCCGTGTCCAGCGGCCAACAAGAGAGCTGAAACCTGAGCCGCCGGCCGTCCCGCTCCAGACCCTCTCACACGGCCTGCGACCCAGAAGACCTCAAGTCAGAAATGCCGGCTCACGCAGCTGATTTCGAGAGGCTCCCTCAAAGGTATCCATGCAGCGGGCGACCTCGCCCGGCACCGTCTCCCGCAGCCTAGCCCAGTCGATCAGGGACTCTTCGCGGATGCTCTCATCGAAGTTGAGCGCCTTCTCGAGATCGGCGAAGACGCCGAAGAAGTCAACGACAATCCCCGTCCTTTTCCTCATCGACGGGAGCGGCCGGTTGGTTCGAGCGATGGCCTGGAGCAAGTTGTGGTCCCGTAACGGTTTGTCCAGATACATCACTTGCTCGACGGGTGCGTTGAACCCAGTCAGGAGGCGGTCGCAGACGATGAGGATCTTCAGCGGGGGCCGCCAACGGCTCCGGTCGCCCCCATAACGCTCCCGGTTCCAGTCCTCCCACTGCGCGGGCGTCAGCTTGAAGTAGTCAATCAGCTCGTCCTGCTTCGGCTTGCCGTACTCAAAGCGCGCGACATCCGGTTCGCTGTTCTGCGCCGCCGAGATGATGACATCCGACGTTTCCGGTGGGAAGCCCCCCTCGTGCAGCCTCCGGTCAAGGGCGTCCTTGTAGACCGCGCACGCCTTCCGGTCCACGGTGACGAGTTGCGCCTTGAAGCCGCTCGGGTCGGGATGCGCCAGAAAGTGGGTGACCATCTTGTCGAGGACGATGTCCACCCGGTCCGGATGCCGGACAAGCTCCTTCCATCGAGATCGCTGGCGTTGGACGAAGTCCTTCGCCTGCTCGTCCTCCAGTTCCATCTCTTCGCAGATTCCCTCGAACCCGATGCTCAATGGCTTCTCGTCGACTTCGATGGGCACCGGATCCCGAACGTAGTGCACCTCTAAGGTCGTCCCGTCCTGAATCGAACGGCGTATGCCGTAGTAGCTCAAGTAGCGCTCCTGCACGCCGTCCTTCAGCGGGCCGAAGTCCCGGTGGGTGTTCCGCAGCGTGCGGTCGATGGGCGTCCCCGTGAAGCCGAACCGAAAACCGTCACGTAGTTTGGTGCGCATGGTGAGCGCATGGCTCTCGCGACTGCCCTTGCTCGTGCCGGTTTGCGAACGGTGACACTCGTCCACCAAGCTCACGATGTTGTCGCGCCCTACCGGGTCGAGGTCGTCCATCTGCTGAAAAGACTGCAATGTCGTCACCAATGTTCCGCGCCAGTCACTCCGCAGCTTCCGCTTCAGGTCCTGGACGCCCAACGCCTTCTCGACGTTGGGATAGTCGCATGCCTCAAAGTCGTCCGAGAGTTGCGTCTTGAGGTCGCGTCGGTCGACGACGATAAGCACCGTGGGGTTATCGAGCGCCGCGTGTCGACGCAGCTTCTGGCCCGCGCACACCATCGTGAGGGTCTTGCCGGAGCCTTGGGTGTGCCAGATGAGGCCCGTCCGATCCTGGGCGGTGACGCCCCGACCCACCTGGGCCACCGTACGATCCACCAGCTCGTTCACCGCCTCGAACTGGTGATAGCGCGCGATCTTCTTCTTGGTTGCGCCTCTGTTGGTCTCGAAGACGACGAAGTGCTGCAGGAAGTCGAGTACGTGCGCCGGTTTCAGCCGCAGGAGACCCTTGACAGGGACCTCCAGAGGATCGACCGGCTCCTCGGCTTCGGGCTCGTTCCACCAGCCGTGATGGTCTGGATAGAGGCTGAGCCAACGGCCCCACTGGTCGAGGTGGCGCTTGACCTCCTCTTCACTAGCATCGTGAAACAGCACCGTCCCGTAGCGGAACTCCTCCTCGTCGGCGGCCACGCAGAACACGCTGGGAGCCAGCATCAAGGGGGCCTGCCGCTGGTAGCGGTGCAGCTGGTGCACCGCTTTGCGCCAGTCGTCGCCGCTGGTCACATAGCTCTTGTACTCAGCGACCACGAGGGGAATGCCGTTGACCAGCAGCACCGTGTCGTCACGGCACTGCCTTACGCCCTGCACGCGATACTGATTCGTTGCGATGAAGTCGTTGAGACTCTGACGCTCCGCGTCGAACGCAATGAACTCCACGGTCCGGGCGTCTTCCCCAGGTCGTAGCACGACCCTGGCGCCGTCACGCAGCAGGTCGAGTGTCGCGCGGTTCGCGGTGAGCCGATCCGGCTGTTCCATCGCGTTGCGGAGTGCCTTCACTGCCGTAAGCGCCTGCGCCTCCGTCTCCACGTACGGGTTGATGCGAACGATAGCCTCCTTCAACAGCTGCTCAACGAGAGGGTCTTCCAAGGGCCTACCCAACTCCGCCATGCCCGCCTCGTCGCGATACGTCCACCCGAGCCCACCCACGCGGCCCGTAGCTCTAGGCTCCCCGCAAAGCCAGTTCAGGATCGGCTGCTCGACATAGCCGTACTCGCTCATACCGCTAAGGCCTCTGCCGTAACGTCGACCCGGACCCTGCCGGTGAGGAGGTCGTGCATCAGGGAGTACTTGAGTGCTTCCAGCTTGGCCTGCTTCTGGAGAAGAGCGTCTCGGAAGCGCTTGCACTGCCCAACAACGCAGTCTATGTCTCCCTGTTCAGACGCCGACGGGACTGGCAGGGCAAGCTGCTTCAGCGTACGCTGGTTTATCGTGTGAAGGCCGGAGCTCGTTGCACAGCGGGCATTCCAGAATCGCTCGGCATATCTTGAGTTCAGCCACATGGACGCAAAGCCCGCCATCACCTCACCTGTCGTGCGAAGGCGGAACAGATGGTTCTGAAACGTCATTCCCGCCGCATCCGCCGTCACGCGAGCACAACGGCCAATCTCCATACTGTCCGCATGACCTTCCACGACAACCAGATCGTCGAGCGCCAAGGTTCGAAGTGCAAACTCGTCATCCTTCGCTTCCAGCTCCTGGACGTCCGACAAGTCCAGGGAATCACGCTGGACATTTGCAACACGCAGGTACCGTCGTCTCCGGAGGCGGGGCCGGCGCCCACTGTTGAGAGCGAAGCCGCTCTGCACGTCGAACTCCTCCCCTACCGTGCTCAGCCGCCAATCGCGCGGGACTGGTCCAAGTGCTGTGGCCGCGAAGGCGCCGGGACTCTCTCGTGGACAGCGCAATCTCCCACTACCGCCCAACCCACGACCAAGAAGATCTGCAGCGACGCTCACGACCAGATTTCGGGCCCGTGCCGCAGCCTCATGAGCGCGTTCCAACGCCGTATCCGCCGCGTCAAGAATGCGGGCGATGCCAACTTGCTCTTCTACTGGAGGGAAGACTCCGAGCAGCGAGTAAGCGTCCCGACGGGATAGCCCGGGTACGCCAGTAGCAGCGTTCAGGAACTTCAGAGGCAAGTAACTCAGGAGGTGGTGGAGGAAGCGGAGGTTGTCCTCACGACGCGGAACAACGTAGTAGACCGTGTCGATTGGCCAGAACGGACCGCTCGCATAGTGAACGGCGCCCACCGTGCCCTTACGGCCGACGAGAATCCCAGGGCCGTTCACGAGCGCACAAGTATGGCTTCCAACGACGCCGTTCGATCCGTAGACATTGATGTCGCCCGGATTCCGGTCCTCTTCAGGCAAACCACTTCCATACGCCAAGTCGATGCGCTCTCCCAACGGGACGCATGCCCAACCGGCGGGCGCGGTTCGGACGTCGAAGACCTGACACGCTGAGAGGACCCTACTTGTTGACGGCATATCCGACATCCCGCAAGAGACTCAGGAGGGTCGCCTCGGCTCTCTTCGCCTTCTTCTCGGCATTGGCGAGTGTCCTGAGCGCTTCATCGACCTCCATCCGCGGCTCTGGCTCGAAAGTGTCTACATACCGGGGCACGTTGAGGTTGAACTCGTTCTCCCCGATCTCCTCCATGTCGACCACACGGGCATGCTTGAGCAGCTCGTCGGGATGGGCGTACAGGGCAACGAGCTCCTCTCCCACCTTGCTGACATCCGCACGGTCAGCCTCTGCCTTACGGTGCGTCTCGGCGATGCGCTCGTCCCGCTCCGCGACCTTCGCCCCGAGCTCTTTGCCTTTCGGGTACTCGGCCTCCAGTCGGCCGACCTCGTCCGCCTCACGCAGGTCGATTTCACGGTGGATTCTCTCGCGGTGCTCTTCCACAAGCCTGGACACCTTCGATGCATCACCATAGGAGTGGTAGTGCACGAGCATCCGCATCACGTCCTGCGGACGCAGCTCGTTCTGTGCCGAGAGTTCCCGGTAGTGGCGGGCGGCATAGATCAACAGAACCTGGCCGCGGCGGTCTTCGGGGCGGTGCTTGCGCAGGATCAACAGGCACGCGGGTACGCCTGCGCCGTAGAAGATGTTGAGCGGCAGCGAGATGACGGCGTCGATCAGCCGGGACTCAAGCAGCGCCCGGCGAATGAGATGCTCGTCGTCGGCCTTACGCCGCCTCACCTTGGGGTTTCCATTGGCGTCTAAACCACCGATCTCTACCTCGGTCTTCGGCTGACCGCGAAAGAGCACGCCTTGCGGGCAGACGATCCCGGCGCGGCCGTTGTCAGAGAGCGAAGCAAGAATGTGGAGAATGAACGCGTAGTCCCCGTAGTTCGCCGGCGGTGCCGGAAAGCCGGAGTCACGGCCAAAGCGGCCGAATCGGTCCTTGTAGCCCTCCTTGACGAAGACCTCCTTCTTAAGCTTGGCCTTCTTCTTCTTGTCGTCGGTCCGCTGTTCCGGTTTCAGCCACCAGTAGTCGTCCGAAAACGGAAAATTCGCAAGCACCAGAGAGAACCTGCGCACTTCTCCACCTTCGAGAAACTGCGGATCGGTGATCGTGCTGTGACCTGCTCGTATGTCGGCTTCGAGATCGTGGAGGACGGAGTTGATCTTGCCGATGGCCGCGTTTCCCCAGTTCATCTCCTGCGCGAAGTAACGCGCGTGGGTCGGGCGATGACCGTGTTCGCGAAGATAGTCGGCTGTGTGCACGAGCATCCCGCCGGAGCCTCCGGTCGGGTCGTAGACCGTGTCACCGGGGTGCGGCTCCAGGATGCGCACTAGGGTGTCCACCACCTCCGGAGGCGTGAAGAACTCACCCGCCTTCGCACCGGCGTCGTCGGCGAACTTCTTGATGAGATACTCGTAGGCTCGACCCAGTACATCGGCCGGTACGCTGCGATTCGAAAGGTCATGCTCGTCAAAGTGCTGGACCAGCGCATGGACGACTTCATTGGCGATTAGCGGCGTGCCTGACCCATCGGGTGCCGGCTGGTTCCAGTCCACCGTGAACACACCCCGGAGTTCGTCGTTGGCGTCAGCCACGGCCCGCATCGCGTCCGTCAGGGTTTCGCCGATCTTCACCGAGACCGCCTTGACGTCTCCCCACCGGGAACCATCCGGGATGTCGTAGCGATGCTCTCCCCGCTTTCGGAAGATCGCCTTCTGCTCCTCTGTGAACGGCCGACCCTGCTGCCGTTCCTGCTCAGCGATGGCGTCATCTGCCTCCCACTCCCACTGATCGCAGAGCCGCTTGTAGAACATCAGCGACAGGATGTAGTTCTTGTAGTCCTGTCCCGCTGTCTTGCCGCGCAGGATGTTCGCGGCGCCCCATAGGTGCGCTTCTAGCTGCTGGAGGGTGAGTTTCATCCGGTGGCGCCTTCCTCAGCTCGGCCGTCCCGGGTCTTCGTCATCTCCTTCATTTCGCAAGGAAGCCGGGGCCGACGCGACGCTCAAGCGGAGGCGATCGAGGCGGGAACCCGTGGGACGGAACGGCCGACTATACCGGCGCTGTCAAGTTCTCTTGACAGCACTCCCTCGCAGCCGCCCAACCACAGCCTTAGAGCGCACGCGCCAGCGTCCGGGCCCAAGGACGCCTCGGGGTCGCCGACACGCCGGGAGAGCGCGCAGTTCGTCGCGTGCTGTGAGCCAGCCTCCGCCCGACCAGTGGCGCACACGCGAGGGGTCAGGTTACGGTAGGCCTCGAAAGACCGTCGAGCTTCTCGCCGGCCCCATCGGCACTCAGATCCCAATCAGACTATGAGCACAACCCACGTCAGGATTGATCCCGGCGACCCGACGACCTTTCCCGCAGGGAGGATCGACGTTGCGAAGGTCGACAGCACCACCGAGGAGGAGATCCGCTTGCAGCAGCGCGAGGACGACACCGAGCAGATCCAGGACGTGGCGCGGGACGCGCGCCGGATTCGCAGGCAGCTGGACGCTGGAAGGCGACCTGCCGGTCGGCAAGAGGAAGACCCATGACGACTCAGCGAACGGAGACGGGCCGCCAGGTGGAAGCCGCACTTGGAGAAGTGCTTGCCCATGTGCGCGGCGAAACGCGACTGCCTTGCCGAGTCGTGGACAATCCGGCTGCGGAGCGCGCGCAACTCAGTCGCCAGAGCTTCGCGGACCGGTTCGGACTGGATGCCCGCACCGCACAGGACCGGGAACAAGACAAGTGAGAGCAGCGATCGCCACCCACTTTCTCAATCCACCTCCCACGTCCCCGCCTCCTCCATCGCCTTCCGGTACGCCGACAGGCAGTACCAGAACAGCAACGCGCCCGCCGGCTTGAAGATCGCCTGCATCGTGGCGAGGGAGTAGTGGACCTTGCCGTCGTCCTGGAAGAGGAAGTCGGTGAACGCGGCCAGGGTGCTCGTGCCGAAGGCCATGCCGATGAAGCTGGTCAGGAAGATGTAGAAGGCGGTGGCCTGGCCGCGCATCTGGTTGGGAGTGATCGGCTGGAAGGCCGCCGCCATGACGCCGAGGTAGGCGCCCGAGAAGATCATCGCCGGCACCAGCAGCAGGAGGGTCATCGTCGCGCTGCCGACGAGCGGCGCCGCGATCGAGGGCAACGTGGCGATCAGGGTCGTCGCCAGCAGGGTGCGCACGTAGGCGTCCTTGTAGCCGCGCGCCGCGAGGCGGTTGGCGATCCACGGCGCGACCATGATGCCGACGACCCCGGTGATGATCGAGATCGTGCCGTAGCTCGTCCCGGCTTCCCCCCGGCTCAGGCCGTAGTTGCGGACGAGAAACTCGGGGTACCACGCGGAGGAACCGTAGCCGGCCATCGCCAGCATCGACGAACCGATGAACAGCGGCAGGTAGCAGCGCTTCCGCTGCCAGATGAACCTGACGAACTCGCGGACTGGCAGGCGCTCCCGGCCGCTCCGCGAGACCGCCAGCTCCTTTCGCCGCGGCTCGACCATCGTCAGCAGCAGGAGGGCCAGCAGGACCCCGGGCAGGCCGACCGTCACCAGCGTCGCCTGCCAGGGCTGGAGCGTGCCGACGAGCGGTACATCGAGCGGACCGATACGGGTGTAGTAGTCGATGAGCAGACCGCCGATGACCAGGGCGAAGCCGCCGCCGACCCGCACGCCCGTCTTGTAGAAGGACATCGCGTAGCCGAAGTGCGCCGGGCGGTAGCTGTCGGTGATGATCGAGTAGGCGGGCGGGGCGAGCCCGGCCTCGCCAGCGCCGACCGCCATCCGCGAAACGAAGAGTTGGGTCACGCTGTTGGCCAGACCGCCCGCCGCCGTCGCCAGGCTCCAGAAGGCGACGCTGGCGGCGACGATCAGCCGGCGCGAGTAGTGGTCGGCGAGCCGGCCCAGGGGGAAGCTGGCGAAGCTGTACACGAGCGCGAACGCGGCCCCGGCCAGCAGGCTGTACTGGAAGTCGGTGATCCCGAACTGCTCGCGGATCGGACCGACCAGCAGCGAGAGGATGTTGCGGTCGAGAAACGACAGCACATAGGCGAGGAACAGGAGGACGACGCCGTAGTTCGCGGCGCCGAGCGAGGGATAGTCGGCGGACTGTTCGGCCGCGCCGACACCGCCGGGGGCCCTGGTCTCGACTGTCACGCCGGCAACTGGCTACGGCCGACCGTTCTTCAGGGCTGCGCGGCGTAGCGCCCGACGATCGCGCGGCCGGGGCTCACTCCCTGCACCGTCTCGCCGTCGCGCACGACGAACACCCCGTTCACCATCGTGTGGACGATGCCCTCCGAGAACGAGAGCCCGCCTTCGAAGGTGGCGGTGTCGATCACCGTGTCCGGGTCGAAGACGACGATGTCCGCGTCGGCGCCGACCTGGATCCTCCCCTTGTTCCTCGTCTGGTCGGACATCGTCGCCAACCGGTCCGCCGGCAGCAGGCTCATCTTCCGAAGGGCCGTCATCAGGTCGAGCGTGCCCCGTTCGCGCACGTAGCGCCCCAGGATCCGCGAGTAGGTGCCGGCCGTCCGCGGGTGAGCGCGCGGGGCGTACGGCATGCCGTCGGACGCGACGATCACCCAGTCGTTTGCGAGCGCCGTCTCGATCCACTCCTCCTTCATCACATGGAGGATCACGGTGCCCCCCTCGCGGCGATACCGCTCGAAGGTCTCCTTCGTCAGCCGCTCCCCCGTGTCCTCCCACTGCACGTCGCCGTAGTCGATCCCCAGAAGGTCCTGCCAGCCCTCGTCGAAGATGGACGACTCGATGCTGGTCGAGCCGGCCGTGTAGGGGTAGGCCTCGGTCGACACGTCCAGCCCCGCCTTCCTCGCGCCGCCGATCAGGCCGAGCACCGTGTCGATCTCGCCGAGCGCCATGCTGTTGACGTGGACGATGTGCAGCGGCGCTCCGGTGCCGACCGCGTTGGCCAGGACTTCCTGCATCGCGTCGATCGTCATCGAGCGGACGTGGGTGTGGATGGTGGCCCGCTTCTCGCCGGCGAAGCGGAACACCTCGTAGATCTCCCGCCGGGTGGCGCCGGGGTAATACTGGGTGGCGAGCCCGATGCCCAGCGCGCCCTCGTCGAGCCCGCGCTGCAGATGCTCCAGCATGGCGGGGAAGCGCTCGGGAGGCAGCTCGGAGTAGTACGTCCTTGCCCCGGCGTCGCTCATGGAGTCGAGCGGTTCGTCCTCGGCGCTGGCGGCCGCGAAGGCAGCCGCGAGAGCCGCACGTTCATCGTCCGGTACGACCTCCAGGCCCCTGGTGGCGCCGTGGTTGACCGTGACGCCGTAGTTCAGGAGCGACCTTCCCCGCCTGGAGTCCAGGAACGACCTGACGTCGGGGACGCCCCACTCCAGCTCGAGCGCCGTGGTCACGCCGTCCCTCGCCTGGTACTCCTGCGCCTTCGGGCTCTGGCCGTGGGCGTGGAGGTCGATGAAGCCCGGCGCCAGCACGAGTCCGGCGGCGTCGATCAGGACGCCTCCGTCGGCGAGCGCGTCGGCCAGGGGCTCCTCAGTCAGGGCGGCGATGACGTCGCCGCGGATGCCGACGTTCCTGACCTCGTCGAGCCGCCTCTCGGGGTCGATGACCCGGGCGCCCTGGAAGACGACGTCGAACTCCTGGGAGTCGCCGTCGCCGCTCTCGTCGGCTGTGGGGCCGCAGCCCAGGAGCAGAAGCGCGGCAAGGAAAGGGACCGCTCTCGCTGCAGTTGATCGAGTCACAACCACGGAGCGTCGATGGTATACACCCTGCTGCGCTAGTCCCTGCACACACGGACGACCTCGACCAAGGAGCCCACCCATGCCAAAGGCGACTCCCGGTGACACTCGCCTGTCACGCAGAACTCTGGTCGGGCACGGCGCCAGGGCGGGCGCCCTCCTCGCCGCCTCGACGGTCGGCGCGCCGTACCTCGGCTTCGGCCGGCACCGGCTGTTCGCCCAGAGCGAGGAGCGCTACTCGACGCGGGCGGTCGACCTGGTCGGCGACTCGCTGGTCATCGACATGCTGAGTCCGCTGACGCTGGCGTCCTCGACCATGCGGGCCTGGTACGGCAATCCCGAGAACATTCCCGAGTCCTTCTGGGACGATCTCGATCTCTCCGGTATCGACGCCGTTCTCGACGCGGTGGGAACCGGCCCCTTCGGGGCGCGGGAATCGGTCCTCGAGCGGGTGGCGGGAGTCAACGGCATCGTCGCGCACAACGGACACCGGATGCTCCGCGTCGCCCGAGCCGCGGACCTCGACGAGGCGGCGCGAAGCGGCCGCGCCGGCATGATCTTCGGCGTGCAGAACGCCGACCACTTCCACTCGCTGGACGACGTGGACTACTTCTACGGGCTCGGCCAGCGCGTGTCGCAGTTGACCTACAACGCGCGCAACCTGATCGGCACCGGCTCCACCGACCGGATCGACGGCGGCCTGTCGGACTGGGGGGTCGCGATCATCGAGCGGATGAACGACGTCGGGATGGGGGTGGACGTGTCCCACTGCGGCGACCGCACGTCGCTCGACGCCTTCGAGGCCTCGAAGAAGCCCGTCCTGGTTACTCACTCGAACGTCCGGGCCCTCGCGGACGGCCACGTCCGCTGCAAGCCGGACGAGGTGATCGACGCGGTCGGGAGGGACGGCAGCGTCTTCGGCGTCACCGGCGTGCGGATGTTCGTCAAGGCCGACGAGCCGACCACCGTCGAGCACTACCTCGACCACTTCGACTACCTCACGGAGCGGATCGGCGCCGAACACGTCGGCATCGGCAGCGACGTCGACCTCTACGGCTACGACAACATGCCCGCGGAGGACATGAAGCGGCTCAGGGCCTCGTTCACCACGGGCAAGTACCGCTTCCGGGACCAGATCGACATCCCGGAAGTGGCCCACCCCCAACGGGTCTTCGACCTCACCGAGGGCCTGGTCCGGCGGGGCTACACGGACCCCGACATTCGGGGCATCCTCGGCGGCAACTTCCGCCGGGTTCTGGAGGAGATCTGGGGATGAGACTTCCGCGCTACACGCTGCTGGCCGTTGCTCTGGCCTTCGCCGTCACCGCCGGCCCTCTTTCGGCCGCGACAGTCGACGAACGCCTCCAGGGATTCGACGAATGGGTCGAATCGATCATGAAGGAGTCGAAGGTGCCGGGCCTCGGCGTGGCGATCGTCGAGGACGGCAAGACCGTGTTCGCCAGGGGCTACGGCTGGCGCAACGTCGAGGAGGAGCTGCCGGTGACGCCGGACACGCTCTTCGCGATCGGCTCCAACACGAAGTCCTTCACGGCGACGCTCCTGGCCATGCAGGTGGACGACGGCGCCCTCACGTGGACCGACCCGGTCCGCAACGTGGTGCCCGAGTTCCGGCTCCACGATCCGGCGGCGACGGAGGAGATGACCGCCGCCGACCTGCTGACGCACCGCTCGGGCCTGCCCAGGCACGACTCGTACTGGTACGCGACGGGCAGGAGCCGCGCCGAGCTGCTGGCCGGTCTCCACCACCTGGAGCCCTCCGCCTCCTTCAGGAGCAGGTACCAGTACCAGAACCTCATGTTCATGACCGCCGGCATCGTCTCCGAGCGGATCGGCGGCAAGTCCTGGGAGGAGCTCGTCCGGGATCGCATCCTCACTCCGCTCGGCATCGAACGGGCGACCTTCTCGGTGATCCAGATGCAGGAGGACGAGGACTTCTCCTACGGCTACACCGCGGACGAGGAGATCGAACGCCTGCCCTTCCGCAACATCGACGCGATCGGCCCGGCCGGTTCGATCAACATGTCGGCCCGGGACCTCGCCACCTACGTGCAGTTCCACATCGCCTACGGCAAGGTCGGCGACAAGCAGCTCCTGAAGGAGGCGTCGGCCAGGTACATGCAGCTACCGCAGATGGTGATGACCGGCCCGCTCCAGGCGCGCCTGCAGAACGGCCCCGAGATCGGCGACCCCAGCTACGGTCTCGGCCTCATGGTGAGCAGCTACCGGGGGCGCAAGCACGTCAGCCACGGCGGCGGCATCGACGGCTTCATCTCAGCGATGGAGTGGCTGCCCGACGAGAAGATCGGCGTCGTCGCGCTGTCCAACACCACCTACTCCGGAACGGTGCCTTCGCTCGTCGTGCGCAACGCGTTCGACCGCATGCTCGGCCTCGAGCCGATCGACTGGGCGGAGAGGACGCGCAAGCAGATCGCGGAAGCGGAAGAGAAGGCCGAAGAAGCGAAGAAGAAGGACCTCGCGGCCGCCGTGCCGGACACCAGTCCCTCGCACCCGCTCGCCGACCACGCCGGCGAGTACGAGCATCCCGGCTACGGCAAGTCGACCGTGCGACTGGAGGACGACGGCCTGGTCGTCGAGGTCACGGGCGTCGAATTCCCGCTCCAGCACTACCACTACGACGTGTGGATGGTCCCCTACGATCTTCCGGGCGGCTCGCCGGGCGCGGACCGCGGCGGCGCCAAGGTCCGCTTCGACTACGGCAACGACGGGAAGATCAACGTCGTCTACCTGCCGCTCGAGCCGGCCATCCCGCCGATCCGCTTCGATCGCGCGGCCGACTGACGCCCGCGACCCGCGCGCATGCAGGGCCGGGCGCCGACGCGCTTCCACACTCTCCTCCTGCCGGCGATCATCGCGCAGTCGATGATCATCGGCGGCGGCTACGCCACGGGCCGGGAAGTCGTCGAGTACGCCGGCCGCTTCGGGAACCGGGGCTGGCTGGCCGTCGCGATCATCGCCGTCTGCTTCTCGATCGTCATGGCGCTTGCCTTCGAGCTGGCGCGGCTGGCCGGCGCGTACGACTACAAGGCCTGGAGCCGGAACCTCGTCGGGCCGTTCTGGTGGCTGGTCGACATCCTCTTCCTGACCATGATGATGCTCGTCATCGCGGTGATGACGGCGGCTATCGGCGAGGTTCTCCAGCAGACCCTCGGGTTTCCGAAACCGCTGAGCCTGGTCCTGGCCCTGGCATGCGTCGGTTTCCTGTCGTGGCGCGGGTCCGGCTTCATCGAACGGGCGAAGACCTGGGGCTCAGCGGCCCTCTACCTGGGCTACTGCGCCTTCTCGGTCCTGGTGCTGACGGCGCCGGTCGGGGAAGGCGACGCGGCCGCTCAGCCACCGCCCGGCTCAGAGGCAGGCTCTCTGGAGGTGACGATTGCGGCGCTGCTGTACGTCGCCTACAACGTCGCCGTGGTCCCGGCCGTCCTCTTCTGCCTGCACCGTCAGACCCGGCGCAGAGAGACCTTCACTTCCGGACTCCTCTCCGGCCTCGCGATGACCATCCCGTTCGCCCTGACCCTCGCCTGCCTCCTGCGGTTCCCCCACGCCTCCGTCATGGAGGCGGAAGTGCCCTGGCTGCGGCTGATCTCCGCCGCCGCCGACGGACGCGCCGGCGGCGCGGCGCTCTGGATCGCCATTTTCGGAGTCGTCGCAGGCTGGACCCTCGTCGAGACCGCCGTCGGCTCCATCCACGCCCTCGTCCATCGCGTCGAACGCAACCTGAGCGACCTGCCCCGCCGGTGGAGGCCCGCCTCCGGCGAACTCACGCCGGGACAGAAGGCGCTGACCGCCGTCCTCGTCCTCATGGCCGCCGCCGCCCTCTCCACGGTCGGCATCATCGACCTCGTCGCCCGTGGCTACGGCACCATCGCCTGGGGCTTCATCGCCCTGATCATCCTGCCGCTGTTCGTCGTCGTGCCGTACCGGGCGTACAAGGCGGCTGCCTGAATCCCCCACTGGGAGCGCGGAAAGGCCGCGTCCTCAATCCTCCGTTTGACCGGAGTCCAGACTCGCCTGCACCAGCGGCGCCTCGATGCCGAGTTGCCGCGCGACGGCGAGGCACAGCGAGAGGTCCTTGACGGGCATTGCCGGCCAAGTCACGCGCCGCCGAGGCATCGGGAAGCTCTTCGACACGAAGCTCCGGCCGGTCGACTCGTTCAGGATCTCCATGAAGCGGTCGAGGTCCATACCGTAGGCGCCGACGACATCCCGCACCTCCTGGATGAGCGCCCAGGTGCCGAGGACGATCGCGTTGTTGCCGATCTTCATCGCCTGGCCGGCGCCGACGCCGCCGCAGTGCATCGTCGTGCCGAGCACGTCGAAGGCCTCCCGGCAACGGTCGATCGTCGTCGCATCGCCTCCGGCCATCAAGGTGAGCGTGCCCTCGCGGGCGCCGGCCACCAGGCCGCTGACCGGGCAGTCGATCACGTCCACACCTCTCGCTGCCGCTTCTCGCGCCAGCTCCTGACAGTAGACCGGCGACATGGTGCTCATCACCACGATGATCGCGCCCTCGGGCAGCGTGCTCAACGCGCCGTCAGCACCGCGCAGCACGCGGTCGGTTTGGTCCTCGTCCCAGACGATCGTCATCAGGATGTCGGCGTGCTCGCCCACTTCGCGCGGAGTCGCGACCTCCTCGATCCCCTTCGCGGCGAGCCGCTCGATCGCGTCGCGGCTGCGGTGGACGGAACTGACCACCCGATAGCCGGCGTCGAGCAGACGCTCCGCCATCGGCTCGCCCATGGCGCCGAGTCCGATGAAACCGATCGTTGGTCGTGGCATGGTTCCTCTCCTCCCGGTTTTCGCGATCCTCGTCTACCATTCTGCCGCTTTTCGTCCGGACACCGGAGGCCGGCAGCGAAGCCGGTTCCCGCGCCGGCCTAGCGCGCTCTCTCAGCAAACAAACCCCTACAGGGAGACCCAGATAGATGACCGACCGAACCGTACTCATCACCGGCTGCTCGACCGGCTTCGGCAAGCTCGCGGCGAAGACCTTCCGGGCCAACGGCTGGAACGTCGTGGCCACCATGCGTTCGCCCGAGAAGGAAACCGACCTCGTCGGGCTCGACGGAGTTCTCGTCACGAAGTTGGACGTTAAGGACCCGGAGAGCATCGACGCCGCGTTCGAACGCGGCATCGCCGACTTCGGCGCGATCGACGCGGTCGTGAACAACGCCGGCTACGGCAGCAACGCGCTCTTCGAGCAGTCGCCCGATGACTCCGTCCGCGACATCTACGAGACGAACGTCTTCGGCCTGATGAACGTGATGCGCCGCGCCCTGCCCGACATGCGGGAGCGGGGCGCCGGCTGCGTCGTCAACGTGACGTCGATGGCGGGCCTGATGGGCCTGCTCGGCAACTCGGTCTACTCGTCGTCGAAGTTCGCGGTCGAGGGCCTGACCGAGGCGCTGGCGCTCGAGTACAAGCCGCTCGGCATCCGCATCGTCTCCGTCGCGCCCGGGGCCTACCTGACGACCGCGTTCGGCGACAACACAGACAACTACATCGAGACGGGCGACCCGCAGCTCGTCGAACACTCGGAGAAGCTCCGCGACCACTTCGCGGCGATCGTCTCAGGCGGCAAACCGCAGGACCCGCAGGAAGTGGCCGACAGGATCTACGAGTGCGTGACCGCGGACGACGTCCCGGTGCACAACCCCGTCGGCGCTGACGCCGAGCGGCTCAGCGGCCTGATCGACAGTCTGCCGTCGCGGCAGGCGTTCGTGGCCGCGATGGAGCAGATGCTGCTGCCGCCGGCTGGCTAGAGCCGCCAGAGGCCGGCGCTTCGCGCCGGATGCCGGCGGGGGCGCCGGCGCACCCAGTCTTCTGCCGCGCCGGCTCCTAGCCGGCTAGAGGTCGAACCGGTCCAGGTTCATCACCTTGTTCCAGGCCGCCACGAAGTCACGCACGAACGGCTCCTGCGAGTCGTCGCAGGCGTAGACCTCGGCGACGGCGCGAAGCTGTGAGTTCGAGCCGAAGACGAGGTCGACCGCCGTGCCGGTCCACCTGAGCTCGCCGGTGCCGCGGTCGCGGCCCTCGAAGACGCCCTCGCTGTCGGCGCTGGCCTGCCAGTCGGTTGCCATGTCGAGCAGGTTGACGAAGAAGTCGTTCGTCAACGTCCCGGTCCGTGCCGTGAAGACGCCGAGTTCGGACCCGCCGGCGTTCGCTCCCAGGACGCGCAGGCCGCCGACCAGCACCGTCATCTCCGGCGCCGTGAGCGTCAGCATCTGCGCCCGGTCGACGAGCAGCGCTTCGGCGGGTCTCCCATGTCCGTTCGCGAGGTAGTTCCGGAAGCCGTCCGCGGTCGGTTCGAGCACGGCGAAGGACTCGACGTCGGTCTGCTCCTGCACCGCGTCCGTCCGACCCGGCGAGAAGGGCACCTCGATCTCGGAGCCGGCACTCTTCGCCGCCTCCTCGACCGCCGCGCAGCCGCCGAGGACAATCAGGTCGGCGAGCGAGACCCGCTTGCCGCTGGACTGCGAGGCGTTGAAGTCGGCCTGGATCGCCTCCAGCGCCTGCAGAACGTCACCCAGTCGCGCCGGGTCGTTGACGGCCCAGTCCCTCTGCGGCGCGAGCCGGATGCGCGCGCCGTTGGCGCCGCCGCGCTTGTCCGTGCCGCGGAACGTCACAGCCGACGCCCAGGCGGTCGAGACGAGCTGCGAGACCGACAGCCCCGAATCGAGGATCCGGCTCTTGAGCGCCACGGCGTCGTCATCGTCGATCAGCTCGTGGTCGACATCGGGCACCGGGTCCTGCCAGAGCTGCGGTTCCGCCGGAACCCACGCGCCGACACAGCGGCTGCGCGGCCCCATGTCGCGGTGGGTCAGCTTGTACCAGGCCCTGGCGAAGGCATCCGCGAACTCGTCGGGGTTCTCATGGAAGCGTCTGGCGATCGGCTCGTAGATCGGGTCGACCTTCAACGAAAGGTCCGTCGTCAGCATCATCGGAGCGTGCCGCTTCGCCGGATCGTGCGCGTCCGGCACGGTGCCGGCCGCCGCCTCGTCCTTCGGCGTCCACTGGTACGCGCCGCCCGCGCCCTTCGTCAGTTCCCAGTCGTAGCCGAACAGGTTCTCGAAGAAGTTGTTGTCCCACTTCGCCGGGGAGGTGGTCCAGGCGCCTTCCAGGCCGCTGGTGATCGTGTCGCCGCCCTTGCCGGTGCCGAACGTGTTGCTCCAGCCGAGGCCCTGCTCCTCGAGGCCGGCGCCCTCGGGCTCGGCGCCGACGTGCTCGCCCGCATCGGCGGCGCCGTGCGCCTTGCCGAACGTGTGCCCGCCGGCAATCAGTGCCACCGTCTCCTCGTCGTTCATCGCCATGCGGCGGAACGTCTCCCGAATGTCGCGCGCCGCGGCGACCGGATCCGGCGTGCCGTTCGGTCCCTCCGGATTCACGTAGATGAGGCCCATCTGGACGGCCCCGAGCGGATTCTCCAGCTCGCGGTCGCCCGTGTATCGCTCGTCACCAAGCCAGGTGCCTTCGGAGCCCCAGTAGATGTCCTCCTCGGGCGCCCAGACATCCTCGCGTCCGCCCGCGAAACCGAAGGTTTCGAAGCCCATCGACTCCAGGGCACAGTTGCCGGTGAAGATCATCAGGTCGGCCCAGGAGAGCTTCCGGCCGTACTTCTGCTTGACCGGCCAGAGCAGCCGCCGCGCCTTGTCCAGGCTCACGTTGTCGGGCCAACTGTTGAGCGGCGCGAAACGGAGCGTGCCGGAGGCGCCGCCGCCGCGGCCGTCGCCGATCCGGTACGTGCCCGCCGAATGCCACGCCATCCGGATGAAGAGCGGCCCGTAGTGGCCGTAGTCCGCCGGCCACCAGTCCTGGGAGGTGGTCATCACCTCCTCGATGTCCTGCTTCAGCTCGTCCAGGTCGACCTTCGCGAATTCCTCGGCGTAGTCGAAGTCCTCGCCCATCGGATCGGAGAGGGCCGAGTTCTGGTGGAGAGCCCTCAGGTTCAACTGGTTCGGCCACCAGCGCTGATTCGCGATGGTCCCCATCGCCGTATGTCGGTCGGTTCCTGCCAGGACCGGGCACTTCGCTTCGCTCGTCACATCGTCCATCGTGGTTCTCTCCCGTCGCGTTCGTTGTCGCTTGCCAAGACCTGTGTATACACGGATCCGGAGGCGCTGAAAAGTCCCATCGGAAGCGGTTCCCTGGGGCGCCTTCCTCAGCGGCAATAGAATCTCCAAATGAGCAGCACGACCGGAACCACGTCTCGCACCTGGTCGCCCGTCGTCTGTGCCGGCACCGGCGCCGTCGCCGTCGGCGGTCTGCTCCTGCTCGCCGCCGCCCTGGGCTACCGCACGGGCCTGCTCGGGCTCGGGATGTCCTTCACCGTTCTCCGGTGGGGCGCTCTCATCTCGGCAGGCGCGGCGGGCATCGCGTTGATCGCGACGGTCTGGGCCATGCTCCGGCGCCTGCACTGGCAGAACGTCGCGGCCGGCCTGGTGGCTGCCGCATTGGGAGCGGTTTGCTACATGGTCCCGGCAGGGCAGCAGGCGCTTGCCCGATCGGTCCCGCCGATCCATGACATCACGACCGACACCGACGATCCGCCGGCCTTCGTCGCGATTCTCCCCCTCCGGGCCGACGCCCCGAATCCTCCGGAGTACGACCCCGCAGTTGCCGAGCAGCAGCGTGAGGGATATCCGGATCTCCGTTCGGTGATGCTGGACGCACCGCCCGCCGAAGCCTTCTCCCAGGCGCTGGCCGCAGCCGGGGCAATGGGGTGGGAGCTGGTGGCCGACGACGCCGCGGCGGGACGCATAGAAGCAACCGACACGACCTTCTGGTACGGCTTCAAGGACGATGTCGTCATTCGCGTGCGCGCGGATGGCGCCGGCAGCCGCATTGACGTCCGATCCAAGTCGAGAGTGGGACGCAGCGATGTCGGCGCGAATGCAGAGCGCATCCGCAAGTACACTGCCCGTCTCGCGGGCGACTGATCCCGGTCATCAACGGGTGCGTCCGGGGTGCGCCGGCCCCGCGCGCGAGGCCGGGCCGCCTCCTCAATCGAGGATCGCGTCCCGAATGGCGCTCTCGAAGCCGGATGCCAGACCCTTGCTGCCCTGCTGAACCATCAGCACCGCAGTGATCCCGTTCGCGGGGTCGGTCCAGGACACGGTGCCGAACGCTCCGCCCCAACCGAAGGCGCCCTTGCCGCGGGCGCTCTTCGCGGCGACCGGGTCGAGCACGACGGACACGGCGTAGCCGAAGCCCGAGCCCGGCTGCTTGCCTCCCCGGCCGTAGAGCCCGTCGACCTGATCACTGGCCATCCGGGCGACGGACTCCGTGCTCAACAGGCGGTTCCCGAACAGGGAGCCGCCGCCGGCCAGCATCTGCTCGAAACGAAGAAAGTCCTCGGCGGTGCTCGAGAGCCCGCCGGAGGCCGAGGCGTAGCGGCTCGGCCCGCCCCAGCCCTTCGCCTTGGCGTCGAGGCCGTGAATCACGACCCGTCTGGGCTCCTTCTCCGCAGGCAGGAAGAAGTGGGTGTCGGCCATGCCGAGCGGTTCGAAGATCCGCTCGCGAAGGAACTCGTCGTATGGAACGCCGGACACGATCTCGATGATCCGGGCGACCACGTCGTGGCCGTAGCGCGGGCTGTAGCCCCATCGCGAGCCGGGCTGAAAGTCGAGCGCCATGGCGGCGTACAGAGGCACGCGACTCGCCAGGGTGTCGTCCGGGCCGACGTCCGGGAGCTTCGCGACCGCGGTGCCCAGGCCGTAGCTGCCCAACCCGGCGGTGTGGGTCAGCAGGTCGTGGATGGTGATCGGCCGCTCCGCCGGCACCAGACGGTACTGGGGCTCCTGCCCCGGCACGACGAACTCGGGACTGGTGTCCTCGTCCGCCGGTTCCCTGAGTACGGCGACCCGCATGTTCTCGAACTCCGGCAGGTACTTCGCGACCTCGTCGGCCGGATCGAAGAGGCCTTCCTCGATCATCATCATCGCCGCCACCCCGAGCACGGGTTTGGACGAGGAGGCCATGCGGAAGATCGCGTCCTTCTCCATCGGCCGAGCGCGCTCGACGTCCATCAGGCCGTACGCCTCGAAATGGACGACCTTCCCGCGCCGGGCGACGGCCGTCACCGCGCCCTGGATCTCGCCCGCGTCGATGTGCCGTTTCATGACGGCGTCGATCTCGCGCAGGCGCTCGCTCGACATGCCCACGTCCTCGGGCGAGGCCGTCGGAATCTCCTGAGCAGGCAGCGCAGCCGACGCGGCCGCCGCCAACAGGACGCCTATGACGAGTCTCTTCTTCTCAATCATCCTCTGCACCCTTTCTCAGACGTTGTCAGTCGCCGTATCACCTTCGCACGAGGCCGCCCAGTAGAAGTACGTGATCGCCTGGCGCGGCCGCTCGCTGCGGTTCGCCTCCGACCAGTGCACGGTGCGGGAGTTGTGGATCGTTGCGTCGCCCGGCTCGACCTCGACCGCCACCGCCCCCTCGGAATCGGCGCCGAAGCCCTCCAGGCCGACGACACTCGGCAGGTCCTGCCGGTGGGTGCCCTTCACGTAGAAGAGACAGCCGTTCTCCCGGTCCGCGCGGTCCAGGGCGATCCACGCCGTCGCGCCCCTGCGCCGGTTGCCGATGGCATCGATATGGGGTCTGATCCCCGAGCTCTCACCGGGGATCCGCTCGAAGCAGCCAGCGCTGGCCGGCTCCAGCTCGGCCTCCAGCAGCGCCGAGATCAGCTCGGCCTGCTTGCCGCGCCGGAGCTGATCCTCGAACCACGGATCGATCCCGTTCAGGTTCTTGACGACGCCCGGGTACTCCTCGCCTCTCCTCGCTTCGCTGAGACACGCCGCAGCGCGGGCGCGCAGTTCCTCGACTTCCTCACGCGAAAGAAAGCCGCGCAGGACGACGTAGCCGTCCCGGTCGAAGTCCCGCTTGAGCTGCTCCAGGCTCATCCGCCGCCCACTCCCGTCGCACCAGCCGCGCGCCGCGCCTCCAGCACGGTCAGGATCTCCTCATGCCTGGCGGCGTTCAGGCGGTACATCGTCATGAACAGGATGCCGACGCCGTAGATCAGGAGGCAGAGCGGTCCGCTCATCACGAGCAGGCCGGTGAGGGTCCCCGCCGACACTCCTTCCGCTTCGGCGTTCTGCGGGAACCGGATCAGCTCCAGTCCGAAGCCTCCGATCAGACCGCCGAACCCTTCCGTCGCCTTCATCGCGAACTCCCGGACCGAGAAGATCGTGCCCTCGGCCCGGCTGCCGGTCCGGAGCTCGTGGTCGTCCGCGATGTCGACCAACTGGGAGTCGACCACGATGGCCATCACCGTCACCAGGGCATAGCCGATGAATAACGGCCCGAACAGCAGAGGCAGCAGCAACGCCGAGTCGTTCCCCGGAAACAGGCCCGCCAGACGCAGGACGTGAGGAAAGGCGACCAGCACGGCCGAAGTCGCGCTGCAGATGATCACCGTCGGCTTCTTGTCGAAACGGCGCGTCATCCAGGTGGCGAGGCGCAGGGCCACGAAGATCCCGGGGATCTTCGCGAAGGCCAGGACGGAGAACTGCTCGGTCGACAGGTCGTAGACCCAGATCCAGGTGTAGAGGCTGACCATGTCCAGCACGCCCTGAGCCGCGGCGATGGTCAGCCACGAGACGGTCACCGACAGGAAGGAACGGTTCGCGAAGAGCTGCCGCAGCTCTCCGTAGTGGTCGCGGAACTTGAAGCGCCGATGCGACATCGGGTGCAGATGAGGAATCTGGTCGGCCGTGCCGAAGGTCGACGCGAGAACGGCCGCCAGCACCACGACCGCTCCGAACCCGGCCAGGATGACGTAGCGGCTCGGGTCGAGAAGCCCGTTGAGGTAGTCCGGCGTGGACGGAAAGATCGCGTTCAGGACCAGCAGACTCAACCCGACCGCGGCGCCGGTGGCGAAGACGTTGTACCAGCCGAAGACCGAGGTCCGTTCGTGGTAGTCGTCGGTGAGCTCCGCGCCCAGCGCGTCGCGCGGGATGTTGTGAAAGGACGTGGAGATGCGGAGCAGGACCAGGAAGCCGAGCATCCACGCGAACAGGCCGCCCTCGCCCAGTCCCGAGACGGGCTGATACAGGAAGTAGAAGGAGACGGTGAGCGGCAGGGCCGACATCAGCATCAGCGGGTGGCGACGCCCCCAGGGGCTCCGGAATCGGTCGGAGATCGCCCCGACCAGCGGGTCGGAAACCGCGTCGACGATGCTCGCGACCAGGTAGGCGACGCCGCAGAGCGCCGCCGGGACGCCAAGCACCTGGTTGTAGAAGATCAGGGTGGTGATCCGGCCGGCGACCACCATCCCCTCCTGAAGGCCGCCGGAGGAGAAGGCGAGCTTGGTGCGCAGCGGCACGATTCGGCGACGGTCGGAGCGGCGGCCGGGGGAATCGGCGGCGGTCTGAGGCTGGATATCGTCCGTCATCGCCGCGCGTCACAAACTTGGAACAGCGTACCACTTGGAGTAACTTACGGCCCATGGAGTTTGGCGCCCAGCTCAGCAGCTACCGCGTGCCGTGGTCGGAGACCGAGGCCACGGTCCAGGCGATCGAGAACGGCACCTGGCGCAGCCTGTGGTTCTCGGACCACTTCCTGCCGCCGGCCGCTCCCAACGACGAACACCTCTCGGCCCTGGAGGTATGGACGCTGGTCACGGCCGCGGCGGTCGTGACCGAGCGGGTCCGTCTCGGCACGCTTGCCTGCGGTGTTACCTACCGGAACCCGGCCCTGCTCGCGAAGATCTGCGCCAGCGTCGACCACATCAGCGGCGGGCGGATGGAACTGGGGATCGGCGCCGCCTGGTTCGAGCGTGAACACCAGGCCTACGGCTGGGACTTCCCCACCCTGCGCGAGCGCTCCGACCGTCTGGAAGAGGCGGCTCAGCTCATCCGCCTGCTGTTCACGGCGGAAGAGGGCGAGAAGGTCACCTTCGAGGGCACGCACTACCGCCTGGACGAGGCGCCGCTCGTGCCCGGCTCGACCAACAAGCCTCACATCCCGATCCTGATCGGCGGCAACGGCGAGAAGCGGACGCTCCGCACCTGCGCCCGCTACGGCGACATCAGCAACCTGGACTTCTGGCATCCCGCCGGGGTCGATGTCTTCAGGCACAAGCAGACGGTCCTCGACCGCCACTGCGAGGACGCCGGCCGCGACCCCGCGGAGATCAAGAGAACGGTCGGCCTGCCCTTCCGGCTCTTCGCGAACGACGAGGAAGCCGCGAAGTCGCCCGGCCAGCCCTGGTACTGCTGGGGCACCGCTTCCTACGTCCAGGACCTGCTGCACCAGTACGTCGAAGCCGGCGCCGAGGAGATCGTCCTCTGCGGCGTCGGCAACCGACCCGAGGCCTGGCAGCAGATCGACGAAGAGATCCTCGCGGCGTTCCGGTGAGGGCTACAATCGCCGTATCCGCGGACTCGTACCGCCCAAGGAGAAACCCATGAAGTCCCGCCTCCCCCTCCTCATCCTCGGCCTCGCGCTCGTCGCGACCGGCACCCTCGCCGCGCCGCCAGCCAACAACGCGGCGGACCCCTCCGAGGTGACCTGGGCGGACCACGTAGCGCCCATCCTCCACGAGAACTGCGCGAGCTGTCATCGCGCCGGCCAGACCGCACCGATGTCGCTCCTGACCTACGACGAGACGCGCCCCTGGGCGAAGTCGATCCGCCGAGTCACGGCCGAGCGCACCATGCCGCCGTGGTTCGCCAACCCGGAGCACGGCGAGTTCGTGGAGGACCCGAGCCTCACCGACGCCGAGATCGAGACGCTCAACAACTGGGTGGCCGCGGGCGCGCCGGCCGGCGACCTCTCGCAGGCGCCGGAGCCCCCCGCCTTCAGTTCGGAGTGGAAGCTCGGACAGCCGGACATGGTCTACACGGCGCCGGAGTTCCATGTCTCCGATGACGTCGAGGATCACTACGAGTGGCTCCAGGTGGACAACCCGGTCGACGAGGAGCGCTGGATCCGGGCGATCGAGATCCACCCCGGGTTCGTCGAAGCGGTGCATCACCAGTTGACCTACCTGGCGCCGCCCGACGCCACGATCGCGGGCGTGCGAAGCGCGACCGGCACCCTGGACCTCACCTTCGTGGGCGGCTGGGGGCCGGGCGTGGCGCCGCTTCAGTTCGCCGAAGGGCACGGGATGCGCATGCCGCCGAACAGCACGCTGTTCTTCCAGATGCACTACCACAAGACTCCGGGCCCGGGCACCGGCGGCACCGACCAGACGACGATGGGGCTCTACTTCCACGACGAGAAGCCCGAGAACGTCGTGGAGACGCTCTGGCTGGTCGACCCGACCCTCAACATCCCTGCGGGCGAGGACGACTACCACTCCTGGTCGGCGTTCACCACGGAGCACGAAGCGGTCCTCTTCGACTTCACGCCCCACATGCACCTGCGGGGCAAGTCGATGACGTTCTCGGCCGAATACCCGGACGGCCGCAAGGAAGTCCTGCTCGACGTGCCGAACTACGACTTCAACTGGCAGCTCACGTACACCCCGACGGCGCCCAGGGTGATCCCGGCCGGCACGACGATCCGGGTCGACGCGAAGTTCGACAACTCGGCCGACAACCTGGCGAACCCCGATCCGGCGTCGAACGTGACCTGGGGCGAAGCGACGACCGACGAGATGATGGTCGGCTTCATCCACTACACGTTCAGCGACAAGACCCAGCAGACGGACATGCCCACGTTCATCGTGCCCGACGCGCTAAAGGAGCAGATCAGGCAGGTGCAGGAGTTCCGCCGCAAGCAGAGGGAAGCCAAGGCGGCGGCCGCCGAAACCAGCGGCGACTGATCTAGCGGCCCAGCACGGCGTACGTCCCGTCGAGAACCAGGCGGATCGCTACGTACAGCCCGAACATCGGGACGACGACCCAGATCGTATTGGGCGCCCACACCCAGAGGAGTCGGTCCAGCCGGCCGATCGCCCGGTGCCCGCCGGAGATGTAGAAGCTCACCATGTAGAGCGAGCTGACGTAGACCCACTGCCAGAACAGCGCGACCCCGAGGATCCCCGCGACGACGGCCGGCAGGAAACCGGTGGTCATCGAGAGCAGCAGGATCATCGACGGGACCGGCGTGGCGAAGCCGTTGCCGACGTCGCAGTTGAAGCCGAAGGTTCGCCGGTCCGTGTAGGCGTCGTCGTACACGCAGTAGGCAGCCCAGACATCCGCCCATACCGTCGGCGACAGGATCTTCCCGACCGGGATCCCGGAGAACAGGAACAGAATGGCCGCCGGCCGGCCGGCCGCCGCACCGCGTTCCCGCCAGTACTCCGCCCGTTGCGCGATGTAGTCGCGGCGCAGGTAGAGGCAGGCCTCCCAGTAGCAGATCAGCAGGTTGATCGACAGGAACAGGCTGAGCACGAAGTAGACCGGATCGACGCTTCCGTGCAGCCGGTAGCTCGCCACGTTCCAGGCCGCGGCCTGGAGAGCGACGACGATGACAACGAAGGCCGCGACCGGGATCTTCGGCCCCTTCGTGCTCCCCTGCTCACTCCCCGCCGTCCCGGCGGTCTCGCGCGCATCCATCCCCGATCAGGAGCCTGCGCCGTAGAACGCAGCGAAGCAAGTGATGCGGCGGAGGGTCATGGTGAGGTCGGGGCTGGGGCCAAACACGGAGTCTGCGACGAGTTTGGCGGCGCTAGCCGGTGCTCGCGCCGGTCTCCTCGACTGCCTCGTCGTCTTCAGACCCCGGAGCCGTCTCCCACTCGTACTCGATGCCCCGGACGTGGCGTTCGAACCAGTCGATCTCCACGTTCACCTTGAACAGTTCGTGGCGGAGCTCCCGCCAGCCGTGGGGCTCGCGCGGCGCGATGTAGAGGTGGGTGTCCACGCCGTTCGCCTTCAGCGCACGGTAGAGCTCGACCGACTGGGGCGGGGGCACCCGAACGTCGTTCTCGCCCACCAGGACGAGGGTCGGCGTCGTCACCCTGTAGATGTCCCGGAGCGGCGAGTTCTCCCAGTAGACCCCGATCGGGGCGTCCTCCTGCCACGGAGTGCCCCCGAACCAGGGGGTGCGGTAGGTCCGCACGTCGCTCTGGCCGTACATCGAGATCCAGTTCACCGCGCCGGCGCCTGAGGACGCCGCCTTGAAGCGGTCGGTGTGAGTGATGATCTTGTTCGTCATGTGACCGCCGCCGCTCCAGCCCATCTTGGCCATGCGGTCGCCGTCCACCAGCCCAAGCTCGATCAGGTGGTCGACACCGGTCATCACGTCGAGGTGCGCCTGGTGGAAGTAGTGGCCGACCATGTCGCGCAGGAACGGATCACCGTAGCCTGTACTCCCACGGTAGTTCGGCTTGAAGACGAAGTAGCCGCGGGCCGCCAGCACCTGGACGTAGTTGGACCAGCGGCCGAAGCCGAACTTGTCGGACGCCGCCGGTCCGCCGTGCGTCTGCACGACCACGGGGTACCGGTTGCCCTCCTCGTAGTCGAGCGGGTAGTAGAGGAGGCCCTCGACTTCGACGCCGTCCTCGCCCGGCCAGCGGATCGCTTCCTGGCGGGGCAGCAGGAAAGTCTCGTCGAGGTAGTCGTAGGCGGCGGTCACCTTGCTCGGAGTCCCGCCCCCGGCCGGCATCACGTGGATGTCGCCGGCGTTCTCGC
This sequence comes from Thermoanaerobaculia bacterium, assembly GCA_022826745.1. Classification (GTDB taxonomy): domain Bacteria; phylum Acidobacteriota; class Thermoanaerobaculia; order Multivoradales; family Multivoraceae; genus Multivorans. The sequence goes on along the minus strand of JAJDUI010000037.1, from coordinate 403,231 downwards.
GGCGGTTGATCCCGAAGGCGTGCAGGCCCGCGTCCTGCGAGTAGCTCCAGGAGCCCAGCGCGTGGTCGCCCTCGGTGAGCGGCGCAGGCCGAGAATCGTCGACCGCGGCGTGGAAGAGCTGGTTGCGCACCCCGGTGTTCGCGGTGAAGTAGATCGTGCCGTCATCCGCCCAGCGGGCGCCGTTGACCTCGTGCGGCATGTCCTCATACAGCAGACGGTGCGCTCCGCCGGCGGCCGGCACCACGAAGATGTTGCCGTTGTAGTAGGTCTCCAGATCGGCGCTGGACGTGGACGTGAACAGCACCCACTGCCCGTCCGGCGACAGCTCGGCGCCGGACTCGGTCACCGTGTTGTCGGTTAGCTGCAGGGCGTTGCCGCCGTCGGCATCCATGAGCCAGACCTCTCCCTCGTCCCGGTTGTCGAAGAGCGGCGAGGGCGCCCGGTGGTGCGCGATCCGCTCGCCGTCCGCCGAGATCCGGAAGGCGACCACGGAGAAGTCGCCTTCGGTGATCCGTTCGACGCCGCCCCGGTCCTCGCCGGTCCAGGCGACCCGGAAGAGGTGGCGCTGCTTGTAGTCCTCGTCGAAGGCGAAGACGTCGTCCTTCAGTTCGTCCTTCTTCTTCTCCTCGGAAGTCTCCGGGTCGGCAGCGACGAAGAAGATGTGTTCGCCGTCCGGCGAGAACTCGAAGCTCTGAACGGAGGTCTCGTGACTGGTCAACGGAGCGGCTTCCCCGCCCCCGTTCGGCAGGAGGTAGATCTGGGCGAACTCGTCCTCGCCGCGAGTCGCGAGAAACGCCACGTACGTACCGTCCGGGGACCAGCGCGGACTACGCTCCCCCTTCTCGCCGTAGGTCAACCGGACCTCTCCCGTACCGTCCATCCCGATCCGGCGGATGTGGGTGGTGCGACCGTTCTCCTTCCAGTCCGTGTCGCTGCGGGTGTAGAGGAGCTGGCCGCCGTCCGGCGAGATGCGCGGACTGCCGATCCCCGGTACGTCGATCAGGTCGACGATCGTCATGGGCCGCTTGTCCGCGGCGAAGCCGGCGGACGCGACCAGGGCGGCAACCAGGAGGAGAAGGGGCCGTGGCCTGGGGCTGCCGCCGCCCAGGTACCGCCTCGGGTTGTGCGTCATCGGGCGTAGCATCGTATCGTGCTCGAACCGCACATCGGTCGCCGCTTCGCGGCGCGTTGTTTCCCCGCGGGTCAGAAGACCCGCGGCTACAGCCGGCGGGGGCGCCGGCGCACCCAGTGTGGGATCTCTTCAGCCGATGTCGCCGGTGTTCCCCGCCATCAGCCGGATCGCCGCCCCGCGCGGCAGCAGGCGCGTGAGCAACACGGCGACCAGGCGGTTGACCAGCCCCGGCACGAACCGTGGACCCTTGCCGAGCGCGTCGAGCGTTCGCCGCGCCACCGCGTCGGGATCGAGCATGCCCGGCACGCGGCCCTTTCCCGAGCGCAGGTAGCCCGGCGTCTCGATCGCTCCGGCGCAGCAGGCGACCACGTCGATGCCCTGCTCGCGAAGCTCCTGCCACAGGCCCTCGCCGAGAATCGCGTTGAAGGCCTTGGTGGCGGCGTATGCCGCGACCCGCGGCGTCCCCTGCAGGCCCGCCAGGGAGGACATCAGGATCACCGCGCCCCGGCCGCGCCGCTCGAGACCCGGCAGCAGCGTGTGCAGCATGACGACGGGCGCCCGGACATTGACGTCCACCGCCCGCTCGAGCGCGTCGGCGTCGGCATCGACGAAGCGACCCACCGGCACGAACGCCGCGTTGTAGACGAGCACGCCCAGGTCGAGATCCGCGGTGGCGGCGGCAAGTGCGGCAGCGAGATCGGGACTGGCAAGGTCCATCGCCACCGGCCGCACCTCGACGCCGTAGCCATCGCGAAGCCGCCCCGCCAGGTCGTCGAGCAACGACTCGCGCCGGGCGATCAGCACGAGGTCCATGCCTCGCTCGGCGAGGCATTCCGCGAACGCGGCGCCCAGACCCTCCGAGGCGCCGGCGACGAGCGCCCAACGGCCGTAGCGGTCGCGGAACGAGGTCTCCGCTACGCTGCGGTGCCGACGCGCTCTATTCGAAGCACCCACCATGGAGACTCGATCGTGAGGCTAACAACGTCTCTCTTCGCCGTTCTTCTCTTCACGCTCGCCGCGACCACCTTCGCGCAGGCTCCCAACGTCGTCATCGTGATGACGGACGACCAGGGCTACGGCGAGCTGTCCGCCCACGGCAACCCCGTTCTCGAGACGCCGCATCTCGACCGGTTGCGCGGCGAGAGCGTGCGCCTGGACGACTTCCACGTCGCGCCGATGTGCACGCCGACCCGGGGACAACTGCTGACCGGCATGGACGCCGCCCGGAACGGGGCGATCAACGTCAGCAGCGGCCGCGCGCTGCTGCGGCCGGAGATCCCGACGATGGCCGACATCTTCGCCGAGGCCGGCTACAGCACCGGCGTTTTCGGCAAGTGGCACCTCGGCGACAACTACCCCTTCCGGCCCGAAGACCGCGGATTCCGCGAGACCGTGTGGTTTCCCTCGTCCCACATCGGTTCGGTGCCCGACTTCTGGGGCAACGACTACTTCGACGACACCTACATCCGTAACGGCAGGCGGGAGGCGTTCGAGGGCTACTGCACGGACATCTTCTTCGACGAAGCGCTCGACCACATGAAGCGCTCCGCGGACTCCGGAACGCCCTTTCTGACCTACATCGCCCCGAACACGCCCCACGGCCCGCTGATCGCCAAGGAGGAGGACGAAGCCGCGCTCGCGGCCGCGCTGGCCCGGCCCGAGTTCGCGGACATGAGCCCGGCGCTGAAGACCCGGCTGAGCAGGTACCTGGGAATGGTCCGGAACATCGACACGAACATGGGCAGGCTTCTCGACTTCCTCGAGGACGAAGGGCTGAGAGAGAACACGATCGTCATCTTCATGACGGACAACGGCAGCACGCACGGCCCGCTCTACTTCAACGCCGGCATGCGCGGGATGAAGACCGAGCTCTGGGAAGGGGGCCATCGGGTGCCCTTCTTCATCAGTTGGCCGAACGGCGGACTGGCGGACCCGCAGGACGTGACCGGTCTGACCCAGGTCCAGGACGTCCTGCCGACGCTGCTGGACCTCACCGGGATCGAGACGGCGGCAGCCGCGAACATGAGCGGCACGAGCCTCGCCCCCGTCGTGCGCGGAGAGGCGAGCGTTCCCGAAGACCGCATGCTGATCATCAACTACAGCCGCATGCCGTCCGGCTTCAACTACCCCTCGCCGTACACCCAGTCGATCCTCACGCGGAGCCACGCGGGGGTGCTGTGGAAGGGCTGGCGCCTGCTCGAAGACCGCGAGCTCTACGACCTGGAATCGGATCCGCTGCAGACGACGAACGTGATCGACCAGCACCCTGAAGTGGTCGCCAGGATGCGGGACCATCTCTACGAGTGGTGGGACGAAGTGGCTTCAACCGCCAACGAGCCCCAGCGGATCGTCATCGGCGACGACATCGAGAACCCGATGATGCTGACCGGCTGCGAATGGCTGGACGTGTTCGTCGACCAGCAGAGGCAGATCCGCGTCGGGACACGGAAAACCGGCTACTGGCTGCTCGACGTGGCCGAGGCGGGCGAGTACGAGTTCGCGCTCCGGCGCTGGCCCCGGGAGATCGACGTGCCGCTGGCATCGGCGCCCGAGGGCGGCACGGCGCTGCCGATCACCTCGGCCCGCATGTTCATCAGCGACCACCATCACCTGGAGATCGGCGACAAGCCGCCCTACGGCTTCGAGGGGCTCACGACCCGGGTCGACTCGGACGACACGGAGGCCACCTTCACCGTGACCTTGCCTGAGGGGCCGATGGCGCTGCACACCTGGTTCGACGAAGGCCGCGAGGTCATCGCGAGCGCCTACTACGTGTACGTGACGAGGAAGTAGGCGCTATCGCGGGCTTGGTAAACTGCGCCGTTCAGTCCTGAGCCTTCAATGATCCGCGCTGCGCCCTTCCTTTCTGCCTGGCTGGCGGCGGTCGGAACGGTCGCCGGCGCGTCCGAGATCGATCCCGCCGACCTCGAGTTCTTCGAGTCGAAGATCCGGCCGGTCCTCGTCGAGCGCTGCTACCAGTGCCACGGCGGCGACCCCGCGAAGATCCGCGGCGGCCTGATCCTGCTCGACGCGGAGGGCGTGCGCGCCGGCGGCGACAGCGGCGCCGTGATCGTCCCGGGGTCGCCCGAGGACAGCCTGATGATCGAGGCGCTCCACTACGAGGGTCTCACCCAGATGCCGCCGGATGGCAAGCTGCCGGCGCACGTCATCGCCGACTTCGAGCAGTGGATCCGGCGCGGCGCTCCCGACCCGCGCACCGGCGGGGAGCAGACGGTGGTCGCCACGAGAACCGCCGAGACGTTCGACTACGGCCCCGGCCGCGAGCACTGGGCCTTCCGGCGCGTCGAAGACCCCGCGCTCCCCGACGTCGAGAACGAAGCCTGGGTCAGCCATGCCCTCGATCGCTTCATCCTGGCGCGCCTCGAGGAACGCGGCCTCGCGCCGGTGGCGCCAGCCGACGGGCGCACGCTTCTCCGCCGCGCCACGTTCGACCTGATCGGCCTGGCCCCATCGGAAGCCGAGATCGAGGACTTCCTGGCCGACGAGAGCCCGGACGCCTTCGCCAAGGTCGTCGACCGGCTTCTCGCCTCGCCCCACTACGGCGAACGCTGGGGCCGCCACTGGCTCGACATCGCCCGCTATGCCGACTCGAACGGCCTCGACGAGAACATCGCCTTCCCCAACGCCTTCCGCTACCGCGACTACGTCGTCGACTCCCTGAACCGCGACAAGCCATTCAACCGCTTCGTCCGCGAGCAGATCGCCGGCGACCTGATGCCGGCGGAGACCGATGCGCAGCGCTTCGAGCAGATCACCGCCACGGGTTTCCTGATGCTCGGCCCCAAGGTGCTCGCGGAGCAGGACGTCGACAAGATGCTGATCGACATCGTCGACGAGCAGGTCAACACCGTGGGCCGCGCCTTTCTCGCCCTTCCGGTCGGCTGCGCCCGCTGCCACGACCACAAGTTCGACCCCATCCCCACAGCCGACTACTACGCGATGGCCGGCGTGCTGCGCTCGACCGCGACGATGAGCGACGCCGCCGGCATGCGCTGGCTGGAGCGGCCGCTGGCCCCGGACGACGAACTCGCCGAGTACGAGGCGGCCCGGAAGCTCGTCGCCGAAGCGCAGGAGAAAGTCGACGATGTGGTCGAGGAGCAGAACGACGTCCTGCGCCGTCCGCGCCGCGCGGCCCTCGCCGAGTACCTGCTCGCCGTGGAAGAGGCCTACCCGAGCTGGAGCGACGACGAGGCGAAGCAGGAAGAGGCGCGCGAGACGATCGCCCGGGTTGCCGAAGGCCGCGGGCTGGAACCTCCGGTCCTCGATCGCTGGGTCAGGGCCTTCTACCGATACCGGGAGGGCCCGCCGGTCGAGGGGGACGCCCCGAGCCCGAGCGCCGTCTTCGTCATCTGGAACGCCTACGCCGCCGCCTCACCCGATCGCTACGAGGAGGTGACCGAAGAGCTGCGGGCGATCATCGCCTCGGAGAAGGTGCTGACCGCGCCGCTGACCCGGAGCCTTGTCCGCGGGCCGGCGCCGAAGACGCTGGAGGAGGTCGCCTGGCGCTACGCGAGCCTGTTCGCGACGATCGAGATCGCCTGGGAGGAGCACCTCATGCGGCTCGGCCTCAAGGACGAGGACGAACTCGCGCCCTCGGACTTCAGGCTGCCGCGCGAGCAGGAGGAGTTGCGCTGGCTGGTCTACGACGGCTATTTCTGCATCCCCTGCCTCGACCAGGAAGAGGAAGAGAAGCTCTATCCGCCGGAGGCGCTGGAGCGGCTCGCCGAGCTGCGCGCCGAAGTCGAACGACTGGAGGAGGCATCACCGCCGGCGCCGCCGTACGCCATGGCGGTGGAGGAGGCGGAGGTCGTCGATCTGCCGGTGCACATCCGCGGCAGCCATGTGAACCTCGCGGAGAAACCGGAGCCGCGCGGATTCCTGAAGGTCACCGACCACCTCGTGCCGCCTCCACCGGTAGCCGCCGGCGCCAGCGGCAGGCTAGAACTGGCGCGCTGGATCACCCATCCCGAGCACCCGCTCACCGCCCGCGTCATCGTCAACCGCGTCTGGCACTGGCACTTCGGCCGCGGCCTCGTCGACACGCCGAGCAACTTCGGCGCGATCGGCAGCGAACCGACGCACCCCGAGCTGCTCGACTGGCTGGCGCGGCGCTTCGTCGAGGGCGGCTGGTCGCTGAAGAACCTGCACCGCGACATCATGCTGTCGAGCACGTACCGGCTGTCGAGCGACTACGACGCCGCCAACGCCGCCGTCGACGAGGAGAACCTCCTCCTCTGGCGCAGTAACCGGCGCCGCCTGGAGGTCGAGCCGATCCGGGACGCCCTGCTGCAGCTCGCCGGCCGCCTCGACCTGACGATCGGAGGACGGGTCGAGGAGTACGACGCAAGGGGATACGTCTTCGGCGAAACCGGCACCCTCGCCCGGGTCGACATCTACGACGCGCCCAGGCGTTCGATCTACATGCCGGTGGTGCGCACCGCGATCTACAACATCTTCGGTGGCTTCGATTTCGGCGACGCCAGCGACTCGGTCGGCGATCGATCCGAGACGGTCGTGCCGCGGCAGGCGCTGCTGATGATGAACAGCCCGTTCGTCGAAGAGGCCGCGCTCGGCTTCGCGCGGCAACTGCTGGAGATCGAGGGCGCGAGCGCCGCGGATCGCATCGACACCGCCTTCGTCCGCGCCTACGGCCGCCCGGCCGACGACGTCGAGATCGAAGACAGCCTCGCCTTCCTCGACGAGATGCGAGCCATAGCACCGGCGGACGACACCGAGGTCTACGCCTGGACCCGCCTCGCCCACGTCATCCTCGCGGCGAGCGAGTTCATCTACATCAACTAGATTCCCGGATCAGGCCACAGACGATGCGCTACCCCCACTACCAGCCGCCACCGCTGACCCGCCGCCAGATGCTGAAGACCTGCGGCTGCGGCTTCGGCGGCCTCGCGCTCTCCTCCCTGCTGCAGCGCGACCTCCTGGCCGCTGAGCCCGGGAACCCGCTCGCGACCCGGCCGCCGCACTTCGCCCCGAAGGCCAAGCGGATCATCTTCCTGCACATGCACGGCGGCCCGTCGCAGCACGACCTCTTCGAGTACAAGCCGCTTCTCATCCGCGACGACAACAAGCCGCTGCCGTTCGCCAAGCCCCGCGTGCAGTTCAACGAGACCGGCAACCTGTTCAAGAGCCCCTGGGAGTTCAAGCAGCACGGCCAGTCCGGCGCCTGGGTGAGCGAACTGATGCCCAACATCGCCTCGGTGGTCGACGATCTCTGCTTCATCCGCTCGATGTGGGGCACGAACGCCGCCCACGGCGGGGCCATCCTGGCGATGAACACCGGCAGCGATCGCTTCGTCCGCCCGTCGATGGGCTCGTGGATCGCCTACGGACTGGGCACCGAGAACGAGAACCTGCCCGGCTTCATCACGATCTGCCCCTCGTACCAGCACGGCGGCGTCCAGAACTACTCTTCCGCCTTCCTGCCCGCCGCCTACAACGGCACCGCGATCGGCACGACGCGGATGAAGACGGAGGACGCGACGATCGACTTCCTCGACAACGAGTCCGTGTCGCCGGAGGTCCAGCGGAGCGAACTCGACCTCCTGCAGCGCTGGCAGCGCCGTCAACTCGAGCAGACCGGGCCCGACCAGGCGCTCGAGGGCCGCATCGAGTCGTTCGAACTCGCCTTCCGCATGCAGACCGAGGCGCCCGAGCTGATGAGCATCGAGGGCGAGTCCGAGGCAACCAGGCGGCTCTACGGCCTCGACGACCCCGTGGCCCGGAACTTCGGTCTCCGCTGCCTGCTGGCGCGACGCTTCTCGGAGTCCGGCGTCCGCTTCGTGCAGGCGACGCACGGACCGGACTCCAAGTGGGACCACCACTCCGGCCTGATCACCGGCCTGCCACAGAGCTGCGCCGAGGTCGACCGGCCGGTGGCCGGCCTGATCAAGGACCTCAAGTCACGCGGACTGCTGGACGAGACCCTGGTCCTCTGGGGCGGCGAGTTCGGCCGCACTCCCGGCGCCGAAGCCGGCGCCCGCAATGGCCGCGACCACAACCCCCACGGCTACACGATGTTCATGGCCGGCGGCGGCGTGAAGCCCGGCCACAGCCACGGCCGCACCGACGACTACGGCTACTACGCGATCGAGGACAAGGTCCACATCCACGACCTCCACGCCACGATCCTGCATCTGCTCGGACTCGACCACGAGCGGCTGACGTACCGCTCCCAGGGGCGCGATTTCCGGTTGACGGACGTCGAGGGCCTGGTCGTCGACGACATCATCGTCTGAGCCAGCCCGCATGGCAGGGGCTGGGTGCGCCGGCGCCCCCGCCGGCATCCGGCGCGAAGCGGCGGCCTCTGGACTCATGACGCGCTCCGCACTTACCGAAGCGTCGTCAGGTACTCGACCAGGTCGATCAGTTCCTCGACCGTCATCTGGCTCGAGAGATCGGAGGGCATGATCGACACCGACTGCGGCACGACGCTCTCTACCTCGGCGCGCTCGTACTCCGTGACGACGCCACCCTCGGTTCTGACGATCAGACGATCGTCGGTCTCCGAGACCAGCATGCCGACCACGGACTCGCCGTTCGCGAGCTCGAACAGGTAGGGCGCGTAGGTCGGCGAAATCGAGGCGCTCGGATCGAGAATCGACTCGTAGAGGCCCTTCTTGGCCAGCTTGCCGCCGATGGTCGAGAGATCCGGTCCGTACTCGGTGCCGTCGCCCGCAACGATGTGACACTCGCCGCACGTCGCCGCGGCGAAGACCTCGCGGCCGCGCTCGACGTCGCCGAGCAGGACGAGCAGGTCGGTCATCTGCGGCAACGGCTCGGCGCTCTTCGTCGGCGGCAGCGGGTACACCTTTGCGGCGCGCTCCCGCACGGGAACCTCCATCACGCCCGAGAGTGCCGCCCCCGCGACTTCGTGCAGTTCCTCGGGCAGCTTCCGCTGCTCGCCCAGCTCCACCAGCCGCTCCGCGCCCGCCCTGGTTCTCGCCAGTCCGCGTACCGCCTGGTCGCGAGCCCCCCAGTCCAGAGAGTCGCCGAGCGCCGCGGCCTCCAGGTGGGCGACCGCCCCGAGTTCACGCGAGCGACCGAGGGCTTCGACCAGACCCGCCGCCTCGGTGCCCCTGGCGTCCGCGAGGAACGACTCGATGACTTCGTCCTGTCCGAGTGCAAGCAGCGTGCTGATCGCCGCCTGTCCGACCGCCTCGGCCCCTTGCACTGCGGCAATCCCGGCCAGCTTCGGATAGTGAGCATCGAGCTCGTAGCGACTCACGAGGCGCACGAAGGGGCCCGAAGCAACATCGCTCCCGAGGAGTTTCGAGAGCGCCGAGGCGACCTCGGGGTCGTTCTCCAGATCGACACGCTCGAGGCGCACCGCCGCCTCGCTGGCGATGAACGCGGACTCCGGACCCGCACTCCCGGCCGCATCGAGAAAGACACGTCGGAGGGCGTCTTCTTTCGCCGCACTCTCCGACTGGAAGTCGAAGGCGCGCAGGTAACGGGCGGCATCCGAGGCGTCGAGGTCGGCGTCCGTCAGGATCCTCCGCAGGAGCGCCGGCGTCGCGGCGGCCCGCGACCTCCAGATCAGATCGCGGCCGGCGGCGGTGTTCCACTCGTCGCCCGCCTTCGCGAGCCAGACGGCGAGAAGCTCGTCCCAGCGATCCTCGGCCGCGATGCCGAGCGCCTCGAGATACCAGCGGTCTTCGCCGTCGTGGCGCATGGCAAGCCGGGCCCACAGATCGGCCGTCGCCTCGACTTCGCTCCCCCGCAGCGCCACGGCGACCTCACGGCGCACCTGCGGCGAGGCGTCGGCCGCGGCCTGCTCCAGCACCCGTTCGAGGCCGCTCTCCAACTGGCGCGCCGCTCGCACGGCCACAACCCGGATGTCCTCGTCGTCATCGGCCAGCGCACGCTCGATCCACGACGGGCCACGGCCCTCGATCCTGCTGAGCAGCCAGAGGGCGCGGGCCCTGAAGGCCGCCCGGTCGGACTCGAAGAGTCCGGCGAGCGCTTCCTCCGCATCGCCGCCCATGGCACGCAACGCCTGCCAGGCGCCGAACCGGGCGTCTGCATTGGGACTCTCCAGCGCCGCGACGGCGCCGGCAGCAGTCGAGAAGTCGACCTCCGATCGCTGGCTGCGATGGCCGGGCGGCGCGAGGCGGAAGACGCGACCCCGATCGAGATCGGCCTGACGATTCCAGCTGACGACCGGGTCGTACCAGTCGCTGACGTAGACCGCTCCGTCGGGAGCCACCGCGACGTCGACCGGCCGTGCCCAGCGATCCTCGCCGCCGAGCAGCGGCACCATCTGTCCGCTCCAGCCGGCGCCCGTCTTCTGGGTGGCCACGCCGCGCACCACCCCGGGGCCGGCGTCGGCGTGCAGCGGCCGGTCCCAGTAGACCTCGGGCAGCAGCCGTCCCTCGTAGACGGTGATGCCGGTGGGCGAGCCGGCGCCGAGATAGACCGAGTTGGGGACGACTCCCGGATCGTTCTGGTGCCAGTGCCGCTCCCAGACGATCTCGCTCTGCCCGGTCCGGGACTGGGCCCAGGCCGCCGCCGTCATCTCGTCGCGGTAGCCGTAGTTGCCGTACTCCATGACGTAGTTGATCCGCACGCCCCGGTAGCCGTCGTCGTCGTTGTCCGACTGCCAGAGATTGCCGAACGAGTCGACGGCGACCTCGTAGTTGTTGCGGAAGTTGTGGCCCAGGACCTCGAAGTCGCTGCCATCCGGATTGCAGCGAAAGACCATGCCGCCCAGGTAGTGCGGCTCGACGTCGTCGAACTCGCCCGGGCGGAACCGCGTGACGCGGCGCTGCACGACCGGCCGGCCGAAGCGGTCGTACACGAGCCGGCCCCGCGCATCGTGCACGTACATGCCGGCGTTGCCCATGTTCCAGTAGTACTTGCCGTCGGGTCCGAAGACGAAGGAGTGCGTGGAGTGGTCGTTCTGGGCCAAGCCGGTCCGTGTGAACAGCGACTCCTTCGAGTCGGGCAAGTCGTCGCCGTCCTCGTCCGTGAAGACGATCACTTCGGGCGCCGCGGTCACGATGACCTGGTTCCCGAGCACCGCGATGCCGAGCGCGGCGTCGATGTCGCGCCCCTGGTAGTAGACCCTGGCCTGGTCGGCGACGCCGTCGCCGTCGGCATCGTCGAGGATCAGGATGCGATCGCCTTCCGGACGCTCGTCGTTCTCGCCGTGCTCCCGGTAGTTCATGACGTCGATGACCCAGACGCGGCCGTGGCGGTCGACGTCGAGGTTCGTTGGGCTCGCCAGGAGCGGCTCGGAGGCGTAGAGCGTCGCTTCAACGCCCGGCGGCGTCCGACGTAAATCCGTACCGCGAGCCGCATCGCGCTCGTTGCCGACGGGTTCTTGTGCCGGCGCGACCGTCGCGGCGGCGGTGAGCAGGACGACGAGGATAGCGGGCGCGTGTCGGATCACGGCGGCGGAAGGGTGTGAACGCAGGCGTGTACTGTAGCCCGCGTCCCAATGACCATCGCAGCCGTCGATCTCTTCATCATCGTCGTCTACCTGCTGGGCATCCTGTTCGTCGGCCTGTGGTCGGTGCGCAAGATCAAGCGGCAGACCAGCGAGTCGTACTTCCTGGCGAGCCGCAACCTGAAGTGGCCCGTGGTGGGGGCCGCACTCTTCGCCTCGAACATCTCGACGATTCACCTGGTCGGGCTCGCGGAGAGCGGCTTCGGCGTCGGCATGGTCGTCGGCAACTACGAGTGGATGGCGTCGTTCACGATCATCCTGCTCAGCCTCGTCTTCGTGCCGATCTACTTCAGGAGCCGGATCACGACGCTGCCCGAGTTCATGGAGCGGCGCTACAGCCCCGCCGCCCGGACCACGCTCTCCTTCATGTTCATCATGTCGGCGATGCTGATCCACATCGGCATCAGCCTGTACGCCGGCGCCGCCGTGTTCGAACGGTTCTTCGGCATCCCGTCGTTCATGTCGATCGCGATGATCTCGATCATCACGGTGATCTACACCGTCGTCGGCGGCCTGCGGGCGGTCGTCGTCACGGAGACGATCCAGACCGTCATCCTGCTGGGCGGCGCCATCCTGATCACGGTCATCGCGATGACCAGGCTGCCCGAAGTGGGAATCGACTCCTACCAGGACCTGCTCGCGGCCACGAAGCCGAACCAGCTCAGCATGATCCACCTCCCCGGAGAAGAGGGCTTCGACCCCGGATCGATCTGGTACGGCTTCCTGCTCGGCTTCCCCATCCTCGGCCTCTGGTACTGGTGCACCGACCAGACGATCGTGCAACGGGTGCTGGGCGCGGGCACCCTGCGCGACGCGCAGCACGGCGCGCTGTTCGCGTCCCTGCTCAAGTTCCTGCCCCCGCTGTTCATGGTCCTGCCGGGCGTCCTGGCCTACGTGCTGTTCAAGGACATCATCGACCAGCCGACCGACGCCCTGCCGACGCTGATCACCGAGCTGCTGCCGACCGGGCTCATCGGCATCATGGCCGCAGCGCTGCTCGCGGCGCTGATGAGCACGATCGCCGCCGCCGTCAACAGCACCGGGACGCTCGTCGCCGTCGACATCGCCAAGCACTTCCGGCCCGGCCTGTCCGAGACGTCGCAAGTGCGCATCGGGCGGATCAGCTCCGTCGTCGTCATGTCCGTCGCCATCGCCTGGTCCACCCAGGGAGAGAGGTTCGGCTCCATCTTCGAGGCGATCAACAAGCTGCCGGCCCAGTTCATCGCGCCTCCGATCGCGACGGTGCTGCTCTGGGGCGTCTTCTGGCGCCGCGGAACGCGTCAGGCCGGCACCTTCACATTGCTCTTCGGTTTCGTCGCCGGCTTCATCATCTTCCTGTTCGACATGGGCTTCGGGTTCCTCGGCGGCGTGCAGTACGTCTCCGATCCCGTGAACGGCCTGGGGATCCCCTTCCTCCTCCAGGCCTGGTGGTACTTCTGCATCCTGAGCGTCATCTACGTGGCCGTCAGCCTGGCGACGCCGCCGCCGAAGGCCGAGCAGATCGACGGCCTGACCTGGGACAAGCCGTACGCGTTCCTGACCCGTTCGGAGATCCGCGGCGCTCTGGATCCGCGGCTGCTGGCGGCGCTGCTGGCCGTTGCCCTGGTCGTGATGTACGTGCTGGTTCGGTAGGCGCCGGAGTTCGACTAGCCCCAGAACCAGACAGGAAACGCCAGCGTCGCGACCCGTCGGGCGACGCTGCGAATAGAAGCCGGGAACCACGCTAGTTCCCGTCCCGCGCCATCCCGTGACTGGGCCGAACGCGCTCGCACGCCTCGCAGACCCTGGTTCTTCGCCCGCCCTCCGAGTGGCTGGCACCGGTCGTGTGCGATCACCGTGCCGTCGCTTTCAAGAGGGTAGCTAGCTGGCATGCCGGCCGCGCGGACACCTTCGGGCGTGTGCATGTCGCAGACGAACTGTCGCCGCGGCAACTTGCATTCCACCAGGACCGGCCCTGTGTCTTCCCTCAGCTCCTCAGGCTCATAGGGCCAGGCGGCAATGAAGGCCCGAAGATTCAGGCGCGCCGTGACCATGTCCTCGTTCAGATAGAGCGTCGGAAAACTGTCCGGCGGATTCCAGCGGCCGCCTCGCCGTTGGGCGAAGCCGGGGTCGAGCGGATCTGCCCAGGCCGGATCGGCGATTCGCCACCACGAGTGATCGTCGGGAGTTCGCTCGACGACCAGGTCCGGCGTCACCGGTGCGCCCGCTCGAAGTCGAACATCTCCCGGCATGCGGACAGCAGCCGTTTCGTGTCGCCACGGCCAACCAGATCCAGCAGGGAGACGCCGTCGAGCTTCGGTACCGGCCGACGCACCACGGCTGGTATTCGGTCGCGCTTGAGGTAGCGCTCCAGCAAGTCGGTGGCCGCCTTCAGGTCCGCCACGGCTACGGCGTGATCCGCGGGTACGCCACGCTGCAACCACTTGGCGAACGCCTGGCGGCTCACGCCGAACAACGCGGCGGCCTTCGCCTGGCTGAGCTGCCATAGACCGATCGTGCGGACCAGGTCCGAACCGGATTGGAGGGCGGCGTGGTTCGTTCCTCCCGGCCCTTCGCGATAGCCGGCGAGGCTCTCGGCAAAGCGGTCGAGCCACCCGCTGTCCTGTTCGCGGGCCCTGAAGACCCGCTTGGCCGCCTCTTCGGGGCGTAGTTTCTGGATCGCCGTTTCCGTGGGCATGTGCCACCTCCTCGCGGCCGCAACCATATGACAACCGCAACCCTTCGTCAACCGGACATTCCGGCTAGAATGCAGAGCGCAGCAGTACAATGGAACGAAGTCAGGCGCAGCCTCGAGGAGGTCGGGTTTGAACCGAACCAGGCCGAGGCGTTGGTCGACATGGTGAGAAAACGAGAGCAGCGACTCGCGACGAAGGACGACATGGCCGTTCTCAACGTAGATGTCTCCACCGTCGACGCGCTCAGACAAGAAGTGCGAGATCGCCACGAGAGCCTCAGGCAGGAACTCCACGCACGAATCGACGCCCTGGACAGCAAGCTCAGCGGTCGCATGGAGACGCTGAGCAGCACTCTGAACGGCCGGATGGACGCGCTGGAAAGCGGTCTGTCCGGTCGGATGGACGGTCTATCCGGTCGGATGGACGGGCTGGCCGGTCAACTGACGACAATCAAGTGGTTCCTCGGAGCCATGCTCGCCATGATGACGCCGGCCGCGGCCGCCCTCGTCCGCCTCGCATTCGTGTAGACACGGCACACTCTCGCCGCCAACGGACAGATCCCATCGCCGTTCCAGCCGGCGGTTCTCCGCTTGCGTCGCTCGGCACGATACCGTCGGCGGAGCCGAAAGGAAGACGCTGTGTCCTCTCCCATTGCTCGCCGCGATGTTCTCAAGGCGTCTCTCGTCGGGTTTGGCGCCTGCCTAGGACTGCCGACCGGGGCTACACAAACGACCGCCGATCGCGACCGCTTCGGTGGCTGGACCGAGCTGAAGTTCAACGCGACCGGCTTCTTTCGCACCGAGCACGACGGCAGGCGCTGGTGGCTGGTCACTCCCGACGGCCACGCATTCATCAGTTGGGGCGTCAACCACTACCACGCGAACTGGTGGGCGCAGGACTACAACCGCGATCACTGGCTGCGGCGGTTCGGCGCGGAGGACGTGTATGACCAGGCCTGGAACACGGGATTCCGCGAGGCCGCCCTGGCCGATCTGCGAAGGCTGGGCCTCAACACGTTGGGCATCCATACCAACGCCACGATGCTCACTCACCCGCCCGGTCAGGCCCGGTTTCCCTTCGTCGCTCCGTATGAACCGCTCGTGCTATCGCACTACCTCAAGCCCCGGCCCGACGCCTACGCGGACATCTTCGCGCCCGCGTTCGAGGCGCATTGCGAACGCACGGCCCGGCACGTCGCGGCGCCCTACCGTGACGACCCCATGGTGCTGGGCTACTGCATGGCGGACTGCCCTCCCCTGACCGACAACGAGGCGGAGTGGAACGGCAGCACGACGTGGCCTCGCCGGCTGCGCAACTTCGCCGCCGAGGCACCCGGCAAACAGGCCTATGTCGACTGCATGCGCGAGCGCTACGGCGACGTGTCCGGTTTCAACGCCACCTACGGCACAGGCTTCGCCGCGTGGTCGGGCCTGCTCGAGGCGACGGACTGGCGACCCGATCAGGCTCCCTCGAACGAGGCGGAGCGCAGTGACAACGCGGCCTTCCTGCTGCTCTGCGTCGAGCGCTACTACTCCGTCGCCAGGGCCGCCTTGCGCCGTGCGGACCCGAACCACCTCTTCCTCGGCGACAAGATCAACGGCGATACGGACGGGCTCCACTCGATCGCGGCCACGACAAGCCGCTACACCGACCTCGTGAACACCCAGCACTACGCGCGCTGGGAAGGTCAGCGAGAGACGATGGACGGGCTGACCGACATCGTGGGGCAACCCTTCCTCAACGGCGACGCCGCCTACACCACGCCGACCGGGACGATGCCCAATCCCCATGGCCAGCACGCGCGCGACATGGCGGAACGCGCCCTCTGGACGCGGGAGTTCATGGAGAACGCCACCGCCCGCCCCGACTTCGTCGGCTGGCACATGTGCGGGATGATCGACACGGCGAACACCATGCCCGGCAAGGAGCAGGCGCAGCACCAGGGCCTGATGACCACTCGGGGCGAGTTCTACCCGGAGATGGAAGCGGCGGTCCGCGATATCTCCGACCGCCTCTACGTCATCGCCACCTCAAGCGGCTGAGCTATCCGGAACCCGCTCAGCCGAGCGCCTGGAACGCCTTCTCGGTTCCGGCGAGCGCCTGCTCGATGTCGGACTCCGTGTGCGCGACCGACAGGAACATGTTGTGCCAGGGGTGCAGGTAGACGCCGTGGTCGAGAGCGTGGCTGCAGAAGGCGAAGCCCTTCTCTCTTCTGTCGTCGTCCTCGAACAGGACCGTCGGCATCTGCGGCGGTCCGGTCTGGCGAATCGCGTGACCGTGGCATTGCGCCTGGTCCTCCAGACCGTCCCGGAACTGCTGCCCAAGACGCTCCACGACGGCCGGAGCATCGACTTCGGCCAGCAGGTCGAGCGTCTCGATCGCCGCGGCGAAGGGCGCGGCCTGGTACCAGAAGGAGCCCGTCACGAAGACCCGCGTCGCGGCCTCGCGGTACGCCTCGCTGCCGAGAATGGCCGCCACCGGTTCGCCGTTGCCGATCGCCTTGCCCCAGGCCGAGAGGTCCGGCTGGACGCCGAGTTCGGACCAGCTCGCGTCGAGCGAGAGGCGCAGGCCGGCCCGCACGTCGTCCAGGATGAGTGCCGCGCGTTCGGCGTCGCAGATCTCGCGCACCCGTCGCGCGAAGGCGATGTCGGGCAGCTCCTGGTCGTAGCCCGCGTCGTGCTTGAACGCGGAGACCACGATGCCGGCCAGGTCGCCGCTCACCGCGTCGGCGGCCGCGTCGAGGCTGGCTACGTCGTTGTAGCGGTAGGTCGGGAAGTGGACGTGATCCTCCGCCGGCGTGCCGCGGGAGATGTGGTTGGCCCACGGCGCCGCACCGTGGTACGCACCCCTGGCAACGAGGATCTTCCGCTTCTCGCTCCGCGCCCGAGCCACCATGTTGCAGACGGTCGTCGCGTCGTTGCCGTTCTTCGCGAAGATGGCCCACTCCGCGTGGCCGACTTGCCGGACGAAGCGCTCGGCCAGGTCGACGATGAGCGGCGGAGGCCCGTTCGCGATGTCGAGCCGGTCGCGCTGCGCGTCCGCGGCGGCGCGAATGCGCGGATTGCCGTAGCCCGCGATCATCGGACCGAACGAGCACATGAAGTCGATGTACTCGTTGCCGTCCGCGTCCCACAGGCGGCAGCCCTCCGCCCGCTCGAAGTACTGCGGGTACCGGGGCGGCAGGAGCCGGTAGGTGGACATGTGACCGTACATGCCACCCGGGAGCACCCGCTCACCCCGGGACTTGAGCGCCCGGTTCCGATCGAGCAAGAGGGTCAGCCCGACTTCTTCACCTCGAAGGGCACGGCGAGCCTCTCCCACTGCATCGCGACCCACGAATCGACGATCACGAACTCCATCTCCTCCACGTGCTCGCCGATGGTCTTCGGGGTGGCGCTTACGCGCAGCGCATCCTGGCCGGCGTCGTGCCGGAAGGCGCCCCACTGCTTCGCGACCTTGTTGAAGATGAAGGTCCACTCGTTCTCGCCCGGTTCGGTGAAGAGGGCGTAGGTGCCGGCGGCCAGCTTCTTTCCGCCGATCTCGACGTCGGCGCTGAAGGTGATCGTGGTCGCCTCATCGGCGCCGGTGCGCCAGACCTGGCCGTAGGGAACCAGGCCGCCCCAGATCGTCCGGCCCTTCACCTTGGGGCGTCCGTACTCGAGGGTGACGGTGACGCCGTCGATCATCCCTTCGACCTTGCCGTTCTTGCTCGCCCGGTCGGCGTCGTCCGCGCGCTGCGCCAGGGCGGGAAGAGCGGTGACCAGGAGGGCCGTGAAGATCAGGGGAATCGTTGCTCGGAACTTGTGCATGTTGTCCTCCAGCTAGAGAGTGTTGTGTCGGCTCGCGACCGTAGGATAGACGGAAACCCGGTGTTCGCGACAAAGACCGCGACAACGAAACGACTCCGGAATGTCCTGGAACGATCCCATGCTGAAGCCGCTTCGCCGATTCGTCCCCGTGCTGCTCATCGCGGCCCTGGCCTGCCAACCCGCAGCCGAGGACGATCCACCCAACGTCGTCCTGCTCATGGCCGACGACATGGGCTGGGCCCAGACCGGTTACTACGGCCATCCCGTGCTCCGGACTCCCCACCTCGACGCGATGGCCGAGGCCGGCCTGCGCATGGACCGGTTCTACGCCGGCGCACCGAGCTGCACCCCGACCCGGGCAACGGTCATGACGGGCCGCACGAACGACCGCACCGGAGCCTTCCGCGTCGGCGACTCGATCAACAAGCAGGAGAAGATGCTCTCCACGGCATTCCATCAGGCCGGCTATGCGACGGCCCACTTCGGCAAGTGGCACCTGAACGACGTCCATCCGGTCGGCGACAATCCGCTCCCCGCGGACGACCCCCACAATCCGGGCGAACTCGGCTTCGACTACTGGCTAAGCCACACGAACCAGTTCAACGTGGACCCGGTGCTGAGCGAGAACGGGTTGCCGAAGCAGTTCGAGGGCGACTCGTCCGAGGTCCTGGTCGCCGAAGCGCTGCGTTACATCGCGGAGCAGCAGGAGAACGGCAAACCCGTGTTCGCGGTGATCTGGTACGCCTCCCCGCACCGGCCGTTCGCCGCCCTGCCGGACGACAAGAAGCCCTTCGCGACCCTGGACGATGCCTCAAGGACGCACCACGCCGAGATCATCGCGATGGACCGCTCCATCGGCACCCTCCGCGAGGGCCTGCGCGAACTCGGCATCGCCGACAACACCCTGGTGTGGTTCACCAGCGACAACGGCGGACTGCCCGACATCTCCTACGGCCCCGAACACCCCGGCGTCCGCCCCGACACCACCGGCCACCTGCGCGGCTTCAAGAAGGACTTCTACGAAGGCGGCCTGCGCGTGCCGACGATCATCGAATGGCCCGGCCGAATCGCCCCGAGGATCTCTGGTTTCCCCGCCAGCACGATGGACATCTTCCCGACGCTGATCGAGGTCGCGGGGCTCGACCCGGAGTCGATCAACGCCGTCCATGACGGCATTTCCATCGCCGGCGTCTTCGACTCCGAGCCCGCCCGCCGCGATCAACCCATCGGCTTCCGCGCCAGCGGCGGCCACGCCTGGCTCGACAACGACGTCAAGCTGATGAGGAACTACTTCTCCGACCCGTCCGATCCCTTCGAGCTCTACAACGTGATCGACGATCCCGCTGAAGAGCGGGACCTCATGGAAGAGCAACCCGAGATCGCCGCCCGGATGCGCTCGGAACTGGATGCCTGGAACCGCTCCGTCGACAAGAGCGTCACCGGCGCGGACTACCCGGAGGGCCGGGTGCTGCCTTCCAGCCGGGAACCGAAGTAGCCAGCGGCCCAAGACCCGCGCCGCAGAAACTGGGTGCGCCGGCGTCCCCGCCGGCATCCGGTGCGCCAGCGCCGGTTCCAACCCTGCCGGGGCACCTACCTCAAAGGACGCACCGAGGCGCGAAGCCACTCGTCCAGCGCCTCTCGATCCAGCGACCCCGCTTCGAGTCCCCCGATCAAGAACTCGTACGCCTCGCGATTACCGATCTCCAGCCTCCAACCGTTCATACGCAGGAAGACGTCTGTCGCGAAGAAGGCGATGCGCTTGTTCCCGTCGACGAAGGCATGGTTCATCAGCAACGACTCGAAGAGCGCCGCGCCCATCGCCACTACGTCGTCGTAGTAGCCGGACTTGGGGCGGAAGAGCGCACTTTCGGCCAGCCCCAGGTCACGGACCCCGGCTGAGCCGCCGAAGCGCCCGATCAGCCGCTCGTGCAGCGCCAATAGCTCGTCGAGAGTGAGGAACTGGACCCTGTCCACGGATCGGCGACGAAGCAAGTGTTACTGCGCCAGGAGCTTCCCCAACTCCTCGTTCTCGCGCATCGAGTTCTCCAGGTGCCGGAGCACGTCCGGCCGTACGCGGCGCCGCGCCAGGTACTCCTCGACCGCCTCGGAGAGCAGGCCAGAGACGCTCCGCTTGCTCTCCCTCGCCAAGTCGCGAAGCTCGTTCCAAGCTGTCTCTTCCACTTTCGAGCTGATCTTGACCGCCGTCATCGATTCGCCTCCGGGTTCATCCGATCCGCGTGAGCCTGACGTGTCATGATACGTCAGGTCAGATTCCAGGAGAAGAGACGGTCACCGTCGCGCAAGTGTCGTCAAGGGCGACACCTCGTTCGCTTCAGTGAATCACCCCCCGCAGCCGCGGGTCCAGCAGGTCCCGCAGCGCGTCCCCCACACAGTTGAACGACAGCACCAGCAGGAAGATCGCCACGCCCGGGACGATCGACAGCAGCGGCTGCTGTTCGAGCATCGGGAAGGCCTGCTGGAGCATGTTGCCCCAGGTCGGCGTCGGCGGCTGGATGCCGACGCCGACGAAGCCGAGGGCGGCTTCGGTGAGAACGGCGTAGCCCATGCTGAGGGTGCTCTGGACGATCACCGGGGCGATGCAGTTGGGCAGGATGTGCCGCAGGATGATGCGGCCGTGGCTGAGGCCGATGCTCTCGGCGGCCTTGACGAAGTCGCGCTCGCGGATGGACAGGCCCTGGCTGCGGATGATCCTCGCCATCCAGGGCACGTTGGCGATGCCGATCGCGATGATCACGGTCTGTAGCGACCCACCTAGTGCGGCGGCCAGGCCGACGGCGATCAGCAGGCTCGGGAACACGACCAGGGCGTCCATGAGCCGCATCAGCACGTCGTCGACGCGGCCGCGGAAGTAGACCGAGAGCAGGCCGAGCGGCACACCGAGCAGAACGCCCAGACCGACCGCACCGAGGCTGACGGAAAGCGCGATCCGGGCACCCACGATCAGCCTCGCCAGCGTGTCGCGGCCCATCTGGTCGGACCCGAGCCAGTGCGCGGCGCTGGGGCCCGAAAGCAGGTTGTCGAAGTCCATCTCCTCGGCGTCGACGGGAACGATCCAGGGCGACAGCACGGCCGCGACCGCGATCAGGGCCAGGACGACGAGGCCGGCGAGTGCCTGCGGCACGCCGCCGAGCTTGCGCAGCAGCTCGACGGTGGGATGGCTGAGAGCTGCAGAGCCTCCGGAGGCCGGCGCTTCGCGCCGGAAGCCGGCCAGAAGGCCGGCGTACCCAGTGTTGCGGCGCTCGTTCCTAGCCACCGAACTTGATCCTCGGGTCGAGCCAGGCGCAGACGACGTCGGTGATGAGATTCGCGGCCAGCACGGCGATCGCCATCAGCAGCACGGCCGCCTGCACCACCAGGAAGTCGCGGGCGAAGATCGCCTGCACGATGTACTGGCCGGTGCCGGGGATGCCGAACAGCGTCTCGATGACGATCGCGCCGGCGAAAATGCGGCCGGTCTGCAGGCCCAGAATGGTGATCACCGGCAGCAGGGCGTTACGCAGCGCGTGCGACCAGATCACCGTCCGCTCCCTCGAACCGCGGGCGCGCGAGGTGCGCAGGTAGTCCTGGGCGAGCACCTCGAGCATGGCCGAGCGGCTCTGCCGCATGATCAGCGCGCAGCTCGTCACGCCGAGCGCGAACGCCGGCAGGATCATGTGCCGCAGGCTCTGGAGGGGATCGTCGAAGAGGCTCACGTAGCCCTGGCTCGGCAACCAGCCCAGGCCCACGCCGAAGAGCAGGATCGCCATGATGCCGAGCCAGAAGTTCGGGATGGCGACCCCGCCGATCGAGACCACCGTCGCCGCGTAGTCGATCGGTTTGCCCCGGTAGACCGCGGAGGCGATGCCCGCGGGCACGCCGATCAGAACCGCCAGAATCCAGGCAGCGAGGCCGAACTGCAGGGTCACGAGAGCCCGGCCGCCGAGCTCCTCCGCCACCGGGCGCATGTTCTGCGTCGAGCGGCCGAAGTCGCCCTGCAGGACGTTGCCGAGCCAGATCAGGTACTGGACGATCACCGGCTCGTCGAGGTTGTGACGCTCCCGGATGAGCTGCAACTGCTCTTCGTCGAGCGCCTCGCCGGGGCCGATGAACGCCCGCGCCGGGTCGCCCGGGATCGCGAGCATCAGCGCGAACACCAGGAACGTGACGAGGAGGAGAACGGGCACCGCCTGCAACAGGCGGCGCACGAGGTAGCTGCGCATGTGGCTGGTGTCAGTCCTCCAGCCAGATCGTGGCGAAGTTCATCTTGCCGTCCCAGCCCATCAACTGGTCGAGGTTGCGCACCTTCCCGGGCGCCGCCGCGTAGGTCACGCCGTAGAGCAGCGGCGTGAACCAGGCCTCGCCGAGCACCGTCCGGTTCATCTCGAGGTAGACCTGCTTGCGGGCCTCGGTGTCGTAGAACGACGCGCCGAGCTCCACCAGTTCGTCGACGTCCGGCCGCAGCACGTTGCCCGGGTTGTAGTAGCCGTCGCTCTTGTAGGCCAGCGAGGCCATCCAGTCCGGCTCGGGATAGCGGCTCCAGGAGGTGATGAACATCGGGTACTCCTGGCCATGGTTGAACCGCTCGGTCGCGGGTCCGCTGGAGAGCACGTCGATGTCCATGTGGATGCCGATCTTCTTCAGCATCGCCCGCACGACCTCGGCGCTGGAAACGAGCAGGGGGTTGTGGTGGGTGACCGCCGTGAACTCCAGGCCGCTTTCGCGACCGGCCTTCGCGAGGTACCGCCGCGCCTTGTCGATGTCGTAGTAGGGACGCTCGTCATCCGGCTCGTGGACCCAGGAACCCACCGGCCACATGCCCGCGTCCGCCTCGATCGCGCGGTCGAAGAAGATCGCCCGGTTGATCACGGTCGGGTCGACGGCGTGCGCGATCGCGAGCCGGACGTTCACGTCGTCGAGCGGCGGCTTGTTCACGTTGAACACCAGCGTCAGCGCGATGCCGCCGCCCGGCATCGTCTCCATCTGCACCCGCTCGTCCCGCTCGAAGGTGGACACGTCCTTGTAGGGAAGGTAGGTCACGTCGATCTCCCCCGTGCGCAGGGCGGCGGCGCGGACCGTCTCGTCGCGGATCACCCGGATCGTCACCTCGTCGAGGTACGGAAGCTGGTTGCCGTGCTCGTCGCGGCCCCAGTAGTCCTCGTTCCTCACGAAGCGCACGAGGGTGCCGGTGATCACCTCCTTCAGCCTGAACGGCCCGGTCCCGGAGGGATTCCAGCCGTAGTCGGGGCCCAGCTCCGCGATCGCCGACGGCGAACTCATCACGCCGCCCCGGTCGGCCAGCATGCCGAAGCCGGCGCCCCACGGCCGCGCCAGGTCGAAGCGCACGGTGTAGTCGTCGATCACCTCGACCGCCTCGATCACGGCCAGCGATGCGCGCGGCGTGGCGACCGTCTCCGGATCGAGAATCCGCTCGATGTTGGCCTTCACCGCATAGGCATTGAAGGGCGTACCGTCGTGGAAGACGACACCCTGGCGCAGGTGGAAGGTGATCGAGTCGGGATCCGTCCCGATCTCCCAGGACGTAGCGAGCGAAGTCTCCGGCCGCGGATTGAGTTGCGGATCCGCGTCGACCAATTGATCGAAGAGCTGCCGCCAGAAGTAGGCGTCGGCGCCCGACCGGCCGAGGATCGCGTCGAGCGAAGTGGGCTCCAGGGAATGGCCAACACGCAGGTGGCCGCCGTAGCGCGGACCGCCGACGGCGGGGGGCCGGGCCGCCAGGGCATCGGAGTCGAGCCGCTCGGCGCGACTGCCAGGCGCACAGGCGACGAGGATGGCCTGCAGCGCCGCAACCAGAACCATCGACGCGGATACGCTCGCTCTCGACGGCGACGCTAGTGGGACAATGGACATCTCTCGGGAAGGTGCAACTCTATTGACTGACGGGACGCTTACGTTGAAGCAACAGCCCGCCTCCGAGATCCAGCTACTGGAGTCGCTCTGACGACACCGGCAGCCGCCCCGCGACTCCCGCGCCGCCCGAAGTCCTGGCGGACAAGACTCCGGGAGGGAGAGCGAGAGCTCGACCGCTCGGCGAGCACGCTCGACACCGCTACCGACATCCCGTTCCGGGAAGTCCTGCGCATCTTCTGGCGGGCACTCTCCTACATGCGCCTGTTCAAGGCGCGCATCGCCGCCAAGTTCTCCATCGTCACGGCCGAGATGGTCTTCCGGCTGCTCGTCGCGCCCTGGCCGGGCAAGATCGTCGTCGATCACGTCATCCTCGGCATGCCCATCGTGGACGCGGCCGGCTTCCCCTCCTACCTGTCTCCGTTCGTGCTGTTCCTGGCCGGCAAGGGCCCGGTGGAGATCATGCTCTGGGTCCTGCTGCTCGGCGTGTTCATGGTGACGGTGTTCGGCTTCACGACGAGCCGGGGCACGGCCCGGTCCGCGAGCGGGATGCCCACCGGCGCGTCCGCGGCCTCATCCGGCGGCGCCACCACCCTCCTGCAGCAGGGACACGGCACGCTGGCCCAGGGGCACGACACCGCCACCCGGACCGAGAACGAGGCCAACCGCGGCTCCGGCCTGATGGGGGGCATTCTCGGATTCCTCGACTTCCGGGTTCACCTGCGCCTGACCCAGTCCGTGAACCACCTGCTCCGGACGAAACTCGCCGGGCGCATCAAGCGCCTGCCGATGACGACGCTGGACGACCAGCGGATCGGCGACAGCGTCTACCGCGTCCTCTACGACACGACGAGCGTCAGCCTCGTGCTCTACGAAGTGGGCCTCGAGTTCTACTCCCACTCTCTCGGCATCACGATCAGCGCGATGATGATGTACACGTATTTCGGCGACGCTCCCGAGGTCATCCTGCTGGCCGCCCTGTCGTTGCCGATCATGCTCGTCTTCGTCGTCCCTTTCGCGCGCATGGCCCGCCGCAGAAGCCAGGCGAGCCGCGCTTCGGGCGCCGCCACGACATCGAACATCGAAGAGGGCATGAGCAACGTGCTCGCCGTGCAGAGCCTCGGCGGCAACGATCGGGAAGGCCAGCGGTTCAGGAAGGCCAGCCAGGAGTCCTTCCGGCGCTTTCGCATCGAGTCGCTGCTCAAGCTGACCTACCAGCAGTTCGGCAGCCTGGCGTTCCTGCTGGGCCAGGTCCTGTTCTTCGTCGTCATCTCCGGACGCGTGATCGACGGCACGTTCACGGCCGGCGACTACTTCGTCCTCAACTACTACTTCTTCGTCCTGAGCGCGACGTTCAGCGGAGCGGGCTTCATCTACCCGGTTCTGCAGAACAACATCGCCGGGCTGCGCCGTGTGTTCTTCCTGATGGACCTGCCGTCGGAGAGAACGAGCGGAGGCATCGAACTGCCCCGGATCACCGGCGGCGTCGAGATGAAGAACGTCGGGCTGACCTACCCGGACGGCCGCCAGGCGCTGCGAGGTATCGACCTCGAAGCCAGGATCGGCGAGATCGTTGCATTGGTCGGACCGACCGGCGCCGGCAAGACGAGCCTCGCCTACATGGTGCCGGCCTTCGTTCAGGCCACGGAAGGCAAAGTCTCCATCGACGGCGTCGACCTGAAGGACGTATCGGTCGACAGCCTCCGCGAACAGGTCTCCTACGTCTTCCAGGAAACGCAGCTGTTCTCCGACTCGATCCTCGAGAACATCCGCTACGGCAACCGGGACGCGACCGAAGCGGAGGTCGAGCGTGTCGCCCGCGTCGCCGGTGCGCACGGCTTCATCGCCGCCCTCCCCGACGGCTACCGGACGAATCTCGGCACGGTCACCAGCAAGCTCTCGGTGGGCCAGAAGCAGCGCATCGCCATCGCCCGCGGGCTGCTCCGGGATGCGCGGATTCTCATTCTCGACGAGCCGACCTCCGCGCTCGACCCGGAGACGGAGGCCTACCTCGTGGACGCCCTGCACGAGGCGGCGAAGGACAAGCTGGTCATCATCATCGCCCACCGCCTGTCGACGATCGCCAACGCCGACCGGATCTACTTCCTCGAGGACGGCGAGATCCGGGAACAGGGAACCCACGAGGAACTCATGGCGGTCCCCGACGGGCACTACCGGAGGTACGCCACGCTGCAGGCCGGGGCAGGTTGATGACCGAACGCGACATCGGACCTTCAGGCGCGCGAGCCGAGGAGGCGGTGCTGGCCGCGCTGCGGGCCTACGACACCGCGACGAGGACGGGCGACATAGACGGACAGGTCGCCTTCTTCGCCGATGCCTGGCGTAGCAGTTCCGGCACGACGAAGGCCGACCTGAAGGAGCAACTAGAGCAGCAAGGGGACCGGAGCGCAGACGCCGAAAAGCGGTTCGTCGTCGATGACGCGACGGTGGCCGTCGACGGAGACTCCGCAACCGTCGACCCGGTGAAGCTCCGTTCGCCGACCGGGAACGGCTCCTTCGAGTTCAAGATGACGAGGGAGCCCGACGGCGCCTGGCGATGCGTGTCGACTGCGCTCTCGCAGATCGCCGACGCGCTCGCCGAAAGCACCCGCGCACTCCGCGAGCGCATCCTGAGCGACCCTGCACGACCGGGCTACCACTTCGTCATGCCGGAAGGCGTCGCGATGCCCTTCGACCCGAACGGGGCCATCTACTGGAAGGGCCGGTACCACCTCTTCTACATCTTCCAGGACACTCGCCTGGGCAAGCAGTCCGACCACTGGGGCCACATGTCGAGTACGGACCTGTTTCATTGGCGCCACCATCCAACGGGGCTTCTCGACGGCATGTACAGCGGCAACTGCTTCCTCAACAGGGAAGGCGTGCCGACGATCTGCTACCACCAGAAAGGCCAGGGCAACGCGATGGCGGTAGCCCTGGACGACGACCTGAACGAGTGGAAGAAGCTCGACTCGAACCCGATCACGCCGAAGACCCGGGAAGGAGACGAGCACCACGGGAGGTACCGCTCCTGGGACCCTTTCGGCTGGCGCGAAGGCGACACGTACTACGCCATCTTCGGCGGCCAGCGGCCGGCCGTCGCGAAAGCGCCCGCGCTCGAGGGCGAGTGGAAGTACACCGGGGACCTGTTCGCCCACGGCGTCGAGGGGGTGTCGCTCGACGAGGACGTGTCCTGTCCCGATCTCTTCGAGCTGGGCGGCAGGCACGTGCTCCTCTGCATCAGTCACCGCCTCGGCTGCCGCTACTACGTCGGGGAATGGAGGAACGAACAGTTCCACTCCGAGACCCATGCACAGATGAGCTGGGTCGACAACTCGTTCTTCGCGCCGGAGAGCCTCGTGGACGACCGGGGCCGCCGCATCATGTGGGCCTGGATCCTCGACGAGCCTCTCTTCGGAGCACGCACGACGCAGGGCTGGTCGGGCACGTTGAGCCTGCCGCGGGTGCTGTCGCTCGGGGAGGACGGGCTGCTCCGGATGGACTTGCCGGAGGAGATCGAGGCGCTCCGCTACGGCGAGGTGCAAAAGGGGCCGTTCGTCGTGCCGGCCGACGAGGAGGCGCCCATCGACGGCGTCGCCGGCAACAGCCTCGAACTGCTGGTCGAGCTGGAGAGCGCCGCGGCGTCGCAATTCGGCGTCAAGGTGTGCGCCTCGCCCGACGGCCAGGAGGAGACGTCCGTCTTCTACGACGCCGAGGAAAAGCTGCTGAAGGTCGATACGCGGAGATCAGGTCCCGAGGACACACCGAAGGCCGTGGAAGCGGCGCCCTTCGAACTGAAGCCCGGCGAGCGACTGAAGCTGCGAGTCTTCGTCGACAAGTCCGTCGTTGAGGTCTTCGCCAACGGCCGTCAAGCCATCGCGCGCCGCATCTATCCTTCGCGGCAGGACAGCGTCGGCGTCAGGGTCTTCTCCGGCGGCGCCGACGCACGCGTGCACTCGCTCAAGGCCTGGAAGATCACCGCTTCCAACCCCTACTGAGAGCAGACACCGGGTGCGCCGGCGCCCTCGACGGCTGCCGCCGCAGGCGGCCAGATAGACGCCGGACGCTCGCTCCCGGTCCGCTCCGGAATCTCTGGATGACAGAATGCGTCGTGTGTCTGCTGGAGAGTTCGAGGCCAGACGATCGATGAAACGGGCGTCGGATCGCCGAGAGACCGGGTCGGGCGGCGTCTGTCGGTTGCTGGTGTTGATGGCGATACTCATTGCCAGCACTCAACCGGCAACGGCGCAGGACTTCCATCGGGAGGAGTACGTCGAACTCGGCGGTATCGACCAATGGATCTCGATGCGCGGGAGTAGCGAACGCAATCCGATCATTCTGATCGTGCACGGGGGGCCGGGATTCAGCAACGCCGCACACACGAGCGCATTCGATTCCTGGCAAGGCAACTTCACCATCGTGGACTGGGACCAACGCGGTGCCGGTCGGACGTTCTTGCGACACGGTCCGAACGGAAGCGGTCAGATCAGTATCGAGCGCATTGCGCAGGACGGAATAGAGCTTTCCCGATACCTGGTTCGGCATCTCGAACGAGATCGCGTCGTCGTGCTGGGTCTGTCCTTCGGTACGATCGTGGCACTCAAGATGGTCACTGCCGAGCCGGCCTTGTTCGAGGCATACATCGGCACCGGCCAATTGGTGAATCGCGCCGATGGCGACGCACTTGGGTACCAGGAGACCCTGAGAGAGGCGCGACGAGTCAACAACCAGGAAGCCGTTCGAGCCCTCGAGGACCTCGGCGCACCTCCGTGGCCTGATGCCGGCACCTGGAACACGGCCAAGGGATGGGCGGGCCGTATGACGAGACCAGAGGACCCCTCAAGCCGTATCAGACTCAATGCCATGATGGAGGATCTGCTAAACCGCGGATACTCCCCCGAAGAGGTGCAAGCGATCCTTGACGGAGCCCGCTACACGGTAGGCCAGCTCGCCCCTCATCAGTCGGAATTCGATGCTCGTGTCTTCGCCGCGCGGATCGAAGTCCCCGTCTTTCTCTTTCAGGGAGAGAACGATCTGAATACAGCGACCGGACTTGCGATCGAGTGGTTCGATACACTTCACGCACCCCAAAAGGAACTCCACATCGTGCCCGGGGGGAGCCATGGCGCGTTCTACGCCAACGCTGATGAGTTCCTGGCGTTTGTGGCAGGACGGATCGACGGAACCGTCTTCTTGGCGGACTAGCTAGCTACCTACTAGCCGCCTGTTTGCGCCGCTGGACGCCCGCCGAATCGTCGATCCGCTCACCGGCTCCAGCCCGGCTGTTCTTCCTCCGAGCTCAAACCCAGGACATAGATCAAGCCGCTTGCGTCGCCGACGACGACGGTGCGGCCGTCCGGAGACACGGTGAAGGAACGGGCGCGGTCGTTGCACTCGAAGCCGGCAAGGTGTCGCCCGGACTCGAGGTCCCAAAGGCGCAACGTCCGGTCCGCGGAAGTGGACAGCGCTCGCTTACCGTCCGGAGTCACCGTCACGCCGAAGACCGGTCCCGTGTGGCCTTTCAGGGCGTGCAGGTTACGTCCGGCCCTGAGGTCCCACACGCGCAACGTCGCGTCCGCGGAGGCGGAGACGGCCCTGGCGCCATGGGGCGCAACCGCTACGCAGTAGACGTCCCTCGCATGTCCGCGGAGCGGATGCAGAGTGCGGCCCGAGCTGAGATCCCACACACGCAGCGTTCGATCACCGGAGGCGGAGACGGCTCGCATGCCGTCCGGCGTGACGGCTACGGAATGAAGGGCGTCCGTGTGGCCTTCGAGCGTCCGCAGCGCGCGGCCGGAGTCGAGGTCCCACACGCGGACGGTCCCGTCCCAGGAGGCGGAGACGGCACGGGCACCGTCGGGAGTGAGGGCGAACGCCTTGACGTCGTCCGTGTGTCCGCCGAGCGTGTGCAGGAGGCGGCCCGCTTGGAGGTCCCAGACCCGTAGCGTCGCGTCCGCGGACGAGGAGACGGCACGCGTACCGTCTGGCGTCACCGCCACGGAGTAGACCTCCGTCCCGTGGCCCTCGCACACGTGAAGAGTGCTACCGGAGGCGAGGTCCCATACGCGCAGAGTCGCGTCGAAGGAACCGGAGACGGCGCGGCTGCCGTCCGGTGTCACCGCGACTGACCAGACGCCGGCGGTGTGGCCCCTGAGGGCCTGGAGAGCACGCCTGGATTGGAGGTCCCATACGCGCAGGGTGGCGTCGGCGGAGGCGGAGATGAGGCGTTCGCAGTCCGGTGTCACAGCCAGGGCCTCGACTCTGGAGGTGTGTCCTGCGAGAACACTCAAGTCGGCTGCGCTGGTGGAGCGGGCCATGGGGGTGTCTACCTGCAAGATGGTCGCCGCTTCGCGGCGCGTTCTTCCGGCCGCCTGCGGCGGCAGCCGGCGAGGGCGCCGGCGCACCCAGTGTGGCGCGTCGTCAAGACGACGGGGATGCCGCACCCGGTGTGGTGCGTCGTCAACGTGAGCCAGCCTGTAGCGACACGTACTCGCGATAACGGCCATCGGGGAGCGCCATGAGTTCCTCGTGCGAGCCCGATTCCCGGACCTCGCCCTCCTCCAGGAAGTAGATGCGATCCGCGTGGGCGATCGTCGACAGGCGGTGGGCGATGATGATGACCAGCCTGTCCTGCGCTGCTTCGTGCAGGGCATCGACGAGGTAGGCCTCGGTCTCGGGGTCGAGCGCGGAGGTCGGCTCGTCGAGAATGAGAATGCGCGCGTCCCGCACCAGCCCGCGAGCGATGGCGATGCGCTGCTTCTGCCCCACCGACAGCTTGCTGGTCACGGTGCCGAGGTTGGTCCGGTAGCCGTCGGGCAGCGCGGCGACGAAGTCGTGGGCGCCGGCAACGCGCGCGGCACGCTCGACCTCCGCCTCGGTCGCGGCCGGGTTGCCGTAGCGGATGTTCTCGAGGATCGAGTCGGAGAAGAGCTGCGTCTCCTGGAAGACGTAGGAGACCTGCTCGCGGAGGCTCTCGACCGACACGTCCTTGAGGTCGACGCCGTCGACCGACACCGTGCCCTCGGTCGCCTGAACGAAGGCCGGCACCATGTAGGCGAGGCTCGTCTTGCCGGCGCCGGTCGGCCCGACGAAGGCCACGATCTCGCCGATCCTCGCCTCGAGGTCGACATCGCGGAGCGCGCGGCGACCGTCCGGGTAGGTCAGCCCGGCGCCCTTCATCTCGACGCCGCGCCTGATGCGATCCAGTTCGACGCCGTCCCGCGCCTTCTCCGCCGGCAGATCCATCAGGAAGAACACACGGCGCATGCCCGCGATGTCGCGCTGCCACTCCGTGTACATGAATCCCCAGGCGCCGAAGGTCGCGCTGAGGACGAAGAAGTAGTACGTGAGAACGAAGTAGTCGCCGGCCGTGAACGTGCCGTCGATGACCCGACCCGCCATCACGATGAAGAACACGACCTGGCTCAGCAGTAGCGCCAGGCTGAACGCCTGCCGGTACGTGAGCACGAGGAACCACTCCCAACGGAAGCGCCTGAACGACTCCTCGCTGGCTTTCCTGAACCTCTCTCCTTCCCGCTCGTTCCCGCCGAGGCTCTGCACGGCGAGCACGTTGCTCATCCCCTCTTCGATGTTGCTTGTCGTGCTGGAGCCGGAAGCCCGGCTGGCCTGACCCCGGCGCCTCGCCCTGCGGGCGAACGGGAGCTGGATCAGCAACACGATCGGAAGGGTCAGCATGCCCAGCACGATGACCTCGGGCGCGCCGCCGTAGTACGTGAACATGATGGACAGGGTGATCACGACACCGAGCAGCCCCGAGTAGAGCCCCAGT
Source organism: Thermoanaerobaculia bacterium (assembly GCA_022826745.1). Lineage (GTDB taxonomy): Bacteria > Acidobacteriota > Thermoanaerobaculia > Multivoradales > Multivoraceae > Multivorans. The sequence goes on along the minus strand of JAJDUI010000037.1, from coordinate 371,475 downwards.
GCGATCCCGTGCAGCAGCATGTTGGCGCTCGTCGTGTCGTACAGGACGCGGTAGACGCTGTCGCCGATCCGCAGGTCGTCCAGAGTCGTCATCGGCAGCGACCGGATCTTCCGGGCTGCCCGGGTTCGCAGGAAGTGGTTCATCGACTGCGAGAGCCGGAGGTGCACCCGGAAGTCGAGAAACCCCAGGATGCCCGCCATCAGGCCGGAACCCATGTTCGCCAGGTTTTCCGTCTGCGTGGCGATGTCGTGGCCCTGGGCCAGCGTGCCGTGACCCTGCGGCGTGAGGGCCGTGGCGCCGCCGGAGGAACCCGCCGAGGCCCCGGTGGGCGCTCCGCTGGGCGACCTGCCCGCCCCCCGGCTCGTCGTGAAGCCGAAGACCGTCACCATGAACACCCCGAGCAGGAACACCCAGAGCATCATCTCCACCGGACCCATGCCGTCCAGCAGCAGCACCGCCGGCGCCAGGTAGGCAGGGAAACCCGAAGCGTCGCCGATCGGCGCGCCCAGGATGATGTGGTCGACGACGACCTTCCCCGGCCAGGGCGCGACCATCAGGCGGAAGACCAGCTCCACCGTGATGAAGCCGAGCTTCGTCGCAATCCGCGCCTTGAACAGCCGGAAGGTCGAGACGACCCGCGCGAAGATGCGCAGAACCTCCCGGAACGGGATGTCCGTGCCCAGGTCGAGGACGCTGGCGGCGCGGTCTAGCTGCTTCTCGCCTTCCCGAAACGACGGCCGCGACGCCCCGGCTGCTTCGGCCATCAACCGGCCTCTGCGGCCCGTCTCGACAGTCTCGCCTCGGTCTCCACGAATGACCGGTAGCGCCCGCCGTCCACAGCCATGAGCTCGTCATGGGACCCGTTCTCGACGATCCGGCCGCCGTCCAGATAGAGGATCCGGTCCGCCTGCTGAATCGTCGAGATCCGGTGCGTGATCAGGAAGATGGCGCGGCCCTCGCCCCACGCCGACAGGCGCTCGAGCACCCGGTGTTCGGTGTAGGCGTCGAGCGCGGCCGTGGGCTCGTCGAGGATCAGGATCGGAGCGTCCTTGACGATCGCCCGGGCGATCGAAAGACGCTGGCGCTGCCCCGTGGACAGCTTGCCGCCGCGGTCGCTCAGGACCGTGTCCAGGCCCTCCGGCAGCCCGGCGACGTACTCGTCGACGCAGGCGACGCGGGCCGCCGCCAGCACACGCTCGTCGCTCGCGTCGGGAACGACGTAGCGGATGTTGTCGCGCACGGACATGCCGAACAGGACGTTCTCCTGCAGGGCGACCGAGACGTTGCCGCGCAGGCTGTCCACGTCCAGCGCGCGCAGGTCGACGCCGTCGATCGAGACGATGCCCGAGTCGGGATCGAAGAGCCGGAGCAGCAGGCTGACCAGGGTGCTCTTGCCTGAGCCGGTCGGGCCGACGATCGCCGTGATCGAGCCGGGTTCGACACCGAAGCTGACGCCCCGCAGAACGGGACGGTCCGGTTCGTAGGCGAAGTCGACGTTGTCGAAGCGGATCTCGCGGCGGAAGAGCCCCATCGGCGCCGCGTCGGGAGCGTTCTTCACGTCGGGCTCGATGTCGAGGATGTCAAAGGACCGGTCGAGACCCATCGCCATGTCCTGGGCCTGCGACCACAGGGTCACCAGGTTCCGCACGGAGACGCTCGACGCGCCGATCTGCTCCTGGGCCCAGTTGTACGCGGACAGGTTCCACGTCACGAAGCTCAGACCCACGAGAGCGACGAGGGCCGTCGCGAAGGTCTCCCGTTCGCCGTTGGCCCAGACCGCCATCAGGAACTGCGCGGTCAGCAGCGCGGCGGCAGCGATCGAGAACGTGACGATGCCGACGACGGCCATCAGCGATCGCACCCGAAAGGACGCGTTGAAGGCCCTCACGGAGTCCCGCTCGAGCCGCTCCTGCTCCCTGTCCGCGGCGCCGTAGGCCTTGATCACCCGGATCGCGGCGAACGTCTCCTGGACGCGCGACGTGAAGTCCGAGTTGGCCTCCCGGGAAGCGAGCGATCTCTCCCGCATCCGCGGCGAGAACCAGCGTCCCCAGACCACGGCGAGCAGGACGATGCTGAGCGCCATGGTCCCCAGGATCGGGTCGAGGGCGGCCAGGAAGACGACGCCGATCGCGTAGGTGCTCAGCATCTGCATCGACTGCGTGACATTGCCGATGACGGCCGTGACTTGGGCGCTGTCCTGGTAGATGCGGTAGACCGAATCGCCCACCCGGTGGTCGCTGTGGTAGCGGAGAGACAGCCCGAGCCAGCGCTCCACCAGCGCCATCCGCAGGTCCTGGTTCACGCGCTGCATGATGAAGATGTAGTAGTAGGGCAGCAGCATCATCACCGGGAGCTGCGCGAACCAGCCGAAGACCATGAAGACCGCGTAGATCCACTTCAGGCTGTGCCGCTGCTCGGCCGTCAACGGCGCGAGGTCGATGTTCGGTTGGGCGGCCGGGGCGTCGGGTTCCGCGGACTCCGCGCCGGCTCCCGGCTGCGCCTCGCCGGCGAGCTCCGACCGGCCGATGAAGTCGGCCAGGAACGGAGTCAGCGGCTCGGCCTGCAGGATGGACTGGCTGATCAGGTCGACCGAGAAGAGGGCGATCACCATCGTCAGCAGGGTCGAGGCCCAGACCAGGACGAAGTAGTAGACGAGGTGGCTGCCGAGCCGGATGCGGAAGCGCAGCCTGCCGCCGTCGGAGCGGTACTGCAGCACCCAGATGCAGACGCATCCCGCCGCGACGAGCCCGACATAGAGACTGTCGGCGAGACCGGCCACGCCGAACAGCGCGAAGACGAACGCCGCCGTGCCGACGAGCACGAGCGCGAAGGACGTCCAGAGGTAGGCGCGGCCCCTGACGAATAGCAGCGCCCATACGAGGGCCGTCATCAGGAGCGTGCCGGCCAGCAGAAGATCGTGGCGCCAGTCGCTTCCCGGGGGTTCAAGCCACAGGAGCGGGCCGAGCGCGGTCAGGACGGTGACGAGGGGCGGAACGTGACGGAAGCTCCACGCGCCGTCTGCCGCGGCGTCGTCCTCGGCGGCCCTGCTGCGCGGCAGCTCCCGCCAGCGGCCTACGATCTGGGGCCACAGGTAGGGCCAGGTCCGGACGAAGATCCGGAGGACGGCGACGAAGCCCTGCTCCTCCGGCGCCTTGCCCGGCGGGGGCTCCGGAGGGGTGTCCGCCTCGCCCCAGAAGGGGAGGGCGCGTGCCTGCTTCAGGTCGTCCATGCCGTTACACCGGAGGGATCGAGCGAGGCTAGCGCCTCGCGCAGTTCTTCGCAGAAAGCCGGCGGGGGCGCCGGCGCACCCAGTGTGGAGCCCCGTACGGTTGAAGGACCGAATCAGTCAGTCGGGGACTCCGCGGTTCTCCTGCGGCCCTCGACCGCGTAGTCGCCCGCGGGGGGCACATCGAGGCTGAGGGCGCCGCGGAAGGTGTCTCCTCGCACTTGCAGCCAGGTGCTCAGCTTGCCCACCGATCCCTTACCCCAGTTCACCTGGGATCCGGACGCGATGTAGTCGTAGCTCAGAATGCCGTCGTCGAAGTGGACCGCCGTGACCTCCATCTCGCCGTCCACCTCGTCGTGGAGCGTCGCGGCAAGCGCGCCGTCCTGCTCGGACACGGTCAGCACGCCGTGGCGAAACACGCCGAGGACCTTCGTCACAACGTCCCACGTGCCGGTCACCGCTTCGAGGTCGGGCGGGGCGACGGCGCCCGCGACACCAGGATAGTCGCGCCAGAGCCAACGCAGCGTCTCCGGGAAGATGGCACCGCCGTGCTTCAGATCGTGGCCGCCCGTGCCCATCTCGAAGCGGTAGTCGTAGCGGGCGAACATCAGGGCGGAGTCCATCCGGAGGTTGGCCAGCGTCCAGTTCCCCTCCATGAGGTTGATGTCGTTCTCCCCGTCCTGGAGGAACACGCGGATTGGCTTCGGGTTCCCGCGGCTCGCACGAATCAGGTGCGGGTACAGCGCACCGCCCATGGGCCTCGTGTAGCTGCCGACGTGGCTGACGACCTTGCTGAAGGCGTCGGGACGCTGCCAGGCGACGGTGAACGAAACCAGCCCGCCATCGCTCATGCCGGCGATCGCCCGGCCCGCCGCCTCGTCCGTCAGGTTGTAGTCCTTGCCGACCTCGGGGAGGATCTCCTCGAGCAGGAAGCGCGCGTAGGTGTCGTCGACCGGCGTGTACTGGACGCTCCGCAGGTCCCAGGGGAGTTCCTTCATCCCGGGGTTGATGAAGATGCCGATCGTCACCGGCATCTCGGCCTTGTGGATCAGGTTGTCGAAGACCGTCGGCACCCTGACGAGGCCTTCGGGGTCGACGTAGAACTCGCCGTCCTGGAAGACCATGACGGCCGCGGGTTCAGCGTCCGTGTACTGGGCCGGGACGTAGACCCGGTACTCGTGGGTCGTGCCCGGGTAGATGCGGCTGGCGTACCAGGTGCGCTCCTCCACCGTGCCGCTGGGGACGCCTTCCTGGGGTAGCGAGTCGGGGCCCAGCGTGTACTCGGTCCCGCCGACTCCGGTCGCCATCAGGAGAAGTAACAGGGGGATCGGAAAGCGTCCGATCCCCCTGCTCATGACTGTCGTGCCGGCGCCGCTAGTTGAACGGCCGGAACCGGAGCTGTATGCCCGCTTCGCGGGGCGGCGTCAGGAAGCCGATCGCGGGGACGCCCCCGTTCCCGGAGATCGGCAGGTACTCGAGCACGGCGACCTCGTCCAAGACGTTCTTGAGGAACAACGAGATCGACCACCTGTCGCTCGGAGCGCTCCAGGTGCCGCCCACGTCAAACCGGTCGAACGACGGCAGTTCCCAGATGTCGACGTTGCCGATGCTGGGATAGGCAGGATCGGTGTAGGCGTAGGTCGCCTGGAACGAGAGGTGGCCCGCGGAGACGAGCGACTTGAACCAGGACGCCGTCAGCGCCAGCTTGTTCTGCGGCGCCTTCGGCAACCGGTTACCGGTCTGATCCGTCGGCAGGTCGTACTCGCTGGTCGCCGGCTCGCCGGTGTCGAAGTTGATGTAGTTCCAGATCGCCGTCTGGGCGTCGGGGTGGCCGTCGATCACCGAGGAGTGCCGACCGATCTCCGAGTCCTGCCAGGCATAGAAGCCCCGGAGCCCGAAGGAGCCGATCCGGTAGCTGAACTCGACATCCACGCCCTGAATCGTCGTGTCGGGAATGTTCGCCGTGTACTCGACGAGCGGCGTCGACGAGTAGATCGAGATCGGAATGTCCACGCCCGGCGGCGGCGCCTGCGTGGCGGCGAGCTGGTAGTTGTCGAACTGGTTGTACCAGAGGCCGGCGGAGAGCTGCAGACGCGAGTCGAGGAAGAAGCCCTTCGCCCCCAGCTCGTAGTTCACCAGCGTTTCTTCCTCGATGTACGGCGGCACCTGGCCCGGCAGACCGATGTTGAACCCGCCGGAACGGAACCCTGTTGAGACCCGGCCGTAAACCAGATGGCCGGTGTCCGTCGTGTGCTCCAGAGCGAGGTGGCCGATCGGCCGCGCCCAGGTCTGGGGATAGGGGTTGCCTTCGCCGGAGAGCGCGATCGTGACCGGGGCGCCTCCCAGAGCCAGCGTGAAGAACCCGCCCTGATCCACGGGCTTCTGTTCCTTCTTGTCTTCCGTGTAGCGGACGCCGCCCGAGATCGCCCAACTGTCATTGAACCGGTAGTCGGCACTGAAGAACGCGGCCTCGGTCCAGTTCTTGCCCCTGTTGAAGAAGCTGAGCAGATGGCTGAGATCGTTGCCCTCAGGGCAGTACCAGTAGAGCCCTTCCTCGTCGCCCGCCGGGTCGCTCGTGCCGATGCCGAATCCCTCGACGACCTTGATCAGGACATCCTGGCAGTTGTTGGCCTCGACGAAACCATAAATCGGCGAGGCCCTCTGGGCCTGCTCATCGGCCGTTCCGAAGCGGTACGGGATCTGCAGATCATGGCGATGGATCGTCCCCGACCTCAGGTTCTTGTACCTGAACAACCCGCCGATGAAGTTGAAGTCGCCGGCGTAGCTCGATCGGAACAGGAGTTCCTGCGAGTCTTCCTCGTACTCGAACGGAAGGTCATAGAACGAGTTCGAGAATTGCACCGTGCCGTCGGGACACAGGCCGTCCCAGCGGCCCACCGTGCAGGTCGTCAGCGTGTGGTCCAGCGAGTCAGCGCTGCCGCCCAGCCCGTGACCGCCCGGGGGCGTTCCGATCGGCACCCGATCCGTGTAGTCGGCGTCCCTGAGCGCCTGCTGCACCGTTTCGCCGCTGCTCGCGTTGAAGCTGATGCCGAGGGACCTCGAGACCTGCCAGTCGGCTCGCACCGTGCCGAAATCGCTCTCGCTCTCGTTGGTGCCGGGGTAGTTGAACGCCACCCTGTTCTGGATCTCGCCGGGGCAGTTCCACGCGGGCGTATTGAGGCCGCAACTCGGATCGAGGGCTGGATTGGGGGTCTCCCAGAGGTAGTAGCGGTTCCGGGAATAGCCGCCTGTCGTCCGATCCACGTTCGAAAGCTGCACGAATCCCCGCGGCGTTCCGCGGTCTTCCACATGAGACCAGCGCGCCCTCACGGAGAACCGCTCGGTCTCGGCGCGAAGCTGCGGGGAATAGAAGGTCTGATCGGGTGCGTCATGGTCGCCGCCGGCGCCCACGTTCTCCTGCCGGCCGTCGCCCGTGTGGTTACCGGCCGTCAGGCGGAAGCTGAACGGACCGTCGCCGAGCGGACCGCCGAGCGCCCCGTTCAGACGCTGCTGCGAAATGTCCGTGACCTCTCCCATCAACTCGGCATCCCAGTGATCCGTCGGGCCCTTGGTGACCACGTTGATCGCGCCCGCGATCGAGTTGCGGCCGTTCAGGGTTCCCTGGGGTCCACGCGCCACCTCGACCCGTTCGAGATCGAAGCCGCCGCCGGGGGTCGTGCCGTAGACACCCAGCGTGTAGGCGCCGTCGACGTAAGTGGCGACCGCGTAGTCGGCCTGGTCGTACTGGGCGTTCCTGGTGCCGATGCCGCGGATGACCGTTCCCTGGCCCTGCTGCTCGATCTCGTCGCCGAACTGAAGGCCCGGAACCAGGTTCTGCAGATCGGTCCTCTCCTGGATCACGAGCTCTTCGAGGATGCTCGAGTCGAAGGCCGTGATCGTCATCGGCACTTCCATGACGTTCTCCTCGACCCTCTCCGCCGTGACCATGACCGTGTCGTGGTACGCCGGACGAATCTCGAAGGAGACCGTTGCCCCGCTGGCCGTCACCTGCACGGACTGGCTCGAAGACTGGAAGCCCTCCAGGCTGGCGGTCACCGTGTGGCTGCCGGCCGCGACGCCGGAGATCGAGAAGGCGCCGTCCGCATCGCTCATCGCCTCTCCGCCGCCCTCGACACTGACGAGGACGCCCGGGAGCGGATCGCCGTCGGCGTCGGAGACCGTTCCGGAGACGGTGCCGTCCTGCGCGAACGCAGGCAAGGCGGAAACCGAGAAGGCGAGAATCACTAACGCGAAAATCCGGACGGTGTCCAATGCGGCTCGGGGTCTGCTTTCCATGACTACATCTCCCTCTGGTTGTCGCGCCGGCGCCGGCACACCGGCGAGCTAGCTGTCAGTGCGTCGAACATGATACACCGTTCAAGGTTCTACGTCCTAGCTCACACCGCAGATCCAACATGTTGAACACGCCCCTACCCCCCGACTACGCGGAGCGCGTCTACGCCGGCGTCCTCGGCAAGGTAATCGGCGTCTACCTCGGCCGCCCCTTCGAGGGCTGGCCCTACGAGTGGATCGGAAAGCGGTTGGGCGACATCGAGTACTACGTCCACGACCGGCTCGACGTGCCCCTGATCGTCACCGACGACGACATCACGGGCACCTTCACCTTCCTGCGGGCGCTGGAGGATCACGGCTCGGGCGCCGACCTCAGCCCGCGCGAGGTGGGCGAGACCTGGCTCAACTACCTGATCCGGGAGCGCACGGTGCTGTGGTGGGGCGGCCTCGGCAACTCCACCGAGCACACGGCCTACCTTCGTCTGAAGAGCGGCATCGAGGCGCCCGCGAGCGGCTCGATGGAGTTGAACGGCAAGGTCGTGGCCGAGCAGATCGGCGCGCAGATCTTCATCGACGGCTGGGCGATGGTCGCTCCCGGCGACCCGGACCTGGCGGTTCGCCTGGCCACCGCCGCCGCGCGGGTGAGCCACGACGGCGAGGCGGTGTACGGCGCCCGCGTCCTGGCCGCGATGGAGTCGATGGCGTTCGTCGAACGGGACACGGACACGCTCCTGGACGCCGCCCTCGGCTACATCCCGCCGGACTCGGTGATCGCCCGGATGATCGGAGACCTCCGCCGCTGGTACGCCGCGGACAGCGACTGGCGCGCCAACCGGGAGAGGCTCGCCGAGCGCTACGGCTACGACAAGTACGGCGGCAACTGCCACATGGTCCCCAACCACGGCCTGATCATCCTCTCGCTGCTCCACGGCGAGGGCGACTTCGCCGAAACGCTGAAGATCGTCAACACCTGCGGCTGGGACACCGACTGCAACTCGGGCAACGTCGGCTGTCTCCTGGGGATCAAGGAAGGCCTGGCCGGGATCGAGGCCGGGCTCGAGAAGGGTCTCGACTGGCGCGGGCCGGTGGCCGATCGCATCTACCTGCCGACGGCCGACGGCGGCCGGGCGATCAGCGACTGCGGGCATGAAGCGCTTCAGATCGTCAACATGGGGCGCCGCCTCGCCGGCCAGGACGCGCTGGCGCCGAAGGACGGCGCCCAGTTCCACTTCGCCTTCCCCGGCTCGGTTCAGGGATTCCAGGTCGCGGAGGGCGAGGCCGAGATCGCGAACGTGGCCCTGCCGTCCGGCGAACGCGCCCTGAGGATCGACGCCGCGGGCGAGGCCCGCGTCGGTTCCCCCGTCTTCATCCCCTCGCTGGAGACGGCGAAGTGGTTCGAGGGCCGCGTCTACCCGTTGATGGCTTCGCCGCGGATCTTCCCCGGCCAGACCGTCGAGGCGACGCTCAGCGCCGGAGCGGAAGGTGTGCGGGCCAACGTCTATCTCGGCTACTACGGCGAGGACGACGAGACCGCCACCTTCGACGGCGACACCGCGGAACTCGAGCCCGGCGAGAGTCGGCGCGTGTCGTTCACCGTCCCGCCCCTGCCCGGACCGATCTTCTCGGCCGGCGTGCGGGTCCCTGGCCGGACGGGCCCCGTCTTCCTCGAGGCGCTGAAGTGGTCCGGCGCGCCGGCGTTCCGGCTCGAGCGTTCTACCCACCGCGGCACGATGTGGCGCCGCGCCTGGGTCAACGGCGTCGACCTGCTGACCAAGGGAATCGAGATGTTCCGGCTGGTCCAGAACGCCGGCATGGGCCTGCTGATGCAGGGAACCCGCGAGTGGCGCGACTACGCCGTGACCGCCGACGTGACGCCCCACCTCGTCAGTCGAGCCGGCGTAGCCGCCCGCGTCCAGGGTCTCACCCGCTTCTATGGCCTGCTCCTGGCTCCCGGGAACCGCGTGCAACTCGTGCGCACGCTGCACGGCGAAGAGGTGCTGGCGGAAGCCGACTTCGAGTGGCGGCTCGGCGAGACCTGCGAGCTGACGCTGCAGGTCGACGGCAGCCGAATCTCCGGCAAGGTGGACGGCGTTACGCTCGTCGAAGCCACCGACGACGCCCTCGACTGCGGCGCCATCGGCCTGGTCGTCGAGGAGGGGCGGCTCGGCATCGATCGCGTGGAGATCGTCCCCGTCGCATAAACTGAGTCAGCACTCACGATCTCACGGTATAGTGAGCCCAAGTCGCCAGAGCCCCAAACAACCAAGGCGAGCCGCCCATGAACCAGAGAGCACTCCGTATCCCGACCGCGACCCTCTTCCTTGCAGCCGCGCTGGCGGTCGCCCTCGTCGCGGCATCCCCGGCCGCCGCCGCCGACGCGCCGACCTACACGCGCGACGTCGCGCCGATCTTCTTCAGCAACTGCGTGCAGTGCCACCGGACCGGCGAGGTCGCCCCGATGTCGCTGATGACCTACAGGGAGGCCCGGCCCTGGGCCCGCTCGATCGCACGCGCGGTCGAGAACCGCGACATGCCGCCGTGGAGCGGCGAGTCCGAGAACCACGTCTGGTCGAACGACCTGTCGCTGACGGACAGCGAGATCGAGACGATCGTCACCTGGGCCAAGGGCGGCGCCCCCCAGGGCGACCCCGCCGACCTGCCCGAAGCGCCGACCTTCGCGAAGGGTTGGAGGCTCGGCGAACCGGACTTCGTCGTCACGCTCGACAGCATCGAGGTGCCGGCCGAGGGCGAAGACATCTTCCCGCAGCAGATCGTCGAGGTCGACCTCGGCGAGCCGCGCTGGGTCCGCGCCATCGAGTTCCTGCCGGAGGACTCCCGCGTCACGCATCACTTCCTGACGACCTACGTGAGCGAACTGAACGAGGGCGACCCCGCCGCCTCCGGCGTTCTCGGCATCTGGACGGCCGGCATGCCGCCCTACGTCTTCCCGGACGGCGTCGGCCGCCGCTTCGGCTCGAAGATCCGCATCATCGTCGATCAGCACTACCACCCGATCGGCGAAGCAACCCGTGACGCCTCGCGGATCGGCCTCCACTTCGGCGAGGGCGAGCTCGAGAAGGAAGTCATCACGATCCCGGTGACGAACACCGGCCTGCGCATCCCGCCGGGCGCCGGCCACCACGCCGAGAACGCCCACTACCTGTTCGACAAGGACGTGCAGATCCTCGCCTTCAGCCCGCACATGCACGTCCGGGGCAAGGCGATGAGCTACGAGGTCACCTACCCCGACGGCTCGAAGGAGATGCTGCTCGACGTGCCGAAGTACGACTACAACTGGCAGTGGCTCTACTACCCGACGAAGCCGATCGACATTCCGGCGGGCAGCCGCCTCGACGTCACCGCCGTCTGGGACAACTCCGAGGACAACCCGGCCAACCCGGATCCCTCCCAGGAGATCATCTACCGCGGCGACACGTTCAGCGAGATGTTCAACGGCTTCATCGAGGTCACCCGGAAGGAAGGCATCCTCTTCGAGCAGCAGGACCAGAGGGAGCAGATCCTCGACCTCCTGGCGCTGCACCCGGCGAAGGACTCCTACGTGTCCGGAGCCTTCATGGGCTTCCACGTTCCCCGTGAGGGCGAGGGCTGGCTCTACATGGGCGGCATCTACTCCATCGTCCTCGACGACTTCGAGTGGCAGGGCGACGCGCTGAAGATCACGACGCAGTTTCCGACCCTCAACGCGAGCGCCACGACGACCGTCATCGAGGGCTCGCTCAACGAGCAGGGGCAACTCCAGGGAACGGTCACGATCGGCTCGGACACGGATCAGCCGCAACGGATGCCGCTGTTCGCAGAGCCGGTCGGGGGCGGGACGGCGTCTTCCGCCGGTCCCTAGCCGACTCCCTCACCGTCCTCGGTCGCCCGATTCAGCCGGTCGCGGATCTCGCCTAGCCGCGACCACTCCTGGAGCGCGATGGGCAGCGCGATGCTCGACTCCACGAACTCCCAGGAGTAGCTGAGGATCGCGAAGATCGCGCCCGCCGTGATCATCGGAATCGTCGCTGCGATCCACACGTTGCCGAGGACGAAGGCGAACATGGCCGCGAAGATGCCGCCGTAGAGAACGGCCTCCGTGTCCGAGAGCCGGACTTCGCTGCGACGGAGTTTCCTGAGATGCCCCACGAGCGACTCCAGGCGTCGCTGCTCCAGGATGGAGACCTGGAGTTCGGTCTGTGCGTTCAGTTCGCCGTTCAGCCGGTAGAAGCGGCCGTGGAAGAGCGCGTAGATCAGCACGATCGCGGCCAGCGCGCCGAGGGCTGCCAGCCCCAGGCGGCGGTCGAAGCTGAAGAGGACCGCGATGCTCACCAGCAGTTGCACCACGCCGGTGAGCACTCCCGGGACGTGCCCTTCGAGAAAATCGACCATCTCCCGACTCATGCCGAGACGCGCGTTGAGGCGCGAGACCGGCGCGTCCTGTGAACGGCGAACCAGCTCGCCCCCGAAGCGAACCCGGATCGTTCCGTAGCAGCGGGTGTCGTAGAAGCGCCGGACGGTGGCGACGACGATCAGCGCGGACAGGATCGCGGCAACCTCCCAGAGACCGCTCGGGCGGCGCTCGAGCAGCGCGTCGATGGCGCGGCCGATGAACAGCGGCACCAGGGCCCAGAGGATGTTCTCGAGCAGGACGAGAAACCAGGTAACGAGAATGCGTCCCCTGAAGTTGCGGAACAGGAGACCAACGCTGAGAGCACCTTCCATCTGTTTTCCCCCGCGGTGTCGAAGTAACGTCGCGAGGCTACCGGCCCTCCGTGGCCAGCACCGGTCATGAAGCCACTCCACATCGAAACGCCTCTCTTCGAGTCGCGGCCGCTGTCCGTCCACGCGGGTCGGAGCGTCTGGCTGAAGCTCGACGCGCTGCAGCCGCCCGGCTCGTTCAAGATCCGCGGCATCGGCTTCGCCTGCCAGGAGTACGTTCGCCGGGGTGCGAAGCGCCTGATCTCGTCCTCCGGCGGCAACGCGGGGATCGCGGTCGCCTACGCCGGGCGGCATCTCTCGGTGCCCGTGCTGATCGTCGTACCCGAAACGACGAGCGAGAGGGCGAAGGCCCTGATCCGGCAGGAAGGCGCCGAAGTCGTCGTCCACGGGGCTTCCTGGCAGGAAGCGAATGACCTGGCGATGTCGACGGTCGGGAAGTCGGACGTGCTGGTTCATCCTTTCGACGACCCGCTCGTCTGGCAGGGACACTCCACGTTGATCGACGAGGTCGCGCGCTCCGGCGTCAGGCCCGATGCCGTCGTCGTCTCTGTCGGCGGGGGCGGACTGCTGTGCGGCCTCGTCGAGGGGATGAGACAGAACGGCTGGTCCGACCTCCCGGTGATCGCCGTCGAAACGGAAGGCGCCGACTCGCTCGCCCAGTCGGTGCGAGCGGGCCACCGCGTCGAGCTGCCCGCCATCACCAGTCTCGCCATCACGCTGGGGGCGAAGAAGATCTGCGAACGGGCCTTCGATTGCACCAGGGATCATCCACTTCGGAGCCTCGTCGTCTCGGATCGAGCCGCCGTGTCGGCGTGTCAGAGGTTCCTCGACGACCATCGGATCGTCGTGGAGCCGGCCTGCGGCGCCTCGCTCGCCGCCGTCTACGACCGTGCACCGGAACTCGAGGACTTCGAGTCGGTCCTGGTCGTCGTCTGCGGCGGCGCGACGACGACGCTCGAACAGTTGAGAGAATGGGCGGATGGCAACGCGTGACGGAGTCCTCATGGCTGTCCTGGTGCTCGGCATCGGCTGCGCCGGTCCCGACGACACGCCGGCGGGGGCCGAAGTCGGCGCCGACAACACCACTGTCGACGCGATCTTCGCCTCCTGGGACAGGCCCGATTCACCGGGCTGCGCGCTCGCCGTCGCGCGGAACGGCGACCTCGTTTACTCCCGTGGCTACGGCTACGCCAACCTCGACTACGACATTCCGGTCACGCCGCAGACGGTCTTCGATGTTGCCTCGGTGACCAAGCAGTTCGTCGCCGCCGTCGCCAATCTCCTCGCGCAGGACGGCACGGTCTCGCTCGACGACGACGTCCGCAAGTGGCTGCCGGAGCTCCCCGAGTACGAAGCGGCGATCACGCTGCGGCACCTGATCTTCCACACGGGCGGTCTGCGCGACTACCTGAACCTGTTCCCGCTCGCCGGCGCCAGCGACTACTACTCGGTCTCCCGCGAGCAGCTCCTGGCGATGATGTCGCGGCAGCGAGCACCCGTGTTCGCTCCGGGCGAGCGCTACGAGTACAGCAACACCGGCTACATGCTGCTGGCGCACGCCCTCGAGCGCGCCGCCGGCAAGTCGATCGGCGAACTGGCCCGGGAGCGGATCTTCGAGCCGCTGGGGATGGACGGCAGCCTGATGTACGAGAACCGCGAGCGGATCATCCCGCGGCGCGCCACCGGTTACCACCGCGACGACGACGGCGGGCTGCGAATCGTCCACAACTACAACTTCGAGATCGCCGGCGACGGCCAGCTCTACACGACGGTCGAGGACCTGCTGCGCTGGGACGACTATCTGCACGGCGCCGACAAGCCGGCGATCCACGAGTCGATGATGACCGAGGGAACGCTCAACGACGGCGAACCGATCGGCTACGCCCACGGCATCACTCCCGGGGAGTATCGGGGCCTGCGCACCGTGGGGCACAGCGGGCACTCCTGGGGGTTCCTGACGGAGCTCAGGCGGTACGTGGAACCGGGCCTTTCGATCGCCGTCTCCTGCAACGCCGAGTACGGGGATCCCGGGGAGTTGGCACGGCGCGTCGCCGACCACTACCTGGCGGATCAGCTCGGGCCCGTGGAGAGCGAAGACGAAGAGGACGACGAGACCGACGAAGAGGATGAGGACTCGCCCCCCGCTCCATCCCTGTCGGCGCCCGAGCTGGCCCAGTTCACGGGCAGCTTCTTCTCCGCCGAGCTGGACGCCACCTACCGGTTCGCCGTGGCGGACGGCGGACTGATGATGCGGATCGAGCAGCAGCCCGCGCTCGCGGCGAAGCCGGTCGCCGAAGACGAGTTCCGTGTCGAGTTCGAGAGCCGCGGCTGGGCGGCGTCGCCGGCACGGCTCGAGTTCCAGCGCGACGCCTCCGGCTCCGTCGCCGGGTTCCACCTGAGTTCGGCGTCGGAGCGGGGCCTGGTGTTCGAGAAGCAGCCGGGGCTGGAGGTTCGGTGAGGGGGCGCCGGCGCATCCAGTGTGTGGCTCTGTTGCTCGGCGCCGGTTGCGTCTCTACGGCGTGCGCCCCCAGCGACTCGACGCCCGCCGGCACGGTCATCGTCAACGCCCGGGTCATCGACGGCAGCGGCGGCCCCTCCCGCGACGTCAACGTCCGCATCGCGGGCGACCGCATCGTCGCCGTCGGCGACTTCGAAGCGCCGGCAGAGGACACCGTCGTCGATGCGGGGGGCCTGGTGCTGGCGCCCGGTTTCATCGACGTCCACAGCCATCACGACTCCAGGCTGTTCGAGCTTCCTGACGCCCTGGCGGCCGTCAACCAGGGCATCACGACGATCGTGGCCGGACAGGATGGCGGCCAGCAGTACCCGCTGGCCGAGTTCTTCGACGAGCTCGAGACCTCGCCCGTGGCCGTCAACGTCGCGTCCTATGCCGGTTTCGGGACGCTGCGGGAAGAAGTGATGGGAGACGACTACCAGCGCCACGCGACGCCGGACGAGGTCGCCGCGATGGCGGCTCTGCTCCGCACAGAGCTGGAAGCCGGCGCGCTGGGACTCTCCTCCGGTCTCGAGTACGACCCGGGTTCCTTCTCGACCACCGAAGAGGTGGTCGAACTCGCCAAGGTCGCCGCCGGCCACGGTGGCACCTACATCAGCCACATCCGCAGCGAGGACCGGTTCTTCTGGGAGGCGATCGAGGAGATCATCCAGATCGGCCGCGAAGCGGCCCTGCCTGTCCAGGTGACGCATATCAAGCTGGCGATGAACAACTGGTGGGGTCAGGCCGACCGGCTCCTGGCCACACTGGACGAGGCCAGGGCCTCAGGCGTCGAGATCACGGCGGACATCTATCCCTACCGGGCCTGGAGCACGTCCTTCACCTGGCTCACGACCGTGTTTCCCAACCGCGACCTCGACCGGCGGGACGGCGCCGAGTACATCCTCCGCGACCTGCTCTCGCCCGAGGACGTCCTCCTCCCCGACTTCCTGCCCGAACCGGCCTACAACGGCCTGACGCTGGCCGAGATCGCGGAGGTCCGCGGCACCGACGTGGAAACGACTCTGATGGACCTGCTCAAGGCCGACACCGAGATGGGCAGTGAATCACTCATGATCGGTTTCGCCATGGACGAACCCGACATCGAAGCGATCATGGCCTGGTCGCACACCGTGATCTGCAGCGACGGCGGCCTCGACGGTTCCCATCCACGCGGGTTCGGCGCCTTCACCCGCTTCCTCGGCCACTACGTTCGTGACCGGAACGTCGTCACCCTGGAAGAAGGCATCCGCAAGATGACGGCGCTCTCCGCCGAACACCTTGGGATCGCCGACCGCGGCGCGATCGAGGAGGGGCACCACGCCGATCTCGTCCTGTTCGACCCCGAGACAGTCATCGACCGTTCGACCTACGAGGAACCGCACATCCCCTCGGCAGGGATCGAGAAGGTCTGGGTCAACGGAGAGCTCGTGTTCGACGGCGGCGAAACGACCGGCAACCGGCCCGGCAGCGTGATCCGGCGAGTCGGTTCCTGATCGCGGGAATGGTCGTCTCGCCGAATCAGAACGTGAGACGCAGCGTGGCGCCCGTGGTTCGCGGCGCCTTGAGGAAGGTACCGCGACTGCCGACGCGCAACGGGGTGTTGAACGTCACGTTCTTCGTCTGCTCGTCCGTCACGTTGTTGCTCCAGAGCTCTACCGCCCAGCGGCCGGAGTAGCCGCCGAGTCCGACCCGGACGTTCGCCTTCGCGTTCGCTTCCTGGATGTCGAACGCGAGGTTGGGCTGGGTGCTGGTGCGCCGATCGTCCTCCCAGCGCCCGTTCACGGACGCGAAGACCAGGAACCGGTCGCCGACCGTGTCGTCCCAGTTGGCCCCGAGCGAAACGACGTTCTCCGGCGCGTTCGTCAGCTTCGCACCGCACAAGGACTGAACGGACGCCGCTTCGAGGGCGCCGGCGCAGTCTTCCGGGTACTTCGAGTCGGCGTACGTGTAGCCCATGTTCAGGGTCACGTGCTGCCCCGCGACGGCCGAAAGTTCCAGTTCGGCGCCCCGGCTCTGCGCCTTCGGCACGTTGAACGTCCTGAACTGGACGCCAGTGAACTCGAGCACCTGGAAGTCCTCGATGTCGTAGTCGAACAGCGTCGCGTTCAGGCGCACTCGCCGGTTGGCGAACTCCGATTTCACGCCCAGCTCCAGAGCGTCGACCTTCTCCGAATCGAAGCGCGGATCGGCGCCGCCGACGGCGGCGGTCGAATCGAGGTTGAAACCGCCGGACTTGAAGCCGTGGGTGTAGCTCGCGTAACCCTTCACCGTGTCACTGAACTCGTAGACCGCCTGCGACGTGTAGACGAGTTCGTCGTCCTGGAACGTGTCCGAGAACGTCGCCGGCAGGATCGGCACGCCGCTATCCGCGGGCGTCGCGAACGGGAAGCAGTTGTAGCCGGCGCTGAAGTTGCCGATCGTCGCGGCCACGACCTCCAGCCCGGTTCCCGCGGCGCCCCGAGCCAGGGCGCCCGCGTTGGCCAGGGTCGCCAGACAGGCCGGGTTACTGGCCGCGGGCTGACGGAAGCTGCCGTCCTTCGTCTCGTCGACGTACCGCAGCCCGGCAACCAGCGAGAAGCGGTCCGACAGGCGGAACGTGTTGTGGGTGAAGAGCGACCAGGAGTCGCCCTTCTGGTTGTAGATGTTGTTCGCGTACGCGCCTCCGGCGGGAACGCCTCCGGAGAAGGCGAGGGCCTGGTTGTCGGCCGCGAGGACGTCCCCGAAGGTGCCGCCGGTGGCCAGGGGCACGTCACCAAGGAGCGGCGCGGCCGAAAGCACCGGCAGGAAGGCGTAGTTCCAGAGCACCGCGTCAACGAAGGGCGTGAAGTCCTGAAGCAGTCCGAGGCCGACATGCTCCAGAATGTCCTCGTTCGAGGCGAACCCGCCGACCAGCCAACTGACCCGCTCCGTGTCGCCCGTGAGCCGGAACTCCTGGGTCCAGGACTCGATCTCGTCGAACGTGTCGAAGCCGTTGGCGGCCGCCGGAGATACTCCGTAGACGCCGATTCCGACGAAATCGTCCTGGATCGACGAGGCGAAGAAGTCCCGCCACGAGCCGAGGTAGGTCAGGGAGACGTTGTCGGTCAGGTTGTAACTGAGTTCGGCCGACAGCCCCTTCTGGTCGAAGGGGTTGACGAACGGTCCCGCGTTCGAGCGCCGGGCATCGAAGGCGGACGGGCCGACCACCGAGACGCCGCCGTCGGCCGGCAGCCCGGCGGCCGCGAACGCGCCAAGGGCCGCGGCCGGCGATTCGAGCAGGACGACGGCGTCACAGCAGTTCTCGTCCGCGTCTGACCAGTCTCCAATGACTCGCAGCGAACCGCGGTCCATGAAGTTCCAGAGCAACTGACCCCGAACGAGCGCGCGATCCCGGTTGTAACTCTCACCGCCCGAGACGCTCTCGACGAAACCGTCCTGGTTGCGGACGGCGGCCGACAGCCGGTATCCGACCCGATCCGAGAGCGGGCCGCCCACGCCCGCCTGGACGTTGAAGGCGTTGAAGTTGCCGGCCGTCAGATTGAGGAAACCGTTGTGGTCCGTCAGGCTCGGCCGCCGCGTGCGCAGGTTGAGTGCGCCCGCCGACACGTTGCGCCCGAACAGCGTGCCCTGCGGGCCGCGAAGCACCTCGATCGACTCGACGTCGAGCTGGTCGCCGAGCGCGATGCCCGGCCGGCTCAGGTAGATGCCGTCGAGGAAGACGCCGACCGAACTCTCGAGCCCGATGTTGTTGCCCGTGGTGCCGACCCCCCGGATCCGGAGTGTCGTTCCCTGCGACTCCGTCTGCGACGAATTCATGTTGAAGCTCGACGCCAGCGTCGGCAGGTCGCGGATGTCCAGCATGCCCGAACGCTCGATCTGGAGCGGCGTGATCGCCGTCACGGCGATCGGCACATCCTGAAGCGACTCCTCGCGCTTCGTCGCGGTTACGGTGATCTCCTCGACGAAGAGTTCCTCTACTTCCTCTGCCGCCGCCGGATCGCGAGCGGATTCGTCTTCCTGCGCCCACGTGGCGCCTGTGGTCAGAAACAGCGGAAGGAATGCGGACAGGAACGGTCTTCTCAGCTTCACGGTGTGCCCCTCATGGAAGGCCGCCGCGAAGGGACACCACGGCGACAAGTGCAGGTTCCGGCAACACCCTGACGGGTGCTCCTATTCCCCTGAGGGGCCTACCTCAAACGAGCCGCAGGCGCATGCCGCAGATCGTCACGAGATCGTCGCCGGTACGGCAGCCCGCTGCCTCGGCGTTCGCGAGCGCTCGCGCACGGTCGGTCACCCGGATGTCCAGGCCGCCGAGCCCCTCGGGCCGGCCGTCGCGGAGGGCGACGAAGCGAATCTCGGCGTCCCGCAACGCGATCGTCAGGACATCGCCGCCTGCGACCGGCTCGTCCAGCACCTCGCTCCAGCGGGCTGCCAGTGCCGCCGGATCCGCGGTCTGGATCTCGGCGGCGCGAATGCCGTCGGCGATCTCCGTGTGCTTCGCCCGTTGCCAGTCCTCTCCGGCGGGCCACCAGTCGCCATCCTGGCGTTCCTCGTCGACGTTCCAGCGCAGTTCCGGGATCGCGCCCGGCACGTCCTTCGGGTGGAGCTGCATGCCCATGCCGCGCTCGTTCCGGCCCGGCTCGGAGACCAGGCGGATACCCAGGTCCGCGACCCGTTGCTGGTAACCCGCGTAGCTGTCGCGCGGGACCTGCATGATCACCATGTAGCCGCCGTCGCCTCCCCGGCGCATCAGGTAGCGGCCGCCCGGCGTGTCGTGCTCACCCGGCTGGGGCGACACCGTCTCGAGGAACTGGTCGCCGAACGGGATCAGGAAGTTGTGCAGACCGTACTTCCCCACTCCCGGATCGCGGTAGCAGACCTCGACGCCGAAGACCGACTCGCACTGCTGCTGGATGCGATCGAGGTCATGGGCGACCAGGCAGATCTGGCGCATGCGGATTTCAGACATGGACGGCTCCTTGTGCGTGCTGGTTGGGGGCGACTCTAAGGCAACGCGAACACGAACAGATTGCTGCCGCGCCCCGGGCGGAGTTCGGGCGTCATGCGGGCGTTGGTCAGCCTTCCCGGACCCGTGTTGACGGCCACGTACTGGCGGCCCGAGACGGCATACGTGACCGGAAAGCCCATGACCGGCGCGCCCAGGTTGATCTCCCACAACACCTCGCCGTTCTCCTGATCCAGGGCCCGGAAACGGCCGCCCTGGTCTCCTCCGAAGAGCAGGCCGCCGCCGGTCGCCAGCAGCGAGAAGGTCGCGGCCCGGGTCTCGTAGACCCAGCGGGTCTCGCCGGTCTCCGCCGAGATCGCCCGCACCGTGCCGAGCTGGTCGGTGCCGGGCGCCACGCGGTGGTTGGCGGCCAGGGCGTAGTGCGCGACGATCTGGTCCCGGGCCTTGACCTTTTCGCTTTCGAAGTCGGTCGTCACGAGCATCTCCGCGCAAGCCTGCCGCAGCGGGAAGTACATCGTGCGCGTGAGCGGGCTGTAGGCCCCCGCTTCCCAGTCCTTGCCGCCCGCCCACGAGGGGCAGATGAACATCTCCTGCTCGAGCTCACGGAAGATCACCTCTTCATTCAGGCTGACCTCGCCGGTGGCGCCGTCGATGCCGGTGATCACGTTCTGCCGTACCGTCGGCGTCGCCCAGAGAAACTCGCCGGTGGCGCGGTCGAGGGTGTAGACCAGCCCGGTCTTGCCGGGGATACCGGTGACGACCTTGCGGACCTCTCCCGGCTCGAGCCGCGGGTTGATCCACTCGACCGCTTCCGGGGCCGGCGCGACCGCGGTGTCGACCAGGATGCGCTCGAAGACATGGTCCAGATCCCAGGAGTCGTTCAGGTGCTGGTAGTACCAGCGGATCTCGCCGGTCGAGGCGTCGAGCGCCAGCGTCGAGTTGTGGTAAAGGTGCGTCAGATCGGCGCCGCCGAGCATGAACTTCGGCGCCGGTGCCGTTACGCCCGTGCCGATGTAGACGAGTTCGAGTTCCGGGTCGTAGCTCGGCGGCATCCAGGTCCCGACGTGGCGCCGCTCCTCGTAGGGCACCGCACCCCAGGTCTCGTTGCCCGGCTCGCCGGGCGCCGGCAGCGTGCGGCGCCGCCAGAGCTCCCGGCCGGTCCGGGCGTCGTGAGCGAGGATGACGCAGGCGTCGGGCCCGCCGAGCGGCCTGCAGCTCCGGCCCGAGATCAGCTTGCCGTCGGCGACGATCGGTCCGGCGCTGTGATGGGCCGGGTTGACCTTGTAGTCGAGGATCCGCGTCTCCCAGGCGAGCTCGCCGGTCACGGCATCGAGGGCGTAGGCGTAGTGGTCGGCGCTGGTGCCGAGGATGTACTCGCCCCAGATGGCGATGTTGCGCGTCTTGCGGGCGAGCGCGCCCGTGTAGCCCCAGACGTCCTCGGGCAGATCGCGGCGGTACTCCCAGATCAGATCACCGGTCTCGGCCGAGAGCGCCTGGATGACGTCCCGCGTGTTCGCGACGTAGAGGACGCCGTCGTAGGCCAGCGGCGTCGTCTCGGCGCTCCCGTCGGCCATGGTCCTCGTCCACTCCATCCGGATCCGCCCGACGTTCTCCCGCGTGATCTCATCGAGCGGGCTGTAGCCCCAGGCGTCGAGGGTGCGGCGGAAGCTGAGCCAGTCTTCCGGCGCCGGGTTCTGCAGCATGGCGTCCGTGACGGGGACGAAGTCGCCTGCCGGAGGCTCTTGCGATGCCTGTGCGCCGACGGCCGCACCGGTCAGGGCCGGCGCCGCGACCGCGAGGACGGTCAACACCGCGAGCAGGAGCCTCGCGGATACCTGCATCACGTCACCACCTCCGACCTCATACGCTGCCGTTGACTTCGGTTGAAGTCAAGCGACGCGCTCCCCCGACACCCGCTACCATCCATCGCTCCGCCACCCACGCGGATCTTCCCCATGAGCGTTTCCGTCTGCCTCACCTTCGACTTCGACGGCATCTCGTCGTGGTGCGGCGGCGCCCGCCGGACGAGGTCGCCCAACCTGCTCGCGCGGGGTGAGTTCGGAGCGGTGGGTGCCGAGCGGCTCCTGGACCTGCTGGAAGACCGGCAGCTCCCATCGACCTGGTTCACGCCCGGCCACACGATCGACACCTGGCCCGACCTGTGCCGGCGGATCGCCGGCGCCGGCCACGAACTGGCCTACCACGGCTACTGCCACGAAGCGCCGTCAAGCAAGCGGGACGAGGCCGACGAGCGCGCCATCCTCGAGCGAGGAATCGCCTGCATCGAGCGGGTCCGGGGCCGGCCTCCCGCCGGAAGCCGGAATCCAGGCGGGAATCTCGGTCCCCGCTGGGTCGATCTGCTACTCGAGTACGGCTTCTCCTACGACTCCTCGATGGCGCCGCACGACTTCCAGCCGACCTGGGTGCGCAAGGGCGACATCGCCCGAACGGACGGCCCGCATGTGTTCGGCGAGCCGGTCGACCTGGTCGAGCTCCCGTTCGACTGGGCGCTCGACGACTGGCCCTACTTCAGCCCCGACCTCCCGCGTTCGGAAGGCCTACGCTCCCCGAACGACGTCTACGAGATCTGGTCCGCCGAGTTCGACTACCTCCATCAGCGCCTCGGCGCCGGCGTCTTCGTCCTCTGTCTCCATCCGCAGTGCGTCGGACGGGGCTCACGGATGCTCATGCTGGAGCGACTCCTCGACCACATGGCGAACGCCGGCGGCGTGGCCTTCCGCACGATGGAGGACGCGGCGGCCGAGTTCAGAAGCAGGGCGGCGCTCGACAAGGTCCGCGAGCAACAGTTCGTCGACGACGCCGAGATGGCCGAGATTGGGGAGGACGAGTCGTTGCTCCGCCGACTGAGAGCAGGGTCTCGCGACGCGGCTCAGCGCAAGGGCTCGTTCGTCGACTGATCATCGGCTACCGTTCCGGATCGACCGACCAGGACATCGGGGAGACGGAGACCCATGACACCAGGATTCACGGACCGCGACGTCCCGGACCAGTCGGGACGGACCTTCCTCGTCACCGGCGCCAACACCGGCATCGGCTTCGAAACGGCCAGGGTGCTGGCGAGGCGGGGCGGGCGCGTGCTGCTGGGTTGCCGCTCCGAGGAACGGGCCGTCGGCGCGATCGAGCGGATCCGCGCCGAGTCGCCCGAAGCCGACGTCGAGTTCCTGCCGCTCGACCAGGCCGACCTGGCCAGCGTCCGCGCCGCCGCCGACCGGGCGGCCGCCGAGCCGCGCCTCGACGTGCTCGTCAACAACGCCGGCATCATGGGCGTGCCGCGCACCCTGACCGTGGACGGCTTCGAGGCGCAGTTCGCCGTCAATCACCTGGGCACGTTCGCGCTCACCGGGCTGCTTCTGCCGAAGCTCGAGGAAACCGAGGGCAGCCGGGTCGTCATCACCGCCAGCCTCGCTCACCGCGGCGGCCGGATCCACTGGGAGGACATCGACGGCGCGAAGGTCTACTCGCGCCAGGCCCGCTACCAGCAGAGCAAGCTGGCCAATCTGATGTACATGTACGAACTTCAGCGGCGGCTGAAGGCCCGGGGCTCCGGGACGATCGCCGTCGCCTGTCATCCCGGCCTGGCCCAGACCGAGATCGGCCGGGCGTTTCTGCTGATCCAGATGGCGGCGCCTTTGGTCCGCACGTTCTTCAACTCCCAGGCGATGGGGGCGTGGCCGACGTTGATGGCGGCGACGGCGGCCGATGTCGAGGGTGGCGACTACTACGGGCCGGCACGATTCGGGGAGCTGAGCGGTCCGGCCACCAAGGCCTGGTCGAATCCGGCGAGCCGCGACCCGGAGCTGGGCAGGCGGCTGTGGGAGCTGTCTGTTCAGATGACCGGGGTCGACCCGGGGATCTGAGGGAGCAGAAGGCCCAGAGGCCGGCGCTTCGCGCCGGATGCCGGCGGGGGCGCCGGCGCACCCAGTGGGGAACGTCGTAGTGAACACCAAACCCATCGAGACGCAGGTGCTGATCATCGGCGGCGGACCGATCGGCCTCATGGGTTCGCTGTTGCTGTCCCGGCTGGGCGTCAGGTCGCTCGTCGTCGACCTGCGGGGTCGCACCAGCACACACCCGCGTTCCCGGCTGCTGGACGCGCCGTCGGTCGAACTGATGCGGGAGGTCGGGGTCGAGCAGCAGGTGATCGCCACCGGCCTCGGCCCCGACTGGACCGCGTACAACCGCTGGTTCGACTCTCTCGCGGGCAGCGAGATCTGCCGGGTTCCGACACCGTCGTTCCACTCGGTGCGGACCGACCGCAGTTCCTCCATGCCCGTGATGACGGCCCAGGACTACGTCGAGGCGATCCTCTTCGACAGGGCCCGGGAGGACCCCAATGTCGACCTCCGTTTCGACACCACCGCGAACGCGCTCGCCCAGGACGACTCCGGCGTCACCTGCACCATCCGCGACAACCGCAGCGACCGCACCACGCACGTCTCCGCAGAGTTCGCGATCGGCGCCGACGGCCTCCGGAGTTCGACGCGCGCCGCGATCGGAACCACACTGGAAGCGGACTTCATGGACGTCTTCTTCCAGGACGTCATCTTCGAGGCGGACTTCACCAGGCACACGAGCGACCGGCAGGGCGGCCTCCTCTTCATCGCCCACCCGATGGGCGCCGCCGTCTTCCAGCCGCTCGACGGCGTACGTCGCTGGCGCTGCCAGATCGGCGGATTCGACCGCAGCCGGGCGATGACCGCCGAGTTCGCCGAGAACTGGATCCGGTCGGCCCTCGGTGCGGACGATCCGGTCCCGATCGACGTGCGGACGATGACGGAGTGGCAGTTCCAGCCGGGCCGCGCCGGCCGCCTGGGCAGGGGCCGGATCTTCCTGGCCGGCGACGCCGCGCACGTCTTCATCCCGACCGGTGGGCTCGGCAACAACACCGGCTTCGTCGGCATCCGCAACCTCGCCTGGAAGCTCGCGTTCGTCCTCCGCGGCGCCTCGCCCGCGTCCCTGCTCGAAACGTACGACATCGAGCACCAGCCCGTCGCGGAGCAGCGGGTCGCGGCCGGACGGCGCAACGCGCAGCTCTCCGGAGGGATCTTCCGGGCCTTCCACGAGGGCGGCGATACGGAAGCCGCCTCCCGGAACTGCCGCCAGTACGGCGACTACGACGGCCTGATCTACGGCTACGAGCTGACGTCGGCGCTCTGCGCCAGCGACGACGAGCCCGCCCCGGAAGTCGACAATCCCGTATGCGACTACGTGCCCGTCGTGCGTTCCGGGCGCCGGGCGCCGAACCTGTGGCTGGACGAGAGCCGGACACGATCCGTCCTCGACTGGAACGGCCTCGGCTACACCGCCGTGCTGGGTGCGGATGTGGACGCGGCGCCGTGGCAGGCGGCTCTCGAACGCACGGCAGCCGGCGGATTCCCCATCCGGGCCGAGCGGCTGCCCGAGGTCCGGTCCGACTCCCCGTACGACAACGGAGAGATCGTCCTCATGCGGCCCGACGGCATCGTCGCCGACCACTGGCACGCCGCCAGTATCCGCGCTGGCGAAGAGACGGCGCGCCTGACCCGCATGCTGCCCACGGAGTCGAGCTGAGCCGAGTGTCGGTGCGCCGGCCTTCTGGCCGGCTGTCGACCACACGGGGTGCGCCGCGCCCCCAGGTTTCGCAGACGCCAACGGTAACCGCTGGCCCGTCGACATCGTCAGTCTTGCAGGGGGCCTCCGCCTCCGGTTCGGAGAGAATGTTCAGGCAATGACGAGAGCCAGGATCGCCGGCGGGACCGCCGCGCTCTTGCTGGTCGCCCTTTTCGTGGCTCTCGGCCTCGTCGCGGCCCGTTTGCTGCGAAACGTGGACATCGACGCTGACGTCGCCGCCGCGGCGGCGATTCCCCGCTCGCCCGCGACGTCGGTGGAGGCACACCAGGGCTTCCTCTACGGCCGCGTCACGACGCACGGCGCCGCCGCCTACGAAGGACGGCTGCGCTTCGGCGGCGACGAGGAAGCGTTCTGGGGCGACTACTTCAACGGTTTCAAGGAGGAGAACCCCTGGACCGCCAACGTGCCGCCGGAGCGGCTGACGGAGAGCCGGCCGGTCACCGTCCTCGGCGTCGACATCACCCGGCGATCGAGGCGGCTCAACCTCGGCCGGCCGTTCATGGCGCGCTTCGGGGACATCAGACGGATCGAGCCGGGCGGACGCGAGCTCCTGGTGACGCTCAAGAGCGGGACCATGTTCGTCCTCGACCGCTTCGACGCCGACGACTTCGCCGACGGCGTACGGGTGTGGGACCACCGGCACGGCGTCGTGGACCTCGGCGAACGTCGGATCAGCGCCATCGAGCTCCTCCCGACCGCCGACCTGGAAGCCGCTCCGGACCGGCTGCACGGCACGGTACGCACCGCACACGGGAGCTTCACCGGCTTCGTCCAGTGGGATCGGCAGTCCGGCGTCGGCGCCGACGAACTCCAGGGCCGAACAGCCGACGGCGAGCTCAGCCTGCGGTTCGACGCCATACGCGCCATTGCGCGCGACTCCGAGGACAGCGCGCTGGTGACGCTGCGCGACGGCCGCGGGTACGTCCTCTCCGGCACCCGCGCCGTCGGCCGCGGCAATCGCGGCGTCTACGTCGACGACCGGCGGTACGGCCGGGTGCTCGTGTCGTGGGAGGCCTTCAAGCGGCTCGACTTCGGCGGTGGCGACGGCAGCGGCCCCGCCTACGACGACTTCCCGCCGGGGCAGCCGCTCTCAGGCACCGTCACGACCCGCTCGGGAGGTCGACTCGCAGGCCGACTGGTCTTCGACCTCGACGAGAGCGAAACGACCGAGACCCTCGACGCGCCGGCCGGCGGCGTCGACTACACGATCCCCTTCGGCCTGGTTTCGTCGGTAGCGCTTCCGGCCCAGGAAGGGTGCGGCCCGGGCAGGCACGCCAGCGTGACGCTACACAGCGGAGAGACCCTGGAACTCGAGTGTGCCGGGGACCTCAGTGAAGGGAATGGCGGCATGCTGGTCTTCACCGACGGCAGCGAGAGCGCCGAGTACGTGGCGTGGGTCGACGTGAAGCGGATCGACCTCGACCGGACTCCGGCTATGTTCCCACCGCCGGCACCTCGCGGCTGATCGCGTCGCCACGTTCCGCCTCGACGGCCGGTAGGCCCCGGGTCCAGTGGGCCCGCCCGAAATCCGTCCAAGTCAACAGGGACCCTCGTTCGCCTCGGCACGCCGCTCTCGGTCCGTCTGAGGGCGCGCCTGCTCGACTGCGCGGCCACTTCCGCGAGGCGTCCTCGCACCCTCATCGAGAACGCAGATCCTCAAGGAGACTCAGGAATGGAAGGCTACGGCGTAAGATGCTCAGATCAGGCGGCCAGACGCCGGCTTGAAGAAGTCGGGTTCGATCGCGCGCAGGCAGAGGAGCTTGTCCACATGATCAGCGCAGACCAGGAAGCGCTAGCGACGAAGCAGGACGTCGCCGGAGTCGAACGCGCACTCAAGCAGGACATCGCCGGCGTGCGAACCGAACTCAAGCAGGACATCGCCGACGTGCGAACCGAACTCAAACAGGACATCACCGAAGTCCGTGCCGACCTGAGCGACCTCGCGACCACCGTGGCGAAGAACACGACGCGAATCGAGGCCCTCGAGAGGGCGATGGATGCTCTGCGTCAGGAGGTCCGGGACCGCTTCGAGAGCTTCCGCCAGGAGATCGCCGGTCAGATGGACGGGCTACGGGGCGAGATGAACGGGTTGCGGGCCGAGATGAGAGGCGAGTTCAGGGCGATCAGGTGGATGATGGGCGGCATTCTTGCCATCCTGGCGCCGATGGCAGCCGGCTTCATCGCTCTTGCTCTGCGCTGAGTCGACCCCGCTTCACATGTAGTGGAGCGAGGCTGACGCCTCGCGCGTTTCCTGGCCGCCTTCGGCGGCAGCCGGCGGGGACGCCGGCGCACCCAGTTTGGGGCCTCGCGCGCTCTTGGGGAGGCCGGCCAGAAGGCCGGCGCACCGACACTCGAGGCACCGGCATTCCCGGTTCAGAAGATGAGCTGAAGCCCCTCGCCGTCGACGACGGCGGCGGTGCCGCGGTTGCTCCACCACCGGGGTTCGGCGAGTTCGCTTTCCCAGGCGTCGAGGGCGCGCTGGAGTTCTTCGAGAGTCTCGGCCTCCTCGCCGGCTACGGTGTGCAACTCGCCGAGGTCGACCCCCAGGTCGTGGAGCCGCAGGACCTGGCCGAGGGGTGAGTCGCGGGGCGCGTCGAAGTCCCGGAGCAGATCGCCGGTGCGGGTGATCTGGGAGAGGCGCTCTTCGGTTGCCCGGTTGACTTCCCAGAGCTTCCAGTCGCCACGGCGGACGGCGCGGTTCGGGCCGGCGCGCCAGAACAGCATCTCGTGCGGCGGTCCCGTCTTCTCGCCGCGAACGTAGGGCAGAAGATCGACGCCGTCGAGCGGCTTCTCGGGCAGCGACGCCCCGGCGACGGCGGCGAACGTCGGCAGCAGGTCGAGCGACGAGACGGCCGGCTCGTAGACCTGGCCCGGCTCGACGCCGCCCGGCCAACTCAGCAGAAACGGCACGCGGATGCCGCCGTCGAAGAACCAGCGCTTGCCGCCGCGGAGCGGACCGTTGGTGCAGGCTCCGTCGACGTACAGGGCGCAGCCGTTGTCGGAGAGGAAGACGATCATCGTGTCCTCCTCGATGCCGTGCTCGCTCAGTTTCGCCACGACTTCGCCGACGCTGTCGTCGAGCGACGAGACCATCGCCGCGAAGATGCGGGTCTTCGGGTCCTCGATGTGGCGATAGCGGTCGAGGTACTTCGCGGTCGCCTGCAGCGGCACGTGCGGCGTGTAGTGGGCGAGATACAGGAAGAACGGCTCCTCGTGGTGCCGGTCGATGAAGTCGAGCGCCTCGCGGGTCAGGACCTCGGTCAGGTACTCGGTCTCCTCGACGACTTCGCGGCCGCGGAAGATGGGCCGCTGGCGCGTTTCGGAGATCGGCGCGGGATTCCAGTTCTCCACTCCTTCGGCGGATGGTTCGATGAAGATCGAGCCGCTCTGCATGCCGAAGAACTCGTCGAAGCCGCGGTCGAGCGGGTGCATGCCGCCTTCCCAGCCGAGCTGCCACTTGCCGACCGCACCGGTCGCGTAGCCGGCGGACCGCATCACCTCGGCCAGGGTCTTCTCGTCGAGGCTCAGGCCGAACGCCCGGCCCATCCCGTTGAACTCGTAGCCATGGCGCTGGGGGTAGCGGCCGGTCATCAGGCCGGCGCGGGACGGGCTGCAGACGGCGGCGGTGACGTAGCCGGCTTCGAAGCGGACGCCGGAGGCGGCGAGGGCGTCGATGTGCGGGGTCTCGATGATCGTGCTGCCGTAGGTGCCGAGGTCGCCGTAGCCGAGGTCGTCGGCGAGGATGAAGACGACGTTGGGTTGGCGAGCCTCGGGCGCGGATGCACAGCCGATTGCGACGGAGAGCGCCGCCGCTGCGAAGAGGAATCGAACGCGCGTATCAGGCAACTCGGTACTCCTCCGGGTCGATACACTGCGGAGTCTACTCCCAACCACGTTCGAGAGATCGCTTCATGAAATGGAACCGCCTCGCGGCGCTCGCCGTGCTCCTCCCCGCCCTCCTCATCGGCTGCGGGAGCCCTGCCGGCAACACAGGCGACGAGCCGGCCGCCACCGCGACCTCCAACCTCGTAGCCGACACGCCTACCCGCGCCCAGTCCGCCGACGGTCAGTGGATCTCCTGGCGCGAGCACATCATCGACGACATCGCCACCTCCGGCGTGCCCATCCGCGGCGGCGACGGACTCGAGATGGCCGATCTCGACGGCGATGGCCACCTCGACATCGTCTCGGTCCACGAGTCGGACACCGAGTACGGCAACGTCGGCCAGGGCCACGTCCGGCTCGCCTTCGGCGGCCCCGATCCGGCTACCTGGCATCTGGCGACGCTCGCCGAAGGGGACGAAGCCGCGGCGGCCGAGGACGTTGCCATCGCGGACTTCGACGGTGACGGCGACCTCGACGTCGTCGCCGCCTGCGAGCTGGCCCATCTCATCTACTTCGAGAACCCCGGCACGGACACCGAAGAGGCGATCGCCGCGCTGCGCAGCGGCGCCTGGCCGCGCGTCATCCCCGACGCGACCAAGGACCGCGGCTCCTACATCCGGGTGTTCGCCGGCGACCTCGACGGTGACGGCCGGCCCGAGGTCGTCGCCCCGAACAAGGGCGCGCAGAACCCGGACCGCCAGACCACGGAGAAACACGCGATCTCCTGGTTCGACACGACGGCCGACCCGATCTCCGGCGACTGGGTCGAGCACGAGATCGTGCGAGTGATCTGGCCGATCAACTCCCAGACCGTCGACCTCGACGGCGACGGCGACACGGACATCGTCGGCGGCTCGACCGGCGAGGGGAGGATCTTCTGGTTCGAGAACCGGAGCGCGGGCGACGGCGGCATCGACCTCGTCGAGCATCCGATCAACGTCGACGGCACGACGACCACCGGGGACACCCCCCGGCCGCCGAACGCGCCGTCGACCGGCGCCCTGCTCAACGGCTTCAACATGGCCTTCGTCGATCTTTCCGGGGACGGCCTCCTGGACCTGGCGACCGTCGAGTTCGGCGGCGTCCTGGTCTGGCTCGAGCGACCCGCCGACCCCGCCGACGCCTGGCGGTTGCGGCCCATCGGCCGGCTGACACCCGACAACCTCGTCGGCTTTGCCTTCGCCGACATCGACGGCGACGGCGACCTCGACGCCATGTCCGGCGCCTACAGCCGCAGCGGCCGGGCGGAAGACGGCGAGGTCGAGCCCGACACGCCGCTTGGGCGGCTCGCCTGGTTCGAGAACCCGGGCGACATCGACGGCGAGTGGACCCGGCACGACATCTCGCGCCGCAAGCGCGGCATGTTCGACAGCTTCGTCGCCCGCGACCTGGACGGCGACGGCGACATCGACTTCGCCGGGACCCGGGGCAACACAGCCGAGTTCGACGGCGTCTACTGGCTCGAACAGGTTCGCAGCGACGAACCGGTCGCCGCTTTCGACCAGGCGCGGCAGGTCGAAAGCGAGCAGATGCCGCTGCCGTAACGACTCAGCCCCTGCTCACTCGCCGCCCGTATCCGGCCGATCGTCGGACACGAAGCCGTCGCGGTTCGGCATCTCGACCCTGGGCAGGGTCTCCCGGTCGAGCACCGCGTCTTCGCCGACGATGTCTCCCAGGTGCAGCAGGTGGGCGACGACGGCGTAGATCTCGTCGTCGCTGAGCGAGCCCGGCGACTCGTAGGGCATGGAGCGACGGATGTAGTCCCACAGGCTCGTGGCGTAGGGCCAGTAGCTCTCGACGGTCTTTCGTGGCCGCTCGGACGTGAGGCTGTCGCGGCCGCCGACGAGGGCTGCGGCCTCGTCGCCTTCGGCGTTCCGGCCGTGGCAGGCGGCGCAGAACTGCTGGTACACGGCCTTGCCTTCGCTGACGGTCCCGCGGCCTTCGGGCAGGCCCTTGCCGTCTGGGAAGACGGTGTAGCCGGCGGCGCCGAGTTCCTCGGCGGTGGCTTCGTGGCCGAGACCCGTGCGCTCCGATTCGTCGGCAGCGTGGGTAACTGGCACGGCGAGAAGGAGGAGGACGGCGCAGAAAGGAGCGAGGCTGACGCCTCGCGCGTTTCGACGCCGCCTTCGGCGGCAGCGGGTCAGAGGACCCGCGCACCCAGCGAGAAGCGGGCCGCTACGCCTCGGCATTCGTCACCTCGCCTGACTCCTGCACTTCCCAGGCCTTGATCCGGTTGTTGTGGTAGATCGTCGACCGGCCTCTCGCATCGAGCAGCGCCGCAAGGGTCGGCTGAACGTAGCCCGTGTCGTCCGTCGCCCTCGACATCAACACGTGCCGGCCGCCGTCCCAGCGCCAGGGCAAGCGAAAGCGGGTGAACGCCTTCGCGTGGCGCGGCCCCTCGATCTCGGCATCCGTCCACGAGCGGCCGCCGTCCGTCGACACCTCCACGCGTGAGATCGTGCCGCGGCCGGACCAGGCCAGGCCGCGGATCTCGCAGAACCCGGGACCGTCCAGCTTCTGCTCGCCCGAGGGCCGCGTGATGACGGACTTCGCGTCCATGACCAGCGTGAGCTGCCGCGCCTTGCCGTCCGGCAGCAGGTCCGTGTACTTCGATGTCTCGTCGCGGGCCATCGACGGCATGTGGGCCACCTCGATCCGCCGCAGCCACTTGACGCTGATGCTGCCTTCGCAGCCCGGCACCAGGAGCCGCAGCGGGTAGCCCTGCTCGGGCCGGACCGCCTCGCCGTTCTGGCCGTAGGCGATCATCACGTCGTCGAGCGCCCGCTCCAGCGGCACGCTGCGGCTCATCAGGCCCGCGTCGGCGCCTTCCGCGACGATCCAGCTCGCCTCTGGCTTCACGCCGACCTCGTCCAGCAGGTCGGCCAGCAGCACGCCGGTCCACTCGCTGCAGCTCGCCAGGCCGTGGCTCAACTGAACGTTCGGCGCGCCGGCCGGCGACCACTCGCGTGCGCTGTTGCCGGAGCACTCGATGAAGTGGAAACGCGACACCGAGGACATCCGCACGAGGTCGTCCATCGTGAAGACGAGCGGACGATCGACGAGCCCGTGAATCGTCAGCCGGTGGCTGTCCGGGTCGATCGCCGGCACCCCGGTGTGGTGGCGCTCGAAGTGGAGCCCGGACGGTGTGACGATGCCCTCGAGATCGGCAAGCGGCGTGTTCGAGGACGACGCCGTGGCGTCGGGCGCGCGGCTCCAGCGCTTCGAGTCCTCAAAGGCCGACGGCTTGCCGTACTCGGTGGGGGTCTCACCAAGGTCTCGGATCTCCCCGGCCGTCTGCGCGCGAGCAGCGGGATGGAGAGAACTCGCCGCGGCGGCGCCGGCAAGTCCGAGGAAGGCGCGGCGGCTTGGTCTTCGCTTGCGAATGGTCATGGCTCTCTCCTTCAGGCTGTGCTTCGCACGCGCGTTGCCTTCCGCGGGTCAGAAGACCCGCGGTTACAGGCGGTTCACTGCCTCTTCCGCCAGGTCGAGCGTCCGCACGATGCGCTCGCGCATCTCCGGCAGGTCGACGCCCGCGGTGCTCTTCTTGCCTTCCATGTACCGGGCATACACGCCGTGCACGATCGCAGCCGACTTCCAGCGGTTGAAGCCCACGTAGTAATCGAGATTCGACAGGTCGCGACCGGTCCGCTCCGCGTAGCGCTCCAGCAGTTCCTCGCGCGCCGGGAAGCCGGGCGCCGCGGTGGCACCGCCGGCGCCGGTGGGCATCGTGTCCGTCGCCGGCATCCACTGGTTCATCGCGTAGGCCAGGTCCGCCAGCGGATCGCCCAGGGTCGAGATCTCCCAGTCAACGACGGCGGCAATCGTGGAGTCCGGCCCCACCAGGCAGTTGTGCAGCCCGTAGTCGCCGTGGACGACCCGCGCCGGCCCTTGGTCCGGCAGGTGATCGAGGAAGTAGCGCTGCAGATGGTGCGCCCGCGGGTCGTCGAGCTGCGCGGGCTCGACGGAAGCGGTCCACGACCGGTACCAGGTGCGAAGCTGCCGTCCGACATAGCTGTCGCGCTTGCCGAGTTCACCGAGGCCCACCTCGTCCGGGTCGACGGCGTGGAGTGCGGCCAGCACGTCGATGAACGAATGCGCCAGCCTCGGGCGACGTTCCCGCGGCACCCACTCCTCGGTGTGGGCCGAGCTGTAGAGCGGCCGGCCATTGACCAGGCCCATCACGTAGAACCAGGCGCCGGTGACGTCCGGGCTCTCGCAGAAGGCGATCGCCGGCGGCACCGGCACCGGAGTCGGCCCGAGCGCCGAGATCAGCGCCCACTCGCGGCTCATGTCGTGCGCCTTGGGCAGGAGCTTGCCCTGCGGCGGCCGGCGGATGACCGCGGCGCGGCCCTCCGAGTCGTCGATCCGGTAGGTCAGGTTCGAGTGGCCGCCCTGAAGCCGGGTCCACTGGAGGGGCGGCGTCAGGCTGTCGACGTGGTCGGCGATCCAGGCCTCGACCGCGGGTTGATCGTAGCCCTCGGGGCCCGTACTTTCGTCGTGTGTCGACATGATCGTCGGAACTCTACGGCAACCGGAACGCGACCAGCTCTTCCGTCGCCGCCACCGCCACGTACTGCCGGCCGTCCGCCGCCACGTACGTCATCGGGTTCGCGTTGCCCTGGAGCGGCAACTCCAGCGACCACAGTTCCTCGCCGGTCTCCACGTCGAGCGCCCGGAAGCGGCGGTCGTCGGTCGCGGCGATGAAGGCGAGGCCGCCGGCGGTGACGATCGCCGAGGCGCGGCCCGGGCGGCCGGTCTCCCGCTTCTCCGCCGGCAGGCCCTCGGTCAGTCCGAGCGGCCGCCGCCAGGCGACTTGGCCGGTATCGGCATCGACCGCGGTCAGCGTTCCCCAGGGCGGTTTCTGGCACGGCCAGGACACGTCGCCGATGCGGACCGCGAAGGAGAACGGCCGGGCCACCCGCAGGACGTACGTCGCGGGATCGGCCTCCGTGTCCTCCTCGACCCAGCCCATCGTGCCGACGTCCTGGCTGAGGGCGAGCAACCGGCGCGTCGCCGGATCGAAGGCGACACCGCCCCAGTTCGGGCCGCCGGCGAGGCCCGGGAACAGCAGGGTGGCGCCGCGCTCCTCGGCGCCACGATGGATCCAGGGCGTGTACGGGCCCGCGTTGTGAAGTGGTCCGGCCCTCTCGACCAGTTCGGCGCAGGCTTCCGCGTGCTCGGCGGTCGTGTCGTCGGCGGTCACCAGGTCCTTCGCCTCGTAGCCGACTCGCCCCAATGCCGGCGTCACACTCGGAATCGGCTGGGTCGGGTGGGTCTGCTCCCCGGGCACCTCGCTCGCCGGCATCGGCCGCTCCTCGACACCGAAGACCGGCTCGCCGTTCTCCCGGTTCAGGACGAAGAGGTAGCCGGACTTCGTCGTCACGGCGAGGGCGTCGATCGTCTCGCCGCCCCGCTCGACCTCGAACAAGACCGGCGGCGCCGGCGGATCGTGGTCCCAGATGTCGTGGTGGATCGTCTGGAAGTGCCAGCGGTACTCACCGGTCCGGATGTCGACGGCGACCACCGCGTTCGCGAACAGGTTGGCGCCGTGCCGGTCGCCGCCGTAGGCGAAGGGAATCGGCGCGGCGAGCGGCAGGAACACGAGTTCCCGTTCCTCATCGACCGTGAAGTAGAACGGCCAGGCGTTCCCGCCCAGACGGCCCCGCCAGCTCTCGCCCTCCCAGGTCTCGTGGCCGACCTCGCCCGGCTGGGCCACGGAGTTGAACTCCCAGAGCTTCTCGCCGGTGACGGCGCTGAACGCCCGGGCGTTGCCGATGCCACCCGCGGTTCCCGGCGGCGTGTTGGCGCCGACGACGACGATGTCCTCCCAGACCAGGGGCACGGAGTTGTAGGGGACGCCGATGTCGACCATGCCGCCATCGCCGAACTCCGTCGCCGGCGTTCCCGTGGCCGCGTCGAGCGCGACGAGACGCGCGCCGGCGCAGAACAGGATGCGGGGCGCGGCCCCGTCCGCGCCGCCGCCCGGCCAGTACGAGACGCCGCGGCGCGAAGGGGCGCCGTCCGCCACCGTGTGGCGCCAGATCTCGGCCCCGGTCGCCGCATCGAGCGCGACCACCGCGCCGGCCGCCGGCAGGTAGAGCAGGCCGTCCACCGCGATCGGCGTCGCCTGGGAGCGCGCCGGCCGCCCGGGATCGCCCGCCGCACCCTCGCCGGCGGGCGAAGAGGCGAGTGCGAAGCTCCAGGCCGGCTCGAGGTAGCCGACGTTGGCGGTCGTGATCTCGCCGAGTGGCGAGTACCCGGTTCCTGCGGCGTCGCCGCGGTACATCGGCCAGTCGGCGCGCGCCGGACCGTCCGAGGAACCGTCGCCGCAGCCCAGGACGGCAACCGCCGCGACCGTCGCCGCCAGAGGCCGTATGATCCTCGCTCCACACTTCATCGCTGTTGTTCCGGGGGTGCCCGTCGGGAAGAGGCTAGACTGTAGCCGAGACCCGTTGCCGGCCCTGGTCCAGACTGCTGAGGCGGCGCGGGTCTCTCGGTTTGAAGGGAAGAGAAGGCATGTACACACGTCCCCGGTTGTCCCTGGCTGTGGCTCTGGCGCTGCTGATCGCCGGTACAGCCGGCGCGCCGCCGGTGAGCGGTCAGGACGAGAAGCAGATCGACTACGCCAGGGACGTGCAGCCGATCCTCGAAGCGTTCTGCTACGAGTGCCACGGCGAGGACAGGTCCCTGCGCGAGGCGGATCTCCGCCTCGACATCAGGGAGCTGGCCTTCAAGGACCTCGGCGGCTTCCCCAACATCGCCCCCGGCGACCCGGACGACAGCGAGCTCTACATCCGCGTCAGCTCGGAGTTCCTGGAGATGCGGATGCCGCCGTACGAGGCCGGCACCCAGTTGACCGAAGAGCAGATCGAGACGATCCGGCTGTGGATCCTGCAGGGAGCCGAGTGGCCGGAAGACGACGACGCGGCGGCAGACACCCAGTAGGAGATTCACGATGACCAGATTGACCAAGACGCGACTCATTCCGATCGTCACGCTCCTGCTCGCCGCCGCCATCGCCGGCCAGGCCGTCGCCCAGACGGGCTACGGCGGCGGCCGCAGCGGCCTTCCCCGGGTCGAACTGCCGGACGAGCCGTGGATCATGAACACCCACCTGATCCCCGAGGTGAAAGTCTCCGTCGTCGTCCGCGGCATCAACCGGCCGTGGTCCCTCGCCTTCCTGCCCAAGGGCGACATGCTGGTCACCGAGCGGGGCGGCGACCTGCGCCTGATCCGCGACGGCGTGCTCGTCGACGAGCCGATCTCCGGCGTCCCCGACGACGTCCTCGCCCGCAGCCTCGCCGGCATGATGGAAGTCGCCACTCACCCGCACTTCGCCGACAACGGCTACGTCTATCTCACCTACACCCGGCAGGTCTCCGGCCGCGAGGGCACCGTCGCCCTGGTCCGCGGCCGGCTCGACGGCACCTCCCTCGTCGACGTCGAGGACGTGTTCGTCGCCGAGCCCTGGGGCGGCTCGATCGCAGCCGCCCGGCTCGCCTTCGTGCCCGGCGAGGACATCATGTACATGACGATGGGCGGGGCCTTCGGCGCCGACCTCGTCGACGGCACGCAGAGCTTCTTCGGCCACGCCAAGCTGGCCCAGGACCCGAACAGCCACGCCGGCAAGACGCTGCGCCTGCGCCTCGACGGCAGCGTGCCCGACGACAACCCCTTCGTCGGCAAGGAGGGGCACAAGCCCGAGGTCTACTCGATGGGCCACCGCAACCAGATGGGCCTGGCGCTCCACCCCGAGACCCACCAGCCCTGGACCACCGAGCACGCCCCGCAGGGCGGCGACGAGCTGAACGCGATCGAAGCCGGCAAGAACTACGGCTGGCCGGTCGTCTCCTACGGCCGCCACTACAACGGCGTGCGCATCTCCGAGCGCTTCTGGGCCGAAGGCATGGAAGAACCGGCGATCTTCTGGCTGCCCTCCATCGCCCCCTCCGGCCTCGCTTTCTACACCGGCGACGCCTTCCCCGAGTGGAAGGGCAACCTGTTCGCCGGCGCGCTGATGACCGGCCGGATGCCGAACACCGGCCATCTCGAACGGCTCATCTTCAGCGAGAAGGGCGAGGAGCTCGGCCGCGAGTGGCTGCTCAAGGAGATCGGCAAGCGCATCCGCGACGTCCGGCAGGGCCCCGACGACTTCATCTACGTCATCACCGACGAGCGGGACGGCGCGGTGATCAGGCTGGAGCCGGTCGAGAAGGCGGAAGAGGCCGAAACCGCCGCCGGATAGCTACGGCGTGTACCAGATCGGGGAACTCCACGCCCGTTCCTGGTGGGTGGCGTGGAGGTCAGGGTTCGGCTCGATGCCGAGGCTGAGCGCGTCCCAGGTCGACCAGCGGCAGGTCGGGTTCTCGAGCACGCGGACGTAGTAGAAGGAACGGGCGCCCGGGTCGAAGTCCGGGTCGGTCCAGGTGGTCCGGAGTTCGACGGCACCCTTGTCCCGGCTGATCGAGCAGTCGTCCAGGTTGACCTGGGCGCCGTTGTCGTCGCAGCGGTGGGTTTCAGGATCCGGCTCCAGGCCGTCGGAGCAGACGACGTCGTAGACCTGTTCCTGCGCCTCGCCGTCCTCCAGCCAGCCCTTGATGACCTGGGCCCGCTGCAGCCAGGCGTTCTCCGGGTCGCGGAGCGCCCAGACCAGGAAGCTCGGCGCGCCGCTGTTGCCGGCTTCGAGGTCGCCGCCCATCGGCACGCCATGTTCGTACGCGGCGGCGATCGGGTCCGCGGCCTCGGCCACGGCCTCATCGAGTCCGAAGCCGCCGAAGAAGCGCACCCGGATGCGGGTGCCCGAGGTGGCGAACGACTCGCGGCGCTTCAGTGCGTCGAAGATCGCGGCGCGGGTGTTCCCGGCAGCCCACACTCCGGCCAGGCCGCCGGTACCGTGAGTGGCCTGGCGCGGCGTCCAGAAGTTCTCCCAGCCGCCGTCCTCCTCGCGGTAGGCGGAACCGCGGGCCTGGGGCGTGTTCGTCCTCGAGCTGAAGCGATTGTTCTCCTCGTAGGAGCCGGCGCTGACGTGACTGTCGCTCGAACCGACCGCGCCGAGGGCGTAGGGGTTCACGCCCAGGCGCTCCTCCATCTCGAGCCCGGTCAGCAGTGCGTCCCGCCAGTAGCCGCCCTTGAAGATGGAAATCGGATCCGTGTTGTTCACCCGGTCCAGGTAGTACTGGACGATCTGGAAGTCGGCCCACTCGTCGTTCGGCGACAGCGACGGATGGACCTCCGACGTGCCCTTCTGCTGGCTGATCTCGGCCACCGGCTCGTTCCGGATCCGCTTGGCCGCGAACTCCGCGTCGATCTCCGCCCCCTTCCAGGTCTCCCGGTCGGGAAAGGCCAGGCCGTCGCTCTGGTTCATGTTGTGCGGCATCGCCAGCGCCTCGATCCCCTGCTCGCGCAGGCCATCGAGCCAGTTCCAGAGATCCTCGGGGTCGCCGTCCAGGGAACTGAAGGGCAGCTCCGGCGCTTCGCCGCCGCGGAAGATCACGTTCCGGTGCACGTGGCGGCCACCGACTCCCCTCGTGTACTCGTAGCCGATCAGGGCGGTGAACCGACCCGGATCGTTGTGCCGCTCGGCGGCCTCGATGATCCGCTGCCAGGCGCTCGCCCGCACCTCCGGGCCGTTGATCGGGTCGCCCGTGGCGGCGAGTTCCCGCAACCGGCTCAGCGCTCCCAGCCGCGCCCGAGCCGCGCCGCCCTGGCCGCTGAACAGATCCTCGGTCAGGGGATGTCCATAGGTGGGACTGTCCGGGTCGATCAGCGCCGGCAGGGCGCCCAGGTACTCCGCGTGGTCGGTCACGGCAAGAAAGTCGAGCGGCGCCCCGGAGAGCCGGATCGACTCACCCGACGGGTGCGGGATCGCCTCTCCCCTGGCGAACCGGTAGGCGTCGTCGGGGGTCGTGCGGACCGTGCCCATGAAGGCGTCGTGCGAGTACATCGTGTGAATGTGCATGTCGCCGAACAGGGCGACTCGGTCGGCCGGCGTGGCGGCCGCGACTCCGGCGCCTCCGGCGGCGCGGGTGGCCTCTTCGCCCGCGGGCACGCCGCAGGCGAGAGCGGTCAGGGCGAGAGCAAGGAGACCGGGCTTGGTCATCGGCGAGGCCCTCCAGGTTGTCAGCGCGGGCCTTCTACGATAGCCGAGGTCACTCCGTCTTCTTCACCACGACGAACGTGATGTCGTCCTCCGGCGCCGCGAAGGCCAGCACGTCCTCACGCAGACGCTCGCAGATCTCCGGCGCCGACTCGCCCCGAACGGCCTCCAGCAGCGCCTCGGCTCGCTCTTCCAGATACCGGCCGCCGCCGTGCTCGGCGAAGCCGTCCGTGTACAGAAGCAGCAGGTCGCCGGCCTCGAGCAGCTCCACCTCGCTGACCTCGTAGGGCCGCTTGTAGCCGAGGGGACCCGGGTCGACGCGCTCGTCCATGTAGGCGTTCGACGCGAACATGCCGACCGGCGGGAAGCGAACGAGCTGGTCTTCGGGCAGGTGCTCGATGCGGCCCGGACGCCCGGCGAACACAAGGGGCGCCGGGTGGCCGGCCGAGAAGAAGCGGAACCTGCCCTGTTCGGACACCTCGCCGTAGACCATCGTGAGGTACTTGTTCAGGGTGGTCGACTTGTAGAAGCGCTGGTTGATGTGCTCGAAGAGCCGCGTCGTGATCTCGCCGAAGAGGTCGAGCTCGTAGTACGCCCCGAGCAGAAAGGCCTGGTGGAGCATGGCCGCGACCAGGGCGTCCGTCACCTTGTGCCCGGAGACGTCGGCCACCAGCACTCCGGCCCGCTGCTGGCACTTGCGGAGGCCGGCAACGACCTCCGCCCGGCCGGCCGCTTCCGCCTCGCGAAGCCGGCGGTCCAGGTCGTAGCGCTGCTTGAAGTCGAGGTAGATCAGGTGGTCGCCGCCGATC
The DNA here is from genome assembly GCA_022826745.1 of Thermoanaerobaculia bacterium. Classification (GTDB taxonomy): domain Bacteria; phylum Acidobacteriota; class Thermoanaerobaculia; order Multivoradales; family Multivoraceae; genus Multivorans. The sequence continues at coordinate 331,374 of JAJDUI010000037.1, read as the reverse complement.
GCCCGCAGCAGCGGCAGCGAGATCCCGTGCACCTCCACGCCGCACAGGCTCGGCAGGTCGCCCGGCTCCGGCTTCGTCGCCAGGCCGATCTCCTCGAGATTGGCGAGTTCGGCCCGAATCTCGGCCTGCCAGGTGTCGGTCGGAATCTGGGGCACGGCGCGGTCGACTGTATCGCGCAAAGAAGAAGGGGCGGCAGGCTGGAAGCCTGCCGCCCCGGGGGAGGTTGGCAGCGACGAAGAGCGGGTTATGCGCTTTTCATCACTCAGGTTTTGTTGGACAGACGGCCTAAGTTTGAACCTCCATCGCTGCCCGGCAGCGTCCCGGAGCAAGGAGTCGGGTGCTGATGATCACCCGAATGAACCCCTGGGACGCCACCGTGTAACCCTTTGCTTTCCCTTAGTCGACCGGGAACGGGTTGTCAGGAACGAGGTCCCGAGACGTCGTCGATGCCGACGCCGCAGGGCAGAGCACGTCAAGAGTGGTCTGTGCGGCGATGTGTACGCCGTCGATCCTTCCAGCCCACCCGATGGGCGGAGTGCTGTCGTTCGCAGCCCGTGCCGGAATCAGAGGTGCAGTGATCCGAAGCCGAACCGTTTCCTTCGTTCTGTCATTGCACACCTGGGATGTGGCCGCGATCTCGATACCACCGGTACCGTTGACCTCGACGGTCTCGCCCTCGGTGACGGCGCACACGACCTCGGGGACCGAGGTGTCGTCGGCAGCGACATCGGGAGTCGCGGGGTCGTTCAAGTCCATCGTGAGGATGCTGATGAACTTGCTGCTGTCGGTGTTCGCACCGTTCCAGGCTTGCGCCCAAGTGAGCTGAGCACTCCAGACGGCATCGGCGGCCAGTCCACTCAAGGGCCCGGTCGTCCCATCCGGATCTGACTCCAGCATGACGACGCCGCCCGCCGAAGTGGCGAAGTGAAGAAGCAGATCGCCATCCTCGTTCCTGCTCGTCGCCTGCCTGCAGTACGTGATCTCTCCTTCGAACATCCCCCAGCCGTTGGTGATCTCCGGGATGGCGTTGCCGTCGGCGTCGGTGCCGAGGTTGTCGTCCTGTAGGCCGGCAGAGCCAGTCGGACTAGTAGCAGCAAGGCTGCGATCCGGAGTTCCAGCAACCACCGACATCGGCGTCATCTCGGAGAGGACATCACCGCCGAGTTCCACAATCCCTGCTTCCCCCAAGGTGGTAGCCGCAGGAGAGAGGACGTCGATCGTGAAGTCCGCAGCGAACGGCTCGACACTGAACCACGGACGCAACGCCGCAGGCAGCGTGATGTCGTGGCCAACCAGCGTGGAGCTACCGGACGTTCCGATGAGATGCCCCGTCGCGGCCGTCCCGGGAGCGGCGGTAGCGGCGCTCCAGAGGCCAAACGACACCGTGACGGCGCTAGCCGACGCGGTCGACACGTTCCGCTCGACGGAACCGGACAGGCGCGTCTCCCGACCATTGCGGCCAGGTCCGGTCATGACGATTTTCGCTGCGCCACTACCCAGCATGCAGCTGCTGGTGTCGTTGTAGAAGGTTTCGTCACCGTCGTCCCAGTAGGGACCGCACAGGTCTGCAGCGGCAGCCGTCGGCTCCGGCAGGATGTGATGCAGAATGCCGATACGACCCGTGCTGGCCTGCTTGATGATGCTCGTCATGCCGTCCTCCGGCGTATCGAGCGTGATGTCGGTCCCGCCGGGATTGGCCGGAGCCGTCGCGGCGTTGCCGAGCGCATCCTTGGCGATCAGAGAGGCGACCGCCGAGTTGTCGGTGTCGTTGATCCAGTACCAACCGCCGTCCATCAGACCGTGGATCTCGACCGAGCCGCCATCGGCACAGGCGAGACCATTGTCCATGACCAGGAGCTCGGCCACGATGCCATCGGAGTTCGGTTCGGCCGTCCCCGAGGTATTGACGATGCCGCAGTCGACGACGAAGGCGACCTCGTCGAAACCATCGGCGATCTCGCCGATGAAGCCGCCCTCGCCCTTGAAGTACGGAGCGACATGGCACTCGTCGGCCGGGCAGTCGATCGTGGCCGTCACAGGATCGGCAACGCCGACCTGGCCGAAGGCCACTGAAGCGATCGCACCCATCATGAGCGCGAACATGAGATAGTTCTTCACTTGTTCTCCTTTTGTCCGGCGCCTTCCGCGCCGGCAAAACCTGGGGCGATTGGCCCCTTGTCCAAGATGACGGGGACGACCCCCGCCATAAATCTGTCTCTCAGCTAGTCCAGCGGAACGTCCGCCGGATTGCCTGTTCGGGCTCGCATCACCTCCAGGGAAAAGAGTGCCGTGCTCTCATTGCTCGGGATTCGCAGGATCAGCCCGCGACGCCATTCGGTGCCCGCTCTGAACCCGTCGTGCGAGGCACGTTACTGCCTTACTAGGGGTGTTATGTGTTGCTAAATGCCGGTGCGGAACTTGCCTCGAATACGCACGTCAATCGGCGCATTGAACAAAAGAAACTACGCCCGGACGAGCGGGCTGGTCATGCCCCTGCCGACTCGAAGGGCGGAATCACACCGGGGTTCAGGTTGTTGGGGGTTTCCAGAGGGGTGTCGATCGGCGCCCTGACCGAGTGGCTGTTGCCCGGTCCGCAAACGAGCTTTGGCGGCGGCAGGTCAGCCACGACGGACTGACTTCCCTGCAAGGTGGAACGGCGTGCCTGTCGTTCCGCCAAGGAGCTACGTATACGTGAACACCAGAAACAGGCCGGACGCAGAACGCGTGTTCTCCGTCCGGGACGCACTTCGGACCTCGCTGTCCGCCAACACCCGCCGCGCCTACCGCAACGGCTGGCGCCGCTTCGCCGCCTACTGCGATGAGGCCGGCAAGAAGCCAATGGACGCGACGCCGGCCGACGTGGCCGGCTTCATCGTCAGGATGGCCTCGCAACCCCGGTCGCCCAGGGCCACGACGGGCAGGCGGGAGCCGCTGTCCGTGGCCACGATCCGGGTCTATCTCGCGGCGATCAAGCGCAAGTACCGCGAGCGGAACCGGCCCTCTCCCGTGGACGACCTCAGAGTGGTCGCCGTGCTGCGGGGACTGGGACGCCGGCGGGACCGGCGGGAGCGTCAGGTGAAGGCGCTGCGCGAGGACGAGATCGGGCGCATCCTGGCCTGCTGTGACGAGCAGGCGACGAACGACGGACGCGGTCTCATCGCGGTCCGGGACTCCGCGCTCGTGGCCATCGGCTTCGCCGCGGCGCTCCGGCGCTCAGAGCTCTGCGCCCTTCTGTTCGAGGACGTGGAGTTCCTGAGCGCGTCCCGCAAGGCCGCGGGGATGTTCCTGCACATCCGCAGGTCGAAGACGGACCAGTTCGGCCGCGGCCAGCGCGTCGCCGTGCCGGAGGGCCGTCTGCTCCGGCCCGCAGCCAGGCTCCGCCGCTGGCTGGCGCTTTCCGGCATCGAGTGGGGGCCGCTGTTCCAGACGATGCGGCGCGGCGGCCACGTCCAGGGAAGGCCGTTGCACCCGACGGACGTCGCGCGTCTGGTCAAACGCTACGTGGCCGCCATCGGCCTGGACCCCGCTCACTACTCGGGCCACTCGCTGAGAGCGGGCTTCGTGACGAGCGCGGCGGCTCACGGAGCGCGGCTCGACAAGATCATGGAGGTCACCCGGCACACCAGCCCGGGCATGGTGATGCGGTACATCCGGCACGCCGACGCCTTCGAGGATCACGCCGGGGCGGCGTTCCTCTAGCCGCCGATCGAGACGCCTCCGCACTCATCAACCGAGCAACTGGCCCGGCCTGATCCCGGCCAGATACGCTTCACACGGTTCGCAGCGGATGCCCTGAACCTCCAGCCGCTCCTCGCCACGGTAGAGAAGGCGCGCTTGAGCCTCCGGATAGTCCTCCAGGAAGGCGCGAAGCCCACGCAGATCGCGTCCGCGCACGGCGGCGCTGTTCTGCACCTCGAAGGCCCACAGGCCCTCTTCCCCGTACACGACGAAGTCCACTTCGGTGCCCGATTTCGTTCGCCAGAAAGACAGGTTCGCGTTCGAGCCCGAATAGTCGATCCACGCGCGCAGGTGCTGGGCCACCAGCCCCTCCAGGGCTCCCCCCTCGATCTCCTCCGGGCGATCGAGCGGGCCAGCCGGACGAACCGAGCGGAACACGCCCGCGTCGAACCAGTAGAACTTCGGATGAACCGTGAGCTGGCGCTTCTGACGACGCCGGAACACCGGAAGCCGAAAGGCCAGGTAGAGATCCTCGAGGATCCCGATGTACGCCTCGACGGTCTTGCGACTCGCGTGGACATCCCGAGCCACTTCGGAAACGTTCAGTACGGACCCATGGGAGAACGAAACAGCCTCCACGAAACGCGCAAAGTCGTCGAGCCGTCGGACCAGACCCTCGGCCTGAACCTCCTCCCGCACATAGACCGCTACGTAGGAAGCGAGAGTCGCGTCCGGTGTATCCGAGTCCCACACGACGGGCAGAAGGCCCCGACGAAGTGCGAGAGCAAGGTTGAACGAAGGCAGTTCCGCCGCCATGAACGGATGCATCCGCGCAAGCAGCAGCCGGCCCGCCAGCAGATTGACACCGGCGCTCCTGAGCTTGCGGGCCGAAGAACCCGTCAGCACGAAACGCGGAGCGGCGCGCCGGCCGCCCCGTTCGATCAGATGGTGGACCACGTCGAGCAGAGCGGGGACCTTTTGCACTTCGTCGATGACGACGACCTCGGCGTCGGGCTCGCCGTCGACGAGTTCCCTGAGCCGGTCAGGCCGAGCAGCGAACCGCTGCGCCACCTCCGGCCGCAGGAGGTCGAGCCAGAGCGCGTCGGCGAAGGCTTGCCGCAGGAACGTCGACTTGCCGGTCCCTCTCGGGCCGAACAGGAAGTGACTGGCCTCGGGGGGCCGGAAGAATCGTCTTAGAAACGCCATTTCTGCTGCCGATCTGGCGGTTACACTACCAGAACCGCAGGGCCTCACGCCAAGAGAAGGGGCACCGGGCCATTCGGCCCGGCGGCTGGCCTCGGCGCGGCCTAAGCGATTCTGCCGCTTGGGCTTACGCTGATCGAGCCTGGACTGGGCGGGTTCGCCCGAGAAGGGCTTGACAACACCCCTTATGACGTGCTTTCTTCTCTCCTGTACGCGGCCGTCAGGCAGCGGTCAGCCCCGTCATGCACGGGTGATCCGGTCCGTAGCCCTCCAGGACCGATACCCGCCATGGGCCGTCCGGCGCGCCGGTGCAAGGGTTCAAGGGCACCTTGGGGGGGCACCGTGGCCGCAGCGGATCGGCGCGAGAGCAGGACTGTCGAAGAAGGCGGCGGAATGGCCCGGACCGGCCGCGCAAACTCGGCGAGGCCGAGCAGGCCTCTCGCCAGCGAGGTGATCCGAAGGTCGCTCGCGGAGAACACCCGGATCGCCTATCGTGCCGGCTGGAAGCGGTTCGCCGCCTACTGCCGCAGCACGGACACGGAACCGATGGAGGCGACGCCAGCCGACGTCGTGGATTTCCTGGTCCGACTGGCGTCGACGCCACGCTCGCCTGGCGCGACCACGAAGCAGGGTGAACCGCTCGCCCTGGGCACGCTCAGAATCTGTCTGGCGGCGATCAACCGGCGGTTCAGCGAACGCGACAGGGATTCTCCGGCTCGTCATCCCAGCGTCGCGACCGTCCTGCAGGCGCTGGGGCGAATGTCCAGCATGCGGTGCCGGCAGGTCAAGGCGTTGCGGGACCACGAGATCGTGAAGATCCTCGAACGCTGCGACGAGCGCGCCAGACGGAAAGGGAACCGGCTCATCGCTGCCCGCGACGCCGCTCTGCTCGCCGTCGGCTTCGCCGGGGCGCTCCGCCGCTCCGAGATCTGCGGCCTCCGGTTCGAGGACGTCGAATTCCTGGGAGGACCGAAGGCTCGCAACGGCATGTTCCTCGACATCCGGCGGTCGAAGACGGATCCGTACGGACGCGGCGAACGCATCGCGATACCGGACGGTACGGCGATCCGCCCCGTCGAGCGACTTCGAGACTGGCTCTCGCTTTCCCGCATCGAACGCGGGCCGGTGTTCCGGACGATGCGGCGAGGCGGACACCTGCAGGGCCGGGCTGTCGGCCCGTCAGACGTGGCTCGCCTCGTGAAGCAGTACGTGGACACCATCGGTCTGGACCCCGCCGAGTACTCGGGACACTCCCTGAGGGCCGGGTTCGTGACGAGCGCCGCCGCCCACCACGCCCGCCTCGACAAGATCATGGAAGTCACCCGGCACAAGAGCACCAACATGGTGCTCCGCTACATCCGCCGGGCAGACGCGTTCGAGGACCACGCGGGGGCCGACTTTCTCTAGGCAAAGGTGGGGCCGCCCGCCCTGGTCGACAAAGTGTCTGCGCGCGCGGCGGTGGATAAGCCCTCCCCACAGCCGGGACGCACTGGACGGGCAGCCCCGGGATCTACGGTTCCCCCATCATCTCGACGATGGTGATGCCCTCTGAACACGCCCAGACGAAAAGCGCCGAGCAGACCACGACGAAGGCGGCCAGGATGCCCGTGAACAGCGCGATCCACCGAAGGAGTCGCACGACCTGCTGCTGCTCGGGGTAGAGAAGGCTCATCGACTCAGCGGGTGCATTGGGAGCGGACGTTTACTAGACGAGAGCGATCGTGTCGTGATCTTCGAGCGATGAAATCGGGAACAGGGCATAATCGCGTGATCGTGTCGAAGGAAACCCCCGACAAACTCCGCCAGCGGATCGCGGCGCTCGAGGAGCGGCTCTCCGCGCTTCCCGCCGCCATCATTCGCGTCAGCGCCAGCCTGGACCTCGGCACCGTCCTGCAGGAGGTCGTCGACAGCGCCCGCGCACTGACCGGCGCATGCTACGGCGTGATCACCACCCAGACCGAATCCGGCCGGATTCAGGACTTCGTCACTTCCGGTTTCACGCCGGAAGAACAGGCCGAGATGACCGCGTGGTCCGATGGCCCGCGGCTGTTCGCCCACTTCCGGGATCTCCGGGCGCCTCTGAGGCTGGCGAACCTGCCGGCCTATGTCCGCGACCTCGGCTTTTCGTCCTATCTGATGCGCTCACAGACGCTTCAGTGCACGCCGCTGCTTCACCGCAACGTCTACGTCGGCAGCTTCTTCCTCGCGGAGAAGGAGGGCGGCCGGGAGTTCACGAAGAGCGACGAGGAGGTTCTGGTCCTGTTCGCTTCCCAGGCAGCGACGGCCATCGCCAACGCAAGCACCCACCGGGACGAACAGCGCGCCAGGGCCGACCTGGAAGCCCTCGTCGAGACGTCGCCGGTGGGTGTCGTCGTGTTCGACGGCGAGACCGGCAGGCCCGTGTCGTTCAACCGGGAAGCGCGGCGGATCGTCGAGGACCTGCGGGCGCCGGGGGATTCCCCGGAAGAGCTCCTGAACGTCGTGATCTGTCGCCGCGGCGACGGACGCGAAGTGACCATGGCCGAGTTCCCGATGGCGCAGCAACTGAGCGACCCCGAGACGGTACGTGCCGAGGAGATGACGCTGTCCGTTCCCGACGGTCGCAGCGTCAGGACGCTCGTCAACGCCACGCCGACTCGCTCCAAGGAGGGCGCGGTCGAGTCGATGGTGGTCACCCTGCAGGACCTGACGCCTCTCGAGGAGCTGGACCGGCTGCGAGCCGAGTTCCTGAGCATGGTGAGCCACGAGCTCCGAACGCCCCTGATCTCGATCAAGGGCTCGACGGCCACCGTGCTGGGCGCCGCGCCGGCCCCTGATCCGGCCGAGATGCTGCAGTTCTTCCGGGTCATCGACGATCAAGCGGACCGGATGCGCAATCTGATTGCCGACCTGCTGGACCAGGGGCGCATCGCGGCGGGCACTCTCTCGGTCTCCGTCGAGCGGGTCGAGGTGGCAGGCCTCATCGATCAGGCCAGGAGTACCTTGCACTGGGCCGGAAGCAGGCGCGCCATGACCGTCGACCTGCCGGAAGACCTGCCGTGCGTGCTGGCGGACCCGGGGCGCATCGTCCAGGTGCTCAACAATCTCCTGTCGAACGCGGCGCGTCATTCCCCCGAGGCGTCTCCGATCGCGGTGGCCGCGTCACTGGACCGCGACCAGGTAGCCATCTCGGTTACGGACCTCGGCAGCGGACTGCCGCCGGAGAAGCTGCCTCACCTGTTCCGCAAGCACGCGGACGCGAGCGGCGAGAAGGGAGTGGGCCACGGCCTCGGACTCGCCATCTGCAAGGGACTCGTCGAGGCGCACGGCGGCCGCATCTGGGCGGAAAGCGGAGACGCTGGCCACGGCACCCGGTTCACGTTCACGCTTCCGGTGGCCGCGGACACGAACGATGCCGCCCCGACCGTCTCTTCGCAACCTCGTGCGCCGAAACGGAACGGGGAGACGCCCATCCTCGTTCTCGACGACGACCCGCAGACGCTACGGCACGTTCGGGACACGCTTTCCGAGGCCGGCTACGCACCCATCCTGACGGGCGACCCCGACGAACTGCCCAACCTCATCAGGACGCACAGGCCTCGGCTCGTCCTTCTCGATCTCGTCCTGCCGGGCACGGACGGTCTCGAGTTGATGGAGAGCGTCCCCGAACTGGAGGACCTGCCGATCATCTTCATCTCCGTCTACGGCAGGGACGAAACGATCGTCCGGGCGCTGGATGCAGGAGCCGCGGACTACATCGTCAAGCCCTTCTCCCCGTCGGAGCTGACTGCCAGGGTGCGGGCGGCGCTGCGCCGACAGGCCGAGCCCAAGCCGTTCCGCCTGGGCGACCTGGCCATCCGCTACGACGAACGCCATGTCACCGTGGACGGCGAACCCGTGACGCTCACTGTCACCGAGTTCGAGGTGCTCCGGGTGCTGTCAACTCACGCCGGGCGTGTCGTGACGTACGAGTCGCTGCTGCGCCAGGCCTGGCGCGGACGCGCTCGGAACACCGAGGATCCAAAGGTCGTGCGCGCCATGGTGAAGAGCCTCCGCCGCAAGCTGGGCGACGATGCCGCCCAGCCGGCCTACGTGCTCAACGAGCGCGGCGTCGGCTACCGCATGCCCCGGCCCGGCAGCGAGTAGGTCACCGGTCGCGCTGCCAAGAGCATGGCGGAGGGGGTGGGATTCGAACCCACGGTAGGGATTACCTACGCCGGTTTTCAAGACCGGTGCTTTCGACCACTCAGCCACCCCTCCTCGGGAATGGCCTAGCCTGACACGATCTCCTCCACCCCGCCGACATACGGCCGGAGCGCCTCGGGGATGCGCACGGAGCCCGACGCCGTCTGGTAGTTCTCCAGCAGCGCGACCAGCGTGCGGCCGACGGCCAGGCCGGAGCCGTTCAGGGTATGGACGTGGCGCAGGGCGCCGCCGCCCTGGGGGCGGTAGCGGGTTCGCACCCGCCGTGCCTGGAACGCTTCCGCATTGGAGCAGGACGAGATCTCCCGGTACGTCGCCTGGCCCGGCAGCCAGACTTCCAGGTCGTAGGTCTTGGCCATGGCGAAGCCCATGTCGCCGGTGCTCAGGCAGACGACCCGGTAGGGCAGTTCGAGTCGCTGGAGCACCTTCTCGGCATGAGCCGTCAGTTGCTCAAGCGCCTCGTGGCTGGCCTCGGGCGTCGTCACCTGCACGAGTTCCACCTTCTGGAACTGGTGCAGACGGATGAGCCCGCGGACGTCACGGCCATAGGAACCCGCCTCAGCCCGGAAGCAGGGCGTGAGCGCGGCGTACCTGAGCGGCAACTGGTCTTCCTCGAGCACTTCGTCGGCGTGGAGGTTGACCAGGGGCACCTCGCCTGTCGGGATGAGGTAGCGCTCGTCCGGCTGAACGCGGAAGAGGTCCTCCTCGAACTTCGGGAGCTGGCCGCTGCCGACCAGGCAGTCCCGTTTCACCAGGAACGGCGGCAGCACCTCGGCGTAGCCGTGCTCCTCGGTGTGAAGGTCGAGCATGAAGGCGGCGAGCGCCCGTTCCAGGCGCGCGCCCCAGCCCATGTACGTCACGAACCGGGCGCCGGCCAGCTTGGCGCCGCGCTCGAAGTCGAGAATGCCGAGTTCGGGACCGAGGTCCCAGTGGTTCCTGGGCTCGAAGTCGAAACGGGGCGGTTCGCCGACGATCCGCTCGACCCGGTTGACCGACTCGTCGGCACCCACCGGAACGGACTCGTGGGCGATGTTCGGCACCTGGAGCTCGGCCTCGGTCAACTCCGCCTCGGCCTTCTCGACCGCCTCCTCGAGGTGGTCGATGCGGACCTTGAGCCCGGTCATCTCTAGAATCAGATGTTCGGTGTCTTCCTTCTTCGCCTCGCCCTGAGCCTTCAGCCTGCCGATCTCCTGGCCTGCCAACCGCCGGCGATGCCGGAGTTCCTCGAGTTCGGTGAGCGCCTCGCGGCGCCGGCGGTCGCTGGTCGTCCACTGGTCGATCAGCGCGGGGTCGACGCCGCGCGCTTCAACCGCCGCGGCAACCCGCTCCGGTTCGCTTCTGAGCAGTTCTCGGGGCAACATGGCGGTGGCAGTCTTCCAACGTTCGTCCCTCAGGGCAAGGATCGCTAACTGATGACCGACCCAGAGCCAGCCTCGACCTCCGGAGTTCCTCCGGCGCCGACCTGGGCAGCCGCCCTGCCGCCCCTGCTCGCGGGGTTCGCGATGTTCGCCCTGGCCGGCGTCGAGCGCGACCCCCAGGCAGCCGCCGAAAGCCAGTACCTGGCCCTCGCGGCGACGACGGTTCTCCTGGCCGCGGCCGGCGTGGCCCGGCGGCCGTTCGGCGCACCGGCGCTGGCCCTGCCGGTTCTCGCTGTGGTCGCGTTCGTCGCCATCCCGCCCGCCGGCCCCGCCCGCGGCGCGGCGATGGGAGCCCTGCTTTGTCTCGGCCCGGCGGCACTGCTGGTGGACAGTCTGATCGCCCGGCGCGCCGAGCTGTTCGAGCCGCCCGGCTCGCTCGAACCGGCCCGCCTGTTGCGGCTGGGTGTCCTGCTGGCGGCGGCGCTCATCGGGCTCAACCTGCTCCTTCGGCAGGGAGAGCTGCTCGACGGTTCGACGCTCAGGCTGCTGGTCGTCCTGGTCGCCATTCCGGCCACGGCGACGGTGATCGTCCTGGTGCTGTTCGCTCGTTTCGGCGCTCCGGCCCTGGCGGGGACGGCGGCTCTGCTACTGGCCGCCGGCGGCGTGCGCTCGAACGTCGTCCTGGTGCTGGCGGCCGCCGCCTGCGCCGACGCCCTCGCGCGCGCCCTGGAGCAGCGCTGGCCGACTGTGGCGGGAGCGGCCGGTCTGGCGCTCGCCGCCCTGCTCGGTCTCGTCCTGGTCCGCGAGCCCGCGTTCGGGGTACTCATCGCCGCCATGGCCGCGGCGATCGTCTGGCCCCGCTTCGCCTTCGCCATCGTCCTGGTCCTGGCCGGCGCCCTGACCGTGTGGCAGCCGCTGGAAGCGGGAGCGCCCTGGCCCGACGTGTTCGCCGGACTGCCTCTGGTGCTGATCGCGGCGCCGAGCCTGATCGGCAGGGGAAACCTCCAGACAGTGGCCGCGGCCGCGCTGCTGGCCATCGCCGGACTGCGGTTCCTGCCGCCGCAGCAGGCGCTGCTGGCGGGCATCGCCCTGTGGACCGTGCTCTACGCGAAACGGTCGGACGGCCTGTCCGCCGATGAACCGCCGGTCGGGCCCTGGCACAGCCTCGCGCTCCGCGGCGACGCCGCCGTGTTCGGCTACTGCCTGCAGGGAGGCCTGCTCGCGTTGGCGACGCTGTCGGCGACCTATCCGTGGCTCCAGCCGGCCCATCTCGAGGATCGGCTGCGCGCCTTCGGACTCGGCGGCGGGCTCGAGCACTGGTTCGCCCTGGGCGGCATCCTTCTGCTCGCCCACGCGTCGGCCGCGCTGGTCCGCAGGACGCCGGCGCCGCGGGTGCTGGTCCTCGCCCTGGCCGCCGTCCTGCTGACGACGGCCGCGCTCGGCGCATGGGACGCCTTCAAGCCGCGGCGGACGCTGCTCAGCTCGCCCCGCCAGGTGCTGACGGCGGACAGCCCCCGCTGGACGGCCCCGGGCGGCGGCTGCGGGAAGCTGATCCTCGACACGGCGGTCGCCAACAGCGCCGGGGTCGCCGCCGGCCAGCCCGTGGCGCGTATCGGCGTCGGCGCCGCCGGGGACGCGGGCGCGGATAACGGACCTGGGGCCGCCATCCTCCGGCACGGCGAGGACACCGGCGAATGGTCGGCCCGCGCGACTGGCGACATCGCCGGCCTGAAGCCCTGGCTGCACTGGGTGGCCGCCGGCGAAGGCGAACCGTTCTTCGGCACCCGCTACCGGAGCGAGGTCGACCTGACGCCCTTCTGCGGCAAGGGCGACCTGGTCGTCGTCCGGGACCCTGGACTGCCGGAGCAGGTGGAACTGACGCTGTTCTTCGCCCTTCAACTCGGCGAACCCGACGCTTGAAGAGAGGATTGAACGAGGCTGACGCCTCACGCGTTTCAACGCCGCCTTCGGCGGCAGCGGGTCAGAGGACCCGCGCACCCAGCAGAGGGGTAACGCCGTCGCTGTCCTACGTCGTACCGACGATCGGCGTCCCGGAGCACCTCGCCAAGTGCCTGGAGTCGATCTACCGGGACGGTCAGGACCTCGATGCACCGTCGGAGCTGATCCTCGTGTGGCAGGCCCCGGTGGCCGCGGGCGCCGGGGACGCAGAGGGGTCGGCGGCCCTGCGCGAGCTCTGCGAGCGGATCGCGTCGGCTCGGCCGGGGGCAGTCGACGGGCCGCCGCGGATCGTCGAACTCCCCCGCCCCGCCGGTTTCGCTCGCGCGGTGAACGACGGCATCGCGGTCGGCAGCGGCGACTGGATCGCCCTGGTGAACGATGACGTCGTGCTTGAAGCGGGATGGGCGCGACGGCTGCTCGAGGCGACGGGGGCTGCTTCACGAGTCGCCGCGGCGCAGGGGATCAACCTGATGGCCGGCGGCGAGGACGACGGCGAGGCGGCACGCATCGACGGCGCCGGTCTGGCGTGGAACCGGCGCTGGCAGGCCGTTCAGCTTGGCCGCGGGGAAACGGTGGAAGCGGCGGAACCCGTGATCGGGGTGTACGGAGTCTCGGCGACCGCGGCGATCTACCTTCGTGGCGCGCTCGTGGCCGTGAACGGCGCGGGCAGCGAACTCAGGCCGTTCGAGGAGCGGCTCGACAGCTACTACGAGGACGTCGAGCTGGCGGACCGGCTGCACGCGGCCGGCTACGGCGCGCTGGTGGTGTCGGCGGCGCGCGCGGAACATGCCGGGGCGCTGTCGAGCCGGACTCCGCGGGCCGCGCGGCGCAGGACACGACGTGTCTACGCGAACCGCCTGCTCGTCCTGGCTCGGCGTCTGGGCCGCGGTTTCTGGCTCAACCTGCCCGTCCTCCTGGGGCGGGACGTCGTCGACGCGCTGAGGCAGCCGGCTACCGCACCGATGCCGGGGGACCTGGAGCCGCCGGGCATCGTCGACCTGGTGTGCGCCTGGAGCCGGGCGGCCTGGCTGCTGCCGCGATTCGCGCACTTCGGTCGTGGCACGGAGGAAAGGAGCGAGGCTGGCGCCTCGCGCGTTTCGACGCCGCCTTCGGCGGCAGCGGGTCAGGGGACCCGCGCACCCGGTGTGCGGCCGGTTCTCTCCGCCGTGGCCCCGCATTGGCACGACGAGGAGCACCTCGCCGAGCTGGTGCGGGACTGGCCCGACGACGAGCGCTTCGAGTTGATCGTCGTCGACAACGGATCGGACGGCGATCCGGGCGAACTGGCAGCCAACCGGTCGAACGTCCGCGTCCTGGATCCGGGCCGCAACCTGGGGTTCGGAACGGCGGTGAACCGCGGGGCCGCCGAGGCCGGCGGCGACCTGATCCTGATCCTGAACACGGACGCCGCCCCGGAACCGGGGGCGCTGGACACCCTGGTCGACGGCATGGCGAAGCACCCCGATGCCGCCGGACTCGCACCGCGTCTGCTCGGCGCGGACGACGCCGCCCAGGCTTCCTGGCAGCTTCGGCGCCTGCCGACGCTTCGCACCCTGATCGGCTACTGCTGCTTCGTGGAGCCCACGCGGGCGCCGGAACCGGCTGCCGGCGCGGCCGTCGAACAGCCCGCGGCCTGCGCGCTGCTGCTCCGGCGCTCCGCGTTCGAGAACGCGGGCGGGATGGACCAACGCTTCTGGCCTGCCTGGTTCGAAGACGTCGACCTGGCGCGCCGCCTCGCCGACCAGGGCGAACGGGTGCTGTACTGGCCGGAGGCCGTCTTCCGCCACGGCCTCGGCGCATCGGTACCCCGGCTGGGCTACGGCGCGTTTCTTGCCGCGTACTACCGGAACCTGGACCGCTACGCCCGCAAGCACCATGGTCGCGGCGCCGCTCTGCTGCTGCGTGCCGTGCTGGCTGGCGCGGCGGTGATGCGTATCGTCCTGTTGCCATTGCGGTGTCCAGGGCGCGCGCGGGGGCGCGGCGAGGCGTTCGGCGGGCTTTGGCGGCTGGCGGCGGCGGCTGTGACGGGTTGGAGGACAAGGTGAGCGATGGAAGGAGCGAGGCTGGCGCCTCGCGCGTTTCAAAGCCGCCTTCGGCGGCAGCGGGTCAGAAGACCCGCGCACCCAGTGTGATCGCCATTTGCACCGTTACCTGGAATGACGAGGAGAATCTGCCGCCGTTCTTCGAGGCGCTGGTGGAGCTTCAGGGGCCCGCGTTCCGGCTGATCGTCGTCGACAACGCGAGCAGCGACGGCACGGTGGAGGCGCTGCGCGGGCACGCCGGGACGGCCGGCTTCCCGGTCGAGGTGATCGCCCTCGACGAGAACACCGGCTTCGCCGGCGGCCTGAACCGGGCGCTCGAGAGCGCGTTCGCGAGCGACCCGCAACCCGAGTGGGTGCTGAGCCTGAATGCGGACGCCTGGCCGGCGGCGGACTACGCGGAGCGGCTGATCGAGAGCGCGCGGCGGTTCACCAGCGAGGAGCAGCCGGTGGGCGCGGTGACGGGGAGGCTGCTGCGAACGGAAGCGGAGGAGGGTCCGCCTTCGGCGGACTGCCGGCCAGAAGGCCGGCGCACCGGCCGGCGCACCGACGCGGGAGGTGCCGACCACCGCATCATCGACGCCTGCGGCATGGCTCTGACCCGAAGCTGGCGGCACGTCGACCGCGGCTCCGACGAGATCGACCGCGGCCAGTACGCGGTCACCGAGCGGGTGTTCGGCGGCACCGGCGCCGCGACGCTGTTCCTGGGCGCGGCGCTCCAGGACGCGGCGGTCGAGGGCCGCGTCCTGGACGACGACTTCCACTCGTACCGGGAGGACGCCGAACTCTGCTTCCGGCTGCAGGAACGGGGCTGGCAGGTGCTCTACGAACCGAGGGCCCGCGCGGTCCACCGCCGAGTCAACCTCGCCCGGCGGCGGCGGCGGATGTCGCCGGAGGTCAACTTCCATTCCCTCAAGAACCGCTACCTGCTGCAGTACTACCACCGTTCGCTCGCCGATCTGCCGCGCACCTTCCTGGCGACCGCGCTCCGCGAGCTGGGCATCGTCGCCTACGTCCTGCTTCGGGAACGGTCGTCGCTGGCCGCCTGGGGATGGCTATGGCGCCATCGCAGCCGCCTGCGGGAACGGCGCCGCCTGATCCGGTCCCGCCGCCTCGTCCCTGGCCGCGCGGTCGGACGCTGGTTCGGGCGCGCCGCGCTGCCCGCGGACCCGGAGCGGCCGCGGATCCTGATGCTCGGAAGCCGCGGCATCCCCGCCAACTACAGCGGCTACGAAACGATGATCGAGGCGCTGGCGCCGCGGCTGGCCGAGCGCGGCTGGCGAGTGACCGTGTACTGCCGCTCCCACTACGTGGACCGGCGGCTGCGCTCCCACCGCGGCGTGGAACTCGTCCTCCTGCCCACGCTCAGGACGAAGTACGGCGACACGCCGGTGCACACCCTGCTCTCCTGCCTGCACGCCACGCTGTTCGCGCGCGGGGCGCGGGCCGCCCTGGTCGTGAACGGCGCCAACGCGGTCTTCCTGCCGCTGCTGTGGCCGCGGCGGATCCGCACCGCCCTGCACGTCGACGGCATCGAGAAGCGGCGGGCCAAGTGGGGCTGGCCGGGACGCCTGGTCTACGCCGCCTCCGAGCGGCTCGCCTGCCTGCTGCCCGGCGTGACCGTGACCGACGCGGAAGTGATCGCCGCTCACTACCGCGCCCGCTACCGGCGCGAGTCGACGATGATCCGCTACGGCGTCGAACCCGAACCCCTGCCGGGCCATCCGGTCCTCGACGAGCTGGGCCTCGAACCCCGCGGCTACTTCCTCTATGTCAGCCGGTTCGAGCCGGAGAACAACCCGCATCGGGTGGTCGCGGCCTACCGCAACGTCGGCGGCGACCTGCCCCTCGTCATGGTCGGCGACGCGCCCTACGCGAGCGACTTCATCGCCGCGATGAAGCGCGGCGCCGACCCACGGGTGCGGTTCCCGGGAACCGTCTTCGGCGAGGGCTACCGGGGCCTGCTGTCGTCCGCGCTGGCGACGGTCCACGCCACCGAGGTCGGCGGCACGCACCCGGCGCTGGTCGAGGCGATGGGCTACGGCAACTGCGTACTGGTCAACGACGAACCGGCCAACCGCGAAACGGCCGGCGACGCGGGCGTCTACTTCAAGGTCGAGGACGAGGCCTCGCTGGTCGCCGCCTTCGAGTTCGCCCGCGCCGATCCGCCGCGGGCCCGCGACCACGGCAGGCGGGCGGCGCGCCGCGCGGCCGAGGAGTACAACTGGGACCGCGTGGCGGACGAGTACGAGGAGCTCTTCCGGCGTCTCTCGAACCGCTAGGAACCTGCGCGTACCGCGCTAGACTCCCGGACAGCTTCCGCGAGCCGGAGTCATGCTCAAGCAGCGCGTTCGCCTACAGACTGCCCTGATCCTGGCCCTCGACCTCTCCCTGGTCGCGGCCGCGTTCTTCCTCGCCTACTGGATCCGCAGCGGCCTCTTCCCGCTCGTGCTGCCGGGGCTCTACCCGCAGCCGCTCTATCCGTTGAGCGACCACCTGCCGCTGCTGCCGCTGGCCCTGGTGACCTGGGGGGCGCCGCTCGTCTTCACGCGGCGCTACCGCTCGCATCGGACGGCCGATCTGAAGACGGAAGGGACCGCGATCCTGAAGGTGGCGGCGATCGCCACGCTCCTCACGCTGTTCGCCGTCTTCGTCCTGCGGCTCGACCAGCTCCTGATCCAGGACAGCCTCAGCAGAACGTGGCTGCTCCTGTTCACCGGTCTCGCCTTCCTGCTGCTGCTGGCGGACAAGATCGCGTTGCGCCTGGTCTCGCGCGACATGCGGCGACATGGGCTGAACCAGCGGACGGTGCTCATCGCGGGCGCGCCGGAAGCCGCCGCGCAGCTCGCCGAATCGATCGAGGACCACCCCCACTGGGGTCTCCAGATCATCGGCCTGGTCCATACCGGCGGCAGCCCCTCCGAAGAAGCCAACGGGAACGTGCTGGGCAGCATGGACGACGTGCTGCGCATCGTCTCGGAACATGTGGTCGACGACGTGTTCTTCACCGTAACGCCCCACGAACTGCCGGCGCTCAAGGACATCATCGACGGCCTGCAGGAACAGGGCATCCGGACCCGCATCGCGCTCGATCTGCTGCCGCCGGTCCACACCAAGGTCGACCTCGAGTACCTGGACGGGCGGCCGGTCGTCACGCTGTCGCCGGCGCCCTCGAACTTCCTCCTCCTGCTCTTCAAGCGCGCCTACGACTTCAGCATCGGCGCCGCCCTTCTGGTCATCAGCCTGCCCGTGATGCTGATCCTGGCGCTGCTGATCAAGGCGACCTCGTCCGGCTCCGTGCTCTACCGTCAGACCCGCTGCGGTCTGAACGGCCGCCGCTTCACGATGTACAAGCTCCGCACGATGGTTGCCGACGCCGACCAGCGGAAGCGCGAACTGGAGCACCTGAACACGATGGACGGCCCCGCGTTCAAGATGCGCAGCGACCCGCGGATCACCCCGCTCGGCCACTACCTGCGCAAGTTCAGCCTGGACGAGCTGCCGCAGTTCTGGAACGTCGTGCGGGGCGACATGAGCCTGGTCGGCCCGAGGCCGCTCGAGGAGAAGGAGCCCTACACGCGGCGGCAGCGGCGGCGCCTCTCCATGAAGCCCGGCATCACCTGCCTGTGGCAGATCAGCGGCCGCAACGACCTCGACTTCAACCGCTGGATGGAGCTCGACCTGGAGTACATCGACACCTGGTCGCCGCGACTCGACTTCGTGATTCTGCTGAAGACGATTCCGGCGGTGCTCAGCCGGCGCGGGGCCTCGTAGTCAGGTAACGACGGGCAGGGCGGCCTTGCCGGTGCGGCGGCCCCGGTAGCTGTCGTCCTCGTAGGCGAGGCAACAGAGCAGGCGGCCGCACTGGCCGGAGATCTTCGACGGGTTCAGGCTCAGGCCCTGACGTTTCGCCATCTGGATCGAGATGGGCCGGAAACCGTCGAGCCAGGTCGAACAGCACAGCGTTCGGCCGCAGATGCCGACGCCGCCGAGGAGGCGTGCCTCGTCGCGCGGCCCGACGTGCACGAGACGGACCTGGGCCTTGAAGCGGGACTTCAGGTCGCGCAGCAACTGCCGGAAGTCGACGCGCCGATCCGCCGTGAAGTAGAACGTCGCGTTGCGGCCGTCCAGACTGAAGTCGACCCGGGACACCTTCATCTCGAGGCGAAGCGCTCGGGCCCGCTCCCGGCAGAACGTCTTGCCGCGCACCTCGTTCGTCAGTTGTTTCTCCCTGGCCGCGCGGTCGGCGTCGTCGGCCCGCCGGATGACGGAGCGCGCGCTCGACTTCTGGCACGGCTTGAACACCGGCATGGGCGACTTCTCGACCCGGCCGTAGGCGGGGCCCGGTTTCATCGACACGATGACCTCGTCGCCGCGGGCGAGCAGTTCGCCGCCGGTGCTGCAGAGCGTCAGGTTCGTCTCCTCGCCGAAGCGGACGCCGACGTACGTGTCCTCGACGGCCGTGGACTGACCCGCGAAGCTGCAGCCAGCGCAATTCATGGCGGAGGTCCGACTCCGGCGCCCCCGTCGAGCACCCTCCGCCCGATGTCCGAGCGCATCGCCTTCGACGGCCAGCGGATGAGCGCGGCCGCCCCGTAGGCCCGTTCGAGCGCCTGCCCGAGGTCCTCCCCCACCGCGCAGACGTTCAGGACGCGGCCGCCCGTGGCGGTCACCGCGTCTCCGTTTCGGCCGGTGCCGGCGTGGAACACGACGACGCCTTCGCGGGCGCGGGCGTCCTCGATGCCCTCGATCGCGTCTCCCGACGACGCCTTCCCGGGGTAGCCCCGGTTGGCCAGCACGAGGCAGGCGGAAGCGCCGGCGCGGAAGGCGAGTTCCGGGCGCCCGAAGTCGCCGCCGGCGCCGGCGAGGAACAGGTCGACGGGGTCCTCGTCGAGGCGCAGCAGCAGCGCCTGCGCCTCGGGATCGCCGAGCCGGGTGTTGAACTCGAGCACCTGCGGGCCGTCCGGACCCATCATCAGGCCGGCGTAGAGGACTCCCGAGAACGGCGTGCCGTCCGCCGCCATGCCGGCCACGGTGCGCTCCATCACGTCGCGCATGATCCGGTCGACTTCGCCATCCGAGACGATCCCGGCCGGGCTGTGGGCGCCCATGCCGCCGGTGTTGGGCCCGGAGTCGCCGTCGCCGATCCGCTTGTAGTCCTTGGACGTCGCGAGCGGCAGCACACGGGTCCCGTCGCAGAAGCCGATGAAGGAAACCTCCTCCCCGGGCACGAAGGGCTCGATCAGGATGCGGGCGCCGGCGTCGCCGAACCGTCGCTCCACGAAGAACTCGTCCAGCGCGGCCTCGAGCTCCGCGGGCGTCGAGACGATCAGGACGCCCTTGCCCGCGGCCAGACCGTCCGCCTTGAGCACCGCCGGCAGCCCGAAGCGCTCGGCCGCCCTCCGCGCGCTGTCGCGGTTGCTGGTGACTTCGAAGTCGCAGGTCGGCACTCCGTGGCGGCGCATGAACTCCTTGGCGAAGACCTTGGAGCTCTCGAGGCGCGCCGCCGCCCGGGTCGGACCGAAGATCGCCAGGCCGCGCTCCCTGAACGCGTCGACCACACCGAGCGAGAGCGGCACCTCGGGGCCGACCAGGGTGAGGTCGATTCCGCGTTCGGCGGCGAACCGGGCAAGGCCGTCGATGTCCGTGACGTCGAGCGCAACGCTCGCACCGCATTCCTCGGTGCCCGGACTGCCAGGCGCGCAGTAGAGCTCCGTCTCCGGCGACCGCTCCCGGATGAGCCAGCAGAGCGCGTGTTCGCGGCCGCCGTTGCCGATGACCAGGACTCTCAGGGCGCCGCCTCCAGGATCGCCGCCTCGACTTCCTCGATCATCGCGTCCGGAGTGGAGGCGCCGGCGGTGACGCCGACGGTGCGGCACTCCTCGAACCAGGTTCTCCGCAGGTCGCGCGAGTCGTGGACGAGGTGGCTCCGGGGCTCGATCTCCCGGCAGATCTCCCACAGGTGACGCGTGTTCGCGCTGTGCCGGCCGCCGACGACGACGATGCAGTCGATCTCCGGGTCCGCCGCCATGGCGCGCGCCGCGTCCTGGTTCTCCTTCGTCGCGTAGCAGATCGTGTCCGCGCGCCCGGCCTCCGGCGCGCGCGCCTCGATCGTCCGCGCGACATGCTCGTACTCCTCGCTGTTCAGCGTGGTCTGGTAGAAGATCTTGACCTTCGGGTGGCGCTCGAAGTCGATCCGGGCGACATCGGCCGCGGTCAGCACGATGTCGTACGCCTCCGGATCGAGATCCCGGGTGTAGCCGATCACCTCGCGGTGCCGCCGGTCGCCGATGAACACGAGGTGGCAGCCCGCCTCGAGCGCCTGCCGGGCCTCTTCGTGGACGTCATAGACGAACGGACAGGTCGTATCGACGACCAGGAGGCCCCGTTCCAGCGCCCGCCGGTGAAACGACGGCGGCACGCCATGCGCCGAGAAAACGATCGTCCCGTTCTCGACTTCGTCGAGCGCGTCCGCCGTGCCGAAGCCGAGCTGCACGAGGTCGGAGACGACCCGTTCGTTGTGGACCAGTTGGCCCAGGATCCGCCCGCGCCGTCCGCCCGCGGCAAGTTGCCGCACCGTGCGATCGGCGATCCGCACACCGGCGCAGAATCCGTACTTCTCGGCGCGCCTAAGGGTCAGCGGACCCGTCATCCTCTCTTCCGCCTGTCTATTCGAACCGACCGACCATCCGGTCGGAGAGGGCCGCATCCTAGCAGTGAGAGGAGAAGCCTACGGCTTCGCGTACTCGAACCGCGCCGCCGAGTTGCCCGGCGTCGCGCCCGGTTCGATCGCAACCTCGACCCACTCGTCGCCCCTGCTGAAGGTCATCGACTCTCCGAGCGTCGCCCGCCAGCCCGCGGCCTGCGCCTCGCGCAGCAACCACTCCCGCGCGGCAGGAGCGCCCAACGGGAGGAGCAGTCCGACGTACTCCGCCGTGACGGGCTCGCCTTCTTCCGTCGCCACGTCGCCGAAGTCGACCACCGTGGAAGCGTCCGGAACGGGGAAGCCGTCCGGGAAGGCGCCGGGAATACGGCCGCGCACCGCCACTTCCGGCGCCCGCTGCTCCTGTTCGTCCTCCTCCGGCCTGAGAATGGAGTCCGCCGGCTGTCCCACCGCCACGGTTTCCAGGTCGTTCTCGTCGAGGGCGGGCGGGTCGGAAGGGACCCCGCAGGCCCAGCCGGCTGCGAACGCAAGAAGA
The DNA here is from genome assembly GCA_022826745.1 of Thermoanaerobaculia bacterium. Lineage (GTDB taxonomy): Bacteria > Acidobacteriota > Thermoanaerobaculia > Multivoradales > Multivoraceae > Multivorans. Next base: position 309,756 of record JAJDUI010000037.1, on the reverse strand, counting down.
GCAACGCAAGCGGGCGCGAACCGCGAGACGCGGGGACCGATCGGCAACGGCGGGTTCCCGGTTTCAGTCGGCGATGACGTGCAGCGGCCGGCCGGGGGAAGCGGCAACGCGTTCCGGCGGCAGGTCGTGCGGGATCTCGATCTTGCACTCGCAGACTTCCTGCTGGCGGGCGGCCAGATCGGCGAGGCTGTAGTTGCACAGGATGGTCTCGACCGCCTCCTTGACGCTGAGGAACACCTCGCGGATAGCACAGTGCTTCGGTCCCACGCCGATCGTGCAGGGTTGGGCGAGGATGTGGTCGATCGAGGTCGTGTGTCCTTCCAGCGCGACCAGGATGTCGTGCATCGAGATGTTCTCGGCCGGTCGGCCCAGCAGGTGGCCGCCCTGGGGACCGCGGTTCGAGCGGATCAGGTGGTCCCGGGCGAGGGCCGCCAGGATCTGGCGCAGGTAGGGTTCCGGAATTCCCTGATTCACGGCGATCTCGTGGCTGGGCACCGGACCGCCGTCCGCATGCATCGCCACGTACAGCATGGCGCGGATGCCGTACTCACCCTTGGTGGAGATCTTCATTGCGCAGGCCCCGCCATCAAGCAGTGTAGCAGCGCCTCGTGCTTCCTACTTCGGCAGATAGTCCAGAACCTCGTCCAACGAGCCGATGTCGCCACCCGCAGGGTTCAGCCACAGCGCCTCCAGGCCGGCCGCCAACGCTCCTTCGCGGTCCTCGATCTTCGCGTCGCCGACGTGGAGCACGGAGGCCGGCTGAAGCTCCAGCTCCCGGCAGGCGGCGAGGAAGATCGGCTCGGCCGGTTTCGCCGAGCCCACGTCCTCCGAGCAGACGACGGCGTCGACGTAACGCCCGAGTCCGAGGTTGGCCAGGACCCGCGGCAGGCGCCGGTCCCAGTTGCTGGTGACCGCGACGCGCAGGCCCCGGCGACGCAGCTCCGAGAGGACCTTCCGGCATCCGGGCCGGAGTTCCCAGGCGTCGGCGCGTTCGAAGCGGGCGAAGAGCTCCGCGCCGGCGAAGGGTCCCGGCGCTTCCCGCTCGAGCAGGAGACACATGCGCTCCAGCAGGTCGCCCCAGAAACCGCGAGCTCCGTTCGGATGGCTGCTGTACCGGTCCTCGCCGCGGGCGAGGCGGCACTCGAACTCCTTCCAGGCGGTCAGGAAGCCCCGCTCGATGTCGGCGGCTGAGAGTTCGAGACCGTGGCGGGCGAGGACTTCGGCGTAGATCTCGCCGCGCCGAGGGCAGGCGATCAGCGTTCCGGTCGCGTCCAGCGAAACGCCCCGGAGCCGCGGCCGGCCGTCGCTACGCGCGGCGACCGGACTCTCTCCCCGGCGCCCGTTCAAGAGAAACCGTACCGGCGGGCGAAGAAGTAGAAGGCCGCGACGACGAGGGAATGGCTGATCTCGCCACTGGCGATGCGTTCCGGAACTTCCCGCAGCGGCACGAGGACCACTTCGAGTTCTTCGCTGCCGTCCCCGATCGGGTCGCCGGTGTGGATCAGGTCGCGGGCCAGCCAGAGCGAACAGACGTTGTCGAGGATCGCGGGGTTCGGTTCGACCTCGCCGAGCCGTTCGATCGTTCCCGCCCGGTAGCCGGTCTCCTCGTGGAGCTCCCGCGCGGCGGCGACTCTCCCATCCTCGCCCGGCTCGACGATGCCGCCGGGAATCTCCAGCGACTCGGCGGCGCGGCCGAAGCGCCACTGGCGGATGAACACGACCGTCGCGCCCTCGCCGTGCGCCCCGGGGTCCGCCTCGATCAGGGGAATCACGTTGACCCAGTCCGCCGACCGCAGGACGATCGCCTGACGCCGGTCGACGCCGGCGCGCAGTTCCTGCGCCTCGAGCTGCAGAAGGGGGTGGTCGAACTCGGTGCGCGCGGCCTCGACCTGCCAGGGACGGACCTTCAACCCCTTAGTCCTCCCGCTCGAAGGGCGGACGGAGGTACTCGAAGCGCAGGACGCGGATGGCCCGGCCGCAGAAGAAGATGAGGACGGCGACTCCCGCGCCGCTCGACAGCGCCATCAGCCAACTGAAGTCGCGCCAGAGCATGACGATCCCGATCGTGAGTCCGCCCACGACGATGGCCGCCGCCAGCAGGCGGCCGGCGGTCCGGTCGAACGTCGGCGGCCGGACGAGCGTCGGGGCGTCGTCTGGGGTTTCCGGCATCTCCCGGGGAGCTTATGCCGTGTCGAGCCTGGCCAGGCTGGCCGCCACGACGCGGTCGGCATCGAGCCGCTCCATGCAGGCGAAGTCGCCGCGGCTGCAGGTGCGGCGCCAGCACGGCTGGCAGTCCAGCGGCTGATCGAGCTGCACCGCGGCCGACCGCGGCCCATAGGGACCGTTTCGGGCAGGATCGGTCGGGCCGAAAACCGAAACGCAGGGAACGCCCAGGGCGGCCGCCAGGTGGGCGGGACCGGAGTCGCAGCCCAGGAACAGTGCGGCGCGCCGCAGCAGCGTCGCCAGTTCGCGGAGGTCGGTCGGCGGCGCCAGCAGGACGCGGCAGCCGTCCCCGGCGCCGGAGACGATCTCCTCGGCCGCCCGTCGCTCCTCTTCGCCCGCCCAGGCGACGACGACCGGCAGGCCGCGCTCGCTCCCGATGCGCCGGACGGCCGCCGCGAAGTGCCGCGGAGGCCAGTGCTTCGTGCGCCAGATCGTTCCGGGCGACACCACCGCGTAGCGGCCATCGCTCAGATCATGGCGCTCGAGGAAAGAGAGGGGCCCGGGCTCGGCGTAGTCGGGCAGCCGCCACTCCGCGACCGGGTGCTCGTCGACAACCAGCCCCGAAGCGCTCAGCAGGGCCAGATTGCGGTCGACGACGTGCCTCACCCCGAGGCCGACGGCGAAGCGCCGGTTGAGGAACAGGGCGTTCAGTTCGCGGCTTCCCATCGCCGGCCCGCCGCGGAAGCCGACCCGTTCCCCGGCGCCGCTCCACCAGGCGACCAGGCCGCTCTTCGTGAGGCCCTGGACGTCGACCGCGACGTCGTACCGGCAGCTCCTGAGTTCGCGGCGAAAGCGCCTGAGCGCGTCGAGATGGGCGCCGATGCCGCGGGTCCGTCGCGGATACAGGTGGAGGCGGTCGACGCCGGTGTAGCCACGCAGCAGAGTCGCGGCCGGTTCCTGGATGGCCCAGCCGATGAACGCGTCCGGATGAGCGCCGCGGAGCGCCGACGCCACCGGAGCCGCATGGAGGCAGTCGCCGATCGCGGAAAGGCGAACGAGCAGGACGCGGAGCGGCCGGCGCGGTTTCTGCTCCGTGGCGGTCATCCGGCCAGAGCATAAGGGGCAGCGCCATCCCGCGCCGCAGGCTGCTATCATTCGCCGCCTTGCCTGTCGGGGCGTGGCGCAGTCTGGTAGCGCACCTGCCTTGGGCGCAGGGGGTCCTCAGTTCAAATCTGGGCGCCCCGATATCGCTCGCTAGCCCGGACCTCGGCTAACCTGTCGCTGTCGCTTTCGCCTGCCTGTAGCTCAGCTGGATAGAGCGGCGGCCTTCTAAGCCGCGGGTCGGGGGTTCGAGTCCCTCCAGGCAGGCCAGATCGTTGAGAGTTCGGTTTGAAGATGTCTGGTGGATGTAGCTCAACCGGTAGAGCGCTTGATTGTGGTTCAAGTGGTTGGGGGTTCAAGTCCCCTCATCCACCCCATCCCGATTCCGAAACCGTTCCGTTCGCGCGCCCGTAGCTCAGCTGGATAGAGCGACGGCCTCCGGAGCCGTAGGTCAGGGGTTCGAATCCCTTCGGGCGCACCACGGCACCCCGCTAGAGCACTTCGAGCGGGGCGTAGCGGCGGACGAGCTTCCGCTTGCCGGCCTTGTCGAAGAACACGGTCAGCTTCGCGTTCTCGCCGTCTCCGTCGAGCTGCAGAACGACGCCCTTGCCCAGGGTCGCATGGCGCACGACGGCGCCGGGCCGCAGGACGCCGGCGATTCGTTCGGTCGGCGGCTTCCGAACCCGGCGGGAGGGAGACGCTGCCCGGAAGGACGTAGCCGCGCCGGCGCGGTCGGTGCCGAAGTAGCTGCGCACGCCGGCGGTCCGCGGGCCGCCCCAGAGTTCCGTGCTGCGTGTGGTTTCGACGAGTTCCTCCGGCAGGTCGGCGAGGAAGGGCGACGGCTGCTGGTCCTGGAACTGTCCGGCGACCATCCGGCGGCGGCAGCCGCTGAGGAGCAGCCGCTGCTCGGCCCGGGTCATGCCGACGTAGAACAGCCGCCTCTCCTCCTCGATGTCCCGCGCCGCGAGGCCGGCGTGGAAGTGCGGGAGCAGGCCGTCTTCGAGACCGGTGACGAAGACGGCCGGATACTCGAGGCCCTTGGCGCTGTGCAGCGTCATGAGGGCGACGCCCAGTTCGGCGTTCAGACCGTCCGTGTCGCTGACCAGGGAGACGTAGTCCAGAAAGTTCACCAGGGGGCTGACGGCCGGCTCGGCCGCTTCGTCGAAGAGCGACGCTTCGCCGGCGTTCAGGCTCTCTCCATCGCCGGGAGCAGCGGCGATCCTCGCCGGAACGCCGCTCAGGCCGTGAAGGGTCTCGAAGTCGTGGGCCGACGACACGAGCTCGTTCAGGTTCTCGAGCCGTTCCTGGGCCTCCTCGTCGCCCTTGCCGTAGAGCGCCTCGAAGCCGGCGGCGACGATCGTGCCGCGGACGAGTTCGGCCAGGGGCTGACGCTCCGCCTCTCCGCGCAGCGCCTCGACGAGGCCCTTGAAGTTCCGGACCGCGCGCAGGCTGCGGGCCGGCAGCTCCTGCAGGGGATCGAGGCGGATCGCGTCCCACAGCGAGTTGCCCATCCCGGCCGCGCGCTCGAGCAGCACCTCTTCGGTCCTGCCGCCGATGCCCCGCCGCGGCTGGTTCAGGATCCGGCGCAGGGAGAGGTTGTCCTGCGGGTTGGCGATGACCCGCAGGTAGGCGATCAGGTCCTTGACCTCGGCGCGCTCGTAGAACCGGATCCCGGCGACCAGGCAGTAGGGGATCTCGCCGCGCAGCAACTGGTCCTCGATCGCCCGGGTCTGCGCGTTCGTACGCACCAGCACCGCCATGTCCCCGAACTCGAACCCCTCCGTGCGGAGTTCCGCCAACCGTCCCACGACCCAGCGCGCCTCGTCCTCGTGATCGCCGGCGTAGAAGAGCTCCAGGGGGTCGCCGGCGCCCTTGTCCGTCCACAGGGTCTTGCCCCGGCGCTGTTCGTTGCGCGAGATGACGGCGCCCGAAGCGTCGAGGATGTTCTGGGTCGAGCGGTAGTTCCGCTCCAGCTTGCGGACCCCGCCGCCCGGGAAGTGCTTCTCGAACCGCAGGAGGTTGTCGAGTTCGGCCCCGCGCCAGCCGTAGATGCTCTGGTCCTCGTCGCCGACCGCGGTCAGGCCCGAGACGGAACCGTCCGGGTCGATCACCAGGTTCTTCACGAGCTCCAGTTGGGCCGCGTTCGTGTCCTGGAACTCGTCGACGAGCAGGTGGCGGAAGCGTCCCCTGACCTGCGCGCCGACTTCCTCGTCGTCGCGCAGCAGGAGCACGGCGAGCGCGATCAGGTCGTCGAAGTCGACGCCGCCTGTACGCCGCAGCTCGGCCTGGTACCGGCGGAACACGAGGGCGACATGACGGTCGAAAAAGTCCTCGGCCTCCTTCTCGAAGGCGGGCGGCGTGAGCAGGCGGTTCTTCGCGCCGCTGATCCGCCCCTGGACCGCGCGCGGCTGGAAGACCTGTTCGTCGAGGTTCTCGGCCTTGAGCGACGCCTTGATCAGCCGCAACTGGTCCGGCGCGTCCACGATCGCGAAGTCCGGCCGCAGACCCACCCGGTCGCCGTAGCGCCGCAGCAGGCGGACGCAGAAGCGGTGGAAGGTGCCGACGAAGACACTGGCATTGCCGCCGACCAGGTCGAGCGCCCGGCCGCGCATCTCGTCCGCGGCCTTGTTCGTGAAGGTGACGGCCGCGATCCGCCACGGCTCGACGTTCCGCTCGGCGATCAGCCAGGCGATCCGGTACGTGATGACCCGGGTCTTGCCCGATCCGGCGCCGGCGACGACGAGCAGCGGGCCGCCGTCGTGGGTGACCGCCGCGAGTTGTTCCGGGTTCAGCCGGGAACGGAAGTCCACGCCGTCACCGGGGCCGGCGCTTGATGTTCTTCTGGCGCGCGCGCCCCACCGCGAGCGACTCGTCGGGCACGTCCTTCGTGATCACCGATCCGGCGCCGGTGTACGCGCCGGCGCCGACTTCGACCGGCGCCACCAGGATGCAGTCGCTGCCGACGAAGGCGCCTTCGCCGATCACCGTGCGGCTCTTCTTCTTGCCGTCGTAGTTGCAGGTGATGACCCCGGCGCCGATGTTGGCGCCGGCGCCCACCGAAGCGTCGCCAAGATAGGCGAGATGCGACGCCTTGACGCCGGGACCCAGCGTCGCCTTCTTGACCTCCACGAAGTTGCCCACCTTCGCGCCGTCCTCGAGCACGGCCTCCGGCCGCAGGCGGGCGAAGGGGCCGATCGTGCAGTCCGCGGCGACGCGCGCGCCGTCGAGCACCGAGTAGGGCAGCACCTCGATGCCGTCGCCGAGGACGCAGTCGCGGATCCAGGCGCCGGCGTGGACGGTGCAGCCGCTCCCCACGCTGGAGGCGCCGAGGAGGGTGACGTTGGGGTGCAGTATCGAGTCGGCGCCGACCGTCACGCCGGCATCGATCCAGGCGCTCTCCGGGTCGAGGACGGTGACGCCCGCGGCAAGCAGCGCATCGACGCTGCGCCGGTAGAAGACGCGGTGAACGGCGGCGAGGTCGGCCCGCGAGTTGACTCGCAGCACCTCCGAGGCGTCTTCGACCCGGACTGCCGCCACCGGCTGCTCGCTAGCGGCGGCCGAAACGGCATCGGTCAGACGGAACTCGCCTCCGGCGTTGGCGGCGTCGGCCTTCTCGAGCCAGTCGAAGATCTCCGGAACGGGGAGCGCACAGGGGCCGGCGTTGTGGCCGGCGTCGACCGTGCGAAGCGCGGCCGTGTCGTCGTCGACGACCGCAACGCTGCCCCATCCGGCGCCGGCGGCTTCGAGCAGGGCTCGCAGGGTCCCCGGGCGGACCAGGGGCGCGTCGCCCGAGAGGACCAGCGCCAGTCCCTCAGAGCGCAGGGATTCGCGAGCCATCGACAGCGCGTGCCCCGTGCCCCGTTGCTCCGGCTGCTCCACCCAGACGATGTCGTCCACGCCCCCGTCCTCGCTCTCGAGCACCGAACGGACCTCGTCCGCCCCGCTACCTGTGACGAGAATGATCGGAGCGCAGCCCACGTCGCGCGCGGCCTGAACGACCCAGGACACGAGCGGCCTGCCGCTCACCCGGTGAAGGACCTTCGGCTGTTCCGAACGAAGCCGCTTGCTGTGACCGGCGGCGAGAATGACGGCCGCGACGGTGCTGGAGGTCATCCTCCGTCGGCGTGGTCATGGACGAGGCTCAGGAAGCGCTCGTCTTCGTTGAGGGAAGCGAAGTCCGTGTCGTGAAAGGCGCGCACCCGGTTCGTCGGATCCAGCTCCACCGCCTTCGCCAGCGAATCGAGCGCCGGCGCCGATTCGCCCAGCAGCGCGCGGATACAGGACGCGAGGTAGACGAAGCGGCCGTCCCTGGTGCGCGACCCCGCCGTGCAGATCTTCAGGGCGCCCTCCAGGTCGCCGTCGTTCCGGGCCATGACCGCCTCGAGGAACGCGTCGTTGCCCTTCCCGTCCTTCGCTGCCTCGGCCCGGTCGCATGCCGCGAGGTAGTCCCTGGCGCGGCTCGTGAGCCGGCCCACCGCCCCGCCAGCGATCACCGCCTCGAACTCGGTCCGGGCTTCAGCGACCCGATCCCCGTGGAACAGCTCGATCCCGGCTTCGAGCTTCTTCAACGCGGCGTCCGCCGCCTCCGAACCAGCCTCACTGCTCGCCATCCACTACCTCCGACTCGACGCGTACCGACCATTCGGCCTACCAACCACTTGGAACGGGCAACCCTAGCGCAGAATCGTCGCCGCTTCGCGGCGCGTGATCTTCCGCGGGTAAGAAGACCCGCGGCTACGCCGGAATGTAGTCCTCGCGGAGCAACGCGTACAGGTAATGGTCGGTTCGCCGGCCCTGCAGCACGAAGTAGGAACGAAGCCTGCCTTCGCGCACGAATCCCAGCTTCTCCAGCACCCTGCGGGAGGCGTCGTTGTCGATCGCGCAGCGGGCCTCCAGGCGCTCCAGCGGCGTTCGCAGGAGGAGTTCGGGCAGCAACTGGCCGAGCGCGGCCGTCATCGTGCCGCGGCCATGATGCTGCGTCGCCAGGGCGTAGCCAAGTTCGCCCAGGCCATGCTCCCAGTTCACGACCGCCAGGGTGATCCAGCCCGAGCGTTCGCGGTCGGTTTCGATCATCCAGGTGTAGCGCTCGCCGCGACCGCGGTAGAGGTCCCTGGGGCGCTGCGCGGCAAGGTCAGCACGCAGCCTGGCGACGGACACGTTGTGAAGGGGCTGGTAGCGGCGCACGGCGGGTTCGGCGCGCCAGCGACGGAGAAACGCCGCATCCGAAGGCCGCGCCGGCCGCACGACGACGTCGACGGCCCGGGAGGGCGGTGGATGACGTGTCAGGGGGCTGGTCATCGCCAGGGGACGCTAGGTAGTCCCGGCACGGCGCCCCAGCCGGGGCAGAGCGCCGCCGAGCGCGATCAGGCTATACCCCTGGGCGAACAGGTAGAGAAAAGGCAGGGACCACCAGCGACCGTAGAGACCCGCGGCGGCGACACAGACCCAGAAGTAGAGCGCGAGAGTCGCTTCGCCCCAGAGACTCCATACCGCGGCCGACCTGTAGAGCGCCGGCGGGTTCCGCGCGGCGGCCGGGATCTTCGGCGTCCGGGCGAAGACGCCGCCGCGGCGCAGCAGACCGCTGATCGTCGCGGCCGAGTTGTTGAGCGACAGGCCGATGCCGATGGACATCGCGAGCGGCACCTCGAACCAGAACCTGGATCCGCGCCTCCCGGCCCGGCGCTGACCGGCGGCGTAGCAACCGGCGACCGCCACCGTCCCGAGCAGGAACAGGGGCGCGTCGATCCACAGCAGCAGGTGCGGCGACTCCTGCCGCTTCAGGATCGCCGGCAACAGGAGGAGGCCGAGAGCCACGAGCAGCGGGTAGCAGATGCCCGACGTGAGGTGCGCGGCAGCCGCCAGCTTGACCCGCGGCCTCACCGCGCTGCGCAGGATCCGCCCGAGGAGCTTGCGCATCGTCTGGGCCGATCCCCGAGCCCAGCGGTGCTGCTGGCTCTTGAAGTCGTTGACCCGGGACGGCAACTCCGCCGGCACCGCGAGGTCCGTCATCAGCTTGAAGCGCCATCCGGCGAGCTGGGCCCGGTAGGAGAGGTCGAGATCCTCGGTCAGGGTGTCGACCTGCCAGCCCCCCGCGTCCTCGATAGCCCGCCGTCGCCACACCCCCGCGGTGCCGTTGAAGTTGAAGAAGCAGCCCGCCCGGTAGCGAGCCGCCTGCTCGACGAGGAAGTGGCCGTCCAGCAGTACGGCCTGAGCGCGGGTCAGGAGCGAGTCCCCGCGGTTCATGTGGCCCCAGCACGCCTGGACCATGCCCAGGCCGGGATCGCGGAAAGCCGGCACCGTCCGCCGCAGGAAGTCGGGTTCCGGCACGAAGTCGGCATCGAAGATCGCGATCAGCTCCCCCCGCGCCTGCTCCAGACCGGCGGCGAGCGCGCCCGCCTTGAAACCCCGCCGGTCCTTCCGCCGCAGGTGCCGGATGATCGGTAGCGGCCGGTTCCGCCCGGAGGCCCGGGCGAGCTCGGCCTCGACCCGCTCGCCGGTGTCGTCGGTCGAGTCGTCGAGGATCTGGACTTCGAGCCGATCCGCGGGGTAGTCGAAGTCGAGAACGGCGGCGATCAGGCGGGCGGCGACGTAGCGCTCGTTGTAGATCGGCAGTTGGACGGTGACCAGGGGCCACTCGACATCGTCCTGCGCGCTATCTTGGACGCCAGCGGAGTCCGCGCCGCCATCCTCGCCGGCAACCGACGATCGCGACACGCGAAGCACCAGGAGCAGGACCAGGCGATGCAGTCCGTAGAGAGCGAGCGTACCGAGAACGGCGTAGTAGACCGGCAGAAGCACGGACGTTGACGATATGGCAAGGCGACGAGGGTTCGGACTGCTGGCGGCGGCCACCTGGCCTCTGCTCGCCTGCTTCGCCGGACTCCTGGCGCTCGACCTCGCCGGCTTCGGACCGGCGCCAGGCGCTCCGGGCGCCGGCGTCTCCTTCCTGCTGGTCCTGCTGCTGGCGTTCGCCGCGCTGTGGTGGGGGCTGCGCCGCCTGAGTGGCGTGACGGACTCGCCGATTGACGTTCCGGTCGCGGGCGTCCTGGCGGTGGCCGTCGTGCTCCGCCTGCTCGCGCTGCCACTGACGCCGAGCCTCTCCGACGACGTCTACCGGTACCTCTGGGACGGACGGGTCGCCGCCTCGGGATCGAACCCGTATCTCCTGACGCCGGACGACGAGAGCCTCGCCGGGTTGCGCGACGACCTCTGGACGAAGACCGGACATCGCGAGATCGCCACGGTCTATCCGCCGCTGGCGCTGGGAATGTTCGCCGGCGCCGCGGTCCTTCCCGAGCCCCTGGTTGCCTACAAGCTGGCGCTGGCCGCCGTGGACCTGGCCGGCTGTGTTCTGCTGCTGGCGCTGGCGCGCCGGCGCGGCAACGGCTGGGCGGCTCTCGCGTACGTCTGGAATCCGCTTCTCGTCGTCGAGGGCGCCGGCATGGGGCACGTCGATGTACTCGGCGCCTCCCTGGTCATCGCCTGCGTCTGGCTGCTCTCGGTGGGAAGGAAAGCCGCGGCCGGCGGCGCCGCCGCGCTCGCGGTGCTGGCCAAGCTGGTGCCCCTGGTCGCGCTGCCTCTCTGGTGGCGGAGTATGCGGCACCGGGGACAGCGGATGTTCGCGGTCGGCGCTGCCGCGCTGCTGCTGCCGGCGACGGTCGCCGTGCTGCTGTGGACCCGCGGCGTTCCCCCGGGCCTCGTGGAGTACGTGCTGCGCTGGGAGTACAACGGTCCCTTCTACGAGCCGCTATGGCGCCTGATCGGAGTGCTGCGGCTCGACCTGGCCGCTTCCGGGGTCGTCCACCTGGTCCGGGTGATCTTCGGCGGCGACGTCGAGGCGACTCCGTGGAGCACGCTCTACTCCTACGCCTATCCCCAGTTCCTCGCCCGCCTCGTTCTCCTGGCCGCCGCCGCCGTTCTCTGGCTTCGCCTCTGGCGGCGGCGCCCGGAACCCGTCCACGCTGCGTTCGGAGCCTTCGGCGCCGTTCTCCTGATGAGCCCTACGTTCTACCCCTGGTACCTGATCTGGATCCTCCCCTGGGCGGCGTTGACCGGCGCCCGGGCCGTCCTCGTGCTTTCCGCGACCCTGCCCCTGGCCTATCTTCCGGCTGTTGCCGGATTGCCGTACTTTCCCTGGGTCTACGGCGCCGTCTGGCTGCCGCCTCTGATTCTGCTGCTGCTCGCGCGCCGACGCTCCGGGACACCGCCACCATGAGGTATCGCCTGCTGATCGCCTACGACGGCACCGAGTATGCCGGCTGGCAACGCCAGGACAACGCCCTGGCGATCCAGCAGTTGGCGGAGGAGGCAGTGGCGGCGGTTACCGGCCGGAACGTCACGGTCCATGGGGCCGGCCGCACCGACGCCGGCGTCCACGCCTCCGGGCAGGTGGCGCACCTCGACCTTCCCGCCGGGAACGTGCCGTCCGGCGAAACCCGCCGGGCGCTCGTCCAGGGCGTGAACCACCACCTCCCGGCGGCGATCCGGGTGCTCGCCGCCGACGCCGCCGACGACTCGTTTCACGCCCGCAGGAGCGCCTCGCTCAAGGTCTACATCTATCGACTCTGCACCGCGCCGGTGATCGACCCGTTCCGGGCGCCCTTCGTCGTCCCGGCGCCGCGAGAACTCGATCTTGAGTCGATGAAGACGGCCGCCTCCCTGATCACGGGCCGGCACGACTTCTCGGCCTTCGCCAAGGCGGGCGGCAGCCACAGGAGTCCGCTGCGGACGATTCGCGAAGCCGGATGGGCCGAACAGGGGGACGAGATCCGGTTCCGGGTCGCCGGCGACGGGTTCCTTCGCGGCATGGTCCGCGCCCTGGTGGGCACGATGCTGGAGGTGGGCCGCGGCCGCCGGACGCCGGGCGATCTGGCGGCACTGCTCGAGGGTGGTGCCCGCAGCGCCGCCGGACCGAACGCCCCTGCCCGCGGTCTGTGCCTGGACAGCGTGGAATACGATTCCCGCAAATGAAACGCGTTGTCACGGGCGTCGTGACCGCGGCGCTGACGGCCGCCCTGGTCCTCTACCTCGACCCCGTTCTGTTCGGAGTGGCGGCCACGCTCGTGATTCTCGTGGCCGCGGCCGAGTACAGCACCCTGGTGCAGCGGATCGTCGTATCGCGCACGGTGAGCTGGGCGCTGTGGCTCGCGGTCGGCGTGCTGGCCCTGGCCGACACGACCGCGAACGAGCTGATCGACGTGCCTCTGCCGGCAGGCCTGAGCGGCGCCGGCACCTGGTTCGCCGCCGCGGCCGCCATCCTCGCCCTGGCCGCCGCGGTCGGACTCGCCAGCCACGCCGACATCCGCGATCGGCTTCTTACCTCGGCACTGTTCGCCTTCGGCGCCCTCTGGCTCGGGCTGTTCCTGGTCGCCGCCATCAACCTCCACGTCGTCGAACCGGTGCTCCTGCTCTGGGTCCTGGTCGTCGTCTCCCTGGGCGACATCGGCGCCTACTACGGCGGCCGCCTGCTCGGACGCCGGCCGCTGGCGCCGGTGCTCAGCCCGAAGAAGACGATCGCGGGCGCGGTGAGCGGCCTGGCCGCCAGTTGCGCCGCCGGGGTCGCGGTCGTCCTGCTCTGGCGCGGTCCCGATGCACTCGGCCTGGACGTCCCCGTCGTGGCGCTGCTGTGCGGCGGCGCGGGGCAGGCCGGAGACCTGGTCGAGTCCATGCTCAAGCGGGCCGTGCAGGTCAAGGACGCGGGGGGTCTTCTGCCCGGCCATGGCGGGCTGCTCGACCGTCTCGACAGCGTTCTGCTGGCGACGCCGGCGTTCTACGTCGCCATCCAGGCCGGTGCGACGCCGTCGCTCCTGCCGTGAGCGCGCGAAAGCTGGCCGTACTCGGCGCCACCGGCTCGGTCGGTGAGGCGGCCCTTGCCGTGGCCCGCCGGCATCCGGACAGGCTCCAGGTGTGCGTGCTGGCGGCGAGGGGCACGAAGCCCGCGCGGCTCGCGGAACTGGCGCGCGAGTTCCGGCCTCGGCGGATCGTCGTCGAAACGGAAGCAGCGGCGGGGCGACTACGCGCCGACCTGCCGCCCGGCACGGGCGTCGGCTGGAGCGAAGCGGCCCTGGTCGACGCGGTCGGGGACAGCCACCTCGACCTGGTGCTGACGGCGATCGTCGGCTCGGCCGGTCTGAGGCCCGCCGCGGCGGCTCTGGCCGCCGGCGCCGACCTGGCGCTCGCGAACAAGGAGGCGATGGTCGCCGCAGGCCCGCTCCTACGCCGGCTGGCGGCCGCCTCGGGCGCGAAGATCCTGCCGGTCGACAGTGAACACGCCGCGATCCACCAGGCGCTGCGCGCTGGACGGCGCCGGGAGGTCAGGCGCCTCGTGTTGACCGCCTCGGGCGGCCCGTTCCTGGACCGCGATCCGGCCACCCTCGACACGGTGACTCCGGCCGAGGCGACGGCCCATCCGACCTGGAACATGGGGGCCAAGATCAGCGTCGACTCCGCGACGCTGATGAACAAGGGACTGGAACTGATCGAGGCCAGCTACCTGTTCGACGTGCCGGGATCCCGGATCGACATCCTGATCCACCCCCAGTCCCTCGTTCACTCGATCGTCGAGTTCCGGGACGGCAACTCGATCGCCCAGATCTCGGCCAACGACATGGAGTACCCCATCCGCTACGCCCTGTCCCATCCCGAACGGTGGCCGCTCCCCGACGACGGCGCCGCGAACGGGCTGAGCGAGCTGCTCGAGGCAGCTTCCGAACTCAGGTTCAGAAGAGTGGACCCGGAGGTGTTCCCGGCCCCGTCCCTGGCCCGCGAAGCGCTCATCCGGGGGAACGGCGCGCCCGCGGCGCTCAACGCGGCGAACGAAACGGCGGTCGCGGCGTTCCTGGGCGGCACGGCGCCGTTTTCCGCCATCGTGCCGGCGGTGGCGGAAGTACTCGACCGTCACGGCCGCGAGGCCGGCGGCGCGGAGCCGGCGACAATCGACGAGGCCCTGGAGTGGGATTCCTGGGGTCGCCGCCGTGCCCGGGAAGTCCTCGCGCAGGTTGGCGGTTAGCATCCACGGAGAAGCGCCACCGCGGCCTCCCCGACGATGAACTTCCTGAGCAACATCCTGGCCTTCCTGGTCGTGGTCGGAGTGATCATCTTCATTCACGAACTGGGGCACTTCCTGGCCGCGAGGCTGTTCCGGATCAGGGTCCGGGTCTTCTCCATCGGCATCGGTTCCCGCATCTGGGGCTTCGAGCGAGGCGGCACGGAGTACCGGCTGGCCATGATCCCGCTCGGCGGCTATGTCGCCTTCTCGGGAATCGACGCCGCGAACCCGACCGGCGACGCGGGCGACTTCACCGCCAAGCCTCGCTGGCAGCGAGTGATCGTTCTCCTGGCAGGTCCGGCGGCCAACGTCGTGCTGTCGATCGTCCTGATCGCGGCGGTGCTGATGGCCGGGACGGAGTTGGCGGGACCGCGGGACCTGAGTAGCGAGATCGGCGGCGTGGCGCCCGACTCGGCCGCGGCCGAAGCCGGGCTGCTGGCGGGCGACGTGATCCTGCGCCTGGACGGCGAGGAAGTGTCCGAGTGGAGAGAGGTTTCGAACACCGTCCTGATGTCGCCGGAACGCCGGCTCGCGGTCGACTTCGAACGCGACGGCGAAGCCCTGAGCACGGTACTCGTCCCTCGCCGGATGCCGCGCTACGAACTGGGCGACGCGGGGCTCTACGCCAGCCTCCTGCCGCGGGTCCGCCAGGTCTTCGAAGACACTCCGGCCGAGCAGGCGGGGCTGCGCTACGGAGACACGCTCTACGCCGTCGACGGCCATCCCGTCGCCAACGCGGACGACTTCCGGCGGCTCGTCGAGCCGCGCGCGGACCAGGAAGTGAGCCTCGAGATCGGCCGTGGCGAGGATCGTCTGGTCGTGCGGCTCGTGCCGGAGGAGGAGGGCGGGGTCGGCCGCGCCGGCATCGCGATCAGCCACTTCTCCTATCAGCGCGTCGGCCCGGTCGCGGCCATCGCCGAAAGCGCCCGGATCAACTGGGAGACGACGACGGAGATCTTCGACTTTCTGGGCGGCATGCTGGAACGGCGCGTTTCGCCGCAGAGCGCGCTGGCCGGCCCGATCGAGATCAGCCGGATCAGCGGTCAGGCGGCTCGCAGGAGCTTCAGCGACCTGGTGTTCCTGATGGCCCTGATCAGCCTGAACCTCTGCATCCTGAACCTGCTGCCGATCCCGATCCTCGACGGCGGCCAGCTCGCCATCCTGCTGTTCGAGAGCGTTCTGCGACGCGACCTCTCCCTCCAGATCAAGGGCCTGATCACGCAGTTCGGCCTGGCGCTGGTCGTCGCCATCATGCTGTTCGCGATCTACTCCGACCTGGTGAAGAACCTGCCCGGCCTCGGGCGCTGAAGGCGGTTCGATGTCGATGGCAGGCAAGCTCCGGGACTGGACCGGCAAGGCGATACGCCATCCCTGGCTCAGGCGAGGCGTGCTTCTCGCTGCCTACGGGGGCCTGCTCGTCGCCCTGCTGGGCGCTTCGTCCTACCTGGCGCTCTCGAACTTCGTCCGCAGCGGCGTCATCGCGGTACCGGACCTGGTTGGCCTCGATCGAAGCCAGGCCGAAGCGGGCCTCGCCACCGCGGGCCTGGCATTGCAGCGCGTGGAGGAAGACCGCTTCGACGAGGCCGTCCCGGCGGGCCATGTGCTCCGGCAGGACCCTCCCGCCGGTAGCGCGGTCAAGGAAGGCAGCGGCGTGATCGTGTACCTGTCGCGCGGCCGGGAGCTCGTCGAGACGCCGGACCTGAGCGGCCAGGTACTGCAGACGGCCCAGGTGAGCCTGACGGCCTCGGGCCTGCAGATGGGCAGGAGCCGGAGCGTGTTCGCCGAGTCCGGCGTGCCGGGCACCGTGGTCCGCCAGGATCCTCCAGCCGGCAGCCGGATCGACCCATCGTCCCAGGTGGACCTGATGGTCAGCCTGGCCAACCCGGGGGCGATGTACGTCATGCCGGACTTGATCGACCTGCCCGAGGACCCGGTCCGCGAGTTCTTCGAGACGCGCGGATTCCGCCTCGGAAGGGTAAAGTACGAACCCTACGAAGGCGTCCCAGCCGGGATCATCCTGCGTCAATACCCGCTTCCGGGCCACCCCCTGCGCCAGAGCGATTCGATCGCCCTCGTCGTAGCCGCGCAAGACAGCCGCTGAACCCGCAAAGCACGCCCGCAAGAACCCAACGATGAAGATTGCGCCTTCGATCCTGGCGGCGGACCTCGCCGACCTCGCCTCCGCGGTCAGACTCTGCGAGGACGGCGGCGCGCAGTTGATCCACGTCGACGTGATGGACGGCCACTTCGTGCCCAACCTGACCTTCGGGCCACCGGTGATCACAGACCTGGCCAGACGAACGAGCGTCGGCTTCGACATCCACCTGATGGTCTCGAACCCCGAAGCGCTCCTCGACCGGTATCTCGACAGCGGGCCGGCCTGGGTGTCGATCCATCACGAAGTGACGAAAGAGCCGGGACGGCTCGCGGCGCGCATCCGCGAGCGCGGCGCCGGCGCCGGCGTGGCGATCAACCCGGCGACGCCGCTGGACGAACTCCTGCCCTACCTGGACCAACTGGACTTCGTGCTGCTGATGTCGGTCGTGCCCGGTTTCGCCGGCCAGGCCTTCCACCCCGAAGTGCTCGACAAGGCCCGGCGGCTCCGCGCCGTCGTCGACGAGCGAGGTATGCCCGTGAGCATCGAGATGGACGGCGGAATCAAGCCCGGCAACCTGGACGAGGTGGCCGCTGCCGGCGTCGACGTCGCCGTCGTCGGTTCCGGCGTCTTCGCCGCGGACAGGCCCGTCGAAACCCTCGTCGCCCTCCGACGGCAGGCGGGCGAATGAGCCGTCGCGGCGCGGAGATCCTGCTGGCGGCCGCGCTGGCCCTGACCGCCGCGTGCGGTGGCGTCAAGGACGACCCCATCCTGCGGCTCTCGTCGGCCGAGGCCCTGGAGATCGGCAAGCAACTGCTGGAAGACGAGAAGTTCACGCAGGCGCGCGAACATCTCGTCCACGCCTTCGAGGTCGAACCGAACTCCGAGACCGGCCGTGAAGGACTGCTGCTTGCCGCGGACGCCCTGTTCCTGCGCGGCGGCTACCAGTCGTACGTCGAAGCCGAGCAGCGCTACCGGGACTTCCTGAACCGGTTCCCGACCTCCGACCAGGCGGCGTACGCCCAGTTCCGTCTCGCGGCCTCGCTCGCCGAGCGAATGGAGAAGCCCGACCGCGATCAACAGACGGCCCGGCAGGCGCTGACGGAGTTCGAGAACGTCCGCCGGCTGTATCCGACCAGTCAGTTCGCCGGTCAGGCGGCGCAACGCATCGTCGAGGTCCGCAACCACGTGGCGGAGCACGAGTTCGTCGTCGGGGCCTTCTACTACCGTTTCCGTACTCCCACTGCTGCGGGAAATCGCTTCAGGGAGATGCTCGAGCAGTACCCGGACTACCCGGAGCCCGACAAGATCCTCGCCCACATGTGCCTCACGTACCGGCTGGTGCTCCAGCAGATTCCGAGCCGGTTGGGACTCGACCGCTACGAGTACCTGCGCGAAGCCTGCGACCGGCTGCGCAGCGAGTTTCCAGACAGCCCCTGGATCAAGAAGGCGCCTTCGGAGGAGCAGCTCCGCAGGCTCCGAACCAGACTGCCGGCCTCGCCCATCCGACCGGACCCGAATCGACCGGATGGTCCGCGCACGGAAGAGAACGTCGACAACTGAATCAGATCGTCGTCGCCCCAAAAGGGGGCCTTCCGAAGGGCAGAAACGCCGAAACCTTGTGCTAAAATCGCTGTTTCTGCATCGGAATCGCGTTGAAGTCACTCAGCCCAGACGACCGCTCTCCGGACGACGCGAACGAAGATCTCAACGGCCAGCTTGACCGCCTCGTGAACCAATTGGCTTCCCAGGGCGTCACTCTGGCACAGGCCCGCGGGATCTTCGAACGGCAGTTCATCCTCGCTTCCCTACGACTCAACCAAGGAAACCTCACCAGCTCGGCAAACCACCTGGGCCTCCATCGCAACACGCTGAGAAACAAGGTCGCCGCGCTTCAGATACAAGCCGCCGACTACCGAGGCTCCAGCAAGAGGACTCAGTCGAGCTAACGCGCTGAAACGCATCGCAGGCCCGCCGTCTCGGACCTTCATCCGACGCGCATCAGATTGGCATACAGCTTGCTCATGGGACACGGTCGCTTGCTCCCATTGGCAGCAAGCGCCTGACGCTCCGGCGCCCGAAGAGGCCGCCGCACAGAGGTCGGGCGCCGAAGTGCGGCCCGCGGATACCAAGACGCCTGCCAGCAGACATCCCGATGACTACACGGAAACCCCGCCTCCGGAACCGGGCCATAGCCATGACCGTGGCGGCGGCAGCCATACTGGCCGCCACGCCCCGCGAAACCGCGCCCGGTCGGCACATGGAACCGCTGCCCATGTCGCCCCCTCTGGAAGACATCGTTCTCCTGGAGCAGATTCAGGCGTGGCTTGAACCGTCGGCCGGAGCCGCCTCCGTCTACCTGGGAGGGGGTCCCCTGTACGAGCGCATTCCGTCGCGCCGGGAGAGCTTCGAGCTCTTCATCGGCGCCGCCGACGAGGACGCGGTCCGCGAGCGGATGCAGCGTGTTCCGTACGGTGACCTGATCCTCGACGCCGCCGAGCGTCACGGCGTCGACCCGCTCCTCGTGGCGGCCATCGTCCAGGCTGAATCCTCGTTCGACACGGAGGCGGTCTCGCCCCGGGGTGCCCTCGGTCTGATGCAGATGATGCCGACGACCGCCGAGCAGTTGGGAGTCGCGGATGCCTACGACCCCGGTCAGAACCTCGACGCGGGCGTGAGTTACCTGGCCTACCTGCTGCGCCGCTTCGACAACGACCTCGTCCTGGCTCTCGCCGGCTACAACGCGGGACCCGGCAGGGTCGACCGTTTCGGCGGTTTCCCCCCCTTCCGCGAGACGCGCGGCTTCACGAACAGCGTGCTCCGTGTCTACATCGCGCACCACCGCGCGGCCTGGGCCGCCGTCAATCCGGACGGACTCGACTTCGCGGTGCTGGCGGGCGGCTAGCTGGTCTTGGCGCCTGACGAAGACGCGTTCTCCTCCTCCAGCTCGGAGGAGTCGTCGCCCCGCAGCCCCCGCTTGAAGTTGCGGATGCCCTCACCCATCCCCCGGCCAAGCAGGGGCAGCTTGCTGCCGCCGAAGATGACCATCAGGATGACGAAGATGATGAGAAGCTCTTGGATGCCAATGGAAGGCATGGGGGTCTCCTGTTGAGGTCGGGTTTCTAGGAGCTTTCGCCGCAGGACGCAGCGTAGCAGGTACAAGGCGAAAGCTCCTGGAAGAGGACGGGATGGGCCGAAACACCGAGCCTGCGAGGGGTTTCGGGGCGCTAGCAGTTGAACGCCGCCCACTCCCGGCGCAGGCGGGGTGCGAGCTCACGGCCCTCGGGAAGCGCGTCCAGCGCGTCGAAGAACCGCCGCAGGGCGGGGGGAATCAACGGCAGGTGACGCTCGTTGCCGAGCGCGGCGAAGTGGGCGAACGTGCCGGCTATCTTGAGCATCCGCTGCGCCACCGCGGCGTGGTAGAGGGCAAGCTCTTCGGTGTCTTCCTCCCGCGTCGCCAGATGGTCCCGCCGCCGGCCGGCGGTGAGCGTCAGGCTGTCGTTCAGAAGCGAGGCCAGGTCATAGTGCGGCGGGCCCAGGCGCAGGTCCTGGTGATCGATCACGACGACCTCCGGTTCCACACCGTCCCGGTCCGAGGTCCGCAGCATCAGGTTGCGGACCATGAAGTCGCGATGACAGGGCACGGGCGCCGCCGAGCCCAGACGATCGCACACGGCTTCGCAGAAAGCGCGCAGCTGCTCGGCCAGGATCCGGTCTCCCACCAATCCCCGCGGCTCGAGAAAGCGCTCCCAGGTCAGGTCGAGCTCCGCCATCAGCAGCTCCCGTTCGAGCGGCGGCGAGCCCAGAGCGCGCACACCGTCGGAAGACAGGAGCTGGATTCGGCCGATGTGAGCCACCGCCGCCGTCAGGAACCGGTCCAGCGCGGCCGGACTCAGACCCCCGCCCTTCCACCGGTCGAAGACCGTCTCTGGTCCCAGGTCTTCCAGGAGGATCCAGACCGGCTCGCCCAGCGAGTGCCGTTCGACTTCCGGCAGCGGCACGCCGACCGAGCCCAGCAGCTCCGTCGCGGCCAGGAAGCGCGACGCCACGTCGGCCATGTCGCCCGGGTAGGCGCAGACGACGAACTGCTCGCCGCCCGCGAGACGCAGCCGCGCATAGCGCCGAGCGGAAACGTCGCCGGCCAGCGGCTCGAAGGAAGCAGGCCGGAAGCCCGCGGCTCCAAGCCCTTCGACGATCGGCCCCCAGACATCCTGATCGTCCCGTAGCGGATCCCGACTGTCGCGCGGAGCGTCTCTTTGGGATAATGATCTCGTTGCCATGGAACCCCGGCTCAAGCAACTGCTCGAAGACCTCACCCGCTCCCTGTGCGAAGCGATCGCGGACTCGTCCGAGGTCCACGACCGGCTCGAGTCGATCCGGCAGGAAGGCTACACGCTGAACCTCTTCCTCGACTGCAAACCGTTCGAGAGCGACGACGAGGCCGACACCGAGGACGAAGCGAATCGTCGGCCTGTACCGGCTCCGCCCTTCAGGATCGACGGCCGCGACCTCGCCTTCCTCCGGTCCGTGGGGATCGACCCGACGCGCAAGGCCCGCAGCCGGACTTCCCGCCAGTAAGACCTAGTCGCGCCAGATGAACCCGTAGTTGCGGCCCGCCCGGGCGCCGTCCCGACGGTAGCTCCACCAGTCGGGACTGCAACGCACGCAGCGTTCCACGGTCGAGACCTGGCCGACGCCCAGACCGGCTAACTGCCGCGAAGCGGCCAGCGGCAGGTCGAGGCGGGGCTTCCGGCCGGGTCGTCGAGTGACCACCTCCGCGCCGCTCCGGGACTCCACCTGAACGGCAACGTCTTCGCCGACCTCATAGCAACAAGGTCCGATCGCCGGACCGATCCAGGCTTCCGCCGGCGCCCCGTCACCGGACGAATCACCGTTCAACTCGCGGACGGCCGAGGCCAGAACGCCCTTCGCAAGCCCACGCCAGCCGGCGTGAACCGCGGCCACCGAGTCGCCGGCGGCAATCAGCACTGGCACACAGTCGGCGACGAAGACCGTGGCCGCGACTCCGGACGCCGACACGATCAGCGCATCTCCATCGCCGGTCGGTCCGGGACCCGGCGCTCTCAGCGCGGCGGCGCCGTGCCGCTGGCGAAGCCAGGCCGGCGCTGCCGCCGCCGCCGCGGGAACCCGGCCCGCCAGAACCTCGAGGGCGTCCTCCGGTCCGGCTGCTCCCCCTTGCGGCACCGCGCCGAGAAACGCGGCCCACACCGGCCCGCGGCGGTAGACCTCGAGTGCGACACCCGCCGACGGGCCATTCACCGGGAGGGCCTGCTGTAGGATGCCGCGGCCATTGAGACGGCCATGAGCGTAGCGCAGAGCACGACCGGGGCGGGGGCCGTCGGAGTTCCCGTCGACACGGGATGGGAAACGGTCATCGGACTGGAGGTCCACGTCCAGCTACGCACCCGGACGAAGATGTTCTGCCGTTGCGAGAACCGCTTCGGCGCCGAACCAAACGATCTCGTCTGCCCGGTCTGTCTCGGCTATCCGGGCACGCTGCCGGTGACGAACCAGCACGCGGTCGATCTGGCCATACGGCTGGCGCTGGCCCTCGGCTGCGAAGTCCGGCGGCGGTCTGTGTTCGCACGCAAGAACTACTTCTATCCCGACCTGCCCAAGGGCTACCAGATCAGCCAGTACGACCAGCCCCTGGCCGAGGGGGGCGGCGTCCCCTTGCCGTCGGGGAACACCGTGCGCATCCATCGGCTCCACCTGGAGGAGGACGCCGGCAAGCTGCTCCACGAAGTACCCGGAGGGGGACCGCTCCCGGGCCGGAGCCTGGTCGACTTCAACCGTTGCGGCGTGCCCCTGGTGGAGATCGTCACCGAGCCGGAGATCGGCTCGCCGGCCGACGCGCAGGCCTATCTGCAGGCGCTTCACCAGGTCCTGCTCTACACCGGCGCCAGCGACGGCAACATGGAGGAGGGCAGTCTGCGCTGCGATGCGAATCTCTCCCTACGGCCGGCCGGCGAAACCGCGCTCGGAACGAAGACGGAGGTCAAGAACCTGAACTCGTTCCGCCACGTGGCGAAGGCGCTCGAGTACGAGCGGGAACGTCAGTTGCACGTCCTGACGTCGGGCGGCCGGGTCGAGCAGGAGACGCGGAGTTTCGAGCCCGCCACTGGCGTGACCCGGTCGCTCCGGTCGAAGGAGGAGGCGCACGACTACCGCTACTTCCCGGAGCCCGACCTGCCCACCGTCGTGCTGTCCGGCGAACGCATCGAGCGGCAGGCGAACCAGCTTCCGGAGTTGCCGTGGACGAAGAGCGCCCGTTTCCGCGACGCCTACGGGCTACGCTCGGAAGAGGCGGCGCTGCTCTCCGGCAGCGTCGCCCTGGCGACCTACTACGAGCGGGCCGTCGCCGCGCATCCGCAGGGGAAGAGAACCATCGCCAACTGGGTGATGACGGAACTGCTGCGCGAGCTGAAGGAGCGGAGCATCGACGTGGAGCAGGCGATCGCCCCGGAGCGCCTCGCCGCCGTCGTCGCCCTGGTCGACTCCGGCGAACTGTCGACCACGGCCGCCAAGGACGTACTCGCCGAGGCCTGGGACTCGTCCGAGACGCCGGACCAGATCGCGGACCGCCTGGGTCTCCGGCAGGTCCGCGACGACAACCAGCTCGAGGCTTGGGCCGACGAAGCGATCGCCGCCAACGAGAAGGCCGTCACCGAGTACCGCGGAGGCCGCCAACAGGCCCTCGGCTACCTGGTCGGCCAGATCATGAGAGCTTCACGCGGCAGCGCCGAACCCCGAGCCGCCCAGGAGATCCTCCGCCGCAAGCTGGCTGACTAGCGGCTAGCGATGGAACGACGGCGGCCGCGCGGCCGGCTCCGCCTAGCGGCGCGGCGGCTCCTTCGCGCCCCCGGTGAGTTCGTCCAGCTCCCCCTGGATCTCGTCCATCCGTGTCCTGATCACCTCGATCGTGGCATTGTGCTCGTCGGCTTCCCTGTTGTCGGCAGCGATCCCCTCGTTCTCGCGCACGCGGGCGGCGCCGTCCGGATCCGCAGCCCTCCCGTAAGCCTCGATCGCCTCGGTGAACTTCTTCTGCTTCTCGAACACGAAGGCGAGATACGCCCAGATCTGCTTCGAGTCCTCGTCCGAGGCCAGCTCCAGGGCCCTGGTCAGCGGTACTTCCGCGTCCCCGTAGCGCTCGAGCGATCCGTAGGCCTGTCCGAGGTAGAGGTGAGCATGCCAGTCGCCTGCTCTCTTCGAGATGGCTTGCTGCAGCGTCGAGACGGCCGACTCGTAGTTCTTTCCACCGAGTTGAACCTCAGCGAGCAGCAGAAGGTTGTCGTAGGAGGAATCGCTACCGACCAGGCTCCTGGCCACATCCTCGGCTCCGCCATACACCGCGATCTTCGCTTCGCCTTCGGTCCTCCGCCCCTTGATCTTCAGGGCGTTGACCAGGACCTCCTTCCATTCCCTCCTGCTGCCGTCCATCGACGTCGCACGCTCGAGGGCGGCGATGGCCGCATCCAGCTGTGCGTCGTCCTGCAGCTTCTTGCCGTAGTCGAAGCGCGCTTTCGCATCGCCCGGCTTGAGATCGGCCACTCTGCCGAAGTCGACCGCGGCGCTTCCCGTGTTCCCCAGCTTCGCGTGGCTACGACCTCGCCTCTGGTACACCTGGATCTGCACCTGTTTCGGCAAACTATCGATGTCCAGCCGGTTCAGCGTCGCGATGCACTCATCGGGCTTCTCGTTCTCGTCGAAAGCCCGCCCGAGAAAGACACGGCTGGGGACATCGTTCGGATTCAACTCGATGGCCTTCCGCAGCGGCGCGACCGCGTCGCCCGGCCTCCCCGCGAAGATGAGGGAGCGACCCAGCATGTGGTAGCCCTGCGGCTCATCGGGCCGCTCCTCGACAAACTTCTGGAACTCGGCCGCGGCCAACTCGAAGTTCCCCGCCCTGAAGGCGGCAGCCCCCGCATCGTAGTCAGCGAAGGTGGCGCTGGCGGTCAGCAGGAGGCAGAACGCGGTCAGAACGAGCGTGGATCGCCGATTGGTCATGGGGCCACTCCGATGGTCACGGGCGTTGACTGTTGGGATCTGGCAACTGATGCCAGATCCCAACACCCGACCAACGGGGGCCTATTCCGACCTACTCAGCCGGCTGGAGGACCTACCGGCGCGGAGGCTCGTTCGTCGCTCCGGGAACCTCTTCGAGCTGCCGGCGGAGTTCCTCGCGCTGGCGTTCCAGTTCCGCGATGTTCTCGTTGAACTCGTCGGCTTCCCTGTTCTCCTGAGCGATCTGCTGGTTCTCACGCACCCGGGCAGCGCCAGCCGCGTTGCCCGCCCGCTCGTAGGCCGAGATCGCCGGTTCGTACTTGTTCTGCTTCGAGAGCACGAAGCCGAGATAGTCCAGGATCGCCTTCTTGTCGGCCTCGTCGGAAGCCAGAGGAAGGGCCGTGTTCAGCGGTCCCTCGGCGTCGCTGAAACGCTCAAGGGAGCCGAAGGCCTGCCCGAGGTAGAAGTGCGCGTGCCAGTCGTTGCTCTTCTTCGAGATCCCCTGCTGGAACGTCGAAGCCGCCGACTCATAGTTCTTGCCTCCGAGCTGAACCTCGCCGAGCAGCAACAGGTTGTCGTAGGAGGGGCTGCTTCCAACCAGGCTCCTCGCCACGTCTTCGGCCTTGCGGTAGATGCCGGTCTTGGCTGAGCCCTGGGTGCGCCGACCCTTGACCTTCAGGGCATTCACCAGAACCCTCTTCCACTCCGCCTGGCTACCGTCCATCGAGATCGCCCGCTCGTAGGCAGCGATCGCCGGGTCGAGCTGCGCATCGTTATGGAGCATCTGCCCGTAATCGAAGCGGGCCTTGGCGTCACTGGGCTTCAGGTCGGCAACCCTCCCCAGGTCGGCAGCCGCACTGCCGGTGTTGCCCAGCCGCGCGTAACTGGCGCCGCGCGTCTCGTACACCCCGACCTGGATGTTCGCCGGCAGCCCGCCGATGTTGAGCCTGCTCAGGGTCGAAATGCACTCCCTGGGCTTGCCGCTCTGGTAGAAGGCCTGACCCAGCAACACCTGGCTGCCAATGTCGTCGGCCTTCATCTCGATCGCCTTCTGGAACGCGGCAACCGCTTCGCCAGCCTTGCCGCCCCGGAGCAGGGAACGGCCCAGCATCTGGTAGCCGGCCTGCTGGTCCGGGCGCTCCTCGACGAACTGCTGGAACTCAGCGATCGCCTGAGCGTAGTTGCCGGACCTGAATGCGGCGACGCCTTCGTCCCAGCCGGCGAAGGCCACCGACGCGGTCAGCAGTGCGCAGACAACAGCAAGTGCGAGTACGGATCGGCGAGTAGTCATTGGGCCGTGATCCTCCGCTCTACTGGAGCTGGAAGTTGACGGTCAGGTTGTAGTACACGGCGACCGGCTTGCCGTTCAGCGTCGCCGGCTTGAACTTCCACTGCTGCACGGCCGACACGGCGGCTTCGGCAAGGCCCATCGGCAGAGGCTTCAGGACCTTGATGTCGGTGATATCGCCGTTCTTGTCGATCGTCGCCTGGAGGATCACGACGCCCTGGATCCGCGCCTTGCGCGCGATCTCGGTGTACTGGGGCTGGATGTCGGTGATCTTCTCCGGCTTCGTCACGTCGCCGGTGACATAGATCGGCCCGGTCGGTTCCGGCGGAGGCGGCGCCTCGGGAAGGTCGAAGAGATCGAGATCGTCGACCTCGGGGATGTCGATCTCCTCGGGCTCGTCGATCCGGATCGGCTCCGGCTCGTCGGGCGTGGGATCGGGGATCGGGACCTTCTTCGACTTCGGTTTCGGAATCTGCTGCTCTTCCTTCGGCGGTGGCGGCTTGAAGCGCACCTGCTGCACGACGAAGACCTTGGGCTTCGGCGGCGGCGCCACCACGTCGCCGTACAGGTCGGGCAGCTTGACGATCAGCAGGATGCCGTGGAGGATGACCGCCAGTCCCAGCGAGTAGCGGAAGGTCTTGTTGTCCTCGCGGGTCTCCTGCACGTAGGTCAGCAGGCCCTGCTCGGCGGACGTCAGCGCGGTCGCTTCGTCCTTCGCGGGCTCCTCCGCGGGGGATGCAGCCTGTTCGAGGTTCTCGTCACTCATCCGGTTACCCCTCTTCGGTCAGGTTCTCGGTCAGCTTGTCTGTCGCGTGGTGTCTGGGTTCAACGTCCAGCCGGTTTCGGCGTATTCCGCCCTCTAGTACCAGAAGCTCTGGATCTCGCGCTGGGTGGGAACCGAGATGTTGATCGGCTCCGCCAGCCCGTGATCCTCGCCCTGGCGCAGTTCGTCGTACACCTGGACCATGTACTTGTACGGCGTCGCTGTATCGGGCCGGATGATGACCGGCTTCTTCGGGTTCCGTTCGAGCTTCGGCTTCAGGTAGGGGATGATCTCGTGCAACTGCATCGGATCCTGGTCGACGATCAACTCGCCGCTCGGCAGGATCTCGATCAGCACCGACTCCTCCTTCTCGACCACCGGCGGGTCGTCGTCGTCCTCGGGAAGCGCGAAGTCCAGTCCGCGGGTCGCGGTGAACGTCGTCGTGATCATGAAGAAGACAATCAGCAGGAAGGCGATGTCCGCCATCGAGGAGGTCGGGATCTCATCGTCCGGGCGATCACGATCAAGTTTCATCTTGCGTCTCCATCCATCATCTGCTCAAGCCTATCCGTCGGTAACGGTCCGCTGATCGGACAGCAGATAGACATCCCGCACCTTGGCCCGCTTCAACGCGTCGATCACCTCGTCGACCTTCTCCCACGACACTTCGCCGTCCGACTTGACGACGAAGACCTTCTGCGGGTCCATCGCGATGACGCCCGCGGCCATCGAGAGCACCTCGTCGGCCGCGCTGACCAGGGCGCTCTGCTCGTTGCCGTCCGACACCCGGATCCGCCCGTTCGGGTCGATCGAGACGTAGGCGGACTGTTTCGGAATCTCGTACCTGAGCGTCGTCTTCGGCAACACCACCTGGGTCTTGTCGACCTCGAAGGTGATCGTCAGCATGAAGAAGATGATCAGCAGGAAGGCGATATCCGCCATCGAGGCCGTCGGGATGTTCGGCTTGTGCTCGATGGTTGCCTTGAGCTTCATGTCGGCCTAGCCAGCGTCGCCGCCGGACTCCGGCGGGACGCCGCTGCGCTCCATCTCGCCGAAGGTCTCGAGCAGCATGTTCGCCGAGGTCTCGATGTCGCGGACGAACTTGTTGATCCGGCTCATGAAGTAGTTGTAGGCGAGCTGCGTCGGAATGGCGACCGCCAGACCGCCAGCGGTCGTGGTCAGCGCTTCCTTGATACCTGTAGCGACCGCGCCGGGGTTCGACAGGCCCTGTGCCGCCAGGGCGTCGAAACCGGCCATCATGCCGGTCACCGTGCCGAAGAACCCGAGCAGCGGGGCGACGTTGGCCGTGGTCGCCAGCACCGCGAGGCCGCGCTCGAGGCGGCCCATCTCGAACAGCGCCGCGTTCTCGATCGTCTTCTCGACGTCTTCCTTGGGCTGGCCGTACTTCATCAGACCGGCCTTGAGGATCGAGGCGACCGGTCCGCGGTACTCCTCGCATACCTTCACCGCTTCACGAATCGAGCGGTTCACGACCAGCGCCTTCCGCACCTTGGGGAGGAACTCGTGAACGTTGATCCGGGCCCTCCGCAGCGCAATCAGTCGCTCGACCACCACCGCAGCCGCGATGACGGAAAAAGCGAGCAATGGCCACATGACGGGGCCGCCCTCGTTCATCAACTTCCAGAACGTGCCACCAATGTTCACCTAGCTACCTCCTCAGGACTATGCCCGCCACTACGGGCCTGGTTGAACCGCCCGCCGAAAGGCGGACGCGATTCTGGACATGCGGTGACCCCTACACCGGAGGGGTGCCTGGCTCACCTTGGAACGGTGGAGCAATATAGCACACGGGTTCGGCTTTGGAACCGCCCGATCAACCGCGTTCCCGCGACGCCCCGGCCGCCTTCACGACCCGCTCCAGAGGCCGGCGGTGGAGGTAGCAGAGGGCGGCGGCCAGAGCGTCGGAGGCGTCGGCGCTGCGCCGCACCGGCGCTGGGCCCAGAAGCACGTCGACCATGCGGGAGACCTGGGTCTTGTCGGCCCGGCCACTGCCGCAGACCGCCTGCTTGACCTCGGCCGGCGAGAACTCGCGGACATCCAGGCCATGCCGTCCGAGCACGGACAGGATGACGCCCCGGGCCTGGGCCAGCGCGATCAGGGAGCGGCTGTTGCGCCCGTGAAACAGGGACTCGAGCACCGCCGCCGCCGGCTGCCAGCGGTCGAGCGTCTCCTCGACCCCCTCCGCCAACCGGGCCATGCGCGCCGCCGGTGTCGGCTC
Source organism: Thermoanaerobaculia bacterium (assembly GCA_022826745.1). Classification (GTDB taxonomy): domain Bacteria; phylum Acidobacteriota; class Thermoanaerobaculia; order Multivoradales; family Multivoraceae; genus Multivorans. Next base: position 281,035 of record JAJDUI010000037.1, on the reverse strand, counting down.
GCCGGTGAGGGCGATCCGGCCCGCATCCAGTTGGCGAACCCTCGACCCCTCCTGCTCCACCACGCCGAACCCCGTGTAGCGACTCCCGGGATCGATCCCGAGGACGATCACGGCAACGCCACGGAGACGGTCAGGACGCCAGCCGCTCGAGCAGCTCGTCGTCCAGGTCGAAGTTGGCCCAGACGTTCTGCACGTCGTCCTGATCTTCCAGTGCGTCGATCAGGCGCATGAGCGGACCCGCGCCCCCTTCGTCGAGCTGGACCAGGTTCTGGGGTTCCATCGTCAGTTGCGCGATGGTCGCGGTCAGCCCCCGCTCCTCGATCGCATCCTTCGTCGCATGGAACGCCTCGACCGAGGTGTAGACGCTGTAGCTCTCGTCCTCCACCGAAAAGTCCTCGGCCTCGAGTTCGAGCGCGAGCTCGACCAGCGCCTCCTCGTCCACGCCGGAGCCCTCGAGGGCAGCGCGATCGAAGACGAAGAAGCCGCGACGATGGAACATCCAGGCGACGCAGCCGTTCTCGCCCAGGTTTCCGCCGTGCTTGGTGAACAGGTGCCGGACCTCCGAAACGGTCCGGTTCCGGTTGTCGGTGAGGGTCTCCACCAGCACCGCCACGCCACCGGGGCCGTACCCCTCGTAGGTGACTTCCTCGTAGGACACGCCTTCGAGCTCTCCGGTGCCCTTCCTGATCGCCCTGTCGATGTTGTCTCCCGGCACGTTCTGCGCCTTCGCCTCCGACAGGGCGTGACGAAGTCTCGGGTTACCCGCGGGATCGCCCCCGCCGAGACGGGCGGCGACCGACACCTCCTTCAGGATGCGAGTGAAGACCTTGCTGCGGCGGGCGTCCTGCGCCGCCTTCTTGTGCTTGATCGTGCTCCACTTGCTGTGACCGGACATGTCGGGTTTATCTTATGCTGCGCCGCCACGTGACCGGCACGACCAAACCCTCGGCGAGCGAGATCCTCGACCGCCTCGAAGTCTGGGGGCAGAAGCTCGGCCTCGACGCCACGCGGAGCCTGCTCGACGTGCTCGGCAAGCCGCAGCAGCGGGTGCCGGCGGTGCTGGTCGCGGGTACCAACGGCAAGGGTTCGACCAGCGCCGCGCTCGCCTCGATCCTGAGCGCCGCCGGCCTTCGCTGCGGCCTCTACACCTCGCCGCACCTCGAGCACGTCGAGGAGCGGCTCCGGATCGACGGCGCGGCGATATCGGAGGCCGAACTCGGGCACTGGCTCCGGCAGGTGCTGGACGCGGCCGGCGAGGCGCCGCCGACCTACTTCGAGAGCCTGACCGCGGCGGCCTGGCTGCACTTCGCCCATCACCGCGTCGACGCCGCGGTGTTCGAGGTCGGCCTGGGCGGTCGACTCGACGCGACGAACGTCTCGGCCCCCCTGCTCTCCGTGATCACCCAGGTAGCGCGTGACCACGCGCCGCAACTGGGCTGGACCCTGACCTCCATCGCCGGCGAAAAGGCCGGCGTCATGCGCCCCGGACGAACGTGCCTGACCTGGCCCGGCCGGCCGGAAGTGCAGCGTGAGCTCCGCCGCTGCGCGGCGGTCTGCGGCGCGGATCTCGTCGACGCCAGCGTCGGTGCCGAGCTCGACCGTCTTCAGGCGCCACTGGCCGGCCGCCACCAGCTCGGGAACCTCGCGCTCGCGATTCGGGCCGCTGAGGAGTTCTGTGCTCTCAAGGAGAGGGAACTCCCCGCGGAAGCCGTCAGGAAGGGCGTCGACGCACTGTGCTGGCCGGGCCGCCTGGAATGGGTCGACCTGGACGCCCAGGGTGTGCACCGCCGGGTGCTCTTCGACGCTGCCCACAATCCGGCCGGCGCGGCCGCGCTCCGCGCCTACCTTGAAGAGACCGGGCTCCGGTTCGATCTCCTCTACGGATCACTCGCCGAGAAGGAGCCGGAACTGTGCCTCCCTGCGTTGGCACAGAGGGCGGATCGGGTCGTGCTGACGGACTTCGACCACGCCCGGGCGGCCTCGCCCGAAACGCTGGCGCCGCTGCTGGCCTCCCGCCCGGCCGAAGTGAGCGGAGACGCTGCGAGCGCTCTCGAACACTGCCTCGCGGCAGCCACGAGCCCCGCCCACGCGCTTGTCGTCACCGGCTCGTTGTACCTCGTCGGAGAGGTTCGATCAGCGCTTCGCGACCGCCTTGGCGTCCCGACCGCGGCGCGAGACGTCGTCACCGGGTTCAGGCAGTAACCGCGAGCAACGACGTCCAGCCGTAGCCGGGTCAGCGGAGGGGGTCCCGGGGGGTCGGAGACAAGCGACTCCCGGCGCCGTCACGTCAACCACCGCCCTGCCGAAGCGCAGTCGACAACAGCGAGCCCCTGCTTCCCATTCACTCCGTGAGGGCGAGCGTCCCCCGGGACCCCCTCCGCTGACCCGGCTACGGCGGCAGCTACGCCGGCTTCGCCGCGTCGTCGATCTTCGCGACGCGGGCGGTGTGGCGGTCGCCGTCGAAGGGAGTGTCCAGGAAGACCTCGAGGAGCTCGGCGGCCTGGCCGGCGCCGAGGACGCGGGCGCCGAGGGCCAGGACGTTCGCGTCGTTGTGGGCGCGGGACATGCGCGCCGTGAAGCTGTCGGTGGGGTTGACGGCCCGGACGCCCGCGAAGCGGTTCGCCGACATCGCCATGCCGACTCCGGTGCCGCAGACGAGCAGGCCGCGGTCGACCTCTCCGGCGGCGAGGGCGCGCGCGACCTGGGCCGCCTTGTCGGGGTAGTCGACAGGCCCGGAACCGTCGGCGCCGAAGTCCACGAACTCGATGCCGCGCGCCCGCAGCACCTCGCCGAGCTGGTTCTTCAGCTCGACCCCGGCGTGATCCGCGCCGACCGCGAACTTCATCCGCCGCGCTACTCCCCGGACTCCGTTTCAGGTTCCGGCTCGGCCGGAGCGGGTGACGCCTTCGTCTTCTTGCTCGAGGCCTTCTTCCTGGACGACTTGGCCTTGGCCTTGGCCCGCCGCACCTTCACCGCCCGCGGCGCCGCCTCCCGGGACGCGGCCTCCTCCCGGCGGCGTTGCTTGAGGCGCTTGAGCCGGCGCTGTCGGCGACGACGGAGCTTGCGGTCCTTCTCTCTCATTCCTGGAGCGTAACCGCATCCTGCCGCACGCGCTCGTCGGCCGCTGCCACGCGCTCGCCCATCCCGCTGCGGTAGTCCTTCAGGGCGGCGGCCAGATCCGGATCGCCGAGCGCCAGGATCTGGAGAGCCAGCAGGCCCGCGTTGTCGGCACGGTTCACGCCCACGGTAGCGACCGGGATCCCGGGCGGCATCTGAACGATCGCCAGCAGAGCATCGACACCGTTCAGCGGACCGCTGGCCACCGGGACGCCGACCACCGGCAGCGTCGTCGCGGCCGCCACGACGCCCGGAAGCGCGGCGGCAACGCCGGCGCCGGCGATCAGCACGCCGATGCCGCGCCCGGCCGCGCCTTCGGCCCACTCGGTCGTTTCCCGCGGGGTCCGGTGGGCCGAGAGAACCCGCGCCTCGCAGCCCACGCCGAAATCGGCGCAGACCTTCGCCGCCTTCTTCATCGTCGACCAATCCGAGTCGCTGCCCATGACGATGCCCACTCTGATGTCGCTCATTCGCTCCTGATCTCCGCCCTGCTGCTGGTGATGGTTGATGTGTCGTCCGTGTCGCCGCCCGCCTACAGGGGAACGCTGCCGTGTTTCTTTGCCGGTACGCCGGAGCGCTTGCCGGCGAGCTGGCGCAACGCGCGCACGATCTCGCCGCGAGTCGTGCGCGGCGCGATCACGGCATCCACGAAGCCGCGCTCGGCGGCGACGTACGGATTCGAGAACTTCTCCCGGTATTCGGCAGTCAACCGCTCGCGCAACGTCTCCGGGTCCTCCGCGTTCCGGATCTGCTGGCGATAGAGGATGTTGACCGCACCGCCGGGGCCCATGACCGCGATCTCGGCGGTCGGAAACGCCAGGTTGACGTCCGTCCGCAGATGCTTGCTGGCCATGACGCAGTACGCGCCGCCGTACGCCTTGCGCGTGATCACCGTGATCTTCGGCACGGTCGCCTCGGCGAACGCGTAGAGCAGCTTGGCTCCGTTCCGGATGATTCCTCCGTGCTCCTGCCGCACGCCGGGGAGGAAGCCGGGAACGTCCTCGAAGGTCACGAGGGGGATGTTGAAGGCGTCGCAGAAGCGGACGAAGCGGCCGCCCTTGACCGCGGCGTCGATGTCCAGGACGCCAGCCAGATAGTTCGGCTGGTTGGCGACGATGCCGACGCTCCGGCCGCCCATGTGAGCGAAGCCGACGACGATGTTCTGCGCGAAGTTCCGGTGGACTTCGAGAAACCGGCCGTCGTCGACGACCGCCCGGATCAGGTCGAGGATGTCGTAGGGCTTGTTCGGGTCGACCGGGACCAGTTCGTCGAGTTCCGGCGCCTCGCGATCGTCCGGGTCGTCGGTCGGACGGAGCGGAGGATCGTCGAGGTTGTTGCCCGGCAGATAGCCGAGCAGATCGCGGATCAGCGCCAGGCAGGCGGCATCGTCCGACGCGGTGAAGTGAGCCACGCCGCTCTTGCGCGCGTGCGTCATCGCGCCGCCCAACTCCTCCATCGAGACGTCCTCGTGAGTCACCGTCCTGATGACGTCCGGCCCGGTGACGAACATGTAGCTCGTGCCCTCGACCATCATCACGAAGTCCGTGATGGCCGGCGAGTACACGGCGCCGCCGGCGCAGGGGCCCATGATGGCGCTGATCTGCGGAACCACCCCCGACGACAGCGTGTTGCGGAGAAAGATGTCGGCATAGCCGCCGAGCGAGGCCACCCCTTCCTGAATCCGCGCGCCGCCCGAGTCGTTCAGACCCACCACCGGCGCTCCGTTCTCCACCGCCAGGTCCATCACCTTGCAGATCTTGCGCGCGTTCGTCTCGGACAGCGAACCGCCGAACACCGTGAAATCCTGCGCGAAAACGTAGACGGGGCGCTGGTCCACGCGGCCGTGGCCGCAGACCACGCCGTCGCCGGCGACGCGTTGCTCGGCCATTCCGAAGTCCGTGCAGCGATGCGTCACCAGGGCGTCGATCTCGACCCAGGAGCCGGGATCGAGCAGCAGGTCGACCCGCTCGCGGGCGGTCATCTTGCCGCTCGCGTGCTGCCGGTCGATCCGCTCGGCGCCACCGCCCAGTTGGGACTGCTGGAGCCTCCGTTCCAGTTCCTGGACCTGCTGGCCCCGGACGTCGCCGGCGGTCTCGTCTGGTTTCGATGCCGCGGTCATCCGATCGGCTTTCATACCACAGGCGCGCAAGGGGAACCTCACGCCCGGCCGGCGGCCGGTTCCGCACGAAAGTAGCCCTAGAATCCAACCGATGAGGTCGAACGCCAACGGGGCCGAGCAGCAGCGGCGGCTGATCTCCGACGTTGCCGCCCCGGCCGACGCGCTGACCCGCCTGGTCGCGCACGGAGACCAGCAGTTCGAGGCGTTCTTCGAGCGCGTCGAGAGCGTCGAGCTGCTGCCGAAGGGCGCCCCCAACCGCGTCCGCCTGAGGAAGGAACAAGGCCTCGCGGTAAGGAAGATCGAGAACGGCCGGAGTCGTCTGGCGGCCGCCGACACGATCTCGGGACCTGCCTTCGCCGCCTGCTGCGACCGCGTGGCGGGAACGGCCCGGTCGATCGGCACGGCGCCGCCGCGCATCAGGACCGGCAGATGGCCGGCGCTGCGCCTGGCCGAGATCGAGCAGGCCGAATCCCGGCTCACCCGCGCCGTGAACCGGCGCCGCGTCGGATTCCCGATGGAGATCACCGCGCGCCGTCATCGCCGGCAGGTACAGGTCATTCGCAGCCGGGTGGCCGCGCCGCCGCAGTTCGAGGAGTACTTCAGCCTGCAGGTGACGACGCCGTGGGGTGTCTGGGGCGGCCTGCTGCCGTCGCTCGCGGCCGAGGACCTGGACCCGGTCGCCCTCTGTCTCGTCGACCGCCTGCGTTCGCGAAGCCTGCCCCCCGAGCGGCCCGGTCGCGGCGTCATCGTCCTCGGGCCCAACGCCGCCGCGGTCCTGCTCCACGAAGTCGTCGCCCACGCGCTGGAAGCGGACACCCTGGCCCTCTCCGGCTCTCCGGACCAGGTTGTCGGGCTGAGACTCGGCGGCCCCGAACTCGATGTGGTCGACGATCCGCGTTCCGCGCCGCTGGCCTGCAAGCGCTCGAGCGACGACGAGGGCACGGCGGCGATCAGCCGCTGGCTGCTCAGACGCGGTCGGGTCCGGCAACCCCTGGCCGACCTTGCCTGGGCCGAGCGCTATCCCAGCATGATCCCGGGCGCCGGTCGCCGGGCGAGCCGGCATCGGCTGCCTGGACCGCGCACCACCCACCTCGAACTGCTCCCCGGCGCCATTCCCGAGAGGGAACTCTTCGCCGAGGCCGCTGGCGGCCTCTACATCGGAGAGTTCGAGCGGGGCAACCTGGATCCGTTCGACGGCCGGTGCGTGCTCCGGGCGCCGTGCGGCCGGCGAATCGGCGCGACCGGCCCGAGCGACCACACGGGACCGGTCGAGATTCGGTCGCGAGCCGTCGACCTTCTCGCGGCGGTCGCAGCGGTCGGGGACCGTCCGCTCGCGGGCGGCGCCGGTTGGTGCGCAAAGGACGGCGCACTGCTGCCCGTCTGGGCCCGCTGCCCGTCGGTTCGTCTCGAAGGCCTGGAGGTGGCAGATTGAAGTTCGCTCGGCTGCCCGGCACGCGAAGCCTCAGGCTGGCGTTGGGCGCGGTGCGGGAACGCACCGGGGCACCCGGCGCCGAGCTCTACGTCAAGGTCGGAAACACCCGCCGGATCGAGATCGATCCCTGGATGACGCCCCTGCCGGTCGACCCGGACGACCTGGACACCCAGGTGTCCATCCTGGACGAGCGGGGGTGGGCGCTGCGCGCCGGGGGGGCCAACCGCGCTCTCTTTCTCGCCGACTCGGGCCCCCTCCCGGAGCCGAACGGCTGGAGGCGGCTCAGCCGGCACTCGCTGCGGCCAGGCACCCTCAGGCTGCCTTCGCCAGCCTCCGGAACGTCGCCCGGGACGGCGCCGTCTCCGTCAGCCGACCTGGCCGAACACGACACGGACGACGAAGAAACGGCCGGCCGGGCACTCCTGCATGGCGTCCTTCGGCGCCTTGGAGATCGAATGCCCGAAGCCCGTCTCATCCGGGGCCGGCTCGATACCGGAGCCAGCGCCGCCGTGCTCGCCAGCACGACCGGCGTCACCGGACGGACCGCGCTGCGGCTCGCAACGGTCGAACTGGACTTCGCCGCTTCGCGGGACGGCCGCCAGGGACACTCCAGGCTCTACCGAGCAGCCTCGAACCTCCAGATGCTCAGCGCCGACTCCATCGCGAGCGAGATCGCGGAACGCCTGACCCTGGCGACGGCTCCCGCTCCACCGTTCCTGCCGGCCGGCGAGGTCGCGGTGTCCCCTGCACTCGGTTGCTATCTGCTGGCGCTACTCGCGCCTCTGCTGCAGGGGCGCGACGGCTGGCGGCGGCTGCGGGAACTCGGCGCCGGCCGCCCGCTCGGGCCGCCCCAACTGCAGATCGTGGACGACGGCGCCCTCGACGCCGGCTGGATGAGCGCGGCGCACGACGACGAGGGCGTCCCGACGCGGGCCGTGGCCCTGGTCCGCGACGGCGAACCCGGCGAGCCGCTGCTGAGCTGGGAGGACGACGGCTGGTCGGGCTTCGCCGCCGCCGGCTGCCGGCGCAGGTCCGGCTGGCGAGCGCTACCGGAACTCTGCCACTCCCACCTCCACATCGGCGGCGGCGCCGAAGCCCCCGAGTCGATTCGGACCGGAATCGTGCATGGCTGCTACCTGCTGGACAGGGCGCACGACGGGCGGTGTCATGCGACCTTCGAACCGTCGACGAACGGCAGCGCAGGATCTTTGGGAGAGGGGCGTTTCGAGGTCGACGCGATCGGCCTGGTCATTCGCCGCGGCACCGTCCTGGGCGAGGCTCCCAGGGTGAGGCTGACCGGCACCGTGCGGCAACTGCTCCAGGGCATCCGCGCCATCGGCGACGATCTTCGCTTCCTGCCCGCGCCCGGGGCGATCGGCGCGCCGACCCTGCTGCTGACCGGGCTGCAGGTCGAGGCGATCGCTTAAGCGGTTTCAGCTACGGCGCGGGGACCGCGTGGCGGCGGATCGTCGTCTCGAGCTGCGCGCTGCTGCGGGCGCTGGGCTGGAATCGCCCGCCATTGCCGCGGAAGGTCCCGGCCGCGGGAGGAGCCGACTGCCTGCCACCGGGGCCGACGGGCGTTCCGAGCTGGACGCCGCCACGGGAACCCCCGAGGGGGCTCGCCTGTGCCGGAGCGCCGCCCGCCCGTGCACCGGTCACCATCGGACCCGCGCCGAGCGTGCGCGTCCGCAGGTGCTCCCGGGTGAAGACCCGCGGCCGCTCCCCGGCGCGCCCAGCGTCCGACTCCCGCTCCGAGACGGCGGTTTCCGGCTTCGCGTCGCCCGTGTCCCACTCCGTTTCGAGGGCCTGGAGGGGAACGGCGCGGTCGAGGGGCCGGTTCAACGACCGGTCGCCGGTCGCCGGCGTCGGCAGGCTGCCCGGCGACTGGATCACCGTTCTTGTGCCGTCGGCGTTCGCGCCCTCGCCTCCGGGCACCCGGCTCGCCCTCCGGGGAAGATCCCCGTCCGGCTCGTACGTCTCTGGTGCCGCCGCCGCCTCGACGGCACCGCCCGCGTCACCGGCCACCGCTCCCTGCTCCTGCTCCACCCTCGGTAACAGCAGGCTGCTGATGCGGCCCGGTTGGGAGTAGGTGCGCGGCGGCAGGGCCTCGACCCGGCTTCGATCTGCCTTGAGGAGCACCTCGGTGGCGTACCGGTTGACCGCGAAGTGCGGATTCACATCGGTGAAAGCGAGGCGCGTGTCCAGGCTCAGGGCGTGGACGTAGTGATCCACGGCCGCGCCGACGTCTCCGGCGTCGTCCGCGATCCGGCCGAGCTGGTAGTGGGCCCAGGCGTTCCCCGGATCGAGCTCGACCGCCGTCTCGAGGTGCGCCGAGGCCAGCTCACTGTCACCGGTCGTGTACGCGAGCAGCGCCAGGTTGTAGTGCGCGGGCGCCCAGGCTCCGTCCTCCGCGATCGCGGCGAGGTAGTGCTCGAACGCCCCCTCGACATCGCCGCGCAGTTCCAGCAGGTTCGCCAGGTCGTTCAGCGCGCTCGCACGGTCCGCGGACCGGGTCTGCCCGTCCACGACCTTGCGCTGCGCCGCGATCGCCCGGTCGAGGTTCCGGACCTCCGCCGTCGCAGGCTCGACGGTCTGCGCCGCGCCCTCCGGGACGCCGCCGACCGGCAGGCCCGGCCCGAACATCAGCCAGACCAGCGCCAGCACCATCGCTCTCGACATCGTCTTCATGGCGGTCATGTGACTCTTTCGCGCGTGTCGCGGGATCGGAGTTGGCGGAATAGGATCCGCGGGACGTGAGTCAACTGCGACGACTACCTGCAGTCGGACATCTGCTGCAGGAGAGCCCGCTTGCCGAACTCACTGGATTATACGGAAGGGAAGCGCTGAGGGTCCAAACGACCCGCGTTCTCGACGCGGTGAGGGCCGAGATCCGGACCGGAATCGAGGACGACCAACTGGCGGAGACGATCCGCGAGATCCCGGATCGCGTCCGCGCCGCGCTGGAGGCCGAGGCGCCGCCGCTCAGGCGCGTGCTCAACGCGACGGGCATCTTCCTCCACACCAACCTGGGCCGGGCGCCTCTGCCCCGCGAAGTCGTGGCCGACCTGGCCGATCGTCTCGACGCCTACTGCGATCTGGAGATGAGCCTCGATACGGGGCGTCGCAGCGACCGCGGCCGACGTGTCGAGAATCTGGTGCGCGCCCTCACCGGCGCCGAGGCGGCCCTGGTCGTCAACAATAACGCCGCCGCGCTGGCTCTCGCACTCTCCAGCCTGGCATCCGGCCGCGAGGTCCTGCTGTCCCGCGGCGAACTGGTCGAGATCGGCGGTTCGTTCCGGATTCCGGACATCCTCGAGGCGAGCGGCGCGCGCCTGGTCGAGGTCGGCACGACGAACCGCACCCGCCTCGCCGACTACGAGCGCGCCATCCGACCAGGCGTTTCCCTGGTGCTCAAGGTCTACCCAAGCAACTACCGGATCCAGGGCTTCGTCGAAGAGGTCGACCCCGCGACCCTCGCCGACTTCGCCCATCGCCACGGCCTCCCGCTCCTGGTCGACGAAGGCAGCGGCATGCTGCGAGCGGAGCCGGCGCCCCCCCTCAGCCGCCACCAGAGCTTCCAGGACCTGATCGAGGCCGGCTGCGACCTGGTCTGCGGCAGCGGCGACAAGCTCCTCGGCGGCCCTCAGGCGGGGCTGATCGCGGGTCGCGAGTCGATCGTCGCGCGGCTCCGGGAGTCGCCCCTCTACCGGGCGCTGCGGCCGGGAAGGCTGGTCCTGACCGCTCTGGACGCGGTGCTCCGGCGGCACCTCGCGGCGCGGCCCATGCCAATCGCGGCTCTGTGGCGCGACGGCGAAGAGCATCGCCGCCGGGTCGAGGGGCTGGCGGACCGGCTTGGCGGCAAGGTCGTCCGGGGCAGCGCCTACCTCGGCGGCGGTTCGGCGCCGGAGCAGGAGATCGAAGGCTGGGTGATGGCCCTGACCGCCCCCGGCGACGTCGCCGCCCGGCTCCGGCAGGGGGAACCGCCGGTCGTCGGCTACCAGCGCGAGGGCCGCCTGTTCCTCGACCTGCGGACCGTGGATCCGGAAGACGACCAGGCGTTGGCGGAGGCGGTCGAACGAGCGTTGGCACGGCGGTCGTAGCCGGCGTTGCCACCGGTCGGGCAGCAACGGGGCCAATGCGCGTCCGTCATCGCGCGGGACCGATTCACTGCGCTGGAACCGGGCGGCGCAACTCGATCGAGCCGACGGCGACACCCAGTGTGCGGCTGTCGTTCCTGCCGGGAACGTGCGTATCGCTCCGCAACCTGATCTCGAGATCGGGCGGCACGAGCCGGCAGTCGTCGAGCGGAAACGTCGCGCTCCAGGCGCCGTTGATGGTCTGATCGAAGACGGTACAGCCTTCGATCATCACGCGGAGCTGTTTCGGGGGACCGGTCATCAGGACGTCGACCGCGATCTCCGCCGGCTCCGACCTCCGATCGAACGGCACCAGCAGCCGCGCGTCGCCACGCGTCCAGCGGAAGGAACGGAGGCCGACCCACTCGGTCCCGAAGAACCCCGAGGTTTCGACGCCCGAGGACACGGCCTGGTCGTCGCGAAGGAGGTTTGGCCATGGCTCCGCTGCCGATGCCGCGCCCGCGGCCGCCAGCGCCACGCCCCCCTGGTCGCCGGCAGCGCGGATCTCGAACACCTCGAGGGAGTTCTCGCCCGGCCTGAAGCGGCGCGGATCGACGATTGTCTCCCAGGCGTCCCGGCGTCCAAAGACGGGAAAGGCGTACGGCCTGGTTACCGCCGCGACGACGCCGTTGAGCGCTATCGCGAGGACCGGCCTCGGCGCGCTGTCGCTCACCCCGACCACGGCGCCCGTGAGGTGCGCCGGGACGAAGTCCGCCGCCGGGTTCACATCCCGCAGCAGCGGCCCCGAGTCGACGACCACTTCGAAATCGGCAGGGTCCGGGATGAGCATCTCGCTGGCCACGCGGCCGATCAGCTCGCCGTAACGGTCGTCGGGAGTGGGCATGTCCAGGGGGTTGCCCGTTTCGAACCGATCGAACTTGCGCGCCACGCTCCGCAGCAGACCGGCACGGAGATCTTCCGGCGCCTCGATCCGGCGTCGCGCCCGGTCTAAGAACATCACCTTCGATGACCTCGGGCTCCTGCCCGGGTCGAACAGACTGGCGCCGTCGGTCCTCCACGGCACCTCCGCGCCGAGCTCGGCCGCGACCGTCGGCAGAATGTCGGTCACTTCGGCGTTCGCATCGACCGCCTCGCCGTGCCGCTGCCCGGGCCGCTTGACGAAGAGCGGCACCGCCGCGATGTCCACGACAGTGGATGCATCCGGTCGCCGGAACGAGAGCCCCGCTTGCAGGCTCGCACCGTGGTCCGCGGTGACGACGATCAGCGCGTCGTCGTATATGCCTGTTTCGCGCAGACGCGCCACCAGACTGCCGAGCAGCGTGTCCACGTATCCGACCTGCAACAGGTAGCGCTGCAGGTTGAGCGCGGCGGCCCACGGATCGTCGGCCCACCTGCCCTGCCGGAGACCGATACTGTGCCTCTGTACCGTGAACTGCTGTCCCGACGGCAGGTAGAGCCACGGTTCGTGCGGCAACAGGAAGTGCATGAAGTAGAGCGACGGCCTGGTGCTTTCGTCGACGGACTCGATGAAGCGGACGGCGGTAGCCCGCCGATCGTCGACGCGGACCTCGCGCCAGCGGTCCTCCAGCGTCTCGTTCGCCGCGAAGTCCTTCCAGCTCTGGGTCGTTGGCGGCAACGACTCGGCCAGACCCCTCGGCAGCACAGCGGTCAGATAGACCACGGCCAAGTCGCGCAGGACGCCGGCGAGCCGCCACGGGAAAGCGGCTCGTTCCGGCGGGCACAGCGTGTCCGGACACAACCCGGTCAGCGGCTCCAACACCTGCAGGCGGTACTGGCCGCCCAGCAGGGTGAAGAGATTCCCCGGATGCTCGGCTGCTACGGGCAGCCGACGAGGCGACGGATACGTTCCGGTCAGGATCGCCGGCAGCGCGTACCGAGTGAGCCCGGCCACGGCGGTCGCGTTGCGAAACCAAGTGGCGTCGTCGGCCAGCGCCGCGAAGTGCGGGAAGGCTCCGCGGTCGATGTTGCCTTCGCGGTCAAGCAGCGCAGCGAGCTGCAACTGGTCGAACACGACGACGACGACCGGCGGCATGGCTCTGAACGCGACGCCCTCCATCGCCTCGACTTCAGCGGCCGGCCTCAGCAGGCGGGACACGCCGGGGCTGAGCAGGAACAGGGCCGGGACAACGATGGCGGCCGGCGCCAGAAACGTGGAGAACAGCCGGACCGGGGCGAACCGTAAGTACGCCCAGACCGCCACGGCGCCGGCGAGAGCGGCCAGCAAGAGCAGCAAGCCGTCGGGCCAGCCGCCGAGCGGTTTGAGTGCCGCCAGCGCGATCACGCCGGTCAGGCCACCGACGACAGAGGAGACGGCTCGGCGGCGCCAGCGCCAACCGCCGCCTCGGCTGACGAGACGAACGAGGAGCAGGCAGGCTGCCGGGCCGCCGAGGCAGAGGAGCGCCGCCAGCGCCAGAAGATCGCCGCGACCGGCGTCGTGGGCGACGAAGAACTCCGGACTCGGCCCCGCGACTTCGAAGATCGGCCACGCGACCGCAAGGCTCCAGAGAGCCAGGATGTGGAGTGACGCGAACCGACCGGCGCCGCCGACTTCACGCGGCCCGGGCTGAGGACGGCCTTCCATGAGTCATCAGTCTGACAAACCACTGCGATTCAGAACATCCCGTCCTCGAACCAGTCGACGTCGACCCGGCACACGGGCAGGACCGCCAGGCGAAGCGGCCCGGCGTCCACGTCCGCGCCGACCAGACGCAGGCGGGCGCCGCCGAACCGGCAGCTTCCCGGCATGCCGGCCCGGAGCGCCTCGAGGAGGCGTTCTTCGCCGAGCGAAAGCAGCGGCGCGGAGAAGCTCCCCGGATGGTCCACCACGAGCCGGGTCGGCGACCCGAAGTCGCTTGACGGCCGGGAAGCACCGGTGGCGACCTGCACGGCACGCGCTCCGCCTCCGGCGGGATCGCCGGAACGAAGCCGGAGTGAGTACCGGCGGATCTCTCCGCCGCCGGGCCCGGTCGGCCTGAAGGTCAGGAAGGTCAGCAGTCCGGCGGCCGCCAGCGGCGGCGAGGCGAGTTCCTCCGCCTGGTCCAGGGCGAGCGACCAGACCGCCTCCGCCGATGCCTGTCCCTTGTCGACGATGACGAAGAACCTGCCGGCGGCCGGTTCCCCGGGCGGCGGGTCGAGCGGCGTGCCCGTGCCGACCGCAAGCAACAGCGTGCCGGTCTCCGGCTCCGGCACCACCGCGGGCGGATGGCGGATCGGCAGTCCACCGGTCTCGAACACTCGCCGCGGCGCCCAGGCGCTCGCCGCAACGCGGCCGCCCTCGAGCCGAGCGCCGACCGAGACGTCGACGCGGTACAGGGCACCGGCGAGCGTGCCCGCGTAAAGCCGGTCGGCCACTCCGTCCCCGTCCAGGTCAGCCGCGGCGGGCGTCGCTGTGGCCGGCGCGTCGAGCCTCCGCTTGTAGAGCAGCGCGCCGGATTCGACTCCAACGATGTACAGCCAGTTGCCGACCTCGGTCGGTCGCCGGGCGTCGTACCCGCCACCGAACACGGCCGTCATGCGGTCGCCCTCGCCAACACGCAGCCTGACGATCGCTGGCGGCGACAGCGGCTCTCCCAGATCGGGGGCACCGTTGCCGTCCTCGTCGCTCTGGTCGACGAACGACGAGAGCGGATCCGGCCGCGGCCCCATCGCGGCCAGGTCCCATTCGTCCCGGCTTCCCGCCGGCCAGGGCGCCAGGTCCACCACGGCGGACACCGAGCGCCGAGGCGACGGCAGGCCGTCCGAACGGTCCGGAGCGCTGGCCGTGGCGGATACGACGTGGCTGACACGCCTCAACCCACCGAGGGATCCCAGCGTTCCCTCAAGGTTCACCATGCACAGGAGGCAGGGACCGCTCGCGGCCGGAACGAAGCCCGACACCTCGACGACGACTTTCGCTCCGGGCGCGCCGCCGCCGAGCGTCCGGGTGGTCGGATCGACGGCGCCGGCCATCCCCCGCGCGACGCCGAGCTGCACGCCTCCGTCCGCCGCCGCCAGCAGCCGTACCTGCACCTTCTGCTGGGCCGCGACCAGCATCCCGGTCTGCGTCGCCATCAGCAGCGCCAGACAGGATCCGCTCAGCAGAAGCAGGATCAGCGTCACCAGCAGGGTCGAACTGCCCTGAGCGGAGGCCGATCGCTTCACGGGAGGTTTCTCAGCCGGACAAGGGACGACGTTGTCCGCTCGACCCGCAACGCGGCGGCGGCCGGTTCGCCGGCCCGGGCCGTCGTGACCACGCTGGCAAGGAAGGCCCCTCCGCCCACGGTCTGTTCGACGGTCACGTCCAGGTCGATCAGGTCGTCGGCGATCGGCTGCAGCAGGTTGGAGTTCCGCCGTCGCCAGGCGATGCCGGTCCCCGGGTACAGACGGGCCATCGCAAGCTGCGGCCCATGCCCCGACCGCGGGTCGGGCGGCCGGATGTAGAAACGCCACTCCTCCAGCACGCCCACCCTCTCCACGACGCGCATGGGGCCTCCGGGCCAGGCACCGCCGCTCGACATCCCCAGGTAGGCGTCGGCCACCGGCCCGCGCGAGGCCTCGGCATGGAAGTGGACCCTCAGTCGGCGCCTTCGTCCGCGACCGCTGGCCGCGACTTCGGTGATCGGCACCACCGCGTGGACCGGAGCGACGCCGGAAACCAGGAGCAGAGCGTCGTCACCGGCTGCGCCAGCGTCCTGGAGCATGGCGAGCGGCTGGTCAACGCCGCCGGGGGTCTCTGCCAACACTTCCACCCAGCCGCGCGCGACCGTCGGGTCGACCTCGACGTCCTCCACCCAGTAGAGCGGGCCGTTCATCACGCCCCGCACGACCAGCACGTCGGTGCCCTCGGCCGCTGTCAGGCCACCGACCGGATGGCCCGCCGCAACGTCCTTCTCGACGAACGCCGCCAGCTCCGGACGCGCCTCCTGGCCGGGCGACTGGCGCGCGATGCCGCCGCGCCCGGCCGCGCGCAGCCCACGCCGCAACTCCCGGTGGGCCGCCTGCTGCGCCTGCTGCAGCGCCGAGTCGTCGAGTTGAGCCCGCGCCAGATGCTGGTGGAGGCCGAACAGGGAGAGCGCGAACGCCGAAACAGCGACGGTGAGACCGAACGCGACCAGGGTCTCGATCAGGCTGGCGCCCCCTTCCGTCGTCTTCGGCAAACTCGCGGCGGCCTTCATGGCAGGCGGAGGGTGACCAGGGACATCGTCCGTTCCCCGGCGGCGCGACCGGCCTGCAGGGCGGTCACTTCCACCGTCACCTCGAGGACTTCGACTGACTCCCCCGGCACGCCCGGCTCGAGCACGGAGACCGACCGGACGACGCGACGGAACTGCGGCGGCTCGGCGCCACAGTCCTCCTGCCAGGCCGCGGCGGAGGGACACCAGACCTGTGCCGGTTCCCCCGCGCCGGCGACCCCCTCGATGGACGACCAGGCCATCTCGACGAGCGCCTCCGCGCGGCGTGCCTCCAGGTTGTTCAGGCCGGATCGAACGAGAAGCGAAAGCACGGTTGCCGCCGTGAGGCCAAGCAGCGCGAAGGAGACGAGCGTCTCGACCAGGCTGAAGCCGGCTGTCCGCGGCGGAACGAGGCTGGCGCGGTGGATCCTGTTCATACTGAACAGGACGGAAACGGACGCGTCGTCTTACAGCAGGGACGTGTAGGCGGCGATCAACCGCGGTCCGAAGAACAGCGACACGACGGCGCCCATCGCGAGAAACACGCCGAAGGGGAGCCTGGAACTCCAGCCCAGCCGGCCGCGGACCATGAACAGGAGGCCCGCGAGCGCGCCGATCAGGGACGCGAGGAACAGCGTCAGCAGTGTTCCGCCGACGCCCAGAAACGCGCCGACCGCGGCGAGCATCTTCACGTCCCCGAGCCCCATGCCCCGTACCCGGCGAAGGAGGTACCAGAGTCCGATCAGCAGCAGCAGCGCTCCGGCCCCGACCGCGGCGCCAAACACCGCGTTTCGGGGCGTCGTCCAGGACACCACGAAGGAGCCGGCCAGACCGAGCCCGATTCCGCCCCAGGTCAGCGGGTCGGGGAGCAGGAGGTGGCTCGCGTCGATGATCGCCAGCACCAGCATGAGGCTGCAGAAGGCGGCGGCCAGAAGACCGTCGAACGTCGGCCCGAAGACGAGCCAGGAGGCGAGCCAGAGGACACCGCTGCCCGCCTCGACCGCCGGATAGCGCCACGCGATCGAATCGCCGCAGGTCCTGCAACGGCCGCGGAGAATCACGAAACTCAGCAACGGCACGTTGTCCCGTGCGGCGATCCGGGCACTGCAATGGGGACAGCGCGAGCGCGGCCGAACGATCGACTCGCCTCGCGGCAGGCGCCATGCGACGACGTTGAGGAAACTGCCGACGCACAGCCCGACCACAGCGGCGTACACCGCTCCGAACGCGACAGTTGCCGGCGCCGCTGCGGTCATGGCTGCCCGCCGCTGCCCCGAACGAGCGCGCCGACGACCCGTTTCATCATCTCGCAGCCGCGAAGGAAAGCGTCGACAGGTATCCGCTCGTCGAGCCCGTGGATCCCCGCCGCGTCCCCGGAGGCAACGACGAACGGCGAGAAACCGTAGGCGTCCACGCCGCGCTGGCGGAAGAAGCGCGAGTCCGTCGCGCCGGCGATCATCGCCGGCGCCACCGGCGCGCGTACACCGAGGACGCGCTCCAGCGTCCGGTAGACGTCGCTTTGGGTGCTCGACGCCGGGCTGGCGTCCGAGCGCAGGAGCTCCTCGACGTGGATGCCGGTACCCAGGACGGTGTCGACCCGCCGGCGAAAGGCATCGGCATCCGTGTCCGGCAGCAGGCGGGCGTCGATGAACGCCACAGCCTCACCGGGCGCCACATTGACCGGTCCGGAGCCATTGTCGATCCGCGTGATCTGCACCGTGTCGCGGAAACTCGCCGACATGCCGGGCAGCAGTACACGGTCCAGGCCACCAACCCGCAGCCGCCGGTCGAGTTCCGCCTGCACGCCCTCAATCGGCTGATCGAAGACCTCGGCGAACTCCCCCGAGTGGAACGTCGCGAGGCCCCGGTAGGCCTCGTGCGCCGCCGTCGTGACCCGCCACGGATGTTCCAGTTCGAGCACCCGGTTCAGCGCCCGCACGAGGCGGTGCGTGGGGCTCGCCGGGTTGAATCCCGAACCGTGCCCTCCGCGGCCGGAGGCCATGACGCGGAGCCAGAGGACCTGCTTCTGCGCCGTCTCGATGCCCCACCACAGCAGGCGGTCCCCAGCCACCCGGTTCACGCCCGCCTCGTTCAGCACGGCCTCGGCATCGGCGAACAGCTCCCAGTGCTCCTCCAGCAACCAGCCGACACCGTCGGCGCCGCCCGCCTCCTCGTCCGCGCTGGCGACGAAGATCAGGTCGCGGCGCCGCGGCTGACCGCTCTCGAGCACATGCAGCATCGCGCCCAGATGGGCGATGCCGAGGCTCTTCGCATCGAGGGCGCCGCGGCCCCAGATCTTCCCGTCGTGCATCGTTCCGCCGAACGGCGGCCGGCTCCAGCCCTCTCCCGCCGGGACCACGTCGACGTGATGCAGCAGCACCAGGGCGCCGGCGGCGGCATCGGGGACGTTCGCCGGCAACCGCGCGTAGAGGTTGGCCCGGCCGCCGGGGCTGGTCAGCACCCGAACGTCGAGCTCGCCCTCCGGATCGTGGCGCTCGATCAGTGAAACCAGGTACTCGACGGCGGCCCGCTCGGCGCCCGGGGGATTGCTGGTGTCGAACGACAGGTAGGTCTGAAACCAGGCGACCGGCCCGGCGCCGGCGAAGGCCGGCCCGGCCGCCAGCAGAACCGCGGTGGAGGCCAGGAGCAGGCCTGTCCGCCGCGCGCCGGGCGCCCTCACCGGGCCGCCTCCGCCACTCCGCCCGAGGAGGCGGTGGTCAGTCGTGTCCCGGCAGTCGGCGGCAGGTCGAGAAGGTCCAGTACGACCTGGCGGTACAGCTCGACGCCGTCCACGAAGGCAGGCAGGGCGATCTTCTCGTTCGGGCCCGCGACGGTCATCGAATCGACCGCCAGGAACCGGAAGGGCGTGAATCCGTACGCGGCGATGCCGTCGAGCCGGAAGAAGCGGGCGTCGTTGGCATAGCGCGCCAGCAGGTAGGGACCGATCCGGTCCGGCTCGACGCCGGTGCGCCGGCGCAGCGACTCGGTCAGCCGCAGGTAGGCCGGATGATCGAGGGGACTGCCATGCGCCGCTCCCCGCCGCTCGTGGACGCGGATCTCCACGCCGTCCAGTAGCCGGGCGGGCAGCAGTTCGGCCGCGGCCGCGTCTGCGTCCAGGCCGGGCAGCAAGTGGAGGACGATTCGCAACCGGTAGCCGCCAGAGGAAGCGGCTTCGACGAAGAACGGGTGCGCCTCGTTGCGGAACAACGCCTTGAGCAGGTTCGGCAGGCTATCGAACAGTTCCGGTTCGTCGAGCACCCGGTCGGGCTCCGCCAGCGCCGCCCGGTACTCCGGGTGCTGGCGAGACGGCCCGTAGGCCGCCGCGAACGCCGCCACCTCCGGCACCACCGCCACCGGCTTCGCGGTACGGAGCGCCGAGAGCAGGTCCGCGCGCAGCCGCTCCAGCCGCTCCGCCGCCGGCGCCGTGGCCACTACCTCCAGGAACTGCTTCTGGGCGAACGAGGTGCCCCAGTACTTCACCTCGTCCGTCCACGTCGCCTCCAGCACGCCGCCCTCACCCAGCACCGCCCAGAACCGCTCCGTGAGTTCCGGGCGGTGGGCGAGGATGTGACGCGTCCCCGGGTCGCTGCCGGTCTCCTCGCTGCTCGTCGCGAGGAAGATCAGCGACCGGCTCGGGCGCCGGCCGGTTGCCGCCGTCCGCTCCGCGGCCGCCAGCATCGCGGCGAGCTGAGCCACCGTCACGCTCTTCATGTCGAACACGCCGCGGCCGATGATCCATGGCGGCTCGATCCGCCCCTCGAAGGGCGGCACGACCCACTCCTCCGGGTGCCGCACCGGCTCGACGTCGAGGTGGTTGTGAAGCACCAGCGCCTCCCGGCTCTCGCCTTCGAGGATCGCCCAGAGGTTTGCCCGGGCGCCCTCGTGCGGCTCGATCTCCACGGCAAGGCCCGCCTCCTCCAGAATGCCGCCCAGGTAGCGCGCGGCGTCGATCTCGCGGCCCGTGTCCGGCGTCGTGTCGATCCGCACCAGGTCCTGAAGGCGCCGGACGTTCTCGTCCGCCCCGTAGTCGACGTCCCTCCAGCTCGTGTCGAAGGTCGGAGGCGGCGCCGTCCGCCGGGATAACACGACGGCGAAAGCGAGGGCCGCGAGCAACGCTCCATAGAGCACGATCCGGGCAGCCAGGCGGTGCCGCGCCTTCGACTTCGCGCTCGACATGTGCGGAATCAGCTTAGCGCCTCCCACCTGAGCTGTACGGTCGCCAAGCTGCTACCGTCCATGCCGCCGCTCGTGCAGCTCTCCAACCACCAGCCGTTCCGCGGCATCGGAAGGGGCCTGCTGATCCTGCTCCTGCTGGGCACGGTCACCTTCGCCGCACTCGGCTTCGTCGGCGACTTCGAGCAGATCCGCGATCTGATCCGGGACTTCAGCCCCTCGACGCTGGCCGTCGTGCTGTTGCTGTCCGCCGTCAACTACTGGCTGCGCTTCGTTCGCTGGCAGATGTACCTGCGGCAACTCGACGTCCGCCTGAAGTGGAGCCGCAGCCTCGCCATCTTCCTGACCGGCTTCCTGCTCGCGGTGACGCCGGGCAAGGCCGGCGAGCTCGCCAAGGCCTGGCTGGCGCGCGAGTTCGGCGGCGGACGGGCGCGTCCGGTCGTCGCCGTCGTCGTCACCGAGCGGCTGCTCGACGTCTTCGCCGTCCTGCTGCTGCTCCTGTCGTCGGTCTTCGTCTTCACCGGTCAGCGCTCGTTCGTGGCTCCCATCGTCCTCGTCGCGGCCGTCGCCGTGGTCGCCGTGGCCTACGGTCCTCTCACGAGACGACTGCTGCCCCTGCTGGCGAAGAGCCGGCTCGCCAGGGGTCGCGCCGCCCTGCTGATCGACATCCATCAGGCATTCACGAAACTCGTGGAACCCAGGATGCTGCTCCCGGGCCTCGCCCTCTCCACCGCGGCGTGGGCGGCCGAGGGCATCGGCTGCGCGCTCGTCGTCCGCCACTACGCGCCCTCGGTGCCCGTGCTGGCCTCGGTGTTCGACTACGCGGCCTCCAGCGTCGCGGGTGCCGCCTCGATGATCCCCGGCGGCCTGCTCGCCGCGGAGGGATCGCTCGTCCTGCTGCTGGAACGCCAGGGTGTGGCTCTCGACGCCGCGATGGCCTCGACCATCATCGTCCGCGCCGCCACCTTCTGGTTCGCGGTCGCGGTCGGCTTGCTGGCCATGCCCTGGGTGCTGTCGCTACTGCGCCGGCCCCGCCAGATAGACGATCACGAAGACGGCCAGGGCGTAGAGCCCCACGTTCACGAGGAAAGGAATGTCGTAAAGGAGTAGCTCGGTCGGGTTTCGCTGCTTGGGATTTTCGGCCTTGTGGATCAGGTAGAGGTAGCGGAAGATGCCGAACAGCACGAACGGAACGGTCCAGACCAGGCCGTAGTCGCCGAAGCGCACGACCGTCTCGTCGGCCGTCGTGTAGAGGGCATAGGACAGCAAAGTCGACGCGGTCACGACGTTCATCATCTGGTCCAGGAACGCCGGGCTGTAGTGGTCGAGAACCGCCCGCTGCTCGCCGGCGTCGGCCGGAAGCAGCACGAGTTCGTGGCGGCGCTTGGAGAAGCCCAGGAAGAGCGACAGGAAGACCGTGCAGAGCAGCAGCCAGGCGGACACCGTGACCCCGACCGCGGCCGCGCCGACCACCACCCGGATGACGTAACCGCTCGCGAGCACCATCACGTCGACGATCACGATCTCCTTCAGCCAGAGGCTGTAGAGCAGGTTCGCCAGCAGGTAGAGGCCGACCAGAAGCGCCGTCTCCCGGTTGAGCGTCCAGGCCGCGATCAGCGCGGCGGCGGCAAGCGCGGCGCCCGTGGCGGCGGCCGGCGCCGTGCCCAAAGCGCCGGACGCCACCGGCCGCAACCGCTTCCGGGGATGCCGGCGGTCCTGCTCGCGGTCGCGCAGGTCGTTGAACAGGTAGACGGCGCTGGCCGCGGCGCAGAACGCGACGAAGGCGATCGCCGAAGCCTCCATCGTGCCGCGATCCAGGAGGCTGCCGGCGAACGTCGCCGGCGCCAGGACGAACACGTTCTTGCTCCACTGCGCCGGACGCAGCGACCTGAAGAGCGGCACGAAGCGGTCAGCCCCGGCCGGAAACGGGGATCCCGAACTCGCGGAGGGTTCCCTCGAGCGTCGGCCGTCCCAGGCGCATCCGGTCGTCGGTCAGCAGGTAGGAGAAGAGGAAGCCGCCCCCCAGCATGAGGATCCCGACCAGGAAGCAGTACATGACCGCGCGGTCGGGGTAGCCGTCCTTGAGGTAGCCCAGGTAGACGGGACCGACGATTCCGGCGGCCGCCCAGGCGGTGAGCACGGCGCCGTAGATCGAGGACATCTTTCGCGAACCGAAGACGTCCAGGACGAAGGGCGGCATGGTGGCGAACCCGCCGCCGAAGCAGAGCAGCACGTAGCAGACGAGGATCGAGAAGATCCACGGATTCGTTTCGGTCATCAGCACGCCGAACACGACCATCTGGCTCGCGAGCAGGATCCGGAAGACCTTCACCCGGCCGATGCGGTCCGACAGCAGGCCCCAGAACAGTCTCCCCACGCCGTTGCACAGCGAACTGATCGCGATCAGCGTGGCCCCGTACTCCGCCAGGGTCGCCGGCTCGAGCGAGGGGTCGGAGAGGCCCCAGACCTCCTGGAGCAGCTCCGACTGGAAGCTGATCACCGTGATGCCGGCCGCGATGTTGAAGAAGAAGACGATCCACATGAACACGAACTGCTGGGAACCGAGGTAGGTCCTGACGGCCGTGTCGTCTTCCGCGGGCGCCGTCTCCGCGGCGGGCCCGGCGACGGACTTCACCAGATCCGAGGGAACGGGCGGATCGCTCAGCAGCAGGCTGCAGGGGATCAGGAGACAGGCGAAGGTGATGCCGAGCCAGAGGAACACCTCGGACAGGTCCTCGCCCGTGCGCAGCACCAGCAGGGGCGCCAGTCCCTTGCTGAGCAGGAAGGCGCCGACGCCGAAGCCCATGACGACGATCCCGGTCACCAGTCCCTTGTGGTCCGGGAACCACTTGGCCACCGTCGCGACCGGCGTCACGTAGCCCAGACCGATGCCGGCGCCGCCGATCACGCCATAGCCGATGTAGAAGAGCGGCAGCATGTCCAGCCGGAGGGCGGCTGCCGCGACCAGGTAGCCGCCCGAGAACAGGATGCTGCCGATCACGGCAAGCTTCCTGGGTCCCAGCCGCGGCAGCACCTGCCCGGCCCAGGCCGCCGACACGCCCAGCGTGAAGATCGTGATGCTGAACGCCCAGGCCGTCTGCGAGAAGGTCCACCCCGCCTGCCGGACCAGCATCGTCTGGAAGAAGCTCCAGGCGTAGACGGTGCCGAAGCACAACTGGAGCGTCGTGCAGAGCAGCGCGATGACGACTCTCGGTACCCGCACCGCCGCGCTACTCCGTGCCGGACGTGTTCGCCGGCAGACCCCGGCCGCCGCCCTGGCGCGACACGTGAAGGAACAGCCGCGCCAGGTGGCCCACCTCGTCGTCGCGCGCCAGGAGATCGCGCTCGCCGAGCTCGTCGTTCTCTCCGTCCTTCGCCAGTTCCACCGCGTAGGCGAGCAGTTCGCCCAGCGGCTTCGCGGCCAGATTGACGAACCAGATCGAGGCCAGCACGGCGATGAGGAGCATGACGCTGATCAGGTAGACCTGCTGGCCGATCGCCCGCTGGATCTTGAGGGCGACGACGTCGAGGTCCATGCCGACGTGGACGGTCCCGGCGACTCCGGCCAGGATCGGGCTGCCGACCTCGATGAAGTCGCCCATCCCGGGCAGGCTTCGTTCAACCGGCGCCGTGTTGCTGTGTTCGCTCTCCAGGATTTCCTCGGGGATGCCGGGCACGAAGGTGTGGGCCAGGAACTCGCCCGTCTCGCTGGTGATGTAGATGTACCGGATGCCCTGAACCTCGAGAAACTGGTCGACCAGCGACTGCAGCGTCGCGAGATTCTGGTTCAGGAGAATGCCGGCGCTCGAGTCGGCGATCGTCTTGGCGATGTTCTGGGTGTTGACCTCGTACTCCGCCGATAACTCGGTGTCGACGGTGTAGATGCAGAGAATGGAGGTCGACAGGACGATCAGGCCGAAGACGGCGAAGATGCCGAACCTCGTCCACTTGAACAGCCTGCGGATTCTCATCTCAGCCGAACCTGGCGCCCCAGTCGTCGAGCGGGACGAACCGGCCGTCCTCGACGACGGTGTGGTAGACGCTCTGGAGCCCCTGACGGCGGTCGGGACTGAATGACACGCGTTCGCTTATACCGAGGTCGAAGTCCTCGATCGAGAAGATCGCCTCCTCCAGCCCGGCCCGGTCCGGGTTCGGCCCCAGCCGCCGCAGAATCTCTCCCATCAGCTTGGCGTTCAGGAATCCCTCGAGGCTGCCGAAGCTGTGCGGGAACGGCGCGTACTCCTCCTGCACCAGGTCGGCCGGCACCTGGGGGTCGTAGCGCGCCATCAGGTCCCGATACTCCTGGACCGCCGGAATCGAGGTGTCCTCGTAGCTGGGGACGACCTGGGAGTTGATCAACTGCCGGGTGTATCTCTCGGCGTCATCCTGCCCCTCGGTCAGGAGCTTCAGCAGGTTCTCGCTGCCTACGAAGGAGAGGTTGGCGATCGGCACCTCAAGCCCGAGGTCGACGGCGTCGCGCGCGAACGCGGCGCAGGCGGCGTACGCGCCGATGCAGATGACGGCGTCCGGCGAAACGCCCTGCAGGATCTCGACCTGCTTTCTCATGCTGCCGGTGAACTTCTCGCCGCGGCTGTAGGTCGCCTCGCCGGCGAGCCGCTCGCCGTGCTTGTCCAGTGCCGCCCTGACGCCGGCCCAGCCGCTCCGGCCGTAGGCGTCGATCTGGTAGAAGACGGCGATTCGCCGCCTGCCGATCTGCACGAGATTGTCGACCAACCCCGCCGTCTCCTGGTTATAGGAGGCTCGCAGGTTGAACGCGAACTCGCCGTAGGGCGGCTCCCGTTGCGGCTGGGCGCCGGTGAACGGGAAGAACAGGAAGATCTTCTCGTCCTGGAACTTCTTCAGGATCGGGAGGACCCGGGTGACGGTCGGCGTCCCGACGTAGCCGAAGAGGGAGAACACCTTGTCCTCCAGCATCAGCCTCATCGTGTTCTGGACGCAGGGATCGGGCTGATAGCCGTCGTCGTACAACCTCAGGCTGACTCTCCGGCCCTCGATGCCGCCGTTCCCGTTCACGTGGTTGAAGTACGCCATGGCGCCACGGTAGAGCTCCGTGCCGAGCCCTCTGGAGGGACCGGAGAAGGCGGCGGACACGCCGAGAACGATCTCTTCGTCCGTGGCGCCCCGACCTTCCGCCCAATCCGACGACTCGTCCTCGGAGCCTCCGGATTCCTGGCCGCGGCCCGCGACCAGCGACGACGCGGTGAAGGGAGCGACGAGCAGCGCGGCCAGGCCGGACCGCATGACGGACTTTCTCGTGACCAGCGGACCCCAGTTACCGTTGTTCGACGCTTCCGGTCCGAGACTGCTTTGCATAAAGGTCCTCCTGTTCCGTCTTGCCGGTCAGACATTATCGCGCGACGGCGTCACCCTCACCGGGTGCGCCGGCGCCCTCGCCGGCTTCTGAGGAAGACCGCGCCGCGGAGCGGCGGCGTCCCTCCGGCTAGGATGCGCCTTCTGGCATGAAGAACGGCCTGAAGAAGGTACTCGTCGCGAACCGTGGCGAGATCGCGGTGCGGGTGATCCGGGCGCTCCGCGAACGCGGCATCGTCTCGGTCGCCGTCTACTCGGAGGCGGACCGCGACGGTCTGGCCGTGCAGATGGCGGACGAGGCCCACTGCATCGGCCCCGCGCCCTCGATCGAGAGCTACCTTCAGGCCGGAAGAATCGTCGACCTGACCGCGGCCGTCGGCGCCGACGCGATCCACCCGGGCTACGGCTTCCTGTCCGAGAACGCCGGGTTCGCACGCCTCTGCGAGGAACGCGGCATCGCCTTCATCGGGCCTCCCTCCGCGGCGATCGCCGCGATGGGTTCGAAGATCGAGAGCCGGCGCCTGATGACCGCCGCCGGCGTACCCATCGTGCCTGGGGGCACCGACCCCCTGGCCTCCGCCGAAGCGGCCCGCGAAGCGGCTGGCGAGATCGGTTATCCGGTCATGCTCAAGGCTTCCGCCGGCGGCGGCGGCAAGGGGATGCGGCTGGTGCGCGAGGAAAGCGAACTCGAAGCGGCATTCCGGGGAGCGACCTCGGAAGCCGGCGCCAGCTTCAACGACGCCTCGGTCTACATCGAGCGCTTCGTCGAGCGGCCACGCCACGTGGAAATCCAGGTCCTCGGCGACAGCCACGGCCGGATCGTCTCCCTCGGCGAACGGGAGTGCTCCCTGCAACGACGGCACCAGAAGGTCGTCGAAGAGGCGCCGTCGCCCGCCGTCGACGCGGATCTCCGCCGCCGCATGGGCGAGGCGGCGGTCCGCGCCGCGGCCGCCGTGAACTACGTCGGCGCGGGCACGGTGGAGTTCCTGCTCGATCCCCAAGGAGAGTTCTACTTCCTGGAGATGAACACGAGAATCCAGGTCGAGCATCCGGTGACCGAACTGGTCACCGGCATCGACATCGTCGCCGCCCAGCTCGACATCGCGGCCGGCGAACCGTTGCCGGAGGCGCTTGCGGACGGCCCGGAGCCCCGGGGGCACGCGGTCGAGGTTCGCTTGTACGCGGAGGATCCGTTCCGCAACTTCGCTCCTTCGCCCGGCCGCATCGAACTGCTCCAACTGCCGGAGGGCCCGGGCGTGCGCAACGACTGCGGCGTGTACGAGGGCGCCGAGGTCACGATCCACTACGACCCGATGCTGGCCAAGCTGATCGTCTGGGGGCGCGACCGGAGCGATGCTCTGGCCCGGCTCGGGCGGGCCCTCGCCGAAACCCGGGTGGAGGGCATCCGCACCAACCTGCCCCTGTTCGAGCAGCTGCTCGAGGACGAGGACTTCATGACAGGCAACATGGACATCTCGATGCTGGATCGCAAGCTCGAGAACGGCGAGTTGCGGCCCGCCGCGCCGGACGACGACGCTCTGGAGGCTGATCTTCCCGTCCTCGCCGCCGTCCTTGCCCATCTGGAACGGGCCGGGGCGAACGGAACCGCGGCCGCCGGCGGCGCCCCGTTGTCGAACTGGCTGCTCGCCGCGCGCCGCGACGCCCGGAGAGGCACGACGTGGAACTGATCGTCGCCCGCTCCACGGACGAGGTCCGCGTCGAGGTCCGCGCCGAAGCGAACGGCCACTGGACCGTCGCCGTCGACGACCGCGAGTACCGGGTCGACGCCGCGACCCTGGGACGGCCGGACGTACTGAGCGTGATCGTCAACGGGCGTCAGGCGACGCAGAGCGTCCGCTCGCTCGGCAACGGCCTCTACGACGTCGACGGCGTCGAGCTGAAGGTGATCGACCCGCGCTCCCGGGCTCTCGGCGAAGCGACGCAGCAGGGAGCAGCGGACACCTTCGAGGCAACCGCCTACATGCCCGGCCGTGTGGTGGCCGTGCTCGCGGCCGAGGGCGACGAGGTGGCCTCGGGGCAGGGCGTCGTCGTGCTCGAAGCGATGAAGATGGAGAACGAGATCCAGTCGGAGATCGACGGGCGGCTCGAGCAACTCCTGGTCGAAGTCGGCCAGACCGTCGACGGCGGCCAGCCGCTCTTCGTCGTCGCCGCCGTGTGACCACGGGTCTTCTGACCCGTGGAAGACAGGGCGCCGGCCGAAGGCCGGCACGACCAGCGGCTGCCGCTAGTTCGCTTCCCGCACCAGCACCTTCGACGCCGCGGGAAAGCCCAGGCTGAACTCTCGCGCGCCCGAGACCACCGCGACGCTGCCGGCAGTCTCGTCCCGCGCCGCCACCTCGACCTGGCTGCCCGGCGCCAGTCCTTCGCGCTCCGCGAAGCGCAGGAACTCGGCGTTCTGGTCCGTCACCCGGACCACCTCGACGACCTGGTTCAGGGCGCACTTCAGGAGGCTCGGATGATCCACGAGCTCGATGTGACCGTCCGCGCTCGGAATCGGATCGCCGTGGGGATCCACCGAGGGATGGCCGAGCATCTCGTCCATCCGTTCGATCATCCGCCCGGAAACGGAGTGCTCGAGCAGTTCGGCCTCCGAGTGGACCTCGCTCCAGTCGAAGCCCATCACGTTGACCAGGAAGAGTTCGATCAGCCGATGCCGCCTGAGCACGTGGGTCGCCAGCTTGCGGCCCGCCGGCAGGAGCCGGACGCCGCTGTACGGTTCGTACGCGACGAGTCCGGAGTCGGCCAGGGTCTTCATCATCGCCGTGACCGAGGCGGGCGCCACCTTGAGACGCGCCGCGATCCGGCCCATCGGCACGAGCTGCGCGCCGTCGAGCCGGGCCTCGTGCTCCGCCAGGAAGATGCACTTCAGGTAGTCCTCGACGGTGCTACTCGCGCGCATCTTCCACCTCGCCCGGGCTCACGAGTGTACCGGCGCTCCCGGCCTCGCCGCCCGGGGGCCGGAGCACCGACTCGAGGAGGCCGGGCCGGCGCCCGTCGATGATGAGCGATTCGACGCCGCGCTGAGCCAGCCTCCAGGCGGTCGACACGCGGTGCTCCATGCCGCCGGTGACATCGACCGCCGGTGAACTTCCGGCGGCCTCGGACGCTGCCCCGATGTTCGCCGCGTCGATGCGGGGAACGAGCCGGCCGGCGTCGTCCAGGACGCCGGCCGTGGCGCCGAGCCACACCGCCCGCCGTACGTCGATGCCGAGCGGAACGAGGGCACCGGCAAGGAACTCGAATACGGTCTCCGTCGACGCGATCGAGGCCCCGCGCGCCCGGTCCACGACGACGTCGCCCATCGTGACCGGGACCAGGCCGAGTCGCAGGGCTGCCGCCAGCGGTTCGGGCGGCGGACCGCCGGGCTCTCCGTCGTCCGCCACCACGAACGCCGACGGCAGTTGCGAGTACGCCGGCACGCCGGCCGCGATCAGGTGGAAAACGACCTGGCGGTGGAGTTCCTGGGCCGCGGCCTGCGTGCGCGCGATGCCCATCCGGTCCGCCGGTAAGCCGAGCCGCCGGCCGCCGGCGCCTCCCGCCAGACCGGCGGCGCGGGCCTCCGGGTGTCCAAAGGAACCGCTGCCGTGACCGATCACGAGGCCGCCCCCCGACCACCCGGCCGCGATCTCGGCCGCCAGCCGCCGCAGGTGTTCCTTCGCGACCGTGCGCGGTTTCGTCTTGTCCGTGATCAGGCTGCCGCCGAGCTTGACCAGGGTGACGTCCAGCCGCCCTTCCGAGGCGTTCGCGGCGGCGGCCGCACTCAAAGCTCGGCTCCGCCCCGCCACACGGGCGGGCCTCCGGTCCGGTCGCGCAGCACCCGCTCGACGCTGCCGAGAGCCACGAGCCGTTCCGCTACCTGCCCGGCGTCCGCCGGCTGGCAGATCACGTGGACGTTCGCGCCGGCATCCATGGTGGCGTAGGCGGCCAAGCCGTCCGCCCGCAGCTCGCGGACCGCGGCCAGTACCTCGATCGTCCCCGGCGACCAGTAGTAGACCGGCGGCCGCGAGGACATCGCGATGAGGTGCAGGTCGATCCCCTCCTCCTCGACCGCGTCGCCGAGCGCCTCGAAGTCGCGGCCATGGAGCGCGGCGCGCACCCGCTCAAGCCGCCCGTCGAGAGCGGCCAGGCGCGGCGCGAAGTACGGGCTGCTCGTGGCGCGCCGGTGGCCGTCCCGCGACGACACCTTCTTCGCTCCCGTCTCGACGACCGCGACCAGGTCGCAGAGCTCCCAGGCCCGCTCGTCCAGAATCTGAACCGCCGCGTTGCCGTCCCCGTCGGGCCACTCGACGTAGCCACCCCAGGCCGAGCGGGCGGCCGAGCCCGAACCGCTGCTCCGGGACAGGGCGGAGAGCGTCCGCGGCAGCAGGTCGAAACCCATGCAAGCTGTCGCGGCGAGCGTCAGCGCGGTGAAACCGGAGGCCGACGAGGCGATCCCGGCGGCCGAAGGGAAGGTGTTGCCCGTCGCGATCCGGAATCCGCCCGCGTAGGGCGCCGCCGTCTGCCGCGACCATTCCCGCAACCGGTCCAGGTGGCGCTTCGTGCGCTCGACGAAGGCCGGCGGCGCTTCCGCGGCGGCCGCGGAACGGCCGGCGGCCGGCTCCTGCACCCACTGGATCTCGTCGTCTTTGCCCTCCGGGAGCGGCGATGCGGAGCAGATCGACCGGCAGGCGTCCAGGGTCATCGACAGCGAGCGGTTGAAGGGAATGGGACCCTCGACGTCGCCCTCGAGATCGCGGGCGCCCCAGTACTTGATGAAGGCGATGTTCGACGGCGCCTCGGCCGTCACGGGCCCAGGCTCATGAGCCGGTTCCAACGCGGAGTTCATCGGCCCGGAGCCTACAGTCGATCGCCTGCGCGACCCTCGAACCTCAGGCCGCCGGCGCCGATCGCCGCGTTCACGGGCTCGAGGTCCGACAGTCCATCGACGGTCCTGGCCGGCCGGCCGGCGAGCATGCAGATCAAGGCGCCGGCCGCCTCGCCCTCAAGAGCGCCGGCGCCGGAGATCTTCGCCGCGCCCCCGGCGGGTTCCACCGACGCGATCCGGCGTGCGACCGCGGGCGGCACAACGCCAAGTTCGACCAGAGCGCGATGACCGTCGGCGATGGCCGCCGCGGCATCCCGCGGCCCGCCATCCTGGAGCGCGGCCCGAAACGACTCCACCGCCGCCTCGATGCGGTCGAACAGGGCGGCTGTCCGCTCCGGCTCCTCGTCGAAACGCCGGCGCACCGCCGTGACCACCGCGCCCGTCGTCTGGCCGGGCGTCCCGCTGTCGAGGATCTCGACCGCACCGGAAAGCCACTCCGGCCGCGGCAAGTCTTCGAATCGCAACTCGTCCCCCGCACGGCGGACGAGCAGCACTCCGCCGCGCAGCACCGTTCCGCTATCGATCCCCGACGGGAGGCCGTGTTGCCGGCGCTCGACCTCGAGCGCCGCGGCTTCGACTGCCTCGAGGTCGCCAGGCGGACGCGCGCCGGTCGCCAACGCCCGCACTGCCGCCACAACCCCGACAGCGGCGGCCGCCGAACTCCCCAGACCGGCCCCGACCGGAAGCTGAGACCGCAACCGCAACTCCAGGGTCCCTCCTCGCAGGCGTTCCGAAGCCGGCGGCGCCAAGGACGCCAGCGCCTCGCCGACAGCGATCCGGACCAGGGCGCTTCGGTCCTTCGCCGGCCTGAACGGCGCATCGCCGCCCTCGAACGCGCGCCAGCGACGGCGGGCGTTGCGCGTGAACTCCTCGAGCACCGGCCACGCGTGCTCCTCCTGAAGACCCAGGTCGGGCAGGTCCAGCCGGACCCCACCGGCGCGCGGCGGACCGATTCGTGCCTCGACGACAAGCCGCGGGTCGACGGCCGCCACCACCGCCGGCCGGCCATACACCGCCGCATGCTCCCCCATCAGGATCACCTTGCCCGGCACGCTCAACCGCACCACCGACGCCTCCGCCTCTACTCTGCTGCCTGGACTAAACTTCGACATGAGAGCGGCGATAGTGCCTTACCACCTCTTCGACACCGCATTCGGTACTTGCGCGATCGCCTGGAGCGAGGCGGGGCTAACACGCGTGCTGCTGCCTGAAGCCGCGCGCTCGAAAACCGAGGCAACGATGCAACGCGCGGGCCTGGAACCGTCCGGGCCGCTACTGCCAGGCTTTGCCGAGGAGGCCGTGACGGCGCTGAAGGCGCACTTGCTGGGCAAGGAGGCTTCTCTCGAGAACCTGCGCTTGGACGACAGCTTCGTCACGAGTTTCAATGCGTCAGTTTATCGAGCGCTCCGGCGCGTCCCGCGCGGCGCGACGGTCACCTATGGTGATCTCGCA
Organism: Thermoanaerobaculia bacterium; assembly: GCA_022826745.1. GTDB lineage: Bacteria > Acidobacteriota > Thermoanaerobaculia > Multivoradales > Multivoraceae > Multivorans. Next base: position 249,258 of record JAJDUI010000037.1, on the reverse strand, counting down.
AGGCAAGCGGGGCAACCAGGGGCGGCGCGAGCGGTCGGCGTCGCGATGGGTCGGAACCCATGGCCGGTCATTGTGCCCTGCCATCGAGTGCTCGCGAGCGGTGGGAAGATGGGAGGGTTCTCCGCACCCGGTGGAACCGTTACGAAGGAGAGGCTTCTCGCGCTGGAAGGCGTCGAGGTCGGCCATCCAAGACTCCCCGGTGTTACTTGATCGTTCGCGTCACCACCCACTTGTGCTTCCCAATCTGCCGCGATCGCTTGAAACCAAGCCGTTCGAACATGGACAGCGAACCGTTGAAGAGGAATGCAGGTGACGCCTTTCTGCCTTCAGTGTCCTCCGGGTACGCTTCAACGCGCCCGCCGCCTAGCGTCCTTATCTGCTCGATGGCGCCTTCCAACGCGACTGAAGCGACTCCATTGCCGCGATGTCCCTTGCCGGAAAAGAAGCAGGTAATCCGCCAGTCGGGTAAGACCGGATCGGTCTTCTGATAGTCGCGCTGATTGTGGATCCGCGGAAGCTCCTCCGGCGATCCAAACTGGCACCAGCCCACGCAGTCCTCGCCCTCGAAGACAAGCGAAGCGTGCGCCCGACCTTCACGAACGAGGCGTTCCTTCGCCTTGCGTTTCTGAACGAGAGTTCTGTCCTGGCTGGCTTCCTTCCCGTGATACCAAAGGCACCAGCACCCGCCCCAGACACCGTTATTGGCCTCGACGAGGCCCGCGAATCCCGGCCAGGTCGTCTCGTCGAGCGCTCTGGTTTCATACATGGTGGTTCAACCCGCGCTTGCGGCGCTGGAGCGGCCCAACCGCTCGTGGGCACGCGCCAGGTCGCGCGACGTGAACGCCGCGGTCAGGGATAGCTCGCCGGCCAGAACGACCGCGCCGACGATCTCGGCCAGCCGGCGCACGGCCGCGCCCGGATGCTCCGCGTCGGGCCGCACGCCCATCACCTCCAGCGCCTCGCGCTGGGTGTCCAGGCCCGTGCCGCCGCCGATCGCCGCCAGTGGGCAATCCGGCATGTAGATCGAGGCGTAGACCGAGCCGTCTTCGCGGGCCTCGAACGAGGCGACGCCCATCGCGCCCTCGACGACGTGCGCGAGATCCTGGCCGCAGGCGACGAAGACCGCGGCCAGCACGTTCGCGAACTGCGCGTTGAAGGCGAGGGCGCCGGCCGCCACGGAACCGAGCAGGTTCTTCCGGTACGCCACGTCCTGGAGCGCGTTCGCCTCCGACTTGAGGACCTTCCGCACGGTCGTCTCGTCCAGCACGACCTCGGCGTGAATCCGCTTGCCGCGACCGAGCTGGTAGTTGACCGCGGAGGGCTTCTTGTCGACGCAGTAGTTGCCGGACAGCGCGACGCACTGGACGCCGGTTTCCGGCTCGATCAACTCGGACACGAGGCGGTCGCAGGCGATCGTCACCATGTTCATGCCCATCGCGTCGCCGGTCCCGAAGCGGAACCGAAGGAACACGGTGCTGCCGACCACCGACGGCCTGATCTCCCGGAGTTCCAGGAAGCGGCTCGTCTCGTGGGCCTTGGCGCGGATCGTCTCTTCGTTCGCTTCCAGCCACTCGAGAAGCCGCCTGGTCTCGTCGATCCCCGTCGTGCGAAAGACGGGTGCCCGGGTCATTCCCACGTCCTCGACGAAGACGGTGGCGCCGCCCGCGGCGGTGATCGCACGGCAGCCGCGGTTCACGCTGGCAAGCAGGGCGCCCTCGGTGGTCGCCATCGGCACGCAGACGGCGCCGTCGATCTCGCTTCCCCGTACGTGGACCGGTCCGGCGACGCCCATCGGCACCTGGGCGGCGCCGATGAAGTTCTCGCAGTTCTGCGTCGACGCCCGTTCGCCGTCCAGGGCGTAGCTGCCGATCGCCGTGAGCGGGCCGCTGCCGGTGGCCAGGTCCAGGGCCCGGCGGCGCACGGCTGCCTGTCCCGCGGCGTCGAGACCCGGCGGCGGCCTGTGGAAGCCGCGCTCCGAGCCGGCGATCTCGGCCGCCGCGGCCTCGAGTTCGGGGGCCAGTGCCGAGCCGGAATCCGGCCGATCAGCCATCGCCCGTCTCCTTCAGCAGCGGCACGCGGCGCAGCGCCGCGAGGTCGGCGGCGCCGGTGCAGAACATGCAGGTACGCAGTTCGAAGGCCGTGCGGGCGATCCGGTCGACCACGGCGGCGGTCGATTTGTTGGCCGCTTCGAGGAACGGGAACGCCATGCCGGCGATGTCGGCGCCGAGCGCCAGCGCCTTCGCCGCGTCGACGCCCGAGCGGATGCCGCCGCTGCCGATGACCTGAACACCAGGAACCGCAGCCAACTGGCGGATCGACTCCGGCGTCGGCAGTCCCCAGTCGGCGAAGCGTTCGCCGAGCGCCACCTCGTCGGCCCTGGCCGCCTCGATCCGCGCCCAGCTCGTGCCGCCGACACCGGCCGTGTCCAGGATGCGGACACCGACGTTGGCGAGTTCGCGGCCCACCGCGGCCGAGATGCCGCAGCCGATCTCCTTGACCACGACCGGCACGTCCAGCGCTTCGACCACGCGCGCGATCTTCGGCAGCAGGCCCCGGAAATTCAGTTGCCCCTCCGGCTGCAGCGCCTCCTGCAGGGCGTTGAGGTGCAGCACCAGGGCGTCCGCCTCGACCATGTCGACGGCCACCCGGCACTCGTCGATGCCGTAGCCGTAGTTCAGTTGCACCGCGCCCAGGTTGGCGAGGATCGGCACGTTGGGAGCGAACTCCCGCACCCGGAAACTCGCCGCCGTCTCCGGATCGTCGATCGCCTTGCGCTGTGAACCGACTCCGAGCGCGACCCGCGTAGCCTCGGCCGCCTCGGCCAGACGGCGGTTGATCTGCTCCGCGGCGCCGGTCCCCCCCGTCATGCATGAGATGAGCAGCGGCGCCTCGAGCTCCCGCCCCAGGAAGCCGCCGCCGATCCGCACATCGCCGAAATCGATCTCCGGCAGTGCCCTGTGCTCGAAGCGGTAGTCGTCGAAGTAGCTGCGCTCGACCTGCATGCGCCGATCCAGCGCCAGCCGGATGTGCTCAGCCTTGCGATCCCGCTCCCCCTCGGCCGCCGCCAGCAGCGGACGAGTACTCACGCGACCGCCCCGATCTTGCGGCTACGCATGCGCGGGACTGTACCGGAATTCGCGTAAGTGGAGCGTTCACGGTCGGATGCGACTGCGACTGCGGCCGCCGGAAGCGGGTCCGGCTGGATATCGGCAGGCATCGAGGCGGTCGCAAACTGGGTGCGCCGGCGCCCTCGCCGGCTGCCGCCGTAGGCGGCCAGGAAACGCGCCGGCCGTCAGGCCGGCTTCGATCGAGTCATGTGAGGAAATCCGCGAGCCGGGACAGGAGCAGCAGCGCGCCGCCGCCGCCTAGAAGACGCCACAGGAGTCGCGATTCCAGAGCGGCGATCTCGGATCGCAGGCCGGTGACCTCGGTGCGTATCTCGGCCGCCAGAACGGCCATGTCGCCTCGAGTGACGGGCTCGTCGAGCCGCGACAGCCGGTCGTCCCGTTCCGCCGCCTGATCGACCGTCGTCATCATCGACAGGCTACCGACTGCCTCCGTCGACGGTCAACGGCGGAACGACCTTCTTTCCACGCAGTCACCGATCGGTCAGCGAACGGTTACATCGCTACCGCGCTTGACAGGCCTGTCTACTCTGACCAGAGTGACTGGATGAAGCGGGCCAGCGTCAGCGAAACGAAGAATAACCTCAGCGGACTACTCCACGCTCCCGACGCTGCCGCGGCAGGGCTGATCCGTCAAGGCCTCGCAACAGCACCCCGCGTTCTGCTGGATGTCGAGCGCGTGTTGCACGCGACACTCCCGCGCCTTCCGGAGGGCATCAGCGTAGGCCGTCTGGTCGCCGCCGAGAGAGCGAACGACCGCTGAAGCACAGGCAGTCCCCGCAGCCGGGCTCAGCCGCCGATGCGGAACATCTCGACGCGTTCCGGAACCGGCTGGAGGCCGGCGCGGAGGCGCTCCGAGCGGACTTCGGAGTAGCGGTCTTCGCGTTGCCGCCAGTGCTGCGCCAGGAACGCGAGCAGTTCCTCGTCCGTGGCGCCGTCACGCATCCGGTCGCGCAAGGACGGACCGGTGTCGGCGAAGAGGCAGGTGTAGAGGCGGCCGTCGGAGGAGAGGCGGGCTCTGGCGCAGTCGCCGCAGAAGGGGCGGCTGATCGAGGGGATGACGCCGAATTCGACGCCGTCGTCCAGATAACGGAAACGCTCGGCGACGTCGCTGGGCTGGGCGCGGTCGACGGGCTCGAAGGCCCAGCGTTCGGCGATGCGGTCGGCGATCCCGGAGGCGGTCACGACCTGGTCGAGGCTCCAGTCGTTCACGGTGCCGACGTCCATGAACTCGATGAAGCGGACGATGTGGCCCCGCGCCTTGAAGTAGCTCGCGATGTCGGCGACTTCGTCCTCGTTCGTGCCCTTCATGACGACGGTGTTGATCTTGATCGGTCCAAGACCAGCGTCGGCAGCGGCGTCGATCCCTTCCAGCACCTGGCCGACGCCGTGGCCGAGGCCGGTGACCCGACCGAAGACGTCGTCGTGCAGGGACTCGACGCTGACGGTCACCCGGTCGAGGCCGGCGTCGGCCAGCGCCTTCGCCTTGGCGCCGAGCAGGGCGCCGTTCGTGGTCAACGCCAGGTCCTCGACTCCCGGCACGGCGGCCAGAATCCGGACCAGTTCCTCGATGTCACGCCGCAGCAGGGGCTCGCCGCCGGTGAGCCGCAGTTTGCGGACACCGAGCTGCACGAACAGCCGCACCAGGCGCTCGATCTCCTCGAAGGTCATCAACTGCTGCCTGGGCAGGAACTTGTACTCCCGATCCGCCGGCATGCAGAACGTGCAACGGAAGTTGCAACGGTCGATGACCGAGATGCGCAGGTCGCGCACCGGCCGGCCGAGGCGGTCGATGACCGCGAGAGACGAGGCGCCGCCGTTGGTGGAGTCGAGAGGCATGGGCGGACAATGCTACGCGAGGCCGCATGGTCGCCGCTTCGCGGCGGCGCTTTTCCAGAAGGCCGGCGAGGGCGCCGGCGCACCCAGTGCCGGAGCGCGTCTCTTCCGAAGGCCGGCGAGGGCGCCGGCGCACCCAGTGGGTCCTCTAACGCTCGGCGCGCAGCCAGTCGTCGATCAGACGGCGGGCGATGGAGAACGGCGGTGGCAGCCGCACCTCCCGGGCGCGCAGCGCGTACTCCAGTTCGGAGCGGGTCGCCCAGACGGCCTGCTCCAGCTCTTCCGTGTCCACCCGCACGTCGCCGCCGGGCGACGTCGCATAGAAGCCGAGCATGATCGAGGTCGGGAACGGCCAGGGCTGGGAGGAGTGATAGCGGACCGCGTCCACCGAGATGCCGGTCTCCTCGCGGACCTCGCGGGCAACCGCGCTCTCCAGGCTCTCGCCGGGCTCGACGAAGCCGGCGAGGGCCGAGAACATCCCCGGCGGCCACGAGGCCTGCCGGCCGAGCAGGCAGGAGCCGTCTTCCGCGGCGGCACCGGTGTGAACGAGCATGATGACGGCGGGATCGGTGCGTGGGAAGTGCTCCGCCCCGCAGCCGGTGCACACACGAAGGTGGCCGGCCTGCCGGCTCGCCGTGGCGGCGCCGCACTGGCCGCAGAAACGGTGGCGCCGGTGCCAAGTGGCCATGGCGCGGGCATAGGCGAGCAGGTTGCCGCCCTGACCGCTCATCGCGGCCCCGACCTGGCGCAGTTCGACGAAGCGGCCGGCTCCCCGCAATGGGCCGGCGAGCGGATCTTCCCGGTCGGATAGGTCGACCGAGAAGTAGGCGACGCCCTCCGCTTCGCCCAGGAAGACGACGTCCTCGGTCTGCTCGACCAGCCCGGCCGCCTCGACGGCTGCCACCGTGCCCGGAACCGGACCCTGGTCTCCGGCGTGCGCGTCGAAGACGAGGCTTCGCTCACGCCACACCACCGTCAACTGGCTGGCGGGATCGGCGAGGCGGCGCGCCAGCCACTCGGCGTCGGCGCGCCGCTCCGAGCGCCGGTCGACCGCCGGTTCGGCCAGTGCGTTGTGGGATCTCATGAGGCCCCGGTCGAGCCCGGAGTGGGGCCGGTCCGCCCGCCGGTCAGGATCCCTCGCCGTCGCCCAGCAGTCCGAGGACAGCCTCCTCGAACTCCGCGTAGAGCATCCGTCCGAGATGAACGTTCGTCAGTTCGCCGCCGCGGTCGAAGAACATGGTCGTCGGCAGCGCACCGGGCCACTCCGGATCGAACGAAGTCACGAACTCCACCGAGTCGTCTTCCCCGGCGCTGGCCAGATAGGAAACCAGCCCCGGCGCCCGTTTTGCGAAGAACGGCCGCACCCGGTCCTCGAGCTTCTCGGGATCGTCCAGCGAGACGGCAAGCACGACGAGGCCGCGGTCGGCGTAGCGCTCCTGCAGAAGATCGAGCTCAGGCAGCTCCTGGAGGCAGGGGATGCACCAGGTGGCCCAGTAGTTGACCACGACGACCTTGCCGCGGTGGTGCTCCAGCACGGCGCGGAACTGGTCGGCGGTCGCCGGATGGATCGTGTCCGGTTCGAGCAGATGATCCACGGCCGCCCCGTCGTCGGCGAGGACGGGCAGTGCGACGACAAGCAGCGCAACAACCAGAACCGAAGCCGAAACGACAGTCGCGGCCACTTTCTTGACGGTCATCCGAAACCCTCCTGTTCCCCCGACGATCGGCGTCGAAAGCGACAGCCGCCGCTCGTTCCGCAGTATAGACCTGCTGCCGCCGGCAGCACTTCCGGAGGCCGGCGCTTTCCGCCGGAGGCCGGCGAGGGCGCCGGCGCACCCGGTGTGAGAGGGCGCCGGCGCACCCGGTTCCGCGCCGCTCAGGTGAGGCCGCGGTAGGTCGGGCCTGCGCGTTCGACGCTGCCGTTCCGTTCCAGCCGGTCCAGATGCAACTGCATGCTCCACCGCTCCGCCTTCGCGATGCCGTCCCCCTCGTCGTGCGGGCGGTAGACGAATCGGTGGGCGACGATGTCGTCCATCGTTCGCGGTTCCGCCAAGTACTCGAGCAGGCGCCGCTCGCGGTCGGCGATGCGCTCGACGTAGCGGTCCAGGCGAGCGAGGAACGCCTCCCGGTCGGCGAGCAGGCCGATGTGGTGGCCGGTGACGTAGTGCCTCGCCTCGATGTCGCGCACCAGTTCGAGCGAACGTTCGAACGCTTCAAGGTCGGACCAGGCGTCGCCGTAGTACGGGCCGAATCCGGTCAGGTCGATGTCGCCCAGGAACAGGACGCCGTCCGGTTCGATCAGCAGAGCGCAGTGGCCGCGGGTATGACCGGGCGTGTGGATCACCCGCACCGACACGCCGCCGCCGAGATCGAACAGGTCGCCGTCCCGGAACGGCACGGCGTCGGGCCGGGGCTCGTAGAAGAACGTCGTCCTCAGGAAGTGACCGTACTCCTCCTGGCGCTCCGGCTCGACGCCGAAGATGCCCAGAAAGCCGTCGAAGTCGAGCAGGCCGGGCAGATCCTCCTCGTGGACGTACACCGGCGCGTCCCGGAACAGCGGCAACGCGGCCGTGTGGTCCTCGTGGCAGTGGCTGAGCAGGACGAGGTCGACCGGAGGCAATGCGCTCCGGCCGCGGGCCCGGACGCCGAGGGACGGGTCGACGAGCATCGTCGACCCGGCGCCCTCGATCAGCAGGGCGTTGTTGTCGGGGTACTTCCCGCCGCCGGCGCCGAACAGGATGGTCGCGGCGCCGAGCCGGCGGTCTTCGAGTTCGGTCACCTCAGCCGGCCGACGCCTCGCCGCCCGTCACCCGGGGCACCTGCCAGCCGTTGTGGTACTCGGCCAGGAGCATTGCGTTCGCCTCGTCGTCGCCCTTGAAGCGGCCGGCCTCCTGATCCCAGTAGACCCGCCGGCCGGTGCGGAACGCGATGTTCCCGATGTGCGCGTTCACGGCGACGAGGGCGCCGACGTCCGCGTTGCAGCGCGGCTGCTCCCTCGTCTTCATGCACTCGATGAAGTCCTCGGTGTGCTGGGCCAGGCCCCGCTGGCTCCGCGAGGCGGACCGGTCGGGAATGGCTGGCGTCTTGTAGAACCTCCTGCCGTCCTCGCGGCCGACTTCGGGCAGCACCTCCCAGCCGCTGCGGTCGATCACCAGGGTTCCCTTGTTGCCGATGAAGGAAACGCCGTGCCCGCGCTGGTGCGGACCGAGGGCGATGCCCAGGGCGTGCTCCCAGATCATCGTGAAGTCGTCGTACTCGTAGACCGCCTGCTGGGTGTCCGGGGTTTCGATCGGGGCGTCCGGATAGCCGAACGGGCCGCCCAGCGACATGACGGACTTCGGCGCGGTCGCCTTCATGCCCATCAGCACCATGTCGATCAGGTGGACGCCCCAGTCCGTCATCAGGCCGCCGGCGTAGTCCCAGTACCAGCGGAAGTTCCAGTGGAAGCGGTTCTCGTTGAAGGGCCGCTTCGGCGCCGGGCCGAGCCACATGTCGTAGTCGACGCCCTTGGGCGGCTTCGAGTCCGGCACGTGCACCGGTGCGTCCCATCCCATGTAGGCCCAGGCCTTGGCCGTGCGGATCTGCCCGAGCTCGCCGGACCAGAGATACTCCATCGCGTCCTGCCAGTGCTTGCCCGAGCGCTGCCACTGGCCGACCTGGACCACCCGGCCGTAGGCCCTGGCGGCCTGCTGCATGATGCGGACCTCCTCGATCGAGTTCGCCATCGGCTTCTCGACGTAGACGTCCTTGCCCGCCTCGCAGGCGTCCACCATGATCTTGCAGTGCCAGTGGTCCGGGGTGGCGATGATCACCGCGTCGATCTCGTCGTCCTCGAGCAGCTTGCGGTAGTCGGTGTAGGCGTCCGGCTTGCTGTCGGTCAGCTCCTCGAAGGACTTGACCCGCTCCCCGAGGACGTTGCCGTCCACGTCGCAGAGCGCCGCGCACTCGACCCCGTCGATGTCGAGCATCGAGCCCATGTTGCTCGAACCCATGCCTCTCACGCCGATCGCGCCGACCCGGATGCGGTCGCTCGGGGCCACCGCCTTCCGGCGCGCCGGCGCCGCCAGCGCCGCGCCCGCCGTACCGAACCCGGCCGCCGCCGCGCCGAGACCGCCCACGCCATGAAGAAAGGAACGCCTGGTCGTCGTCATCGTCTCGCTCCCCGCTGGAAATCCCCAGTGACCCGAATGCCTGTACACTGCGCCATGCAGACCGCGCATGATACCGACTTGAACGGGCCGCTCTCCCGCGCCGATCTCATCGGCAGGCTTCCGAAGACCGACCTTCACGTTCACCTGGACGGTTCGCTCCGGCTCGACACCCTGATCGAGCTGGCGCGCGACGCCGGCCTGGAACTCCCCTCCCAGACGCCGGAGGGCCTCCTCGAACTCGTCTTCAAGGAGACCTACGACGACCTCGAGGACTACCTCCGCACCTTCTCCTACACCGCGCCGGCTCTCTGCACCGCCGAGGCTCTGGAGCGGGCCGCCTACGAGCTCGGCGCCGACAACCTGGCCGAGAACGTCTGCTACGTGGAGGTGCGGCTGGCGCCGCAGCTCCACACCGGGCCCGATCTCGACATCGCCGGCGTGCTGGCCGCGGTCGACCGTGGGCTCGCCCGCGTCCAGCGCGAGCACGAAGCGACCAACAACGTGCGAAACGGCGCCGAGCCGCCCTTCCGCTACGGGATCATCGCCTGCGCCCTCCGCATGTTCGGCCCCGGCCACAGCCCCTACTACCGGGGGCTGTTCACCGCGCTCCACGGCTGGACCAGGCCGGAGATCCACGCCGCCGCCTCGCTGTCGCTGGCCCGTTCCGTCGTCGAGGCGCGCGACCGGCTCGGGCTGCCCGTCGTCGCCTTCGACCTCGCCGGCGCCGAGGCGGGCAACCCGGCCGCCGTGCATCGCGACGCCTTCCTCTACGCGCAGCAGCACTTCCTGAAGAAGACGATCCACGCCGGCGAGGCCTACGGGCCGGAGAGCATCTTCCAGGCGATCACGCTGCTTCAGGCCGACCGCATCGGCCACGGCACCCACCTCTACGCCGCCGACCGGCTCCGCCGCGACAACCCGGACTCCGCGGCGGCCAGGGACCCCGAGCGCTACATCCGCAACCTGGCCCAGTACATCAGCGACCGGCGGATCACCCTCGAGGTCTGCATCACCTCGAACCTGCAGTCCATCCAGCGCCTCGAGAGGTTCTCAGACCACCCCTTCGGCCGGATGATCCAGGATCGGCTCTCGGTCACCCTGTGCACGGACAACCGCCTGATGTCCCGCACCACCGTGACCAGGGAGATCGCCTCCGCCTGCGAGGCCTTCGACCTGTCGCTCGAGGACCTGCGCAACGTGATCATCTACGGCTTCAAGCGGAGCTTCTACCCCGGCAGCTACATCGAGAAGCGGGCCTACGTGCGACGGGTGATCGACTACTACGACGAAGTGGTTGCGGCGGAGACCTGACCCGCCGCGGCCATCCGCGCCTGGCGCCGCCGCCACCGCTCGCGCGCCTTCTCGGCCTCGGCCTCCCGGTTGCGTAGCGGCGCGGTCGTGGTGAGTTCCTGGAGCAACCGGGCAGTCGTCTCGGCGACGGCGTTCACCGCCCGTTCGAAGGCGGCTTCGTTCGCGCGCGACGGCTTCGTCGAACCGCTGACCTTGCGCACGTACTGGAGCGCTGCGGCGCGCACTTCCTCGTCGCTCGCGGGGGGTTCGAAGTTGTAGAGGACGCGGATGTTCCTGCACATGGTGGTCTCCTTCAGCGGGCGGCGTCACTCGCGTTCGCGTACGTGGGCCAGTCCGGTTCGTAGTCGGTGCTCTGGTCGCCCCAGGCGGTCCAGAGATTCGAGTGGCGGCCGCGGGCGAACAGTTCGAGGTACGGGCCCGGGCTGCACGCTTCGATGATGTCGTAGAGCTCGTCCGGCTTGCGGGAGTGCTCCCGCTTGCGGGTGCGGATGATGTTGACCTGCCTGCGGCCGGGGGAGAGGGTGCGCAGCTTGCCGCGAACGCCGAAGAGGACGAGTTCCGTCGTGTTGCGGAAGTAGAAGCCGACGCCGCGGCCGTCGGGGCCGCCGTCCTTGCGCACCTTGTGCCAGACCAGGTTCGTCTTGTAGGTGAAGCCCCAGCGCTCCATGACGTCGAGGCCCTCCTGGAGGAGGGCGTTGGGCACCCAGAGGTAGAGGTGGGCCGCCTCGCCGCAGGCGGAGGCCACCGGGATCGCGGCGATCTCAGCCTGCGAGAGGGTCGCGTAGCGGCTGAGGCGGTGGTGCTCGGGGGCGACCTTGCCGGTGCGGTTCGTGAACTGCCAAGGGGGGTCGGCGAGGACCGTGCCGAAGGCGCTGTTGGCGTGGGCACGCTCGAAGTCGGCGGCGGCAGTCAGGCGAGGCGGCATGGCGTCATCGTAGCGCCGTGTACCTCATGAGGAGCCAGGCGTCCGGGTCGATGCGGAGCCGCTCAGGTCGGGATTGCACGGGCAGCGAGGCGGCCGTCCGCTCGCCTTCGACGTCGACGCGGCCGCGGACGGTGCGGCCGTCGTCGAGCACGGCCTCCACGTCCAGCGGCAGGCGGTAGATCGTCGGACCGAGCTGCACAACCGTCAGTTCGACCGCCGACGCCGCCTCGTCGAAGCGCCACGCGACCTCGAGTTCCGGCACGCCGGGCCGGCGCAGCCACTGGTCGAAGAACCACTCGAGTTCACGGCCCGATACATCCTCCATGACCGCGGCGAAGTCGGCGGTCGAGGCGTTCCGGTCGCGGAAGCGCTCGTAGTACGTCCGCATCCCCTTCCAGAACGTGCCGTCGCCGACCTGGCCCCGGAGCATGTGCAGCACCCAGGCCGCCTTCTGGTAGACGTTCGGGCTGAGCAGACGCCGCGGGTCGGGCACGGACTCCGGCACGATGACCGAGTCCGGAGCCTCCGCCACGTACGCGAGCACTCGCTCCCGCGCCGCGTCCATCTGGCCCATGAAGCGACCGCGACCGTACGTCCAGTCCAGGTAGCAGGCGGTCAGGTAGGTCGCGAAGCCCTCGCTGAGCCACACATGGGGCCAATCGCTCTCGGTGACCGCGTCGCCGAACCACTGGTGGGCGATCTCGTGCGCGATCAAGGTCTCGATGCCGCTTCGACTGTGGATCGCGTCCTCGTCGTAGAACACGTTGCCGGCATTCTCCAGACCGCCCCAGCGGGTCGTTGTCTGCACGTTGGCGAGCTTGGCGTACGGGTAGTCCCCGAGCCGTCGCTCGAAGCTCCCCAGCACGCGCGGCCCCGGAGCGAACGCCCGCAGGCCGACGTCCCGATCCTGCGGGTAGACCCAGATCTCCACGGGCACACCGTTGACTTCGCCTTGCCGGTGTCGGACGAAGCGCGCGACGCCGACCGCCATCACCTTGGTGGCGATGGGAGCCCGGCTGCGCCACTCGGTGCGGCGCATGCCGCCTCCTAGGTCGACCGCCTCGACGAAGGCGCCGGTGGCGACGACCTGGTAGTGCGACGGCGCCGTGACGACGAACGCCACGGTGGCCTTGTCCGATGGATGATCGACGACCGGCAGCCAGTGGTGGGCCCGATCCGGCCAGTTGTCGGCGAAGAACGTCCGTTCGCCGTGGCGGTTCGTGCCGATCGTGAAGCCGTCGGCGGGGACGCCGCGATAGCGGATCTCGATGCGGCGCCGTTCGCCGGCCGCGGCCTCGCCGTCCAGCGCCACGAGGAGCCGGTCGTCCTGCTGCCGGAACCGGAGGGCCGTGTCGGCGAGGGTCGCCGAGGAGACGACCATGCCGCCGGCCGGCCGGCCGTCGCCGGCTTTTCCTCCGGCTTCCAGGCCGCTGTCCGCGGCCGGGTCGTCGAGATCGAACTCGACCTCGCCAACGGGTCGCAGGACGCGAAAGGCGATGGCCGCCCGTCCCTCGATCTCGTCCGTCTGGTCGGAGAGGTCGAGTTCGAAGCGGTAGTCGAGGACGTCGATCGCCGCGCCGGGCTGCTGCGCCCGGGCGCCCGGAGACGCGGCCAGAAGGAGCGGCAACGCCAGACGCACCGCAACGTGCCCCGGTCGACGGACCGGGGTCACGTGCGGTCTCAGGCGCCGGCGTGCGCCGGCGTCAATCTCAGTCGTTGAGGAACTTGTAGACGAGCGCCGCCACCGCGCCGCCGACCAGCGGACCCACGCCGTAGAGCGCCAGGGTGTTGGCATCGAAGCCGCCGCCCGTGATCGCTTCCATGACCTGGGGGCCGAGACCAACTGCGGGATTGAACGCACCACCGGAAACACCAGCGCCCGTGTACAGGGCAGCCGAGAGTGTAAAGCCGATGGCCAGGCCGCCGACCGGGTTGCCGGCCGACCGCGAGGACATCATGTTCAGGACAACGGTGACGAGCGCGAAGGCGAGCAGCGCCTCGGCCACCACGCCGTGCATGACCGGATGCTCGGTCGGCATCGGCGCCGTGCTGCCGCCCATCAGGTAGCTGTGGACGAGCCAACCAAGGCAGGCGCCGACAACCTGGGCCACCATGTACTGGACCATGTCGGCCACGCCGAGCTTGCCGCGCATCCATGCGGCCAGGCTCACTGCCGGGTTGAAGTGTCCGCCGGACAGGTGTCCGCCGCTGTAGACCATCACCGCCAACATCAGACCGACGGCGATGGGGTTGTTCCCGCTGAAGGCCACGGCCATCATCAAGAACAGCGTGCCGATGCACTCCATGAGCAGCTTGCGCATGTGCCTTTCCTCCCTTGGTTTCTGCTTCTGCCTCTTCCTCCTTGTTTACGCTCAGCCGGAGACCAACCGGCGGCGTTTCCCTAACGATGTTAGCCTCCGGTTATCGTCGCCGGACCATAGAATTTTCCTGATTTTTCCTAAGGGGAGGCAGGCATCAAATGAAGTCAAGAGCCGCGGTCGCCCACGAAGCGGGCAAGCCACTCGAGATCGAAGAAGTCGACGTCGAAGGCCCGAAGGAAGGCGAGGTCCTGGTGCGCGTCGTCGCCACCGGCGTCTGCCACACGGACGCCTACACCCTGTCGGGCGCCGACCCGGAGGGACTGTTCCCCGCGATCCTCGGCCACGAGGGCGGCGCGATCGTGGAGGAGGTCGGGCCCGGCGTGACCTCCGTTGCGCCCGGCGACCACGTGATCCCGCTCTACACGGCGGAATGCCGCGAGTGCAAGTTCTGCCAGTCCGGCAAGACGAACCTCTGCCAGGCGATCCGCGCCACCCAGGGCCAGGGCGTAATGCCCGACGGCAGCTCCCGGTTCTCGAGTGGCGGCAGCTCCCTCTACCACTACATGGGCACGTCGACCTTCTCCGAGTACTCGGTCATCGCCGAGATCTCGACCGCCAAGGTGAACAAGGCGGCGCCGCTGGACAAGGTCTGCCTGCTCGGCTGCGGCATCACAACCGGCATCGGCGCGGTGCTCAATACGGCCAAGGTCGAGCCCGGCTCGACGGTCGCGGTGTTCGGCCTCGGCGGAATCGGTCTGTCGGTGATCCAGGGCGCGGTCATGGCGAAGGCGGGCCGGATCATCGCGATCGACGTCAATCCGTCCAAGTTCGACTTTGCCCGCTCCCTCGGCGCCACCGACTTCGTGAACCCGGCCGACTACGACGACCCGATCCAGGAGGTCATCGTCGACCTGACCGACGGTGGCGTCGACTACTCCTTCGAGTGCATCGGCAACGTCGAGGTCATGCGCGCCGCCCTGGAGTGCTGCCACAAGGGCTGGGGCGAGTCCGTGATCATCGGCGTCGCCGGTTCCGGTCAGGAGATCGCCACCCGCCCCTTCCAGCTCGTCACCGGCCGCGTCTGGCGCGGCACCGCCTTCGGCGGCGTCCGGGGCCGCAGCGATATCCCCGGCATGGTCGACCAGTACATGGCCGGCGAGATCGAGATCGACAGCATGATCACCCACACGATGGGGCTCGACGACATCAACCACGCCTTCGACCTGATGCACGAAGGCGAGAGCATCCGCTCGGTGGTGCTGTACTAGCGACAGAGCGGTCGCCGCTTCGGCTTCAGTCTGCCTGGGCGATCGGGTTCAGGACCATCGTCATCTGACGGCCCTCCAGTCCCGACCGGGTCTCCACCTCGCCCACGCCCTCGATCGCGTCGCTCACCTTGTCCAGGATGGCGATGCCGAGTTCGGGCCTGCGGAGCTGCCGGTAGCGGAAGAAGATCGTCACCTTGACCTTCTTGCCCTCGCGGAGGAAGCGGAGCGCGCGGTCCGTCTTGATCTGGTAGTCGTGCGGATCGATCGTCGGCCGGTACTTGACCTCCTTCAGGTCGATCGTCGCCGCCTTCTTCCGTGACTCGCGCTTCTTCTTGTCGCGCTCGAACTTGACCTTGCCCCAGTCCATGACCCGGACCACGGGCGGATCCGCGTTGGGACCGACCTCGACGAGATCGAGCCGAGCGTCCTGGGCCCTCCTCTTCGCGTCCTCCAGGGGAACGACGCCTACCTGGGCGCCGTTCTGATCGATGAGCCGTACCGGGGTCTTCCGGATCCGGTGGTTGATGCGCGGCTCGTTTGATGGGCGTGCGATCTCGAGGCCTCCTGTACTGCTTCCTACCGGCGCGGGCCGGAACGGACGGCTACCTTAGCCGCTTCCCGCCCGCGAGTGTGTGCGGATCCAGTCTGTTGAACGGACACGGCCGCGGCCGCAGCGCGGCCCTCGCGACCCGTCCTCACGAACGGGTACTCACTTCAACCGGCCACGGCCCGTTTCGCCGGGGCGCCTGCAGCCCGTCGAGCCCGCTTCTTCTTCGTCGCCTTGCGCTGTGCCGACGCCTTCCTGGCCGGCTTGGATTCGGCGGTTGCCTCCGCGTCCGTCTCGCCGTTCTTCGACAGGCTCGCCTTCAACGCCTCCATCAGGTCGATGATCTGCGCCTGCGGCGCCTCCGTCTCGTCGTCCGCGAGCTCGCGGCCGTCGATCTTGCTCTGGATGGCGTCCCAGAGCCGCTTGCGCACCTCGTCCGTGTACTGGTCCGGCTTGAAGTCATCCGAAGCGATCTGCTCGATCAACTGCACGGCGAGTTCCAGTTCGCCTGGCTTGAGTTCCGTCTCCTCGCCCAGCGGCACCTCGTCGAACGACTTCAACTCGTCCTCGTACTTCAACTGCTGCATCAGGAGTCCCGAACCGTAGGGACGCAGCATGACGAGGTACTGCTTGCCGCGGGCCGCGTGCTTGGCCAGCGCCGAACGGCCCGTCTTGCGCATCGCCTCGCTGAGGAGGCGGTAGGCGCGTTCGCCGCCCTTCTCCGGGCCGAGGTAGTACGACTTCTCGAAGTAGATCGGCTCGACCTCGGTGAGCGGCACGAACTCGGTGATCTCGATCGCCGGCGACGCCTTCTCCTGGAGTTCCTTGATCTCCTCGTCGCTGAAGGTGACGTACTGGCCCTTGCCGAACTCGTAGCCCTTGATCGTCTCCTTGCGCTCGACAACGTCGCCGGTGCGAGGGTTGATCAACTGCTGCTTGACCCGCGAATTGTCGCTCGGGTCCAGCATGTTGAAGCGAACCGCGCCGGAGGTCTCCGACGTGGAGTACAGGCGGACCGGAATCGAAACGAGTCCGAACGAGACGGTGCCGCCGCCAACCGTACGAGCAGGCATAGACGGCGGATTCTAGCACCGGAAGCGCTTTCGCGGGGCATGGCACCGGTCTGTGAGAATGCGGTCCTCATGCCGCACGGCGATCTGGAGGCCTACCGCCGCAAGCGTTCGAGCGAGGCGACGCCCGAGCCGATGGGTTCCCGGGCCGCTGCAGGCGGCGGGCGCTTCGTGGTCCAGAAGCACGCCGCCAGGAGGGTCCACTTCGACCTGCGGCTGGAACTCGAGGGCACGCTCAAGTCCTGGGCGGTGCCGCGCGGCCCCAGCCTCGACCCCGAGGTAAAGCGGCTCGCGGTGGCCACTGAGGACCACCCGCTGGAGTACGCCGACTTCGAAGGATCCATCCCCGCCGGCAACTACGGCGCCGGCGCGATGATCGTCTGGGACAGCGGGCGCTGGGTTCCGCTCGAGGACCCGGTTGCCGGGATGGAGAGCGGCAAGCTGCTGTTCGAACTCCAGGGCTACAAGCTGCGCGGCGTCTGGACCCTGTTCCGCACGGGCGGTCGACGGCAGACCGACGACGGCAGCCAGTGGCTGCTGATGAAGAAGCCGGACGCGGCGTCGCGCCCGCAGGAGGAAGGCGACGACGAGGACGGGTTGCCGCCCGAGTCCGTGCTGTCGGGCCTGACCGTCGAGGAGCTTCGGGACGGATGCGACCGGATCGAAGAGGTGCGGACCGGGATCGAAGCCTCCGATGCGCCGAGCCGGCCGGTGGACCCGCGCTCGCTGCCGCTGATGCTCGCGACAACCGCTGACCGGCCCTTCTCGCGCGCCGGCTGGATCTACGAACTGAAGTACGACGGCTACCGTCTGGTCGCCGCCAAGGAAGGCGGCAGCGTTTTCCTCCGCTACCGGCGCGGCGGCGACGTCACGGCGCTCTACCCGGAGCTGGCCCGCGCCCTGCGCCGCCTGCCGGTGGACTCGCTGGTGCTCGACGGCGAGGTCACCGTCCTCGACGGCGGCGGCCGGCCCAGCTTCGCCAGGCTGCAGACGCGCGCCCTGCTCAGTCGCCCGGTCGACATCGAACAGGCCTCGGTACGCCGGCCGGCAACGCTGTTCGCTTTCGACCTCGTCGCGTTCGAGGGTCGCGACCTGCGGCCGCTGCCCCTGCTCGAGCGCAAGGACTGGCTGGCTCAGGTTCTGCCGCCCGCCGGGCCGCTTCGCTACTCGGACCACATCGAGGAACGGGGCGAGGAGTTCTTCGAGCAGGCGGTCGCGATGGGACTCGAGGGCACCATGGCGAAGGACGGCGCGTCCCGCTACACCGGCCGCCGCTCATCGTCCTGGGTCAAGCTGCGCGCCGAACGGACGGGGGATTTCGCGATCGTCGGCATGTCGCCGCCCAAGGGCAGCCGGGTCGGCCTGGGCTCGCTCCACCTCGCGGTCTGGAACGCCGAGGCCGGAGGCCTGGTCTACGCCGGTCGTGTCGGCACCGGATTCAGCGACGCGGACCTGACGAACCTGGCGGAGCTTCTGTCGCCGCGCCAACGCGAGGATCCTCCCTGCCACGCGCCGGCCGGCGAGGACGCAGCGGCCGGGAACGAGCTGACCGACGGCCACCTGATGGGCGGCCGCATCGAGGACCAGACCTGGGTCGAGCCGGACGACGAGTTCATCTGCGAGGTCCGTTACAAGGAGTGGACTCCGCACGGCATGCTCCGGCATCCCGTCTTCCTCCGCCTGCGTGACGACAAACCACTCGAAGACTGCGTCCGCCGCGCCGCTCCCCGCGGCGCCGAAGCCGCCCAGCCGGCGCCGCCGAAACGGCAGGTCGACGTCACGAACGAGTCCAAGGTGTTCTGGCCGGACGAGGGCTACACGAAGGGCGACCTGATCGACTTCTACGCCGCCATCGCCGGCGCGATGCAGCCCTACCTCTCCGACCGCCCGCTGGTGATGACCCGCTATCCCGACGGGATCGACGGCAAGTCCTTCTTCCAGAAGAACGCGCCCGACTTCGCTCCCGACTGGCTGCAGACGGTCAGGCTGACGAGCCCGCGGACCGGCAAGGACGTCGAGTACTTCGTCTGTCAGAACCGGGAGAGCCTGGTCTACGTGGCCAACCTGGCCGCGATCGTCCTCCACGTCTGGTCCAGCCGGCTGCACCAGCTCGGCCAGCCCGACTGGTGCATCCTCGACCTCGATCCGAAGGACGCGCCCTTCGAGGACGTGATCGAGATCGCCCTCGCCATCCGGCGCCTGTGCCGGAAGATCGAGCTGCCCTGCTTCGTCAAGACCAGCGGTTCGAGCGGCCTCCACGTGCTCCTGCCGCTGGGCGGCGCCTGCACGTACGAGCAGTCGCGCAGCCTGGGACAACTGATCGCGCAGATCATCTGCCGGCAACTGCCGGAGATCGCCACCGTCACCCGCAATCCCGAACGCCGCGGCGGCAAGGTCTACATCGACTTCGTCCAGAACGGCCGCGGCCGCCTGCTCGTCGCCCCGTTCAGCGTCCGTCCCCTGCCGGCAGCGCCCGTGTCGACGCCCCTGCGCTGGTCCGAAGTCAAGCCCGGCCTCGATCTCCGCGACCACAACATCCGGACCGTGCCGAAACGGCTCAGGAAGCTGAAGACCGACCCGCTCCGCGGCGTCCTGACGGAGACGCCCGACCTGCTGGCCGCGCTGAGGCACCTCAGCGAACTGGTGTAGAACGTCAGAACTGGAGCCGCAACCCCGCCCGCACCCGGCGGCTGGTCTGGAACGCGACAGGCAGAGACTCGCGCAGATCCGGCCGTGCCCCCTGAGCCGCCGCGGAGACGAGCAGGTCGGGCCGGTCCGGACCGACCAGGACCGGGTCCAGGTAGGCGAGAGGCCAGAGCTGATCGGCGGCGTCCTGATCGAAGACGTTGAGGGCCTCGGCGAACAGGGAAAGCCGCCGGTCGTCGGAGCGAAGCGGCACGCGGTAGGTCAGGGACAGGTCCGCGCGCTTGAGATCGGCGCTCTTGACCGGCGCGTCCACGCCAGGCGCCAGGGGGGTCAGGCCGGTGCTGAGGATGCGCCTCGCTTCGTCGACCCGCACGGTCAAGGCCCGCGGCACGTAGGCAGCCCCCGTGCGGAAGCGGTAGACGAGAGCCATCAGCCAGCGTTCGCCCGGCGACAGAACGAGCCAGCCGGACAGCTGATGCTCGCGGTCGATGCTCAGGCGTCGGCTGTCGCTCGTGACATCGAACACGTCGCAGGGCACGGGCGAGGAGCAGAGGTCGAGGGCGGCCAGGAGCGGATGGGCGCCAGGCAGGGTTCCGGCCTCCAGCCCGAGTCCGCCGGCCTCGTGGTTGCCGGTGAGGCGGCTCAGGAGGTACGAAAAGTGGATCCTCCAGGAGGGCCTGAAGCCGACGTTCGCATTGAGCTCGGCGCCCCACCAGTCCTGTTCGAGCTGGGGAAGCTCGCTGCCGGCGCCGCGGCCGGGGGTCAGCAACGTCGGCACGACCTCGCCGCCGGCCGGTAGCGGCATGAGACGGATGCCGTCCCGCAGGCGCCGTCGGGAGACGCGGGCCGAAATCACGACGTCGGGCAGGAACTGATAGCCCGTCCCCAACTGGAGCTCGCGCACCCGGCCCGGACGGAGATCCGGATCGACCGCCGCCCTCGTGAAGTCGAGGCCGGCGCCGCTGTAGCCCCCGGTCGCGTCCAGCGTCGCGACCGCGTCGAGGTCGGAGCGACCCGCCCGCGGCCGGGAGACGTCGATGTGCCACCAGGCGGCGCCGCCGTAGACCTTCCATCTTCCGCGGCCGGCGACGTCCCAGACGAACGCGAGCCGCGGCTCCGTGCGGTCCGCGAACTCGAGGTCGAGGGGACCCGCCTGTTCCTCTTCAGCGCGAAGCCCGCCGTGCAGGGTCAGGTGCCTCCGGAAGGCGCCACCCACGCGCCAGGCGTCCTGCACGTAGAGGGCGCGCTTCTCCTGCCGCAGGCCGGCGGCGCCGAGCGGTCCACCGCTCCAGGCGTCGAGCCTGCCGCCCGGAAAGCGCAGCATCCGTCCGGAGCGCTCGGAACGGACGAGCTCCAGGCTGCTCCTGGAGTCCTGGATTCCGATCTCCAGCGTGTGGTCGAAGAGGAAGAACGACGGCTCGACCGCCCAGTTCCGGCGTTCCGCGGCGCGGCGGACCCGGTTCGCCGGCGCGGCCTCGTACCAACCCGACGGCCGGCCGGGCGCCGGCGCCGCGAAGTACAGGCCCGCGCCCTGCCACGGATCGCCGTCCTCGACGACGTCGGATCGGCCGCCGAACACCCGCAACCACAGGCGGTCGGTGACGCCCCACTCGACGTTGAGGCTGGTGGTCTGCCGTCGCGACCGGTCACTCTCGGTTCCATCCAGTGACGGCAGGACCTGCAGCGCGGGCCGCCGGCCATGGAGGTCGCCGGACCCGGTGTGGTGCTTCAGGGTCAGGTTGCTGGCCGAACCGGCCCACCAGTCGAGCTTGCCGACCGACTGTTCGACGGTTTCGCTCCAGGTCACCGGTGCGCCGGCCCGGAAGAGGTCCTCCGTGGCGCGGCTGCGGCTTCTCGTGAAGCCGCCGAACGCGCGGGCGCGCTTGTCCCGCAACGGGCCGCCGGCGAAGAGCGTCGCCTCGTCACCCTCGACGCGCCTCCTGTCCCGGCCGCCTGCCGGCGCCTCCCCGGCGTCAAGCAGGCGCAGGGCGAGCCGCTCGCCGCTGTCGAGCGGTTCGACGGTCGACCAGCCGCCGTTCACCCGCCAGTCGGTCCCTCCCGAGCGCGTGATCAGGTCGATGTGGGGACCGGCCATCGTCGCCGCCAGTTCCATCGTCCAGACGCGCACCTGATCCACCCAGCGCGGATCGATGGCGGTCGACCCCGGTTCGCGAAGCGCGCTCTCCTGACCGTCGATCCGGTACGTGGCGAAGCCGGGCGGCCAGCCGTTGACCGCGACGTCCGCGTCCAGGGCGTCGAGGCCGGAGGCCAGGTCCAGATTGAAGGCCGCGACGGGACCGGGCAGCTGCCGCAGGTCGTCGCCCGCCAGGACGTTCCCGTCGCTGCCGGTGACCACGTCAAGCAACGGCGAGGAGACGAGGTCGAGCGCCGACGCGCTGCCGGCCCGCATGTGGAAGTCCACCCGCAACACGCCGCCGGCCACCAGAATCAGGTTCTCGACCACGGAGGTCGCGTACCCGTCCACGGTCGCCTCGACGTAGTAGTCGCCCGGAGGCAGGCCCGGCGCCCGGAAACTGCCGCCCCGACCGGCGCGAACGGTCTGGCTGCTGTGCAACTGGTCGCCGGTGATCCTGATCTCGGCGCCCGGCAGCGGGACGTCGGTCGCGGCGTCGCGCACCTGGCCGTTGATCTCGCCGTTCAGACCGGCGAAAGCCGGGCGCGGCCAGAGAAGAGCCATGCCGGCAAGCGCCACCACGAGCATGGTCGAAACCGCCGGCGCCGCCGCCAGTCGACTCGGCTCCCGTTTCGGCAGGAGCAGGGAAGCACAGGCGGACACGAGGCCGACGACGGCGCCGGCCTGCAGCACAGCCGTCAGTTCGAAACGATCGGCGAGTCCTCCGATCCCCCAGGTGGCAAGCCCGCCCGTCGCGAACAGGAAGCCGAGTGCCGTTCCCGAAGCCAGACCGCGGCGCCAGGGCAGCAGTTCCTGGGCCATGACGATCAGGATGGAGTGCGACGCCCCGAGCAGCGCTCCGCAGGGCAGGACGACGGCGAAGATGAGGCTCCCGGAGCCCGGCACCAGGGCCAGCAGCAGGGAACCCAGCAGCGTGGTCAGGAAGACGACCGGCCGCCGTCCCCAGCGATCGGCCCAGGCACCCGCCAGAACCGCGGTGACGGCGCCCCCGAGCAGGAACAGCCCGCTGGCGAGCCCCTGAGCCGATGAGCTGTAACCCTGCTGGCTCAACAGGAGAGGCAGGAACGCCATCGTTCCGAACATGGCCCAGGAACGGCTGGCGAACACCAACGCCAGGAGAGCAATGACGCCTCCGCGCACCGGTTGCCGGCGGCTGGCCGGCGCTTTCGATGCAGCGGCCGGCATCTCCTCGGCAGTTCGCACGGGACCCGGCACGGCATGGAGTCGCCGCGGGCCCATCGCGAACGCCATGAAGACCGGCAGGGGCAGCGCCAGGAGCACGAGCCAGTAGATCCCGTTGAGCCCCGCCCGGTCGAGAGCCAACCCCGCCAGAAGCGGCCCGGTGGTGAGCCCGAGCTGACCGCAGAAGAAAAAGATGGCCGTGAACGTGGCCGAACGGGCGAGATTCACCGTGCTCGAGTGCATGACTCCCAGCGGATGAAAGGCGCCCGAGGCAACCGCCGCGAGAGCGAACGGGACGAGGAACAGCAGGAACCTCCCGGTGGCGGCGGCTGCATAGACCGCCAGCGCCATGCAGGCCAGGTTGAAGGCGACGCTGAACGGTCCGAGGAAGCGGCTGCCGACCCGATCGACCAGCCAGCCGAACGCCGGCTGGGTAGTGCCGGCCAGGACCTGGAACAGGCCCACGGCCAGCCCGATCTGGGCGGCGCTGAGACCGAGCGGCGCCTGGAGGAAGGCGAGCAGCACCGGCCCCATGCTGTTGAAGATGTCGATCCCGAGGTGACCGACCGTCACCGCGGCGAAGATACGCCGGCCGTTCACCCGCGGCCCCTCAGTCGGCGTCGCCGGGCGCGTCTCCCCGCGGCGCGCTGGCGCCGCCGCCTCGCCGCGGGTCCGCCACGCCGAGCAGGCTCGACCCCTCCACCAGAATGGCCGACACGTCGCCGCTCAGGCCGCGCTCCATCAGCTTGTGGCCCCTGGCGGCCAGACCGTCGAGCGTCTCGCCGGCAAGGCCGCCCTCTTCGTAGAACACGTGATCCGGCCACGCCTGGTGATGCACCCGCGGGCTCTCGACCGCCTGCTGCAGGCCCATCCCGTGGTCGATCACGTTCGAGACGACGTGGTAGACGGTCGTGATGATCGTCGGTCCCCCCGGCGTGCCAACGACCATCTTCAGTTCGCCCTCCGGGTCGAGGACGATGCTCGGCGCCATCGACGACAGCATCCGTTTGCCGGGCGCGATCGCGTTGTTCTCGCCTTCGACCAGGCCGAACTGGTTCGGCTGGCCCGGCGACGCGGCGAAGTCGTCCATCTCGTTGTTCAGCAGGAAGCCGGCGCCGGTGACCGTGACCGCGTTGCCGAAGCCGCTGTTGATCGTCGTCGTGACGGAGGCCGCGTTGCCCCAGCGGTCGACCACCGAGTAGTGGGTCGTCTCCGTGCCTTCCGCGGGCGGCGCGACACCGGCCGGCGGCAACGGCTGCGCCCGATCCGGGTCGATCCGTGCGCGCAGCCCGTCCGCATAGTCCTGGGACTCGAACTGCGCCCGCGGAATGTCGACGAAATCCGGATCGCCGAGCAGCGTGTTGCGGTCGCGGAACGCGAGGCGCATCGTCTCGGCCTCCAGGTGAATCAACTCGGCGCTGCCGAACGGCGGCAGGGGATCCCAGCCTTCCAGCACGTTCAGAATCAGGCCCAGGGTCAGACCGCCCGAAGAGACCGGCGGCATCGAGTGGATCGTGTGGCCGCGGTACTCGACGTCGACCGCGTCACGCCAGATGGGTGCGTAGTCCAGCAGGTCCTGATGCGAGATCAGGCCCCCGCCCCGTTCCATCTCGGCGACGACCAGGTCGGCGACGGAACCGCCGTAGAAGCCGTCGGGGCCCTCCTCGGCGATCGCCGTCAGAGTGACCGCCAGGTCCGGCTGCCTCAGGAGCGTCCCCGGGGCAGGCGCTTCGCCATCGACGAGAAACTGCTCCGCGCTGGCGGGAAAGCGGTTGAGCCGCTCTGCCGCCGACGCGAGGCTCCGCGAGCGGACCTCGTCCACTTCGTGGCCCCGTGCCAGCTCGATCGCCGGCGCCAGCAAATCGGGCCAGGACGCCGAACCGTACTGCCGATGCATCTCCCACAGACCGGCCACGGATCCGGGAACCCCGGCCGCAAGGTGGCCGATCACCGCGCTCTCCGTGACCTTGCCTTCTTCGTCGACGAACATGTCGCGCGTCACGCCCGCGGGCGCTTTCTCGCGAAAGTCGAGGGCCCGTACCTCGCCGTCGCTCGACCGGTAGACCAGGAAGCCGCCGCCGCCGATGTTGCCTGCCGCCGGCAGGACCGCGGAGAGAGCAAAACCGACCGCAACGGCCGCGTCGATCGCGTTGCCGCCCTGGGCCAGGATCGCCGCGCCGACATCGGAGGCGAGGCCGTGGCCACTGACCACCATGCCCGCCTCGCCCCGGGCCACATCCGCGCTGCCGTGGAGCGGCCAGGACGCGGCCGCCTGCGGCGGGGCCTCCGGACCCCGACAGGCCGACCCGATGAGCAGGAGCGGGACGAGCAGCCAACTCACCGCGCGGGGGACCCGCGGGCGCCAGGCGGTGGTCGCGGGCCGGCACATGGCGGAAGTCACGGTATCAGAGCACCCTGGGTCGGCTGGGATGCCCGCGCGCCCGGAGGGGACGGATACGCTTGTGGCGTTTCCCACCCAGGAGCCGACTCATGAAGACGAGCCTCCCCGAGCTGACGATCGGGATCGAAGAGGAGTACCAGATCATCGACCCCGATACCCGGGAGTTGAAGCCTTTCATCCAGAAGTTCCTGGAACAGGGCCAGATCGTGCTCCAGGAGCAGATCAAGGCGGAGCAGTTGCAATGCCAGGTCGAGGTCGGCAGCGAGGTCTGCCGCTCGATCGACGAGGCCCGTCACGAGCTCATCCGTCTCCGTCGGTCGATCGCGCAACTGGCCTCGAGAAACGGTCTCCGCATCGCGGCCGCCAGCACCCATCCGTTCTCCTCGTGGCAGGAGCAGGACGTCACGGAGGCGCAGCGTTACATCAAGCTGCAGGAGAACTTCGGCGACGTGGCCCGGCGCATGCTGATCTTCGGCATGCATGTCCACATCGGCGTGCCCGACGAGGCGCTGCGCATCGACGTGATGGACCAGTCGCTCTACTTCCTGCCCCACCTGCTCGCCCTGTCCACCAGCTCGCCGCTCTGGCAGGGGCGCGACACGGGACTCAAGTCCTACCGCTCGGTCGTCTTCGAGAGCCTCCCCCGCACGGGTCTGCCGCCGTCGCTGCGGTCCTACGCCGAGTACGAGCGTCTCGTGAACGTCCTGGTGCAGACGAAGTGCATCGAGGAACCGACGCAGATCTGGTGGGACGTGCGGCCGCACCCGAAGTTCCCGACGATCGAGTTCCGGGTGTTCGACGTCTGCACGAAGATCGACGAGGCGCTGTGCCTGACCGCCCTGCTGATGGCGATCGTCGGCAAGCTGATCCGCCTCCGCCACGACAACCAGGCCTGGCGCCGCTACCCCCGCCACCTGCTCTACGAGAACAAGTGGCGGGCGATGCGCTACGGCATCGACGGCAAGCTGATCGACTTCGGCAAGGGCGAAGAGGTACCGCTCCGCTTCCTCACCCTCGAACTGCTCGACTTCGTCGACGACGTGCTCGACGAACTCGGCGTCCGCAAGGAAGCCGAGTACGTCCACACGATTCTCGCCGAAGGCACAAGCGCGGACCGCCAGTTGAAGCGCGCCGAAGGAGGCGATCTGAACGCCGTCGTCGACGGCCTCATCGAAGAGACCCGCGAAGGCTGCGAGTGATTGCCGCGGCGGGCAGGAGAATCGAAACCGCAGCGAGCAGCCACGGCAGGTACCTGGGCCAGATCCAGATCCTGTTGCCGCCGGCAGGGCTTTCATAGGTCGGGACGGGGACGGCGCCCTCCTGCTGGAGACGCTGAACCCGGTCCGGCGGGAAGGCGTGGCGCAGGTCGCCCTCGGGATTCCGGACTTCTTCGACCACGGCCGGGTAGTAGCGGTTGAGGATCGCCTCTTCGGCCGCCGCGGTCGGCCAGTCTCCGGCGTCGAAGGCCTCGTTTCGGGCCTGCACGTGCCAGGCTGCTTCAGAGAGAAAGTGATCCTCGACATGCCAGGGCTGGAAAACCACCGGCGGCTGTTTCGTGGTCCAGCGGGCCCGGCGGTGCTCGTTCAGACGCTCGAGGCGCTCGGCGCTGTAGTAGCTGCGGAAGCTGCCGCGTTCCGGGTCGACGATCCGGTGGCCGAGATTCGTGAGGTCGACGAGACCGACCGAGGCCGCGACGAGGACGACCCACAGGACGACCATCGTCCGCCGTTCAGAGAGAGACGGCGCCCGGGTGTCGAACCCGAACAGGCCCCAACCGAAGACGACGCCGCAGCCGGCGGCCGAGGCGTTCAGCAGGCAGTCGTAGAAGTCGCCGGCGCGGACCCAGACCAGCCACTGGACGAACTCGTCAGCGATCCCGACGAGCGACGTCAGAACGGCTGCCGAGAACGCGGCGGCGATCGCCGACCGGCCACCCTTCAGGAACGCCCGGTAGAGCAGCAACGCGACGAGCCCGTAGAGAACGAGGTGCATCCGCTCCAGTGCGGACTCTTCCGGACGGCCCCGGGCCAGGGCGGTCGCCTGGATCACCGCCCAGAGCGCTCCGGCTCCGAGCGCGGCGTAGTTGCTCCACCGGAGCCGCCGCGAGGAGCGGACGATCCAGACCACGAACGCCGCCGCGGCGGCCCAGAACAGGATCGTCGGCACGATGACGAGGAGCGAACGGTCGACGTCCTCCTGGACCCACCGGGTCAGGCGGCCCAGGAAGGGCGCCGAGCCGACGATCCAGAGGGCAAGGAGAATCGGTCCGATGAAGCCGGTCCGTAGCATGGGTTTGGGCGGCACGCGGCTATCATGAACCAACGAGAGAGTTGAAGGGAGCCCCCATGGCAGAACCTGCGTATCGTTCCGCTCAACCGACCGAAGAGAGTCCGGCTCGTCCGCCGATCGAGGCGAACAGCGGCGGCAGCCTGCGCGAAGCGCTCGACGACTTCCTGGAAATCAAGGAGTTCGTGGCGACTCAGGAGGACGGGGATCGGGCCCTGCGCGAGCAACCCGCGATGGTGAGTCGTTTCTACGACGTCGTCACCCGGTTCTACGAGTACGGCTGGGGCCAGTCCTTCCACTTCGCGCCACGCCGGTCCGGTGAAGGTCTCCACGCCGCGCAGCGCCGCCAGGAGGCCGGAGTGGCCGAACTCCTGGAGCTGAAACCGGGCATGAAGGTCGCCGATCTCGGCTGCGGCGTCGGCGGGCCGCTCGTCAACATCGCGAAGACGACTGGCGCGAACGTCACGGGCCTGAATCTGAACGCGCACCAGATCTCGAGAGCCGAAGGCGCCGTACGCAGAGCGGGGCTTCAGGAAACATGCGGCTTCCTGCTGGCGAACTTCATGAACGTGCCTCTCGAAGACGGCCACTTCGACGCGGCCTACTCGTACGAAGCGATCTGTCATGCGCCCCACAAGGACCGCTGCTTCCGGGAGTTCCATCGGCTGCTCAGGCCCGGAGGCGAGGTCGCCCTGACCGAGTGGTGCCTCACGGAGCACTTCGATGGAGAGGACCCGGTCCATCGCGACATCCGCGACCGGATTGAACTGACGAACGCCGTGCCGAACCTGCTGACGACTTCCAGGCAGGTCGACGCGATGCAGGAAGCCGGTTTCGAGATCCTCTCGGTGAGGGACCAGGCCCTCGAGAGCGACCCGGAGTGGCCGTGGTACCGGTCGCTGCAGGGACGGGACTTCTCCCTGGCCTCGCTTGCCCGAGTTCCCGCCGGCCGCTCCTTCACAGCCGCCGTCACCGGGCTGCTGGAGCGGCTCCGCATCGCTCCGTCCGGTACCGGCGAAGCGGCCCGCCTCCTGAATGTGGCAGCCGACGCGCTGGTCGAGGCCGGCGAGGCCGGTATCTTCACTCCCTGCTTCCTCATCCACGCGCGCAAGCCGGGCGGCGACGCGTCGAGTCCTTCGTAGCGACTCCCAGACCATCGTGGCCGCCAGGACCCGCCGTTCGACGCATCGGGAACCGCCGACCTCCGACGATCAGCGTCTAGCCGACTACCCCCATCCGTATCCGGACGGCTGGTACCGGCTGATGACCTCGAAGTCGCTCCGGCGCGGACAGGTCCGGTATCTCGAGTGTCTCGGCCGCGCCCTGGTCGTATGGCGCGGCGAAGACTCCGACGACGTGCACGCCATGCAAGCCTTCTGCCCCCACCTCGGCGCGAACCTCAGGCACGGCCGCGTCCGCGAGAACCGCATCGAGTGTCCCTTCCACAACTGGCAGTTCACCGGCGATGGACGGCCGGCCTGTGTGCCCTACAGCGACACGGTGCCGACCCGCGTCGCGGCCGAGAGCTTCCCGGTACAGGACGTGCATGGGCAGATCTTCATGTATCACCGCAGCGACGGCGCCCGTCAGCAGGCGGGCGATGAGGTGCCGTATCCCGTCCCCCGGCTCAGGGAAGTTGACGAGGGGAAGTTCGTTTTCCGCGGGCACTACGACGCCGGCCGCGTACAGATGCACATCATCGAGTTCGTCGAGAATGCCGCCGACTTCGCCCACTTCATGTACATCCATGAGCAGATGAACGTTCCGTGGACCGGGATTCCGGTGCCCGGCATCAAGATAGAACACACGCCCGGCGTGGAGTTCCCCGAGGACCGGCCGTGGACGATGGACTTCCTCGACGAGGCCGTGCTCAAGTTCCGCGACCGTCCTCTCGAGCGGACACGGACAAAGGCGCGGGCCACGTTCACGGGCGCGGCCAGCATCGTGAACTTCAGGTTCTTCATTCCCGACGCCGGAGAGATCGACCTGTGTCAAACGCACCTGCCGGTCGGGCCGCTCGAGCAACAGGTCGACTTCCACTGGTTCGCCGATCGAACGCTCTCGCGCTTTCTGGTCTGGTACGTCGTCGGGAACTGGATCGCCCAGTGGCGCCACGACATCGAGATCTGGGAGAACAAGGCCTACATCGAGCACCCGACGCTCTGCCGCGACGACGGGCCCGTGGTTCGGATGCGGCGCTGGTATCGGCAATTCCTCCCGGAGTCGCAGCCGGCGGCAGGATCGCCGCCGGAAGCGCCGCGCGAAGGAGCCGAACGCAGGCTGGTCGGAGTGGCGTCCAACTGAACGTGCCGCGAAAGCTCACATGGACGTGCGTCCTGCTGGCCGGCATGACGGCGCCGGCGCCGGCAGCCGACACGGAGTCGAACCCGGTGGTCCGCATCGAGCGCTGGATCGAAGGCGGCGCCCGGGTCGACTGGTCCCGTCAGGGCGAGTGGCTGGCCTACGACAAGGCCGGCGAGGACGGCCGGTACGACGTCTACGTGACGTCGACCGACCGGCTCGCGGAACGCTGCCTGACCTGCGACATGTACGCCCTGCGCAAGGACAACGCCTTCAATCCGGTGTGGCATCCGTCCGGGGACCGGTTGGTGGTGCAGGTGCAGAGCCGGCCGAAGCGGCTCAAGTTCGTCGCCGACCCCCTGCAGCTCCTGACAGCCGACCGAGCGGTGCACAGCGAGCTCTACCTGATCGACAGGAAGGGTACGGACTTCGCCCTCCTCACCCGGTTCGGAGACAACGGCACCGCGGCGCTCGACCCGCAGTTCTCGTACGACGGAGCCCGGCTGCTGTGGAGCGAGCGGACGAAGGCCCGCAAGGGCCACTACGGCGCCTGGCAGTTGCGAAGCGCCGAGCTGCGCATCAACCGCGCCGGCATCCCGCGCTTGCGGAAGATCCGGTCCTACGCCCCGCCGGTCGACGCACTGATCGTTCCCCAGGGCTACACCCCTGACGACCAGGGCGCCCTGGTCGCGGCGAACTTCGAGCCGGAGCAGTCGCCCGACACGCTCGACCTCTACCGGCTGCGCTTCGATGGCGGCCAACCCGAACGTCTCACCCACTCCCGCGGCGGCGCCGAGGAGTACGTCCGCCTGGCGCCGACGGGCCGCCACCTGGCGTTCACGTCCAACGCCGAGATCCGTGGTACGGAGTTCGACCAGACGGTGCCGCCGACCGCCCGCCGTGAACTCTGGCTGATGGACGCGGACGGCTCGAACAAGCGCCGGCTGACCTTCTTCAACGACCCGACGTCGGACCACAGCCTGGGCCACACCTACGTCGGCGACCTGGCCTGGAACCCGCGCGGCGACCAGATCGCCGTCCACGTGCTCTGGGGCTCCCGAAACGGCGACCGGCCGCGGGAGGCGGTGTACCGTATCGACCTCGACCCGTCGTTCCGGCGCTAAGGAACCCTTATGAGAAAACACCCTTCCTCGTTCCTGTTCGCCGTTGCACTGCCGGCACTCCTCGCCGCCGTGCCGGCCGCGGCACAGGACGACCCCCACGTCTTCCGCGGCGCCCGCCTGCTGCCGATCGCCGGACCGCCGATCGACGGCGGCGTCGTGGTGGTCCAGGGCGGCAGGATCACGGAGGTCGGCGGACCCGACACGCGCTCGCCCCAGGGCGCGGTCGAGCACGATGTCACCGGCAAGGTGCTGATGCCCGGCCTCGTCGACGCCCACTCCCACGTCGGCTCGGTATCCGGCGGCGACCGATCCGGGCCGCTCCACCCGGAAGTGCGCAACCTGGATTCGATCGACGTGAGGTCGGACAGCGTCTGGCGCGCCCGTTCCGGCGGCATCACGACGGTCAACATCATGTCGGGCTCCGGCCACCTGATGTCCGGGCAGACCGCCTACGTCAAGCTCCGCGACGGCGCCCGCACGATCGAGGACTGGCTCTACTGCGACGATCCCCGGACCGGCATCTGCGGCGGCATGAAGATGGCGAACGGCACGAACTCGATCGGCTCGCCGCCCTTCCCCGGCACCCGCGCGAAGTCCGCGGCCCTGGTCCGCAACCTCTACCACGAGGCCGTGGAGTATCGCGAGAAGATGGCCGAGGCCGAGGAGAGCGAGGACGGGGACGACGAGGGCGGCGCACCGGCGAAGCGCGACCTGCGGATGGAGGCCCTGGTCGAGGTGCTCGACGGCAGGAGGATCGTCCAGCATCACACCCACCGCCACAACGACATCGCCACCGTCCTGCGGCTCAAGGAGGAGTTCGGGTTCCGGGTCGTCGTCCAGCACGGCACGGAGTCCTGGAAGGTCGCCGAGGAACTCGCCGCCGCCGATGTGCCGGTGTCGCTCACCTGGATCGACGCGCCGGGCGGCAAGGAGGAAACGCTCGACTGGAACATGGAGATCGGCGCGATCCTCGAGCGCGCCGGCGTCGACGTCAGCTTCAACACGGACGACTCGGTGACCGATTCGCGTCTCCTCATGCGGGGCGCGGCGATCGCGGTCCGCTACGGCATGTCGCGCGACAAGGCGATCGAGGGGTTGACGCTCGCGCCTGCCCGGGCGCTCGGCCTCGAGGACCGGATCGGCTCGCTCGAAGCCGGCAAGGACGCCGACTTCGTCATCCTCTCGGGCGATCCCCTGAGCGCCTACACGAAGGTCGAGCAGACGTGGGTCGAGGGAACGATGATCTACGACCGGGCCAACCCGGACCACCGCAAGTACGCGGTCGGCGGCTACAAGGTCTACAACATGACCGCCCACGAAGACCACATGATCCAGCAGTTGCTCGAGGGAGAGACACGATGAAGCGCCTGGGCGCCACCTCCTGCTTCGTGGTTCTGGCCGCCCTCGCGGCCACCACGGCCGCGGCCCAGGTCGCGGTCCGGGCCGGCACCCTCCACACCGTCTCCGGCCCGCCGATCGAGAACGCGGTGGTGATCGCCGGCGCCGACGGCAGGATCGAGTGGGTCGGACCGGCCGCCGAGGCGAGCATCCCGGACGGTGTGGACGTCCTCGAAGCCGCCGTCGTCACGCCCGGACTCGTCGACGCCCGCTCGGTCGTCGGCCTCTCCGGCGCCCTGAACAGCAACGTCGGCCCGGTGCGCGACCAGGACCAGCTCGAACGGTCCTCGCCGCTCCAGCCCGACCTGCGGGCCATCGACGCCTACGACGCGAACGAAACCCTGGTCGAATGGGTGCGTTCGTACGGGGTCACCACCCTGCACACAGGCCACGGGCCGGGCGCCCTCGTCAGCGGCCAGACGATGATCGCCAAGACCAGAGGCCGCAACGTCGAACAGGCCGTCGTTGTGCCCGCGCGGATGCTCGCTTCGACGCTCGGCAACGCCGTGTCCTCGAACTTCCAGTCGCCGGGGACGTCGGCCAAGGGCATCGCGATGCTCCGAAGCGCCCTGCACGGCGCCCAGGCCTACCTGGAGCAGGTGCAGAAGGCGGAGGAAGCCGGCGGCGACGAGAACGTAGGGAGCGACGACGGCGAAGAGGACGGCGACGCGAAGCCCGCGCCCCAACCACCGCCCAGGGACCTCTCCAAGGAAGCCCTCGGCCAGGTGCTCAACGGCGAACTCTCCCTGCTGATCACGGTCAACACCGTGCCCGAAATCGCGGCCGCGCTCCGGCTGCAGCAGGAGTTCGGCTTCGATCTCGTGCTCGACAGCGCCGCCGAGTCCTACCTGCTGCTCGACGAGATCCGCGAGGCCGGCGTGCCGGTCCTGCTCCACCCGACGATGAGCCGCGTCCAGAACGGCTCCTACGAGACCGCCGCCACACTTGCCGAGGCCGGCATCCCGTTCGCGATCCAGACCGGTTTCGAGGGCTACGTACCGAAGACCCGCGTCCTGCTCTGGGAAGCCGCCATCGCCGCCGCCAACGGCCTCGGCATGGAGCGTGCGCTCGAAGCGATCACCCTCAGCCCGGCCCGCATCCTCGGCATCGACGACCGCGTCGGCTCGATCGAAGTCGGCAAGGACGCCGACCTCGCCCTCTTCGACGGCGACCCGTTCGAGTACACGAGCCACATCTGCGGCGTGATCATCGAGTCGGAGGTCATGTCGACGGAGTGCCGGTAGGCGGAGGCCGCATGCAGTCGGTGACGCCGCCGGCTTGATCCATGTGGAGTCCTGAGCAACTGCTGCAGGTCGTTCTGGGCCTGCTGTCCTTGACCGTCCTGACGGGCATCGCGGTCCGGGCGCGGCGGGCGCGGCGGGCGCGCGCCCGAAAGGCCTGCTCACGTCGCCCACAGGCTCCTTCCCACGGCGAGAAGGACGATGGTGATCTCATTGGGATCACCTACGAGTGGATCGACGAACCCCTCAGGACCAGCGAGATCCTCGGCCTGGAACCGGTAGGAACGTACCCGCCGCTGGTCGGAATCCCACCTTTTCTCGCCGCGTTCACGGCGAACCGACGCTCCCACTCGACGCGGTTCAACGACCTGGTCGAGTTCGATCAGGCGTTCCGTAAGATGGGGGATGGCCGGATCGCTTCGGTCCTTCTGATGCTCGAGCGCGACCGGGAGCAGGTAGAGCGTTTCCTGCTCGCGCACGAACTCGAGCTGCCTGCACTGATCGGGGCTTCTCCAGGATTGGAGAGCCTTCTCACGAGGTACGAGGACAGAAGTGTCCCCGAGCAGATGGTCATCCTGAACTCCACGTCGGGACGAACCGTCGTGCGCGTGCTCCTGGAGAGCTTCCGGATGGGCTTCATTCCCCTCGCCTCGAAGGAGGCCCTGATCGAGATGGTCCTCCGGCGATGACGGCAGGAAACGAAGCCGGAGCCAGTCTCCTCCTCGAGAGGGCGCGGATCGGCAGCGACTCCGAGCCCGGCTTCGTGCTCGGAAGCCCGGCTGCGATCGTCGTCGATCAGGAGCGACACGTCTACGTCGCCGACATGGCCAGCATGACGGTCAAGGTGTTCGACGAAGCAGGCGGCCCGCTGCGCCGCTTTGGCGGTCGCGGCCGCGATCCCGGCAAGTTCCTCACCATCGGGCCGATGTCCCTGGTCGGCGCTAGCGAACTGGCGATCGTGGACGATGCGCGGGGCGCTCTCTCCACCTGGTCGATTGACGGAGAGTTCCTCGGCGAGCTGACTCTGCCGGAAGACGCGCACGGCATCGGCCAGGTCGAGCAGTGGGGTCCCGAATCCCTGCTTCTGCTCTACGACAACAGCGAGCGGGGGCGCATGCGCTCCGAGGACAAGAGAGGTCTGCTGTTCCACCAGGCGAGCCGCACCTCACTGGTCACCGAGTTCCAGTTCGGATCGGCCGAACTGGGGTTCAACCACGATCCAACGCCGACTCTTCACTTCGAGTCCTTCAGGCCGCCAGGCTCCTTCGCCAGGACCGGGCCCAGCGAGATCGCCTACGCACCCACCTTCTACGAGGGCAGCCTCTATCTGTTCGGCCAGGAAGACGCCAACGGTCCGTGGCGCTTTCGCGGCGTTCTGGCCGGCTTCCAACCCTCCGGTAGTGCCCTTGAGCAGCTGCGGCCAGCGGGCAGAGTCCTCTCGAACCTCGCCGCGACGGTCTATTCGGACCGCGGCGTTCAGCACTTCCGGGCCGTCCACACCAGCCTGGGCCTGTTTTCGACCCGTGCCGGTTCCCTCGTCCACTTCCTTCGCGTCAGGTTCGAGCAGGGCCGCGACGCGATCCTGATGCAGACGTTCTCGTCGACCGGCGAGTTGCTCTACTGCCAGCAGAGCGACCTCCTGACGAAGGAGCTGCTCGAAGAAGGTCTCGATCACGAGGTCCTGGCCATGGACGACCGGCGGCGCGTGTACGTCGTCAGCCGGACGCCGGACTGGCGGGTTCCCATTGTGCGGGTGTTCGAGGTGCGGCTCGGGAACGACCGGCACCAGTGAGGACGCCCAGACGTCGCATGTCGGCTAGACTGCCACGGTCTTGCCACGCAAATCGGCAATAGTCCCTCGCTTCCGCAGGCTGCAGGAGCCGAGGCGTTGACGGAAGCGAGACTTGGCGGCTATTCGCTGCTGTTCGGAACCGTGGCGGTGGCTCTCGCCTACGCATTCTCGCCCGGCCGCGGCATGGTGGATACCGTCTCCAGCACCAGCCTCGCCGACCTGACGATGGCGATGGCGCGCAACGCCACCCTGTCTTACGCCGTAGCGGTCGTCCTTGTTCTGGGCGCCTTGCTGATGCTGAACGGCATCGTGACGTTGCGGAGGTATGCCGCCCCCGTGCCGCGGCTCGGCCTGCTCGGGATGGCGGTCGGTTCCTTGCTGCAGATGGTGATGCGAGGGTTCGACTACATGCTCGTCGGCATGGGCGAGGCGGCGCTGGGGCCCGACCCGGAGCAATCGGCGCAATGGCTGGCGTCGGCGCTCGACATGCAGCGCACGGTGTGGGGCCTGCACTTCACGGGCAGCGTCGCGGGTTACGCCGGGATGGCGATTCTGGCCTTCGGGCTCGTCTCCCGGCCGGAGCCGCTGCGCCTGCCGCCGGTGCTGAACGGCATCGTCTCGCTGCTGGCCCTGGGCTCGCTGGTGCTGTTCATCGCCGCCTGGCATTCGAACGACCTGGAAGAGACACTCGCTCCGGTATTCGGGTTGATGTCGGCCAGCGGCATCGTCTACATGGGTCTGCTGGGGTGGCGGTTGGCGGTATCCGGGGCAGGCGAGCCGGCCACCGACTGAGCCGCGGTCGCAAATCGGCAGGACGACTGCCGGTTTGCAACGCAAAGCGGCAGTAGCGCCGGCTACTCGGCCGGCTGCGGGAACTCCGGCAAGCTGCGTTCGAGCCATACGCCCGCCTGCATCACGCGGTCGATCCGCCGCGTGTTGCGGATGTCGGCCAGGGGGTCGGCGGAGAGCAGAACCAGGTCCGCCGCGTTGCCCTCGGCGACCGAGCCGAAGTCGGGGTCGTCGGTGAGTTCCGCGGCCGCGGCCGCGCCGGCGGCGACGAGAGCCTCGAGCGGGGTCAGGCCGCCGTCATCGACGAGGGCTTCCAGCTCGTGGTGGGTTCCCCAGCCGTACGCGATGTTCCCGGCGCCGCTGTCGGAGCCGAGGGTGATCACGACACCGGCCTCGTTCATGCGGCGGATGAACTTCGCCATGTAGTCGAAGGCGACGCGGCGCTTGGCGGTCGACTCGCTGGCCAGCATGGCGGCCCGGTTCTCCAGGTCGAGCAGCCGCTCGAGCGCGGGCGGCTGGATGCCCGCGCGGAACTCCTCGTCCTCGAGCAGCTCAGGGTGCTCGGCGACCCACCAGAAGGTCTTGGCCTGACCCAACGCCGGCGCGAAGGTGAGTCCGTTCTCCTGGGCCATGGCAACGAAGTCGTCGTCGACCTCTCCGTCGCGCACGCCGTGGACGAAGGACCGGACCCCGGCGTCGACGAGTTGCCAGACGTCGTCCTCGAAGAAGATGTGCGCGGAAACCGGGATGCCGTGCTTGGCGGCTTCGTCGGCGACCGCGGCCCGGATCCCGGGCTCGATCATCGGCCGCGTGTCGAGGAAGGTGTCGACCCACATCTTGATCCGGTCGACCTCCTGGGCCGCGAGCTCGCGCACCATCTCGCGCGCCTCCTCTTCGGTGGCCGGACCCAGCTTGCCCGGCGGGAAGCCCTCGGGGTGGGAGAAACCGACCCCGGCGGTGAAGATGCGCGGCGCCGCGACGTTGCCGGCCCGGGCCTCGGCGATCATCGTGGGCGTCTGGCCGTGGTCGGAGCCGAGGCTGCGGACGGTCAGTACGCCGGCGTGGAGTTGCAGGCCCCACGACCACTCCTCGAGTCCGTCGCGGTAGTGGTTGTGGACGTCGACGAGCCCGGGAATCAGGAACTTGCCGGCGGCCTCGATGACCTCTCCGCCTTCGGGCACCGGGACGTCCTGGCGCGAGCCGGCGCGCTCGATCCGGTCGCCGCGGACGATGACGACGGCGTCCTCGACCGGCGGCGCGCCGGTGCCGTCGATCAGGGTGGCGCCGGCGATCGTGATGGTGCCGGCGCCATCGATGGATGGTGGACCTTGGGCGCAGGCCGCCATGGCAGCGACGAAGGCCATGGCGAGGAGCGGGAACAGAACCGGATGCCGGCCAGAGGGCCGGCGCACCGACAGCAACCACTTCACTCGAAGAAGACCTCGGCGATGGCGATGCCGCTCTCGCCGGCGACGGCGTAGAGCAGGAAGACGCGGTCGTCCTCCTCGTAGATCGCCGGGTCGCGCAACTGGTTCACGTGCCCGTAGGCCGTGCTGCGAACAGACGGCTCGAGCGGCGCGTCGGCGCCTTCCCAGTCGCGCTCGGGGCGCAGCACCTCGACCGGTTCGGTTTCCGTCCAGCTCATCCAGTCGCCGGACAGATCGATGCTGTTGAGCAGGATCCGCTCCGGCGCCTCGCCGACCTGGGTCCAGAACACCCAAAGGGTGTCGCCGCGGAGCAGCACCGCCGAGTGGCGCATGTCCGGGTTGAACAACAGCGGACCCTCTTCGAAGTTCGTGAAACCGTCCGCCGAGCGGTAGAACCGGCCGGGCATGGCGAGGGAGTAGGTCCAGCCGCCGTACTGGAAGATGCGCATGTAGGTGCGGCCAAGGACCTGCGGCTGGGCCTCGAAGTGGATGCCGTCGGTCGACGTGGCGACGCGGGAGACCTGGCGGCCCACATCTTCCAGACCGTGGAAGTACATGACGATCTGCCGCCCCTCGTCGTCGACGTGCACATCGGGCGACGCGATGTGAATCGCCGTGATCTCCTTCTGGATGTCGTGGGAGAGCTTCAGACCGCGGCGTTCCTCCCACTCGGCGACCATCTCGGGAGTCACCTCCGGCGTCTCGACGAGGAAGTGGGAGTGCTCGAGCTGAAGGCTCCCGGGGACGTGGATCGACCACGGCCCGAGCAGGTCGTCGGCGTAGGCGAGCCGGATGTAGTGGCCCTTGTGGTCCGCGAAGTAGACGTAGTAGCGGCCGAGCGGATCGGCGACCCAGTCGGGCACGCGGATCAGCGACGGCCCCTGGATGTTCTCGCCGATGCTCGGGTCGAGTTCGGGGCCGATGATCGGGGCGTCGAGAAGGCGTTCGACGCGGACGGGCGGTGCGAGGTCGGACCCGAGTTCGGCGTCGCCGGCCGGTTCGGGGTCGGCGACCGTGCAGGCCAGGGCGGTGAGCGAGGCGGTGAGGGAGAGGGCCATCAGCGGTGAAACGGCTCTCATCGGCAGGTCCGCGAGCTTGTGTGTGTCATCAGGCTCTATGATAGCCGTCGTGTTCCAACTGCGTTGGAGTCTGGCGTCGCTTCAGGCTCTCCTCCTCTGCGCCTCCGCGGGCGCCCAGTACGGCGCCGAGGCCGGCGAATGGCGCCACCACGGCGGCGACGACGGCTTCACCCGTTACACGGCGCTCGACCAGATCGACGGCGCGAACTTCGCCCGGCTCGAGCCGGCGTGGAGGTGGGCGTCCGCCGATTCGCGGATCGAGGCGAACTCGCCCTACCGGCGGCAGGTGCTCCGCTCGTCGCCGCTGATCGT
Source organism: Thermoanaerobaculia bacterium (assembly GCA_022826745.1). Classification (GTDB taxonomy): domain Bacteria; phylum Acidobacteriota; class Thermoanaerobaculia; order Multivoradales; family Multivoraceae; genus Multivorans. The sequence goes on along the minus strand of JAJDUI010000037.1, from coordinate 210,571 downwards.
CGACGGGCGCCTCTACATCCCCACCGAGCTCAGCCAGGTCGCGGCGCTCGACGCCGCCACCGGCGAGGAGCTCTGGGTCTACGACCCGAAGAGCTACGAGCGCGGCAAACCGGCCCAGAACAACTACTACACCCGCGGCCTCGAGTACTGGACCGACGGCGAGCAGGAGCGCCTGTTCATCGCCACGATCGGCAAGCAGCTCATCTCGATCGACCCGGCCACCGGCCAACCCGACCGCGCCTTCGGCGAGGACGGTGTGGTCGAGCTCTCCCGGAACCTCGGCCGCGAGAACATCACGCTCCGCAACATCAGCCACGGCCAGCCGGTGATCGTGGTGGGCGACACGATCGTCGTCGGCTCCCGCATCTACGACTTTCCGCTGCAGAACAACAACCCGCCCGGCCACGTGCGCGGCTACGACGTCCGCACCGGCGAGTTCAAGTGGCGCTTCCACACGATCCCCCAGGAGGGCGAGGACTTCGTCGAGACCTGGGAGAACGACTCCTGGAAGACGACCGGCAACGCGAACGTCTGGGCGCCGATGGCCGCCGACCAGGAGCTCGGTTACGTCTACTTGGCGACGAGCACGCCCACCAGCGACTACTACGGCGGTCTGCGCCACGGCGACAACGTGTACTCCGAGAGCCTGATCTGCGTCGACGCTGCGACCGGCGAACGGGTCTGGCACTTCCAGACCGTCCATCACGGCGTCTGGGACTACGACATCGCCTCGGCGCCGAACCTGATCGACATCGTCGTCGAGGGAAAGCTGATCAAGGCCGTCGCCCAGGTCTCGAAGACCGCGTTCACCTACGTCTTCGACCGGGCGACCGGCGAGCAGGTGTGGCCGATCGAGGAGCGGCCCGTCCCCTGGAAAAGCACGGTCCCCGGCGAGAAGATGGCGAAGACGCAGCCGTTCCCGACGAAGCCGCCGGCCTTCGACCGCCAGGGCGTCAGCGAGGACGACCTGATCGACTTCACGCCTGAACTGCGGGCCGAGGCGCTCGAACTCGCCGAGAAGTTCATCCTCGGACCGATGTTCATGCCGCTGATCCGCCGCGGCGAGGGCGGCAAGGAGGCGATCCTGGCCGTGCCCGGCGCGGGCGGCGGCGCCAACCACCCGGGAGCCGCGGCCGATCCCGAGACCGGGATGCTCTACGTGCAGTCGTCTACCCGGCCCTCAGGGATGGCGCTCGTCGAACCGGACGGCGCGCGGAGCTTCTGGCCCTACGTCCTCGATCGCGTCTCGACCGCGGGACCGCGGGGACTGCCTCTGCTCAAGCCGCCGTACCGGCGCATCACCGCGATCGACCTGAACCGCGGCGACATCGCCTGGCAGGTGCCGCTCGGAGACGGACCGCGCAACCACCCGGCGATCCGGCACCTCGACCTGGGGCCGCTGGGCGGCGGCTCGTCCAGCGCGGTGACGGAGGGCGGCATCCTGGTCACGAAGACGCTGGTCGTCACGCATGCCGCCCGCTTCGAGGTCTACAACGACCGCTCGACGGTGCTCGGAAGCTCGCTGCAGGCCTACGACAAGTTCACCGGCGAGCTGCTGGCCGAGGTGCTCACCGAGCGCGCTCTGCACGGCGCTCCGGTCAGCTACATGCAGGACGGGCGGCAGTACATCGCCGTCACCGGCGGCGGCATGACCCAGCCGGCGGAGCTGATCGCGTTCGCCCTGCCCGAGTAGCCGTGCCGAAGGAGGACCAGCCGATGAGAACCACACTCCTGCTCGCAACTGTCGTCTTCGGCCTGTCCGCCGCGGCCGCTGCCCAGGACGACATCCCGCGCACGGCGAGCGGCCGGCCGGACCTCTCCGGCACTTACGACATCGCCACCCGCACGCCCATGATGCGCGATCCGAAGTACGGCAGCGAGCCGTACATGAGCGCCGAGGACGCGCACCGGATCGCGGCCGTCACGGAGGCGGCGAAGGTCGACGCCGATGTGCCGAGCGATCCGAACCGCGAGGCGCCCCCCGTCGGCGGCGACGGTCACCGCAGCAACATCGGCGGCCACAACCAGTTCTGGTTCGACTTCGGCACGATTCCCTTCCGGATCGACGGCAAGTACCGCAACTCGATCATCACGGACCCGCCCGATGGCCGGCTGCCGCCCAAGACGGAACGCGGCCAGGCGCTCACGCCGCGCGGCCTCGGCGCCTACAACCGCAACCCCGGCGGCGCCTGGTGGATCGAAAGCGGCGAGAACCTCTACGACGAACCGGAAGTCCAGACCCTCGGAACCCGCTGCCTCTACGCCGGCGGCCCCACGGTGCCGGTCCGGCCCTCGGCCTACAACAACCTGAAGACGATCACCCAGACCGACACCCACGTGGCGATCCACGTCGAATGGATGCACTGGACCCGGATCGTGCGCCTCGATTCGGAGCACCCGCCGCCCGAGTACCGGTCGTTCGGCGGCGACTCGATCGGCTGGTGGGAAGACGACACCCTGGTCGTGGAGACGACGAACTTCCTCCGCGCACCGCACGTGGCGCACGACGGCCTGAAGGTGACCGAGCGTTTCCGGCGCATCGACGCGGACACGCTGTTCTACGAGTTCACGGTCGAGGATTCCGACTACACCGCGCCGTACACGGGCTCGCTGCCCTGGCCCCGCACCGACGAGCGGCTCTACGAGTACGCCTGCCACGAGGGGAACTACTCGATGGGCAACATGCTCCGCGGCGCCCGGTTGCTGGAGCAGGAGGCACGCGAGGAGAGGCGCGAAGGCGGCTGATACCCTCCCTCCGGCCCAGCCAACAGACCGGCGCTTCCGAAGCGCCCATCGACGCTCCGGAAGCTCCTTCTGGCTAACCAAGTACTCGATCCGTACACCGTCCGCCACGGCGAGGCCGTGGCTCCGCCGGCGAGCTTCCGGGAGCGCCTGAAGTACCTCGGACCGAGCCTGATCGTCACGGGCGCCGTGATCGGCTCGGGCGAGCTGGTGCTGACGACCAGCCTCGGCGCGGTCGCCGGCTTCACCCTGCTCTGGTGGATGCTCCTCTCCTGCTGGTGCAAGTCGCTGGTCCAGGCGGAGATGGCCCGGTACACGATTGAGTCGGGCGACACCTACCTGCGCGCCATGAACCGGCTGCCGGGGCGGATCTGGAGGATCTCCTGGCCGATCTGGCTGGGCATCATCGCCTACGTTCCCGGCACGATGGGGCTGGGCGGCATCATCGGCGGCGCCGGCCAGTCGATGTCCTTCCTGGCCTCGCTGGCGAACGTCGAACTCGACGGCGTTCTCTGCACCGGCATCATCGCCGTCGTCTGCTCGATCATTCTCGGCACCGGCTCCTACAAGTGGCTGGAGCGGGTCATGCTGCCCCTGGTGCTCGCCTTCACGTTCTGCACCCTGGTCTGCCTGATCGCGATGCAGTTCACGGAGTTCCGCACGTCGCCCGCCGAGATCCTCGGCGGCATGAAGCCGGACATGACGCTCTTCGTCGTCGTCGCGGCCCTGGCCCTCTCCGCGTACGGCTACACCGGCACGACCTCGGGCGACATCTCGTCCTACACGTACTGGTGCATCGAGAAGGGCTACCCGAGCCTGCTCGGCTCCGACCGCAGCGACCCGAACTGGGAGTCCCACGCCCGCGGCTGGATGCGGGTGCTCCACACGGACGTCTGGCTCGCCCTGCTCATCGTCACCTGCGCCACGATCCCCTACTACATCCTCGGCGCCGGGGTGCTGAACAAGATGGGGCTGACGCCGGAGGGAAACGACGAGACGATCGGGGCCCTCTCGAACATCTTCACCCAGACCCTTGGCCTCTGGGCGGTGTGGATCTTCGCGATCGGCGCCTTCTGCATCCTGTTCTCGACCGTGCTCTCCGGCGCCGGCGGCGGCGGCCGCTCGATTCCGGACTACCTGATGGAGATGGGCCTGATCGAGCGCTCCAACCTGGCGCTGCGCAAGAAGATCATCCGCGGCTACCTGGTCTGCCTGCCGCTGGCCGCCTTCGGGATCTACTACTTCGTCACCGACTTCGTCATCCTGATCATGGTCGGCGGCCTGACCTCGGCGATCTTCCTGCCGATTCAGGCCGGCGCCACGCTATGGCTCCAGCGGACGCGGATGGACCCGCGGATCAGGCCCCGGAAGCTCACCTACGTCGGCCTCTGGGTCGTGTTCGCGTTCGAGGCCGCGATGGCGCTGCTGGTCATCCGCTACGTGGTCCTGGCGCCGTACTTCAACTGAAGACACTGGGTGCGCCGGCTGGGTGCGCGGGTCTTCTGACCCGCTGCCGCCGAAGGCGGCCAGGAACGCCCGCCGCGAAGCGGCGACCATTCCGTCTGCCGCTAGCATGCCGGCACCATGCTCCGCTGCACCCTCGCCGCAATTCTCGCCCTCCTAACAACCACCACCGCCCTCGCCCAGCCCAGCGGCGACCGCGCCGACCGGATGCGGGAACGCAGCCGGCAGATCGACGCTCGCCTCGCCGACGACCCCTACGTCGGCATCCACGGCAGCTCCGGCATCCAGCGCGGGCTGTACAGGATCGAGTCGACCGGAGTGTCGACCGAGCCGGTCCGCATGGCCGCCGAGGCCTTCCTGGCATCGCTGACCGAGGACCAGCGCGCCAGGACGACGTTCCCCGTCGATGACGACGAGTGGCGCAAGTGGATGAACCAGCACTTCTACGTGCGCCAGGGGGTCGGCTTCGACGAGATGGACGAGGCCCAGCGCGAGGCCGCCTTCGGCCTGATGCGCGCGTCGCTCAGCGCGGACGGACTCAAGCTGAGCCGCGACATCATGAACCTCAACCGCACCCTGGGCGAGCTGAACGGCGACAACTTCGCCGAGTACAACGAATGGCTCTACTGGATCACCGTGATGGGCGAGCCCTCCGCCGACCAGCCCTGGGGCTGGCAGGTCGACGGCCATCACCTGATCATCAACTACTTCGTGCTCGGCGACCAGGTCGTCATGACGCCGCTCTTCGTCGGCTCCGAGCCGGTGATCGCCGAGTCCGGCAAGTTCAAGGGCACGGCGATCATGCAGCGCGAGCAGGACCAGGGCCTCGCGCTGATCCGCTCGCTTCCCGCCGAGCAGCGGGCGAAGGCGATCATCGAGACAGCGAAGGACGGCAACGACAACCTCGGCGAGGCCTTCAGCGACAACATCGTCCTCAACTACGCGGGCATTGCGGCCGCCGAGCTGTCAGCCGAGGCCAGGAAGCGACTGCTCGACCTGATCGGGATCTACGTCCACAACATGCGCGAGGGCCACGCCAGGGTGCGGATGGCGGAGGTCGAGGCGCACCTCGACGAGACCCGTTTCGCCTGGATCGGCGGTACCGGCGACGACGCGGTCTTCTACTACCGCATCCACAGCCCGGTCATCCTGATCGAGTTCGACCACCAGCGGCCGGTTGGCATACGGCACCTGGTCGAGGGCCGCGCGCCGATCCGCCAGCACATCCACGCCGTGGTGCGGACGCCGAACGGCAACGACTACGGCAAGGATCTGCTAAGGCAGCACTACGAGCGGGAGCATTAAGGTCGCCGCTTCGCGGCGCGATCTCGCTGGCCGCCTGCGGCGGCGGCGGGTCAGCACCCGGGTGGCGCGTTTCGCGCCACGCGTGAACCAGCCGTACGCCCGTCATCGGGCGCACGGCTGACAGACCCGCGCACCCAGTGTTTGCCGCTTCCCGGCGTCAGCTTGCCTGGTTCGCCTGCTCCGCCTCGGCGCACATCGCGCACCAGGCAGCGTTGCAGACGCGGGCGCTCAGCACCATGGCACCGGCGATCGTCAGGCTGCCGGCGGACGAGGTCAACGTCTCGGGCAACGGCTCGAGCAAACCGGCCAGGGAGGCCCCCCAAAGCGCCGCTCCCCCGGCAAACGTGAGCGTCACGGGCGTGCTCTTGCGGGCCGGGCCCATGAGAAGGATCGCCGCGCCGAGAAGGACGGTCCCGGCCCAGGCGGCCCGTTCGACACCTTCGGAGAGCGCGAGCGCGGGCGCCGCCACGACCAAGACCGGCGTGAGCGCGCAGTGCAGGCCGCACAGGGCGGCGGCGCACGCCGCCAGCCGCGAACCGGAAACCAGGTACGGGCTTGACGGAACGGTTGCGACAGAGTCCTTCATGACGGCCGCCTATTCTACCGTCACCCAGATCGGGGACGACCAGGCCATGTTGCCGTCGACCTGGATCACGCGCACGTAGTAGAGGCGCTCGCCGGGTTCGACGTCGGCGTCAGCGAACTCGAGGCTGACGTCGGCCTCCAGGTTCTGGCGGTTGTAGAGGAACGTCTGGTCGCGGATGATGTCGATCTGGCGGATCGGCGTCGTGCCGATCACGCGGACGCTGAGCCGGAAGTCACCGTCGGCGGTCAGGATGTCGCCCTGGAGGTACTCCCGGCCGCCCGTGCGCAGCCGGTAGTCGAGGATGATGTTGTCCGTCGCGCCATAGCTGTGGCGCTTCTTCATCGCGTCCAGCATGCCCTCGCGCGTGAACTCCTCGGCGATCGTGGCGGCATAGGAGATGTGGGTCGACAGGTGGTCCGACGCGGCCTGGACGCCGAGCTTGTAGCCCTTGGCCCAGGCGTTCCAGACGTAACCCTCCGGCCGGAAGCCGCCCGGCGCCGAGCGCAGGTTGCCAGTGCGTGCGGCTTTCGGCGCGCCTTCGTACTCGTTCGAGACCCGATCCCCCTGGTAGATCTCGACCAGAGGCTCGACCTCCGGGTCGTTGTCGCGCCAGTCCGTGCCCATGTTCGAGGCGGACGTGTGGGAGATCGCGATCCCGTCGTACTCCTTCAGGTACTCGTAGAGCCGCGCCGCGCCCTCCTCGTGGGTCCGCTCGGCCTCAGTGACCGGCAGGGTCGGCGTCCCGCGCTCGGTGAACAGGATGTTCCGGTGGCCGTCGGGGAAGGAGATGCTCCGCTCGTAGCCGTAGAAGGGCTGGAAACGGCCGGAGACGGAGAAGACGTCGACCGTCTGATGCAGCAGCCAGTTGATGTACTCGATGTCCGGGCCGCCCAGGAAGTTGTGTTCGCTGGCCAGGAGGAAGTCGAGTTCGGCCACGTCCATCGCGTAGCGGTAGGTCTGGATCAGCGAGCCGTCGTTATTGCCGTCCATCGAGATCTCGGTGTGGCGGTGGGTGTCGCCGCGGTAGATGCGGTACGTTTTCCCCTCGGACTCGATCTCGTAGCTGCGGATCCTCTCCACGTCCTCCGCCTCGTTCTCGTGGATCACGTAGGCCGGCACCTCGTCGACGACCAAGGCCACGAGCTTCGGCGGCACGACTTTCGTCATGAGGCGCGGCAGCTTCGCGGCGTACACGTCGGCGTGCTCGAACAGGAACCCCGAGTAGTCCCGGTTGTCCGTCGGCCAGGCGGCCCAGACATCGCCGTTGCCGTCCGACGCCAGGCCCCAGCGGGCATCCTGCCGGAAGCGCGTCATCGGGATGTGCTGGGGACGGAGCCAGCGGTCTCCCTGAAGCGTCGTGCTCCAGACCTCCCAGGAAGCCCGGTGGGCCGGGGACTCGCTGAGGATGTCGGCCTGGCGGGTGGTCCGGTGCCGGAAGTGAAGCCAGATGCGTCCGTCGGCGTCCGGGAACAGCACGGGGAAGTCGTTGTAGCCTTGGAGTTCTTCGGGTAGCGCCTCATTGATGTCGGCGGCCGGCGAGCGCCACTCCCAGCCGTCGTGGACCGCGACGTTCATCGTGCGCCACTCGTAGAGCCGCGTGCCTTCCCGGTTGAGCACCCAGCCGGTGTCCTTCCCCCAGTTCACCCCGCTCTCGTTCCACGCCGCCCAGACCCGGTCCTGCCCGTCCACGGCGAGGCTGATGTGCGCCTCGTACTTGGCGGTCGAGGCGACCGGCATCTCCTCGCCCCACTCGCCGCCGGCGTGGCGGCGGACCATCACGTCGTAGTTGCCGGCATCGTAGGTATCCCAGCCGACGTACACGCCGCCCTTCGAGTCGGCGACGATCACCGGCTCCCAGTCGTTCACCGGCGATGACGAGACCTGCTCCGCTTCGGACCAGCGTTCGCCGTCGTGGCGGCGGGCGAAGATGTCGGCGGCGCCGTCGCGGAAGCCCTGCCAGACGACCCAGAGATTGCCCTCGGCGTCCGTCGCCAGGTTGTGGAACACGTCCGGCTGCGGCGCTTCGGTCAGCCGTTCCGCCGCTGACCAGGCGTCGCCGTCCAGGACGCGGGCGTAGAGGTCCCAGTTGCCGTCGACCTGAGCCGAGTAGACGACCCAGGGGCGGCCCTCCCCGTCGCGGCCCATCTTCACGAGAAAGTGGTCGCCGGGCTGCTCCGTCAGGGTCTGGACCTCGCCCCAGGCCTGCCCGTCGAAGCGGCGCGCCAGGATCTCGTTCGCGTTGTCCCGGTAGCCGAGCCAGGCGGCCCAGACCTCGTCGCCGTCACTGCCGAGGATCGTCGCGAAGTCGTTCTGGTAGTCGTCGGAGGTCATCCGCTCGACCCCGGGTACGCGCTCGACTGTCACGTCGCCGCCCAGGAACCGCAGCCGGCGGCCGACCGCCACATCGGCGAGCCGCACCTCGAACTCGCCGTTGGCGGTGGCGAACATCAGGCGCGAGCCGCCGTTGCCCCGCACGTCGACGACGAGTCCCGGCGACCGGACGTACTCGACCGGACCGACGGTCTGCGTATCGTGGATCGCGCTGGGCCTGAAGTTCGGCCCCTGGTAGCTGTCCAGCTTCCAGACGGCGCCTTCGACCTCGTTGCCGGGCCGCGGCCGCCAGTCGCGGACGCCCAGCAGTTCGCCGCCCGACACTTCGAGCGAGCCGTCCCAGTCGCGGGCGGCCGTGTCGTTCACGCCCAGGCGGACGAGGAGAGAGACGATGTCGTCGCCGGCGAGGGCGCCGGCTTCCTGGGCCGGGGCGGGCGGCGAGACGAGGATGAGCAGAGCGGCTGCCGTTGCGGCAGCCGAGGCGAAGGCGACCTTGTTGTGTGGCATTGCCGGCTAGCTTAGCTGGTGCCTACTCCGCCCTCAGATCCTCGGAGACCTGCTTCAGTACATCGTTCAGGGCGTCGCGCGCTTCCTCGGACGCGTCGTCGCCCAGCACGACACCCACCCGGAACTTGAGCCCAGAACCCGCACCGGCGCTCAACAGGTCCGGAAGGCGTTCGGCGAGGTCCTGGAGTCCGTCCGGTTCCAGCAACGCATGAGCGACCCGAGGTTCCGGCGGGTGTTCAGGTGCCGGACTGTCCTTCGGTCTCCCCAGCTTCAGCGAACCGGCATGTTCCGCACCGACAGTTGTGCTGCCCTCGGTCACCTTCAGCCAGCGGCTCACCACCGCGTTGTCGATCCCCTCGCGCAGCAGTCCCCAGGGCACCGGTTCTCCTCGCTTCTGCGAGAGCGCCTGCCCCAGCGTCCACCCGCTGGTCTGACCGTCGCTCCAACCGCCCGGCAGCGCTTCCTCGACCAACTCCTGGGGAGTCAGGTTGTCAGGCGGCGGCTTCAGCACGGCGCGCTCGTCCAGCGCTCCGTAGGGCACGTCCTCCTTCCAAGCGGAAGTCGGGCCGTTCCGCAGCCAAACGATCCCATCCTTCACCGCCCGCTCAACCGCCTGGTGAAGCACCTCCTCGGAACACCGTGGCACCTCGAAGAGGTCTTCGTAGCCTTCGCGCTGAATGGTCACCGTGAAGTCACCGGCGAAGTACTTCTGCAGGTCCGCGAACGCGACTCCGCCGCCGTCCTCCATCCAGAGGCCAGGTAACGACCCGGGTTTCAGTAACGCTGGAGCGAGTTGCGCCAGCTCGGCACCGCCCGGCAGCAGCACTTCCAGCGCCGGGTCGTGGCTGGACTCCGCATCCACCGACCCGCGCCACCAGGTTCGGTGACTGCCGTCCGGCCGCCTCAGCCGAGCTGCGAGGAGGCCACGCTCCACGCCCTGCAGCACCGTCTCCCGGACAACCGCCGGCTTCAGCATCTTCGGCAGGTGGGGATAGCGGGCGAACGCACCCGCCAGGTCCTTCACGAGCCGCGAGGCCTCGTCCTCGCGCCAGAGATCGTACGGCCCCTCAGGAAGAAGAGCCTCCGCATCGACCGGCGTCTCGCGAATGCGCGACCGCTCGTCGCCCTTGATCTCCAGGAACAGCGGTCCTGCCGCCCCGGGCAGCTTGAACGCTTGCTCGGCGCCCTCCGCGCTCACGGTGACGACGATGCTGTAGGCCTGCCTTACGGCGTCGGGAACCCTCTGCCTCGCGCTCCGAAGCCTCTGGTTGAGGCGTTCCCGGCGGACGGGGTCCACGGGCCGCCCTTCCAACTGGCTCTGCACGTCCTCCCAGCCCAGCAGGTCGCGCATGCTGGTGCGGACAGCCTCCAGGCCATCGCGCGACGGCACGGCGAGGACCAGCGCATTGCGATGGACCCGCGGCCTGTCCGCGCCGGTCGTCTCGGCGAGGTAGCGGCGCGCCAAGGCGCTCGGCTTGCCCGACTCGGAAGCGGCGTCAGGCCCGAGCACAGCGTAGCGGAAGCTGCCGTCGTCGCCTACATCCCTCGGGGAGGTGGGCAGCATGTGGACGACGGCGCCGGCAGCGCGGGCACCGTCCGTGAGTAGCCTGAGCTTGCGCGTAGCCTCTTCGAGCCGCATCTCGACGGCGCGCTCCGTCACTCGCTCGGCGCGGGCCTCATCGTGCATCTGGCGCAGGTTCGGACGGTTGCCAAGCCTCCACGACTTGGGCAGATCCGCTTCCGCTTCCACGGCATCGCCTTCATCCTCGTCGTCCAGGAACCACGAGACCTCGCGCCAGCGGGCCAGCCCCTTGCGAAGTGCGATCTCATCCGGGCCGGAAGCACCGACCATGCGCAGCAACTCCGGCGTCGACGCCTTGCGGCCGACCGGCTGCGAGTAGAGGAACACCGAGACCACGGCCTGCTCCACCTCCCGCCGACTTGCCAGCGCGGGCAACTCTTCCTGGATGTCGGCGGCCTTGCTCAACTCCTTGTCGAGCAGAGCCGCCCAGTCGGTGGGCGAGCCCTCGCCCGACTCCGAACCGGCCACGCCCGCCAACTCGCGCACGGCCTCCGAGATGCCAGGATGGCCCGCCGGGCTCAGAAGTGTCGACGCACCGATCAGCGGGCTCGAGTCCCAGGATTCGGCCTCGCGCAGGGCCGTTGCCAGCGTGCGGAGGATGCCGCGCGTGCGCTGGAAACCGGCAAGCTGGGTCCAGCGACTGTAGAACACGTCGGTCAAGTCCGGGTGGAAGGGGAAGCTCCTCTCGAACCGCCCTTCGTCTTTGCTCTTGGCCTTGGCGGTCGTCTCATCGAGTCTCGCCAGCTCGCGCACCGCACCGATCGCCTGGGACCGCCAAGGCTCCCTGTCCCTCAAAGTCTCCGGCTCAAAGAAGCGGCGCCGCAGCACTTCCGCCACATCCTCACGCTGAACCGGCTGCACGCCCTCTTCCCGCTGCCGCCGGAAAACGTCGAAGAGGTCGCCGATCAGTCTCTGGCCCTCGGCACCCTGCTGCTTCGCGGGGTCAGTGGCAAGCAGCGACGCCACCATTGCCGCCTGGTCCACCTTCGTCACGGCTTGGCTCAAGTACTGGAAGAAGTTGACGATGCGATCTCGCCACACACGGTCCTGCCCCGCCTTCGTCCGCGCGTACATGAGGACCTCATCAACCAGAATCAGCGTGCCCAGGCCCCGCTCCTGAGGGCGTTCCAACAGCTTGGCCAGCAGCGGCTCCGCCGGCGGCGTATCCCGTTCCTCCGCGCTGCCATCGCCGTGAATCGAACGCAACCCCTCATCGCCGTCGAGTTGATACGCGAGCACACTCCACGGGTGGCGAAGCGGCCGCGTGCTGCCATCAGGCGATCGCACCCCCTCAATGCCGCGTTCCACATCGATCTTGTCGAAGCAGAGCGCCGCCGCATGGGCACCGGGGAGCCGGCCGCCGGCGTGCTCCCGGAACTCGCGAACCGCCGCTGCGTCCGGCAACACCTCTGGATCACGAAACAGGTGATACAGCGTGATCAGCGTATGCGTCTTGCCGCCCCCGTAGGTCAGTTCCAACTGACGCACCGCCTTCTCGCTCTTGCCGTCCAGCCGAGCCGCCACGTCCTTGACCAGCTCTCGCAGGGCGTAGGTCGGGTAGGTCAGCGCGAAGAACTTCTCGGGCTCCTCGTACACCGGCCGCTGGCCCCGTTGCAAAGTGACCTCATGCAGGTCCGCCGCGAACTCCGCCAACGAGAGTTCGCCGGTCCGCAGTTCGTCCTTCAGCCGGACGACTTCGTACCAAGGTCTGGGTCGGTGCCTGCTCATCGCCGCAAGGGAAGCCGGGATGCTACACGGGCCATGCGGCGGCCGGGCGAGGAGGACGCCATCCGTCTCGACACCCGTAGGTGAATGGTCCCAACTCCCTGAACAGACACGACTTGCCGAACGCCTCGGAGACAAGGAAAGAGCTCTTTCTCTAACTTGACGGCCGGTGCCGCAGGCGCTATCTTGGCTTCCATGCGGGAGATCTCGGTCGATCAGCGTCTACAACGGATGCGCGCCGATAATCCGTGGTGGGCGGACGGTCGCATCCGCCGTGACTTCGAGGCGCTTACCGAGAGGACCTACTGCCGACCGTTCCAGAGTCTAGTGACGAAGACCGACGTACGGCGCGCAGTGATCCTCATGGGACCCCGGCGCATCGGCAAGACCGTTCTGCTCCACCATGTCATCAGGCGCCTACTTCACACTGGGGCGTATCAGCCCACCGAGATCGGCTATCTCTCGCTGGACCAGCCGCTCTACACCGGCTTGTCGATCGAGGACGCTGCACGGACGCTCCGCCGGGCCAGCGGAAGTGCCGGCGACCTTCCAGTCCTGTTCCTCGACGAGATCCAGTACCTGCCGGACTGGGAACGCCACCTGAAGGCGTTCGTCGACGCGCACCCCAACGTCCAGTGCGTTGCGTGCGGTTCGGCAGCCGCCGCGCTCAAGCGAAAGAGCGCTGAATCGGGTGCCGGCCGCTTCACCGACTTCCTCTTACCGCCGCTCACGTTCTGGGAGTACCTCTTCCTTTCCGGTATCGACCACCTCGCGAACCCGCCGCTCTCCGACCAGATCCGCGACGAGGACTGGGCGGAACTCAACGGGCACTTCGTCGACTACGTCAACTTCGGCGGCTATCCCGAGGCGATCACATCCGCTTCAGTGCGAGAGGATCCGGGCCGCTACATCAGGTCCGACATCGTGGACAAGGTTCTGCTCCGCGATCTTCCCAGCCTCTACGGGATCCGAGACGTACAGGAACTCAACCGGCTATTCGCGATGCTCGCTTACAACACCGCCGGAGAACTGTCGCTCGATGCCTTGTCCAAGGGGTCCGGCGTCAGCAAGCCGACGATCAGACGCTACCTGGACTACCTGGAAGCCGCCTTTCTGATCCGCAGGATCCACCGGGTCGACGAGAACGCGAAGCGATTCCGGCGCGCAACACACTTCAAGATTCACCTCACGACGCCATCACTCCGCACAGCCTTGTTCGGACCAGTGGATGAGGACGACGCTACGTTCGGCGCGATGGCGGAAACGGCGGTCTTCGCACAGTGGCTGCACTCCAACTCGGATCTGTACTACGCCCGCTGGCCGGCGCGGCACGGTATGAAGGCCGGCGAAGTTGATCTGGTTCACCTCGACGCCCGGCAGCAACCGAACTGGTGCGTCGAAGTGAAGTGGTCGGACCGATCGGCGACGGCGCCAGACCGGCTCGAGGGACTTGTAGCGTTCTCTAAGCGGCACCCGGAGGCCAGGATACTGCTCACGACCAGGACGGCGCGGGTGGGCGATCGGCCGTGGAAAGGCAGCGGCCAGATCAACATCGGTCCGACTGCGGCGTACTGCTATGCCTTCGGCAGGGCGGCCGTGACAATCGGTCTGGTGCTGAAGTCACAGTTGCTCCGCGGCTGATCGTCGGCCCGACGTACCGGACCCACTCAAGGAACGGAGGACGAGAAACCGTGCCTGCAGTCCAGACCGACTACCCGGAAAGGCACTATCCGGACCGAGCATCAACCCCGGATTCTCAGCGCGTGCTCCATCTCCTGAAGAACGAGTGGGCCCATGCCGAGTGGACGCTACAGGAGTTTCGCGACCTGTTCTCCGATGCCGAGCGCCTCGCCGTGCTCAATGGCGTCGCCGGCCCCCTGATGGCATTGCTTCAGGACGTTCTCTGGGAGAACCTGTTGCTGCAGGTGGCGCGGCTGACCGATCCGGTTCAAACTGCCGGCCACAAGAACCTGACATTCCAGCAGATCCCGGCCTTCTTCACCGATCAGCGGGAGAAGCACCGTGAGCTGAGCGCACATGTCCAGGCCGCTGTCGACGCTGCCGCGTTCGCTCGGGATTGGAGAAATCGCCGGATCGGCCACCGAGACCTGGAACACTCACTCGATCGGCAAGCCAAACCCCTGGAGAAAGCGAGCCTCGAGCGCGTGGATGCGGCACTGGCCGCGATCCACCGAATCCTCGACACCATCGCCCGCTACGAGCGCGCCCAACTGTCGCGCCAACCAAGCGGTTCCGACGCCGCTGACGCGTTCTTCTATCGGACCCTGCGCCTTGTCACGGCGGTCCAACTCATCGACGGCATCATCGATGCCGACCAGCCATCGGAGGCTACGGACTTCGACGCAGCCAGGAGGTTCCTGGAGCCGCACCGTCCTCAACCAAGCTCGAAGATGATCGAACAGGTCGTGGAACTACGCGCCGCTGCACGGCTGTTCCCGCGTCAACCGGACGTCCTGGCGCGGCAGATCGTGAACCATCAACTGTCCAGCCGGGACAAGCCCGCCGAGTGAACCTGAACCCCCACCGGTTCGGATGCGGTTCCGCGCGGCAGTCGGCAGCCACGAGGCCTTCCAACCGGCGCGCGAGGGCAATGACGCCCTCGCCGCACTCTCGGGAAAACGCGTCGATGCGGCGCGATGCCTCTTCACCCAACGGCTTGCGTCCGTCGTCGGGAGCGTCGGAAGAAACCTCGCTGCCTGGCCAGCTTGTCGACGTAGCGCCTCGTAGCATCCTCTCGGCCGATTGAGCTTAGCGCCTCTCGTTCCAGACAAAGGAGACGTCGGCGATCGATGGCGACACGTCGGGCCGCGCAGAATCGTATGAAGCGATCAGTGCCCAGCGGTGGACGGGCAAACATCGCGCCGGCTTCAACGATGCCGCGCCCAGCCTCGTGAGGGACTGTCAACACGGTGGTCACCGTCCCCACCGCTAAGCGTGGTCCGCCAGTGTGTACTTGTGCCTGGCCAGACTCGGCACCTACAACATCGTCCGCTGCCTGGGCCACGCAACGGCTGGGCTCTGGCCCTGCAGATGGTTCTGGATCGACTCCAGAGTGGATCGCTCCTCGGAGCCTTCGGCGGCGAGTTCGATGACCGCCTGGACGACCCGCGCGAACAGTTCGTGTCGCCACAGGCCGCGGTCGGCCAGATAGCGGTCAACGCGACCTTGCTCGCCGGTCTTCCAGAGTTGCATGAGTCTGTGGACGCAATCGATGAGTGCCGGCGGCTCGCCGTTGGCGGAGGGCTCGCCCAGGCCGCGGCTTCGACGCCTGTCCCACGGCTTGAGCCGGGCTTCCGACCCTGAAGTAGCGGGGGCGGACCCTTCCTCGTCGCCATCTCCGTCCGAGGCATCGCTTGCAGACGCTGAAGCGCCCCGCGCCAGCAGATCCAGGCCGCCGGCAAGGTCGGCGTCAGAGAGGTTGCACGACAGCGCGTAGAGGATGCACACCCCCGCCGGGCCAGCGCCCAGCCCGAAGTCGTTGCGGTGCAACAAGTAGTAGGTCGTCAGGTCGTCGAGTTCCGTCGGGGCACCAGGCTCGGCCTCGAGCAACCGGTTCACGACAAAGGTGACGACGATGCGTCGCACTTGCCGTAGGAACTCAGCCACGGACAGCGTCTCCCGTGGCGAATCCGCTTTCTTGACGACCGGATGACCGCTAAAGGCCTCAAGTGCGGGGCCGGTAGCCGCCCAAACGAAGTCCGGTCCGCGGATGCCAGCATCCCAGAACCGCCGCAGGCTCTCCGTGATGTTGGAGCGCATCTCAGCCAAGACAGCGGCGTCCCAGCCGGGCCGGGCGTCGACAGGCCGGCGGCGGCAGACTAGCCAGATCGAGGAGGAGAGCGCCGCCGACGACAGCGACCGCTGTCGGTTCTTCATCTCAGTCTGAATCGGCCACGAACCGCAGGCAACGAAACCGGCACGAATCAGCGCCGAGACCAGAGTCTCCCAAGCATCGGGCTGTTTGTTGGCAAACACAATCACGAGACGACCGTCGTCACGGAGTGCGTCATGGAAGCGGCGAAAGGCGCGTGCCATGCCGTCCTCGTAGGTCCGCTTCGACGCGTCGCGGTCCCCTCCGAAGCGGCTCGCATCGTCGATCAACTCCCCATCACCCTTACCGCCGGAGGCCTCCTGGTTCCACTTGGGACCGAGTGGCGCGGCGAAAGCGGCGTCGAACTCGGGCGACAGGCCGTGGAGCGCGCGTCGCAGCCAGACGTAGAAGAAGTCCATGAGATCTGAGTACGGGATGGCGTCGTAGTAGGGGGGATCTGTGCAGATAACATCGACGCCGCAGTCTTGGAGCCGAATGGCGCTCTCGGCCTGCACGTCCACAGCGGGAGCGTCTGAGAGCGCTGCTGTTGCGTGGTCGACATAGCGCGCCACCCAATCTGTCATCCCTTCGAAACTGCCCGAACCACCCGACAGAGGATTGGCTTCGCAGTTGTCCCACACCATAGGAAGCGCGAATCGAGCGAACGTCTGCCTCAAGGTCTCACGCGAGTTGTCCCAAGAACAAACACTACTGCTGTAGTCGGCGAGCTTGCTCAGGATGCACGAGAGGCTCGCGCTCAATCCTTCCCGCCACGTTGCGGGATAGGCGGTCGTATCTCCGGCAGAACCACGGATTGTCTGGACGATCACCCCCAGCGCGAGCAACTGCCGGTTTGTGAACAGCTTTCGCCACGAGTCGAATCCATAGCGGGGAATCCGCATCCCCAAGGCCCTTTCATCCGGCGTCGGTTCTTCGGGCAGACCGAACGGAATCTCCGCGAACAAAGCTCGTAGTTCCTTCTCGTCGACCAACGCGGCCGCCAACTCGACCTCGGTCGGGAGCCGGTACTCCTTGCCTTGCTGGCCATCCACGACCACCGCCGTCATCCGCTCACCGAATCTCCCCGTCCGGCCCTCGTTGCGCAAGTCGGCCATCGTCGAGATTCCGCCGCAACTAGGGCAAGCGGCGCCGCTGCGGCTCATCGTCCCGGCACCCATCCGGCGGTCGTGCTCGCGTCGCTGAGCCGCGTTGCCCTCCCCCGACCGCACGTCGTGCTTGATGTCGAAGTCCACTCCCGAACCGTCGTGCCGTGGCGTCATCGACAGCAGCACTCGCTTGCCCGGCTTCTTGCACAGCCAGCGCGTCTTGAGCAGAGGGATCTCGGCCCGGCAGTTCGCGCAGCGAACCGTCCGCGCCCACAAGTAGGCGACCGTCGGCTTCGCGACCCAGCGCGGATTCGCTTCGTTCTCCAGGTAGGCGGCGTCGAACTCGGCGTTCAAATCGGCGACCGAGACGTTCCCGGCAGCGTCCGGTTCGAGCAACCGCGACGGGCGAGCTCTGAAACGGTGCTCGGGGAACCGAATCTCGGCATCCCGTCTGCCCCGCCCTTTGCGCCGCACCGGCTCGAAATCCGCGTAGGTCGGGTACCGCTTCGCAAGCTCACGTCGAGCCTCGGCCAGAACCCGGCGTCCCCATGCCCGAAGGTGCCAGGGGAACCCCGCCTGGAGCGTTGGACCCGCAGATTCGCGGCTTCTCGAGGCACGCGGTTCTTTGTCGAGCAACGCGGACCGGACCTGCACGGCCTCGCCGTCGCTGTGGCCCAACCGTCGCAGTTGCTCGCGCAACGCGGGCTTCCTCGTCACGCCCTGCGCCTTGAGGCACGCCCCGACGAAATCACGATCACGCACGGCGAAGGCCGGCAGCGGCAACTCCTGCCCCGCCACCAACCGCGGGTAGTGCAGCGTGCAGCGCAGGACAAACCAGGCGACCGGGTTCAAGTCCGACGCGGTGACCTCGCATCCCAGCCGCATCGCCTCCAGCGGGATCGCTCCGCCGCCCGCGAACGGGTCGAGAACCCTCGGCACCCGGCCGCCGAACGCCTCGCGAATCTCCTCACGCAGTTTCTCGACCTCCAGGTCACTCTCCCGGCCCCAGTGAAGCACACCACCCGCCGTCTCCTCCCTGAGCTTCCCGGCCCGGGTCTGCCTCGGGAGCACTTCGCCCCCGATTCGTGCCATCATGCGTCGCCGCCGTTCAGCGTCACCCGGGTCCGGCAACAGCGTGGCCAGCAACACCGCCCGACAAGCAGCCAGTGGCCGCCTCGCCGGCCAGATGTGCAGCGTCGAGATGTGCCCGTGTCGCACGTACTTCTCGTGGACCGAGTCGAGAGACGCCTGCCGGAGCGGGAACACGGCCTCGATCAACCGAGCGCCTGGCACCACCGGGTCGGCGCCAATCGAAGGGTCCTGGCTCAAGGCCGGCACCTTGTGCAAGCGGCGCACCTAAACGCATCCGACGACATCGCCGCTATCGTAGCCGCCCAACGACGCACGCGTGTTCGTGCACTCACCGGGTCGCGACAATCGGACCGGCCGGAGAAGCCCTTGAAGCACGTCCTCGCCTACACCTAGCGCTAGATGAGGACGACCCAGGCTTAGTCGTCACCCGTTCGGACTCCCCGGAAGCGGTCACCGCTAGCGCCACCCGCCATGCTACTACCGACCGAGGACGCCCTGCTCGTCCCCTTGAGCGCCCATATGCACGCCTCAAAGCCGGCGCCACGGCGACTTGACTTTGTCAGGAAAACTCGTCATCGTATCTGACACTGGAAAGTCGATGAGCGACGGACCTCACAGAAGTCTACCGATGGAACGCCTTTGGAAGGGCTTCGCCAAACGCGCCGAGACCAAGCTGCTCCCGATTGACGAGGTCTCGCGGCGCGGAGAAAGGGCCTTACTGGCGGCGCTCAGGAAGGATCTACCCCGACCGGTTCTCCGGGATGTGGAGCAGTGCTTGGCCAACCGACAGACGCTCCTCAACGGCAACGCCGCCAGCCTAGCGCTCCTTGAGCAGTTGAAGAGGACGCACCAAGAGGGGCGACTAAGCGGACCATTCATCGACTTTGCCATCCTGGCAACCTTGGACGGTCAGCATGGGGAGAGGGCAGCATGCGAGGCACTGCGGCGGCTAGTAGACTACGAAGCTGACAATCGCCGGCGGCAAATAGTCGAACATTATCTCCGCAGTTCGTGGTCTGGGACTCCCGCCGCGCTGCAGCGCGTAGATTCCGCGCTCGCCGCTCTTGACTCGAAGAAACTCGCCGCGAAAGTGATCGGGCGCGGCGACGAGGTCGCGCTCAAGCCTAGCCCCAAGGCCAGCTTGGAGGATGGCGTGCCCGTGCTGGGAGCATCGGGATGAGTCGCGACGCCGGACTCTGCGTCGAGGTGCAGGAAGCTGATGCCCGAGCACCGGCCCGTCGCCCCGCGTGCGTGATTGGGACGCACCTCATCTTCAAGCCCGACGTACTGAGAAGCTACTGCTTCGGATGCTGGGATCAGCGCGTATTCGACGCTTTCGTCGTTGCAGCGGCGACTGAGTTCTGCGACGGTCTCAGATCTCGGCCACCCGTGAGTTGGGTGAGACGGTTCGATCTACGGATACCCGTCCACGATCCGGACCGTTGGCGCTCCGAGGACGTGTCATCGCCGCTGATCCGGGCCTTGAGTCTCCTAACTGGCGACCAGTGGAACATCCGGTTCACCGGGCGACGACACGAAGAGGCGTGCCCCCAGGGCATCCTGGGTTTCTCCCAAAACGCCAAGGCAGTTGTTCCGTACAGTGAGGGCTTAGACTCGTACATGGTCGCGAGACTGGAGGCGGACGGGTCTGGCATCGAGCCCATCCGGGTACGCCTAGGCACAAGGAACATCTCTCGGACCGCCAGCGAGACGCCGTTCGTGGCCGTCCCCTACGAGGTCCGGTACGCGCCGGGCCGCCGGACCGAGAGCAGCGCTCGATCCCGGGGTTTTCGGTTCGCCCTCCTTGGCGGCACAGCCGCCTATCTGGCCAGCACGGACACGGTCATCATGCCCGAGAGCGGCCAAGGTGCCTTAGGCCCCTCACTCGTCCCGGTCGGACAGCAGCCACCAGACCAGAGAACCCACCCGAGTTTCCTACGCCTGATGGAGGAGTTCTTAGCTGCTCTACTCGGCTACGAGATCCGCTACGTCCAACCTCGGCTATGGAACACGAAAGGCGAAACGCTCCGCGACCTACTGGGAGCGCAAGTGATCGGCGACACCTGGCGCGACACTCGATCCTGCTGGCAGGACCAGAGGCACGTTTCGGTGTCCCGAAAGAAACGCCAATGCGGCGTCTGCGCCGCCTGCATGCTTCGCCGGATGAGCGTGCACGCTGCTGGGGCGACAGAAGATCGAGAGATCTACGTCTGGGAAGACCTGCGCGCGCACAACTATGAGGACGGTGCGGCGCCAGCGTTCAAGAAGCGAGCGCCACGTGGCTCCCATCATCAGTACGCGTTGGCCGGCACGCTTCACCTTGAGGATCTGGCTCAACTAGCCAGGCTGCCCCGCGAATCACCGAAACTCGACCTACATGTCTGGCATCTGCGCCAATCTCTTGGCCTAGCGCCAGAAGAAGCCAGAGACCGACTCCACAGGATGCTGATGCGGCATGCACAAGAATGGGCAGACTTTCTCCAGGATCTCGGCGCCGACTCGTTCGTCACGAAGTGGGTTGCCCAAGTCCGCGACGCTCATGCCTAGCCAATCGGATAGCGCCGAGATCGGACGGCGCCTTCGCCGCGCCCGCGAAGCCAAAGGCATAACGCAGGCCGCAGCCGCCGGTGCCATTGGCGTGGCCCGCACGACTCTCGTGGCCATCGAGCAGGGCCGAAGAGTCTGGCGGCCGGCCGAGATCCAACGCCTTGCCGCGACGTACGGAACGACGGCGAACCAACTACTGCGTGCCGAGGCGGTTCACGTCCACCTGGCGCCTCGGTTTCGCAAGCTGCAGGGCTCGGACACCGGCGAAGCCGACGCCGCGGCCCACTTGCTTGGCGACCTGGTGCGCGCCGAGGTCGAGTTGGAGAACCTCCTCGGCATCCAGAGGACCGAGAACTACCCGCCCAGACGAGCCATACTTCCTGGCGACGTTCGACTTCAGGCCGAGAACCATGTTCAGGAACTCCGGCAATGGCTGGGCCTGGGTCAGGCGCCCGTCCGCGACGTGATCAGCCTGCTTGAACTCGACCTCGGCGTACGTGTCTATATCCGACCCATCGAATCCCGGATCTCCGGCCTCTTCGCTTACGAGGCAGGCGTCGGCGCGTGCATGCTGTTGAACGCCAAACATCCTCCTTCGAGGCGGACCCATACTGCGATTCACGAGCTGGCTCACTTCGTATCGGCACGAGATGTTCCGGTCGTCCACTACCGTCGCCAACAGGCAACGTCTCGCGAAGAGCGCTACGCAGACGCCTTCGCTCGCGCGTTCTTGACGCCCGAAAGAGCCGTCCGTGAGAGATTCCGGGCGCTGACCGCTGAATCGGGCATCTTGACGCGACGCAGCGTCATCCTGCTGAGTCACGCATTCGGTGTATCTCGCGAAGCACTTGTTCGCCGTTTGGAGGACTTGCGACTCGTCGACAGAGGCGCGTGGGACTTCTTCCAGACGACCGGGCGTATAACCCAGGCGCACGTCCAAGAGGCCCTGGGCGACCTCGACCAGTCCGAAGCGCAAGCAGCCGAAGGGCGTGGGCCTACGACGCTTCGGCTGGCCGCGCTCGCGAGCGAGGTTTACAGGAAGGAACTGCTGAGCGAAGGCCAGTTGGCCAACCTGCTCCGTCTGGAACGTCCGGAGCTCCGCCAGTTGCTGGACGATGAGGCCATAGGAGTCGATGCCGGATCCTGTTCTCCCTCTGGCTAGGTTCACAGGTCCGGTCGTCGCCGACTCCAGCGTTGTCATCAATCTGAACGCAACGCGTCGCGCGAAGGCGATTCTGGGGGCGCTATCGAACCAGGTCCTCGTCACCGAGCAAGTTCTAGGCGAACTTTCTTCCGGCCGCGGCGGAGAGCATCGGGACTCCGCTCTCCTGGCGGAGTTGATTGCCGGCGGCTTCCTCGAAGCCGTCCGAATCGGAGAGTCGAGCGAAGCCGACTTCATTGGTCTGGTCTCCGGCGCAGCCAGCGAAACCTTGGGCGACGGGGAGGCCGCCACAATCGCCAAGGCGCTCGAAGTAGGGGGGCTCGCCCTCCTGGACGACCGCAAGGCACTCAGGATCTGCACCGAGAGGTTCCCGAATCTCCCAACGAGCGGCACAGTGGATCTTCTGCGTGACTCACGGCTAACGGAAGCACTGACGGAGCCCCAACTCTCGGACACGGTCTTCCGTGCCGTCCATGACGCTCGCATGCACGTTCCGCCACACCATGGAGAATGGGTAATCGGGCTGCTCGGCATAGAGAGGGCCAGGCGCTGCCCGTCCCTTGCCCGGATTCTCCGTTCTATGCGGAATCCGAGACAAGCCGAGTCCCGCGCGGTCCAAGCCCAGAGACACTAGTCCCCCTCCGCACAGGGAATAGCAATGATGGTCGGGCTAGTCAGGTCGGGTGCGGGCCTCTCTAGTGCATCAGCTTTCTCGCCACTTTGAGAAAGTACGCCTCCTGCTTCAGCCACGCATCGGGGTCTCGCTCAAAGTAGAGCCGCGCATCGTTGGCCTGAGCGAGTCCCCCGAGGAGTTGAGTGCCACAGCGACTGCATACCGTGATCTTCTTGACCGCCACTCCATCTCCCGCGTCAACGTCGACCGCGAGAGTCTTCCACCGGTATTCCCTGTGTCCATTGATGGGCACTTCAACGAGTATGGTGTGAGGGCAGGCGGCACGCATCTTCGCGACTTGTCGCTCTTGGCGGTACTCCAGGAACTTGTTGAGATCCAGGGTCGTTGTGAAGCGTATGGCTATAACGCCACCGATTGCCGTGAGCAGGAGAATCAACGCTTGCCAGAAAGACAACTCTCAGACCATTCTTGCAGGTAGTCGAAGATGATTCGTGGACGACGCGGCATGAAGCGGACACGGATTCTGCTGTTCTTGGGCCAGGTACTCATACCTCTATCCCAACTGAGTCCCGGCGCCAGGACGTCACACTTCAAAGGCATCGAGCTTCCTCGCTGCATCGGGCAACCCGCGGTACGGCCTCAACTTCGATTTGTCCAGTATCTCGTCCGCTAGCTCGACGTCCTGGTTCGCACCAAAGATGACTTCCTTCGCCAACTCCATGACTTTGTCCCAGTCTCCGTCTTCTAGGTCCTCAGGCCTTCCGGCCCTCAACCTGGAGAAGATCCCCGGATACACGACACGGATGGCGCTAACAAGCACCGGTACAGACAACGTTCCCCAGCTGTTCCACCCACCGTGCCCACCAAGAGCCAGGACGGCGACATTCCGAACAACATGCTCCATAGTCCGCAGTGACATCTGCTCCTTCTCGGCGAGTCGTACAAGCGCCCGCATGTGCCGCTCGAGACTCGACGCCGGGAACTTCGAGAACGCCTGCTCTTGCAGATAGGCGGCATAGACGCGCGCCTTCGGCACGCTGCTACCTGCTCTCCAGGCATCTGGAAGCCGCACCACGAGGTCGAAGAACTTCTCCAGGTACCGTTCGGCGTCCACCTCGCCGTACGCAGACCGAACGGAGTTCCCAAGTTCCTTCAAGCTAGCCACGAGCACGAAGACGACTCCGGGAACGCCTACTACGTGCTTGATGCGCTCCAGCACACTCAGGGCGAAAGCTGGCTTGCAACGGTCCAACTCGTCAACAACGATAACGAGTCTTCCTGGAGCTTCCGTTCCCTCGCCGTTCGCCCCGGGCTCGCCCTCTCCCGACTCGACGCGCTCGCGGGCCTTCTCCACCGTTGCACATGCAATGCGCTGAAGCTCCCCGCGAAACGCCTGCACGGCCTGCTTGCGCGCCGCGGAATCTCTGATCCAGGCCTTTAGACGCGGCTCTTCCGCCAAGATCGCTGCGAGTTCTCCAGCCACTTTGTCGTCGATGCCAAGGAACTTCCCGCCGAGCGAGCCCAGCACAGCAACGGAACTCGCTTTGACTGCCTTTGACACCCTGTCGGCGAAGTCATTGAGGTGGTCCGGCGATACGCCTTCCTTCTCCGCAAAGCAGTAGACCTCCTCGGCAAGCGCCAGCAGCGCATCCTCCTGGTGATCGCAGGCGAACGCATCGAAGTAGAGAACCGCGTTGCCTCGGCGCCTTAGGAGACCGGCCCACTGGAGGGCGAACGTCGTCTTGCCGCTACCCCAGTCTCCGTCCAGAACGATAACGGGCTCGTCCTCAAGGCCCGCGATCACGTCCGCGAGCCTTGTTCCAAGGTCTGCGTAGCCAAAGAGGTCGGTATCCTCGAAGCCGTCCTCATACCCGATCTCAGGGCCTAGCAACTTCCAGCGCACTGGCATCTCCTCCTGTCAATCAGCTAGAACTGCTGGAGGCTCGGCCACTACGTACCTGCAAGGACGACAGCGCTAGCCAAGCACCGGGGGGATTGCCGCCGTTCCAAGCCGGAGTCACTCGCGAGCCAAGCCACCGCTGCGCAGGAACGCGGAGCGGGCTCACGACGCACTTCTCTCGGGATCACCCGTGAGCAGGGTTGCAGGCTTCAGCCGAATCGACGGCAACTTCCTGAGCCGCTGATTCGTCGGATCGACCTCAATGCCGAGCGACTCCAGCGCGGTCACGCCCAACAGAGGCTCCGTGTCGTCTTCGCCGACCACGATCGTGGCGCCGACTACCTCCCCCATGAACTCCAACTCGGCGACGGCTATGTCCATTACCGTTTCTCTACCGTCGGCGAGTTCGTATGTGCGATGACCACGGCGCCGCAGGCCGATCTGTTTCAGGCGGTCTCTCGGCACGAGAGAGTCGATCGCGCCGGTGTCGACCAGGAAGGTGCCTTCCCAACTCCGGGCGGGGTCGGCGGGATTGCGGACGGTAACTTGAACGTGGGTGAGTCCCATCGTGACTTGCTCCTTTCTCATCAGTTCGGTCCCCTCCGGCGTTCCTGTTTCGATTCTCGTGTTTCAGCCGCCTCAATCAAGGACCCCAGCGGCACATCAAACTGGGCTCTCATTCGCTCGCTGGCGAGTAGCTTCCGGAACGGGTCGCGAACACGCAACAGCTCGGGCTCCGGAGTGGCGCAGTCGAGCACGACGTATAGCCAGTACCGGTCGCCCAGCTTGCACGCCTGCGCCCATTCGTTCGACTGGATCGGCACCCCGGCGCGCCTTGCCCGGCCCTTGACTTCAATGCACCGCCGCTCGCCGTCCGGGAGGGTCGAGAGCAGGTCGAACCCAGGCCAGTCCGGCAGGCCGGCGGCACGGGCGAGAGCGGGCTTCGAGACGTCCTGAACCGTGGCGTTTCGCGCGCGCTCCCGGTCGGCAGCGATGCGGACGGCGAGGTCTTCCACCCCCTCGTCGAGGCGTTCGGCGCTCGCGGCTGGCCCTGCATCCTCCGGGCGAACGACGAGTGCGTGGAGCAGGAAACGGTGGCCGCCGGGAAGAACCCGTCGCGGCTCTGCTTCGATCCGTTCGAAAGCGACTTGGCGTTCGGTCGACAACCGTTTCTGTTCTGCCCTGACGGCCTCCAGTTCCTCGCCGTTGCGGTCGGCCGAGTCTCGACTGCTCCGCACGAGCTTCGCGCGCAGCGACGCAAGTTCGGAAGCTCGGAGATCGAAGCCCACGGCGACGCGCTTCCGGAGTTCGGGCAGGTCCGCCTCCCGCTCCCTCCTCAGGTTCTTCGTTAGATCCTCGAGCAGGACACCGACGTAGCCGCCGGCCCGGGCGCGGAGGTCGAGCGCCCGAGGTGCCAGCGGCGCCATGCCCGGCGCGAGCCCGGTCGGAGCCAGCAACAGGACTCTCTCCACCGGACACTGCTCGGGCGGCTCGTCGGCCCGCTGCCGCAAGGCGACGAGACGGCGCTCCACGACGCGGCGACCGGCGGTTCGATTGGCGGCGCCTTCCTGCTCGACCCATAGCTCGGCAAGGTGCAGGAGGTACGGTTCCTGGGCCATGGAATCGACGAAGATCGCACCGCGCAGCGCGTCCTCCCGGTAACGCGAACGGATCTCCGAACAAAGGGCGTCAAAGATCGGTTCTCCGGGGTGGAGCCAGATGCCGGTGTCGTCGTCCTGCGGCCGGCGAACCGTCAACCACTCCCGCGCGTCGGCCGGATAGGCGTCGAGCGCCGGTAGCAGCGGGTCGAGAGCGCCGGATCGGCGAGGCGTCAACGCGAAGCGGTCTTCCAGGTCGCCACGGATCCCGAGGTCCATAAGGCGCGCCGCCCGTTCCACCAACCTCCGGACATGCGCGGGCAGCAGGTGCAGGTAGCGCTCCCTTTCCACCTCGGGACGCAGATCTTCGCCGGTCACCGCGGCCTCCGGCGCGCCGTAGATGTCCGCGTCCCTCTCGTCTATCCGCGTCACCTGGGAAGCATCAAGGGCCTGCTCGACCCGTTCGACTGCCTGCCGTTCGCCCTCGTCGCTTGTCGCGCGGGCCATGAACCGGGTCAGCGACTCGCCCTCGAACAGGCGGCCGACCACATCGAAGACCTTGTCCGAGGACAGCTCCTCCCGAATCGCCTCCAGTTTGTCCAACAGCACCCGCAGCACTCTGCCCTCGCGGGTGCTGACCGCGACCAGATTGAAGATCCGGACTTCGGACCGCTGGCCGTAACGGTGGATCCGGCCCATCCGCTGCTCCAGCCGCGCCGGGTTCCAGGGAATGTCGTAGTTGACCATCAGCCGGCAGAACTGCAGGTTTATGCCCTCACCGGCCGCATCCGTGGCGACCATGTAGCGCGCACCGTTCGCCCGTCGGAAGTGCGCCACCTGGCGCTCCCGCTCCCGCCAGTCCATGCCGCCGTGGATCTGCGCGGTGTGGCCCCTGTAGCCGAGCCCTTCCAGGCGCTGCACCAAGTAGTCCACGGTATCCCGGTGTTCGCTGAAGATGAGCCACTTCTCATCCTTCCAGTCGGGATCCTCCAGCACCTGGCGGAGCTGCTCGAACTTGGTTTCCGTGCCGGAGGCGATCAGCCGTCGCGCCTGCTCAGCCAGGTCTTCGGCCTGCTCAGCCTCCCGCCGCAACTCCTCCGCGCCTACGACGGTGACGGCGCCTAGGACGGCGTCCTCGTAGGCCTCGTTGCCCTCAGCCCAGCCACCGGCGGCCACATCGTCGTCCGCCGCCGCCTCGTCGAAGTAGTCGTGGCGGTGCCGCTCGCTCAGCCGGCGCTGTCTTTGCAGCAGTAACTCGGCGGTGAGTTCGCCGTTCTCGATCGCTTCCGCCGTCCGCGTGAGCTTCTCGACTCGCCGTTCGAAAGAACGGAGAAGGGCCCAGGTTGAACTGGCCAGCCGGCGCTGGAACACGGTCTTGGCGAGTTCGACAGCGGGCTGGTTGTCCAGGGCGCGGCCGTAGGACTCGTCGAGGTAGCGCGTGGTCCGTTCGTAGAGGTCCTGCTCGCCGCTCTCGCTTTCGCTCAGGCGGTAGCCGAAGGTGTCGCACTCTCGCGGCGGGTAGAGCGGCCGACCATCGAGGCCGGTCATCTCCTCCTTCGTGCGACGCAGGAAGTGCCGATCGCGTGCAGACCGGGAAGCCCGGCGAACCGCCTCCACCGCACCGAAGGCGTTGGCGTCAAGCAGTCGCCAAAGCCATGCGTAGGGGAGGCTCTTTCCCATGTGCGGCGTGGCGGTCAGAAGCAGGAGGTGCCGAGCCGTCCAGTCAAGGCCGCCGAACCCCTTCCCTGGGTCGGCACCGACTGCCAGTGCTTCCGCGAGCTTGTAGCGGCGGGTCCTGTCGATGCGGTTTCCCCTCTCGTGGACGCTGAGCTTGTGCGCCTCGTCAAATACGACCAGGTCGTAGCCGCGGCCGGCCCGCCGAAGAACGTCGAACATCTTCTCGCCGGCCAGGGTGTCCAGCGACACGATCACGCGGTCGCCGCCGGCGCCGCGGAACGGATTATCCGTCTGCGCGTCGGCACCGGCGACGATGCGGAAGTCCAGTCGAAACAGGTTCCAAAGTTCCCGGCGCCAGTTTCCGACGAGGCCGGCGGGAGGCACGATCAACACGCGGTCCAGGCGCTCCCTCGACATCATCTCGCGGACGTAGAGGCCGGTCATGATCGTCTTTCCGGCGCCGGCGTCGTCGGCCAGCAGAAAGCGGAGCGGATCCTGCTTCAGCATCCGTTCGTAGACCGCGAAGCGCTGGTGCAGCAACGGATGAATTCGCGAAGTCTCGATCGCGAACGCCGGGTTGAACTGCCGTCCGAACGACAGCCGTAGCGCGTCGGCCATCGCGAGCACCGCCTCGGGATCGCCCGCGAAGTCCAGGCCGATGCCAGCGCGCGGCGTCGGGCGCAGGGTGCGCATGGGCTGCGCTTCGGACGCCGCTGTCGCAGCCTCCTGATGGAGTTGCGCCAGCTTCTCAAGCGCGAGCTGCCGAGGACGCGACTGTCCGGACTCCCAGCGGTGGACGGTGATCGTGGAGACGCCCAGCCGATCGGCGAACTGCTCCTGGGTCAGCCCGAGCCTGCCCCGAAGCTGGCGCACGTCAGCATCGATCTCGACCTGGGTTCCCTCCTGAAGAGTGAACGTCGCCACGGCGAGGCATTCTACTACAGGGTGTCCGTGAAGTCGAACGCGCGGCCTATCAAATGTTATGTGAGGGGCGACTCGACAGTGGCCAACGGCATCAGGGCGGAGCCGGCCTCCGGCCGGCGCGTGTCTCTGGCCGCCTTCGGCGGCAGCCGGCGAGGGCGCCGGCGCACCCAGTGGGGAATACTCTACGGCTCCGGTCACACAGAAGAGAGGTTCCCGATGCAGAAGCGGTACGGACACCTGATCGTCGCCGCGGCGGTCTCTACTCAGATCCTGGGCGTCGCGATCGCGAGCGCACAGTCCGGCGACGCCTTCGTCCCCGTCACCGACGAGATGCTCGAGAACCCGGCGCCCGGGGACTGGCTGTCCTGGCGACGCACCGCGAACGGCTGGGGCTACAGCCCGCTCGACCAGATCACGCCGGAGAACGTAGGCGACCTGCGGATGGTGTGGACGCGGTCGCTCAACGACGGCAGCCAGACCGGCACGCCCCTCGCCTACCGGGGCGTCATGTACATGCCGAACCCAAACGACGTGATCCAGGCGCTCGACGCGGCGACCGGCGACCTGATCTGGGAGCACCGCCGCAAGATCCCCGATGACGCGAAGGACTACGTCGGGGGCTTCCTGTCCCAGAACAACCGGAACATCGCGATTTACGCGAACCTGATCATCGACACCAGCGTCGACGACCACCTCTTCGCGCTCGACGCCGGGACCGGGAAGATGGTCTGGGAGACGATGGTCCTCGACTACCGCACCCACCCCGCGCTCCAGGGCGCCGGGCCGATCATCGGCAACGGCAAGGCGTTCTCCGGCCGGAGTTGCTCGCCGCGCGGCGGGCCCGACGCCTGCGTCATCACAGCGCACGACGCCCTGACCGGCGAGGAAGTCTGGCGGCGCCGCACGATCCCCGCCCCCGGCGAACCGGGCGACGAAACCTGGGGTGACGTCCCCTTCGAGAAGCGGGCCCACGTCGGTTCCTGGATGCCGCCGAGCTACGACGCGGACCTCGACCTGGTCTTCGCCGGCACCTCGGTCACCGCGCCGGCGCCCAAGTTCATGCTCGGCGGGGTCGACAACAAGCACCTGTACCACAACTCGACCCTCGCGCTCGACGCGGACAGCGGCGAGATCGTCTGGCACTACCAGCACATGAACGACCACTGGGACCTGGACCATCCGTTCGAGCGCCTCGTCGTCGAGACGGCGGTCGCGCCGGATCCCGACGAGGTGCCGTGGATCAACCCGAACATCGAACCGGGCGAGGTCCGCAAGGTGATCACCGGCATCCCCGGCAAGACGGCGCTCGTCTACTCGATCGACCGCGAGACGGGCGAGTTCCTCTGGGCGCGGCCGACCGTCTACCAGAACGTGATCCAGAACATCGACGGCGAGACCGGCAGGGCCACCGAGAACCCGGAAGTCATCTTCAACGCCCTGGAAGAAGAGCGGCTGATCTGCCCGAACATGCACGGCGGCAAGGACTGGGAAGCCGGCGCCTACAGCCCGGAGACGAACACCCTGTACTACCCGCTGCGCAACATGTGCATGCCGACGCTGACGACGAAGGACCCGAGCGCGTCCCACACGATCTACGCCCTGAGCGTCCGCCACGAGCTCGCGCCCGGCACGGAGAACCTCGGCACGGTCTACGCGATCTCCGCCGAAACCGGCAGGACGGTGTGGCTGCACGAGCAGCGCGCCTCGACGACCTCGCTGGTCGCCACCGGCGGCGGGCTACTGTTCGGCGGCGACACGAACGGCCGGTTCAAGGCGTACAGCCAGGAGACCGGCGAGGTGCTGTGGGAGGTGAACCTGGGCGCACCGGTGACCGGCTACCCGATCACCTACGCGGTCGATGGCACGCAGTACGTGGCGGTCAGCACCGGCATCTCGGCGACCACCTCGAGCTTCCTTCGGCTGACGCCGGAACTGAAGCCGGGCTTCGCGAACAACCTGTTCGTGTTCGCGCTGGAGTACGCCGAACCGTAGACGGTCGCCGCTTCGCGGCGCGTTCTCCTCGCCGCCTTCGGCGGCAGCCGGCGGGGGCGCCGGCGCACCCAGTGGTCAGCGGAACGAGACCGAGGCGGCTTGCTCTATGGAGGCATCCGCTCGACCGCGATTCCCTCCAACAACCTGGAGTCGGCGGTCAGTTCCCGATCGCCTGTCGGGTACCCGTTGGCGCTCAGCAGGAAGGCGACGACGTCGATGTATGCCTGGTCGCTGAGCGTCGCGGGCTCTTCCGGCGGCATGGTCGACTGGACGCTGTCGTAGATGTCGGCCACCTTGAGCCCGCGCCAGCGGAAGCGGAACGCGACGCCGATCAGTCCCGGCGCCATCTCGCCGCCGCCGAGGCCCTCGCCGTGGCACTCGGCGCAGTGCGCGTCGTAGCCGACCCGGCCTCTTTCCGCCTGGGCCCCGGTGAAGATGCCGTCGAGGACGGAGGTCGGCGGAGAAGCCGGCGCGGGCTCCGGTGCTGCGGGGGGCGGCGCCTCGACGGGAACGGACGGCGGCGCCGTGACCACGGCCGTCGAGCAAGCCAGCGCCGCAACCAGTAGCAGAACCGGGGCCCCAATCACCGCGAAAAGGACCCTCACGAATCCCGCGCCCAACACGTCGTCATCCGCCACCGCCGGCAACGTACTACGCGCTCGCCGCCCCGGTCCACCGCCAACCAGGCCCAGCCATCAGAAGGACGATCCGGGCTCCCGCAGGAACGCGATCTCCTCATCCGTCGAGGCACGACCCAGGACCTCGTTGCGGTGCGGGTAGCGTCCGAACCGGTCGATGATCGCCTTGTGCCGGCGCTCGTAGTCGAGGCCCTCCGGCTCCTCCAGGCGCTCGAAGAGCACCATCGCGTCCTCGTGGATCTGCCGCGATTCGCTGTGCTGATAGGGCATGTAGAAGAACTGCCGCTGGACCGGCGGGACCGCCTGATCGGCGCCGACCCGCACCGCCTCCTGCGCCAGGGCGAGCGCCATCCCGTCGGCCGCGAAGGCGCGGGCATCGTCGCGGTAGAGGTTGCGCGAGAACTGGTCGAGGACGACGATCTCCGCGAGACGGCCCTCCGGCGTGTCACGCCAGCCGTGGAGTTCGCCCAGGACCGCGCGCCCGTGCAGTGCGCCGAACCGTGCTCGGATCTCCGCGTCGAACCGCGGGTCCCTGGTCCACCACTGCTCGGGGCCGTTCTGTTCGAACCAGAAAGACAGGACTTCTTCGATCACGACGGAAGTTTGCACGAACTGGCTACCCACTGGGTGCGCCGGCGCAGCCGGTGTGGTTTATCCTCTACTGTCTCCATGCATCACAGAACGTTCCGCCTGTCCTCAGTAGCCATGGCGATTGCCATCTGCGGCCCCGCGGCGTCGTTCGGCGCGATGGCGGCCGAGCCGGCGCCCGCCGTCGACTTCCAGCGCGACGTACGGCCGATCCTCTCCGACAACTGCTTCGCCTGCCACGGTCCCGATAAGGCGACCCGCGAGGCGGACCTGAGGCTCGACACCCGGGACGGAGCCTTCAGCGAGCGGCCTCCAGCAGGACGCAGCAACCGGCCGCGCGGTCCCGCGGTCGTCCCAGGTGACCTGGACGCCAGCCTGCTGGTCGAACGCATCAACCACGAAGACGCACTCCGGCGGATGCCGCCCGAGGTGTCGCAGAAGTCGCTCTCCGGCGACCAGATCGCGACGCTCACCCGCTGGATCGAGCAGGGCGCTCCCTGGGACGAGCACTGGTCCTTCGCAGCGATCGACCGGCCGGCGCCGCCGGAAGTCGAAGACGAGACCTGGGGCCGGGATCCGCTGGACCGCTTCATCCTGGCGCGGCTCGAGGCGGAGGAACTGACGCCCGCCGAGGAAGCGGATCGCCGCACCCTGGCCCGCCGCGCCGCCCTCGACCTGACCGGTCTGCCGCCCGACCCGGGCACGCTCGCGACCTTCCTGGCCGACACGGAGCACGGCGCCTACGAGCGGCTCGTCGACCGCCTGCTCGCCTCGGCTCACTGGGGCGAGCACCGCGCCCGCTACTGGCTGGACGCCGCGCGCTACGGCGACACTCACGGCATCCACATCGACAACTACCGGGAGATGTACGCCTACCGCGACTGGGTGATCAAGGCGTTCAACGAGAACCTCCCCTTCGACCGGTTCACGGTCGACCAGATCGCCGGCGACCTGCTGCCCGAGCCGACTCTCGACCAGTTGATCGCCACCGGCTTCCAGCGCAACAACATCACGACGAACGAGGGCGGCGCGGTCATCGAGGAGTACGAGGCGATCTACGCCAAGGACCGGGCGGAGACGATCGGCAGCGTCTTCATGGGCCTCACCGTCGGCTGCGCGACCTGCCACGACCACAAGTTCGACCCGATCAGCCAGCGGGAGTTCTACGCGCTGACCGCGTTCTTCCGGAACACGACGCAGTACGTGATGGACGGCAACATCTCCGACCCGCCGCCGACGCTCGTCGTTCCGCGCGACGAGGACCGGGACACCTGGTATCGCTTGCGCGAGGAGGTCGGCGAGATCGAGGACGCGCTGGCAGAGCGGTCCGACGCGGTGGCGCAGGCGTTTGAGGAGTGGCTCGGCACCGGGGCCCACCGCTCCATCGAAGCGCCTCTCGGAGCGGCCTCCGAGCTCCTCCGGCTCGACCTCGACGCTGAAGAACCCGCCGCGATCGTCAAGGGCGAGCGGCAGGCACTCCCGTCGTCCCAGGGCGTCCGCATCGAAGCCGGTCCCAACGGCCTGCCGGCCGTGAACTTCGACGGCGAATCCTGGGTCGAGCTGCCGAACCTGGAGGTCGACACCGACACGCCATTCTCGCTCGCCCTCTGGGTCCGCATGCCGGAGGCGGAGGGCACCTACACGATCGCCAGCCAGTACGACCCGAAGGACGGCAACCGGGGCTGGGCGATGACCCTGGCGGCGCGGGAGCTTTACTTCGGCCTCTACGGCGACCGCGCGGGTCCGGGGCGAGGCGTCACCAGCATCCTGATCAATCCGAACAACACGCAGCGGCTGACTCCCGGCGAGTGGACCCACATCGTCGCGACCTACGACGGCTCCGGGGAGCGCGGCGGCATGCACATCTACCGCGATGGCGGACGGGTCCCGGAACAGGGCAGCGAGTACTTCAGGAAGGTCGAGGGCCGCATCCGCACGGACCGGCCGTTCTTCCTCGGGCGCGGCGACGTGAGGGGCAACGGCCAGCCGCGCAACCTGGCCGGCGGCGCCGTCGCCGACGTGCGCGTCTTCGACCGCGTGCTCTCGGTGCAGGAGGCGAAGGTCGTGTCGGAGTGGAGCGCGCTCCGGACCGCGGCCGCCAAGCCGTCCGCGGAACTCGCCGCCAGCGAGCGCGAAGCGCTGCTGCTCTCGTACCTCAAGACGAACGACGAGGAATACCGCCGCCTCGCCGATCGCCGACTCGAGATCGACGCCGAGTGGCGGGAACTCCGCCGCCGCGGCACGGTCACCCATGTCATGCAGGAGATGCCGGGAAGCGAGGCTGCCGCCCACGTGCTCTACCGCGGCAACTACGACCAGCCGCGGGAGCGCGTCCTCGCCGGAACGCCCGCGGCGCTGCCTGCGATGCCGGAGGACCTCCCCCGCAACCGGCTGGGCCTCGCCCACTGGCTGGTGGACGAGTCGAATCCGCTGATGGCGCGGGTCACCGTGAACCGCTACTGGCAGCAGCTCTTCGGCACCGGCCTCGTCACCACGAGCGAGGACTTCGGCGCCCAGGGCGACGTGCCGACGCACCCCGAGCTGCTCGACTACCTGGCGACGGAGTTCCGGGAGTCGGACTGGGACGTCAAGGGCTTCTTCCGGCGCCTCGTCCTGTCTTCGACCTACCGGCAGGCGGCCACCCTCACCCCGGACAAGCTCGAGCACGATCCCGACAACCGGCTGCTTTCGCGCGGCCCCCGCTTCCGGATGGACGCGGAGATGGTCCGCGACACCGCGCTCGCCGCCAGCGGTCTCCTCGTGCGCAAGATCGGCGGTCCGAGCGTCAAGCCGTACCAGCCGGAGGGGCACTGGCAGCGGGTGGCGATGAACTCCAGCAACACCTACCGCTACACGCGAGACAGCGGAGACAAGCTCTACCGGCGCAGCCTCTACACCTTCTGGAAGCGCGCCGCGCCGCCGCCCTCGATGACGATCTTCGACGCCGGCAACCGCGAGCACTCGGTGGTGCGCCGCGAGCGCACGAACACCCCGCTCCAGGCCCTGGTGACGATGAACGACACCCAGTTCGTCGAGGCGTCGCGCTACCTCGCCCAGCGGGCGATGCGGGAGGCGGGCGACGACTTCGACCGACGGCTCGACTATCTCACGACCCGGCTCCTGGCCCGGCCCTTCGACGACGCCGAGCGGGCGGTCGCGAAGCAGACGTACGACAGCCTGATCGACGTCTACCGCACGGATCAGGCGGAAGCGAAGAAGCTCGTCGACGTCGGCGAATCGCAGCACGACGCCGCGCTGCCGGCCGACGAGTCGGCGGCCTGGACCATGCTGGCAAGCCAGTTGATGAACCTGGACGAAACACTGAACAAGTAAGCCGGAGGCGCCCGAGATGGACCCGTTCAAGGAAACCGTTCGAGCCGAGACGAGACGCCAGTTCTTCGGCACCGCCGCGAGAGGCATCGGCGGCCTGGCGCTGGCCAGCCTGTTCGCCGACGACGCCTTCGCCCTCCCCGTAGCGAGGGACCGCTTCGGCGGGCTGCCCGACCTGCCCCACTTCGCGCCGAAGGCGAAGCAGTGCATCTACCTCCACATGATGGGCGCGCCGCCGCAGATGGACCTGCTCGACTACAAGCCGAAGATGAAGGAGTACTTCGACCAGGACCTGCCCGATTCGATCCGCCAGGGGCAACGCCTGACGACGATGACCTCCGGCCAGTCGCGCTTCCCGATCGCGCCGTCCGTCTTCGAGTTCTCGCAGCACGGCGGGAACGGCGCCTGGTTCTCCGAACTCCTGCCGCACACGGCGAGCATGGCGGACGACCTCGCGATCATCCGCTCGATGCACACGGACGCGATCAACCACGAGCCGGGCATCACCTTCATCCAGACTGGCCAGCAGATCCCCGGCCGGCCGTGCATGGGCTCCTGGTTCGCCTACGGCCTCGGCAGCATGAACGAGGACCTGCCGACCTTCGTCGTGATGAACGCGGAGCGCAGCCATCCCTCGGCCGGCATCCAGGCGATCTCGGCCAAGCTCTGGAGCGCCGGCTTCCTGTCGCCCGAGTACGCCGGCGTCGGCCTCCAGACCGGCGACGAGCCGGTCCTCTATCTCAAGGACCCGAACGGCGTCTCGCCGGACGTCCGCCGGCGCGTGCTCGACGGCATGAGCGAGCTGAACCGGCTGCGCCACGCCCAGGTCGGCGATCCGGAGACGCTGGCCCGCATCGAGCAATACGAGATGGCGTTCCGCATGCAGTCCTCGGTGCCCGAGATGGCCGACCTGTCAGCCGAGCCCGAAAGCACCTGGGAACGCTGGGGCGAGGAGGCTCGGCAGCCCGGCAAGTTCCAGAACGCGGCTCTGATGGCCAGACGGCTGGTCGAACGCGGCGTGCGCTTCGTCCAGATCTACCACCGGGGCTGGGACGTCCACCGGGTCCTCCCGACCGTGCTGCCGGCGCAGGCACGCGACGTCGATCGGGCCGCCTGGGCGCTGATCCAGGACCTGAAGGAACGCGGCCTCTTCGATGAGACCCTGGTCATCTGGGGCGGCGAGTTCGGCCGGACGATCTACTCGCAGGGAGCCCTCACCGCGGACGACTACGGCCGCGACCACCATCCCCGCTGCTTCACCATCTGGATGGCCGGCGGCGGGGTCAAGGGCGGCGTCGTCCACGGCGAAACGGACGACTTCTCCTACAACATCGTCAAGGATCCGGTCCACGTCCACGACCTGCAGGCGACGGTGCTGCACCTGTTCGGCATCGACCACGAGCGGTTCACGTACCGGCACCAGGGCCTGGACGCCCGGTTGACCGGCGTCGAGAAGGCGCGGGTGGTGAAGGAGGTTCTCGCCTAGCCCGCTAGGAACCGCCCGCGTAGCGGCGACTGATCGCGGCCTGCCGCGCCGCGATGATCCGCGCGCGTTCCGCGGGAGCGACTCTCGTCGTTTCGGCGGGCAGGTGCTGATCCAGTTCGTCCAGCTTGATCACCTGGGCCGAGAGCCCGGTCGGATACTCGCTGCAGTACGTCCAACGGGCGCAGAGCGACCCCTCGGCCCAGCCGGCGGTGTCCAGCCAGTTCTGGACGCCGGGATCCCGGCGGCTGATGACGTAGCGCACGCGGCCGTCGGCGTCCGCGTGGGCGGTGCGGTGGTTCAGGCTCGACTGGTGGCTGGCATAGTCGAGCGACTCCATCCACGGATTGGCGAGCTGGATGTTCGTGTAGCGGCAGTCGGCGACTGGAACGTCCACGAGCAGGGCTTCGTCCTCCTCCAAACGGAAGTAGCCCCGGGAGGCTGCCTGGAAGGCGTCGGCCATCGGCAGGTTCGGGTCGGCCTCGGCTGGTTCCGACACCGTGTTGGGCCTGAGCGCGAGCTGAAACGTGATCCGATGCACGAGGGTCAGCAATTGCCGCAGGGAGCGGGTCTGGGTCGCGGCATCGTCGAGCGTCCGGGCCACCGACTCGGGCGTCGGACGGGGGGCGCCGGTGCCCAGCGTCGTCAGGTTGACGACCTCCCAGAGACCCTCATCTGTCTTCTCCCAGTCCGAGACCAGGCGTCGCACGACGACCATGTACACGTCCGGTTCCAGCTTGAGCCAGTCGCCTTCCGCCGGTTCGGCGCTCAAGGTCAGGACGAAGTCACCGTTCCCGTCGACGTCGAGATCGTCCGAGGCGATGCTCGAGACCGTGCGAATGCTCCTGATCGGCGTATGGCCGAGCATGCCGCTGTAGACGTTGATCGTGACGAGGTCGAAGCTGGTCGTGTTCCCTCGCAACCGGTAGACGTGATCGCCGCGCACGGGAAACGCGAGATAGGGATTGTCCGGGTTGTCCCAGCCGATGCGGGCGACGCTGTTGGGGAAGCGCGCGAACTGCGGGTAGTCCGGATTCCGCAGGTCCGTGAAGTCGGCCAGGAAGGTCGACAGGAAGCGGGCGAGGTGCCTGTATCCCGCGGCCGCGGTCTGTTCGTCGCGGTTGAACGGCGCGCTCTCGATGGCCCGGCCCATCTCCGCGACCTCTTCGGCGAACCGGCTCCAGGCCGCGTTCACCTCCTCCTGCTCCGCCGACTGCGGGTTGAAGAAGAACACGAAGTACAGCGCCAGCACGACGACGACGAGCGCGGCCAGAACGTAGAGGAGGATCTTCATGGCTGGTTCTCACGGTTGAACGACATGTCGCCTATGTTCCTTGACGGGACGCTCCGCCGCAATCGCCACTAGCATGAGCGTCGTGGAAACCCCGAAGACCGCCGGGCAGCACGTGTTCTCGATGGCGCCGCTCGGGGTGTGGCTGCGGCTGATCGCGGACAACGGCGGCGTGCCGCCCCGGTACTGGGGCAAATTGGCAAAGGTGCTGTCAATCAGTGCCCTGATGACCCCGCTGCGCGTCGCCGAGCGACTCCGCTACGGCCCGTCGCGAATGGCCCGGGTCCCGATCGACGAGGCGCCGCTGTACGTCCACGGCTTCGGCCGTTCAGGCACCACGCATCTCCACAACCTGCTCGCTCAGGATCCCGGATTCGGCATCGTTTCGACGTTCCAGGCCATCGCGGCGCCGATGTTCCTGACCGCGCGCGGCCGCCTGGAGCGCCTCGTCGCCAACGGGATGCCTCCGACCCGCCCGATGGACAACATGGCCGTCTCCGTCGAGTTGCCCCAGGAAGAGGAGATCGCGCTCGCCAACACGTCGCACCTGTCGTTCGTTCACCACCTCTCCTTCCCCAACCGGGCGAGGGAGTACCAGGAGAAGTACGCCACGATGCGGTTGACGAGAGCCGAGATGGCGCAGTGGGAACGCGCCTACCTGGACGTGCTGCGCAAGGCCACGCTGGCGTCCAGTGGTCGCCGGCTCGTGCTGAAGAGCCCAACCAACCTCGGCCGCACAGCCGAACTCCTGCGCCTGTTTCCCGACGCGAAGTTCATCCACATCGTGCGCAACCCCTACGTCGTCTACCGGTCGATGACGAACCTGTACCGGCACGTGCTGCCGATCTGCCAACTGGACGACGCGGATCCTGAAGACGTCGTCGACAGCATGCTCGACTCCTACGCCGCGATGATGAAGCAGTACATGAGGGACCGCGAATCGATCCCGAAAGGACACCTGGCCGAAGTGCGCTTCGAGGATCTCGAACGAGCCCCCATGGCCGAGCTCGAGCGGCTCTACGACGAACTTGCGCTGCCGGGCTGGGAGCGGGCCAGGCAGCCGATGGCGGACTATCTGGGAACCCTGTCGGGTTACCGCAAGAACACCTACCGGATCGATCCGGAGACGATCGACCTCGTCGACCGGAACTGGGGATTCGCCGTCAAGGCCTGGGGTTACGAGCCACCGAACGGCGCGCACGGTTGAGGGAGGTTGACGATGACCGGTGAAGCCAAAGACTGGCGATGGCCCTGGTTGGGCGCGGTGATGCGCTTTCCCGTGACCCGGATCGTGATCGCCGTCGGGATGATCCTGGCGGGGCTCCTCCTCGTTCGGCTTCTGTTGTTCCGGTCCTACGACCTCCTCGACATCGATCCGCTGCGATCGACGAGTTGGTGGCTGGCGGTCGGGATCATGGCGGCCCTTGCGACTCACCTCACCTACATCGCCTTCGTCCGCCTGATGGAGCAGCGCACCGCTAGCGAACTGGCGCTACGAGGCGCGGCGTTGGAACTCGGAAGCGGCGTACTGATCGGCGGCGGCTTGCTCCTTGTAACTGTCGCCACGCTCGGCGCCCTCGGGTACTACCGCCTGGAGGCCACGAATCCGTGGACCGCTCTCATTCCGGCCCTCGGCGTTGCCTTGTTTTCCGGGTACGTCGAGGAGGTCCTGTCCCGCGGCGTCCTCCTTCGAATCCTCGAGGAGAAGCTGGGAACCTGGCTGGCCCTCGCCATTTCGGCCGCCCTCTTCGGATTCCTGCACTTCGGCAATCCGGACATGAGCCTGCGTGGCCTTCTCGCCCTCACCATTGGAGCAGGCTTGCTCCTGGGAGCCGCCTACCTGCTGACGCGGCGCCTATGGCTGGCAGTCGGAGTCCACTTCGGTTGGAACTTCGTCTATGTGGTCTTCGACCTTCCTCCACCCATCGTGGAGAGCCTGTTCGAGTCCCGGCTGAGCGGCCCCCACCTCCTGATCGGAGATGCCAGCGGCGTCGAGTCATCGATCCTCGCCCTGACACTCTGCATGGCGGCAGCCGTAGTCCCGCTTGTGGCGGCCCACAGCAAGGGCCACTTCGTCAGACCCTTCTGGGCCCGAACCACCGAAGCAACCAACAACGAGACCATGGGAGAGGAGACAAACCCATGATTCAGGCTGAAGAACGCAGCGACATCACGCCGCTCTGCCCGCACTGCGAGCATCCCGTGAGCATCTACTTCCGGGAGATCTCGGGATTCCTGGGCAAGCGCTACGTCTACTTCTGCGCGCTGTGCAAGAAGGTGCTCGGCGTGTCGCACCGCAAGGGCTTCTTCATGGGCTAGCGCCGCAGAGTCGTGTCCAGTCGGTTCAATCCGTGACGATGCCGGTGTCGACCTACCCTGGTCGGGGCAACGTGCAATGTTCCCGTTCATGCAGGCGGTCCAGGTAGGACTGCAGGTTCCCGAATCCTCCCAGTAGACCGTCGTCGGCGCCCCAGCTCACGGTGTAGCCGACGATGATGTCGGTGACGGTGAAGCGGTCTTCCACAAGGTAGTGCGACTCCCCGAGTACCGCATCCAGTACCGCCGCACTGCGCCGGAACGGTGCGTTGTTCTGCTCGATGATGGCGGGAACTTGACGCTCCTTCGGCATCAGAACGTCGACGCTGTTGATCTCGGAGCTCCACAGCCACGGTTCCATCTCGGTCAAGGCGAAGGAGACCCACTGATCGTGGAGCGCACGCGACCACGAGCCCGGCTTCGCGATCAGGTCTCGCTCGGGGGACAGGTCTGCGATGGCGGTCGCGATGGCAGCGGATTCGAACAGGGGACGCCCGTTGATGATCGCGACCGGCAGTTTGCCCAACGGGTGGACGGCACGCAACTCGTCGAGGCCGGCCTGGCTGCCGATGCCCACCGACTCGTAAGCCAGGCCGGCCTCGAGGAGGGTCCACCGGCAGCGCGCGGACCGCGTGGGTGCATGTTCGTAGAGCGTGATTTGTGGCATCGCGGTTGCTCGCACCGGGCGTATCGCCTTTGGGGGGCGCGCACTCTAGCGGACGCACAATGAAGACGTTGACCATCCGTGGCGTGTCGCCGGAGCTGGCGACCGCCGTTCGATTGACTCAAGGCAGATCGGCCACCCACATCTTCGCCTGAGCGCCGCGGCCGGTCGCCGAACCGCCGGCTACGTAGAGCTTGCCGCCGATGATCGCGGCGGCGGGCGACGAGAGCGGCATCGGCAGCTTGCCCATGAGCTCCCATTCGCCGCCGGGTTCCAGCACCAGGATGTCCGGGTCGATCGACTTCGTGCCGGCGGCGGGAGTCGTGTGGCCGCCGACCATGACGATCCGGCCCTCGTGGAGGAAGGTGCCGGCCTCGCCGTGGGAGTGTCCCTTCGGCAGATCGGGGCCTCGGCTCCAGGTATCCGTGGCGGCATCGTAGATGTCGACCCGAGCCTGGTCGAGCTGCTGACTGTCGTGGTTGTACTGGCCGCCGATGGCGTAGATCCGGTCGCCGATCGCGACCGCCGAGAACTGGTTGCGCGCGTCGGGCATCGGCGCGGCGTCCTGCCAGCGGGCCGAGCCCGTAGCCCAGGCGTCCAGGTCGAGGACCCAGTGGTCGGCGGCGTCCGTGTCGCGGTCGGCCTTGAGCCCGCCGAAGTAGTGCAGCTTGCGGCCGACCAGCGCCAGTCCGCCGCCTGCCCGCGGCTCGGGGAGCAGCGGCGCGGCCGTGTACCGATCCAGGTCGAGGTCGTAGCTCCAGACCTCGGCGATCGCGTGGCCCTTGTAGCCGTCCTTGAAACCGCCCGCGAACCAGACGGTGCGACCATCGAGCACGGCGTTCATGTGCGAAACCGCGCTCGGCATGTCCTGAATGCGTGTCCAGCTCCCATCCGCCGGGTCGTAGACGTCCACCCGCTTGCTCGACCGCACCGGACTCTCGTAGCCGGCGAACAGGTAGAACTTGCCGTCGACGACGGTCGTCGCGGCCTCCCACTTGCCAGCCGGCATGTCCGGGAGTTCCTGCCAGACCAGGCCCTGGGCGATGAGGGGCGCGGCGACGAGGGCGAGTGCTACCGCGAGAACCGCAAAGGCGGTTCCTCCGGCCTTGGCGCGCGGACTCCGGATCGGAGTCGTCCTGGGGAACCTCAAGTTGGCTCGGACTGTAGCAATGGCCGGAAGGCACGACTGCGACACAACAAGTGCTCGCCGCTTCGCGGCATCCCGCCTGATGCCGGCGAGGACGCCGGCGCACCCAGTGTCAACCGCGGAGTTCCCGTGCCAGTGCGGCGGCCTCATCGAGCAGCGTCTGCATGCCGGCACCGTCCAGCCAGTCAACTCGGAACGATCGATAGCTGACGCGGGCGCGAGCCGCGTTGAGGCGGCATAGGGCCAGCACTCCGGCTTCTTCCTCGGACGGCTCGCCGACGATGCAGGACTTCAGCAGTTCGTCGAGGACGTGCGCATCGTTCAGAGTGCCGAGCACATCCTGGAGCCGTTTGCAGCGCTCAACCAGACAGGCCGCGACTTCGCCTTCCGTTCGTACCGGTTCGACCAGGTAGCGGAGGCGCTTGCCGGCGATGCGCACCTTGTGAGGGCCGCGCTTCCGGTCACCGCCAAGGCCGTCGACGCAAAGCTCCAGCCTGTGTGCGATCCGCTCCAGCCGGTCGGCCAGTACCCGCCGGTACGGCAGGCCAACGCCCCCCGTCGGCACCGGGTCCTCCAGGCGCGACTCGAAGCCGTTCGCCCACTCGACGAACTCGGCACAGACGGCCTGGTGCGCGTCGCCCGCCGGCGCGGCCGCTGCCGAACGAAGCCGCGCCTCGACCCACTCGTAGCCGGGCCGGTGTTCCGGCTCCAGCTGCCCGATCTGTTCCTCCAGCCACTCCAGCGCCACCTCGGCATCGCGGCTGGCGCCCGTCCGCTTCTGGAACCCGGCGAGCGTCTTCCGGTCACGTTTCTCGACCACGCCTCGGAGCAGCCCCTTCCAGGCGCTCAAGGTGCTCCGCAGCCGCCGGATCGAGACCCTGAAGTCGTGGAGGCCCTCGCAGTCCTGCGGATCGAGGCAACGGGGCGCGGCTTCGCGGGCCTGGGCCACGAAGTCGAGTGCAATCAGGCGAACAGCGTCCTCCGCGTCCCGCAGCAGCAGATCCCCCGGAAGAGGCATTCCGGCAGTATCGCCGACCCACCAGGAGAGGGCCAACGCGCCTAGCCGGTAGTCCGCGGAAGGACCCGGAACAGTCCGTAGCCCGCCAGCAAGGCCGCCGCGCCGAACACGGCGGCCTCCAGCCCGCGTCCGTAGAGCGCCATGCCGGTCCCGAACAACGCTGCGTAGACCGCGGCGCAGCCGAGCATCCAGGCGAGTAGCGCCGCCGTGGCGCTCCCGGCCTCGTCCGGCCGCGTCTCGACAACCTTCCGCCAGCCGGCGGCGAACGGGCGGACGCGGTCGTAGAACGACTGCAGCACCGTCGTCTCCGTCGGCCGCGTGGCCATCGTGACGCCGAACCAGACCGCGGTCGTCAGAGCGACGCCGAACAGAAGCTGCGCGGCGGCGGAAGGCAGCGCCAGACCGGCCGCCTCGTGGCCGAACTGGAACCACACGGCGACCCCGAACGAAATGACCATCGCCGAGATCTCCGACCAGGCGTTGATGCGCCACCAGAACCACCGCAGCAGAAAGATGAGCCCCGTGCCGGCGCCGATCTGCAGCAGGATCTGGAACGCCTGCATCGCGTTCTCGAGCCACAGGGCGACGACCGCCGCCAGCGCGACGAGAGCGATCGTCGACAGCCGGGCGACCAGGACGTAGTGCGACTCCCCACGGCCCGGCCGGACGAAGCGCCGGTACACATCGTCGACGATGTAGGAGGCGCCCCAGTTGAGATGGGTCGAGATGGTCGACATCAAAGCCGCCGCCAGCGAGGCGACGACCAGGCCGAGCAGGCCGTGCGGGAGGAACACGAGCATCGCCGGGTAGGCGAGATCGTGCCGGATGATCGACGGATCGAGGTGCGGAAACGCCTCGGCGATGGAGTCCAAGGTCGGGTAGACGACCAGGGACGCCAGCGCGACCAGGATCCACGGCCACGGCCGCAGGGCGTAGTGGGCGATGTTGAACCAGAGGGTGGCGCCCATGGAATCCCGCTCGCTGCGGGCGGCCAGCATGCGCTGGGCCGCGTAGCCGCCGCCGCCCGGTTCGGCGCCGGGATACCAGGTCGACCACCACTGGACGGCGATCGGGATCAAGAAGACGGTGGCTGCCGTCTCCCAGTCCGCGAAGTCGGGCAGCATGGCGAGGCGCGCGGCGATGTCGGGGTTCGAGACGAGCCCCGAGAGCCCGCCGACGGCCGGGTGCGCGAGCGCGTACCAGGCCGCGGCGACGGAGCCAACCATGGCGATCACGAACAGCATGAGGTCCGTGACGACGACGCCCCAGAGCCCGGAGGTCGCCGAGTACGCCGCCG
Organism: Thermoanaerobaculia bacterium; assembly: GCA_022826745.1. Taxonomy (GTDB): domain Bacteria; phylum Acidobacteriota; class Thermoanaerobaculia; order Multivoradales; family Multivoraceae; genus Multivorans. The sequence goes on along the minus strand of JAJDUI010000037.1, from coordinate 166,093 downwards.
TGACGGCGGCCGCCACGAGCACGGTCGTGTACTTGTCGGCCCCGAGCAGGACGCCGCCGATCTTGATGCCGGCGAGCAGCACCGCCGCCATGATCATCACGTTGAAGAAGACGCCCAGGTACACGGCCCGGAACCCGCGCAGGAAGACCGCAGCGCGCCCCGAGTAACGGAGCTCGTAGAACCCGATGTCGGTGAACACGCCGGAACGCCGCCAGAGCTTCGCGTAGAAGAACGCCGTGCACATGCCCGTGATCAGGAACGCCCACCACATCCAGTTGCCGGAGACGCCGCCGTTCCGCACCAGGTCCGTCACCAGGTTCGGCGTGTCGGTCGAGAAGGTCGTTGCGACCATCGACGTGCCGAGCAACCACCAGGGCAGGTTCCGCCCGGCGAGGAAGAACTGCCCGGTGCCCCTGCCGGCCCGCCGGGCGAAGACGAGGCCGACGGCTAAAGCGAGCGCGCCGTAGGCGGCGAGAACGGTCCAGTCGAGACCGTTCAGCCTCAAGCGGGTCTCCGGGACGCGCGGTCCGCAAACCACTCATCGAGGTCGGCCGGGTAGTCGCCGGCTTCAACGCACTGCTGCAGGGTCGACGCGACGGGCGGCAGGTCGCCAGGGTAGGTCAGGCCGGCGGTGTGCTGTGTCATCGGAAGGAGTCGGACGGTTGCGGAACCTTGGCCGATCAGGTCGCCTACCACCTCGCTGAGCAGGAACTCGTTCGCGAGCGGATCGTCGAGGTTCGCCTGGAAGTCCGCGAAAGCCGCTTCGAGGAGACAGAAGATGGACGGTTTGAAGGCCCAGAGGTTCATCGAGCAGGGGCAGTCGGGGGCCAGCGATCGAGCTTTGCCCTCGCCGTCGCGACCGACGAGACCGGCATCCGTCTTGCGTACGTCGTAGACCTCATCGATTCCCTCGAGGGTCGAGTCGGGCCCCGCGGTGAGGATGCCGCGGTTGACGCCGCTGGTGCGGGAGACGCCGGTGCGGTGGAGTTCGTAGGCCGCCAGAAAGTGCGAGTCTTCACCGCCGTTTAGCAGTTCGGCGACCCGCCGGCCGAAGGACTCGATCGCCCTCGGACCGTAGAAGTCGTCCGCGTTGACGACCAGGAACGGTTCGTCGATCCTGTTGCGTAGCGCCAACACGGCGTGGCCAGTGCCCCACGGTTTCGCTCTGCCGGCCGGCGGCGACGCGCCGTCCGGCAGGTCGTCCAGGCTCTGGATCACGTAGTCGACGGGAACCGCCCCGCCGGCCCGCTCGGCGGCCCGGCTCATGAGCTGGTCGTTCCAGTCCGCCGAGGTCACGAGCACGACCTTCCCGCAGCCGGCGCGGACCGCGTCGCAGATCGCGTACTCGAACAGCACCTCGCCGCTCGGGCCAACGGGTTCGAGCGTCTTGGGGCGCCCGAACCTCGCCGAGCGGCCGGCGGCCAGGACGGCCAGAGTCAGCCCGCGGCTCAAGCGGCCCGGTGCCTCTCGACGACCGCCATGTCGAGCTCGACTCCCAGCCCAGGCCCGGTCGGCGGTTCGATGAAGCCGTTCTCGAACTTGATCGGCTCGACGAAGATGTCGCTGTGCAGGTCGTTCGCGTTGAACTCCTGGATCAGGAAGTTCGGTGAGCAGGTGTCGAGCTGTATCGCCGCCGAGGCCGCGACCGGGCCGCAATACATGTGCGGCGCGATCATCGCGTAGTGCGTCTCGGCCATGCCGGCGATCTTCTTCGCCACCAGGAGGCCGCCGCACTGACCGACGTCGAGCTGGATGATCTGGGCGGCCTGCTTCTCCAGCACCTCGGCGAACTCGAACATGTTGACCAGTCGCTCGCCGGTGGCGATCGGGATGTTCGTGTGCGCCGCCACGCGGGCCAGCTCGTCGACGTTCTCGGGCGGCACGGGCTCCTCGAAGAAGAACGGGTCGAACTCCTCCAGGATGTCGGCGACCCGAAGCGCCACCGCGGTCGAGAACTGGCCGTGGGTGCCGATGCCGATCTCCAGTTCGTCGCCGACGGCATCCCGCATGGCGCGGAAGATGGTCGCGACGTGACGGATCGTCTTCAGCGAGTAGTCCCGCGGCGGCCCGGTGATCGGCGAGAACGGGTCGAGCTTGCAGCAGGTGATGCCGCGGTCGACGAGCTCCCGCGCCCGCTCGCCGGCGAGCGACGGGTTGTCCCAGATGCCCGAACTGTTCAGGTAGGCGTAGGCGCGGAGCTTGTCGTGGTACCTGCCGCCGAGCAGGTTGTAGACCGGCTGGTCCGTCGCCTTGCCGATCAGGTCCCAGCAGGCCATCTCGATGGCCGAGAACGTCGGCACACCGTACAGCCCCGGGTGGCTGTAGTCGTGGAGCGTCGTCTTCATCCGCTGCCAGATCTTCTCCACGTCGAACGGGCTTTCGCCCTTCACGAACCGGTCGAACAGGTCGTTCAGCAGCTCGATCTGCGGCTTGAGGTTCGTGGCGCCGCCGGAAACCCGCTCGCCCAGGCCGACCAGCCCCTCGTCCGTCCTGAGCTGAATGAACAGCCACTTCCGGTGGCCGATCGGCGGGTCGATGTTGTCGATCAGGATCGTCTCGAGTTCGGTGATCTTCATCTTCGACGCCTCGGAGTGTTGAGCCAGCGCGGCGGCCGCCTGACGGGCCGCGGTCAGGCCGGCGCCAAGGCCGGCCGCTGCGATTCCCGCTCCGGAAAGGAAGCCGCGTCTCGTGATCATGACAGGCGGCCTGACTCTACGCGGCTTGCGACGCGCAGACAGCAGCGCGTGCTAGCGTTCGCCACCTCACTAGCGTGAAACGCAAGAACACGGAAGGGCGTCTCAAGCCTTCGCAGGCATTCAGGCGGCACTTCGGCCCGGAGCACGGGGTTGAGCTTCCGCCGCGCAGGGGACGCATCGTGAGACGCCGGGACTTCCTTCTCGCATGGGCCGGAGGTGCGCTCCTCGGGCCTGCCGTGCGCGCTGCGCGGCAAGACTTGCCTGATGACATCACGGTTACTCGCGTCGTCGGTTTCGACATCGAGACGAGGCGTTCCAAGATCGCCGGCAAGAACTCCCGGCTCGACGTACACGGTGATCGGGCGACCGATCGGATGCTGCGCATCTACACCAACACCGGGCTCGAGGGCGTAGGGAACTGCCGGGTGGACCGTGAGGCGGGACAGATGCTCCTGGGGACGAACCCGTTCGAGCTCTACGAGTCAGAGCAGAACCGGATGAGGGGGCCCCTTGGATCCGGCACCATGCCTCTCTGGGATCTCCTCGGTCGAGCGCTCGGCAAGCCGGTCTTTGAGATTCTCGGCGGCCGCGGACCGGATCGAGTGCCCGTCTACGATGGCTCGATCTACTTCGCCGACCTCCTGCCGCAGTACGCCGACCGCTGGCAACACCGCTTCCGGGAGGAGATCGACATGGGCCTCGCCATGGGCCACCGGGCGTTCAAGGTCAAGGTCGGTCGCGGTGCGAAGTGGATGCCGCGAGGCGAAGGCGACGACCGGGACGTCGAGGTACTACAAGTCATCCGAGAACACTCCGCCGACATCCTGATCGGCATCGATGCCAACAACGGCTACGACCTGGCCGGAACGAAACGCCTCTTCCAGCGAATCGGAGACCTCGACGTAGCGTTCGCAGAGGAGATGTTCCCTGAGACGGTCGAGGAGGATCTCGAGTTCAAGGCGTTCCTGAAGGACAACGGCTGGAACACCCTCGTTGCCGACGGTGAGACCCAGCGCGAAATCGATGTGTTCAAGCCCTTCATGCAGGCGAAAGCGATCGATGTCTACCAGGGAGACATGAACCGATTCGGGTTCGAGGGGATTCTCACCGAGGCCTCCTGGGCGGACGATCACGGCCTGCTGGTCGCACCACACAACTGGGGCTCCCTGGTCGGCTTCTACATGCAGCTCCAGGTCGGTCGCGCGATCCCGAACTTCTACCGGGCAGAGCACGACCCGTTGTCGAGCGGTGTCCTGGTGGCAGATGGCTACGCGATCGAAGGCGGCGTCGCCGACGTCCCCGATGCGCCGGGCGCCGGAATCGCGATCGACGAGACCCGGTTCGCTTCCGACGCGACGATTCGGTTCGACGTCAGCCTGTAGGCCATCGCAGCAGAACTCTCTACCGCAACCAGCCGCCGGCTTGCACGCGCACGTCCGTGACAGGCACACTCGCGGTTCTCACGAACAACACGAAGGACGGAACGCATGCTTGAACTTGGTCTTGAAGGCAAGGTGGCGATCGTCACCGGCGGCAGCGAGGGAATGGGGCTGGCGACGGCCCGTCGACTGGCCGGCGAGGGCGCCCAGGTCGCGATCTGCGCGCGGCGGGCGGAACCGCTGGAGCAGGCCGCCGCCGAACTGCGCGCGGTCGGCGCCGGCGACGTGTTCGCGCAGGCCGCGGACGTGACGTCGAACGGCGACGTCGACCGGTTCATCGACGCGGTGACGGCCGAGTTCGGCGGCGTCGACATCCTCGTCAACAACGCCGGCGCCTCGGCGGCCCAGGGCCTCGAAGCGCTCGACGACGACGCCTGGATGGCCGACATCCAGCTCAAGGTGATGGGCGCCGTGCGGTTCTGCCGGGGTGTCGTGCCGTCGATGCGGGAGCGCGGCGGCGGCGCGATCGTCAACGCGACGATCGGCGGCGGCAAGGCGGCGCCGGCGCGGGCCCTGCCGACCAGCGTCACCCGGGCCGCGGGCATCAACCTCACCAAGTCGCTCGCGAACGAACTGGCCGCCGACAACATTCGCGTCAACACGATCTGCATCGGCCTGATCAAGAGCGAGCAGTGGGTGCGCCGGGCGAAAGGCCAGGGCGTCGACGTCGAGTCGGTCTACGAGGCGATGGGCAAGCGGGTTCCGCTCGGCCGGGTCGGCGAGGCCGAGGAGTACGCGGACCTGATCGCATTCCTGGTCTCCGAGCGCGGCGCCTACATCACGGGCACGGCCATCAACCTGGACGGCGGGCTCTGTCCCGTCGTCTGACCTCCAGCAGTTCCCGGACAAGGAGCGGAACGTGAAAGTAGCGATGCAGAAGAGCCCCTTCAACCGCGGGGATCTGTTCGAAGAGCAAGGCTTCGAGGTCGTGGAGGGTGTCTGCCGCACGGAGGACGACCTCGTCGACCTGCTCTCCGACGCCGACGGCGCCCTGATCGGCGTCATGCCGCTGACCACGCGCTCGGTGATGGAGCGCTGCCCGAAGCTCAAGGTGGTCAGCCGGCTGGGAGTCGGCGTCGACTCGATCGACCTGGACGCCGCGACCGAGCTCGGCATCCTGGCGACCAACGTGCCCGGGTCGAACACGACCGAGGTGGCCGACCATGCGATGGCGTTGATGCTCGCCCTCACCCGGCGCGTGGTCGACGCCGCCGCCACGACCCGCGAGGGCCGCTGGGGCCATCGGGAATCGATGCTCGGCCTCCTCACCGGCGCCCGGCGGATCGCAGGCCACACGGTCGGCATCATCGGCTTCGGCAACATCGGCCGCGCCTTCGCCACCCGTGCCCGCGGCTTCGGCCCTGCCCGGATCATCGCCGCCGACCCGTACGTCGACCAGGTCGCGGCCGACCTCTACGGCGTCCAGATCGTGCCGCTCGAGGAGCTGCTGGCCGAAGCCGACTACGTGACGATCCACTGCTCGATGACGGACGAGACGCACCACCTGATCAACCGGGACACGCTGGCGCTGATGAAGCCGACGGCGCTCCTGGTCAACGCGGCGCGCGGGAAGATCGTCGACGGCGAGGCCCTGGCCGAAGCGCTCGCCGAAGGCCGGATCGAAGCCGCCGCGCTCGACGTCACCGAGAAGGAACCGATCGACCGAGACGATCCGTTGCTGAAGCTGCCCAACTGCATGGTGACCCCGCACATCGCCGGGTTCTCGCCGGTGTTCCTCGGCGAGTGCCCGATCCGCCAGGCCGAGAACGTGATCCGGGTGCTCACCGGTCAGATGCCCCACGGCATCGCGAACCCGGAGGCGATCAAGACGATCGCCGTGATGCGGGCCAGCGATCCGGGACGCTGGGAGGGAGTGCCCGACTTCTCGACGGCGCTGGCCCTGTAGCTGAACCAGGAGCGAGGAGCAGAGAGCCATGATTCGACAACCAGACCAACGTCCAGCCTTCCTCCTCGCCACGTTGCTGTTCGCCGCCTGCGCCGCGCCCGCGTCTGAAGAGGCGGCCTCGCCGGCCGTCCCGGACGCGGACGCCGTCGCCGGCTGGCGGATGATCGACCTCAGCCACGCCTACGGCGGCGACACGCTGTACTGGCCCACCGACACGAAGGGCTTCGCGCTCGACACGCTCGCCGAGGGCGTGACCGAAGCCGGCTACTTCTACGCCGCCAAGGAGTTCGCGACCGCCGAGCACGGCGGCACGCATCTCGACGCGCCCGTCCACTTCGCCGAGGGCGGCGACGACGTCGCCTCGATCCCGCTCGACCGGCTGGTCCTGCCGGGCATCGTCGTCGACGTCAGCGAATCGGCCGCGGCCGACGCCGACTATCTCGTGACCGCCGAAGACGTCCTCGCCTGGGAAGAACGGCACGGCCCGGTGCCGGCCGGATCGGCGGTGCTGATCCGCACGGGCTGGGCGTCCCGCTGGCCCGACGCCCTCGCCTACCTCGGCGACGACACGCCCGGCGACGCGAGCAACCTGCACTTCCCGGGCGTCGGCGAGGACGCGGCGCGCCTGCTGCTGGAGGACCGCGGCATCGGCCTGCTCGGCATCGACACGGCGAGCGTCGACTACGGCCAGTCGACCGACTTCATCGTCCACCAGATCGGCGGCGCCGCGGGCGTCCCGAACCTGGAGAACGTCGGCGACCTGTCGGAAGTGCCGGAGACCGGCTTCCTGCTCGCGGCGCTGCCGATGAAGATCGAGGGCGGCACCGGAGCGCCGGTGCGGATCGTCGCGTTGGTCCCTCGGTAGTAGAGTCCGCCCTCGCACAACTCACACAACCCCAGGGGACCGGCACGCCGGGGCCTGCGATGCGCACGGCCGCATCCGACCGAGAGGAGACACTCATGCGGTACACCACTTCAGTTCTTGCGGCAGCAGCGTTCCTGGCGCTGGCTGCGCTTCCGGCGGCGGCCGGCTCGATGGATGTCGACCTCAAGGCGGCCGACGGCACGATGCTCAAGGCGACCTACATGTCGCCGGGCAAGCCCGGTCCGGCGATGCTGCTCATCCACCAGTGCAACATGGACCGGAAGTCCTGGTCCGGCATCGCGTCGCAGCTCGTCGACGCGGGCGTGCATGTGCTGACGATGGACCTGCGCGGCTTCGGCGAGAGCGGCGGCGCCGGGATCCGTGAAGCAGGCGGGTTCCCACCGTTCCTGCAGACGGCGTCCGGTGACGTCGACATGGCGTTCGACTACCTCGTCAAGCAGGATGGCGTCGACGCCTCCCGCGTGGCGGCCGGGGGCGCCAGTTGCGGCGCGATGCTGACGGCGGATCTCGCCGCGCGGCGGGACGTCAAGGCGCTCATGCTGCTGTCGGGCCCGCCGAGCGAAGCGGCCGTGGCGAACATGGCGGCCAAGTCCGACCTGGCGGTCTTCGCCGCCGCGGCGACCGGCGACACGATCACCGCCGGCGTCGACAAACAGCTCAAGGGCGCCGTCGACGGGTCGAAGCACCCGAACTCGACCGCGAAGATCTACGACGGCCCCGAGCACGGCCTGCCGATGTTCGCGAAGAACGCGGATCTCGAGCCGGCGTTGGTTTCGTGGCTGAAGATGGAGCTGACCGGGAAGTAGACAGCTACCGCAGCTCGGCGGTCTTGTTCCGCCCGATCAGGTCGAAGTCGATCTCGACGCCGAGGCCCGGGCCCGTCGGGGCGTGGACGTAGCCCTCGGCGTCGACCTCGACGTCCTCGACCAGCCCGTACTTCTGCGCGCCGGCCGGCAACAGGACCTCGAACCACTCGCAGTTGCGGATCGCGGCGCTCAGGTGGAGGTGGGCGACGTTGTTGAGCGAGTTGCCGCCGTGGTGGATCTCGAAGTTCATGCCGAAGCCCTCGGCCAGGTGCGCGGCCTTCAGGCAGCCGGTGATGCCGCCCTTGAGCGCGACGTCGCCGCGCAGGTAGTCCGTCGCCTGGTTGTAGATCCAGGGCGCGAACGAGTCGTACCAGGCGCCGGGGAACTCGGTCGCCAGGATCGGGATGCGGAGCTGCTGCCGTAGCTTCGTGTAGTTGTAGATGTCCTGGTCGCCGAGCGGGTCCTCGTACCACTCGAAGTCGAGTTCCTCGATCACCTTTCCGACCCGTAGCGCCTGCGGGTAGTCGTAGCCCCAGGTCGAGTCGAGCATCAGCGGGAAGCCGTCGCCGACCGCCTCGCGTACGGCCCGGCAGATCTCCATGTCGTCGCGCCAGACGCGGAACGGGTGGATCTTGTAGCCCTGCCAGCCGTTGCCCTGGTAGGTGAGCGCCTGTTCGACGTAGGCCTCGACGCTCGGCTGCTGCTCGGAGCTCGCATAGGCCGGCAGCTTGTCCCGGTACGTGCCGAGCAGCCGGTGAATCGGCTCGCCCGCCGCCTTGCCGCCGATATCCCAGAGCGCCACGTCGACGGCGCCGACCACCCAGGGCTGCACCACCAGCCGCCGCTCCAGCATCTCCTGGTAGAGCTGCTCCCGAGCCAGCGGGTCGCGGCCCATCACGACCGGCTTCAGCATTCGCAGCAGCGGCTGGGCCGCGACGCTCGCCCCCATGCCGAGGAAGGAGTGCCCCTCGATTCCCTCGTCGGTACGGATCGTCACCAAGGCGAGCTCGCCGACCTGGTTCGGCTTGCCGGTCGGGTCGAACGGACCTCGCCCCAGGTAGGAGTGGGGCGGAATGTCGTTCCAGGCGAAGAGAGTGATGCTGAGGTCGTCGATCTTCATTAGGGTGCCTCCGGCGGGATGACGCTACGGATCGTCCAGGAACCCGTCAAGGCAGGAGCGTTCCCGCGATTGATCGGGTCGGGCATACTCTCATCAGAGCCCCAAAAGGAGTTGGGCAATGAGCGAAGCACGATCCGGACCCAGGACCCACGTCGCGTTGAGGGCTCTGCTCGCCGTCCTGATCGGCATCCTCGCCGGCGCCGCGTTCAACGCCATGCTCGGCGAAAAGGGCGCGGACACGCCGGCGCTTGCCCTGCTCGGCGGCGCACTGGCGCTCGTCGTCTTTCTCGTGCAGGCCCGCCGGCGGACCCGGAAGGCGCAACCCTAGGGCGTGTACCAGATCGGCGACGACCAGGCGCGCTCCTGGATCGTCGCCGGGAAGTCCTGCCGCGGAGCGGTGCCAGCGCGCAGCGCGTCCCAACTCGACCAGCGGCAGGTCGGGTTCTCGAGCACCCGCGCGTAGTAGAAGGCGCGCTGGTTCGAATCGAAGTTCGGGTCGGTCCAGACGGTCTTCAGTTCGGCGGCGCCGACGCCGGTGCTGGCCGAGCAGTCGCTGAGGTCGACCGTGGCGCCGTTGTCGGGGCAGCGATTCGTCGCCGGGTCGACCTCGAGACCGTCGGAGCAGGCGACGTCGTAGACGATCTCCGCGGTCTCGCCGCCTGATTCCCAGCCCTTGACGATCTGCACGCGCTGGAGCGGCGCGGCCATCGTGTCGCGGATCGCCCACACGAGGAAGCTCGGGGCTTCGTCGCCGTCGTCGCCGGTGAGGTCGCCGCCCATCGGCACGCCGCTCTCGTAGGCGGAGGCGACCAGTTCCGGGTCGTCGAGGTCGAGGCCGGCAAGGCCAGCGCCACCAAAGAAGCGCACCCTCATCCTCGTTCCACTGGTGCCGAAGGTCTCCTTGCGGCGCATCGCGTCGAAGATCGCCTCGCGGGTGTTCTCCTCGGCCCAGACGCCGGCGAGGCCGGAGGCGCCGCTCGTGATCGCCGTCGTGAAGGGGTAGATACGGCCGCTGCCGTCGTCGATCGCTTCCGCAGCGGCGGTGGGGTTCTGCAGATCGGCGCCCGCCCCGGGTTCGCTCGGCACCGACCCGCGCTGCTGGGGCGTCACCTGCATGAACCCCGAGGCGCCCCAGTAGTTCTCCTCGGCGAAGGAACCGGCGGAGACGTGGGTGTCGGACGAACCGATGACGCCGAGCTTGTACGGGTTCGACACGCCGCCCGCTTCGATCGTGAGACCCCGGCGAAAGGCATCGCGGACGTAGCTGCCCGGCGGCTCGCTCAGGACGCTGGTGGAAACGCGATACGGCATGATCTCGAAGCCCGCCCACTCGTCGTTCGGCGACAGCGCCGGATGAGTCTCCGAAGTCCCCTTGGTCTGGGTGATCTCGACGATCGGCTCGTTGCGCCTGCGGAGATCCGAGTAGGCCTGGTCGATCGCGCCGCCCTCGAAGTACTCGTACTCGAACATCCGTCCGCCGGAGCCGTTCGTGTTGTGCGGGATCGCGATCGCCTCGTAGCCCTGGTCGCGCCATACGTCCATCCGGGCCCAGAGGTCCTCCGGGTTGTAGGAGTCGAGCCGCGAGAACGGGATGTCCGGCGCCTCGTCGCCGCGGAAAACGACGTTGCGGTGCAGGTTCTCGTAGAGGCCGCCGGCGCCCGCCGAGGTGTACTCGTAGGCGATGAACGTCGTGAAGACGCCGGGCTCGTAGTGGCGGTTCGCGGACCCGACGATCTCGCTCCAGGCGGAACGGACGACGTTCTTGTCGAGTTGCTCGCGGTTGCTCGGGTCGGCGTCCTTCATGAACCGCACGTAGGGCTGCAGGGCGGCGAAGATGCCGCGCCGCTCCTGGATGGTCTCGGCGTTACGGACAGTCTCGGCGGCCGGGTGGTTGTATGCCGCCTGGTCCGGGTCCTGCATCGCCGGCAGCATGCCGAGGTAGTTCGCGTGGTCCGAGACGCCCTGGAAGTCGAGCGGCCGGTCGAGCTTCAGTTCGAACCCGGCCGGATGCTCGATCGGGTTCCCCTTGGCGAACTCGTAGGCCTCGTCCGGGCCGGCGCGGGTGCCGAACACGAAGGCATCGTAGGAATACGTCGTGTGGACGTGCAGGTCGCCGAAGAAGGCCTGGCGGTCCGCGGGGTTGCCGCTTCCACCGGCGGAGGCCCCGGCCGGGGTTGCGGGAGCGTCGGCCGACTCATCGGCGGCGCAGGCGATGGCCAGAAGCACGATCAGGGACAAGACGGCGACTCGCTGCACGGCGGACCTCCCTTCGGACGGTGAGTGAAGTCAGTGTAGCGGCGGCGGCCGCGCTGCGACGCTAGGATGAACCGCCAACCACCTTTCTGTTCGCCTCGCCTGGAGGAGCCATGGCTCGACAACCTGTCCTGCGCGCCCCCGCTCTCGGCTGTCTCGCCGCCTTCCTCCTGACCGGCTCGCTCGGTGCACAGGCCATCCCGCCGCTGACCGGCGACGACGTCGTCTCCGTCCGCGTCCGGTTCGGGATCACTGACAGCGAACCGCGGTCCTGGAACGGCTCCGTCGAAGCGACCGGCGGCGACTTGCTGGCGCTGCGGAACTGGAGCGTGCACCCGTCGGAGTCGGTCGACGGCGCGAGCTGGACGATGGCGACCAGGCCGGGGATGAACTACCCCCGCCGGGTCTACCAGTGGGAGGACCCGAAGGGCACGGTGACCTACCTTCACCACCCGGGCGTCGTGGTCGACGTGGCGGCCCGGTCGGGGACGCGGCTCGCCTTCTCGACTCCCCACGGCGATTTCGACCTGCGGCCGTCCGATCTCCGGGTCGGCGAGGAACTCTCCTTCCTCGACGGCGCCGTGCTGGCCGACCGGGTGGCGCCGGCGGAGCCGCTGTCCTCGCCCGAGGTCGAGAACGACTTCGCGACGATGACGAGCGGCGAGGACGGTGAGGTCTGGGCCGCCTGGACCGCCTACCGGGACGGCGGCGTCTCGATCGTGGCAAGGCGCTTCGACGGCTCGGCCTGGCAGCCCGCCATCCAGGTCACCGACGAACCGGGCGACCGTCTGATGCCGAAGCTCGGCCGCGACGGCCGCGGCCGCCCCTGGGTGGTCTGGTCCGAGCAGGTGGACGGCAACTTCGACCTCTACGGCCGCTACCTGCAGAACGCCGCCGACGGATCCTGGTCGGCAACCGAACGCCTGACCTACGCACCTCAGGCCGACATCGAGCACGAGCTAGCCAGTGACGCGGAGGGCAACCTGTGGCTGGTCTGGCAGGGCTTCCGCGACGGCCGCTCCAACATCTTCGCCCGCCGCCACGACGGCTCCCGCTGGTCGGCCGAAGGACCCGTCTCCACCTCCGCGGCCAACGACTGGACGCCCGCCGTCGCGGCCTGCGGCGACGGCCGCGTCTACGTCGCCTGGGACACCTACGACCAGGGCAACTACGACATCCAGTTGCGGAGCTTCGCCGGCACCGGCTGGAGCGACGTGGTCCCGGTCGCCGACACTCCGAAGTTCGAGGCCCATGTGTCGATCGCCTGCGACTCACGGAACCGGCTCTGGGCCGCCTGGAACGAGAGCGGCTTCCAGTGGGGCAAGGACTCGGGCTTCGAGATCTACAAGGAAGCGACGCGCCTCTACGAGTGGCGCACTCTCGCGGTGGCGGTGCTGGAGGGCGTCCGCTGGCGGGTGCCCGAAGCCGACGTGAACGAGCTGCTCGAACGGGAACTGCCCGAGTACATCCCCGGCTTCAACGACCTGCCCGCGCTCCAGGCCGACGCCGACGGCCGGATGTGGCTCTTCTTCCGCCACCGCACGATCCGGGCGCGCGACACGCCGGACTTCACGCCGGCCCACCGGGCCGCCTGGCAGATCTTCGGCACGGCCTACGTCGGCGATGAATGGACCCGGCCGCTTCACCTGCCGTTCAGCCGCGGCCGCCAGGACGTGCGCTGGGAACTGGCCTCCGACGGCCAGGGCAACCTGTTCGCGGCCTGGCCGACGGACAACCGGAACTCGGAGGAGTACCTCTTCGAGCACTCCTCGATCAACGCGGCGAAGCTGCCCTCGCTGACCGGCGAAGCCACGCCGCCCCGACTCGTCGACCCTGAGACACGCGCGTACACGACGTACCCGGTGCATCCCAACGAGGCCGAAGACGTCGCTCGCATCCGGGCCTACACGATCGAGTCGGAGGGCCGCACCTACCGCATCTACCGGGGCGACACCCACCGCCACACCGAGTTCTCGCACGATGGGCTGAACGACGGCTCGCTGATGGAGGCCTACCGCTACGCCCTCGACGCCGCCGAACTCGACTTCCTCGGCGTCAGCGAGCACAACAACCGGGGCGGCCAGGACATCGACTACGTCAACTGGCTCCATCCCCAGATCGCCAACATCTTCCGGCTGCCGGGGAGCTTCGTGCCCGTCTACACCTACGAGCGCAGCATCAGCTACCCGGGCGGCCACCGGAACATCCTCTCCGCGAAGCGCGGCATCCCGACCCTGCCGATCACCGAGGCGGAGTCGCGGAGCGAGGAAGGCGCGGCGCGGCTGTTCGCGTATCTCCGGGAGCACGACGCGATCTCGATCCCCCATACCTCCGCGACGGGCATGGGCACCGACTGGCGCGACAACGACGCCGAGGTCGAACCGCTGGTCGAGATCTACCAGGGCGACCGCACCTCGGCCGAGTACGAAGGGGCTCCCCGAGCGGCCACCCGCGAGAAACCGATCGGCCAGCAGGGTGGCTTCCAGCCCGCCGGTTTCGTCTGGAACGCCTGGGCCAAGGGCTACAAGCTCGGCGTGCAGGCGGCCTCGGACCACATCTCGACCCACATCTCCTACGCCGCCACGATCGCCGAGGACTTCTCCGCCGAAGGCCTCCTCGACGCGATGAGGAAGCGCCACTCCTACGCCGCGACGGACAACATCATCCTCGACTACCGGATGCGCGCGAACGGTCGGGAGTATCTCCAGGGCGACATCGCGGAGGTCTCGGGTCGCTTCGAGCTGGTCGTCAAGGTGATCGGCACCGCCCGCATCGAGCAGATCGACATCATCCGCGACCAGACCTTCCTCTACAACCGCCAGAACCTCGACCAGGAAGTCGAACTGACCTTCGTCGACAGCGACGTGACGCCCGGCGAGCACTACTACTATGTGCGGGTGATCCAGAAGAACAAGGAGATCGCCTGGTCGTCGCCGATCTGGGTGACGGTCGAGTAGGAATGGACGCAGTCTGGGTCCTGGTTTCGGCCGCGGTCGGCATCGGCTTCGTCCACACGCTGATCGGCATCGACCACACGTTGCCGTTCGTCGTCCTCGGCAAGGCGCGCGGCTGGTCGCTGCGCAGGACGTTGTGGATCACCGGGCTGTGCGGCGGCGGACACGTCGCCTCGTCCGTCCTCCTGGGCGGTGCCGGCATCGGGATCGCGATCTTCGCCACCGGGCTTGACACCGGCGAGGGCTACCACTGGATGAGCGGGCGCGTCGGCGCATTCGAGACGATCGAGGCCGTCCGCGGCGACCTCGCCGCCTGGGCGCTGGTGGCGTTCGGCCTGACCTATGCCGGCTGGTCGCTGGCCCGCAGACGGCGGCGGCAGCGCCACGTCCACGCCCATGCCGGCGGGCTCGTCCATGCCCATGAACATCCCGAGGCGGCTGCCCACGAGCACCCGAAGGCTTCGGCTGCCGGGGTGGCCGGCCTCACGGCCTGGAGCCTGTTCGTCATCTTCGTGCTCGGCCCCTGTGAGCCGTTGATCCCGATCCTCATGGTGCCGGCCTTCCAGGTCGGTCTGTGGGCCGTGATCCCGGTGACCGTTGCCTTCGGTGTGACAACGATCGCGACGATGGCGGGAGTCGTCGCTCTTGCCTACCGGGGCCTCGAGTTCGTCCGGCTCCCCCGCCTCACGGCGCATGTGCACACGCTGAGCGGCCTCGCCATCGCCGCCTCGGGGCTCGCCATGATGCTGTTCGCCATCTAGCCGTCCGGCATGGGCGCACATTTCGACGACGACGGCCACGGCCACTCGCACAGCCACGGCCTGCTGCAACGGATCGGCTACGTCGCGCTCTGCGTCGCGGTCGGCGTCCTGCTGCTGCTCTACCTGCTTGGCGTCGTGCGGACCGTCGCCGGCATCGACCTGGCCCTCATCCTCACGCTGGTCGCCGGCTATCCGCTCATCCGCCACGCGATCCTGGATCTGCTCCAGGGCCACTTCTCGTCCCACCTGACGATCGCCATCGCGGCCGGTGCGGCGGTCTGGATCGGCGAGTACTTCGCCGCCGCCGAGGTCATGTTCATCATGCTGATCGGCGAGGGAATCGAGCACTGGACGGTCGACCGCGCCAAGGGCGCGATCGCCGGCTTCGTCGCCAGCCAGCCGGAGCAGGCACGGGTGCTGCGCGACGGCGGCGAGGAACTCGTCGCGCTGGAAGAGGTCGAGATCGGCGACGTGGTGCGGGTGCTCGCGGGCGAGCGCGTGCCGGTGGACGGGATGATCGAGCGCGGCGAGTCGTCCGTCGACCAGAGCAGCGTCACGGGCGAACCGCTGCCGGCCCAGCTCGGCGTCGGCGACGCGGTGTGGAGCGGCAGCCTGAACGAGTACGGCGTGCTCGACATCCGCTCCGAGCGCACCGGCAGCGACACGACGGTCGCCCGGATCGCGAGCCTGATCGAGGACGCGCAGAGCCGGCGGGCGCGGGTCGTCCGCACGGCGGACAGGCTGGCCCGCTTCTTCCTGCCCGCGGTGCTGGTCGCGGCCGGCGGCATCTACCTGTTCACCGGCGAGATGATGCGCACGGTGGCGGCGCTGATCGTCGCCTGCCCCTGCGCCCTGGTGCTCGCGACGCCGGCGGCCATGGCCTCCGCGATCGCGCGGCTGGCGCGCGAGGGCGCGCTGGTCAAGGGCGGCGACGTGATCGAGTCGCTGTCGCGCATCGACGCCTGCGTGCTGGACAAGACGGGCACGCTGACCTGCGGCCGTCCCGCACTGACCGCGATCGCGCCCGCCGGCGGCATGGCCGAGGATCGCCTGCTCCGGCTGGCGGCGAGCGCCGAACTGACGTCCGAGCACCTGCTGGGCCGGGCGCTCGTCGCCGAAGCCCGCGAGCGGCAACTCGACCTTTCCGAGCCTGAGGATTTCAGGCTCCATCCCGGCCGCGGCGTGACGGCCACCGTCGACGGACACGAGATCGCGGTCGGCAACCAGGCGCTGCTGGCGGAGGTCGTCGGCGAAGAGCAGATCGGCGCCGTGGCCGAGAGCGTCGTGCCCACTCCGGGAAGCGGCGAGACGCGGCTCGCCGTCGCCGTCGACGGCGCGCTCGCCGGCGCGCTGGCCCTGGCCGATCCGCTGCGTGACGAAGCGACCGAAGCGGTCGCCGACCTGCGGCAGGCCGGGCTCGAGCCGATCGTCATGCTGACCGGCGACGCCGAGGGAACGGCGCGCACGATCGGCCGCCGGGCCGGCATCGACCAGGTCCAGGCGGAACTGCTGCCGGAAGAGAAGGTGCGCCGGCTGGGCGAGCTCTCCCGCGGCGACCGCAACGTCCTGATGGTCGGCGACGGGATCAACGACGCGCCCTCCCTCGCCGCCGCGTCCGTCGGCGTCGCGATCGGCCACGGTGCCGCGGACCTCTCGGCCGAGGCGGCCCAGGTCGTCCTGCTGCCCGACCGGCTCGACTACCTGGCGCCCCTGCTCCGCTACTCGCGGCGCGTCGTCGCCCGGATCCGCAGCAGCATCCTGATCTTCGCCTTCGGCATCAACTTCGTCGCCGTCGGCTTCGCCGCCTTCGGCTGGCTGCCCCCGGCCGCCGCGGCGATCGTCCACCAGGCCGCCTCGCTACTCGTCATCCTGAACTGCGTCCGGCTGCTCTACGAAGGCCGGGCAGTGGCAGCCCGCGAAGACCGGGGCTTTGGCCGCTTCCAACTTCTTGCCGGTCCGGTCGACGGGCTGGCCGCCGGTTGGAAGGCGTTCAATGCGGGACGCCGCGCCACCGTTCATCGTCTAGAACACGCGCTCGAAGACAGCCCCGCGCGGATCCGGTCCGCGGCGCCCCGGCTGGTGCGCGCGGCGCCGTTCGCCCTCGCCGCGGTCTGGGCCGCGAGCGGCCTGCGCATGATCGATCCCCAGGAAGTCGGACTCGTGCAGCGCTTCGGCCACCACGCCGGCGGTGAACTCGGCCCGGGGCTGCACCTGCGCTGGCCGTGGCCGATCGACCGGGTGACCACGGTCGAACCGGACCGCCTGCGGATGGCGGCGGTCGGCTCGCCCCGGGAAGCCGGTGCCGGCGAGACCGGCGCCGCGGCAAGCTACGAGTGGAACGTCCGCCACGCGGGCTTCGACGACACGCCGCCGCTCGAACGGCTGATGCTGACCGGCGACGAGAACCTGGTGGAAGTCGCCGCGCGGATCCACTACCGGGTCGCCGACGCCGCCGCCTTCGCCTTCGCCACGGCCGACCCGGCGCTCCTGGTCGAGACGAGCGCCGAGCGGTCGCTCCGCACCGTGCTTGCCGGCCACTCCCTCGACGACGTCCTGACCGGGAAGCGCGAGGGCATCGAGAAGGCCTGGCACACGCATCTCGCGGCGCTGCTCGAGAGCCTCGGCGCCGGCGTCGAGGTCGTGAGCGCGACGGTGCAGGACGCCCACCCGCCGCTCGACGTCGTCGACGCCTTCCGTGACGCGGCGAGCGCACTCGAGGAGCGGGAGACCCTGATCGACGAGGCCGAAGGCTACGCGCTCGAGCGCCTGCCGATTGCCCGCGGCGAGGCGCGACGGCAACTCCTCGAAGCCGAGGCCTACCAGAACCGACGCGTCGAGGCCGGCCGCGGCGAGAGCGAACGCTTCGAACTGCGGGCCGGAGCGTATCGGCGCGCGAACGACCTGCACCGCTTCCGGCTCCAGCTTCAGACGATCGAAGGCTCGCTTGCTGGCAAACCGAAACTGATCACCGACGCGACCGGCGGTCGCAAGCGCTTCGTCTTCGTGGACGAAACGCCGGACCGCCTTCTCGATGTCTTCGTTCCTCCACCGGGTCCGTCCCAGAACGAGGTAGAGCAATGACCCACGACGACCATCATCAACACGACCACCACGGTCACCAACACGACAAGGCGCACCGCCACGACGCCGGCGACGGCCACGAGCACCCGCCGCGCCGTGCCACGTCCTGGTGGCGGGCCGGTCTGGCCGTGCTGGCGATCGTCGCGCTGGCCCGGACCGTCTTCGTCGTGCCGGAGACAGAGAGCGCGATCGTCACCCGCTTCGGCAAGCCGGTCCGCACGATCGAGGATCCGGGCCTCAAGCTGAAGTGGCCGATCGACCGGCGGCTTCGCTTCGACAACCGGGTGCTCCTTTACGATCCGGCGCCGGCCGAGTTCCTCACCCAGGACAAGAAGAACCTGGTCGTCGACACCGCGGTCGTCTGGCGGATTGCCGACCCGGAGCGCTTCCTGGAGACGATCGGCGACATCTCGGGCGCCGAGATGCGGCTGCACGACGTGGTCTGGGCCGGCCTCGCGGCAGCACTCGGCCGCACGGAGCTCTCGCAGCTCGTCTCCACGAAGCCGAAGCATCTCCGCATCGAGGAGATCGCGGCCGAGGTCCGCGAGTCCGCGGTCGCCGTCTCCCTTCCCCAGCTCGGGGTCGAGATTCTCGAGGTCCAGCTCACCCGCCTGAGCTTCCCGGAGCAGAACCTGGAGTCTGTCTTCGCCCGCATGCGGGCGGAGCGCGAACGGATCGCCAAGGAGTACCGGGCCCAGGGCGAAGAACAGGCGATGATCATCCGCGCCGAAGCCGACCGGGACCGGGAGCTGATCCTCGCGGGCGCCTACCGTGAGGCGGAGATCCTCCGCGGCCAGGGCGACGCCGAGGCCGCCGGCATCTACGGCGACGCCTACCGCCAGGACCCGTCGCTCTACCGCTTCCTGCGCACCCTGGAGTCCTACGAGTCGATTCTCGACGACCAGACGACCGTCATCCTGTCGGCGGACTCGGAACTCTTCTCCTTGCTGGGCGGAAGCTCCCAATGAGGCGTCGCGCCATCCCGGCCGCGGCGCTGACCCTGGCGTTCATGTGGCTGGCCTGGGGCGTCTACTTCGTCGCGCCCGACGAGGAGGCCGTGGTCCGCGTTCTCGGCCGGGCGAACGCGACGCCGGCGGGACCGGGCCTGCACTGGAACTGGCCGCAGCCCGTCGGCCGGGTGGACAAGCTGAAGGTCCGCGAGGCGAAGCGGCTGACGCTCGGCTTCGCGGCGGCCGACCGCGTGCTCGGCGGCGACGCGACGCCGGCCGAGGCGCGCTGGTTGACCGGCGACCGCAACGTCGTCCACGTGCGGCTCGTCGTCCTCTACGCGATCCACGATCCGCTCGCCTACTCGCTGCGCTTCGCGAACGTCGAGTCGCTGCTCGAGGCGAGCGGACGCGCGGCCCTGCTCGAAGTGGTCGCCGGCATGGGCGTCGACGAGCTGCTGACGACCGGCAAGGTGGCGGTCCAGCAGAGCGTCCAGGCCGCTTCGCAGGAGCTGTTCGATCGGTTCGGCACCGGCGTCACCGTCCTGTCCGCGAGTCTCGAGGGCGTCAGCCCGCCGAGTCTCGTCCGCGAGGCGTTCAACGACGTCGCCAGCGCGCGCGAGGACCGCGACCGCCTGATCCGCGAGGCGGAGAGCTACCGTAACGAGGTCGTACCCGTGGCGCGCGGCGAGGCGCGCGCTCTCGTCGCCGGGGCCGAGAGCTTCCGTACCGCCGAGGTCGAACGCGCGACCGGCGAAGCGGACCGGTTCCGCTCGATCGCGAACGCCGACCAGGGGGCGCGCGCCGAGATCCGCACGCGCACGTACCTCGAGACGATGGAGCGGGTCCTTCCCCGGATGCGCAAGACGATCCTCGAACCCGGCCAGAGCACGATCGACATCGACTTCCTCCGCCGCGAGCTGACGCCCGGGTCGAACGGCCGGCCGTGAGAGTGAGCCGCAGCCTCGGCGCGACGGCGCTGACCGTCGTCGTGCTCGCGGCCGGCCTGGTCGTGGCGCTGCGCGACCGGCTGCCGGAGCGCGGGACGGATGCCGGCGATCCCAGCGATGTCTTCTGGGAGATGGTCGACGCCAGCCGCGAGGGCGCGGCGGATACCTGGCTCGACCTCTTCGCCGGGGAGGTGCGGAAGCAACTGGAGACCGTGCGCGACGAGATGGGCGAGGCGGCCTTCGAGCAGTACCTCCGCAGTCGGATCACCGGCCTCAAGGGGGTCGCCGTGACCGGCAGGGAGGATCTCGCCGACGTCGTCCGCCTGGACGTCGAGTACGTCCGGGAGGCGAGCTACGAGACGCAGTCCCTGGACGTTCGAAGAACCCGGGGACGCTGGCGCATCGTCGCGCTCGGTCCGACGCACGAGCGCGAGCCGCCGGTTCCCTACGGCACGCCCGTCGGCCCGACCGAATGACGCCGGCCATTCCTCCCGTTCTCGTCCTCAGCACCGGCCGCTGCGGATCGACGATGATCTCGGACCTCCTGCGCCTGCACCCGGCGATCCTGAGCATCTCGGAGTTCTTTTCCGCCTTCCAGATGAGCCTGTTCGGCAGGCGCCGGCCGAGCGGCGACGACATGTGGCGCCTCTACAGCGTCCAGTCGCGCCGGACGCGCCTCGCGCTGCGCGAACCGTTCCGCGAGCTCCTCTACCCGTTCGGAGCTCCCGGGGCCCGCTACAGCCGGAACACGGTGCCGCCGATCATGCCGATCACGCTGCCGCACCTCACCGACCGCTACTACGAACTGTACGAGGAGCTGGAGCCCATCGTCCGCGGGCAGCCCCGCCAGTCGCCGGCCGATCACTACCGGGCCCACTTCTCCTGGCTCAAGGAGCGGCTCGACCGGAGAGTCTGGGTGGAGCGCTCGGGCGGTTCTCTCCTGATTGCGCCGCTCGTGCTCCGCAACTTCCCCGAGGCCCGGGTCGTTCACGTCTATCGCGACGGACGGGACACGGCGGTCTCTCTGAGCGGGCATCCCGCCTTTCGCGGACTGCTGGCAAAGGCCCGCGTGATCCGCAAGTGGGGCATCGACCCCGTCGACTCCATGCCTCTGCTTCAGCGCTTCAACCGGCTCGGCTACTGGCTGGACAACCTGACGGACCGCTTCATCGACATCGACCACCTGCCGTACGACGAGGTGACGTTGACCGATTTCGCCGCGTTCTGGTCCAGGCTGATCCAGATCGGCCACAGGACGTTCGGCGGCTTCCCGCCCGACCGCCTGCTGAACCTGAAGTTCGAGGACGTCCAGGCGGATCCGGAGCGCGAGCTGGAGCGCCTGATCCGGTTCATCTCCCCGGAGTTCGAGAACGAGGCCTGGCTGCGGAAGGCGGCGGCGATTCCCAGGCCGACGACCAGCTCCCGCTTCGACCTCCTCGACACTGCGAAGCAAGCCGCCGTCACCGAGGCCTGCCGTCCCGGCCTGGAACTCCTCGGCTATCCCGTGTAGGAAGCGGCGTCCCGGGCACGCGGCCTAAGCCGGAACGAGCCCCTGACCCGCATCGGGCCTCCGAGCGGCCGCAACGCGAAGGGACGCCGCCGGCGGCGCGAGACCCGTTCCAGTTCCCATTGCCGAGCGATCTCGGCCAGGAGGAAGGCGCCGGTCACGCTCGCGAACCCGCCGCCCGGACACTCCCTGAAACCGTAGCTGAAGGGATGGTACGGAGGCGGGCCGGAGCCGGCATCCGGTCGCGGCTCGTCGAGCCAGCGTTCCGGCCGGAACTCCTCGCCGTGCTCGTAGTACTCCGGTCTCTGATGCACGACCCCAAAACAGGGATGGACGATCGTTCCCCTGGGGATCAGGTAGCCGTCCACGACGAGATCCTCGGCGGCGCGTTTCCACACCACCCAGGCCGTCGAGCTGAGACGCAGGACCTCGGCGACCGTGGCGCGGGCGTAGGGAAGACGGTCCACGTCGGATCCGCGGACCGGTCTGCCATTCAGGACCTCGTCCGCCTCCGCCGCGAGGCGATTGCACACCGCGGGCTCCCGGGCCAGGTGCTCGATGCCACAGGTCAGCAGTTGCGCCGCCGGCCCGGCCGAGAGCAGCACGAGAACGATCTCGTCGCGGATCTCCTCGTTCGACGGGTAGGGTCCCCCGCCGTCCATCTCGCGGCGCGTCCGGACGACGTGGGAGACCAGATCGCGCCCCGTGTACGAGGGCCTCTCCGAGCGCTCGATCGCCCGGTAGATCAGGTCGTCCACGGCCTCGAACGTCCTGTCCAGCCGCTCGACGAAGGGCAGGGGCAGGCGTCGGAAACGTCTCAGGAAGGGGAGCTGCTCCACGATGTACTCCACCTTCAGGGCGCGCCGCAGATCCATCCCCACATCGACGTCGGGGTCCATGTCCTCGCCGACGAGCAGATCGAGGAAGACGCCGACGCACAGGCGCAGCATCTCCTGCAGGACGTCGACCGGCTGGCCGTCCCGCCAGGAATCGACCCGCTCGCGGACGCGGTCGGCGATGCGGCCGGTGTACGAGTGCATCCGATCGGCCGAGAAGGCGGACCGAACGATGGCCGCCCGCTCGTTGTGTTCCTCCCCATACCGGGTGTTCATTCCACCGTGGGGAAACCGCGCCAGGTCGACCGACAGTTGCTGGCGGATCAGCTCCCGCTCCTCCGTGTCGAGCACCGCCCGGATCAGGGCCGGGTCGAAGAGGAGGCAGCACTTGCCGAGCCACGTCATGCGATAGAGGACGACGTCGCCGTACTCGCGGTACATCTTCCGCGTGAACTCGGGATACGTCGTGAAGTGGGTGATCAGGTGGCGCAGCCGCCGCCCCCCGGGACCCGGCGGCAGCGGCAGGTCCGCACGGTCGGCCTTCGAGGCGCGGCGCACCCGCGCGGCCTCCGCCGCGCCTGACGCGTGAGGGCAGGTTCGTGTGGACGAGTCTTCAGTCATGGCGGCACTCCAGTCCCCGCCGCACGGAACGCCACGGAGGCGAACGCGGGCAGGATCAGCATGAGAATCGCGGTCGCGAACACGAGGCCGAACCCCAGGGAGACGGCCGGCGGCACGAGGATCCGCGCCTGCGGGCTGCGCTCGAAGATCAGCGGCGCGAAGCCGAGAAACGTGGTCAGGGAGGTCAGGAAGATCGGCCGGAAGCGGGCCTTCGCGCCGTCAACGATCGCCTGCGCGGCCGGCATGCCGCGTCGCAGCCGCTCGTCGATGAAGTCGACCATCAGCAGCGAGTCGTTCACGACGACGCCGGAGAGTCCCAGCATGCCGAGGAGCGACTGCGCGCTCAGGCTGACGCCCACGATCCAGTGGCCCAGGACCGCGCCGACCATCCCGAACGGGACGATCGCCATGATCAGCAACGGTCTGCCGTACGAGCCCAGGGGCGCCGCCAGCAGCGCGTAGATCACGACCAGGGCGACCAGCAGGCCGCCCAGCAGAACCTGGAACGACTCCACCTGTTCCCGACGCTGGCCGCCGAACTTCCAGGTCATTCCCGGCTCGGCGGCGGCGAGGTCCGGCAGAACCTCGCGCGCCAGCCGATCGTGGATCGCGCCGGCGTTCGTTGTGCCGGTATCCACGGCGGCGGTCACGGTCAGGACCCGCCGGCCCTCGTGCCGTTGGACCAGCGGAGGCGACCGGGCCAGGTTCGCCCTGGCGACCCGGCTCAGCGGGACGAAGTCGCCTCCGGGCAGCCGGACCGGGTACGACTCCACGTCGTCGATCGCGTCGCGTTCCGCCGCAGGCAGAAGCACCCGCACGCGAACGTCTTCCCGGCCGCGCCATACCCGGAGCGCCTCTTCACCGAAGAACGCCCCCCGCACCTGGCGGGCCAGGTCGTCCAGGGTGAGACCGAGCGTACGGGCCTCCGGCCGCAGCGCGAGCTGGATCTCGGGTACGCCCGCGGCGCGGTTCGAGCGCACGGTGTGGACGCCCTCGAACCCGCGAAGACGGCCGGTCACCGCCTCGCCGACTTGACCGAGACGGTCGGGATCCGGGTGCGAGAGATCGATCGATATCGGCGGTCCCAGGTCGAGAAGCGCCGCGCTGATCACGAGGCTTGCGGCTCCCTTCAGACCTGCTGCCTCTTCGCGCCAAGCCTCAACGAAGGCATCGGCGGATACGCGTCGCCGGCCGTCCGGCGCCAGCTTGATCTCGACGGTGGCGCGGTTGGCCGGCGGCTGAAGACTCGCTTCCGCGGCGGCGACGCCGCCGTACTGCCGCGGCGGCATGCCGATCGTCCGGAGGACCCCGGCAACCGGACTCCCGGTGGCCGGCCCCTGGTCCGCCTCGAAGCGCTCCAGGGCCCGCAGGCCAGCGGCCTCCAGGCTGCGAGCGGCCTCGCCGGTGACCCGGGGCGGCGTTCCCTCCGGCATCTCCAGCGTGGCGGTCACGATGTCGCTGTCCACCGGCGGCAGGAAGGCCACGTCGACGAACCCGGCCGGAACCAGGGAGGCGGTGAGCACGACCACCGCGATTCCGCCGGAGATCACCAGCAGCGGATGCCGGGTGGACAGGCGCAACGAGCGGTCCAGCGGTCCCTCCACGAAGCGCGCCAACTGCCGCGCCGCGATGCCCCGGACCGCCGGGAGGATCCGCTGCGCCGATCGGGCGGGCGACGGTCGAGGTCCGGGAAGCCGGGCCAGATGGCCCGGCAGGACAAACAACGACTCGACCAGGGAGACGACGAGCGCGGCGATCAGGATGATCGCCACGCCCTGCATCAGCCTTCCGGCGGGTCCGGGCACGAAGAGCAGGGGAAGAAAGGCGACCACTGTCGTCATCACGGCGAAGACCAGCGGTCTCGCGATCCGACGGGCGCCCGTGATCGCGGCCTCCATCGCCGGGAGGCCGCCGGATCGCTCGGCGTCCACATGCTCGGCGACCACGACCGCGTCGTCGACGAGCAAGCCGACGACGAGGATGAAGCCGAGCAGGGAGCTGGTGTTGAGAGAGACGTCCAGCAACCAGGCGGCCGCCAGCGCGCCGGCGAACGAGACGGCCATGCCGGCGACGGCCCACGCGGCGGTCCGGACCTCCAGGAACAGCGCCAGCACGACGAGCACGAGGACCAGACCGAGCAGGCCGTTGTCGCGCAGGATGCGGAAGCGGTCTCCGTAGACCTCCGCGTCGTTGCTCCACACGGCGGCCGACACGCCGGCTGGGAGCGAGGGCGCCAGCCGTTCTTCGACGTAGGCCGCGACTGCGGCCGCGACATCCAGAACCTGTTCCCCCGCCGACCGGTGCACGTCGACGAATGCGGCCGGGAGTCCGTCGTAGCGCGCGAGCGTGTCCACCTCCCGGAAGCCGTCCCGCACGTCGGCCACGTCGACGAGGCGCACCATCGTCCCGTCCGCGGTCTGCAGGATGACGATCTCCTCGAAGTCCTGCTGGCTGAGGTTCCGGCCGACCGTACGCACCCGCACCGTGCCCTCGCGGGTGTCGACGCGGCCGGCCGACAGGTCGAGCGAGTCGCGGCGGACCGCGGCGGCTACGTCTTCCACGGTGAGGCCGAGGGCTTGCAGCCGGTGGAGCGGCGTCTCGATCAGGATCTCGTACGGCCGCACTCCGGTCGTCTCCACCGAGGAAACGGCAGGCAGCCTCGCGATCTCGTCCTCGGTGCGGTACGCCAGTTCCTTGAGGGCGCGTTCGGAGACGTTGCCGTAGAGGACGAGCCGGATCACGCTCTGGCGACTCGTCATCACCCGGACCTCGGGGCGCTCGGCCCGGGCCGGGAGCGTGCGGATCGTGTCGACGGCGGCTTCGACGTCGCTCAGGGCCTCGCCGGCGTCGGTGCCGGTCTTCAACCGGACGATGACGGACGCGAGGCCTTCCGCGGCAACCGCCGACATCTCGCTGACCCAGTCGAAGGCGCCGACCCGCTCCTCGACCGCCAGGACGATCGACTGTTCCACGTCGTTCGGCGTGGCGCCGGGATACTCGACGAGTACCTCGACGGCATCCAGCGGCAGCACCGGGAACGCCTCCTGCACGATGCCGGTCAGCCCGACGACCCCCATCGCCGCGATGAGCACCATGAGCAGGTTGGCCGCAACGCCGTTGCGGACCATGTAGTCGATCGGGCCGCGGGCCCCGCCGGTGGCAGCGCTCATGCCTTCTCGAAGCACCGCCTGGCGCGCTGGCGGGGGTGCCCGCCGGACAGGCGCGGCAGGTGACAGTATTGGCCTCCGAAGTGGCGAGCGCCCGGCGACTGAAGCTCTACTGGTGCCCGAACACGCGGGCGAACCGCGTGGTCTGGATGCTCGAGGAGTTGGGCCTGGACTACGAGACGGTCCACGTCGATGTCTTCAGGCCGCGGCGCAGCGACGAACTCCTCGCGGTGAGCCCGATGGGCAAGGTGCCCGGCCTCGAGGACGGCGACGTGCGAATGTGCGATTCGTCGGCGATCTGCCTGTACCTGGCGGACCGCTACGGACGAGGCACTTTCGCGCCGGGCTTCGACGACCCCGACCGCGGCCGCTTTCTGCAGTGGATGATCTTCGCGCCGGGAGTCATCGAGCCCGCGGTGACGGAGATGTTCGGTGGGAGCGCGGGAGACCCGCGCACCAACGGTTGGGGGGACTTCGGCCGCATGATCAGGGCGTGGGAGCAGGGCCTGGGAGACGGACCCTGGATCCTGGGAGACCGCTTCACCGCGGCCGATGTCACACTCGGCGCCACCGGCGTGCTCTGCAAGCGGTTCAAGCTGTTCCGCGGCCATCCGGCCCTCTCGGACTACATCGCCCGCTGCCAACGGCGCGAGGCGTTTCAGCGGGCGCTGGCGGTAGACAGGGCAGGGCCGAAGAGTCTCCCGGCGCGGGCGCAGGCCCTCGCGATGAGCGCCGCCGCATCCCTTGCCTGGGCGCGCAAACCGACATATCGGCTGCTCGACTGGCTACGCCGGCCCGGCGAGAAGGAGTGACGTCGCTCGTGTACGGGACGCGGAGGTACCGATCGTGAAGCTCTACTGGGGTCCGGGGACTCGCGCCTTCCGGGCCGTCTGGATGCTCGAAGAGGCGGGCCTCGACTACGAGAGGGTGCCAGTCGACCTGAGCGCTCCCGAGCGAAGTTCCGAACTCCTGGCAGCAAGCCCGATGGGCAAGGTGCCGGCACTTCGGGACGGAGACGTCCGGATGTGGGACTCGGCCGCGATCTGCATGTATCTCGCCGATCGCTACGCCCCGGGCCGGCTCGCGCCGGCACGGGACGAGCCGGACCGTGGTCTCTACCTGCAGTGGATGTTCTTTTCTCCCGGCGCGATCGAGCCCGCAACCGCAGAAAAGGAGGCCGGGCGACTCAGCGTCCCCAGAGTCAACGGCTGGGGGAACTTCGAGAAGATGGTCGATACGTGGGAGCGGGGTCTGTCCGGCAACGACTGGATCCTGGGCGACCGCTTCACTGCCGCGGACATCATGCTCGGCAGCAGCGCCCTGACGATGCGGTCGGAAGGAACACTCCCGGGCTCGACCGTACTGGAGGCGTATGCTGACCGTTGTCTCGCACGAGGAGCGTGCCAACGGGCACTGAATCGCTTCATCGATCGGTAGGCGCGCGAACACGGAATCCGGAAATCCAGGCGGCAGCGTACCCAGTTCTTGTGGCAATCTCGCGACGCGCGCGAAGGGAAAAGCGACAGTTGAGCGATTGCCAGCCATGAGCAGGGGAAGCGCTGCCGCAAGAAGGGAGGCACAGCCCAACCATGAGGAAGCTCGCCATCGCTCTGCTTGCGTTCGTGCGCCGGATCTCGCTGGCGATGCGCAAGCTCCGCGGGCAGTCCGAGGACGACGTCGCCTCGCAGCGAGTCGTCGCCGGCCGCTCCTGGGACGAGTTCTGCGACACGCTGAAGGCCGCCGGCGCGTCGCTGAACTTCCCGGGGACGCCCCGTGACGCCTTCAACCAGGCGGAGGGCTACCGCTACCTGAGCCGTCTGGCCCGGGCGGGGCTCATGGCCTTCGTCGAGCACGCCGACCCTCGGGCGCCGGTGCTTCACCGGGTCGCCAACGAGACGGTCAAGCTTGGCTCCGACAACCCGGACAACCACTACCTGACGGCCACGCTCTCGGGTGCGTACGAGTACCGGATCACCGGACGCCGCAACACGGTCGCCTACCTCGGCTTCGGCACCCAGGCCGGCCACTACGGCCAGGGCGGCGGCCTGCCGCCGACCGGCTACGTCGAGGCGGCGGAACTCGAGATGGACGGCGAAGGCCGCTTCGAACTCGTTCTCAGTTGCGAAGAACAGGAAGGCAACTGGTTGCCGATGAAGCCCGACACGGGAATGCTCATCGTGCGCCAGACCTTCCTCGACCGGCGCACCGAGGTCCCGGCCGAACTGCAGATCGAGCGGATCAACTGCGCCCCGGAGGAGAAGCGACCCTCGCCGCTGACCCCGGGCCAGATCGACGAGGGGCTGCGCTCGGCCAGCACCCTGGTCGCCGGCGCCTCGCTGCTTTTCGCGAAGTGGGCACGCGACTTCCAGAAGCACTCGAACCAACTTCCCCGCTTCGACCAGGAGACCTCGAACCAGGCCGGAGGTGACCCGAACATCGCCTACTACCACTCCCACTGGCGGCTGGCCGGGGACGAAGCGCTGGTCATCGAGGCTGTGCCGCCGGAGTGCGAGCACTGGAACTTCCAGCTCAACAACTACTGGATGGAGTCGCTGGACTACCGCTACCACACGATCCACACGAACAAGCACCTCGCTCGGTACGAACCGGACGGTTCGGTGCGCCTGATCGTGGCCCACGAGGATCCCGGACTCCCGAACTGGCTCGACACCGCCGGCCACACCTCGGGCACGATGTCCTTCCGCTGGATCCGGGCCGAAGAGCACCCCGAGCCGGCGACCCGGGTCGTCAAACTGGCCGAGCTGTCGGCGCGCCGCCGCTGACAATGCCGAAGCGGGTTGCCGAGACTCCGACGGACTACGAACGGCCCTACCGGCCGCTCCCGGTCGCGCTCCTGAACGCGGCCGGGCGGGCCGCTCGCCGCGTCGGGATCGACGGGCAACTCGACGTCGACTCGATGGTCGCGAAGGCCCGAAGGAGAACCGGCCTGTCCAGCTTCGGCGACGAGTGGTTCATCGAACCCCTGTCGGTCCTCGTCCGCTCGATCAACGAGGAGGCCGACCTCACGCTCCTGGGCCGGACGATCCAGCGGCGGCGGATCGAGGGAGCGCTGGCGACGCGCCTGAGGGTCGAGGAGCTCCTCCGCCGGCGACCGGAGATCCGGGACATCGACCTCGGCCGGATCGTCGTGATCGCCGGCCTGCAGCGCACCGGCACCACAACGCTGCACCGGCTGGTCGCTTCCCACCCCGAGATGCGCGCCGTCGCTGCCTGGGAGGGGTTGAACCCGTTGCCGCTGCCGCGTGAGGAGCCGGGCGATCCCCACGCCCGGATTCGCCAGGGCCTCATCGCGGAGCGGGCAATCGCCTACCTGGCCCCCGCCTTCTTCGCCGTCCATCCCGCCGAACACGACGCTCCGGAGGAGGACGTCCTGCTGCTCGACGCTTCCTTCATGAGCCAGTCGGCGGAGGCGACCATGCACGTGCCCACCTATGCCCGCTGGCTGGAGGGCCAGGACCATACGCGCGCGTACGAGGAGTTCCGTACCCTGCTTCAGGTCCTGCACTGGCAGCACCCGCGTCTCAACTGGGTGCTCAAGACGCCGCATCACATGGAGTACCTGGACGTCGTTCTCGAGGTCTTCCCGACCGCCACGATCGTGCAGACGCACCGCGACCCCCTGAAGACGATTCCCTCCTTCTGCAGCATGGTCGCCCATGGCCGCGGCCTGTTCAGCGACCGGGTCGACCCGAACGAGATCGGTTCGCACTGGCTGGCCAAGACGCGCCGCCTGGTCGAGTTGACCGCCCGCGCCCGGGCGGCGGCGGACCCCCGCCGCTTCGTCGACGTGTCCTACTACGACCTCGTCAACGATCCGATGGAGCAGTTGGGGAAGGTCTACGAGCAGGCGGGCATCCCCTTCGGGCCGGACGCCAGGCAGGCGGCCGAGCGGACGGCGAGCCGCAACGTGCAGCATCGCTACGGACGCCACGTCTACGATGCGGGTAGCTTCGGCCTGACCCGGGAGACGATCGAGAACAGCATGGCGGCCTACCGGCAGCGGCACGGCATCCCCATCGAGTAGATAGAACGAGCAGAGGAGACACCGAAACGTGAAGAGGCTCTTCAAGGTCCTGCGCAAGGCGGTCAGGGACCGTGCCGCCGAGCCGACGGAGATCGAGCCTCTTGCCGATTCCGTGCGGATCGACGGCAAGACCTGCCTGGTCACGGGCTCCAACAGCGGGCTCGGCAAGGCCGTCGCCATCGACTTGGCGAAGCGCGGCGGCCACGTCCTGATGGCCTGTCGCAGCGGCCACCCCGACGCGGGCGAAGAGGTCCGGGCCGCCTCCGGCTCCGACCGGGTCGAGATGCTGCGGGTCGACCTCTCCGACATGCGTTCGGTCCACCAGCTCTGCGACGAGCTGAGCGACCGGGAAACGACGATCGACATCGCCGTCCTCAACGCCGGTGTCGTGCCGCGCCGCGCGCGCCGGACGCCGCAGGGCTTCGAGCTCATGTTCGCGGTCCACTTTCTGGCCAACCGCGTCCTCGTCGACCGCTGGCTGAGGGACGGCACGGTACGTCCGGCGGCCAGACTCGAGGATTCGCCCCGCATCATCCTCGTCTCCTCGGACGCCCACCGCTCCGCCGAACCGGTCGACTTCGACCGTTTCGGCGCCTTCGCCGACTACGGCGTCCGGGACGGGATCAAGCACTACGGCGCGAGCAAGCTCGTCGTCTGCACCTACGCGACCGAACTCTCGCGCCGGCTGAACCGCGACGGCGAGGGGCATGTCGCCGTCCACTCGCTCTGTCCCGGCCCCGTCAACACCGCCATCGCGCGGGATGCGCCGTGGTTCCTGAAGCCCCTGGTGGCACCGATGATGAAGCTCTTCTTCCTGACGCCGGAGAAGGCCGCCAGGCCAGTGAGCTACCTCTGCTGCGCCGACGACGCCGGCCAGCGAAGCGGCATCTACCTGCACATGCTGCGCGAGAAGCGCCCGTCCGAGCACGCCACGGACCCGGCCAACGGGGCCAGGTTGTGGGAAGCGAGTGAAGTGCTGCTCGAGACGCAGGCGCCGCCGACACCGGGTGCGCCGGCGCCCTCGCCGGCATCCGGCGCGAAGCGCCGGCTCTGAACACTTCGCCGCGCGCGCTCCAGCGAACACCATGACCTACCGACCAGGATCCGGCGTTTCGAAGGCCTTCCACCACCTGTGGGAGCTCTGCTCGCGCAAGCCGATGGCCGCCCGGGTCGACATGTCGGGCAGAAAGGTGATCGTCACCGGCGCGACGCCCGGATCGATCGGCTACCAGGTCGCCAGGACTCTCGCCGCCTGGGGCGCCGACATCGCGGTCACCTGCCCGCGCAACAGCGCCGCCGCCAGGGAGGCCCTGCTGGGTGACCTGCGGGACGCCGGGCACCTTCCTGGCGACGTCGAGGCCCACCGCCTCGATCTCGCCGACGCCCGAAGCGTCTCGGACTTCGCCGCCTGGTACCGCGAGACATCCGGCGGCCGCCTGGACGTGCTGATCAACAACGCCGGCATCCTCCGCGACGTGCTCTGGCGCTGGCGCGAGCGCAGGGTCTCCGCCGACGGCTTCGAGATCCACTGGCGCACGAACTACCTCGGCACGTTCCACCTGACGCGCCTGCTGCTGCCGATGCTGCTCGAGTCCGGCCGGCGATGCCGCGACGCGCGTGTGATCAACGTGTCGTCGCACCAGCACGACAAGGGCAGGAACGACCGTCTCTTCGCTCCCCCGGACCGGTTGGACTCCTGGACCGCCTACGGCCAGTCCAAGCTGGCGCTGATCCATCATGCGTTCGAGCTGCAGCGCCGCTACGCCGCGGACGGCAACCTCAGATCGGCCGCCCTGCATCCGGGCTCTGCCTACTCGAACATGACCTTCGGCTGGCAGGACGAACCACGGTTGCTCAGGCGGATGAAGCGCCTGGCCACGCCGCTGGCGCCGCTGATCCTCCTGACGCCGGCGCAGGCCGCCCAGACCACGATCCACTGCGCATCGGATCCGCACCTGGAGGGCGGCCACTACCATGAACGCTGCGCCAAGGCCGAGCCCATCCCCGACGCCCGGGACGAAGCGGCGTCACGACGCCTCTGGGACGAAACGGACCGCTGGTTCCGGTCGCTCGGCGAGGAACAGGCAGGAACAGGAGGCCCCGGATGTTCAAGCGCTCCATCGATTCAGAGCCGGTAGAGATCGACGCCCCCATCGAGGTGGCCTGGGACCTCCTCGTCGATCTCGACCGCTACCACGAGTGGAATCCCTTCGCCAGGACTTACCGGAAGACCGTTGTCCGCGTCGGCTCCACGATCCACTTCGACGTCAAGCTGGACCGCTACAACCGGAAGCAGACCGAGCGCATCGCGATCGTCGAACCGCCGACCCGTCTGGCCTGGACCACGAACGTCGCCCTCGGACTCGTCAAGGCGCTGCGCGTACAGCGACTCGAGAAGCGAGGCGAGACGAGCTGCACGTACTTCAACACGGACACCCTCGAAGGGCCGCTCGCGCCCGTGGCCCGACTCCTGTTCGGCGGCGCCATGCACCGCGGCTTCGCCGCCGTCGGCAGGGCGCTGAAGCAGACGGCGGAGGAACGGCACGGCGGGTAACAGCCGCTCCGCTGCTGGATCACGGGACGCTAAGGTGTTCCCATGACCACCTCCAGGCTGATCCAGTTCGTTGTCGCCCCCGGCGTTCTGCTGGCCGTCGCCTGCACGCCGACCGAAACCGCTCCCACAGCCCGACTCCCCTCGCCCGACGGCTACATCGGCGGTGTGGTCGAGGGCGCCCAGGGCCCTGAGGCCGGCGTCTGGGTGATCGCCGAGACGGAGGACCTGCCGACGAAGTTCGTGAAGATCGTCGTCACTGACGACGAAGGCCGGTTCATGCTGCCGGAACTGCCCGACGCGAGCTATGCGGTGTGGGTGCGAGGTTACGGCCTGGTCGACTCGGAGCCGCTCGAGATGAGGCCCACCGCCGAGCCGGTCACGCTCCAGGCAACCCCCGCGGCGACTCCAGAAGAAGCCGCGAGGGTCTATCCCGGCGACTACTGGCTGTCCCTCATGGCGCCGCCGGACGAGAGCCTCTTTCCCGGCACCGGCGACGACGGTAACGGCATGGGGACGCGCATGCTCTCCCAGGCCCACTGGCTCGACTCGCTGAAGTCGGACTGCAACTTCTGCCACCAGCTCGGAAGTCGCCAGACCCGCACCGTCGACCACGTGTTCGAGGCCAAGCCGGAGCTCACCACCCACAAGGAGGCCTGGGAGTGGCGGCTGGGCACCGGCGTACGCGGCAACCAGATGTACAACGTGCTCCGGATCCAGGGCATGGAGGCGTCCCTGGACACCTACGCCGACTGGACCGAGCGGATCGCGGCGGGAGAACTGCCGCCGGCGCCTCCCCGGCCGCAGGGGATCGAACGCAACCTCGTCCTCACGATGTGGGACGTCGGCAGCGACAAGACCTTCATGCACGATCTCGTGTCGACCGACAAGAACAACCCCCAGGTCAACGCCGGCGGACCCGTCTACGCGGCGAGTTCCGGCCACGGCCAGCTCGTCGTGATGGACCCGGTCCAGAACCTGAGCTACGCCCGGAACATCCCCACCAGGGAACCGAGAAGCGTGGTCCCGTCCCGCTTCCCGCCGCCGATGCGGCCCTCCTTCTTCTGGGGCGACGAGCACATCTGGGGCAATCCGCCCTACAACCCGGCCGACCCGCACAACCCGATGATCGACAGCAAGGGCCGCGTCTGGCTGACCTCGAAGATCCGCGGCGCGCGCCGCCCGCCGGCCTGGTGCAGCGACCCGGAGAACAGGTATGCCGCCTGGTGGACGCCTCGGTCCGGCGGCCGCCATGCCTCCTTCTTCGACCCGGTCACGCAGAAGTTCACGCTGATCGAGACCTGCTTCAGCACCCACCACCTGCAGTTCGACAACGACGCCAACGAGACCGTGTACTTCAACGGCGGCGGCGCCGGCTTCTCCTGGGTCGACACGCTGGTCTTCGACGAAACCGGCGACGAGCAGCAGGCGGTCGGCTGGTGCCCCCTGGTCGTCGACACGAACGGCGACGGCGAGATCACGAAGCCCTGGAACGTCGCGGTGGCCTCGGCGGGCGGCTACACCTACCGTGTCGATGCCGTCAGGGCCGAGGAGGAACGGGCCGCGGCGGGAGAGGTCGAGACGACTCCGGAGCCCGACCCCCGCTACGACACGCAG
Organism: Thermoanaerobaculia bacterium; assembly: GCA_022826745.1. GTDB lineage: Bacteria > Acidobacteriota > Thermoanaerobaculia > Multivoradales > Multivoraceae > Multivorans. The sequence continues at coordinate 131,950 of JAJDUI010000037.1, read as the reverse complement.
GTCTCCTACGGCCTCTACTCGGTCATTCCAAGCCCGGTCGACGACTCGCTGTGGGGCGCCTCCCAGACCTATCCCGGTTACATCATCCGCCTGATGCGCGGTGACGATCCCCCGACCAGTTGCCGGTCGCAGGTCTTCCGCGTCCCCGAACCCGGTTTCGACCCGCGCGGGATCGATATCGCCAGCGACGGCGTGGTGTGGACGGCTCTGGCCGGCAGCAGCCACCTGGCGAGCCTCGACGTCCGCAAGTGCGAGCCCCGCGACGAGCCGGACAGCGCGGACGGCAGCCAGTGCCCCGAGGGCTGGACGCTGTACCGGACCGAGGGTCCCACGATGAAGGGCTCGGACGTGCCGGCGGACTTCCACTACTACAACTGGGTCGATCAGCACGACATCGGCGGCTTCGGCGAGAACACGCCGATCGCCACCGGATCGAACTCGGACAGCCTGCTGGTGCTCGATCCCGAAACCGGCGAGTGGACGACGCTGCGGGTCCCCTACCCTCTCGGCTTCTTCTCCCGCGGCCTCGACGGCCGCATCGACGACCCCGGCGCGGGCTGGAAGGGCCGCGCCCTCTGGGCCAACTACGGCACGAACTACATCTGGCACACCGAAGGCGGCAAGGGCACCCGTGGCAAGTTCGTCAAGTTCCAGATTCGGCCGGATCCGCTGGCGAGGTAGCGCAACTCGGCTCCCGGCGACTTTGCACCAGTGCGATACTGCGGCGGATGCGCCTCCCGCGAATCCGGAACGAAACGGAGTCTTCAACGAAGAAGGGGTTGAGCCGACGAGGCCTTCTTGGGCTGCTGGCGGCAATCGTCTCGCTGCCGAAGCGGACTGACCGGGTCGAGGCTCGGCAGGAGCGGCGAGACGCGGCCCCTGGCACCCGGGTCGATCGCTGGCACCGGACCAATGACCGAGGGTGGCTCGGGGAGTCGTTCTGGGCCAATCCGATGGAGGACTGGCAGGTCGTGGACGGCGCGGCCGAGGTGCAGACCTCGGGCGGCGATCGCAACGTTCACCTGATCACGCATCGACTTACCGGCGAAGAAGGGCGGTTTCGGATGTCCGTCCGCTGCCGACGGGTGGAGGCCGGGGAGCGGGACGGCGGCGCGGGATTCCGGATCGGTGTTCGCAACCTGATCGACGACCATCGCAGCAACTGCTTCGCGCGTGGCGTTGGCGTCGACGCCGGGCTGATCGGCAACCGGCTGGTGCTGGGCGTGACGAGCAGGGAGATCGACGTCGGCGAGACGATCGACACGGAAGGAGTGCTCCTGGTCCTGGACGGTGTCGTCGGAGACAGGAACTGCGCCCTGATGCTGAAGGCTCTGGCGCCCGACGGAACCGAGCTCGGCATGACGACGGACACCATGCGCGCCGCCGACATCGCCGGCAACGTCGCAATCGTCAGTAACTTCGACCGGGAGATCCCCAAGGGTGAGGGCGCCCGGTACCGGTTCAGCGAGTGGACGGCGGACGGGGATGCCTTCGAGGTCGACGCGGACCACCGGTTCGGGCCGATCCTGTGGTCGATGTACTCGATGAGCGACTCCCGCGGGGACGAGGGCTTCGTCGTCAAGCTCACGGCGTTGATGCCCCCGCTGGGCACCGACGACGACCGGCGGGTCGAGCTGCTGACGGAGCACGACGGCGCATGGCGGTCTCACGGTTTCGCCGAACTCGACCCGGACGCCTGGACGGCGACGTTCCGGCTGTCGAACTGGAACGAAGGGGAGGCGGCGGCATTCCGGCTCGTCTATCGCGAGCGGCACACGGACGGCGGCGAGACGGAGCACGACTGGCGGGGCACGATCCGCGCAAACCCCGCCGGCCGGCCGCTGCGGCTGGCCGGACTCACCTGCCAGAACGACTACTCGTTCCCCTACGCGCCGGTCGCCGACCATGTTCTGGCGCGGGATCCCGACCTGCTCTTCTTCTCCGGCGACCAGCTCTACGAGAGCCACGGCGGCTACGGCCTGATCCGCGAGCCGGCCGGGCCGGCGATCCTGAACTACCTTCGGAAGTACTACATGTTCGGCTGGGCCTTCCGCGAGGCGATGCGCGATCGGCCGACGCTGTGCATCCCGGACGATCACGACGTGTTCCAGGGCAACATCTGGGGCGAGAGCGGCAAGGCGATGGACACCGGCCGGGGAACCTCCTCGCTCGGCGGCTACCGGGAGCCGGCGCGGATGGTCAACGTGGTCCACCGGACGAACGCTTCGCACCATCCGGATCCGTTCGATCCGGCGCCGGTCGAGCAGGACATCAGCGTCTACTACGGCGACATGGTCTACGGCGGCGTCGGTTTCGCGATCCTCGCCGACCGGCAGTTCAAGAGCGGCCCCGAACACGTGGACACCGGCTCCGGCAGGGCGGACCATGTCCTCGATCCGGAACTGGATACAGCAGCGCTCGATGCGCCCGGTCTTGCCCTGCTCGGCGAACGGCAGGAGGAGTTCCTGGAACAGTGGGCCGGCGACTGGCGCGGCCACACGATGAAGGTGCTGCTCAGCCAGACCGTGTTCGCGGGCGTCGCGACGCATCACGGCGGCTCCGACGACTACCTGATAGCCGATCTCGACTGCGGCGGCTGGCCGCAGACGCCGCGCGACCGCCTCGTCCGCATCCTCCGGGAGGCGAAGTGCCTGCACGTCTGCGGCGACCAGCACCTGCCTTCGCTCGTCCAGTACGGCGCGGACGCGCAGCGCGACGGCTCCTGGGCATTCTGCACGCCGGCGATCAGCGCCGGCTACCCGCGCTGGTGGCGGCCCGACGAGGTCGGCCCGCCGCACCGGAACCGGCCCCGCCACGGCCTGCCGCACACCGGCGAGTTCCGCGATCCGCTGGGCAACCGGGTCTACGTCTACGCGATCGGCAACCCGGAAGTCGGCACCGCAACCGACCCATACGAGCGCGCACACCAGAAGAGCAGCGGTTTCGGCCTTGTCACGGTCGACACGGAGGCGAGGACCTACCGGGTCGAGGCGTTCCGTTTCCTGAGCACGGCCGACAGCGACGGCGGCCAGTTCCCCGGCTGGCCGGTCACCCTGCACCAGGCCGAGAACGCGGGCGAGAACCGGCTCGGCTAGCGCCGTCAGGCGGCGCTCCATGAAACATCGCCACATGGTCAACGTCCTACGTGCAGGGCCGCAACGCGGCACTGTCCCACGGCTCACGTGAAGCAAGAGAAGCCCGCCATGGAGAACCGTCACCGCCGGTCGTTCGCCCTGGCGGTCGCAACGCTGATCGCCACCGCCGCCGGCGGCGGCGCCCTGCTCGCCGAGGAAACCGGCTCGCAACCCGGTTCGCCGGCGCCGCTGACTGGACCGCTGGAGCTCCCTTTCACCTTCGACGGGCCGCCGCCCCCCGTGCCGCCGGCCGTGGTGAGCCGGGACGACTCCGGCCGGGCCACCGTCCGGGCAGTGCCCCTCGCCGCGCCGCTTCGAATCGATGGCCGGCTTGACGAACCTCTCTACGAGACGGTGCCCCCGATCTCCGACTTCATTCAGGTCGAACCCCAGCCGGGAGAGCCGGCCACCGACAAGTCGGAGGTCTGGATCACCTTCGACGAAACCACGGTCTTCATCTCGATCCGTTGCTGGCAGGACCCGGATCGGATCGCCGCGAACGACATGCGGCGCGACGGCTTCAGCTCGGACGACTACTTCGACATCGCTCTCGACACGTTCTACGACCGGCGAAACGCCGTCATCTTCACGATCTACGCCTCGGGCGGCCGCTTCGACGCCCAGATCACCGACGAACGGCAGATGAACGTCGACTGGAACCCGGTCTGGGATCTCAGGGCGGGCAGGTTCGAGGGCGGCTGGACGGCGGAAGCCGCGATCCCGTTCCGATCGCTCAGGTATCGCCCGGGGAGCTCGCAGATCTGGGGCATCAATCTGCAGCGCTACACGCAGTGGAAGAACGAGAGTTCGACCCTGAACCGCATCCCTGTAGCGCTGGGCGAGATGGGCATCATGCAGATGTCGCTGGCCGGACCCCTGGTCGGGCTGGAAGCCCCGCCGGCCTCGAGGAACCTCGAAATCAAGCCCTACCTGGTCGCCGACATGGAGAGCGATCGCCTGGCCAACCCGGAAATCTCAAATGAGGTGAACGCCGATCTCGGCGTCGACATCAAGTACGGAGTCAGCCAGAACCTCACGGCCGACTTCACCTACAACACGGACTTCGCCCAGGTTGAGAACGACCAGCAGCAGGTCGATCTGACCCGTTTCAGCCTCTTCTTCCCCGAGAAGCGCGACTTCTTCCTCGAGAACCAGGGAACCTTCGGCTTCGGCGGGCGCCGGGCAGGTGGATTCGGAGGGTTCGGTGACACGCCGGCGCTGTTCTACAGCCGGCGGATCGGCCTGCACCGGGGCCGGGCGGTACCGATCGAGGCCGGCGCGCGTCTGACCGGACGGACGGGCCGCTACACGCTCGGTCTGCTGAACATCCAGTCGGACGACGAACCGCTGTCCGGCGCCATCGCGACGAACTTCGGCGTGATGCGAGTCAAGCGGGACATCCTGCGCCGGAGCAGCGTCGGCGTCATCTACACGCGCCGCTCCGTCGACCAGACCGGCGCCGGCCGCAACGAGGCCTACGGCGTCGACGGGACCTTCGCCTTCTTCGACCACCTGACCTTCAACACCTACTGGGCCGAAACGAGCACACCCGGACTCGAGGGAGACGACGCCAGCTATCGCCTGCAGATGGACTACAACGGCGACCGCTACGGAGTCCGCCTGGAGCGCCTGCGGGTCGGCGACCACTTCAATCCCGGCATCGGTTTCGTCCGCCGCCCGGACATGCGCAGTTCCTACGGCGAGTTCCGCTTCAGCCCGCGGCCGGCCGGAAGCAGGCTGGTGCGCAAGTACTCGTGGACCGGGTCGATGTCCTACATCGAGAACGGCGCCGGCCTGGTCGAAACGCGGGAGGCCGAGGCCGAGTTCGGCATCGAGTTCCACAGCGGGGACGAGCTCGAACTGACGTACGTGCGGGCCTACGAGTTTCTCCCGCATCCGTTCCCCATCGCCTCGGACATCACGCTCGGCGTCGGCGGCTACGACTTCGACTACGTGGAAGTCCAGTTGCAACTGGGCCAGCAGCGGCGGCTGTCGGGCGGGTTCTTCCTCGAGTACGGCGACTTCTACAGCGGCCGCAAGACGTCACTCGGCTGGGGCTGGGGGCGAGTGAGTCTGAGTTCGCAGTTCCTGCTCGAACCGGGCATCTCGTTCAACCGCGTGGAGCTGCCGGCGGGCGAGTTCGACGTGGAACTCGTCGATCTCCGCGCGGTCTACACGATGACCCCGCGGATGTTCGTGGCCGCGCTGTTTCAGTACGACTCCGAGAGCCGCGGCCTGGCGGCGAACGTGCGGCTGCGCTGGGAGTACCAGCCCGGCAGCGAGCTGTTCGTCGTCTACAACGAACAGCGCGACACCCTGACGCAGGGCTTCCCGGGGCTCAACAACCGGGCGCTGATCGTCAAGGTCACGCGGCTGTTCCAACTGTAGGCGCAGGCCCCTCTACCGCGACATCAGCACCGTCAGGCGATGAGGCGCCGTCATCGATGTGTGGTGCATCAGAACGTCCTGCTTTCCGTCCCCGTTCAGGTCCGCCAGCCAGGTGTACTCCTCGTCCTCGGGCACCGGGATCGCGAACCGCTGAGGCTTCCTGGCGAGCAACCCCGGCCCCGGCACTCCGAGATGTACGTGCAGCATCTTCCGGTTCCTCGCAATCAGGACGTCGGAGCGTCCGTCGCCGTTCATGTCTCCCATCCGGACCGCCGGCCAGAACGTCCTCTCGCCGCTCTTTCTGGGCGATCTGGGCCTGATTTCGCGTACCGCGTTCGGGCGGGCGCCGTAGCGGCCGTCCTCCATGCGGAAAATCTCGAGATCGAACGACCCGGCGCCGGTCAGAATCGACATGACGAGCACCCTGATCGCCGAGAAGACCGTCGGCTCGAAGGCCGTCACGACCACATCGACCTGGCCGTCCCGATCGAAATCGTGCCGGTCGATTCCAGAGATGATGCCCTCGGACTCGACCACCGCACCCGGTTCCGGTGAGAACTCCACGCGTCCGCTCGGGCCCGGAGTGCCGAAGTACACCTCGTAGGAGGAGTGCATCTTCCACAGGCTCGCGCCCTTGAGCGAGAAAACGACGAGGTCGTCCACGCCGTCCCCGTTCATGTCGGTCAGTGAGTGCAGCACCCTGCCGGTGCTCTCCCCTTCCGGCATGTGGTCCAAACGCCGCCGGCGGATTCCCCCCGGCGCGGCGAGCGAAGCGATCTGGTCGGAGTCGAACGCGACGTCGCTCGTGAAGGCCGTGGGCGCCCGGGAAAACGAGCCGCGCTCATCCTGAAGATGCACCACGAAGTGGTCCCGGTTCCAGAACACCAGGTCGCTGCGCCCATCCAGGTCGTAGTCCATCTCATGGACGCGACCGCCCTCGTCCCAGGGCCGGTACTTGTAGCCGTCGGCTCCATACACCCTGCCGAGACCGCCGTCGGGCCCTATCGTCACCGGGTCGGCGAACGCGCCACCATCACGCTGCACGAGCACATGGAAGCCCTGACCGTCCGGAATCACCAGGTCGTCGCGCCCGTCGCCGTTCACGTCGCGGGTGATGTCGAGGTGGAGCACCTCGCGTCTGGGCGACGACTTGAAGTCGGAGGTCACGTCGAGCAACGCCCGCTCCGTCGCCGAGTCGGTATCCAGCCAGGTCAGGCGGCCGCCGCCGTACGCGACCAGGCGATCCCGGCCCTGGATATTGGCGACATCGACGAACGACACTTCCGACCGCAGCGTGGTTTCGAGCACCGGCTGCCAGCCGCCGTCCACAAACGCAAAGAACCGCAGTTGACGGTTGCCGTCGCCGTCGACCTGCAACGCGGCAAACTCGGCGACCTGGCGTTCTCCAAAGAAGCCCGTCACCACCGTCAGGCGCTCGGCGACGCCGAGGACGACCTCGTGGCGGACCGGAGCAAATCCCGACGGCGACTCGGAGCCGTCCTGTGCGCCGGCGGGCAGCACCCATGCCGGGAGGAGCAACCCGAAGACCAGCAGGGAATGCAGGCTACGCCGATCGTGCCGAACGCTCATCGTGCGACCAGCATCGTCACGCGATGCGGCTCGGTCGTGGACGGGTGATGCATCAGGACATCCTGCTTACCGTCCTGGTTGAGGTCCACCAGCCACGTGTACTCCTCGTTGGGCATGGCGACCGCCACGCTCTGCGGTCGCCGGGCGAACAGCATCGGCCCTGGCTCGCCGAGATAGACGCGCAGTCCTTCCTGGCCCTTCTGCACCAGCAGGTCCGAGCGGCGGTCGCCGTTCACATCCCCGATCAACACCGACGGGTGGAAGAGGGCCTTCTCCCCTGAAACGCCCGGGGCGCGCCCCTTGGCCTTGCGGACGGCGTTCGGTTGGTCGCGATAGACGCCACCCTCCATGCGGTAGAACTCCAGATGCATCCGCATGGAGCGGGTCAGCAAGCCGCGGCTCACTATTCCGATCGACCTGAGGACGCCAAGCTTGATCGTCGTGTACATCACGTCGACCTGGCCGTCGCGGTCGAAGTCGTGGGGGGCCAACCCGAACGGGAGCCCGTCCGACTGGATCGCGCTACTCGCATCGGGCGCGAACACGATGCCGCCATCCGGCGTCGGCGCGCCGAAATGCACCTCGTAGGCGGAGCGAACGCTCCACATGCTCTTGATCTCCAGCGAGAAGACCACCAGGTCGGCGACGCCGTCGCCGTTCATGTCGGTCAGCGAGTGCAGCACGCGTCCCGCCGTGGCTCCGGTCAGTTCCTGATCCAGACGGCGGCGGCGAACCTCCTGAGGAGCCGCGAGGAAGGCGGGGTCGTCGGAGTCGAATGCCACATCGGTCGTGAACGTCCGGGCCTGCGGGGCGAAGAAGCCGTGTTCTTCCTGGAGATGCACTTCAAAGCGGTCCCGGTTCCAGAACACGAGGTCGATGCGGCCATCCAGGTTGTAGTCCACCTCGTGGAAGCGGCCACCTTGAACCCAGGGCCGGTACCGGTATCCGTCGGCAGCGTAGACGCGGTCAAGTGCGCCGTCGGGGCCTATCTTCAACGCATCGGCGAACGCTCCGCCGCTTATCTGGACGAGCACCTGGAAGCCGTGGCCGTGCGGCACGACCAGGTCGTCGCGGCCGTCTCCGTTCACGTCGCGAGTGATGTCGACATGGAGTACTTCGGCCCGGGAAGAGTCACCGAAGTCGCAGGTCACCGCGGCCAACTCCCGTACCGCCGCCGCTTCGGGATCGAACCAGCTCAGGCGGCCGCCGCCGCAGGCGATCAGGCGGTCCATCCCGTTGATGTTGGCCACGTCGACGAAGGACACGTCGGGAGGGAGAGTGGTCTCGACTCGCGGGTCCCAGCCGCTCTCGGCGAACGAGAAGACGCGAAGGTGGCGACCTCCGGCGCCGTCCGCACTCACCGCGACGAGGTCCGCCACCGGGCCGCCCAGGAGGAACCCTGTCAGCACGGTCTGGCGGTTCGCGGCCCCCGTGACCACGTCGTAGCGAGCGGGGACGTACGCCGGAACAGGTCCGGCGCCGGCCTGTGCGCCGGCCGGCACCACGCATCCCCACATACAAACGCGAAGCATCAGCAGGGAAGCCCGGCTTGATCGATACCGCCGCCTGCTACCGCTCGTCCGTCGCTTTCTCATGGTGTTTTTTCCTCCACGACGTTGTTGACGGCGTCAACATACACCCTCCTGTTGACATTGTCAACATCGGCCTTGGCCATAATCAGCTATGGCCGAGCGAGATCACGCCTACCACCACGGAGACCTCCGGGCCGCGCTCGTCGAGGAGGCCGCGGCCATGATCTCGGAGGGCGGCGCCGCCAGCGTGACGATGCGGGCGATCGGCAGCCGCCTAGGCGTTTCGCGGGCCGCGCCCTACCGCCACTTCCCGGACAAGACGGCGCTACTGGTGGCGGTCGCAGTCGAAGGCTTCCGGCGTCTCAACCGACGTCTCCGGGGCAGCAGTACCGGGGCAGCGGGGTCTAGCGTGGAGCGGCTCCGGCACATGGGAGAACAGTACGTCCGCTTCGCCCTCGAGAACCCGGCGCACTACCGCTTGATGTACGGCAGGGAGGCGCTGGCGCGCCAGGACCACCCCGAGCTGCGGGAGGCGGCCGCCGTCCTGCTTGAGCACTTGATCGGCGTGATCCGCGTCCACCAGCAGCGCGGCGAGATCGAGCGAGAGGATCCGCGGGCACAGGCCTACGTGGCCTGGAGCGCGGTCCATGGGCTGGCGTCGCTTCTGATCGAGCGGCAGATCGACCCGAACTTCGATGTGGACGCGCTGCTCAACCAGACCACGGAGACGCTGCTCGTCGGGCTGCGCGGAGCCGGCACGGCGACCGGCTAGGGGATCAGCCCCACTCCGCCCGCCACACTTCCTGGTTGTCCGCCGGGAGCCGCCTCGCCCGGCGGGCATTGGGAGTCCGGAGTTCGACCTTCACCCGACGCGCGATCGCCCGAGCGACATCCTCCTGAATCTGAATCTGGGAGATCGTGCCGAGGACCCGGTCGTAGTGGCGGGACCAGAGATGGATGCCGTCGGCGACCCGGATGAGCTGAACCGAGATCCGCACCCGGTCGCCGGACCTTCGTGCGCTGCCTTCGAGGATCGCCGCCACGCCCAGCTTCCGGCCGAACCGGGGTGCGCTCAGGCGGGCCAGCCCTCGGTCGAACGAGGAGGTCCGGGACACGACCCGAAGTCCATCGACCCGCACCAGCGCCTCGACGACCTCCTCCACCAACCCCTCACAGAAGAAGTCCTGTTCCGGATCGGGCGTCATGTTGGCGAAGGGCCGCACCGCGATCGATCCCCCGACCGGCGTCCTGACCGGAGCCGTGAAGCGGTAGCCGCGGCCGGGCACCGTGACGACGTACTGCGTCTCCCCATCCTGGCCCAGGATCTTCCGCAGCACGGACAGGTTGTGCGTGAGGTTGCTCTCGGCGACGTTGGTGTCGGGCCACACCATCGCCATCAACTCGTCCTTGTGGACCAGACGGTCGCGGTTCTCGACGAGCACCTTCAGCGTCTGGAAGATCTTCGGCCGCACTGGCACGACCCGCCCGCGGCGGAGCAACCGCCGCTCCGCGGCATCGAGAAGAAACGGCCCGAAGGCGTAGGTGGGACGCTCTGCCACCAGGAACCTCCGTCAAGGACCGGACGCCGGCCTTCACGCGACACGCTCAGCCGCGCCGGGATTGATTCGGATTCCTGGATCCTAGCAGCCCCTACAACCTTGTTGGAGATTTAGTCCTGGCGGCCCTCCGGCAGTGCGAACACGAACAGACTCCCGCCCCGGGCGCGGGCAGCGCCTTCGGGGGTGTGGCGGAGACTTCCCGGCCCGGTAGAGATGGCCACGTACTGGCGGCCGTCGACGGCGTAGGAGATCGGGTAGCCCATCGCCGGGGCGCCGACGTTGACCTCCCACAGCACCTCGCCGGTCTCGTGATCGAAGGCGCGGAAGTGTCCAAGCGCGTCGCCGCCGAAGATCAGGCCGCCGCCCGTGGCGACGACGGAGTAGGTCCCACCCTCCGTCTCGAACAGCCACTTCGTTTCGCCCGTAACCGCCGAGATCGCGTACACGGTGCCGAGGTACTCCTCGCCGGGCGCCTTGATGTGATCGGCGGCCAGGTTGTAGATCGCGACCTGCTGTTCGAACGCCTGCGCCCGCGGACTGTTCGTGTCGCCCGTCGCCAGCATCCGCGCGCACATGTTGCGCAGCGGGTGATACAGCGTCCGGGTCAGCGGGCTGTAGGAGCCGGCCTCCCAGTCCCTTCCGCCGATCCAGGTCGGACAGACGAGCATCTCCTGTTCGAGCTCCGTGAAGATGATCTCGGTGTTCTCGACGGCCCGACCGGTCGTCTCGTCGATGTCGACGACCACGTTCTGCGGCACGGTCGGCCGGGCCCAGAGGAACTCGCCGGTTTCGCGGTCCAGCGTGTAGACGAAGCCGGTCTTGCCCGGGATCCCGGTCATCACCTTGCGCGTCTCGCCCGGTTCGAGACCCTCCCGGATCCAGCGCACCGCCTCCGGATCGGGTGACACGGGGAGGTCGACGAGGATCCGCTCGAACGGATGGTCGAGGTCCCAGTGGTCGTTCAGGTGCTGGAAGTACCAGCGGATCTCGCCGGTCTCCGCCTCGAGCGCCAGGGTCGAGTTGTGGTAGAGGTGCGTCAGATCGGTGCCGCCGAGCATGAACTTCGGCGCGGGCGACGTAACGGCGGTGCCGAAGTAGATGAGTTCGAGTTCCGGGTCGTAGCTGGGAACCATCCAGGTGCCGACGTGGTGGCGCTTCTCGAACGGCACGTCGCCCCAGGTCTCGTCCCCGGGCTCGCCGGGCGCCGGCATCGTCCGCGTCCGCCAGAGTTCCTCTCCGGTCAGCGCGTCGAGCGCGATCATGATGCAGGACTCGGGTCCGCCCCAGGGTCGGCAACTGCGTCCGGAGACGACGCGGCCATCCGCGACGATCGGGCCCGAGCTGTGGGTGGCGGGGTTGACCTCCCAGTCCAGGATCTGCGTCTCCCAGACCAGCTCTCCCGTCTCGGCGTCGAGCGCGAAGGCGTGGTTGTCGTCGCTGTTGTTCAGGATCAACCGGTCGTAGATCGCGATGTTCCGGTTGTTCTTCGCGTTGAAGCCGACCTGCGCATAGAGACCCTCGGGCTGTTCCCGCGTGTAACGCCAGATGAACTCGCCGGTCGTCGAGTCGACGGCCTCGATCGTGTCCTCGAACGACGGGATGTAGAGCACGCCGTCGTAGGCCAGGGGCGTGATCTCGGACGTTCCCACCTCCACCTCTCGAGCCCAGACAAGACTCAGGCTGCCCACGTTCTCCCGGTCGACCTGGTCGAGCGGGCTGTAGCCCCAACTGTCGTGCGTGCGGCGGAACATGAGCCACTCCGAATCGGGCGGGTTCTCCAGCATTTCGTTCGTGACCGGCACGAAGGTCGATGCCGCGTCCTGGGCCGCCAATACGGCGCTGAACGCGAAGCCCAGGGCAAGCGTCGCAACCACCGTCCGGACCGGGTGCGCCGGCGCCCTCGCCGGCATGTCATCCGGGCACTCCGCCGCGCTAGCGCTCTTCATGCAGCGCCTCCGTTTCCTCGCTGTTCTCAACGACAAGACGCGGACTCTAGCCCACGACGACGGCCGGCAAGTGACATCATCGAGGCTTCCGATGCGAATCGAGGTGGACGGCGCGACGCTGAATGTCGAGGTCGACGGCGACCGGAAGGCGCCGGCCGTCCTCTTCTGGAACGGCGGCGGCTGCACGCTCCGCATGTGGGACTTCATCGTCGAGCGCCTGGGAAGCGGCTACCGCACCATCCGCTTCGACATCCGCGGCACCGGCCAGAGCACGCCGGCGGCGGATCCCTCCCAGTACACGCTGGAACAGTACGCGGCGGACGCCGTCACGATTCTCGACGCACTCGGGATCGAGCGCTCCCACGTCTGGTCCATGGCCTGGGGGTCGCGGGCGGCTCTGGCCCATGCCGCGCTCCACCCCGAACGAGTCGACCTGCTTGCGCTCTACGATGCCGCGATCGACCCGCCGGACGTTCCCGCGCAGCGGGAGGGCAGCCGCGAAGCCGTCCGCAAGCAGGAGGCCGCGGGCATCAGGCGCTTCGAGAGGCCCACCGGCTGGCGCGAACACGCCCACCCCGATTCGGTCCGCCCCGCCATGCAGGCGATCTCCAGGGGCTTCGACCTCGCGGCCGCGGCGCGGGGGCTGGCGATGAAGACCCTGGTCGCCACCGGGGACCATGACCCGAACCTCCCATCCAGCCGCGATCTGGCCGCCATGGCGCCCGACGCGGAACTCGTCGTGATGGAGAACGTCGGCCACGGCTCGGTGCTTCAGCGGCCCGACCTCGCCACCGCGATCTTCACGGACTTCGTCGCAGCGAACACCTCGGAGCTTGCCCCATGAGACAGTACGACTTCGCCGCGCCTGGCCGATCGAGCCGCCGTGACTTCCTGAGCCGCAGCGCCGGTCTCGCGGCGGTCGCGGCATCTGCGGGAATCGCCGGCACGGCAACCGGCGCCTGCTCCGGGCCGCAGCCCGAAGACGGAGACTCGGATCGAATCACGATCCGCTCGGTCGACGCCTATCCCGTCTACATCAACCAGCGCTCCGAGGGCCTGCTCGATCCGCCGGTCTTCTCCGGCGACGACGATCCCCGCCGCTGGCGCTGGGGCGGACCTTTCGAGCAGCTTCCGTCCGCGATCATCGCGATCATCAAGACGAACGCCGGGATCACCGGCTTCGGCATGGGCGCCGGGGGCAGCGCCGCGGTCGAGATCATCGACGGCCATCTCAAGCACCTCCTGGTCGGCACGAACCCGCTCAACGTCCACCAGCTCTGGGACCAGATGTACAGCTCGGCAGTGCTCTACGGCCGGCGCGGCATCTTCGCGATGGCGCTCTCGGCGGTCGACACGGCGCTCTGGGACATCAAGGGCAAGCACACCGGCGAGTCGGTCCATGCTCTGCTCGGCGGACAGCCCGACGATCGCGTCGCCGTCTACCAGACCGGCGGCGACATCGCGGCCGGCAAGGCCCTCGGCATCCGCCACTTCAAGCGCATCCTGCCGATCGGGCCCCACAGCTCCGAGGCCGAGACCGATCAGTGGATCGACGACGTCCTCGCCGCCCGCGAGGCGATGGGTCCCGAGGGCAACCTGATGACGGACTGCGTCTCGCGCAACGGAACCGTCGACTGGGCGGTCGGCGTCGCCGAGCGCCTGCGTCCGGCGAAGCTCTACTTCATGGAGGAGCTGCTCTCTCCGGACAACGTCTTCGGCTACGCCGAACTCGTCGAGAGGATCGGCGGCGGCGGTCCCGGCTGGACGAAGGTGGCCTGCGGCGAGCACGAGTACACGGAGCACGGCTTCGAGGTCCTCGTGCGGCTCGGTTCCGCCGAGGTGTTGCAACCGGACATCACCTGGTGCGGCGGCCTGACGGCGGCGAAGCGCATCGCCGACCTGGTCGAGGCGGCCGGTCTCGAACTGATCCCCCACCGCGGCGGCAGCCTCTGGGGACTGCCGATCTCCCTGACCGCCCCGAGCTGCACGATGGCCGAGAGCTTCGCCACCGGTTCGGCGATCCTCGACGCGATGCAGGCGCCGTTCGAGAACGGCGACTTCCTGGCGCCCACTGAGCCGGGCTTCGGCACCGCGCTCACCGAGGAGATGGTGCTCGATCACCGCCTTCAGGTGTGAAGTAGCATCCCGCCTTCCGCATGAAGTCATTGACGCGCCTCGCCTGCTCGCTGGCCGCTGTTTCGTTCCTGAGTGCCAGCCTCGGCGCTCAGGAGGCCGCCTTCGTACCGGTCACACAGGAGATGCTGAACGACCCGGAGCCGGGCCAGTGGCTGCACTGGCGCGGGACTCAGAACGCCTGGGGCTACAGCCCGCTGGACCAGATCACGACCGCGAACGTCGGCCAGCTACGACTGGTCTGGGCGTGGGCGATGGACGACACCGGCCCGCAGGAGGCCGCGCCCCTGATCCACAACGGCGTCATGTACGTGCCGAATCCGGGCAACGTCGTCCAGGCGCTCGACGCCGCCAACGGCGACCTGCTCTGGGAGTACCGGCCGGAGCCGGTGGGTGACGGAACGGGCGCCTTCGGCCGCGGAGTCCAGAAGAACATCGCGATCTTCGGCGACCGGATCTTCGGGGCAAGTTCGCGGGCGACGATCTTCGCGCTCGATGCCAGGAGCGGGAAGCTGATCTGGGAGACGCAGACCGCGGACACGAGCCTCGGCTACCGCTACACCGCCGGCCCGATCGTCGCCAACGGCAAGCTGGTCACCGGCATCACCGGCTGCGGCCGCTACAAGGACGACGTCTGCTTCATCACCGGCCACGATCCGGACACCGGCGAAGAGATCTGGCGCACCTCGACGATCGCGCGCCCCGGCGAGCCCGGCGGCGACACCTGGGGCGACCTGCCGCTCCGCTTCCGCGCCGGCAGCGACGCCTGGATCGCCGGCAGCTACGACCCGGAGCTGAAGATCGTCTACTGGGCCACGTCCCAGGCCAAGCCCTGGGCCCGCTCCGTCCGCGGTACGGACGGCGACGCGCTGTACACGAACTCGAGCCTGGCGCTCGATCCCGACACCGGCGAGCTGCTCTGGTACTACCAGTATCTGCCCGGCGAGACCCACGACATGGACGAGGTCTTCGAGACGCTCCTCATCGATGTCGACGGCCGGAAGAAGCTCTACAAGATGGGCAAGCTCGGCATCCTCTGGCAGCTCGACCGGGAGACGGGCGAGTTCCTGGACGCAATCGACGTCGGCTACCAGAACCTCGTCGACGTCGACCGGGAGACGGGCGACGTGACCTACCGCCCCGAGCTGATCCCGGAGATCGGCGTCGAGATCAACATGTGCCCGAGCACGTCCGGCTTCAAGGGCTGGCGCGCCATGTCGTACGACCCGAACACCGGCGCCCTTTACATCCCGATGACGATGAACTGCGAGCTGGCGACGTTCGGCCCGGTCGAGCGGGTGCTCGGCGGCGGCGGCGCCGGCCCGGTGAAGCGGATCAACACGCTGCATCCGTACTCCGGCGGCAACCTCGGCGAGTTGCTGGTCATCGACGTCAGGGAGGGCGACATCATGTGGCGGCACCGCACGCTCTCGCCGATCAACACCGCCGCGCTCGCGACCGGAGGCGGAGTCGTCTTCGCGGGCGACTACGACCGCTACGTCTACGCCTACGACGCGCGCACCGGTCAGATCCTCTGGCAGACGAGGCTGCCCACCTCGGCCCAGGGCTTCCCGGTGACCTACCTCGCCGGCGGCCGCCAGTACGTCGCCATCCCGGTGGGAACCGGCGGCGCCAGTTGGGCCGGTATGGTGCCGCGCGACCTGATCCCCCACATCCGGCGTCCGAGCAACGGCAATTCGCTCCACGTCTTCGCGCTGCCGGCGGACCTGCCGGCGGCCGCCGCGGGCGCCGCCCGGATCGCCGAGGTCGACCGCGAAGCGGCGGCGGTCGCGGCGACTTCGACGGTCTGGGACGGCGTCTACACCGCCGAGCAGGCAGAGCGCGGCGCCGTCGCCTACCGCGAGACCTGCGCCACCTGCCACGGCGACGATCTCGGCGGCGGCAGCAACTCGCCGGGCCTGGTCGGCATCAGCTTCCAGTTCCTGTGGGGTGACAAGAACCTGCACGAGCTGTACGAGGCGATGCGGACGACCATGCCGACCGACAACCCGGCCAGCCTGCCGCGCGAGACCTACCTCGACATCCTGACCTTCATGCTGAGAACGAACGAGTTCCCGGCAGGAGAGACGGAACTCGATAGCGATCCCGCCGCACTCGGCGGCATCCTGATCACAGAGCAGCCCGACGCCTAGCAACACTGGGTGCGCGGGTCTTCTGACCCGCTGCCGCCGAAGGCGGCATCAATACAGGCGCCGGCCGGAGGCCGGCTCCGCTTCATCACTCCTCCGGAATCGCCTCCACCAGCAGCGCCAGCGCCTCCTGCAACGCCGCATCGGCATGCCCGCCGAACGAGCCCTCGTATAGCCCGAGCCGCACGACCACCATCTCGTGCGACGGCACGATGATCGTGCTCTGCCCGCCGGCGCCCTGCATGCTGAACGCGCTCTCGGGTAGCGAGGGATAACGCCGCTGGCCGCCGCGCGGCGGCTGGTTGATCCAGAAGGAACCACCGTAGATCGGCCGGCCGTCGGCGACCCAGGCCGGGGCCGGCGTGCTGACGAACTCGACGAAGCCCTCTGGCAGCACGCGCTCGCCGGTCGAGGCGACGCCGTCGTCCAGGTAGAGCTGACCGAGCCGCGCCCAGGTGCGGCCGGACCCGAAGCCGTAGCCGTTCAGCAGGAAGTTGCCGTAGGGGTCCGCCTCGGCGACGAAGCGCCGGACGCCGATCCGGTCGAAGAGGTGCTTCTGGGGGAACTGGTGGTAGTTCTCGCCCCGGCCCTCGACCGCCAGCCGCACCAGGTGGTTGGTCAGGATCGGATCGCAGTTCCGGTAGCGGCCTATGGTGTTCGGCGGCCACTGTGGAGGCCGATCCGTGGCCCAGAGGTGGGAGTTCACCGTGCCGGTGTAGAGGTAGAGGTGGTCCGGGTAGCCCATCGCCGCCTCGTCGTACTCCGGATCGCCGGCGTTCACGCAGCGCAGGCCGCTCGACATGCGGAGGATGTCCTGGATGCGGATCGTGCCGCGGACGTCGTCCGGGCCCTCGTGCCAGGAGTCGACCGGCGCCAACTGGTCGAGCGTGTACTCGCCCTGCTCGATCAAAACGCCCATCAGGGTCGCCGACAGGCTCTTGTTCATCGACCAGCTCTCGAGCGGCGTGTCCTTGTCGATCCCCTCGCGGTAGCGCTCGGCGATGAGCCGGCCGCGGTGCAACACGACGAAGGCGAGCGTCATCGCCTCCGGGTCGAAGGCGGCCTCAACGGCTGCGGCCAGCTTCTCGGAGTCGATGTCGTCCGGGAAGGGCTCGTCCGGCAGCCGGTCGCCCATCGGCCAGAGTGCGCTCTCATCGAGCGTGCTGGTGACCGGAACCGTCTCGTAGAACGGCGAGTCCTCTCCCTTCGGCAGGGTGACGCAGCCCTGGTCGCCGTGCAGCACCGCGGTCCGCGTGACGCCCGTGTCCGTCGTGATGTGGACCTGCCCGTTCTCTCGGTCGAGGACGCGTCCCGGCAGCCGGTCGCGGTACTGGTGGCGCGAAGTGAAGCCGCCGATCTGCGTCCAGGCGTCCTCGAAGTCGAGCCCGGTCAGGAAGACCGCCGAGCACAGGACCTTGGCGAAGCCGGCGGCCTCGTGCTCGATGAAGTCGCCCGGCGGCGGCACGCGGACGGTATCGAGTTCGTGTTCCTGACCTAGGGCGACCAGGCTCTCGCCCAGCGTCGGTTCCTGACCGGCGACCGCCGGCGGGTTGCCGCCATAGTCAGCGCAACCAGCGAGCAGCGCCGCCGCCAGGAAAGCAGGACCTGCGCGCCCGGCAGACCGGCGCTTCGCGCCGGATGCGGGCCAGAAGGCCCGCGCACCCAGTTCCGGAACCGACGCTCCGTGTGCGGTCTCTGCCACGGTTCCTCCTACTCCGGCCGGTACCAGATCGGAGAGGTCCAGGCCATCTCCTGGATCGTCTCGGGATAGGAGCCGTCCGAGCACACGGCGGGGCGGTCTTCCGGGGCGAGGCGCCGGCAGTCGTACCAGCTCCAGCGCAGGCTGGGGTTCTCGACCACGCGCAGATAGTAGTAAGCGTGCAGGCCGGCATCGAACGCCTCATCGCGGTAGACCGTGCAGAGGGTGTCGTGGCCGTCGCCGCTTCGCTCGCCGGTCGCGGGATCGACGCTGGCTCCGTTCTCCGGCGACCCGGCGATCGGGATGACCTGGGTGCGGCCCGTCCCGTCGGCGTCGACCCAGCCCTTGACCAGCTGGAGCTGCTGCAGGAGCCCGGCGCCGTCCGCAGGGTCGCGGGCGGCGAAGGCGAGGAAGGTCGGCGCCGCGCCGTCGCCGGCCGCCGTTAGGTCGCCGCCCATCGGCACGCCGGCGGCGTACGCCTGCTCCAGCAGGTCCGGCTGGTCGCAGACCTTCTCGGAGTAGTCCCAGCCGCCGAAGAACCGGGGCCGGATCCGCGGACCCGAGGTGCCGAAGACCTCGCGCCGTTCCATCGCCTCGAAGATCGCGTCGCGGGAGTTCTCGACCGCCCAGACGCCGGCCAGACCGCCGGGATTGCCGTCGATGCCGCTCGTGAGCAAGCCCGGCTGCAGGCGCTCTTCGGGCGTCGCTTCCAGGGTAACCGCGCCCCGCCAGTCCTCTTCCGCCACCGCCCCCGGCGTCGCCGTATGCGTGTCGGTGGACGCGATGATGCCGAGCTTGACCGGATTGAGTCCGGTCTCCAACTCCTCCTCCAGGCCGACGACGAGCGCCGGGCGAACGAAGTCCGTCCGGCCGACGCAACCGGCGCCCAGCATGCCCTGGTTGCCGTTCTCACCCTCCGGGCACTCCTCGGTCAACAAGGTGGTCTCGCCCGAGAGCAGGGACTGGACCGTTTCTTCGCGGCCCAGCACGCGCACCGCCTCCACGTCGCAGAGTTCGTCCGGCTCGGCAAAGACGGTCGACAGGCCGTTGATGCACTCGGAGCCGCCCTTGTGCTGGAAGATCTCGACGATCGGTTCCCGCTCCAGCCGCTTCTCCGCGTAGGCCCGGCGCGCCTCCAGCGTTCCGTCGAGTCCGCGGTATGGCGCCATCCGGCCGTTCGCGAGATTGCTGTTGTGCGGGATCGTCAGATACTCGCAATCCGGCCTGGACGACCCGTCGCCGCAGACTTCGTCGAGGCGCTGCCAGAGCAGGTTGTCTGTGGGCGCGTCGATGTAGGACACAGGCAGCTCCGGCGCCTCCGATCCCCGGAAGACGACGTTCCGGTGATAGTTCGAGATCCCAGGCGTGCCGGTGTACTCGTAGCCGACGAAGGAGGTGAAGCTGCACGCCTCCGTCCGGTCGTAGGCATCCTCCGCCGCTTCGATGATCTCCTGCCAGGGGCTCATCGCCCACTCGAGGCAGAGGGCCCCGCCCTCGCCGCAGATGTCCTCGGTCCTGCTCGGCGTCTCGGTGGTGATGACGGCGCCGAGCATCTGCATCCCCACCCGCTGGTCCGATCGGAACGTGGTGCAGAACTCCGAGCCGTAGCGGGGCGACTCGGGATCCCGGCACAGGCGGCGCTCGCCGAGGAACTCCCCGTGGTCGGTGATGGCCACGAAGTCGAGCGGCCGGTCGATCGTGATGCTGCCCACAGGCGTACCGTTCGGACCGATGGGCCAGAACGGGATCGCCTCGCCCTTCGCGAAGCGGTAGGCGTCCGCCGGCGTCCCGCCGGTGCTGATCGCCGCCGCGTCGAAGGAGAAGCTGGTGTGAACGTGCAGGTCGCCGAACAGCGCCTGGCGGAGCGGCGTGGCGTCGCGGCAGGCGGGTCGGTCTTCGGTGCGCGAGACGGTACCGTCTGGAACGGTGTCGTCCGTGGCCCCCGCGGCGCCCGGCGCAGCGCAGGCGGGAGCGGCGAACACGAGGAGGGGCAGCAAGAGGCGAATCGGCTCGGATCTCATGGGCCGACGCTATCGCCCTCTATAGTGACTTCAACTCACTTTCAGAAGGAGAACGAAGATGAAGCCTTCGCTGCCGACCGTTCTCGCCGCCGCCCTGGCCTTCACCGCCATCGCCGCGCCTGCTTCGAGCGCCGAGCCCGACGACGTTCGCTCGAGATGGGAAACCTCCTGCATGATCCGGCACGACAAGTTCGACTACGTGCTGCCGGGCGCCATGCGCCGCAACGGCATCGACATGTGGATCGTGATCGACCGGGGCCGCGGCACCCAGCCGATGACGCTCGACTTCGCCATCTCCACGGTCAACGGCCAGGGGTTCTTCATCTTCACCGACCGCGGCGGCGACCGCATCGAACGGATCCAGCTCGGCCCCGAGACCGACCTGGCCACGGAGTGCGGCGCCTACGACCGGTTCGGCGACTTCGACGAACTGCGGTCGATCGTCGAGGAGCGCGATCCCGAAACCATCGGGCTGAACTACCTCGACGTGCCCTATGAGTCCGAGGGACTCCACGTCGCGGACGGGCTCACCCACACCGACTTCAAGGGTCTCACGAGCGAACTCGGCGAGAAGTACGCGGCGCGGTTCACCTCGGCCCAGCACCTGATCGCCGACTTCCACGGCGAGCGGGTTGCCGGCGAGATCGTCGAGTTCTCGAAGGTCGGCGACCTCACCCGCCGGCTCCTGGAGCGGGCGCTGTCCAACGAGGTCATCACCCCGGGCAAGACGACCCACAACGACGTCGCGCGCTGGCTGGAGCAGAAGCTGCACGACTACGATCTGCTGCGCGCCTGGTACCCGACCGTCTACAGCCACCGCCCGGACGGCAGCGAGATCGGCGGCACCGAGCGGGTCATCCAGCGCGGCGACGTGCTCCAGATCGACTGGGGCGCCGGCCGGAACAACTTCTCGACCGACATGAAGCGCTTCGCCTACGTCCTGCGCGAGGGCGAGACCGAGCCGCCCCCCGGCGTGCTGAGGACCTTCGCCGAATCGAAGAAGGTGCAGGAGATCATCCGCAAGCACGTCCGCTCCGGCCGTACCGGACGCGAACAGTTCGACGAACTGAAGCAGCTCATCCGGGACGCGGGCTACGCCTACACCGAGCTCGAGGAGGCGGGCCCCGACGTGCCCGGCATCGAGGTCAACGTCGGCATGCACGCGGCCGGCAACGTCGGCCACGACATGGCCGCCAGCCTGTTCGAGATCTTCCCCGAGCGAACGAAGTACGTCGTCCGGCCCAACTCGATCATCTCGCTCGAGTACATCGTCTTCATGCCCGCCGAGGAATGGGACGGCAACAAGATCCCGATCAACGTCGAGGAGAACGCGCTGATCACGGAGCGCGGCATCGAGTGGCTGCATCCGCCTCAGGCGCGGGTGCTGGTGATTCGGTGACGCGCCGGCGAGTGGTGGCACGCGCAGGCACCGGAACGCCCCCGAAAACCTAGGGGTACGGCGTGATCACGCCGCAGGCGGCTCTGGAACCACCGGCGCAGCCGGCCGCTTCGCCTTCGGGGCAGTAGGTGTCGGGGTTGGTGTGGATGATGAACGCGCTGCCGTCCTCGTCGAACACGGAAAGGGGGCCGTCGGAGAGCGTCACTCGCGTCGTCGTCATCATGTGGTAGCCCCGGCCCTGGCGATCCAGCGTGATGTTCGTGAGGTCGCCGGCGTGAAAGGGGTGGTTGCCGTCAGGGCTTGTGTTCGAATTGGGGCCGGGATCGAAGTGTCCGCCAGCGGTGCCGCATGGATTGCAGGACGCGGTCTCGTGAATGTGAACTGCGTGTTTGCCTCGCGTGATCCCGGTGTTGGCGTACAGGCGGAGATAGATGTCGACCGCTTTCACGCCCTCTTCCGAAGGCTGCTCCTGTAGATAGCCGAAGCCCACGCGGTTCGTCGGAATATCGCAACTGTAGAGGACCGCCCGTCCCGCAGCCGGCGCACCTGCGGTCGCGGCGACGAAGTCCTCTTCAAGGTCCTGGGCCGATGTCGTTGCGGCGGCGCCCAGCAACAACAGGGCGAAGGCCGCGCGGAGAAGAGTCGTGGTCTTGGGGCAGTTCGTTCGCATTTCTTTGGGGCTCCTTCATGAGAGGTCAAGGCGACCCGGGCCAGGATGGATCATATGTCCCATCACGTTGGCCGCGCAGCGGAGACTTCGGTCACTCCTCCTCGCCCCACCAGCGGCGTAGCCGTTCGGCGATCGCGGCTTCGGACCCCTGGTCTGACGGCTCGTAGTAGCGGCGGCCGGACAGGCCGGGCGGCAGGTACTCCTGCTCTTCGAAGTGGCCCTCGAAGTCGTGGCCGTACTTGTAGTCCTTGCCGTAGCCCATGCCGCGCATGAGGCCGGTGACGGCGTTGCGGAGATGCAAGGGCACGGGTTCGTGCGGAGCATCCCGCACGTCCGCCATCGCGCGGCCGAGGGCCACGTAGGCCGCGTTGCTCTTGGGCGAGGTCGCCAGGTAGACCGTCGCCTCGGCCAGCGGAATGCGGCCTTCCGGCAAGCCGATGAAGTGGACGGCCTGTTGAGCGGCAACGGCCACGGGCAGGGCGCCCGGGTTCGCCAGCCCGATGTCCTCGGCGGCCAGGATGACCAGACGGCGGGCGATGAACAGTGGATCCTCACCGGCTTCGAGCATCCTCGCCAGCCAGTACAGGGCGCCGTCGGGCGAGGAGCCTCGCACCGACTTGATGAAGGCCGAGATCGTGTCGTAGTGGCTGTCGCCTGCCTTGTCGTACTGGGGCGTTCGCCGCTGCAGGGCGTCCGAGATCGCGTCGACGCCGATCCGGCGCACGCCGTCTTCGCCCGGCTCGCCGGCGACGACCGCCATCTCCAGGGCGTTCAGCGCCACCCGGGCATCACCGTTCGCGATGTTGACGAGGTGCGCCACGGCGTCCGCTTCCAGTTCCGGGGCCAGCAACCCCAGGCCGCGGTCCTCGTCCGACAGGGCGCGCTCGACGATGCCGGTCATCGCGTCTTCGTCCAGGGCAAGAAGCGTGAACACTCGGCACCGCGACAGCAGCGGCGCGTTGACCTCGAAGGAGGGGTTCTCCGTCGTCGCGCCGATGAAGGTGATCGTGCCGTCCTCGACGTGAGGCAGGATCACATCCTGCTGGGCCTTGTTGAAGCGGTGGATCTCGTCGACGAAGAGGATCGTCGGGCGGCCGTAGAGCGATCGGAGGTCCTGCGCACCCTTCACCGCGCGGCGCAGATCGGCCACACCGGCCGAGACGGCGCTCACCGGTTCGAAGTGGGCCTTGGTCGTCGTCGCGATCAGCCGCGCCAGGGTCGTCTTGCCCGACCCGGGCGGCCCCCAGAACAGGAGCGACGGCACCCGGTCCGCCTCGATCGAACGGCGCAGCACCCTGTCCTCGGCGAGGATGTGCTCCTGCCCGACGAACTCGTCGAACGTGGCCGGGCGCATCCGTTCGGCCAGCGGCGCAGCCGAGCCGGTCGCCGGCTCGCCAGGGTCCTCGAACAGGCCGGCGGTCGTCGGTTCGCGGGTCACGATCGGCCCAAGATAGCGCCCGGTGGCAGACTCCGGCAATGACGAAGAGCACGGTTGTCCCGTTCCACTCCCTCGCCGCTGTCGTGTTGGCGGCCCTGATCGTCGGCTGTGCCGCACCCCCAGCCGCCGAACACACTGAGCCGCCCAACATCATCGTCATCATGGCCGACGACCTCGGCTACGGCGACGTCAGCCCCTACGACGGCTGGATCGAGACGCCGAACCTGGACCGCCTGGCCGCGGCCGGGATGATGCTGACCGACTTTCACACCAGCGGCGCGGTGTGCTCGCCGACCCGCGCCGGCCTGGTCACGGGCCGTTACCAGCACCGGGCGGGCGTTCCCGCCGTCCTGCTCGCAGACTCCGCTAGTCCGCTGTACCACCAGGGCATCGACAGCGAGGCGCACACGATCTCCGAGGCCTTCCGGGAGCTCGGCTATACGACCGCGATCCTCGGCAAGTGGCACCTCGGCTATCTCCCGCAGTTCAACCCGGCCCTCCACGGCTTCGACGAGTTCCGCGGCTTCGTCAGCGGCAATATCGACTACCAGTCCCACGTCGACCGCATGGGTCGGCCCGACTGGTGGAACGGCGAGACGCTCGAAGACGAAGAGGGCTACCTCTCCGACCTGATCGGCGACCACGCCGAGCGGTTCATCGCCGGGCACCGGGACGAGCCGTTCTTCCTCTACCTCGCGCACCACGCGCCGCATTACCCGTACCAGGGTCCGGACGACCCGGCTGAACGCTACGCCGGCGACGACACGTTTCCGGGCGTCGGCGCGGTGACCGACCGGAAGCGCGCCTACCGCGAGATGGTCGAGTCGATGGACGCAAGCATTGGCCGGGTCCTCGACGCGCTGGAAGAGCAGGGCCTGTCCGAGGACACGCTGGTGTGGTTCTTCTCCGACAACGGCGCGACTCGCGTCGGCTCCAACGGACCGCTGCGCGGCTTCAAGGCCAGCTACTGGGAGGGCGGCCACCGCGTCCCCTCGCTAGCGGCCATGCCCGGCCGGATCGCTGCCGGGTCGACGTCCACCGCGATCACTTCGACGCTCGACGTGATGCCCACCGTCCTGGCGATGGCCGGCGGCGCGGCGCATCCCGACCTGCCCTTCGACGGCACCGACATCGGCCCGGTTCTCTTCGACGGCGAAGATGCGCCGCCCCGCCGACTCTTCTGGAGCAGCCCGGCCCAGTTCTGGCGCGGCGCCGCCGTGCGGGACGGCCGCTACAAGCTGGTCATCGACCGCCGGACGCAGCGAGCCGCCGCGGCAGAAGGCGAGGAGATCATCGATCCGGTGCCCATGCTCTTCGATCTGGAGGCTGATCTCGGCGAGACGACGGACCTCGCCGCCGATGAACCGCAGCTGGTCGAAGAGATGATGGCGGCGCTCGAGCGCTGGCGCGAGGACGTCGGCGCCCCGTAGCCGTAGAGCATCATCGTGAGCGACGTTCCGGTTTCAGCGCTTCTGGAAGAAGCGAGGGCCTACTACAGGGCCCTCCTGCGGCCCGTCTTCGAGGGCCGCGGGTTCGTGCTGCCCGGCAACATCGCGGTCGGGCTCGGAAACGTGGCCCTCGAACTCCGCGGACTCGGCGCGGCGCGGCCCTTCGTGGTCGCCGGGAGCCACGGAACGGGACCGCTGCCGCCCCGGGAAGATGCGGAACTGCGCGTGCTCGACGTTCGCGGAACGGATCCGCTGGAGCACAACCGCAACGTCCAGCGCGCCCTGGCCGACCTCCCTTCGGCGGTGCAGGACGCGGTTGACGCCTGGGATCCGGACGGCTCGGCCCGGACCCTGCACACGGACCCGCTCGCCGAACCCCGGCCGGTGGCCGGGCGAAGCGCCTATGCCGCACGGCCCAGGGAGTGGATCGACCTCGAAGACAAGGTCGTCATCGACGCCTTCTGGGACACGGTCGGCGTGCCGCGTGCGCCGTCTCAGGTGGTTCCGGCCGAACACGAGGCTCTCAGAACCGCCGCCAGCGCGCTGGACCGAGGCAACGGCACCGTCTGGGCGCCGGACGCCCGCGAAGGCGCCAACGCGGGCGCCGTCGCCCTGCGCTGGGTCCGACCCGACGACGACGGACGGAAGGCCGCGGCGGACCTGACCCGGATCGCCGACAGCGTCCGCGTCATGCCCTTCCTGGAGGGGATTCCGGCGAGCATCCACGGCGTCGTGTTTCCGGACGCTGTCGTGGTCTTCCGCCCAGTCGAGATGCTGGTCCTCCGGCCGGCGAGCGGCGACCGCCTCTTCTACGCCGGCTGCGCGACCTGGTTCGATCCGCGGCCGGACGATCGCGAGACGATGCGCGAACTCGCCCGCCGCGTCGGCACGGAGCTGCGCGAGCGGGTCGGTTTCCGCGGATCGTTCAGCATCGACGGCATCCTGGCCGAGGAGGGCTTCCTGCCCACGGAACTCAACCCGCGTCTCGGCGCTGGAGTGAGCACTCTCGCCGGAGCGCTCGGCGACTTCCCGCTCATCCTCCTCTGCCTGGCCATCGCGGAAGGCGAGCGGCTCGACTACCGGCCGGAGCTCCTTGAGCGCGCCGTCGTCGAGGCCGCGGACGCCAACCGCGTCTGCGGCGGCGGCAGGACGACGGAACGGACGCTCACCGACACCGGCACGTTCGAGCTGGTGCGCGATGGCGATGACTACCGCGAGGCTGAGCCCGGGGAAGACTCCGAAGCCACACTCCTGTTCGGACCCGGCCCGATCGGCGGGTTCCTGCGCTTCACCGTGGATCCCGCCGCCAACGAGCCCGGGCCACCCTCGGCACCGCAGGCCGCCCGAGCCTTCCGTCTGGCGGATCGCCTGCTCGGCACGGAGTTCGGCGAACTGGAGGCGGCGCGGAACGTGAGACCCTAGCCCTCCTCCGCCTCCGAACCCCCGCGGCGACTTCGCTGGTACAGGAAGGAGACGGCCACCAACAGCGCCCCGACGATCAGGAAGGCCAGGATCCGGTAGCCCTGCTCCAGGAAGGACAGGTCGACGAGGAACGTCTTTCCGACCACGACGAGCAGCAGCGCCAGACCCTGCCACCGCAGGCCGGGGGCGTTGCGGCGGATGCCGGTGGCGATCAGCGCGGCCGCCCAGAGGAGCCACAGGGCCGACAGGACGACCTGGGCGGCCAGATCGAGGTCGAGATCAACGTCCAGCGCCTGGACGAGATCCCACGACTCGGTCGACACGGCGACGAGCGCGACGACGTTGGCGACGACGAGCGCCACGGCCCAGACGGGCGCCTCCATCCGCACCCTGGTCTTCAGCCGGCCGCGCACGTAGACGGCGGCGACGACCAGGCCGGCCGCTACGCCGGCGAGCGTCAGGAAGCGCAGGTTGACGAAGAGGAGGTCCCGCTCGCCGCCGAAGGCGGCCGGCGCCATCAGCAGGACGACACCGAAGAGAGCGACGGAGAAGACCCGCATCCAGATTGCCGGCAACCGCGTTCCGGCAATCGCCAGTGCGACGGCCTCCGCGGTCCACGCCAGGGTGATCCAGTCGCCCTCGAGCCGGACCGGGAAGGCGATCGTGGCCAGCAGCGCGGCGAGGACGGCGAACAGGTCCTGGAGTTGCCGGCTTCGCCGCTCTTCGCCGGGACTCCAGGTCCCGAGCGCGCGGGAAACGGCCAGGTGGACGGCCGCCAGGGCCAGGACGGCGCCGGTCAGCCACCACCGGTGTTCCTCGTAGAGGAGTTGCTGCAGCAACAGAACGAAGAAGCCGAGCGCCAGAACCAGCACGCCGAGCTCGGTCGGGCGCAGCCGCCGGGCCTGGCGCACCCGGGCCAGAGGCAGGGCGAAGTAGATGGCGTAGAAGAGCGTGCCGAAGAGAGCCGTCGAAAGGAGCCGCTCGTCCTCGTAGAACTCGACGTACCAGGCGATGAAGTAGACAGCGGTTGCGACCAGGGCGGCAGGCGCCAGGACCCGGAAACCGCGCAACAGGGCCAGCGCGAGCAGGCTGGCGCTGAGCAGGGCGAGGTAGCTGAAGAGGACGACCTGGGCGTCCGTGCCGGTGCTGAGCAGCGCCGGCGTCAGGAAGCCGCCGGCGAGCGCCAGGGCCGCCAGCCGCTGCGAGTCCCGCCGTACCGACAGGCCGATGACGGCCGCAGTGACGAGAGCGAGGAACGCGAACGCCGCCGGCTGCGGCACGAGGGCGTAGAAGTCCCACGCCGCGTAGCCCGAGAGGTAGACGACCCCGGCGCCGAGCGCCGACATCCCCTCGGCGAAGTAGCGCATCTTCCGTGCCGCGAGCCACTCGCCGTAGCCGGCGAGTGCGAGGCCGCTCACAAGCCCGATCAGGACGCGCCCCGTCGGCCCGATCCACTCGTTCTCGAACGCGTAGCGCAGGAAGAAGGCGGCCGCGATCAGCAGCGTGAGAATGCCGATCCGGTTCAGCCAGCGGCCGCCGATCAGTGACTCGAAGTCGATGTCGCGCCAGGCCGCGCGCCTGGGTTTTCGGGCCGCCTTGGCGGTCGTGGCGGGCTGAGGGCTCGGCTCGACCGAAGCCGGCGCGGACTCGGGTGCTTCCGGGCTGGACGGCACCACAGCTTGCTCGCCTTCCCCGTCGCCTCGGAGAGCGGCGACCTCCTCCTGCAGTTCGCGGACTCGCGCCTCGAGCGCTTGCACCCGCTGATCGAGGGACTCCGGCACGCGCTGGTTACTCTCCGTCAGCGACCGGAGGCTGGCGCAACGGCGCCCGCCGCCGCCTTAGTTCCGTGGGCTTGACCTGCACACCGTAGTTAGCGGCGAGGTAGTCGAGGATCGGCTTCTCCAGGTCACCCAACGGCTCGAGTCCTTCGTCCTTCTCCATACGGCGAATCGTGCGGACCCAGCCGGCGCGGGTGGTGCGGTTCTGCTGCAGGAGCGTCGCCGAGTGGCATTCGGTGCAGTGGTCGCGGGCTGTTTGCCAGACGCCGGAGGCGTCCTTGATCAGGCCGCTTTCGGTGTCCAGTGGCTGGGGCGGCTTCTGGGCGCCCACCCCGCCGGTGGCCAGGACCAGGCTCAGTACGCCTGCTTGGAACAGGCCGCCAAAGCGGATCCGGCCTGGCGGCCGGCGTTTCCTTCTGGCCGCCTGCGGCGGCAGCGGGTCAGAAGACCCGCGCACCCAGCGGAGAGTGTGCGGCTCCCTTCGTGCTCTCCTACGCGACATACACGGCGACCCGGTGGCAGGCGTTGTTCAGGTAGCCCCTGGGGTTCCAGCCGGGCAGGACCACCGGCTGCACGTCGCCGTTCGCGTCGGCGGCCCTTGCCCAGACTTCGTAATAGCCCGCTTCGGGGAACGTGAGGTCCAGGTCCCAGTTCTGCCAGGCGAGGCGATTCGCCGGCGGCTGCAGATCGGCGTGGATCCAGGTCCGGCCGAAGTCGATCGAGACGTCAAGCCGCTCGACGCGGTTGTCGCCGGTCCAGGCGTGGCCGTGGAGCGGCAGCGCCTCAGCAAGCGGATGCTGGAAGCCGCTCTGCGGATTCGTGATCAACGACTTGACCGGCATCGCCTCGATGATGCGCATCTCCTCGGGATCGACTTCGGTGCCCGGCGCGACCGGTTCACGCGGCACCTTGTAGGACATGCCGGTCATCTTCGGGCCGTCGTGGACGACGTTGCGAATCGCGATCCGCCGCAGCCACTTGCCCGAAGTGGAGCCCGGCCAGCCGCCGAACACAAGGCGCAGCGGATGGCCGTTCATCGGGTGAAGCGGCTCACCGTTCATGCCCCAGGCGATCATCGACTCGGCTTCCAGGGCCTTGGCCATCGGTACGCCCCTGGAGATCGGCACGCCGCCGTCGGCTGTTCTGTCCGTGCCGTAGTAGGCCACGTACACCGCGTCGTCCCTGTAACCACAGTCCTCGAGAACATCCCGCAAGCGGATGCCGTCCCAGCGCGGACAGCCCACGGCGCCCACCGTCCACTGGTTCCCGGAGGCCGGCGGGTCGTACTCCGAGCGGCCGTTGCCGCCGCACTCCATGACGAGTTGGCGGCTCGTGTTCTCGAAGCGCTGCTTCAGGTCCTCCAGCGTGTACGTCTTCGCGCCAGCCGCGGACTCGCCGTCGACCGTCAAGGTCCAGTTCATGGCGTCCACTTCCTCCGGCGGAACGCCGTTGTTACGGACGAACAACCGGCTCGCCGGGGTCACGTCGTCGTTGAGCATGTGCGCCGGCGTTTCGGCGCAGAGCGGCCGGTCGTTCAGCACGGTCAGGCCTTCCTTGCCTTCGATCGTGAACGGCTCGGCCTGGTTCGCGTACGCAGCCGGAATCAGCCCGGCCGGCATGAAGTCGGAGAAGACGATCTTCGCGCCGACCAGGGCGGTCATCGCGCCCAGGCCCTGAAGGAAGCCCCGCCGCGTGCGGGGATCCGAGCGGCGTCCCCACACTTCCCAGTCCGCTCGCTCCGGGTCGGCTGCGAAGATCTCGTGGATTCCCCGTATCCGTCCTCTCATCCTGACCCTCCCCGTGGCTGCAACGCATCTGAACGCTACCAGTCCGCTGCCGAAACTACGTCCGCCTTCGCTACTCTCGACCCGGCAGAAACCCGAGAGTTCGCGCTTGCCGCTTCGCGGCTTCGCGCCTAATGCCGGCGAGGGCGCCGGCGCACCCAGTAGGCAGACAGGTCAGGGAATGACGACCGAAAAGCGCTACCGAACCCCAGCCGCCGCGGCCGTGTTGCTCCTCGTATGCGGCGCGTGCGGGCCGGACGCGGAGCCAGCCGGACCGTCGTCGCCTGCTCCACCCAACGTCGTCATCATCCTGACCGACGACATGGGCTACGGCGACCTGTCCTCCTACGGCCATCCGCTCATCCGCACGCCCCACGTCGACCGGCTGGCTGCCGAGGGGCAGCGCTGGACCTCGTTCTACGCCTCGAGCCCGCTGTGCAACCCGAGCCGCATCGCGCTGGCAACCGGCCGCATGCCGGTCCGCATTCAGGGAGGCGAGCTGAACCGCTGGTCGAACCTGCCGGCGGACGAGAAGACCCTGGGCGACATGTTCCAGGCCGCGGGCTACGCGACCGCCTACATCGGCAAGTGGGGCATGTCGGGCCGTTTCGAGGCCGGAGGCGTCCACCCCAACGACGCGGGCTTCGACTACTTCTACGGCGTGGAGGAGTTCAACGACGGCGGCCGGCGGCCGGAGGTGCCTCACACCTACGAAGGGATCAAGAACGCGACCAGCGAGGACTTCGTCTTCTCGCTGTTCCGGCAGAAGGAGGCCATCGAAACACCGACCCACCAGCCGACCCTGACGCGGCGCTACACGGAGGAGTCCGTGGCGTGGCTGGAACAGCAGATCGAGGCCGGTTCGCCGTTCTTTCTCTACCTCAGCCACACGATGCCCCACGTGCCGATCTTCCGTTCGCCGGAGTTCGAGGGCCACAGCAAGGCCGGCCTCTACGGCGACGTGATCGAGGAACTCGACTGGTCCGTCGGCAAGGTCGTCGCCGCGCTGGAGCAAGGCGGCGTCGCCGGCGACACCCTGGTCATCTTCTCGAGCGACAACGGCCCTTGGCTCACCTACTACGACCTCGGCGGCTCGCCCGGCCCGTTCCGGGACGGCAAGCACACCGCCTGGGAAGGCGGCTTCCGGGTCCCCGGCGTGTTCTGGTGGCCTGGCACGATCCGGCCGGCGACCATCGACGGCATCGGCGTCCAGGTCGACCTGATGGCCACCCTCGCCGCCATCACCGGCGCCGAACCGCCGGACCGCGACCTCGACTCGATCGACCTCTCCGGCACCGTGCTTCGCGGCGAGCCCAGTCCGCGGAACGAGTGGTTCTACTACGGCACCCGCGGCCGGCTGTGGGCCTACCGGGTCGGCGATCACAAGCTGGTACTCGAGTCCTGGGAGTCCCTGGGCGGAGAAGGCGAGCTCGCCTGGCGCGGCTTCGACAACGAGCAGGTCCACGATCCCCCGCTGCTGTTCGACCTCAGCACCGACCTGGGAGAACGCTTCGACATCGCCGGCGAACACCCGGAGATCGTCGAACGGATCGAGAGTGCGATCGAGCGCCACCGCCAGGCGGTCGGCGGACCGGCGTTACAATCCGTTCCATGAGTTGGTTCTTCAACAAGGCCCGCATGCCGCAGCCGGGCGAGGCGCTTCCCGGCCGCGCCGAGA
Organism: Thermoanaerobaculia bacterium; assembly: GCA_022826745.1. GTDB lineage: Bacteria > Acidobacteriota > Thermoanaerobaculia > Multivoradales > Multivoraceae > Multivorans. The sequence continues at coordinate 100,181 of JAJDUI010000037.1, read as the reverse complement.
CGATGCCGGTCGCTCCGCGCCACTACGTTCTCGACGCACCGATCGCGCCGCCCTACCCGAACGGCAGCGAGCTGGCGATGTTCGGGCTCGGCTGCTTCTGGGGCGCCGAGCGCAAGTTCTGGGAGGCCCCCGGAGTCATCACGACCGCGGTCGGCTACGCCGCGGGCGCCACTCCGAACCCGACCTACCAGGAAGTCTGCAGCGGGCTGACCGGCCACAACGAGGTGGTCCGCGTCGTGTTCGACCCGGAGCGCATCTCCTACGACGACCTGCTCCGCATCTTCTGGGAAAGCCACGACCCGACCCAGGGCATGCGCCAGGGGAACGACGTCGGCACCCAGTACCGCTCCGGCATCTACGCCTGCTCGAAGGCCCAGCGCCGCGCCGCCAGAGAGTCTCTCGCGGCCTACCAGCAGCGGCTCATCGCCGCCGGCTACGGGCCGATCACGACGGAGGTCCTCGACGCGCCCGACTTCTACTTCGCCGAGGACTACCACCAGCAGTACCTGGCAAAGAACCCCGGCGGCTACTGCGGCCTGGGCGGCACCGGGGTGGCCTGCCAGACCGGACTCGAGGCGCCGGCGCGGCAGGCGGTCTGAAAGCAACACACAGGAGGCAGACGTGGCGGACACCACGGTTGGAATCACCCGCGGCCTCGGCTGGCTGCTCTTCGTCGGCGGTGTGCTCGCTCTGGGCGGCGTCGCGATCTACGCCCTGGCCGTCGACGACGGAGCGCCCCTCTACATCAAGCTGGGCGTCGGCGCGCTCTACGGCGGCCTGGCGCTACTGCTGCTGTCGGTGCTCCGGCAGCAGTTGATCGCCCGGAAGACGGACAAGTACAAGGACGTACAGCGATGAGGGCCCCTGAATGCTGATTGCAACCACCGAGACGATCGCCGGACACGACATCACGCAGACGCTGGGGCTGGTACGCGGCAACACGATCCGCGCCCGTCACGTCGGCAGGGACATCACGGCAGCGCTCCGAAATCTCGTCGGCGGCGAGGTCACGGAGTACACGAAGATGGTCGCCGAGAGCCGCGAGCAGGCGCTCGACCGCATGGTCGCGGAGGCGGAGAGCCTGGGCGCCGACGCCGTCGTCGCCGTGCGCTTCACGACGTCCGTGATCACCAGCGGCGCCGCGGAGCTGCTGGCGGTGGGGACCGCAGTCAAGCTCCAGCGGCGCTAGCTAGCGCAAGCCCATCCGCTCCAGTACTCCCGCGACGAGCAGCGGCCACACCAGCGTCGCGTCCGCCGGGACCTCCGCGAAGCGGCCGCCTTCTTCGACCGGGACGAACTTGCCCCAGGACACCCCTTCGCTGTAGCCGCAGCCGGAGAGACCGCCCCAGTGCTCCGGCTCGGGGCAGATCCGTACGCCGTAGCGGAAGCGCCTGGGCGGCGCGTCTTCGCCCTCCCGGCGCGCCGCCGCCTCCAGGTACGGCGCCACCTGCTGCGCCCAGTTCCGCGGCACGCCGCCGCCGACGGTGAAGATGCCGAGCCGTTTCGCCCCGGCGACGAGTTCCGTGTAGTGCTCCAGGTCGAGGAACGGATCGAACCGGACCGGCGCCTCTTCGCGCCGGCGCCGGGCCCGGTTGAACAGCGCAAAGTCGAGCCCGATCTCCGAGTCCGTGAACGCGGGCACGTAGACCGGAACGCCGCGCCGCCAGGCGGAGGACAGCACGCCGCGGACCGGCGCGACATCTTCGTCCGGGCCCGCCGGCGCCGAGGCTCCCTCCGCTTCGGTCAGCCACCGCCCGAACGCCTCGTTCAGCAGCCGCGAGCAGGCGACCTCGCCTTCGGGCCATTGCTCCAGGACCGAGTGAACGATCAACTCGACGCGGTCCAGGTTGCTCTCCAGCTCCAGCGTGTCGTAGATCCGGTCGTAGCCGGAGTAGTACGCGCTGCGATCGTCGAGCTTGCCCGCCGGCGCCTTGAAGTGGACCATGCCGGCGGACTCGACGAAGCCATGGACCATCAGTGCCCCGGTGCAGACGATCGCGTCGAGCAACCCGTGGTCGATCATGTCGCACAGGACCAGCCCCTGTTTGGCCGCGGTCATGGCGCCGGTGAACGTGCCGACGACCAGGCAGTCCGGATCGACCGCCATCTCCTGGAGTACGTCCGCCGCCTCGCCCAGCTGACGGCCCCCGAAGGAGGTCGACTTCATCGCCGCGAGCAGGTCCGAGAAGGAACCGACGGCACTCAGATCGAGCGGTGCGAGCGGTTCCAGTCCCTCTCCGTCGCTGAACTCCGTCGCGCGCCGCGCTTCGCCCGGAGGCCTGGGGGGTCGTTCGTTCATGAAGCCAGCCCCAAGCTATCGCGGCAGGCGGGACGCGTGCCGCCACGGTCCGGCTCGATTCTTGCTGCGACCAGCCTTCATGACCGACCGGACGTGGGCTGTGACAGGATCCCTCGGCTGGCCCGTTGTGAACTCACGCGAACCCAGGGAACTCGAACTCCTCTACCGCCTGAGTCAGACCCTCGGCGAGAGTCTCGAGCTGCGCGATGTCACCCGGCCCGCGCTCGAGACGCTGGCCGAGCACCTGAACCTGAAGCACGGCACGATCACGCTGCTCAACCGGAAGACCGGCGAGATCACGATCGAGGTCGCGCACGGACTGAGCGGCGAGCAGATCGCGGAGGCCCGTTACCGTCTCGGCGAAGGCGTGACCGGCCAGGTGATCGAGACAGGCGAGGCCCGGGTGATCCCGAAGACGAGCGAGTCCGAGACGTTCCTCGACCGCACCCGGCGCGGCAAGAGCGCGGAAGTCTCCTTCCTCTGCGTGCCCGTCCGCACCGGCAACGAGACGTACGGCGCGCTGAGCGTCGACCGGACCTATGACCCGGACCACGACCTGAACGACGATGTCCGTCTGCTCCTGATCGCCGGTTCCCTGATCGCCCAGGCGGTCAAGCTCCGCCGCACCGCCGAGGAGGAGCGGGAGCAGCTCGAGGAGGAGAACGAGCGTCTGCGGGCACAGCTCCGCGACCGCTTCCGGCCCGCCAACATCGTCGGCAACTCGCACGAGATGCAGGAGGTCTACGACCAGATCGCGACCGTCTCGAGCAGCAACACGAGCGTCCTGATCACCGGTGAGACCGGCACCGGCAAGGAACTCGTCGCCCAGGCCATCCACTACAACAGCGCCCGTTCCGACCGCCCCTTCGTCAAGGTCCACTGCGCCGCGCTGCCCGAGAGCGTGATCGAGAGCGAGCTGTTCGGGCACGAACGCGGCGCCTTCACCGGCGCGATCCAGCAGCGCAAGGGCCGCTTCGAACTCGCCCACACCGGCACGATCTTCCTCGACGAAGTCGGCGACGTGCCGCTCCTGATCCAGATCAAGATGCTGCGCGTGCTGCAGGAACGCGAGTTCGAGCGGGTCGGCGGCACGCGGACGCTGCGGGCGGACGTGCGCATCATCGCCGCCACCAACAAGGACCTGTCCGCGATGACCGCCAACGGCGCGTTCCGCGAGGACCTGTTCTACCGCCTGAACGTGTTCCCGATCCACGTGCCGCCGCTGCGCAAGCGCAAGTCGGACATCGTCCAGCTGGCCGACTTCTTTCTGGAGCGCTATGCCCGCGTGAACGGCGGCAACGTGCGCCGGCTGTCGAGCGCCGTGATCGACATGCTGATGAGCTACCACTGGCCTGGCAACGTCCGCGAGCTGGAGAGCTGCATCGAGCGCGCCGTTCTCGTGGCGCGGGACGATGTCATCCACCCGCACCATCTGCCGCCGACCCTCCAGACCGCGGAGAGTTCGGGCACCGAACCCGCCGGGAGCTTTCAGTACCTGGTCGAGAACTACGAGCGGGACCTGTTGCGCGACGCGCTGAAGAGCGCCCGCGGCAACATCGCCGCCGCCTCGCGCAAGTTGCGCACCACGCCCCGGATCACCGGCTACAAGATCAAGAAGTACGGCATCGACCCCAGCCGCTACGCGAACTAGGTGGCGTGCCACCCTGACTGGAGGACTTCGGACGGCGAACGAGAACAGACTGGCGCCTCGGGCGGGCCGGCGCACGGTCCAGAAGAACGCAGCCCGAGGGCATGATTCGGTCACGTCATGTTTGTTCGTCAGCACCCCGACTTGCTACAGAATTGTAGGGTGGGGGCCTGAGCGGTTTGTCCCTGCTGGCTATGAGAATGGGTGCAATGGCTTTGCGGGCAACCACTTGTCATGTGAGCGAGCGTGTGAATCCCGTCGTTGGCACCTGTGTTGCTACTCAAGCCGCGTAACCGGCAATTTGCCCTTTTCAAGGAGGTTCTCCCCCAATGTTCCGCAAGTCAACGATTGTCCTGACCACCGTTGCTCTTCTCGGCCTCGCGGCAGCACCGGCTTCCGCTGACGCCGACTACGCTCTCGATTTCGCGTCCGCCTACGTCTGGCGCGGCATCACCTTCACCGACGGAGCCGTGTGGCAGCCGTCCGTCACGGCCTCGAACGACAGCGGGTTCGCGATCAACGTCTGGGGCAACCTCGACATCGACGACGCGAACGACATGAGCGGCGAGTTCAACGAGATCGACCTCACCGCCTCCTACGGTTTCGGCTCGGACGCTGTCTCCGCCGAGGTGGGCTTCATCGAGTATCTGTTCCCGAATACCGCCTTCGCCGGCACCCGTGAGGTCTACCTGAGCCTGGGCTTCGACGTGGCCGCGTCACCCAGCGTTTCCGTCTACTACGACATCGACGAGGTCAAGGACTTCTACGCCAACGTCGGCGTCTCGTTCGGCGGCGACGTGAGCGACGCCCTGGCCTGGAGCGTCGACGTCTCGGCCGGCTTCGCCGGGGACGACTTCGCCGCCGCCTACGGCGGAGTCTCGGGAGGCATGTACGACGGCAACGTGACGTTCGGTCTCTCCGGCGGCGCGTGGTCGGCGTTCGTCAGCTACGTCGACGCGCTGGACGACGACGCGCTGCCCGAGCAGCCGGTCGACTTCCTCGCCGGCATCGGCTTTTCCTTCTAGGCGGGGACCCCGCGGGCCGTGCCACTGGGTGCGCGGGTCCTCTGACCCGCTGCCGCCGGAGGCGGCCTGAGAAACGCGCCGGCCGTCAGGCCGGCTCCGCATGGCGCCCGAAGCTCCTCCGAGCTTCGGGCGTTTCCGCGTCAGCGGCCCGTGAACTTCGGCGCCCGCTTCTCCATGAAGGCGGCGACGCCTTCCTTGTGGTCGTCCGTCTGGCCGCAGCGGATGTGAGAGATGGCCTCGCGGTCGAGGATGGACCGGAAGTCCGAGTTGACCGCGAGGTTCACGTTCTCCTTCATCCAGCGGTAGCTCACCATCGGACCATGAGCGAGCCGGGACGCGAACTCCATCGCCTCGTCCCGGAAGGTCTCGGCGTCGTAGATGCGGTTGACCAGACCGATGCGGCGCGCCTCCTCGGCGTCGATGATGTCGGCCGTGAAGAAGAGCTCCTTGGCCACCGCCGGGCCGACCAGCCGGGTGAGCTGCCAGGTCGTGCCCCAGTCGCCGCCGAATCCGACCTTGGAGTAGGCGGTTCCGAACTTGGCCGCGCTGGAGGCCAGGCGCAGGTCGCAGCTTGCCGCCAGGCCGAGGCCGGCGCCCATCGCGAAGCCGTTGACCATGGCGATCGTCACCTTGGGCACCGAGTGAACGAGCCAGGCGGCTTCCTGGCCGCGCCGCAGACTGTCGATGCGTTCCTCGAGGGTGGTCGGCGCGCCGCTCGAGCCGCCCATGCCCGAAACGTCGCCGCCGGCGCAGAAGGCGCGGCCCTCGCCGGTGAGAACGATCACGCCGACATCGGGGTCGGCCGCCAGCCGCGGCACTTCTTCCTGGAGACCGGCAGTGATCTCGGCGGACAGCGCGTTCAGCTTCTTGGGACGGTTGAACGTCAGCAGGGCGACGCGATCCTGGACATCGACCCGGAACTCCGGCTCGGGGGCGGTCTTCATCTCGGCTACGGTCATTCGGGCTCCTCCTGGTTCCTGACTTTCGAGGGAAGGGCCGGAGTTTAGCCCGAGACCTTCTCGCGCACGCCACTTCGCGGCGGCGCCTGATGCCGGCCAGAAGGCCGGCGCACCGACACTGACGGAACACTTCGCGCTTTCGCGCGTTACAACAACTGAGATGCCGGTGGCCGCGCTGAGGCCCGATCCGCTGGCGGCGCCGACGACGAGACTCCGACGCGCCCCGGCGCAGATGACCGCCACGCCGGAGGCGGTACGGACGGACCGCGCGCTGGAGGACGGGGCGCTCATGGCCCGCGTCAAGGAGGGCGACGAGCAGGCCTTCGCCGACCTGGTGAATCGCTACAAGGACCTCCTCGTGAACTACCTGACCAGGATGACCCGCAGCCGCGAGCGCGCCGAAGACCTGGCGCAGGAAGCGTTCGTGCGGGTCTACCGCTCGGCGGACCGGTACCGCGAACGGGGCCAGTTCCAGGCGTTCCTGTTCCGGATCGCCACAAATCAACTGCGCAGCGAAGAGCGCCGCGCCGCGCGCTGGCGGGGTCTGTTGCCGTCGCTCGTGGCCGAACAGCGGCTCCGGCCACCGGCACCGTCACCGCAGGGCGCCGCATTGTGCGACGAGGCGGTCGACGCAGTCACCACGGCGATCGGCCGCCTGCCCCTCCACTACCGGGCGCCCGTCGTGCTCCGCGAGATCGAGGGCTGGCCCTATGCCCGGATCGCCGAGGCGCTCGGCTGTCGCGAGGGAACCGTCAAGTCCAGGGTCCACCGCGCCAAGGATCTGCTGCGAGAAGACCTCCACGACTACTGGAACGGAGGATCGAAGTGACCGACCAACTCGACCTGAAACGCCTGCCTCGTGTGGAGGCCTCGGACGGCTTCACCGAAGACGTGCTGCGCCGGGTGCGAACCGAAGAAGCCCGGCCGTCGCCGCGCCTGAGACTGGCCATGGCTGCCATCGCGGTCGTCGTCGTCTCCGCGGCCGCCGGCGCCTGGTGGTCGCGACAGTCCCCGCCCGCCGAACCGGCGACGGTCACCGCCGAGAGCCTTGAACAGCTGAGATCGGAGTACCAGGAACTGAGCCGGGAACTGGAAGCCCTCCACAGACTCGCCGAAGACACGCAGCCCTTCGTACCCGTTTCCATCGATCCCCAGACCGAGGTTCTCTTCGACCTCCGCGACATCGAACCGCTTCCCGTCAGCCTTGCGTCCACGGGGAGCCGCAGAATCCAGTAGGAGCATTTCCGCCATGACTGCGATCAGTTTCCTCACCTCCCGTCTTCTCTCCCGAGTCACTCTTGTCACGAGCCTGGCCGCGGTCGCGGCGACGGGCGCGAGCGCCGCCGCCTTCGCCCAGGAACCTGAACAGCAGAAGCGTGTCGCCCGGGTCATGGTGCTCGGCGACGGACAGGTCGAGGTCGTCGAGGATGAGCAGGACGCCCGGACTCCGGTCGTCCAATTGCGTAAGCTGGTCGATCGAGGCCGGCCGACACTCGCGCTACACTGGAGCGGCGCCTATCTCGGTGTCGAGCTCGTCAATCTGAACGAGCCGCTGCGGGCTCACTTCGGTGTCCCCGAGGGCAGCGGAGTGCTGGTCTCGAACGTCGTCGACGACAGCCCGGCGGCCCGCGCCGGTGTCCAGGTCGGCGACATCATCACCCGCTTCGACGGCGAGGATGTAACGAGCTCACGGAAGCTGACCACGATGGTGCGGAAGGCGGAGGCCGGGGATCCGGCCGATCTCGAGATCTGGCGCGACGGCAAGGTCGAGACGGTCAGCACGACCCTGGACGAACGGCCAGGACCCGACCTCAGGGCCAACTACTTCTCCTTCCTGCGCGGGAGCGAGGATCTGGACGGCGACGGAGAGATCGACGTGTTCGTCAGCCCGGAGAACGTGCACGAGAAAATCCAGGAGTACTTCGACGGCGACGAATGGAAGGAACGGCACGAACACCTGCAGCGCTTCCTCCACGAGCGGCGCCCTGACATGAGGGCGCTGGAAGACCGTCTCGAGAGCCTGAAGGAACGGCTCGCGGAGCTGGAGAGCCGCCTGGAAGAGAGAGCCGAAGAGAACTAGAGGACGGCGCTCTCCCACTCGGAGAGCATCGTCAGCAGCCTGCCCATCATTTCGTCGATCTCGCCGGAGTCGATGGAGAGCGGCGGCGCCACCCAGATCGGCAGGCCGCGGGCCATCGCGGGATGGCGGGCGGCGCCGTAGAGCGAGCTGTACATCGCCAGGCCGTTCTTGAGCGCCAGGGACTGGAAGAGTGTCTGCGCATCGACGCTCTTGTCGAAGAACGCCATCGTCTCCTTGTCCGCGACGAGCTCGATCGCCATCATCAGGCCCCAGCCCCGGACGTCGGCGACCGTCGAATGGGAGAGCAGCTCGTCACGGTAGGAGAAGAGCCGCGGGCTCTGCTCGTTGCAGTTCTCGATCAGCTTCTCGTCCCGGATGATGTGGATCGCCTCGCAAGCCGCCGCGCAGCCCAGGGGGTGGCCGCCGAACGTGAAGCCATGCACGAAGGAGTAGCCCTTCTCGAAGGGCTCGTTGAGCCGGCTGGAAACCGACACCGCGCCGAACGGCACGTAGCAGCTGGAGATGCCCTTGGCCATCGTGATGATGTCGGGATCGACGCTGAAGTGATCCATCGCGAACCACTTGCCGGTGCGCCCGAATCCGGTGACCACCTCGTCGGCGATGATCAGGACGTCGTGGCGGTCGCAGATCTCCCGGATCGCGCGCCAGTAGCTGTCCGGAGGCACGCATGCGTAGTCCGCGCCGCAGCCGTGCGGCGTCGCCAGGAACGCCGCGACCGTCTTCGGGCCGGCGTAGTGGATCGCGGTCTCGAGCGCCCGAGCGCACTCGACGCCCCACTCTTCCCGGCTCGTCCCCTCCGGCCGGTCGAAGTCCGAGTACTGCCGGATTCCCGGCCACTTCGGCAGCATCGGCTCGAACCGCGACTGGCTGGCGGGGTTGTGCGAGACGCCGAGGGTGGCGAGCGTCATGCCGTGGTACGAGTCGCGGTGGCTGACGATCTTGTACTTCGCCGGGTTCCCCATCGCGATCTGCGCCTGGCGGGCCAGCTTGATCGCGGTCTCCACCGCTTCTGACCCGCCCGAGACGAGGTAGGTGTGATCCAGGTCCGCCGGTGTGATCTCCGCGAGCAACCGGCAGAACTCGGCCCGCTTCGGGCTGGCGAACGAGGGATGGGTGTAGGCGTAGTCCTCGAGCTGCGCCGCGATCGCCCGCTTCATCCTCGGATGGTTGTGCGGCAGGTTGACCGCCATCGGGCCGCCCGAGACGTCGAAGTAGCGGTTGCCTTCCCGGTCGTAGATGTACACGCCTTCGGCGCGCTCGATCTCGACGTCCATCGGGTGATACGAGAAGACATGGCGCCAGTCGCCTTCGGGGCGGAGGGGGCGAGACATCGGATGCGTTTCCGGCACGGTTGCGGGCGCTGTAGCCATCGATTCTGCTCCAGATTGGGGAGAGGAAAGAAGGCATCGTAACAAGCTGGTACCGTCCGCCCGACCGGCGAAAGGAGCAGCGGATGTCCCAGCCCACAGGCAGCGAACGGATGGAACGGATCGTGGCGCTCGCGAAGCGCCGCGGGTTCGTGTTCCCGGCCTCCGAGATCTACGGCGGAATCAACGGGTTCTGGGACTACGGTCCGCTCGGCGTCCAGCTCAAGAACAACCTCCGCGACGCCTGGTGGCGCGACATGGTCGAGTGCCCGCCGCTCGGCCCCGACGGCTCTCCCCTGTCGATCGTCGGCATCGACTCCTCGATCATCCAGAACCCGAGGGCCTGGGAGGCCAGTGGCCACGTCGGCGGCTTCTCCGACCCGATGGTCGACTGCCGCGAGACGAAGGCCCGCTTCCGGGCGGACCACCTGCACGTCCTGCGGCCGAAGCGGGAACTTGAGGAGTCTGCCTACTTCGCCTACCTGGAGGGCGAACCGGATCCGGCACTCAGAACCGCCCGCAAGGCGATGCGCGGACGGCCGAGCCTCGACGACTTCGAGTCGCTGCCGCTTGCCGAACTCGACGACGCCGAGCGGGGCCACGTCTGGGCGCCAGGCGCCTCGGAGTCGGGAACGCTGACGGACGCGCGCGACTTCAACCTGATGTTCAGGACTTTCGTCGGCGCCGCCTCCGGCGAAGAGAACACGGCCTACCTGCGCCCCGAGACGGCCCAGGGCATCTTCCTCAACTACAAGGGCGTGCTGGATACCTCACGCGTGCGGCTGCCGTTCGGTATCGCACAGATCGGCAAGGCCTTTCGCAACGAGGTCACTCCCAGGAACTACACGTTCCGCACCCGCGAGTTCGAGCAGATGGAGATGGAGTTCTTCTGCCACCCGTCCGAAGCGAAGGTCTGGTTCGAGTTCTGGACGAAGCAGCGGATGGACTGGTGGAGCGATCTCGGTCTCGCCGGCGACCGGCTGCGCCTGCGACGCCACGAAGCGTCCGAACTCGCCCACTACGCCCAGACGGGGGAGGGCACGTTCGACGTCGAGTACCAGTACCCGTTCAGCGAGCCTGGCTACGGCGAGCTGGAAGGTGTCGCCCACCGCGGCAGCTTCGACCTCGAACAGCACCAGCAATGGAGCGGCGTGAAGCTCGAGACCTTCGACCCGCAGACGCGGGAACGGTTCACCCCGCACGTGATCGAGCCCGCCGCCGGCCTCACCCGCGGCGTGCTGGCCCTGCTCTGCGAGGCCTACTCGGTCGACAAGAGCCGGCCTTCCTCCGAGCTGATGCGCTTCCCTCACCGCCTGGCGCCGATCCACGCCGGCGTCTTCCCCCTGGTCAACAAGGGCGGCATGCCGGAGATCGCGGAGTCCCTCTACCTCGAGCTGCGCCGCCGCTACCGCATCCAGTACGACGCGAAGCAGTCGATCGGCAAGCGCTACGCGCGGATGGACGAGGCCGGGACCCCGTACTGCTTCACCGTCGACGGCCAGACCCTGGAGGACCGGACGGTCACCGTGCGCGACCGCGACACCGGCGCTCAGGAACGGCTGTCGGTCGACGCCGTGTCACGCTACCTGGACGAGCGCCTCAGCCTCTGAGCTCAGTCTCTGAATCGCGCCATTCTGGCGCGGTGCGCCGTTGCCGCCGCTTGATGGCGGCAACGGCGACCAGGAGAACAAACTGAGGAAGTGGCGCGGAGGAGGTCCGGTTGGAGGGATTCTGGAAGGGCTCGCAGCGTTCCTGACGCGCGAGTCGGAGGTTCCGAGCAGGAGGCTCTACCGGCATATGGGCACTGGCAAACGGCTGACCAAGCGTGTCGAGTACGCGGCCGTGCCGCCGGTTGGCTCGCTGTTGGGGAAGGAATCTGATTGAGGGGGACCTCCTCCGATGATTTCCACATCTTCGGGATGACGCTTGCAATCCCGACACACAGGGAGGAAGCAAGGGTCGTGCCAAGACCGCCTAAACAGCCCCTTCGTGCGCCGCCCGCCGCGGGTCTTCGATGCGGATCAACTTCCGCAGGGCCAGCAGATGCAGGACGATCGCGATCAGGAAGACGCTCTCGATCGGGGCTACCTGGCTGACCACGCCGGCGGTCAGGAAGCCCGCTACGCCGCTCGCCTCGGCCAGCGAGTGGGTGGCGGCGATCCGCATGGGACGGTCCCGCTCGCGGCCGAACTCCAGGACGAGGTTCTGGGACGCCAGCATCACGCCGGAGAACCCCGCCCCCACCAGCAGGAAGACCGCGTACGCGATCGGAAACACCGGCGCCCAGAGCACGGTCAGGCTGCCGAGAATCCAGGAACCGAGCGCCAGCACGTAGACGGCGCGATACCCCGAGCGGTCACCCAGCAGGCCCCACATCAGCGCGCCCACGGACTGCGCCGCCGCGAAGGTGACGGTCAGAGCGGCCAGACGCGAACCGCTGACGCCGAACCGCTCGCCCACGAGCAGGACGTAGAACGGCAGGGCGCCCCGGGCGGCGCCCGTCAGCAGCCGCGCCGAGAGAAAGCGGGCGTAGTGGGGGTCGGAGCGCAGGAGATCCGGCAGCTTGCCGAGCCGGGCGCGCAGGTCGAGTCCCGCGTCGTGGACGTCGAGGGCCGCGGGCTCGCGAATGAAACCCATGAACGCCAGCCCGGTCGCTGCCAGCAGCGCGGCGCCCAGGAAGGTCAGGCCGTAGCCGCGGGGAAAACCGTACTCGTCGAGCACCCAGCCCGCGGCCACCGAGAGCAGGATCACCGAGATCCCCGCGGCAAGGTTTCGCGTTCCCTGGAGCCGCCCGCGACGACCGACGGGTACGGACTTCGCGAACAGCAGGTTGAACGCGACCATCTGCATGCCGCTCGAGAGGCCCCACATCAGCAGCACCGGCCAGACCAGGAACACCGCGACCTCGACCGGAGCGAAAAGCGCCAGCAGGGCCAGCAGCAGCACCTGGAACCTCATCAGGCCGCCGAACAGCAGCGCCACCCACTTGACGTGGCTGCGGTGCTCGACGAACGCGGCACTCAGGAGCGGCGACACGAACATGCCCAGGCTCTGACAGGCGGAAGCCAGGCCCACCGCCGCATTGGCGCCGGTCAGAAGGTTGATGTAGGTTGGCAGGAAGGTCGGGGCCTGGAGCAGCCGGAACCCCGTCATCCCGAGCAGGCCGTGGGCCAGGAGGGCAGCGTAGTTGCGCCGCCGGTCGAGGCGGCTGCGACCTCGGTCGGCGGAGGACATGCCTGACCCCAAGGTAACACGCAGCCAGACGACGATGACGCTCCCGGATCAGAGCCCTGACGGTTTGCAGGAGACCTTCCGTCGCATCATCCGGCTGATTCCCGAGGGCCGGGTGGCGACCTACGGCCAGATCGCCGCGCTGGCGAACCGCCCGCGCAACGCCCGGCAGGTGGGTTATGCACTGGCCCGACTGAACGGCCACGACGTGCCCTGGCACCGCGTCGTCAACGTCAGGGGCTCGATCAGCGAACGCGGACTCGACCCGCTCGAGAGCGTGGAGCTCCAGCGCTTCCTGCTCCAGGAGGAAGGCGTCGTCTTCGACCGCCGGGGCCGCATCGACCTGGATCGCTTCGGGTGGAGACCATGATGAGTTCCCTCCGAGTGCTTCTCGCCGCCGGTTTGTTCGCAACCGTCGCCTGCACGGCGCCGGCGCCGCCGCCCGAAGGGATGGTCCGCGTGCCCGCCGGCACCGTTCCCCGTCCCGGTGGGGATCAGCGGGTCGAGACCTTCGATCTGGACACCCACGAAGTGACGAACCGCGACTTCGCCGCGTTCGTCGACGCTACCGGGTTCGAGACGGAAGCCGAGCGCTGGGGCTGGTCCCTCGTCTTCCACCCAGAGGAGACCGCGAACCCGGATCTCGAACAGCGCGTAGCGGGGACTCGATGGTGGCTCGCCGTCGAAGGCGCCTACTGGCGTCATCCCCGCGGACCCGATTCCGCGGCCGAAGCCGACCTCCCGGTCGTGCACGTGAGCTGGGGAGACGCCAGGGCCTACTGCGGCTGGCGCGGCAAGCGCCTGCCGACCGAGGCCGAATGGGATCTCGCCGCCGGCGCCGGCAACGACGGCGAAGGCGGAGCCCACTATCCCTGGGGCGACGAGCCGGCCCCGGAAGGCCAATGGGTAGCGAACGTCTGGCAAGGCGACTTCCCCCGCCGGGACGACGCCGCCGACGGCCACACGTACCTGGCGCCGGTCGGCTCCTACCCGCCGAACGCGCTGGGCGTCTTCGACCTCGGCGGCAACGTCTGGGAGTGGGTCGACGACTGGTATCGGCCCGGCGGCGCGGGCGGCGAGAAGGTCCTGAAGGGCGGTTCCTGGCTCTGCGCCGCCAGCTACTGCGAGGGTTACCGGAACGCGAACCGGAACCAGTCGGCGCCCGACTCCGGTCTCGACAACACCGGCTTCCGCTGCGCCATGTAGCCGCGGGTCCTCTGACCCGCGGAAAACCACGCGCCGCGAAGCGGCGACGATCGGCGCACGAGTGCGCCCGCGCGGGGACTTTCACGGATTCCTGAAAGTTCCAATAGTTCAGTCATATTTCGAAAAGAAAAATCTCCAACGCAGCACACTTCCGTGCTACCGTCCTTTTCTCTTCTTTTCGTACCGGCCGGACCGGCGACACATTTGAACCCGTCGCCAGCGCGCCCGGAAACGACCCTCAGGTTCAGCGAGGAAGGACGAAATGACGAAGATCGACACGGGCATCGCCTCCATAGGACTCCACCTGCCGCCACTGGCCATGCCGGTGGAAGAACTCGCGTCGCTCCGCGGCGTCGACCCGGACAAGTACCGCATCGGGCTGGGCTGCTCCGAGATCTCCCTCTGCCCGCCGGAGTTCAGCATCGTCGACCTGGCCTCCGAGGCCGCCAGGCGCGCCCTTTCCCGATGGGACGGCGGCCTGGAGGACATCGGCATGATCGCCGTCGGCACGGAGACCGCGGTCGACATGAGCCGGCCCCTCTCCGCCTTCGTGGCCGACGAACTCGGCCTGGTCGGGAACATCCGCTCCTACGAAGTCAAGCATGCCTGCTACGGCGGCACCCTGGCCCTGCGCCAGGCCTGCGAGTGGCGCATGTCGGGCGCGGCCCGGGACAAGGCTGCCCTGGTGGTCGCCGCCGACATCGCGCTCTACGAACAGGGCGACCCGGGAGAACCGACCCAGGGCGCCGGGGCCGTGGCCTTCGTCGTGGACCGGCCCGAGATCGCTCAGGTGGGTCTCGACACCCACGCCTGGAGCGAGCCGGCCTTCGACTTCTACCGCCCGGTGGGCGAGTCCTACCCGACGGTCGACGGCAAGCTGAGTCTCGAGTGCTACAAGAAGGCGGCCGTCGAGTGCTTCAACGCGCTCGCCGACGGTCGAAACCCGGCCGAGGTCATGGAACGGTTCTCCGCGATCTGTTTCCACGTCCCGTTCCCGAAGATGGTCAAGAAGGCCTTCCACCTCGTCGGCGAGGTGGCCGGCTGGTCCGCCGAACGGATCCAGCGGATCTACAGCGACAAGGTCGAACCGTCGATGCTCTGGAACAGGCTCTCCGGCAACTCGTACACGGCCTCACTCTGGATCGCGGTCGCGAACGCCCTCCAGGGGCTGAAGACCGGCGAGCAGGTGGCCGCCTTCTCCTACGGTTCCGGCTTCGGTTCCGAGATTCTCTCCCTGGTCGCGGGCCCGCGCGCCAGGGACGCCGCATGGGCGCAGGACATCGAGCGCGACGTCTCCAGTCGCCGACAGGTGGACGCGAGCGGTTACAGCCTCCTGCGCGCGGCAGTTCGTACGGCGGCCGCGTAAGTCGACCCGCGGACGCCGGCCCCCAGGTAGCCGGGCTACGGTTCTTACGGATTCCGTAGCCCGGCTACCTGTTTCAACTGCTCAGCGTAAGCGTTCCCGAGTGGCGCGAAGTTCAGGCGCGGCGCCGTAGCCGACGTCACGCCGCCCGATCCGCCGCCGCGAGCACCGTGTTCCGCAGCAGCATCGCCACCGTCGTCGGACCGACACCGCCGAGCCGCGGGGTGATCCAGCTCGCGACCTCGCCGACGGATTCGTCGACGTCGGGAAGCAGCTTCCTGCCCTCCCAACTGATGCCGCCGCTGACGACGACCGCGCCCGGCTTGATCATCTCCGGCACGACGAACCGGGGCACGCCGAGAGCGGCGACCACGATGTCGGCGCGGCGTGTGAACGGTCTGACGTCCTTCGCACCCGTGTGGACGACCGTGACGACGGCGTTCGCGCCCGCCTGCTTCAGGGTCAGCAGGAGGGACAGCGGCCGCCCCAGGGTCGGGCCGCGCCCGAGGACAACGACTTCGCGGCCGGCGATGTCGATCCCGTAGTGCTGGAGCATCGCCTGGATTCCGGCCGGCGTACACGGCACGGGACCGCGCTCCTGGAGCACCAGCTTGCCCAGATTGACCGGATGCAGGCCATCGGCGTCCTTGGCCGGATCCATTCGCGTCAGGGCCTCGTTGAAGTCGAAGCCGGCCGGAACCGGGTGCTGGATGATGTAGGCGTCGACCTCCGGGTCGGCGTTGAAGCGGTCGACGGCGGCCAGCAGCGCCTCCTGGCCGCCGCCCGCCGGTACCTGCTCGTGGAACGACGCGACGCCGACCTCCTCGCAGGTTTCGTGCTTCTTGCGCACGTAGCCCGCGGATGCCGCGTCGTCACCGACCAGAATCGTGCCCAGGCCCGGCTTGACGCCTGCCGAAGCGAGCTCCTCGACCCGCTTCGCGACATCCTGCAGAACGGCCTCCGCGACCGGTCCGCCAGCAAGTAGTTGCGCCGTCATTCGTCGATCTCCCCTGCGGCCTGAACCGCGTGTTCCTGGTGGTGGTCGTGGTGGGCATGGTGGTCGTGATCGTGATGATGATCGTGGCCGTGAGGCCGCGCCGCCAGCCGGCGGCTGCGGCCCTCGATCTCGGATCCGCCGACGAGCCCCGCGGTCTCCAGCGAATCCTCGAAGGCCTCCCCCCAGCGCTGCCAGTAGTCCCAGGACTCTCCGGCACCGGGTGCGCCGGCGGATGCCCGCTTCTCCCAGGCGGCTATCCGTGCGATCAGGCGGCCGCGAAACGCCTCCCAGTCGAGCCGCCCGCCCTCCACCAGCGCCATCGTCAGGCCGAACAGGCGGCTCTCCCAGGGAGCGGCGAAGGCCAGCTCCCCGTTCTCCCGCGGAGGCGCGGAGGCGCCGTCCTCATCCAGGCGGACAGGGAGAGACATGCGGGTTCGCCGGACCTACAGCCGCTCGACGCCGATCATCGAGTCGCGGGTGACGCGGGCGGTCAGTTCCTCGACGTCCAGGCCACCGGTGCCCTCGGGCCGCCGCGGCAGGACCATGTAGCGGACCTCGGCGCTCGAGTCCCAGACCCGCAGTTCGACCTCGGGTTCGAGGTCGAGCCCCAGCTCCGCGAGCAGCAACCGCGGTTCCCGCACCGCGCGCGACCGGTAGGCGGGCGACTTGTACCAGGCCGGCGGCAGTCCGAGCACCGCCCACGGATAGCACGAGCAGAGCGTGCAGACGACCAGGTTGTGGACGGACTCCGTGTTCTCCTTCACCACCAGGCGGGCGACGTGGGAATCCGTGTTGTCGCCGAATCCCAGTTCCCGGATGGCCGGCATGCCGTCCTCGAGCAGCCGCGCCCTGAACGCCGGATCGGTCCAGGCTTCGGCCACCACCCGGGCGCCGCGCAGCGGACCGATGTCCTGCTCGTAGCGTTCGACCAGGGCGTCGACCGCGGCGGACTGGACCAGTCCCCTCTCCACCAGCAGCGCCTCGACCGCCTCGGTGCGGACTGCCGGGGAATCGCTTCCCTGCCGGCGATCGGCAGTCATGCCAGCGCCTCCAGGTACGGCTCGAACAGGTCGATGTAGACGGTGGCGCCGGCCTCCGCCTCCTCGCCCCAGAGTTCCCGGCTCTCGAAGGCGACGGTGTAGAGATACTCCGGCGACTCGCCCCGGCCGTCGGCGTTCGTGTCGGGATAGACGCAGGCCGGATGGATGTCGGCGATCACGCCCCGCCTGTCCCGAGCGTAACCGGGCAGTCGGGTGTGCCCCTGTGGATGGCGGTTCCACGTGCGCACCGGGTCGCCGACTGCGAACCGGGGTTCGCGGTCCACTTCCCGGGTCACCGAGCCGACGTCGGGGCGCTCGGGCAGCGCGTCGCCGGCCAGCCGTTCCCGCGCCAGCGTCTCCAGCGCGTAGAGCCAGCGGCCGTAGTAGCCGTCGGCGAGGTAGCGCTCCGGCGGCATCCGCTCGATCGCGTGGCGGAAGGCGTCGATGTTCGCCAGCCCGGCGCCCATGGCGTAACCGGCGAGGGCGCAGACCCGCCCCTGCCAGGCTTCCGGGAACAGGGCCTCATCCGAGCGGCGATCCACGGCCCCGAAGCCGTGCATGCCGCCCATGTCGTGGATTCCGTTCATGCTCCTGAAGCGCGCGCGAGTCTACTAGGCTCAGACCATGACCACCGCTGCTCCGCGGACCGCACCCGCGCCCATTCCGCACGCCGAGGACTACCCGTTCCTGGGCCAGGGCAAGGCGCCTCTCGAGGTGGCCGCCGCCGAAGGCTGCTACATGATCACGCCTGACGGCCGCAGGATCCTCGACGCCGCCGGGGGCGCCATCGTCTCGAACATCGGCCACGGCCGGCGTGAGGTGGCGGAGGCCTACGCACAGGCCGCGGCGCAGACGGACTACATCGTGCCTCCCTTCGCGACGCCGGCGCGAACAGAGCTCGTCCACAGCATGAGGACCCGCTGGCTGCCCGGCGACATCAACCGGGTCCTGTTCGCCAGCGGCGGTTCCGAGGCGATGGACCTGGCGATCCGCTTCGCACGCCAGCACCACCTGTCGGCCGGGCGGCCCGAGCGCTGGCGGGTGTTCGGACGCCAGCTCTCCTACCACGGCGCCACGATGGCCACCCTGGCCGTCGGCGGACACCAGGGACGGCGGGCAGGCTTCGAGCACTGGCTGGTCGACGAGCAGACCGACCAGCCGCGACCGCCCGCGCACTACTGCATGCGCTGCCCGCTGGGCAAGACGTTCCCCGGCTGCGACATCGCCTGCGCCGACGAAGTGGAACGGGTGTTCGAGGAGATCGGCCCGGAGGAGATCGCGGCCTTCGTCGTCGAACCGATCGTCGGCTCCAACGCCGGCGCGCTCGTGCCCCCGGGCGACTACCTGGAGCGGGTCGCCCGGATCTGCAGGCGGCACGGCATTCTCCTGATCGCCGACGAAGTGATGACCGGCTACGGCCGCACCGGCCGCAAGTTCGGCGTCGACCACTGGGACGTGGTTCCCGACATCCTCGTCGGCGGCAAGGGACTGACCGGCGGCTACGCGCCCCTGGTCGCGATCTGCGCCCGCGACGAGGTCACGGCGCCCATCGCCGAAGCAGGCGATTCGGTCATGTTCTTCACCTACGGCGCCCACTCACCCGCCTGCGCCGCGGCCACCGAGGTGCTGCGCATCCTCGAGGACGAGGAACTCGTCGAACGCGCCGCCACCGTCGGCGCGGTGCTCGGTGAGCGCCTGCGGGAGACCTTCGCCGATCACCCCCACGTCGCCGAAGTACGCGGCCGCGGCCTGCTCTACGGCATCGAGATCGTCCAGGACCGCGAGACGCTGGAGCCGTTCCCCGCGGAACTCTCGCTCGTCAACGCCGTCGTGGCCGCCGGACTGTCGATGGACGTCTTCTTCTACCCCGGCGGCAACGACCCGGCCCGGGACGTCGTCTGCCTCGGCCCGCCGTTCATCCTCGGCGACGAAGAGATCGAGAAGATCGTCACCGTGCTGCCGAAGGCGATCGACAGCGCGATCACCCGCAAGGGGCCGGCGCCGTCGCTGCTGGGGCCGCCGGTGTGCTGTGACTAGGCCCTAGTAGCTGGAGATCCCGATCTCCTTCTCGGTGATGAACTCCAGCAGGGCCGGCGTACCCGACTCGGTCGCCTCGATGCCGCGGCGGATCGCCGGGACGATCTCGGCGGGGTCGGTGACCCGCTCGCCGTAGCCGCCGAAGGCCTTCGCCATGTCGGCGTAGTGGCCGGAGATGTCCGTGCTGCGGTACTTCTCGGTCGCCACCTGCATGATCGGCAGTTCGATCGCCATCGAGAAGTTGTTGAACAGGATCGAGAGGATCGGCAGGCGCTCCCGCACCGCCGTCTCGAAGTCCATGCCGGTGAAGCCGATCGCGGCGTCGCCCCAGACGTTGATGCAGAGCTTGTCGGGCTGCGCGAGCTTGGCGCCCATCGCGAGACCCAGGCCGTAGCCGAGCTGGGTCGTCTTGCCCCAGCCGATGTAGGAGAGCGGCGTCGTGCTGCGCCAGAAGGGGGAGATCTGGTCCCGCGGTGAACCGGCGTCGTGGGTGATGATCACGTTGTCCCGGTCGACCGTGTGCATCAGATCCCAGAGCACGCGGTAGGGCGAGAGCGGCGCCGAGTCGGAGGTCAGCTTCGGCATCCACTCGTCGAGCCAGCCGGAGCGGATCCGTTCGATCTCGGCCGGCACGGAGTCGGCCCGAGCCGCCGCGTGGGGCAGCGACCGGCCCTCGAGTTCCGCGATCAGGGCGGCCAGCGTCAGCTTCGCGTCGCCGGCGACCGCGCAGTCGGCGGCGACGTTCTTGTTCAGGTCGACCGGGTCGAGCGTCGCGTGCACGTACTTCGCCTGCGGGTACTTGCCGAAGTAGAGGCCGAACGCGGTCGTCGTGAAGCTGCAGCCGATGCCGAAGATCACGTCGGCCGCGCCCAGGAACTCATGGACCGTTTTCGGCACCGCGCGGCCGCCCGAGCCGAGCGACAGGGGATGATCCTCGTTGAAGGCGCTCTTGCCGCCGAGGCTGGTCGTCACCGGCGCGTTCAGGAGTTCGGCCAGGCGCCGCAGCTCGTCCCAGGCCTCGGCGTAGTGGACGCCCTGGCCGGCGTAGATCACCGGCCGCTCCGCCGCCGCCAGCATCTCCGCCGCCTCGCGCACCAGGTCGGGGTCGGGGCCTACGCGAACTCTCCCGTTGGGCCGGGGGCCCAGGTCGTCCGGCACGTCCTCGGCGAAGACGTCGGCCGGCACCTCGACCATCACCGGACCCGGACTCCCCGAACGCAACTGGCTGAAGGCTCGGCGCATGACCTCGGGCATCGCCTTGCCCATGCTGAGCGGCTCGCACCACTTGGTCACGTGCTGGAAGTTGGCCACGGCGTTGAAGTTCGGCGCCACGTGCATCGCCCGGCGGCTGTACCCCATCGGCATGACGAGGATGGGCGCCGACTCGCCGTAGGCCTGCGCCACGCCGCCGAAGGCGTTCTCCGTCCCCGGCCCGCTCTGCATCGTGAAGACGCCGAGCTGCCGGCCGGAACTCAGCCGGCTGACGGCGTCGGCCATGTGCAGGCCGATCCGCTCCTGGCGGACGATCACGGTGCGAATGTCGGCCACCGCCGCGGCCTCGATGATCGGATTGACCGGGTAGGCGAGGATGAACTCCACGCCCTCCCGCTTGAGGTACTCGGCGACGCCCTGGGCTACCTTCACGCTGGAACTCCTGTTGTCAACGGGCGGCTACGATACCCGGAACCGGCAACGTTCCAGAACTGAGAGGCTCCGCCAAATGACCGACTCGCCGCTGAAGCTGTCCCGTCCCTCGACGTCTCCGACGAAGGTGAGCACCGTGGCGTTCGCAGCGCTCCTGACGGCGGTCGTCGCGGCCACCCCGAGCCCGGCAACCCTGTCCGGGCCCATCACGGGCGGAGAACGGGCCACGCCGTTCGCCGCGGTGAACGTGGCGGATCGCGGCTACCTGACCGAGGAGTACTTCCTCGAGGGCGAAGCGACCGCGTACGAACTGGTCGACGGCACGCATTCCGCGGACGGCCGATGGCAGACCCGGGCCTCCGGGCAGAAGGCCGACTTCAAGACGCGCATGCTCGTGGTTCGCCCCGAGGACGCCTCGGAGTTCAACGGCACGGTCATCGTCTTCTGGCTGAACGTCACCGCCGGCTTCGAGCTCGGTTCCGCGAGCGACGAGGCCCTGCGCGGCTATGCCTGGGTGGGGGTCTCCGCGCAGAAGGTCGGCGTCCACGGCTTTCCCCAGAGCCCCGGGGGCCTCAAGGCCTGGGACCCGAAGCGCTACGGCTCGCTCGAACACCCCGGGGACGCCTACTCCTACGACATCTTCACGCAGGTCGCGAGCGCCATCGGACCGGACCGCGACCGGCAGGGCCTGGACCCGATGGGCGGTCTCGAGGTCGAGCGGTTGATCGCGGCGGGCGCGTCCCAGTCTGCGGCGCGCCTGCGCACCTACATCAACGGCGTGCACCCGCTGACAGAGCTGTTCGACGGCTACCTGCCGTTCATCGATTTCGGCGGCGTCGTGCCGTTCGCGTCCGAGGGTGGGGGCGGACGCAGGGGGCGCAGTCTCGCGTCGGTCCGATCGGACCTGGACGTTCCGGTCATCGTCGTCAACTCGGAAACCGAGCTGACCAGCTACTACACCGTACGCGAGCCGGACTCGGACCGCTTCCGGCTCTGGGAGGTGGCGGGGACGTCCCACGTATCCGCGGCGAGGCCGAAGGAACCCACGGTCGAAGGCTCGAACTGGCTGTCCTACTCCCCGGTGTACCAGGCTGCCGTCAGGCATCTGGACCGCTGGATCAGGGACGGCGTCGAGCCACCGAGCATGCCGCGCGTAGAGATGAAAGCGGGAGATCCCAACGCCGAGGTCGTCCGGGACGAGCACGGCAACGCCGTCGGCGGCATTCGCCTGCCGGAAGTCGAGGCGCCGACCGCCTCGCACAGCGGCTTCGGCACGCAGAGGGAAGGGACGCGATTCGGGTTCCTGTACGGCACGGCGACCGACTTCGACAGCGAACAGCTCGCGGCGCTGTACCCGGACAGCGAGCGCTATCTCGATGCCTGGAACGCCGCACTGGACCGTGCGATCGAGCAGGGCATGATCCTGCCGGAGGACGCGCCGAAGATGCGGGAGCGGGCCGCGGCGTGGGCGGCGCGGCTCGACTAGCTAGAGGCCGTAGTAGCTGCGGTACCAGTCGACGAAGCGGGGGATGCCGTCGGCGATCGCGGTTGTCGGCTCGTAGCCCAGGCACTCCCTGGCGCGGCTGAGGTCGGCCGAGGTCCGCACGACGTCGCCGGGCTGCATGGGCAGGAACTCCTTCTCGCCCTCGCGGCCGCAGCTCGACTCGATCTGCCGGATGAACTCCATGAGTTCCTCGGTGCGGCCGGCGGCGAGGTTGCAGACGAGGTCCTCGTGGTTGCGGTCGATCGCCGAGACGACGCCGGTCACGATGTCGTCGATGTAGGTGAAGTCACGGTGCATCCGTCCGTGGCCGAAGACCCGGATCGCCTCGCCGCGCAGCAGGGCGCCGGTGAACAGGAACAGCGCCATATCGGGCCGACCCCAGGGGCCGTAGACCGTGAAGAAGCGCAGGCCGGTGACGCGCAGGCCGTAGAGGTGGTTGTACACCGAGGCCATGAGCTCGTTCATCTTCTTGGTCGCGCCGTAGAGCGAGCACTGTGCCGAAGTGCTGTCGCCCTCGCTGAGCCGGTCCCGTGTGCTGTCGCCGTAGACCGAGCTGCTTGAGGCGTAGATCAGGCCGCCGACCTCGCGCTTGCGGCACAGTTCGAGGACGTATGTGAAGGCCTGGACGTTGTCGCGCACGAACTCGTTCGGATGGTCGATCGAATGCCGTACTCCGGCCTGGGCCGCGAGGTGGCACACCCTGGTCTCCGTGCCGCCAGCGCCGCGGACGAGGTCGTCGAAGGAGTCCTGCAGGGCCTCGCGGTCGCCGATGTCGGCACGCACGAGACGGAAGTTCGGTTGCTCCTTGAGGATCGCGTTGCGCCTCTCCTTGAGCTCGGGGTCGTAGTACGGATTGAAGTTGTCGTAGCCGATCACGTCGTCGCCGCGCTCGAGCAGGGCCCTGGCGACGTGGAAGCCGATGAAGCCGGCGCTGCCGGTGAGCAGGACCCTCACGAGACGCCGCCGGAAGGAGTGCTCTGCCAGCGTTCGGCGAGCTGGGCTACCGGATCGACCAGCAGGTCCTCGACCGGGACTTCCGCCAGCAGGCAGTCGTCGAACTCCGGCGCCCTCCTGAGCACCTGGTCGCGCAGCTCGGAGTAACGCTCCCGGTAGCCGGAGAGCAGGCGGCGCAGTTCGCTGGCCGGCGCCCGCTCCCGGAAACGCACATGGATCAGGTCTACGCCTACGACCGCGCCGTCGCCGAACTCGGGCACGCCGATGAACACCCGGCCATCCGTGCGCCCGCGAGCCGCCATCAGCCGGCCTTCGACCGCGACCGCGTACTTGGTGCCCTGGAGCAGCGGCTGCCGGACAGTGCGGGACTGCAGGTCGCGGCAGAGGCCGCCGGCGCGGAGGACCCGAATGGTCGCGCCGTCACCCGGCGGCGGACCGTCGCCGCCCGCCCAGAGCCGGTAGCGGACGTAGCCGAGCACCTGGTCGACGAAGGGGTCGATTGCGCTCATCGTCCGCCTGTCCTCCGCCGAGATCGCCTCCTCCGGGGCACCGGCCTCCACCAGGGCGGCCACAAGAGACATCCGGCCCAGGGTCTGGTCGTGGCGCGAGATGCCCACGGTGACCGTCTTCGCCTGGTGCTTGATCGTGTCGACGTGCCGGGTGAGGTCGTCGATCGCGGGGCCGAGAGCGTCTCGCAACACCGCCAGCAGGCTCGCCTCGCCGCTGTCGCCGGCGGCATCCAGCCCGTCGAGCGCCACCGCCAGCCGCACCGCCCGGCCGACATGCAGGTTGCCGTCGTAGCTGCCGCCGGCCAGGCCAACGCGGACGGCATCCATCTCGTCGCCGGCCCTCTCGCGCAGTCGAGCCAAAGGCCGCGCCGCGCCGGCGGCGACCACGTCGTCCACCGCCGTGCGGATCGCCCGCAGCGGCCTGGCGAGGTCGTCGATGGCGAGCGCCGCGTGGTAGCCGAACAGGTGGCCGACCACGGTCGCCAGCACGAAGGACAGCTCGGGCGGCACCTCCGGCACTTCGATCGTCGCTGCCGCGGACGGAAACACCGCGCCTTCGGAGGCGATCACGATCGGCGTCGCGCGATGGGCGCGGTAGACGTCGATCTCCTTCCTCGTGTCCGCCGCCGTCGAGCCCTGGACCCCGGTGGCGCAGACCAGGATCAGGGGCTCGGACGACAGGTCGATGTGTTTCTTGTCTTCCGTCGCGTCGCAGGCGATCGCCTTGTAGCAGAGTTCGGAGAGCTTGATCCGGACCTCCTCCGCGGCGATCCGATCGAGACCGTTGCCGACGACCGACCAGTCGCGCAGCCGCGGCGCGTACTCCCTCGCGGCCTCGGCGATCGCGGGGCGCAAAGCGAGAGTGCGCTCCATCGCGTCCGGCAGGCGCCGGAGCTCACGCAGCAGGCGGTCCGCCGCGGGCCGTTCGTCCGGGCCGCCGGCGACCTGGTCGGCGATCGCCACGGCGAGCAGCATCCCCGCCGCGATCTGGGAGTAGAAGGCCTTGGTGGACGCAACGCTCATCTCGACGTCCCGCCCGTCCGAGGTGTAGAGCACGCCGTCCGCCCGCTCCGCCAGATCGGAGTTCCGGCGGTTCACGATCGCGATCGCGCGGGCGCCCCGCCGCCGCGCCAGGTTGACCGTGCGCAGCGTGTCGGTCGTCGTCCCGGACTGGCTGACCGCGACGACCACGGTGTCGTGCATGTCGGCCCCCAGGTGAAAGCCCGAAAGCTCGGTCGCCGGCATCGCGTCGACCCGCGGACGGCTCAGGCCGCGCTCGCGCAGCCGTCCCTCGATCGCCGCGGCGATGCCCTGCCCGGCAACGGCCGCCGTGCCCTGGCCGGTGACGACGATGCGGCCTGTGGTTCCGTCCCGAAGGCCGTGCGCGACCGCCTCCGGCAGCGTCCGCTCGCCGAGGAAGACGCGAAGGCGCCCGGTCGCGTCCTCCCGCAGCTTGCCGCGGAGCGTGTTCCGCACGGAACCCGGCGCCTCGCTGATTTCCTTGAGCAGAAAGTGGGGGTACTCGCCCCGGTCGATGTCGCGGGTCGTGATCTCGGCATGGTCGATCTCTCCGGGCGCCACCGGTAGCGGCGAACCCCCGGCGGAGTACCGTTCGATGCCCTCCAGCTCCCCGGCGCGAGCCACGTCGAGCACGGCGATCTGGCCCCAACCGGCGCCTGCGCGCTCCGGTTCCGCCTCGCCGTCCAGGCGCAGATACGTCGAGGTTTCCTCGACCAGGCCGTAGGGTTCGCTGGCGACCACGAAGGCGTGATCGGCCAGTCCCACGTAGAGGCCCTGGCCGCTGCCCTGGATCGCCAGGTAGAGCCGTGACGGGTCGTCCCAGGCAAGCGCGCCGACGGCGAGCGAACCCTCGAACGCGGCCACCGTGTCCCGGAAGGCATCGAAGGGCGTGTCGCCGGCGGCCAGCCGGCGGGCCATGAGGACCGGCATCACCTTCGCGTCCGTCGTGATCCCGGGATCGAGCTTCAGCTTCTCCAGCACCGCCAGGTCCGCGTGGTTGTCGATGTCCCCGTTGATCCCGGCGATCACCTGGGGCGACGGTCGGCCATCGGCCGCGGCGCCCCCGGCCTCAGCCCCGTTCAGCGGGTGCGCGTTCGCCTCGCTGATCCGGCCGACGCTCGCCCAGCGGGTATGGCCGAGTACGGCCGCCTCGACTTCCAGGCTCTCGAGCGCCGCCGCCAGTAATGGATCGGAAGCGACCGCGGCTCGCAGGAAACGGACGTTGTCGCCGAGTTCTCCGATCTCTTCCGCGCACTTGTAGACCAGGCCGATCCGTCCTCCGCTCAGGTTCACCGCGCGATGAGCGAACAGCGGATCCCCGGTCCGGCCGTCGAGTCGGGACCGGACCGCGGGATCATCACGGTCGAGGCCATGCCCCGAGAGCAGCAGGAACAGCCCGGCCGAATCGCGGCCGCGAATCTCGAGGCGGTCTAGCGACGAGAACGCCTGCTGGACGGCGATCAGCACGTCCAGGCCGGCGTCTCCGGCGCCGGCCGGCGCCAGCGCGCCGACTTCGGCCGCGGTCCGCAGCCGATCGCGGCGAATCGCCCACTCGGCGTCGGCGAGGGCCGCGGCGGCGCCGTTCACGGCCTCGAGGCCGGTATCGCCGAAGCGGGCGGCGGCGACATCGAGGCTTGCTTTCAACCGGTTTACCGCCGCCGAGCAGGGCCGCAATGCATCGGCGATCGCGGCTCGCAGCGATTCGTCGCGCACCAGGGACCGCACCGCCGGCCGAGCCCGCAACCGCCGGTCCCAGCCGGCCAGCCCGGATGCGGCAGCGGACAGGGCCGCGGTCAGCGGCTGCGCCTCGGCGCGGTCGCAACCGGCAACCGCGGCCTCGGCGGCTCGGCCAGCGGCCGCGAGGCCCTCCAGCAGCTCGCGCGAGTCGATCGCCGGTCCGGGGTGGGGGCGCATCAGGATGCCGACGATCCCGCACATGGGTCCCCGAAGCTTAGCCCGGAACGTGGCGGTAAGCTCCCGGCGAGAGGGAAGCAACCGGAGTGAACGACACGACGACATTCCTCGCCGCGGTGGTCCAGATGGGTTCCACCTCGGACGAGCAGGCCAACTGGGAAACCGCCCGGCACTGGATCGAGACGGCGGCGGACCGCGGCGCCACGTTCGTGTCGACGCCCGAGAACACGAACTACCTCGGGCCGCACAAGGAGAAGGTCAAGCTGGCCGAACCGACGTCGGGCGCCACCTGCGCCCGCTTCGCCGCCCTGGCGCGCGACCGCGGCATCCATCTGCTGCTCGGCTCCTACAACGAGAAGGCCCCCGACGAGAGCGAGCGCTGCTACAACACGAGCGTCCTGTTCGACCCGCGGGGGGAGATCGTCGCCACGTACCGCAAGATCCACCTCTTCGACGTCGACGTCTCCGCGGAGGTGCGGTTCCTGGAGTCGAAGACGGCCGTGCCCGGAGAAGACACGGTGACCGTCGACACGCCGCTCGCGCGCCTGGGTCTCACGATCTGCTACGACCTGCGCTTCCCCGAGCTCTACCTGAAGCTGGCCCGGGAAGGCGCCGAGATCCTGACCATCCCCTCCGCCTTCACCCTGATGACCGGCAAGGACCACTGGTTCCCGCTGCTTCGGGCCCGGGCGATCGAGACCCAGTGCTACGTGCTGGCCGCCGCCCAGACCGGTCGCCACGACGACCGCGGGCTCCGGCACAGCTTTGGTCACTCGGTGATCATCGACCCGTGGGGCCACGTCCTGGCCGATGCCGGAGACGGACCCGGCATCGCGATCGCGGAGATCGACCGCCGGCGCGTCGCCGAGGTGCGGCGCTCGATGCCCGTCGCCTCGCACCGCCGGCTGCCGGTCGGCTGAACGCCGGAACCGCCGATGGACATCTGGATCCTCGTCGCCGTCATCGTCTTCACGTTCCTGGCCTTCAGCTTCGAATGGCTGAGGATCGATGCGGTCGCCCTCTCCAGCCTGGGGCTGCTGCTCCTGTTCGGGCTGGTGACGCCCCAGGAGGCGATCCGCGGCTTCAGCAACGACGCCGTCATCACAGTGATGATGATGTTCATCCTGAGTTACGGGCTGACCCACACCGGTCTGATCGACCGCTTCGGCCAGAAACTCGCGCAACTCTCCGGCAGGACGCACTGGGCCGCCGCGATCGCCCTGATCCTGGTCTGCGGCGTTCTCTCGGCCTTCATCAACAACACGGCCGCCCTGGCGATCCTGATGCCCGTCGGCATCCAGATCGCGAAGCACTACGGCGTGTCGCCGTCGCGGATCCTGCTCCCGCTGTCCTACCTCTCGATCATCGGCGGCACCTGCACCCTGATCGGCACATCGACGAACCTGCTGGTCGCCTCCATGTCGGCGGAGTACGGCTTCGGAGCCTTCAGCATGTTCGAGTTCCTGGCGCTCGGACTGATCCTCCTGGTCGTCGGCTTCGCCTACATCGTGTTCGTGCCGATGCGACGCCTGCCGGATCGCGCCGGGGCCTCCGACCTGACGACGAAGTACCAGCTTTCTTCTTTCCTGACCGAGGTCCAGGTGCCGGAGGGAAGTTCGCTCGTCGGCAACAACGTCGTCGACGCACACATCAACGAGCGTTTCCGCCTCACGGTGCTCGAGATTCTGCGCGGCGAGGAGCGGATCGCCGTCGAACTCCGCTCCACGGCCATCCAGGGCGGCGACGTCCTGATCGTCGAAGGCCTGATGGACGACATCGTCAGCTTCCGGGACCACTACGGCCTGCGCCTTCGCACGGAAACCAAGATCGGGGAGCGCGACCTCTCGGACCAGAACAACATCATGGCGGAGATCCAGCTCTCGCCGGTTTCCCGGCTCACCGGCTCGACGATCCGCGACCTGGACTTTCGCCGCCGCTTCGGCTGCTTCGTGCTGGCGCTCAACCGCACGGGCGACCCGATCCGCGAGAAGCTGGCCCACATCGTCCTCCACAACTGGGACACCCTGCTCGTCTTCGGCCCCCGGTCCCGGATCGAAGCCCTCTACGAGACGGAAGACTTCATCCCGTTGCAGCAGGACGTCAAGCTGCGTCTCGTCATCCCGCGGCGCTGGTGGCTCGCGGTGGTGATCATCCCGATCGTCGTGATCGTTGCCGCCACCGGCGTCACCTCGATCCTGAAGGCGTCAATCCTGGGCGCCGTGGCGCTCATCGTCTTCGGCGGCATCTCGGTGCAGCAGGCGTACGAGGCGATCAACTGGACAGTCATCTTCCTGCTGGTCGGCATCCTGCCGATGGGCATCGCGATGGAGAAGACCGGTCTCGCGGCGATGATTGGAGAGACGATCGCGAATGCCGGCGCCGATTACGGGCCCTGGGCGGTCATCGCGCTGGTCTACCTGGCGACAGCCCTGCTCTCGGAGATCGTCTCGAACAACTCGACCGCGGTGCTCATGGTGCCGATCGCCGGCACCGCCGCGGCATCGATGGGCCTGGAACCGAAGCCATTCATGATGACCGTCGCCTTCGCAGCCTCGGCCAGCTTCCTGACGCCGATGGGCTACCAGACGAACGCGATGGTCTTCGGCCCCGGCGGCTACCGCTTCATGGACTACGTGAAGTTCGGTGCGCCGCTCAAGATCGTGTTCGGCGTCCTGTCCGTGTGGCTGATCCCGCAGTTCTGGCCGCTCACGTAGCGACTACCTCTGGCAGCGCGGACAGTAGTAGGTACTGCGATTCGAGAGACTCACGCGGCGGATGGTGCCGCCGCAGCCGGCCGGGCACGGCTCGCCTGCCCGGCCGTAGACATCGAGAGAGACCTGGAAGTAGCCCGAGTTGCCCTCGCCGTCGGCGAAGTCGTTGAGGGTCGTGCCGCCCTGTTCGATCGCGTCGCCGAGCACATCCCGCACCGCCTCCGCCAGAACGTCGAACCGGCGGCGCGCGATCCGCGCCACGGAGCGTCGCGGATGAATGCCGGAGCGGTAGAGCGCCTCCGACGCGTAGATGTTGCCGACGCCGACGACCACCGAGGCGTCCATCAGGAAGTTCTTGACCGGCGCCGTTCGTCCGCCGGCCAGGCCGGCGAGGCGGGCGCCGTCGAACCCGGTCGACAGCGGCTCCACGCCGAGATGGCGGAAGTGCCTGTCGCGGGCCAGGCTCTCCGTCGAGGCGACGAAAGCCATGCCGAAGCGCCGCGGATCGCGAAACCGCAGACGGCGGCCCGACGCGAGCTCGAAGCCCAGGTGCTCGTGAGCCACGAGCGGCGCCCTTCCGTCGACCAGGGTGAGCCGCCCGCTCATCCCGAGATGCAGCACCAGGGTCTCGCCGCCCGAAGCGTCGATCCACAGGTACTTCGCGCGCCGGCGCAGGCCGACGACCTCCTGGCCTTCCAGGCTGCGCAGCCGGCGCTCGCAGAGCGGCTCGCGCAGAGTCGGGAAGTGGACGCGAACGGTCTCGAAGCGATCGCCCAGAAGCGGCCGTTCCAGGCTCCGGCGCAGGACCTCGACCTCGGGCAGTTCGGGCACGTCAGCGCCGGCGGCGGCCGCGACGATCGGCGGAACGGCGCGCGCCGGGACCCGCGCGCAAGCCGTCCCGTGGCCGCGACGAAGGACCGTTGCCGCTGCCCGGCACACCTCCCCCGGCGACCGCCAGAACCAGGGCCTCAAGCGCGGCGTCGTCTTCCCCGCTGCCCCCCCGCAGGCGAATCTCTGCCTCGAGGACCTTCCAGGGAAGCTCACCCATCGCCGCAACCGCCTCCGGACTGCGACGGGCCATGGCCGCCTTGTAGAGGTTGAACAGCGGCCACGCGCTGGGCTTCTTCGTCGCACCTGGCCACTCCGCCATCAGTTTCGGCAGCACCTGGGCCTTGAAGCCGTTGTAGTTCCTCGCCTCCGGCAGACCGTGAGCCATGGCGAGGCCGTGGACGGCGGCCAACTGCTGACAGCGGCCGGCCAGAAGGCTCAGGAACCGGAACCGTTCGCCCCTTCGGTCTGCCGCACTGTCGAAGTAGCGACGAAGCGCCGCCACTGCCGCGCCTGGCTTCTGGCCTTCCATCGCGTTGAAGACATCCCACACGTCCTGCTCGCCCCGGTCCACGACCGACTCTTCGACCGCGGCGTGGTCGATCCGACGGTCGCCCTCCGGCAGTCCGGCAGCGATCTTCCGATACTCGGCCGCGAAGCGTGCAGCCGAGGCCTCATCCGCCTCGCCGGCGCCCCAGCCCTCCTTGCGTAGTGTCCGGCGCGCCAACTCCTGGGCCGCCGCCCGGTCGATTCGCACGCCCGTCTCCCGTTCCAGTTCGGCCACGACCGGGTCGAGACCCGTGGGGTTGCCCTGCCGGTCCAACCCGAGCGTGTCGAACGCGAACGCGGCCTTGCGCTCGAACAGACGCCGGACGATGGGATGATCGCGGTCCACGCTCCTTTCGGCCAAGACCAGGGCATGACCCTCAGGCAAACCGCCCTCGGCCGCTCTGTCGAGTTCCGCCAGGTTCCCATCGGACCAACCGCTCAGGTCTTCTGCGCGAGCCGCCTCCAGAAGCGCCGCCAACCCCTTCTTGAGTTCCGCCTTCTGCTTCTTCAGCCGCCCACGTCGGCCGCCTTTCCGGTAGTTCTTGCCGCCCGAGAACGTGGAGTCCGGCAACGTCGCGATGACCTCCTCCGCGGTGCCCGCCACCGGATCGACGCCGAACAACCGGAGCACCTGGAGGAGCCGGCCAGCGGCGGTCCGCTCCGCCGCCGGAAGAGGTTCGCCGGCACCGCGAACCAGGCGACCCTCGTCGTCCAGGACCCGCGCGGCCTCGTCGATCAGACCGGCTGCCGCGTCCTTGTCGGCGAACTCCGCGCTCCCGGAGACGAGGACGATCTTGGCTGGTTCGAACAGAGAGTAGGTGAAGAGATCGGCCAGAATCGAGCCCAGCTCGGCGCCGCCTGCTCCCTTGTGAACCGCCACCTCGCAGCCAGCCGCTGCGGCCAAGGCCTCCGCAATCCGGGTCGCCTCCCGCGTCGCCAGCACCTGCTCACCGATCACCAGGTAGAGCGGCTGGCGGTCGCCGCCTTCGATTCGCTCGACGGCGGCGTCGATTTCGGGTGCCTTCACTCGTCTGCGGGGAGCCGGCCCTTCTCTTCGAGTTCCTGGCAGTCGATGCAGTAGGGCGCCCACGGCACCGCCTCCAGCCTGGCGCGGCCCAACTCGTTGCTGCAGTGGACGCAGATGCCGAAGGTGCCGTCGTCCAGCCGGGCCGTCGCTTCGACGATCCGGTTCAGCAGGATGCCGTCGCTGTCCGAGAGCGAGAAGTTCAACTCCCGGCTGTAGGCGTGATTCGCCCGGTCGACGAGGTCCTCCGCACCCTCGCCGGTCGACGCCTTGAGGCCGGCGGTGAGATCGCGGTTGTAGCGGCCGAAGAGCTCCCGCCGCTTCTCTTCGAGCCGTTCCCGCACCCAGTCGAAGTCGACGGCCGCGTTCCTTCTTCGGGCGCCCGAGGCTCCATCGCCATTGGCGCGCTGCGGCCGAAGCAGCAGCGTCGGCGGCTTTCTGGGCTGCGGCTTCTTGCGCGCGGCCTTCTTCCAGGCTGGTTGTCTCTTCGCCGGCTTTGTCGCGGATTCGACCTGGACTTCCTCGGGCGGCGCCGCCTCGTGCTCGGCTGCCTTCTCCGCAGCCGCCTTCTCGGCGGCCTCTGCCTTCGCCACCAGTTTCTCGGCCGCCGCCGCGGCCCGAGCGGCGTCCCTGGCAACGGCCTTCGCCACTTGCGCAGCCTTCGTGGCCTTCTCGGACTGCGCCGCCCTGGAGGCGGAGGTTCGGGCCAGCTTCCTGGCGGCAATGCCCTTGGCGGAGGCATCCTTCGCGGCCGCCTGCGCCGCGGACTTGCGATCAGCCAGGAGCTTCGCGGCCCTGGCCGCGGCACTGCCGGTCGTGGCCGCCAGCCGGCCGGACTGGGCGGCGGCCTTCTTCCTGGCGGCCGCTTCTTCCCGGCCCCTGGCCAGGGCTTCGGCGGCCGCTACGGCCTCGCGATCAGCCTTTACCGCCTCGCGCTTCCGGAGCGCGGCCTCGCGCGCTGCCTGCTTCGCCGCGGCGGCGAGCGCAGGAGCGGCTTCAGCCGCCTTGGCCGCCGCTGCCCGTTCAGCAACCGCCGTCCGCTCGGCCTTCTTCGCCGCAGCACGCCGCGCCGAAGCCTCCTTCTCGGCGGCGGCGGCAGCCTCCTTCCTGGTCGCGGCAGTCTTTCCGGCCCTGGCCGCGGCCGCGGCGCCGGCTTTCTCTTCCCGAGCCGCCTGCTGTGCCGCCGTCTTCTTCTCCGACGCTGCCTTCGCGGCCCGATCCGCCGAGGCGGTCTTGCGGTCCGCCGCGGCCTTTGCCTTCCTGGCCGCGGACCGGGCGGCGGCGAGCTCCCGCGCCGCGGCGGCTGCCGCTTCCTTGATGTCGTTCGATCCGTCGGTTCGAGAAGCCTCGTCCGCGTTTGCCACCTGAATCCTCCGCACGCGGCTCAGTAAAACGGGCGCCGATGATAGTTGATTCCCTCGAGGATGGTGAACGCTCTGTAAATCTGCTCATGGAGAGTCAGCCGGGCGAGTTCGTGAGCGAGCGTGAGCGGCCCCAACGAGAGCCGGAAGCGGCATGATTCCAGGAGGTTGCGGTCGAGTCCCAGGTCCGAGCCCACGATCCACACAACGGGGCGCCGCCACTCCGAGCGCAGCCGACCCACCTCGGTCGCGAGGCCGGTCGAACTCAGCGGCCGCCCGCCCCGATCCAGAGCAACCGTCCAGGCGTCGGCCGGCAGGGCGGAGCGGATCGCCTTCCCTTCGAGCCGCAGTCGAGTCCGGTCGTCGCCGCGGGCGGGGCGAACGACGAGTTCGCGCACCGGCGCGAACCGCTCGATCCTCTGCCGATAGTCGCCGCAGAGCGTCTCCCAGGGCTCCCGCCGGCGACCCACCCAGGCGACCACGATCTCGAACGGCACGGACCGATTATGCACAGCCCTCACTGTTATTCTCCGCCCCATGGCGCGCTCCGCCAACCAGGAATCCCGGCGTTTGATCAGGCGGCGTCTGACGAACGGACTCGTCATCGGCGGCATCGCGCTAGGGGCCCCGGCCCTGTTCAACGCGATCGTGGCCCGCAAGGCGGGTCGCCTGCCTCGACCCCGATGGGGTTCCACCCGGCACATCGAGGTCGACGGCCGCCGCGTGGCCTTCGTCCACCTCGAGTCACCCAGCCGCGGCGGCAAACCGCCAATGGTCCTGCTCCACACGTTCGGCCCCGGGCACACCGGCCTGCTATGGCGCGAGACCGCCGAACGCCTGGCCCGAAGCCACGACTGCTTCGTGCCCGACTGGCTCGGCTGGGGCGACTCGGAACGGACGAACCGGCGCTACACCGCCGAGCTCTACATCGACCTGCTCGGCCGGTTCCTTCAGGAAGTCGTCGGCGAACGCGCGGTGCTCGTCGCCCCTCACCGCGCCGCCGCCTACGCTGTCGAGGCCGCCCTGAACGTCCCGGACCGGGTCGCCGCCCTGGCCCTCGTCGGGCCCCAGGGCATTGGCGCCGAGGTCACCGACGAGCGCAGCGACCCGGTGATTCACGCGCTGCTCCGGGCGCCGGTGCTCGGCAGGTCGGCACTCAACCTGGTGACCGGCGAGCGGGCGCTCGAGACCCACCTGCGGCGCGAGACCCTGTTCGGTGCCGAGGGCCTGGGAGAGTCCATGGTCGAGCAGCTCTACCGTGCGAGCCACCTTCCCGGCGCCAGCCACGCCCTGATCGACTCGCTCTGCGGCCGGCTCGGCCACCGCCTGCAGGCGGGCTTCGGCGAGAAGGTCAACCAACCGGTGTGGCTGGCATGGGGTCGCCAGGCGACCAACCCACCGCTCGAAAACGCCGACCTCTGGCTACAGGAAATGCCGAACGCCCACCTGGACGTCTTCGACGGCTGCCGCAACCTGCCCCACGTCGAACGACCGGCCAAGTTCGCGGCGGCGCTGACAGCGTTCATCGAACGCCAGCGCTTCGCCGCCTGAGCGGCCGCCGCGCCCAAGGCCTTCGCCGTGTCCAGGGATCCCGCGTTTCCGCCCGTTCCCGGCGGCTATCCCTTCCCCGAGCTCGAGCGCGAGACGCTGGAGTTCTGGCGTCGCGAGCGGGTGTTCGAAGCCTCTCTTGAGGCTCGCGACGAGAGCGAGGAGAAGGAGTTCTCCTTCTACGAGGGGCCGCCGACCGCGAACAACGTGCCCCACGTCGGCCACGTCGTCACCCGGGTGGTGAAGGACCTCTATCCGCGCTTTCGCACGATGACCGGGCGGCGAGTCCCGCGCAAGGGCGGCTGGGACACGCATGGCCTGCCGGTCGAGATCGAGGTCGAGAAGCAGCTCGGCTTCTCCGGCAAGCAGCAGATCGAGGACTACGGGATCGAGAAGTTCAACAGCGCCTGCCTCGAGAGCGTCAGCGCCTACGAGCGGCAGTGGCGGCGGATGACGGAGCGGGTCGGCTACTGGCTCGACATGGACGGCGCCTACCTGACCTACAGGAACGCCTACATCGAATCGGAGTGGTGGGCGCTGGCCGAACTCTGGAAGAAGGACCTGCTCTACGAAGGCCGGAAGATCCAGCCCTACTGCGCCCGCTGCGGCACCACCCTGTCGAGCCACGAAGTGGCGCAGAACTACCGCGACACCGAGGATCCCTCGATCTGGGTGCGCTTCCCGCTGCGACCCGGCCAGTCCATCGCGGACGAGTTCAGCACCGACCGGCCGATCGACATCGTCGCCTGGACGACGACACCGTGGACGCTGCTCTCCCACGCCGGCATCGCGGTGCATCCCGACCTGACCTACCGCGCCGTGGAAGACCCAACGGACCCGGAACGGCTGCTCCTCATCGCCGACGGCCTGGAGCAACCGGTCCCCGTGCTTCTGCCCGGCAACGGCAAGCCGACGCGAGTCGATCTCCGGGAAGCCGGCACCGTCGCGCGCTTCTCCGGCCGGTCCCTGGAAGGCCTGCTCTACGACCGGCCCTTCGCGGTCGAACCGCGGCGCTCCTACCGGCCCGCCGAGGTGTCGGACCAGGCCGGCTTCCGCATCCTGCTCGCGGACTACGTCACCCTCGCCGAGGGTACGGGCGCCGTGCACACCGCGCCGCTGTTCGGTGAGGACGATCTCCGCAGCGGTCGCGAGTACGGCCTACCCGAGCTCCAGGCTGTCGACGCGGAAGGGAGGGTCGCGCTCGACCCGGCCGGAAGCGCCCAGGACCCGGCGACTCAGGGCCTGATCGACGAGATCAAAGGCGCGTGGTTCAAGGACGCCGACCCGTCAATCGTCCGCTCGCTGCGCCAGCAGGGCCGGCTGCTCCACGGCGAACGACAAGGCCACAACTACCCCTTCTGCTGGCGCTGCGACCAGCCGCTCCTGTACTACGCGACAACGAGCTGGTTCGTCCGCACCACCGCCGCCCGCGACCGGTTGATCGAGAAGAACCGTCAGGTCAACTGGCACCCGGAGCACGTCGGCCAGGGCCGGTTCGGCGACTGGCTCGAGAACGTCGTCGACTGGGCGCTGTCGCGCAGCCGTTACTGGGGCACGCCGCTGCCGGTCTGGAAGTGCGCCTGCTGCGACGCCGTGGACGTCGTCGGCTCGTTCGAGGAGCTCTTCCGCAAGGTCGGCCGGCCCCTGCCGGAGGACCCCTACGATCGCGAGTGTTTCGACCCGCACCGGCCCTTCATCGACGACGACTTCCAGTGGCCGTGCACGACCTCGGGCTGCGCCGGCACGATGAAGCGCGTCGAGTACGTGATCGACGCCTGGTTCGACTCGGGCGCCATGCCCTTCGCTCAGTACCACTACCCGTTCGAGAACGAGGAGATCTTCCGCTCGCGCTTCCCGGCGGACTTCATCTCCGAGGCGGTCGATCAGACCAGGGGCTGGTTCTACACCCTGCACGTCCTCGGCTGCCTGCTGTTCGACAGCCCCGCCTACCGCAACTGCATCGTCCTCGGCCACGTGAACGACGAGAACGGCCGCAAGATGTCCAAGCGCCTCGGCAACGTCGTCGAGCCGATGGAGGTGCTGGCAGAGACCGGCGCCGACGCGCTCCGCTGGTACTTCTGCGTCAACAACCCCGAGCAGCCGTCGCGGTTCTCGGCGCGCCTGGTGCGGGAGGCGGCCCAGACCTTCCTGTTGCCGCTGTGGAACGCCCTGTCGTTCTTCACGATCTACGCGAACCTCGACGGCTGGCGACCCGGGCGCGCGGAGATTCCGTTCGACGAGCGAGGGTCGCTGGACCGCTGGATCCTGCTCCGGCTCTACCGGCTGGTCCGCACCACCACCGATCACCTGCGGGCCTACCGGACGGCGCTGGCCGCGCGCGGCATCGAGACCTTCCTGGACGAGCTGACGAACTGGTACATCCGGCGCAGCCGCGACCGCTTCTGGGCGGCCAGCGAGGACGAAGGCGCCAGCCACGGCGCGCCGGGCGCCGACAAGGAAAGCGCCTACCAGACCCTCTACGAGGTGCTGACCACGGTTCGCCTGCTGATCGCGCCCTTCGTGCCGTTCGTCGCCGAGGAGCTCCACCGGCGCCTCGTCTCGAGCCAGGGCGAGGGCAGCGTCAGTTGCCACCTCGAGTCCTGGCCGGAAGCGCCAGCGGACCGTAGCGACGAGCGCCTCGAGACGGCGATGGCCACCGTGCTCCAGGTGGCCCGCAACGGCCGCTCCGCACGGAACGCGAACGGCATCAAGATCCGCCAGCCGCTTCGCAGCGTCACCCTGGTCAGCGCCGACCCCGAACTCGAAGGACTCGTCGCGCCCTACGTCGACCTGCTCCAGGACGAACTCAACGTGCACGAGGTTCGCTGGGCCGCGGACAGTTCGGAGTACGTGTCCTTCGACGTGGTGCCGCACTACCCGAAGTGCGGGCCCCGGTTCGGCCGCGCCATGCCGGCCGTTCGCTCGGCGCTCGCCGCCCGCAACGGTCTGGAACTGAAGCGGGAACTCGATCAGTCGGGGGGCATCGCGATCGAGGTCGACGGCGAGGCGGCTCACCTGGAGCCCGACGAAGTCGAGGTGCGGCTCGAGGAGCGGCCCGGAGTGGCCGTCCACGGCGACAGCGAGCTGCTGGTCGCGCTCGATGTCGAACTGGACGAAGAGCTGATCGCCGAGGGCCTGGCGCGGGAAGTCGTGCACCGGGTCCAGAACCGGCGGCGCGCCGCGGACCTCGACTACGCCGACCGCATCGCCGTTCACTATCGGGCCGCCGACGACGTCGAGGCGGCGATCGACGCGCATCGCGAGTGGATCTGCGGCGAGACGCTCGCCGTCACCCTGCAGGCGGTGAACGGCGACGGCCCCGACGGCCTGGAAGAAGCGCCGATCGAAGGGCGTGCCTTCGCCCTGGCGATCGAAGTGCGGCCCCACTGAGCAGGAGCGACCGGAGACATGGCAGGGATCTTCAAGGCGTACGACGTGCGCGGCCTCTACCCGGGGCAGTTGAACGAGGAGCTGGCGCGGCGGATCGGCATGGCGTTCGAGCGCCTGGTCACGCTCGAGGGCGACCAGGGCGCGGCCCTGCCTCGCACCGTCGTGGTCAGCCGCGACATGCGCGACCACAGCGTGCCGCTCTCCGCCGCGCTCTGCGCCGGACTCACGTCGGCCGGTCTCGACGTGCTCGACATCGGCCTCGCCACGACGCCGATGAACTACTTCGCCACCGGCCACCTGGGCGCCGGCGGCGGCATTCAGGTCACGGCCAGCCACAACGCCGCCGAGTACAACGGTCTCAAGTTCAGCCTCGCCGGCGCCGTGCCGGTGTCCGGAGACCACGGCATCCCGATCATCGAGCGGCACGCGCTAGGCGAAGAGCCAGCGCCGGCAGCGACCCCGGGCCGGGTCGACGCGAAGAGCATCGAGACGGAGTACGCCGAGCACGTCCTCTCCTTCCTCGACCGCTCGTTCGAGGCGACTGAGGCTCCGAAGCTGCTGCTCGCCGCCGACGCCGCCAACGGTATGGGCACGATCTACCGGCCCCTGCTCGAGGCCTGCGGCGTGGAGTTGCTGCCGCTCTACTTCGAGCTGGACGGCACCTTCCCGAACCACGAAGCGAACCCGCTGCTGCCGGAGAACCTGCGCGACCTGAGCCATCTCGTCGTCGAACGGAAGGCCGACCTGGGCGTCAGCTTCGACGGCGACGGCGACCGCGCCGCCTTCGTCGACGAACGCGGCGAAGCGATCGGCTCCGACCTGGTCACCGCCCTGATCGCCGGCCAGATGCTCCAGCGCGAGTCCGGCGGCGCCGTGATCCACGACATCCGCTCCTCCCGGGCGGTTCCCGAGTACATCCGCGAGCACGGCGGCACGCCGCTGCCGGAACGGGTCGGCCACTCCTTCGTCAAGGCGACGATGCGCCGGACGGGAGCGATCTTCGGCGGCGAACTCGCCGGCCACTACTACTTCCGCCAGAACTACTGCGCCGACAGCTCGATCCTCGCCGTGGTCGCGGTGCTCAACCTGCTCCGGCGCTCCGGCCAGCGGTTCTCCGAGCTCACCGCGCCGCTGCGCCGCTACGCCAAGAGCAGCGAGATCAACTTCGAGGTCGAGGACAAGGACGGGACGATGGAGGCCCTCGTCGCGCGCTACGCCGGAGAGCAGGGCGGCACGCTGGACCGCCTCGACGGCATCCGCATCGACTTCGACGACTGGTGGTTCAACGTCCGCCCCTCGAACACCGAGCCCCTGCTGCGGCTCGTCCTGGAAGCCTCCACCCCGGAGCTGCTTGCCGCCCGCCAGGCCGAACTGACGGCACAACTAGGCGAACCGATCTAGTCGCACACTGGGCGCGCGTGTCGGTGCGCCGGTGCGCCGGCCTTCTGGCCGGCATCCGGCTGTCGGTGCGCCGGCCTTCCGGCCGGCATCCGCGTGTCGGGCCCTCTAATCCCGCCCGCCGAGCAGCCCCGCCCGCATCAGGAAGTACGCCAGCGTCAGCAGCGAGGAGACGGCCGCGGCAACGTAGGTCAGCGCGGCCGCGTTGAGCACCCGGTCCATCCCCACACGCTCCGTCTGCAGAATCAGCCCCTGGTCCACGGCCAGGCGCTTCGCCCGCGCCGTGGCGTCGAACTCCACCGGCAACGTGACGAGCTGGAAGAGGACGACCGCCGAGAACATGACGACGCCGACCAGGAACATCCCCATCGAGCCGAGGATCAGCCCGAAGAACATGACGAAGTAGCCGATGTTGCTGCCGATGCCGGCCATCGGCACGAGAGTCGACCGAAGCCACAGCGGCGCGTAGTTCTTCGCATGCTGGATGGCGTGCCCCGCCTCGTGGCACGCAATGCCGATCGCGGCCACCGAGTTCGAGCCGTACACCTGTTCGGACAGGGCGAGCTTCTTCGTCACGGGGTTGTAGTGATCGGACAGCCGGCCCCGGGTGGCGACCACCTGGACGTCCGTGATGCCGGCGTAAGCCAGCAGGCGCTGCGCCGCCTGGGCGCCCGTCATGCCGGTGACAGAGCGCACCTTGGAGTACTTCTTGAACGCCCGCTTGACCCGGAAGCTGGCCCACAGGGACAGCAGCAGGCCAGGCGCGAGAAAGACGAAGTACATGGGA
Source organism: Thermoanaerobaculia bacterium (assembly GCA_022826745.1). Classification (GTDB taxonomy): domain Bacteria; phylum Acidobacteriota; class Thermoanaerobaculia; order Multivoradales; family Multivoraceae; genus Multivorans. The sequence goes on along the minus strand of JAJDUI010000037.1, from coordinate 59,767 downwards.
TCGAAGATCATCGAACGGACTCCTTGAAGCGTGTCCGGACTGAGTTACGGGCCGTTGGGGGCAGTGTTTCGCGAGGCCTCCGGAGCGACCCGGCGCCGCGACAACGCTGCGGAAAGGTCAATCCGGAGCCGCGAGGAGTATATTCCGCGCTTCCTCCGCGGACTTGACGCCAGACCAATGCCTCGAATCACCCCTCTCGAACCGCAGGGCCCCGCCGGGGCGCTCCAGGCCGAACTGCTCGAGCCGGATGGGACGCCGTCCTTCGTCGCGACGGTGGCGCATCCCCATCCGCTCTACGGCGGAGACATGGACAACCACGTCGTCACGACCGCCGCCGACGCCGTGGTCGAGTTCGGGGGCGCCGCGCTTCGTTTCAACTTCCGGGGCACCGGCGGCAGCGCGGGACGCCACGACGCCGGCCGCGGCGAAACCGACGACCTGGCCGCCTGCGAGCAGGAACTCAGGGGCCGCTTTCCGCGACTGCCACGCATCGGTATCGGCTATTCCTTCGGCGCGGTCGTCACGATGGGGCGGCTGCCGCAGGCCGAGGCGGCGCAGGACCCGCCCGGCGGGCTTCTGCTCATCGCGCCGCCGCTCACGCACTACGACTTCGATGCCGCGACCAGCGCCTCGGTGCCCGTCGCCGTGGTCTATGGCCAGCTCGACACGTTCACGACGGACGCGATGATCCGCCGGCTACCGAAGCGCTGGCCCTCGCTCGGCGCGTGCCTGGAAGTCTCTGGCGCCGGCCACGACCTGTCCTCGCCGCTGCTCGGCGTGACGATCCGGCAGGCTCTGCACAGCCTGCTTCCCGGCTAACTGGCGCGGACTTCGCCGATCTCCTCGGACGAGCTGTAGCAGCGGCGGCAGCGGGCCTCGTAGGTCTCCACGTCCCCGACCAGGACCTGCTGGTCACCGCCAGCAATCCGCAGCGAGTACTGGGCGGCGGCGCCGCAGCGCACGCACACCGCGTGCATCTTGTCGACGTACTCGGCAATAGCCATCAGCTCGGGAATCGGCCCGAACGGGCGGCGCCGGAAGTCGAGATCGAGCCCAGCGACGATCACCCGCACACCCAGGTCGGCCAGTTTCGTCGCCAGGTCGACCAGGCCCCGGTCGAAGAACTGGGCTTCGTCGATGCCGACGACCTCCACGCCCAGCGTCAGCTTCTCGCGCATCTCGTCGCTGGAAGCCACCGTCTCCGCAGACAGGCTCCGATTGTCCCGGGTGGTCAGCACGTCGACCTCGCCATCCCGGGTGTCCGTCACGATCCGGAACACCTGGACGCGCTGGCGGGCGATCAGGGCGCGGCGGAGCCGGCGCAGCAGCTCCTCGCTCTTGCCCGAGAACATGCCGCCGGTGATGACCTCGATGCAGCCGCCGTCGCCCCGGCCCTGTTCGCGGATCACGGGCCTTCTCCCGTCGCGTCGCGGCTGCCCGCGGCGGGCCGCATCGAACCCTCCAACGTCCCGGTCAGCACGCCTCGATGATACTCTCGGGCAACGAGGCCGCACCTTACGCGCCTCACTGAACAGATGCCCGAGATCGACTTCCCCACCCCGCCGGCGCCGACGCCCGCACCCGCGCAGGTGCCGGAGACACTGCACGTGACCGCCAAGGCGGTGCGGATGATCAAGCTCACCCGCGAGGACGAGGGCCTGTCTTCCGACCACGGCCTGCGAGTCGCGGTCCGCGGCGGCGGCTGCAGCGGTTTCGAGTACGCGCTCGACTTCGAGACGAACCAGCGCGAGACGGACGAGGTCTTCGAGTACGAGGGCCTGCAGGTCTACGTCGACCCGATCAGCGCCCGCTACCTCAAGGGCACGACGATCGACTACCAGCTCGGCGTCGCCGGCACCGGGTTCAAGTTCTCGAACCCCAAGGCCGTCGGCACCTGCGGCTGCGGCTCCTCGTTCGCCGTCTAGCGGCGGCGGTTGCACCCGCCAGTCGGGGCAGGAGGGGTCAGCTCCCAGGTGACGTTCGCGCTCGATAGGAGATGCAGGGGGCTGCGCTCACTCCGCTTCACTCGCTCCGGTTGGGCGTCGGATCCTGTGCTGTCCTTGACCGTCGCTCGTTCAGAGGCACCTGGGACCTGACCCCTCCTACCCCGACTGGCTGGAAGTCTGTGCCGAGCGGGCCGATGGCCGTTGGGACTTACTCCAGCGGTTCCTCCTCACGCCACGAGGACGCGCCGTCCGCGTAGTGCTCCCGTTTCCAGATGGGGACTTCGGCTTTGAGGCGTTCCAAGGCGAGGCGGTTGATGTCGTAGGCCTGACGGCGATGGGCCGAAGCAGTGGCGATGACGACGCTGGCGTCGCCGACTTCGAGCGTGCCCAGGCCGTGGACGATCTCGACTCGCGTTCCGGGTTCCGCGGATTCGAGTTCGTTCACGATCCGTTCGAGACGCCGCTCCGCCATCGCCGGATACGCGGAGTAGGTGATCCGCTCGACGGGGCGGCCGCCGAAGGAGTTGCGGACGTTGCCGACGAAGACGACGACGGCTCCCTTGCCGGCGTCCTCGACGCGGGCGCGCACGGAGGACACCGTGTCCGCGTCGACGGCGCCGTCGCGGAGACGGCCGGCGCCGGCGCCGCACGAGCCGCCCGATACCGGGGGCAGGAGGGCCACTTCCGCCCCGTCGCGAAGGGGCGCGGTACGGTCCGCGGCCACCTCGCCGTCCACCGCTACGGCGAGGCGCGGCCACAATGGCTCGATAGCCGGGTACGCCGCCGTAAGGCGCTCGACCAGGTCGGCGACCGTGGCGCCGTCCGGAAGGTCGTGTTCCGTCTCGGCGCTGCCTACGGCGTCCAAGGCGGTCGCGAAGCTCAGCACCCGTACGATCAAGACGGGGAAGGCTAACAGTCACCCGCGCTGCGGATAGTCTCCCCGCCTACTCGGAAACGACCGCAACGCGATGCGCCTTCTGCTCTTCGACATAGACGGCACCCTGGTTCGGTGCGGCCCTCAGATCGGGCCCATCTTCATGGGTGCGCTCAAGCGGACCTTCGGCCAGACGGGCAACGTGCGGGCCTACGACTTCGGCGGCAGGACGGACACCGAAGCCGTCATCGACCTGATGACCGAGGCGGGCCTGCCGCGAGACGAGGTCGAAGGCCGCCTGGGCGAGGTCCGGTCGCACTACGGCGACCTGCTCGAACGGCTGGACCCCGAACAGATGCGCCTCCTGCCTGGAGTCGTCGAACTGCTCGAGGAGCTGGCCGGCGCGGATGACACCTGCGTCGCCCTGCTCACGGGCAACTGGGAGATCGGCGCCCGGGCCAAGCTCGAGCCGTTCGGCCTGAACCGCTTCTTCGACTTCGGCGCCTTCGGCGAGGACGGCGTCCGGCGCAACGAGCTGGTGCCCGTGGCCGTCGACCGGGCCACGGCGCGCCTCGGCGCGCCGCCGGCGCCGAGCGATGTCGTCATCATCGGCGACACGGTGCGTGACATCGCCTGCGGCGACGCCCACGGGGTGCCGGTGCTGGCGGTCGCCACCGGCTTCACGCCCGACCACCGACTCGAACAAGCGGGCGCCCGGTGGGTCGTGCCGGACCTTCGCCACGCCTCGGTGCGGGAGATCCTCCTCGACGGCCACGGCGCCTCGCTTCGAACGCCATGAGCCTTGAACGGGACTATCAACTGCTGACCACCGAGGCCGCCCTGTGCGAGCCGCCGCGGGCATCCCGGCTCGAACTGATGGGCCCGGATCGCGAACGGTTCTTCGGCGGCATGGTCACTGCGGCGGTCGAGGTTCTGGAGCCCGGCCGGGGCGCGTTCGGCTTCATCACCGACGTCCGCGGCCGCATCCTCGCCAGCGCCGCCGTGCTGGCGTTCGAAGACCGTCTCTGGCTCGAGATCCCGAAGGGCCGCGGCAGGACGATCATCGAGCACCTGGAGAAGTACATCGTCACCGACCAGGTCGAGATCCTGCCCCTCGGCGACATGGCCTCGGTGCGGGTCGCCGGGCCGAAGAGCGCCGACGTCCTGGCCGATCTCGGCGCCACGGCCGCCCGCGACCTGACCGCGCCCTGGAGCCACGCCCAGGTCGAGATCCTCGACTACCAGGCCCGCCTGGTGCGCGAGGGCCACGGCCCGGTGCCCGCGTTCTCACTCTGGCAATCCTCCGCGATCGCGCCCCTGATGGCCGAGGACCTGGCCGAAGCCGGGATCCCCCAGGCCGGCACCGAGGCAACCGAAGCACTCCGTATCGAACACGGCCACCCCCTCTGGGGCGTGGACTACAACGACTCGAACCTGCCCCAGGAGACCGGCATCGAGAACGCCGTCGACTACGAGAAGGGCTGCTACCTGGGCCAGGAGATCGTCGCCCGGATCCACTACCGCGGCCAGCCGGCCCGGAAAATGTGCCGGCTCGTCCTTGCGGCCGGACACACGCCGGCGACCGGCGCCGAGATCGAGTTCGACGGCCGGTCTGCCGGCACTCTCACCAGTGTCTCCCCGTCGCCTCGCGGCGACGCCGCTATCGGCCTCGCCCTGCTGCCTCGGCGAGCTGTCGAGGCACTGCCCGGTGCCCAGGTGCAGGTCGAGGACCGCGACGCCCGCTTCGAAGCGCTCGGCGCTTGATCGAAGCCGTCAGTACCGCGGCAACGACGGATCCACTTCCTCCGCCCACGCATCGATACCCCCGGCCAGGTTGTACGCCTGCTGGAAGCCGTTGTCGCGGAGAATGTTCGTCGCCCGGGTCGACCGCGGGCCGTGGTGGCAGTGGACGACCCAGAGCTTCGAGGGATCGAGCTCTTCCAACCGGCCTTCGAGTTCGGCGACCGGGATCAGGGTCGAACCGTCGATCCGGCAGATCGCGTACTCCTGCGGGCCGCGGACGTCGAGGATGCTGAAATCGCGGCCGTCGTTCATCCAGGACTGGACCTGGCTGGGGGTCACGTCGATCAGGTCGTTGAGCGCCGGTTCCTCGGCGACGGCGGGGACACCGCAGAACTGCTCGTAGTCGATCAGTTCGGTCTGGGTCGGGTTCTCGGAGCAGATCGGGCAGTCCGGGTTCTTGCGCAGCTTCAGCTCGCGGAAGCTCATGCGCAGGGCGTCGAACAGGAGCAGGCGGCCGATCAGGGGATCGCCCTGGCCGATGATCAGCTTGATCACCTCGTTCGCCTGCAGGCTGCCGATGATGCCGGGCAGCACGCCGAGGACGCCGCCCTCGGCGCATGAGGGGACGAGTCCCGGCGGCGGCGGCTCGGCGAACAGGCAGCGGTAGCAGGGACCCTTGGAGCCCCAGAACACGGACACCTGGCCCTCGAAGCGGAAGATCGACCCGTAGACGTTCGGCTTGTCGAGCAGGACGCAGGCGTCGTTGACCAGGTAGCGGGTCGGGAAGTTGTCCGTGCCGTCGACGATCACGTCGTAGTCCTCGAAGATCTCGAGCGCGTTGCTCGAGTCGAGCAGCACCGGGTGCGGCGTGAGTTCGATGTGCGGGTTCACCTCGTGCAGGCGTTCGACCGCGGCGTCGAGCTTGGGCCGGCCGACGTCCGCGTTGCTGTACAGCAACTGCCGGTGCAGGTTCGATTCGTCGACGACGTCGAAGTCGACCAGGCCGAGGCGGCCGACGCCCGCCGCGGCCAGGTACATGCCGACCGGCGAGCCGAGCCCGCCGGTGCCGATCATCAGCACCTTGGCCTGCTTGAGCTTCAACTGCCCCTCGGAACCGACCTCCGGCATGATGAGGTGGCGGCTGTAGCGGAGGATCTCCTCCGGGTTCAGCTCGGTCGCGGTCGACTGTGTCGCGGTCGACTGAGCCGCGGCCGGCGGCGGTTCCGCCACCGCGCCGCCGGCGATCGACGGGATGATCGCAAGCGTCGCGTCGCCGTTGATCGGCGTCGCCTCGCGCTCCAGGTAGCGCACGTCCTCGTCGTTCAGGAACAGGTTGACGAAGGTGCGCAGCTTGCCGTCGTCGCCGAACAGGTGGGGCCGCAGCCCTTCGTAGCGGGTGACGAGCTGCTCCATCGCCTCGCCGACCGTCGCGGCGGCCACCGCCACCTCGGCCTGTTCGTCGGCGAAGCCCCGCAGGGGCGTGGGAATCTGTATGAGTACGGTCATCGTCGGTCTCCGTGGGACTCTTCGGTTCTCTTGCGTTTCAGGTCGCGGGCGGTTCAGGGGTGCGGATCGGTTCCTCGTCGAAGCGGGAACGGTCGTTGCTGAGCCGCCAGCTCCGCTCGTCCCGGGCGCGGCCCTCGCGCACCGAGACGATCAGGTAACTGTAGCCCGGCCAGGCGTGGTCCCGGTCGAAGTCGCTGGGTCGCGAGGGGTGGTCCGGGTGCGAGTGGTAGTAGCCGACCACGTCCAGGCCTTCCGCCCGCGCCTCCCGCTCGGTTCGCAGGATGACCTCGGGCGGGATCAGGTAGCGGTTGTGGCGGTTCTCCTCCTCGCGCGTGTTCTCGGCGCCAACGAGCCGCACGACCCGGGCCAGAAACGCCCCATCTTCATTGGCAGCCTTCTCGCTGCTGCCGACCAGGATGCCGCAGCATTCCTCCGGGTACGTCGCCTCGCCGTGCGCGCGGATGCGGGCCAGATCGCCCTGGGACAGCTCGATCACCCTCAGTCCTCGTCCCAGAACGGCTCGGACAGGTACTTGTCGGCGCCGTCGCAGAGAATCGTCACGACGACGGCGCGCTCGCCGGCCTCGGCGGCGCGCTCGGCGATCCGCCGCGCCGCGACCACATTGGCGGCCGCGGAGATGCCGACGAGCAGGCCACTCCGCCGGGCAAGCGCCTTGACCTCGGCGTAGGCGTCCTCGGTGCTGACCGCGGCTTCCTCGTGGGCGATCGAAGCGTCGTAGATCGCCGGCACCAGGGCGCTCGGCATGTGCTTCATGCCCTCCAGTCCGTGGAAAGGGCCGTCCGGCTGCATCGAGATGAGCCGGACCCGGGGAGCGCGCTCGGTCAGGTAGCGCGCCGTGCCGCAGAAGGTGCCGCTGGTGCCGAGACCCGCGACGAAGTGGGTGAGGCGGCCCTCCGTCTGGATCCAGATCTCGGGGCCTGTGGTCTCGAAGTGCGCCCGCCAGTTGGCGGTGTTGCCGTACTGGTCGACGTAGCAGAAGGCCTCGGGATCCGCCTCGATCATCCTCCGCGCCTCGCGGATCGCGCCGTCGGAACCTTCCATCGGATCGGTCAGGACGAGTTCGGCGCCGAACGCGCCGAGGATGCGGCGGCGCTCGATGGAAGCGTTCTCCGGCAGGCAGAGCGTCACGCCGACGTCCATCGCCGCGCCGATCATGGCGAGCGCGATGCCGGTGTTCCCCGAGGTCGCGTCCAGGACGCGGCGGCTGCCGTCGAGCTGGCCGGCGTCCCGGGCCGCCAGCATCATGTGACGCGCCGGCCGGTCCTTGACGGAACCGCCCGGATTCGCCATCTCCGCCTTGGCCAGGAGTTCGGATCCGCGTTCCCGCGCGGCCGGTCCGAGGACGTGGCTCAGGTCGAGCAGGGGCGTGTTGCCGATCCGCGACAGGAGGCGCCGCGCACCGTCGCCGAGCCCCTCCGGAATCGGCGGACCGGCCAGCTCGACGGCGGCCGCGGCGTACTCGCTGGGAGGGGATTCCGTGATCATCGTGCGGACTCCGGCGGACGGCTCCGGGCGAGCCGTGGCGCGGGGACCGGGAATTGTTGACCACATCGCTCACATTTACAACCGGCGGGCTGCACGGCGCCGCGGGTGTCGATAGTCTCCCCCGCCATGAACGATGTCCCGAGGCGCGGCGACGACCGGATCCCTCCCGGCCAGTACGTCACGAAGAAGTGGCCGGTGCTGTCCGTCGGCGACACGCCGGAGGTCGATTCGGCAGGCTTCGAGCTGCGGCTGTTCGGCCGCGTCGAGGCCGAGCACGCGTTCGACTGGCGGGCGCTTCAGTCGCTGCCGCGGCGCGAGGTGACGGCCGACTTCCACTGCGTCACGCGTTTTTCGACCCTGGACAACCCGTGGTCCGGATTTGCGACCCGGGACGTGCTGGGGGCGGTTGCGCTGTCTCCGGACGCGACACACGCGATGATCCACTGCTACGGCGGCTACACGACGAACCTGCCGCTCGCCGACCTGCTGTCCGAGCACGCCCTGTTCGCGGACCTTCACGGCGGCGAACCGCTGGCGCCGGACCACGGCGGCCCGCTGCGGCTCGTGGTCCCCCATCTCTACGCCTGGAAGAGCGCGAAGTGGGTAGAAGGCATCGAGTTCCTGAACGGCGACGAGCGGGGCTTCTGGGAGGAGAACGGCTACCACACCTATGGAGACCCCTGGGCCGAGCAGCGGTTCTCGTCGCAGGAGACGCGGCAGGCGTGGCAGGTGCGGCGGGCCGTGCAGGGCGGCTGACGCCGGGCAGCAAAGAGGTCGCCGCTTCGCGGCGCGTCTGTTGGCCGCCTTCGGCGGCGGCGGGTCAGAAGACCCGCGCACCCAGTTAGTCGCCTTCCAGCAGGGCCGCCAGCGACTCGCGGATGCGGTCGCGGGCGGCGGCGCTCTTGAGGACCAGGAGAACGGTGTCGTCGCCGGCGATCGTGCCGGCGACGTCGGGCCAGTCGGCCTGGTCGATCACGACGGCCAGGGCGTTCGCGTTGCCGCTGCGCGTCCTCAGCACGAGGAGCGCCTCGCCCTCGCTCACGCCGGTCACGAACATCCGCATGGCGCGCTCGACATCGGGGCGTACCGGTCCAGCGGCCTGCTCGGCCGGCGCGTAGCGGAAGCCGCCGCCGGCCAGGGGCACCTTCAGCAGGCCGAGCCGGCGCACGTCGCGCGACACGGTGGCCTGGGAGACCTGGAAGCCCCGGCGGCCGAGGGCGCGCACCAGATCCTTCTGGCTCGACACCGGCCGCCGGCCGATGATGTCCAGGATGGCACCGTGGCGGATCGCGGTGGTCATGAGCCGGCTCCCGGGATCTCCTCAGCCAGCAACCGACCGTCCAGATGAGCCCGGTAGATCGGCGGCGCTTCCTGCTCGCCGAGCCAGCGCCGCGCGGCCGCAAGCCGTTCGCCGATCTCGTCGATCTGCTCGCGTACCCGCTCCGGCGCCGGCCCGCCGTAGCTCCGATGGGCGGCGAGCGAGGCCTCGGGCCGCAACGCGGCCAGCAGCCCTTCCCGGTCCTCGATCTCCGGCACGAGTTCTTCGAGATCCGAGGCCGGAAGCTGCCACAGCTCGACGCCCCGCTCTCCGGCGGCGCGGACCACGGCGCCGGTGCGCTCATGGGCGCTCCGGAACGGCACGCCCGCCGCGGCCAGGAGATCGGCCAGATCGGTGGCGGTGATGTACGAACCCTCCAGCGCCGCCGCCATCGCGTCGCGATCGAACTCGAGACTCTCGCCCAGCACCCGGGCCACGTCGAACGAGGCGGTCACCGTGTCGAAGGCGTCGAACAGGGCCTCCTTGTCCTCCTGCAGATCGCTGTTGTAGGTCAGCGGCAGGCCCTTGACCGTCACCAGCAGCGACACCAGGTCGCCCACCGCGCGGCCCGACTTGCCCCGCAGGATCTCCGCGGGTTCCGGGTTCTTCTTCTGCGGCATGATGCTCGAGCCCTTGGCGGCCCGGTCCAGGAGCCGGGCGAAGGAGAACTCGCTCGACGTCCAGAGCACGACTTCCTCGGCCCAGCGGGACAGGTGGACCATGGCGAGCGCGCAGGCGAAGAGGGCCTCGGCGACGTAGTCGCGGTCCGCGACCGCCCACATGCTGTTCGGATAGGCGGCGTCCATGCCGAGCAGTTCAGCGCTGCGGACGGGGTCGATCGCGTGCGGCGACCCGGCCATCGCCCCGGCGCCGAGCGGGCTCAAACCGGCCGACCGGTGGGCGCGCCGGAGCCTTCCCGCGTCGGCCAGGACCGACCAGGCGTGGGCGAGCAGGTGCTGCGCCAGCGTTGTCGGCTGGGCGCGCTGCATGTGGGTGTAGCCGGGAAGAGCAGTCTCCACATGCTCCCGCCCCTGGGCAAGCAGGGCCTCGACCAGCCCCAGGGCCGCGGCGACCGCGCGCTCGGCCTCCACCCGCTGCCACAGCCGGAAGGCGACCGCCGTCTGGTCGTTGCGGCTGCGGGCGGTGTGCAGCCGCCGGCCGGCATCGCCGATGTCCTCGGTGAGCTGCCGCTCGATCCAGGTGTGGACGTCCTCGTCCACGCCCCCGACCTCGAGCTCGCCCGCCTCGACGCGCCGGAGCATCGAGCTCAGGCCGGAGAGGATGGCGCCGCCCGAGTCGCGGTCGACGACTCCGGTCTCGAGCAGCATCCGGGCGTGTGCCAGCGAGCCGATGAGGTCGGCGGCGGCGAGCCGGTGGTCGAACGGCAGCGACCGCGTGTAGGCGTCGATGACCGGATCGACCTCCGCGTCGAACGCGCCGCCCCACAGGCGGGGCGTAGCGGGCCGGCCGGTCTTCCCGCTCAAGCCGCAGCTTCCTCCAGGCAATGCGCGAGGATCCCGACCGCCCGCTCGATCTCCGGGTCGTGAACCACGAGGGGCGGCAGCATCCGGATGCTGTGCGGACGGGGCGCGTTGACGATCAGGCCGTTCTCCAGGCAACGGGTCGCGACATCGGCCGCGTCCGGAGTGCACTCGATCGCCGTCATCAGCCCCTGACCCCGCACCTCGGTGACCAGGCCGCCGGCCTTGAGCTGACCGAGCAGGGCGCGAAGGTACTCGCCCGCGCGGACCACCCGCTCGAGGAAGTCCAGATCGAACACCGTCTCGAGTACGGCCCGGACCGCGGCGCTGGCGAGGGGGTTGCCGCCGAAGGTCGTGCCGTGGGTGCCCGGCACGAGCGCCGAAGCGACCTCACTCCGCGCCAGCACGGCGCCCACGGGAACGCCGCCGCCGAGACCCTTGGCGAGGGTCACGACGTCCGGTTCGAGGCCGTAGTGCTGGAAGCCGTAGGCCCGGCCGAGGCGACCGATCCCGGTCTGCACCTCGTCGAGGATGAACAGGGCGCCGCGCTCGCGGCAGAGGGCCTGCACACCCTCGAGATAGCCCTCCGGCGGCTCGATCACGCCGGCCTCGCCCTGGATCGCCTCGATGAGGACCGCGCAGGTGCTGCCGTCGACCTCGCCGGCCGCCGCCTCCAGGTCGCCGAAGGGTACCGAGGCGAACCCTCCCGGGAGGGGGCCGAAGCCGACCTGGTAGGCGGGCGTGGCGGTCGCCGCCAGGGCCCCCAGGGTACGACCGTGGAAGCCGCCCTCCGCGGTGACGATCCGGTGCCGGTCGCCCGAGCCGTCGCGGTCGTAGGCATAGCGCCGCGCCAGCTTGATCGCCGCTTCGACCGCCTCGGCGCCGCTGTTGCAGAAGAAGGCGCTGTGGAGCAGACCCTTCGTCGCCTCCACCAGCAACTCGCCCGCCCGCTCCTGTTCGCGGATCCTGAAGAGGTTCGAGACGTGCAGGTAGCGCCCGGCCTGGCGCGTGATCGCCTCGGTCAGAGCCGGGTGGCTATGGCCCAGGGACGAGACCGCGATACCTGCCAGGAAGTCGAGGTACTCGCGGCCCTGGGTGTCCCACAGACGCACTCCGTCGCCGTGGCTGAACGCCACCGGCGCCCGCTTGTAGTTTGCGAACAGGCTGTCCTCGGTCATGACAGGTCTACTCCCTGAATCAGGCTCTGCTGGGTTGCGGGCTTGATCATCGTTCCGATGCCGCCTTCGGTGAAGAGCTCCACCAGAAGCCCATGCGGTTCGCCGGCGGCGACGATGTGGGCGCTCCCGACTCCGGCCTCGATGGCGCTGAGGCAGGCCCGCACCTTCGGCACCATGCCGGCGGACACGACGCCGGAGTCGATCAGTTCCTGGGCTTCACCGGGGGTGAGCCGCGACCGGAACGCGCCGTTGTCGTTGATCCCGCGCACGTCGGTGAGCAGGAGGAGCTTCTCGGCGGAGACCTCGGCGGCGAGCGCCGCGGCCGCGGTATCGGCATTGACGTTGTAGGTGTCGCCGCCCGGCCCCACGCCGAGCGAGCCGATCACCGGCACGTAGCCGGAGTTCGTGAGCTGGTCGAGGAGGGATGTGTCGACCCTCTCGATCTCGCCGACGAAGCCGAGTTCGTCCGCCCGCGCGTGGGGGCGCACCTGCAGCAGGTCGCCGTCCTTGCCGGTGAGGCCGACGGCCCGTCCGCCGGCGCGCTGGATCATCCCCACCAGGCGCTTGTTGACCGAACCGCCGAGGACCATCTCGACCACCCGCATCGTGTCCTTGTCCGTGACCCGCAGACCGTCGACGAAGCGCGGCTCGATGCCCATCGTCTCGAGCATCGTCGAGATCTCGGCACCGCCGCCGTGGACCAGCATCGGGCGCAGCCCGGCGCTCCGCAGCAGCACCAGGTCCTCGATCAGGGTGCCGAACTCCTCGCCGGCCATCGCGCGGCCGCCGTACTTGACGACGACGCGCTTGCCGCGCCACGCCGAGGCGTAGCGCAGCGCCGCTGCCATTTCCTGGCCGAGATCCCGCTCTGCTTTCATTGCCGCGCCCGTCCTCAACTGATGTAGCTGGCGTTGATCTCGATGTAGCCCTCGGACAGGTCGCAGGTCCAGACCGTCCAGCGACCCGCGCCGAGCCCCAGATCGACTTCGAGAACCGTGTGGTCCGCGAGCATCGTCCGCGCCAGACCCTCGAGGTTGTCGCTGACGCCCAGACCGCCGCGCACGACCTCGACCCGCTCGCCGTCGGCGAGCACCGCGATGCCGATCCGCTGCTCCACGATGTCGACTCCCGCGCGTCCGATCGCCCCCATGAACCGGCCCCAGTTCGGCTGACCGGAACGGTAGGCCGTCTTGACCAGGGGTGAGTTGGCGATCGTGTTCGCGACCTGCCGGGCCGCGGCGTCGGTACGCGCGCCCTTCACCCGGACCTCGATCACGCGGTTCGCTCCCTCCGCGTCGGCGATCAGGGCGACGGCTAGCCGGCCGAGCACACGCTGCAGGCCGGCCGTGAAGCGCTCCATGTCATCCGCGGATTCGGCCTCGACCCCGGTCGCGCCGTTGGCGAGCACCAGGACGCAGTCGTTCGTGCTCGTGTCGCCGTCGACCGTGACGCTGTTGAACGTTGGTTCCACCGCCTTCCGCAGGGCAAGGTCGAGCGTCTCCGGCGACGCCTTCACGTCCGTCGTGACGAAGGCCAGGGTGGTCGCCATGTCCGGCGCCATCATTCCGGCCCCCTTCGCGATGCCGCCAATCGTCACCTCGCCTCCCGCGAGACCGACCTTCTCGACCTTGATCTTCGGCCGCGTGTCCGTCGTCAGGATCCCCTCCGCCGCCGACACGCCGCCCCGTGGCCCGAGCTCGGTCGCCGCCTGGTCGATGCCGGCGAGCACGGTCGGCATCGGCAGAGGGACCCCGATCACGCCGGTCGAGGCGACCAGGACGTGGCCCGGATCCATGTCGAGCGCCGCGCCGGCCCGCTCCGCCATCGCCCGCGCGTCGGCCAGGCCCGGCTCGCCCGTGCACGCGTTCGCGTTGCCGCTGTTCGCCACGATCGCTCGCGCCCGGCCGCCAGCCAGGACCTCGCGGCAGTAGAGCACGGGCGCGGCCTGGACCTGGTTGCGCGTGAACACGGCCGCCAGCGCCGACGGCTCGTCGGCGGTGGAGGCGATGATCGAAAGGTCGAGCCGCCTCTTCTTCAGGCCGCAGTGCACGCCGGCGGCAACGAACCCCCGCGGGGCGGTGACGCCGCAACTCACGGGAACACCGGTATGGCCGAGAGGCCCGTGGTTTCTTCGAAACTAAACATCACATTCATGTTCTGCACCGCCTGGCCGGCGGCTCCCTTGACGAGGTTGTCGAGCGCCGCGAACACGACCGCGAGCCCGCGTTCGGTATCGACGCGGACGGCGAGGTCGCAGTAGTTGGAGCCCAGGGTGGCCTTCGTCTGGGGCAGGACCGAACCGGTCAGCACCCGCACGAAGGGCTCGCTGGCATAGCGATCGAGGTACGCCGCCTCGAGCTCGTCGCGGCTCGGCGGCGCGGTCATCGGCACGTAGCAGGCGGCGAGGATGCCCCGGGTCATCGGCACGAGATGGGGCGAGAAGAACACCCGGGGCACTTCGCCGCCCGCAGCCAGTTCCTGCTCGATCTCGGGCTGGTGGCGATGAGCGCCCGAACCGTAGGGCTTCAGGTTCTCGTTCAGCTCCGAGTACTGGTAGCCGTCCCGCGCGTTCCTGCCCGCGCCCGAGACGCCCGACTTCGCGTCGATCACCACGGCGCCGGCCACGCGGTCGCCGAACCGTTCGAAGAGCGGCTTGAGCGCCAGGGCGGAGGCGGTCGGGTAGCAGCCGGGGTTGGCCACAAGGCGCGCTCCGGCCACCGCGGAGCGCCGCCACTCCGTTAGGCCGTAGACCGCTTCAGCGAGAAGGTCCGTGGCCGTGTGCTCGCCGCCGTACCAGCGCCGGTAGGCGGACGGGCTCCGGAGCCGGAAGTCGGCGCCGATGTCGATGACCCTGGCGCCGGCCTCGAGCAGCCGGCCCACGGCGCCGAGCGCCTCGCCGTGCGGCAAAGCCAGGAAGACGACGTCGGCGGCGCCCAGGCGATCCCAGTCCGTCTCCACCAGATCGGCGGTAACGGCGTCGCCCAGGTGGGGGAACACGTCACTCGCGGAGCGGCCGGCCTGACGGCCCGCCGCCAGCGCGCCAAGCTCCACTTCCGGGTGGCCCTGAAGCCACCGGACGAGTTCCGCTCCACTGTAGCCGGACGCCCCGGCGATCGCAGCCCGAATCACAAGGCCGCGAATAGTACACCACTTTGACGAAAAATTATTCGCCCACGGTCAAATCGGTCAGAACGACCAGGAGATGAACGAGAGCGGCACCGCCAGCAGGGATACGACGAGCAGCACGAGGGCGAGCAGGACCTGCCCGGGACGCTCTTCCGTGTTCGGACCGTAGCGGCTCGCCAGCAGGTATCCCCCGGCCAGGCCACCGAGATGGGCCCAGTTGTCGATTCCGGGAATCAGCAGGCCGAACAGCACCAGGGGTATCGCCACGCCGAGCACCTGCCTCATGAACATCCGCCCGCCACTCTGGCGCGAGTAGCAGATCAGCGCTCCCAGCCAGCCGAACACGGCCGCCGACGCGCCGAGGGTCACGCTGGCGCGGTTGGTGAACGGCATCCAGGGCGCCAGGATCGGCATCGCGCTCGTCACCAGGAAGCCCATCGCCGAGGAGAGGAGATAGATGATCGCCGCCCGGGGCACGCCGAAGAGCCGGGCCATGACCGGCCCGAGCTGATGAACCCAGTACATGTTGAAGGCGATGTGGAGCAGGCTGCCGTGCAGCCAGCCAGCGCTCAGGATGGTCCACCAGCGGCCGTAGTCGAAGACGATCAGTGCGCCGCTGGCGCCGAGCCGGACGCCGGCCTCGAGGTCCGGCGCCAGGAAACCGAAGCCGATCTGCGTATTGACCCGGCCAGGGGCCATCAGGAGTTCCAGCAGGTAGATGACGACGCAGAGGCCGATCACGACGGTGGAGAACACCGCCTCGTTGCCGAGGTTCTGCAGGGCGCGCGAGAAGCCGAACAGGCTGGGCCGGGTCCGGCCGCAGTTCCAGCAGCGCTCGTCCTGCACGCCGACGAGCCGGCCGCAGCCGGGGCAGACGACGGAGCCTGTCTTCTGGCGCTCGAACATCAGAACGGAATGTCGTCCTGGTCGTCAGGCGACGCGGGCTCCGTGGCGGACGATTCGGCCTCCGTGGCCTCCGGCGTCGCGGCCCCCGAGTCGGTCCCGTCTTCCTCGATCTGTTCGACGATCTGCCGGACCTCGACCTCGGCCCGGCGGATCTTCTTCCGGCAGACCTCGAGCAACTGCGCCGCCCGGCCCAGTTCGCGGCCCAGTTGATCGACGTCGATCTCGTCGCCCTCGATCCGCCGGAGGACGCTCTCAAGCTCTTCCATCGCCTCGCTGAAGCTCAGTTCGGCCACGTCACTACCGGTCCTCCGGTCGTCGCTCATGCCGTCTCCTTGCCGTGCAAAGCGCCCGTATCAACGGTGCTCGCCACCGTGCCGTCGGCAAGCCGGGTACGAAGCTCGTCGCCCGCCGCCACGTCCGAAGCCCGTCGCACCAGTCCGCCGCCGGCGCGGCGGGTGACGCTGAAACCGCGGGTGAGAGTCCGCTCCGGCGAGAGTTGCTCGCAGAGCCGGCCGTGCGCCTCCAATCGCTCGGCCGCCCGGCCAATCGGCTTGAGCGCGCCGCGGACCAGGCCGTCGCGCTGAACCTCCTCCTGCTTCCTGGCGGCCGCCACGAGCCGCTGGGCGGCGGTCCGCGCCCGGCCGGCCGCCAGCCGGCACTCGGCGGTCCGGTCCGACAGCGCTCTCCCGGCCGCCCGCCCCAGGTCGCGCCGGAGGGCCCCGCAGTCGCGGGCGCGGTTCCTGAGCAGGGCGCGGCTCGGCGACGCCAGCCGCGGTGGGACGGAAGAGACGCGTTGCCGAGCGGCGCGCAGGAGGTCCGTGGCCTGCCGCGCGAGGGCACGGCCCGCCTCCTCCACCCGGTACGCCGCGTCGCCGACCCTGCCGGCCAGGAACTCGGCCGCTTCCGTCGGGGTCTTGCAGGAGGTGTGGGCGACGACGTCCGCGATCGACACGTCGATCTGGTGGCCGATGCCGCAGATCGTCGGCACCGGCGACCGGGCAACCGCTCGCGCGACCCGGCGACTGTCGAAGGTGGCCAGGTCGGAACGCGAGCCGCCGCCCCGGACCAGGGCGATCGCATCGAGCCGCCGGCCGCCGCGTGCGTACGCGCCGAGCAGATCGAAGGCGCGGCCGATCTCCGCCTCGGCCGCCGCTCCCTGGACCGCGGAATGGACGAGGCACACGCGAAAGCCGAGGCCGGAGTTCACCAAGGTGTCGAGGAAGTCGTGGTAGGCGGCGCTCCCCTCGGACGTGATGAGCCCGATCTCGAGCGGCGCCAGAGGTAGCGGCAGCTTCTTGTTGCGGTCGAGCAGACCCTCGGCCTCCAGCGCCCGCAGCGTCTCCCGGCGCCTTTTCTCGAGCGCGCCGAGCGAGAACAGGGGATCGACCTCGCGGACCGTGAACTGGAGCCGGCCGCCGCCGGGCCAGAACTCGGGACGGCCGCAGCAACGCAGCACGACGCCCTCCGCCAGTTCGACTCCGGCCTCGCGCAGTTCAGCCTCGGCGACGGCGCGTTCGTCCGCCCAGAGCACGCAGTCGAGCTTGGCCCGGATCCGGTCGCCGCGGCCCTTCTCGATCAACTCGAAGTAGAGCTGGTCCCTGGCCGCCGACCGCAGCCGCTGGACTTCCCCCGCGACCCATACCGCGGGGTATGCATCGGCGAGCAGGCCTTTCATCTCCCAGGCGAACTCGGAGACTGTGTAGGTGCCGGCCGGCAGTTCGGAATCGAGGCGGTTCAACTGCGGCTCAGTGAAAGCCGGTGAGCTCGGCCATGGATTCCATCGGAATCGCCTCGGCCCACTCCAGGGCGTTCTTGTCGCCGATCGTCAGCTTGTCCAGGAACTGGCGCGCCTCGTCGCGGTGCGTGAACAGCCGCCAGATGAAGGTGTGGCCGGCCGGCGCGGTGAAGTACGTGTAGTTGCGCATCCCCTCGCTCAGGTCGAAGCCGAGATCCGATTCGCCATTCACGCCGACGCAGGCCATCGCGATCGCCCGGTACGCCAGCGCGAGCGCCTTCAGCGGCTCCTCGAAGTCCGACAGCTCCTCGCGCGAGAGCGGGGAGTGGAAGAGGGCGATCTTCGAACCGTCCTCCTCGGCGAGCAGGTTGTACGGCACGTCCGACCGGTCGAGCGCGTCCCGCGTCTCGCTGGTCATGACGAAGACATCGTCCGTGTCCTCGACCTTGTAGGCGATCGCGAAGGTGTCCGAGTCCAGCCCCCCGAACGACTCGGCGAGGATGCCCTCGTCTTCGATCGTGAAGTAGAAGAGGCGCGAAATCATCCGACGGGTAGCCATGGGTACTCCTGGTCGGCCGTGGCGGCCGAGGGGCGCGAATCCTACCGGATCGCCGCCAACTCCGGGGGTTCGCTCGACCCCCGGGGCTAAGGTCGTTCAGGGCGTCCGGTGCTGGAGCAGAAACCGGTCGAGGTCCCCTCTTTCTTCCGGGGTCGTGTCCTCGAGGGCGATCAGGTACTCGCCGCCCGCCTCGGGCAGCGGAACGTTGATCAGGGTGACGGCGCGCTCGATCGCTTCGCAGTCCAGACTGACCAGGACCAGGGCCATCTGCCGGCAGACCGTGAAGAGCTGGGTGCCGAGCTCGCTCTCGATCCGCACCTGGGTCGTGGCCGGCATGCGTTCCGTCCGGATCCAGTAGCCCTCGTCGTCGCGCCGGATGGCGATCGCGCCCTCCAGACGCAATGTCTGGGCAGGCACGACGAGTTCCTGGGTCAACTGGCTCTCCAGACTGCCGATGACCACGTCCGCGGCGATCCATCCCGAACCGGAGATGTCCAGCTCGAGCTCGGCCTCGAAGACGCCGTCGTCGCCGGCGGTGAGCGTCGCCGCGTGGCGACTGACGGTCAGGGAGTGCTCGGGAGAGCGCAGGGCCACCTCGGCCGGCCCGATCCGGATGACGGAGAGGTCCTCGATCAACTGCTCGTAGACCCGGTTCAGCCGCTCGAACGAGACCGTCCGCACGCCGTCCTTCTCCTGTGCCGCGACCGGCGCGGAAACGGCGAGCAGCAGCGCGAGGGCGAACCGCCGGCGGCCGACGCCCCCGGTCACGGGTAGTAGCCGCTGATCGTCCGCGCCTTGAAGCGCCCCTTCACCCGCACTTCGACCTCGCGGTACTCGTCGCTTTCGCCGCCGCGGTCGGAGGTGTAGGCGAGCAGGTACTGGGAGCGCAGTTCGCGCTCGATGTCGTCGTAGACCGGCGCCAGATCCTCGGCCTTGGAGATGAAGAACGAGCGCCCTCCGGTGGCCTTGGCGAGATCGTTCAGCTTGTTGCGCAGGATCATCTGGGTGCGGCCGACGCCGAGGCCGATCGTGTAGATCGCGACGCCCGAGCGCCGCGCGTACTCCTCGACGTCCCGGAACTCGACCGTACTCGAGGTGTCCTCCCCGTCCGACAGCAGCACGAGCGCGCGGCGGCCCCGGACGCCCCGAAAGTAGTAGAGGCTGGTGATCACCGCGTCGTGCAGAGCCGTGGCGCCCGCGGCCCGCAGTCTCTGGATCACCGAGGCCACCGCGCTGACGTCCGAGGTGCGCCCGATCAACAACGCGGGCCGCGAGGCGAACGCCACGGCGAAGGACCGGTCGCGCGGCGTGATCATGTTCGTCAGGAACTGCGAGGCGGTCCGGCGCGCCTCGCCCAGGGACGTCTCCATCGAGCCCGAGGTGTCGATCACCACCCCCAGAGTGAGCGGCAGGTCCTCGACCAGCTCGAACTTCGCCAGTTCCTGCCGCCGCTTGTCCTCGAAGACGGTGAAGTCGCTCTCGGCCAGGCTGGTCACCGGCCGGTTCTGACCGTCCACGACCGTGGTGTAGAGCTCGACGAGATCGACCTCCAGCGACTCGGTGAAGGCGGGCGCGTTCAGGAAGCGGACGTCCTCGGCGCGGCTTCCGTCGTCGAGCGTCGCCGCGACCGTCAGGTAGACGAGATCCTGCTCGCCCGCCCCGGGGGGCACTTCGACCTCGGCCCGCCAGGGCGGCTGGCTCAGGACGGTCTGGACCTCCCCGCCGACGCTGAACTCGACCTCCTCGACGAGGCGCTCTTCGGGCACGACGATCGTCGCCGACGCCTCCACGCTGCCCGAGACGCGGGCGCCCCGGCGCGGCTCGTTGATCGTCACCCGGAGCTCGCCCCGCTGCTGGTTCAAGACGATCTCGTCGGCGTCCACCACCTCGCGCTCCGCGTTCAGGCCTTCGACCCGGACCACCTGTTCCTCCGGGTACTTGGCCAGCCGGACCTCGGCGGTGAACGGCGGCCGGCGGCGGGTCACCTGGACCCTGCCGTCGACCAGAAAGCGCACGGCGACGATGTTCTCGCCCGTGATCAGGGTGTCGGCCCGCCAGAGACCGAGCACCACCTCGCTCTCGGGCGGCACCAGCATGATCGCGTTCCGCGCGTCGAGCACCGTCTCCGGCAGATCCTCGGTCGCCATGACCAGCCGCAGTTGATCTTCCGGCTCGACGGGAACCGCCTCCGGCCTCAGCGGCACTTCGACCGGAACCGAGGCGAACGCGGCCGCGCCGCCGATCTCGTCACGGACCAGGAGCCGGAGCAGGAGGACCGAACCCGGCCGGAAGAGCTGCTCGACCGGCAGCGCCATGGAGCGCTCCGGGTCCGGCGCGCTGCCGACGAACCGCATCTTGAAGGTGTCGAAGACCCGGCCCGGCAGTTCGACCATGCCCTCCACGTTGATCCGCGTCTGCTTCCTGCCGGCGTCGTCGACGAAGGGCTCGACCGGAGCGCCCGGGGGCAGCGAGAGGAGAATCCGCGTGAGGATCCGCTGCCCCCGCTCCTCCGGAAAGGTGAGGATCGGATCCTCCAGTTCCAGCGGCGCCGGCCCGGGCACGACGTCGGCTGCGGCCTCTCCCGCCCACGCCTCGACATCCGCGGGCGGCGCCACCCAGGCCAGGAAGTCCTCGTCCGTGCGACGCTCGCGGCGGAAGCCGAACAGGCCACGGATACCCGTGATCTCGTCGACCCGGCGTGCCTTCTCGCAGACCTGCAGGTCGAAGCGGCGGGCCCGTAGCAGGCCGCGGAGTTCCTCGTACTGTTCGAGGAAGTACTCCATCTCCGGCATGTAGAGGGCGCGCTTCGTGTCCTCCGGCAACCAAAGCCGGAAGACCTCGGCCGGCTTCGGCTGGTAGATGACGAGGTTCGTGTGCTCACCGTCCTCCGGCCCGTAGCGCCAGAGCTGGAGCGGCCGGAACGTCTGGTCGCAGTCGACCGGGTCGATCGCGTCCGGCTCGCCGTGGAGGAACAGCAACCGGGCGCGGACATCGAAGAAGGGCAGACCGGCCATGCGCACCCGCTGCCGCCGGTGCTCGACCGCCTCGGCCACCCTGCCGCGGTCCAGGAAGGTGTCGATGTACTCCAGCCGGGACAGCGGATCCAGATTCCGCACTCGCTCCAGTTCGGCCGGCGCGAGCAGGAACTGGGGCCCGTCGAGAAAGAACTCCCGCTCACCGCTGGTCCACTCGGCGAGCCGCCACTCGGGTTCCTGGGCGGCGGCAAGCGCCGCCAGCAGGCCCGCCGCCAGAAGCAGCACGCCGACGGCGCGCACACGGTTTGCCGCGAACGTCACCACGACATGCGATACAGCATCCAGTACACGACGACGCCGGTCACCGACACGTAGAGCCAGATCGGCAGCGTCACGCGGGCGATCTTCCTGTGCCGCTCGTACCGGCCCCGAAGACCCAGGACGACCGTGATGATCGCCAGCGGCGGCACCGCGGCCGCCAGCACCGTATGGGTCAGCAGGATGCCGAGATACACGGTCCGCACGGTCCCCTCGCCCTCGAAGTGAACCGAGCCGACCTGGTAGTGGTAGTAGAGATAGGAGATCAGGAACGCCGCCGAACACCCGAGCGCCGACAGCATGACCTGCTTGTGCCGCTCCCGGTTGCCGCGGCGGATCAGCACGTAGCCGATCACCAGCAGCGTCGCCGCGGTGGCGTTCAGAATCGCGTTGAGAGTCGGCAGGTGCATCAGGCATGGAGCTTAGCCGGGTGCGATGCACAGGTTGTGCCGGACCGGGAGCCGACGCGGCCGAAACTGGGCGCCCTTGTTGACGAGCTGCCTACCGGCGCTCTCGCCAGTACCGCACCTGCCAGCGGGCGACGTTGCGGTTGTGCTCGGCGAGGGTCTCGGCGAAGACGTGCGTGCCGTCGTTGCGGCTGACGAAGTAGAGATAGGGGACGTCGGCGGGCCGGGCCGCGGCGCGGAGGCTGTGCTCGCCGGGTGAGCAGATCGGGCCCGGCGGCAGGCCCGGATGGACATACGTGTTGTAGGGCGAGTCGAGCTCGAGGTCACGGCGGCGCAGGTTGCCGTCCCAGGTGCCGGCCAGTTTCAGCGCGTAGATGATCGTCGGATCGGCGTAGAGGCCGATGCCGCGCTCCAGCCGGTTGTGGAAGACGGCCGAGACCAGGGGGCGCTCCTCGATCGCGCCGGCTTCCTTCTCGATGATGCTCGCAAGCGTCACGAGGCCCTGCGGGTCGAGACCGCGGCCGGCGGCGGCGTCCAGGTGATCCTCGACGCGCCGGCGGAAGTTGCGGACCATGGCCTCCACGATCTCGGCTTCGCCGGTGCCTCGCGCGAAAGCGTAGGTGTCCGGGAACAGGTAGCCCTCCAGGGACTCGGCGGCCGGATCGAGGTCGGCGATCAGGCCAGGTGAGGACATCGCCTGAAGAAACGCGTCCAGGTCGCCGAAACCCTCCGCCGCCAGGTGCTCCGCGGTTTCCCGCAGGGTCAGGCCCTCGATCACGGTCACCGGGTAGGTCACGACATCGCCCCGAATCACCCGGTCGAGGGCCTCCACCGTGCTCATCGGCTGCTCGAAGCGGTACTCGCCGGCCTGCAACACGTCGCCGGGACGCCGGTAATCGAGATAGAGACGCGCCAGCAGGGGATCGCCGATGACCTCTGCCGCGGACAACTGGTCGAGGATCGACGCCAGGGGAGCGCCGCGCTCGATAGCCAACTCCACGTTGCCCGAACCCAGCGGCCGCTCGAGTTCCCGTTCCGCCCAGGCGACAAGACCGGCCGCCGCGGCGGCGAGGGCCGCCAGCACCGCCACGGCGCCCACCGCGAGCCACGGCAGCAGACGTCGCCTGCGCCCACGTCGCGGCGGCGTCCTGCGCTTCATTCCGTCTCCCGGCCGATTTCCTCCTCGAGGAGGATCTGCGCCGCCACGGCATCGACCCGCTCCGGGTGCCGCCGCGGATCGACACCCGCCGCGCGCAACCGCCGCTCCGCTTCCACCGAGGTCAGGGACTCGTTCACCATCCGCACCGGCAGATCGCAGGCTTCGCCGAGCTTGCGCGCGAAGGCGCGGGCGCGCTCGGCCGCCGGCCCGACGGAGCCGTCCAGCCTCCGCGGCTCACCAACGACCAGCACCTCGGCTTCGGAATCGGCCGCCAGCGTCCTTAGTTCCGCTATCACCTGGCGGTCCCCAGTGCGCCGGATCGTCGAATGCGGCACGGCGATCCCCACCCGCGAGTCCCCCGTCGCCACTCCGACGCGTTTCTCGCCGAGATCGATGCCGAGAAGACGCACAGCGCGGTCACTCTGAAACGGGCCAGCGGGACTGTCAACCGACCGGGACCGATGTCTGGAGTTGGCCCGGCGATTGCTACCATGACCACCATGCACAGGGCGTCCCGGATGGCAGAGCCGTCATCGCGATCCTGACGGTGAGACATAGCCGAGATGTCTAGTGCTGACCAGCCGGTCGCCGCCCTGTTGCTGGCCCTGACCTTCACTGCCGCCGCCGTGGCTCAGGAGCCTGAAGCCGTCCGGGCGACCCCGGAAGAGGCAGCGGCAGCCGTCGAAGAACCGGCTCCCGACGCGACGACGGAAGCCACCGAAGAGGAGGCCGCCGACACCGGCCCGCCACCGCCCCCCGGCGCCTTCACCTTCAGCTTCGCGGTCGAGGACGAGTCCGGCAGCGGACGGGTGGAAGGTTGGGCCGGCGCCATGGAAGGCACAGTCGACGAGAAACACGTTCTGTCGAACGGTTTCTGGATCCGGCTCCGCGATTCCCAGGTCTCTGGCGACCGGGCGGTGTACGACCCGGTGAACGAACGCTTCGAAGCCGAGGGACCGGTTGTCCTGATGCGAGACAACAAAGTGCTGCGGGGTTCGCGACTCGAGTTCGACGTGGCGGCCGAAACGGCCTCGATCTTCGACGCAGAGGGAAACGTCGGCGCCGACCTGTTCTTCACCGGTGCGGCGGTCCACATGCTGAGCGAGGACCGCTTCACGATCCTCGACGCCCAGTTCACGGCCTGCGAAGTCGAGGACGGCGGCCGGGCGCCGGACTGGAGCTTCCGGGCGAGACGGGTCGACGTGAACGCCAACGGCTACGCGAAGACGCGCGGCGTCTCCTTCCGGACGAGGAAGGTACCGCTCGTCTACCTGCCCTACATGCTGTGGCCGGTCCAGAGTTCCAGGGTGAGCGGGTTCCTGACGCCGAAGCCGGGTTTTTCCACCAGGCGCGGCCCTTCGCTCGGCCTCGCCTACTACTGGGCGATCAACAGGAGCTACGACGCGACCTTCAACGTCGATCTCTACGCCGGCGCGCCGAGCGGCGCCACGCAGGCCTTCTCCACGGAGCCCTTCTGGGGGCTCGGTACCGAGTTTCGCTACCGGCCGAGCGAAGGGACGGCGGGCGAGTTCGACGGCTACCTGATCGACGACACGGAACGCGGCGAGCGCCGCTGGCGGATGCGCTGGAATCACCAGTCGCGGGATCTTCCCGGAGGCTTCCGCGGCGTCATCCGCTTCGAGGACGTGTCCGATTTCGATTTCTTCCGCGACTTCGAACGCCGGGTCGACCGCAACAGCATGCGTCAGCTCTACTCGACGGCCTTCGCCTCGCGAAACTGGGGCAGCCAGTCGCTCAACGTCCAGCTCGATCAGCGCAAGACGTTCATATCGGCCAGTCGCGAGGTTCAACTGCGCCAGCTTCCCGAGATCGAGTACAAGCTCCGCTCCACACGACTGGGAGGTTCGCCTCTCTACTTCCAGGTGAAGAGCTCGCTTCACTACCTCGACACGAACCGGTCGGCGCGACGGATCGGCCGCTACGGACGCGCCCATCTCGAGCCGGAGATCAGCGTCCCGATTCCGCTGGCAAGCTGGTTCTCGCTGTCGCTTACCGCGGGCGGACACCTGACCTGGTACGAAGACAGCCTGATCAGCGCCCAGGAACGTCGGGAGACGATGACCACCACGGACTTTCGGGGAGAAGACCTGATGCGCGTGGTGCCGACGGCGCGCGCCGAGATCGTCGGCCCCGGTTTCTCGCGCATCTTTGAACTGGGCGAGGGAGGGCGCTTCTCCAGACTCAAGCACGTCATCGAACCCCGAATCGCCTACGGCTTCTTCGAGGACTACGACGAACGCTTTCGCATTCCGCTCTTCGACGAGATCGACAACCTCCGCGGCCGCAACGTCGCCCGGGTCAGTCTCTACAACCGCCTGCTGGCCAAACCCGCCGATCCAGAGCAAGGCGGCGCCTTCGAGATCCTGTCGGTCCAGTTCTTCCGGGACTTCTCGCTCGACAGCGAGAAGTCCCTGCTGCGCTCCGCGGATCGTTCGCTCACGAGCCCGAACGGTCCGATCGGAACCCTGCTCCGCTTCAATCCGTCCCGGCGTACGGGCCTCCGCTTCGACGCGCTCTACGACACGCTTTTTTCTCAGGTTTCCTCCACCAGCGTTTCCGCGACGCTGGGCGTCGGCGCGACCGGTTCGGTCGGCCTGCGCTGGGCCGTCCGCCGCAACGCGGAACTCGACCGCACGCGCCGCCACCACGTCCAGGTTTCGACCGGTCTCGACCTCATCCCGAACAAGCTGCGGGTGAACAGCATGGTGAGCTACGACATCGAACAGAAGCTCGTCCAGATCCAGCGTCACATCGTCGACTTCAAGGCCTGCTGCTACGGCCTGCGATTCGAGGTGGCCGACTTCCGCACCGCGCTCCGCCGCGACACCCAGTACCGCCTGCTGGTGACGCTGAAGAGCGTCGGCGCCTTCTTCGACATTACCGGCGGCCAGAGCGAAGCGTTGTGACCGCCGACGCCTCCGGCGCCGGTGCCCGGGCCGTGGTGCTCGGCGCGGCGGGTCAACTCGGTAGGGAAGTCGCCGACGAACTCCGCCGGCGAGGCATCGACGCGCTCGCTGCCGACCGGCGGCGCGCGGACGTCACCGACACCGAAGCGATCGTGGCGCTGGCCGCCCGCTTCGGCGCCGCGGCGGTCTACAACTGCGCCGCCCGCACCGACGTCGACGGCTGCGAGAGCGAACCGGAGGCCGCCATGGAGGTCAACGGCAGGGCACCCGCGCGGCTGGCTGCCGCCCTCCCACGGACCTGCCGCCTGATCCACGTCTCGACCGACTACGTGTTCGACGGCCGCGGCCGGAGGCCCTACCGCGAAGGCGACCCGACGGCGCCCGGTACCGCCTACGGACGCTCGAAGCTCGACGCCGAGCAGGCCGTGGCCGACGCGGGCGGACTCGTCGTCCGCACGAGCTGGGTGTTCGGGCCGGAGGGCAGGAACTTCGTCTCCGCGATCGCCGCCCGCCTCGGCCGCGGCGAGCCGCTCCGCGTCGTTTCCGACCAGATCGGCTGCCCGACGTACGCGCCCTACCTCGCCCGCGCTCTCGTCGATCTCCAGGCGGCCGGCGCCGCCGGCATCGTCCACTACTGCAACGTACCCGCCGCTTCCTGGCACGGCTTCGCGATCGCCATCGTCGGCGCCCTCGGCCTGAACGCCGAGGTGGCGCCGGTCGCGACCGCCGACCTGCCCCGTCCCGCCGTCCGGCCGGCCTACTCGGTGCTTGATGTGGCCCGCTTCGAGTCCCTCACCAACCGGCGAGTCGAGGAGTGGGCCGCAGGCCTCGACGACTACTTCGAGCGACTCGGACAGGGCAAGGCGGAAACGTGAAGCGCGTCCTCGTCACCGGCGCCGAGGGGTTCGTCGGCGGCCGCCTGGTGCCGCGACTGGTCGCACGGGGAGCCGCCGTGATCGCCTGCCATGCCCCGGGGACGGCCATCGCCAGCGACGGCGACACCGGCGCACGCGCCCCTGTCGAGCACATCGCCCTCGACATTCGCGACCGCGACGCGGTCGACCGTGTGTTCAGGGCTACGGCGCCGGACGCGGTCGTCCACCTGGCGGGCCTGTCCGACGTGATGGCTTCCTGGCGGCGGATCGACGACTACTACCGGGTCAACGTGGAGGGCTCCGAGCATGTCGTCTCCGTGGCCCGCGCCCTGTCCGAAACGTGCCGCCTGGTCGTCGCCTCGAGCGCCGAGGTCTATGGTCCGGTGCCGGAAGCGGAACTGCCGGTGCGCGAGACCCGCGGCCTCGAACCGGGCTCGCCATACGCCGTGACGAAGGCCGCAGCCGAACGGCTTAGCCTTCCCCTGGGCGCCATCGTGGTCCGTTCCTTCAACCTGATCGGGCCCGGACAGGGCGCCAACTTCGCGCTCCCGTCGTTCGCAACCCAGCTCGCGGCGATCGAAGCGGGCCGCGAGGAAGCCGTGCTTCACGTCGGCAACCTGACGCCGCAGCGGGACTTCGTCCACGTCGACGACGGCGCCGACGCCTACGCGCTCCTGGTTGACCGCGGCGAACCGGGAAGCGTCTACAACGTCGCCCGGGGGGAGGCGATCGAACTCGAGGCGGCACTCAGGCGGCTCATCCGGCTGAGCGGCCTGGAGGTCGAGATCCGGCAGGACCCGGACCGCATGAGACCCGCGGACGTTCCCGTGATGTGCGGCGACGCCAGCCGGCTACGCGCCCTGGGCTGGCGCCCGAAACGGGGCTTCGATCAGGCCCTGGAAGCCATATGGGAGAACGCCCGCCGCAGGCTGGGTGCGCGGGTCTTCTGACCCGCTGCCGCCGAAGGCGGCCAGAAACGCGCGCCGCGAAGCGGCGACCATCCTGCGGCGCTAATCCTCGGCGTGCTTGCGTTCCAGGGCGAGCAGATGCGCCTTGCGCTTCTCCCCGCCGATGTAGGACCCGGGACCGCTCCGGCGCGGCACCACCCGGTGGCAGGGAACGAGGATCGGCAACGGGTTGGCCATCAGCCTGGAACGGATCAGGCGGTAGGCGCCCGCCTGACCCGATGAGGTGGCCACGTTGCGGTACGTGCGCGTACTCCCGTAGGGAATCCGGGCCGTCTCCTCGAAGATGCGCCGGGACAGGGCATCGATCCCGGTCCGATCGAGGTCGTAAGGCAGATCGAGGTTCCGCCGGGCGCCGGCGAAGTACTCCGAGAGGCGACCCAGAGCCTCGTCCACGAAGTCGGTTGTCTCCACCGACCCCAGGGAAGTGAACAGCGCCTTCTCGGCGCCCTTCGGCGCGATGACCAACCGGGTGATCAGCCGACCGATGAACTCCAGCCCCAGAGAACCGAGCGGCGAGGCAACCAGCACTCGCAGGGGCTCGGCGCCGCGCGGCGCGGGCCAGGCGGGCGCACCGGCGCGCGCCCCGGCACGGCTCGCGAGTTCATGCACCACGGGAGTCATGGTAGCATGGCTACTTTTCTATGTCGACGCGAGGCGGAGGTTCACTTCTCCCGGCAGGAGTTCACTCCTCCCGGAGCACGATGCGCAGGGCCACGTCCTCTCCCCGCGCGGCTTCAAACGCCCGCACTTCGGCCACGTAGCCGGGACGCGTCACCTCCAGCCGGTGGGCGCCCGGATCGACGATCAGCGCCGAGTGGAGGCTCGCCAGATCCGCGCCGCTCCCCAGCAGACGGCCGTCCAGATAGACGACGGCGTCGGCGGGCTCGACCTCGAGCCGCAGCCGGGCCGGATCCTGCCGCTGGTCCTGCTCGATCGGACGGCCGCGGTTCTCGACCCTCCACGACTCGCCTTCCGGCGCCGCGGGCGCCGGGGCCAGCCTCGGCGGCGCGGGCCGCGGCCGTTCCGCGGTCCCCGGGACGAGGTCCTCGTCGATCCGGATGACCACACCCGGTTGCACCCGTATCCGGCGCTCCAGGGTCTCGTAGCCCTCCATGTAGATCGCGAGCCGGTAGCTGCCGTCGCGCAACCAGAGGTAGCGCGGGAAGCCGTCGAAGCCGTCGACCCGACCGACCAGCTCGCCGTCGATGTAGACGGAGGCCTTCTTGGGCCGGGTGTTGATGTCGAGCGCACCCGCGTCCGCGTAGCCGACCGGACCGGAACCCCAGCCGTACGGTCCGTAGCCGTAGGAGTAAGGCGACCAGGCGTAGGGCCAGAATGGACCGAGACCGCCGTACCATCCAAACGAGCCGTAGTACGGCCGCACGTAGGTCCGGGAACGGCGGCCCTTGCGGTCGCCGCCTCCGCGGCGATCCCGATCGCCTGCCTCGACCGCGACCGGCGCCTGTACGGCCAGGGCCTGAACGACCGGAGCAGTTCCGGCAGCCCCGGCGGCCGCTTCCGCGCCGCCCGGCAGGCCGAGACCCATCATGCCGGCCAGCGGCAGCGCCATTCCCATCGCGCCACGCGCCTTCGAACTCACGACGCACCTCCCCGGTCCAGGCCGACGCCGTCGGACCAGCCGTTTCTGAGACCTTCCAGATAGTGATACCGCATCGTGTTCTCCCACAGCCGGGGCAGTCTGACAGGAAGTCCTTGCAACGTCCGCGCCAGTCGTTCCTGCAGCCACTGGCCAGCCCGATCGCGAACGCCGCCGACCGGAGGCGGCTCGCCGTCGTGGAACCCCAGGAAAGGGCCGAGCTGTTCATGCCGCCGGAAGAAGACAACCGCGGAGTACCCGGCGCGGTACTGCCGCTTCGCGAACCGCCGAAGACCGGTCGGGTGGTCGTGGGCGACCCGGGCCTTCGGCCGGTAGAGGAGGCGCAAGCCGCGCGCGGCCAGGCGATATCCGGCTTCGATGTCCTCCCAGGCAGCGAACGGAAACGCCGGGTCGAAGGGCTCCGCCGCCATCGCTTCGCGATCGATCGAGAGGTTCGACGTGTAGAAGAAGTTGAACGGCACGTCGTCCTCGTTCTCGATCAGGGCGAATCCGAACTGCAGTCCGTTCTCGTTGATGTAGTCGAGGAACGGCGTACGCCGCATCCGCTCGTGCCAGTCGGTTCGTCCGATGACGCCGACACAACCGCCCTCGGCGCGAATCGACCGCGCCAGGGCGTCGTGCTGGGCCCTGTGGTGGGCTGCCAGCCATCCCGGTGCGGGGACGGTGTCGTCCCCAAGGAAGGCCACCCACCGGCCGCGGGCCGCCGCGACGCCGCGGTTTCGGGCCACGGCGGGTCCCTGGTTCTCCTGATGAAGGATCCGCAACCCCGGCTCACGGCCGTTCCCGCCCGCGGCGCGTTCATCGAGCCAGGACGCGGTGCCGTCCGTGCTGCCGTCGTTGACCACGAGGACCTCGAATCGCGGCCCCTCCTGATCGCCCAGGGCCTCGAGAACCTCCTTCAGGGCCCCCAGACGGTTGAAGGTGGGAATGACGACGGTCCAGTCCGGCGACCCGGTCACCGCTCCACCTCCATCACGTCGTCCAGCAGCCGGCGAACCGGCGCCAGGTCCTCCGGCCACAGGGACTCGAAGCCTGCGCTAGCGAACAGTTCTTCGTCGCCGGGATAGGTCGGCACCACGTACAGCGGAAAGCGCTCCAGGATCTCGCGGTCGGACCGCCGCCGCCGGGCCTGCACCTGGCGCCGCCGTTCCGAGGCGCCGTCCAGGCCGCGGACGATCGCCGACAGTGCCCGCACCTGAGCCACGGTCTGGTCACCGACGACGGCCGGCGCCCCGGCGGGCACGCCGCCCAGACGGCGGGCGAGCCTTCTCAGGCGGGTCCGCAGGGCAACAATGTCGCGCGCCCGCTGCCAGAGACCGCGCGGTGCCGCGCTCGGGTTGGTCCGCGGCGCCGCGCCGCGGTCGCCGGAGGCAGCCTCGCTCGCCTCCCCAGCCGTGCGGAAGGGATCGAGCGCCAGTACGTCGCCGTTCGGATTGCAGCGGGCGAGCAGGTGCTGCGTACGGGCGAGCAGCGTCAACTGGACCGCCGGCATCAGTTGCGGCCAGAGCTCGGCGTCGTAGTTCTTGAAGGCGGTGAAGTACGCGTTGCGCTCGAACAGCAGGCCCCGGTTGGCGTTGCCCAGCAGGTCGCTGGTCGCCTTGGAACGGTGACGGACGACGGCCCGCGGCGCCGACAGCACCCGTTCGCCCCCCGACCAGAACCGCCACCCGAGATCGACGTCCTCGAGGTAGGCGAAGTAGCTCTCGTCGAAGCCCCCGGCCGCACGAAAAGCGTCGCGGCGCGCGATCATGTTGCCGCCGCAGGGAAAGAGCAGCTCGGCGCCTTCGGCCGGGATCTCCACCTCCTCCAGGAGGCGGCCGTAGTCGAGCTGGAAGGCGTGACCGTCGAAGGCCATGACGCCGCGTCCGAAGTCCAGGCGCTCCCCCTCCCAGTCGACGATGCAGCCGGACAGGGCGGCCACGTCCGGAGGCGACGCCCGCAACGCCGCGACGAGTTCGGCGAGCCAGTCCGGCCGCGGCCGCGTGTCGTTGTTGACCAGCACCAGCGCGTCGGCCGAACTGCCCTCCGCGAGCCGGTTGTTCGCGGCGGAGAAGCCGAGGTTGACCGGATGTTCGACGACTTCGACCTCCGGGTGTTCGGCGCCGACCCACGCCGCCGTCCCGTCCGTCGACCCGTTGTCGAACAGCCGGATCCCTACCGTGGCGCCGGGATCGCGCTGCGCTGCGAGCGCCGGCAGCAGCGTCTCCAGGTGCCGGCGGCCGTTCCAGCTCACCACCAGGATGTCGACGCTGTCTACCCGCATGCCACGACCGTTTCCGCCGGTACCCCGGTCGCTCATGGTCCGCCTGCCGGGAGCGAGCCCGCCAACCGGCGCCGCAGCCAGCGCCGCAGGCGGAATCCCGGTTCGTCGACCGGCGCCGCCGTCTCCGGCCGGAACGCAAACCCGGCCTTGGTCGGATCGACGCGCGGCGACGAAAGGAAGGCCACCAGCGGGGCCAGCGTGCGCTCCCAGGAGTAGTCGACGAGCGTCCGCTCCCGGCCGCGGCGGGCCCGCTCATCGACCTTGCCGCCGGCGGCGACCAGTTCCGCGAGGCCCGCCCGCAGCGCCTCGACGTCACCGCAGGGAACGACGAGCCCGGCGTCCCACTCCCGCAGCAGCCGCGGCACGGTTCCGCCCTCGGTCGTGAGCACCGGACAGCCGACGGCGAGCGCATCGAGGAACCGGGTGCGCAGCGACAGGTCGGTCTCCAGCCCGGGCCGGTGGCAGGCGGCCAGCGCGTCGACGTCCCGCAGCAGGTCGTAGCGCCGCTCGAATGGCACCCAGTCGAGGAAGCCGATGCGATGCGGATCTTCCCTCCGGCTGCGTGCCTCCACCTCCGCCAGCAGCCGTTGAGGCGCCTGAGCACCGGGCGGCTGCCGCACGAAGAGAAGTCTCGCGTTCGGGTCGGGCAGGGCGGCGAACGCCTCGAGCAGAGGCTCCGGGTCGTACCAGTCGTACAGCCCGCCGAACAGCACGCGGCGCTCGCCGTCCGCGCGCGGCGCCAACAGCGGCCGATGTTCGGGCAGCGGATCCGGCACGCCCAGCGGCGCCTCGGCAATCAGGCCGGAAAGCTCCGGATCGTCCCGGTAGCGATGCGGGTTCACCCGTCCGAGAGCGGTCAGAAAGCCGAGATAGTAGGCGCGCTGCTCCGGCGAGGAACAGAGGAAGAAGTCACCGCGGGACAGTTGGTGGATCCAGCTCCGGTGATCGTTGCGGTATGGATCGAGCCCCAGGGTCTCGAGATGGGTCAGGTTCTCGACGAGGAAGGGATCGTAGAGATCGATCACAGTGGGCAGATCGGGCAACTCGTGGAGCATGTCGTTCGCCAACTGTCCCTGGGCGACGGCGGCGGCGCAGTCCCTCAACAGCTCCGGCAGCGGCGCGGAGTCGAACCGACGCGCCTCCACGGAACCGGCCGGCACGTCCGGGGGCTCGCCCGTGCGCCAGGGCGAAACCAGGGAGACCTCGAAGCCGAAGTCCGGCAACCGCCGCGCCATCTCCAGGTAGCGGATGCCGATGCCGGCCGCGCGCTCCCCGAGCGCTTCGCTGCAGACCAGACCGACCCGGGTCACCGGCGTTCTCCCGCGGTCGCCCTCACCCGGAACCGCGCAGGGATTGCAGGGTTTCGTGCAGCCGCCAGGCCCGAGTGGCCTTCATCTTCTCGATCTCGGCCATGAGATCGCGTTCACGGTCGTGAAGACGCTCGACCTCCGCCCCGCGGGTCCGGTTCGAGGCCTGGACGAGTTCGAGCTCCCCTCGCGTCTCGCGCAGCAACGCCCGCGTTTCGCGCAGTGTCGCCCGCGTTTCGCGCAGCATCGCGCGCGCCGCCTCGGCCGCCAGCACCGCTTCGCGCCGCATCCGGATCACGGCGCCCGCCAACACGTCCGGCTCGAGTTCATCCGCATACTTGGCCATTACCCGGGCCTTCAACGCCTCGAAGTCCTGTCGTTCGGCGGCCGCTCCGCCCAGGGCGTGCCCTCCGGACGACCTGCCGTCGCTCCCACCCAGGAAGTGCCGATACTCACACGTCGTTCGCGACAGGTGGACGAAGGTCGACCACCGCGAAAGCCGGATCAACAGGTCCCAGTCCTCGAACGCCGGCAGCCCGAGATCGAACGAACCGGCCCGCTCCAGGGCCTCCCTGGTCATCAATACCGTGTGAAAGGGAATGTAGTTGTCGAGGAGGAGGATCCCCCGATCGAAGTCCCGGCTGTACGGCAGGCCCCGGCTCGACTCTCTCCAGCCGTCAGCGCTCGGCTCGTAGCTGACCACGGCGGCGTCGCTGTAGGCGACGTCGACATCGCCTCGAAGCATGGCGGTCAGGCTCTCCAGATGTTCCGGCGCCAGCAGGTCGTCGTCGTCCAGAAACCCGATGCAGTCGCCGGTTGCCGCCTCGACGCCGGACTGCGCCGCCGCGGCGCGCCCTCGGTTGCTCTCGTGGTCGACGAGACGCAGCGCGAAGGGGAAGTCCTCCGACACCTCGGGCCGGCGGCCCCCGTCGTTCACCAGCACCGCCTCGACGTTCCGGTAGGTGCTCCGCGCCAGGCTCTCCAAAGCCTCGGCCAGCCGGCGCGGCCGGTTGAACGTTCGCACCACGATCGAGACGCGGCGGGGCGAATCCACTTCGACCAGCGCCGGCGCTCCGCCCAGATGGGCTATCAGTTGGGCCGGACTCCGGGTCGTGAAGTCGCTGGCCTTCAACTGGCAGTATCCCTCGACGAACCGGCAGTCCCGCGGCAGGCTGTGCGCTCGGAAACGCCGCAGGCCAAGGCACGATTCGAGGTAGTCGTGCCGCTCCTGCTGGCTCCGATAGTGGGACATCGCCGCGGAAATCCCGTCGACCTCGGCCGAGACGTCCACCAGGAGATCCGGGTAGAAGGGGTGGTTGACCTCGTAACAGAGGATCTGGAGCGACAGGCTCTCGAGCGAGGAGTCGTCCGGCAACGCCGCCAAAGAACTCCCATCCGCCCCTTGCAGGCGGTGGGCGATCAACGCCTCGTGAAGGGCTCGGAACGTGGCCTGGTGATCCGTTGTCACTTCGAGCGGCGAAGGGACGAGGACCAGATCCGGCTGGATGTCGTCGAGCAAGGCCCCGATCTGCCCGGTCAGTTCGCCCATCGAAGAGACCAGGCCACCGTCCGGAAGGCTCTCCCGATGGCCGACGTGCTCGACGCGGGCGACGCCGAGGTCCGCGGTGGCCGCCTCCGATTCGACCCGCCGCAACGCCGAGTACTGCTCTCCGCTCAGTCCTTCCGGCGGTCCTTCGGCGCCTCCCGATCCGTCGCTCAGGAAGGCGCACACGATTTCCGCATCGCTGGCGGCGAGCTGCAACAGCAGCCCGCCGCAGCCGAGCACCTCGTCGTCGTAGTGGGGCGCCAGGACGAGAACCCGCCGGGCGACCACCGAGCCCGGCACGGTCGGCGGCTGCGGCCGCTCGCGTCTCGTCATGGCGCCGATCCTCGCACGTCCGTATTCTGGCGCAAGCCGTCCCACGGGCTCTTATAGGCTGCGCGCCCGATGCTGCAGCGCAAACGACCCCTCGTCGCCGGCGTGCTGCGACGCGTCCTTTCCGACGTCTTCGGGATCGACCACGATCCGGTGGTCGAAGTACCGCCGCAGCGTCGCCTGGGCGACCTCGCGAGTCCCTGCGCCCTGCACCTCGCGCGCGAGCTGCGCCAGGCGCCGCGGGCGATCGCGGAGCGCCTCGTCGAGCGTCTCGAGCTGCCGGAGGGTTTCGAGCGGGTGACGGTCGAAGGCCGGGGCTACGTGAACTTCCACTTCGCCAGGAGTCGGTTCGCGGCCGTGATGATCGACGCGGTTCCCGTGACGGAGTCCGGGGCCACCGACGCGCCGGCCAAGGTGATCGTCGAGCACACGAACATCAATCCGAACAAGGCGGCGCACATCGGCCACCTGCGGAACGCCGTCCTGGGCGATGTGCTGGCGCGGGCGCTCCGCGGTCTCGGCCACAAGACCGAAGTCCAGAACTACATCGACGACACCGGGGTCCAGGTGGCAGACGTGGTCGTCGGTTTCCTCGATCTCCGCGATTGCTCCGTCGCCGACATCGAGGCCCTTCCCGAGCCCTTCGACTACATCTGCTGGGACCTCTACAGCGAGGTCGGCCGCTGGTACGAAGGCGACCCGAAGCGGCTCGAACTCCGCCGGCGCACCCTTCACGCACTGGAAGCGGGAGAGGGCCGCCGGGCCGAGGCCGGCCGGCTGATCGCCCGGCGGATCGTCGCGCGGCATCTCGCCACGATGGCGCGCATCGGCGTCGACTACGACCTCCTGACCCACGAGAGCGAGATCCTCCGTCTCGATTTCTTCGTCGCGGCCTTCGAACAGTTGAAGGCGACCGGTGCCGTCCGGTTCGAAGAGAGCGGCAAGAACGCCGGCTGCTGGGTCATGCCGCTGGCCGACAGCGAGGAGTTCCAGGGCCTTGAGGATCCCGACAAGGTGCTCGTCCGCTCCGACGGCACGGTGACCTACGTCGGCAAGGACATCGCCTACCAGCTCTGGAAGTTCGGCCTGCTGGGCCGCGACTTCGAGTACGTCCCCTTCCGGGGTGGACCCGGCCGCGGCGGTCCTCTCTGGGAGACCGGACCGGCGGAACCGGATGCCGGCGACGGCGGCGCGGAGCGGGGGCCCGACTTCGGAAGGGGCGCCCGCGTGATCAACGTGATCGACGCGCGGCAGGCCTACCTGCAGCGCATCGTCCGCGCCGGCCTGGAAGCGCTCGGACACGAGGGCGAGGCCCGGGACAGCATCCACTTCGCCTACGAGATGGTCTCCCTGTCGGCGAAAACCGCCGAGCGCCTCGGATTCTCCGGCGACTCGCAGCTCGAGATGTCCGGCCGGAAGGGCATCGGCGTCAAGGCGGACGACCTGCTCGATCAGCTCGAAGCGAAGAGCCGGGACGAGATCCAGGAGCGGCGCGCCGCCGACGGTGACGGGGAAGCCGGCGAAGAGGTCGACCTCCTGGCGCGCCAGATCGCCGTCGCCGCGCTGCGCTTCTTCATGGCCCGCGCCACGACCACGCGGGTGATCGCCTTCGACATCGACGACGCCACCTCGTTCGAGGGCGAATCAGGCCCCTATCTCCAGTACTCCATCGTGCGCGCCAGGAACATCCGCCGACGCCTGCGCGAAGAAGGGCTGGCGCAGGAGGTCCCCGGGAGCCGCGTCGCGACGCTGCCCGCCGGCGTCTGGTCCGACGACCTCTGGGACCTCGTGCTGTTCGCATCACAGTGCCAGGAAGTCGTCGAACGGGCGGCGGCGACGCTCGAGCTCTCCCTCATCGCCCGGCACGCCGTCGACCTGGCGCAGAAGTTCCACGCGATCTACCACCGTCATCCCATCCTGCACGAACAGGACGCCGACCTCCGGGACGCGCGCCTGGCGGTGACCCAGGTCTTCGAGCGGTCGCTCGAAGCGCTCGCCGCGATTCTCGGCGTTCCGCTGCCGGAGCGAATGTAGCGGCCCCGCAGGCGACGGTCAGTCCATCTGCTTGCGCAGCACCGTCGGAATGTCGTAGTCGTCCACGTTTCGCCAATTCGGTCCGTAACCGCCCGGATCGATCTTGTGATGCTCGGCCAGGACGCGATCCCGGAACTCGGCCTTGCCGCCTTCCTCATTGCCGGCCTCCTCGTCCGCGGCAACGGCCTCGGCCAACTTCGGATCGGCCGGCGCGGGCGCTCCGGCCTCGGCGGCCGTGACGTCGGGGCCCTCGCCTAGCTGCGGGTCCTCGGAGAATCCGGTGGCGATCACCGTCACCTTCACCTCTTCGTCCATCGTTGCGTCGACCACGAGACCCGAGATGATCGTCGCGTCCGGATCGACCGCGTCGGAGATCGTGCTGGCCGCTTCCGCCACCTCGTGGAGGGTCAGCGAATCGCCGCCGGTGATGTTGATCAGGCAACCCTTGGCGCCCTGGATCGAGTCGTCCTCGAGCAGGGGCGACGACACGGCCCTCTGCGCCGCTTCGAGAGCCCGGCTCTCGCCCGACGCCACGCCCGTGCCCATCACGGCGATGCCCTGGCCGCACATGATCGCCCGCACGTCGGCGAAGTCCGCGTTCACCTCGCCCGGCATCGTGATCAGGTCGCTGATGCCCTGAACCGACTGCCGAAGGACGTCGTCCGCGGTCACGAAGGCGTCGGCAAGAGACGTGCCGCGGTCCACGAAGCTCAACAACCGCTCGTTCGGGATCGCGATGACGGTGTCGACCGCCTTGTGCAGTTCCTCGAGTCCGCGTTCCGCCAGCAGCATCCGCCGCCGGCCCTCGAACGCGAAGGGCTTCGTGACCACGGCAACCGTCAGGGCGCCGACTTCGGCCGAGAGGGAGCCGATGATGGGCGCCGCGCCGGTGCCCGTGCCGCCGCCAAGGCCGGCCGCGAGGAAGACCATGTCCGCCCCGTTCAGCACGTCCAGGAGCTTGTCCGTGTCCTCGAGCGCCGAGTTGCGGCCGACCTCCGGATCGGCGCCGGCGCCCAGGCCGCGGGTGATCTTGCGGCCAAGCTGCAGCTTCGTCGGCGCTTCGCAGCGCCGCAAAGCCTGCAGGTCGGTGTTGGCGGCAATGAACTCGATGCCGCCCAGATTGGCGGCGATCATCCGGTTGACGGCGTTTCCGCCGGCGCCGCCTACCCCGACCACCACGATCTTCGCTGGTCCGAAGCTCTCCTCGGACGAAACCTCGTCGTCGTTCGTCGGCGTGACCTCGGTCGGCTGCTGCTCTTCCATCAGAATCATGGTTCCCTCCATTTCGAACCCTTGGTTCATCAAACTCGAATCAGACAAGACCGCTGAACATCTGGCGCAGATGGCCCATCACCGAGCGCACGCCGCCCAGAGAGCGGCGGCGCGCGATGGGCAGACGAGCCTCCTCGGAGGCGACCGCATAGCGAAGAAGGCCCGCGGCCGTAGCCCAGGTCGGGTCGGTGAGACCTTCGATCTCGCTGACCAGACCGAGCGGCACTCCGTAACGAACGTCGCAGGAGAAGACCTGCTGGGCCAGTTCGGGCAAGCCGAGCAGCTTCGAACCGCCCCCGCTCAGGACGAGTCCTCCGCGAAGCCGGTCGGCGCAGCCGGCTTTCTCCAGTTCGGCCTGAATCATGTGGAACATCTCCTCGGCGCGCGCCTGCAGGATCTCGGCGAGGTCCCCGCGCGCGATCGTCTTGCTGCTACCGCCCGCGACGTTCGGCACCACCAGGCCGTCGTTGCCGTCGACCAGGCCGACCAGGCAGCAGCCGTCCCGCAGCTTGAGCGTCTCGGCGCCGGCGAATGACGTCCGCAGCACGGAAGCCAGGTCGGCCGTGAAGTGACTGGCGCCGAACGGAAGGACCCCGCTGTGCTGCACTTCGGCGTGCTGGAAGAAGGCGAAGCCGCAGGTTCCTGACCCGATGTCCAGCAACAGGACGCCCAGTTGGCGCTCGTCGGGAATAAGGACCGCTTCCGCGGTGGCGAGCGGTTCGAAGACGATCTCCCGGGCCTCCACGCCGGCGCGGTTCAGGCATCGGACCAGCGTCCTGGTTCGTGGAGCGTGGCACATGACCAGGTGAACCTTGGCTTCCAGCCGGCTGCCGAGCATCCCGTGCGGATCCGCGATGCCGCCGTGGTCGTCGACCGCGAACTCCTGCGGAATCGCGTGCAGAATCTCCCGGTCGGGCGGTACCGGCACTCCCCGAGCAGCATTCAGAACCAGGTCGATATCCGCACGGGCGATCCCCCGGTCGCCGCAGTCGACGTGGGCGGTCCCGTGGCTGTTCGCCGACCGCAGATCGGAGCCGCCGATGCCGACGAAGGCGCGGGAGATCTCGACGCCCGCCATGGTCTCCGCCTCCTCGGTGGCGCGCTTGAGCGCGCTCACCGTCGCGTCGAGATGCACGATATGACCCCTCAGCGTCCCGCGGTTGGGCGCCCGCCCGACGCCGACGATCTCCAGGGCCGGTTCTCCGTCGACCTCGGTGCGCTCGGCGATCAGCACGGCGACCTTCGCCGAGCCCACGTCGATGGCGACCACATGCGTATCCGTCTTCGGCATCCTCTTCGTCCTCTTTCGCTATGAAGGGGCTTGAACTCCGTCCCCGGTGGCCGGAGCGTCCTCCGCGTCCGTTGCGATCCCCGCGCCCGACGCTTCCATCGACAGAACGATCCGATCCCTGAACCGCAGGTCCACGACTTCCGGATCGTTGTGTTCCGTGATCGCGCCGTGCAGCAGCTCGAACACCGAAGCCTTGGCCGTCAGGTCGCTGCCGCGAACGAGCACGGTGGCCGGACGGCCGCTGCAGGCGAGCAGGTAGTCGTCCTCAACGATCCCGAAACTGATGACCTCCACCGCCCGCACCTGACGTCCCCACTCGAACGCCCTGACTTCGGTCGCCACGTCGAGCGCGCGTTTCAGCGTTCGAGCGAGAACCTCGGCCTGCACGTCCCTGGACCGACCCGCCCCTCTCGACGATCCAGCGCCACGACCCGGGTTCCGCGCAGGGCCGTCGCCCAGACGCTCTCCCGCCAGAGCGCTTTCGATCGACACGCTGACCAGATCGCCATCGCACAGGTCGGGCGCCCGCTCACAAGGCACGATCGTCCGGCCGTCCCGGTCGATCACCCATGCGCGGTCCCCGGCCGTGAACAGGGCCGCCGGTCGATGCTCCACCACCCGCACGGTGAGTTCGTTCGGAAGGCGCTTGACCAGTTCCGTCTCACGGATCCACGCGTCGTCGAGCCGTCGAGCAGCGAGGTCCAGGGAGAGCAGCGGCAGGTTCCGTCCCTCCAGCGGAGCAAGCCGGCTCCGCACCCACTCTTCGGAGATCCGCTCGGCCTCCTCGATCTGGATCTCGAGCTCGAGGTCGAACACCGGGGCCGTCGCCAGCCACACGCCGACCCCGACAACGGGCGCGATCCCGAGGAGGACCTTCCCGACGCCCAGCGCCAGCCCGACGACGGGCCGCGGCCGCCTGCGGCGCACGGGACGGCGAGCGCCCGACGGCCTGCGAGTCGCCCGCCGGCTCACGAAACGTCCCCCTCGCCGGCGGCGAGTCGATACGCCAGCCGGTAGATGTCGCCAGCCCCCAGCGTGAAGATCAGGTCGCCTTCGCCGACCTGGGAACGAAGCCGGTCGGG
Source organism: Thermoanaerobaculia bacterium (assembly GCA_022826745.1). Lineage (GTDB taxonomy): Bacteria > Acidobacteriota > Thermoanaerobaculia > Multivoradales > Multivoraceae > Multivorans. The sequence goes on along the minus strand of JAJDUI010000037.1, from coordinate 19,517 downwards.
CGCCGCCTGCCACGGTCCGCAGCCGCTGACGCTCGGATGACCGGCGCGAGCAGCGGCGGCCACCACCAGACCCGCGTCGACTCCCGGAATGGGCCGCTCGCGGGACGGATAGATGTCGGCGACCAGCACGTTGTCGGCGAGCAGCAGGGAGCGGCCGAAGTCCTCCGCCAGGTCCCTCGTGCGACTGAACAGGTGGGGCTGGAACACGGCGTGGATCCGGCCCGTCCGGGTGCCGTTCCCGCCGCCGGGACCGATCACCTCGCGGGCCGCCCTCAGCGTCGCCTCGACTTCGGTCGGATGATGCGCGTAGTCGTCGATCACCGTCGCACCGCGCCACTGCCCTACCCGCTCGAACCGCCGGTGGATGCCCCGGAAACCCGAGAGAGCCCTCGCCGCCGCCTTGAAGTCGAGGCCGACGGCCCGCGCCGTCGCCACCGCCGCGAGGGCGTTCAGGACGTTGTGACGCCCGGGCAACGGCAGTTCCAGGACACCGAGCGGGCCAAGATGGGCGTCGGCGACCTCGAAGCGGACACCCGCGCCGGTCGGCGACGCATCCAGCGCCCGGAGGTCGACCCCCGGATCGAAGCCGTAGGTGACGATCCGCCGGTCGGCGAGGCGCGGCAGCAGGTCCCGGACGTTCGGGTCGTCCGCGCAGGCGATCACCTGGCCGAAGAAGGGGACGCGGCCGGCGAAACGCGCGAAGGCATCCTGGATGTCGGCCAGATCGCGGTAGGTGTCGAGATGATCGACGTCGATGTTCGTGATCACCGCGACCACCGGCGCCAGATCGAGGAAACTCCGGTCGAACTCGTCCGCCTCGGCAACCAGGTAGTCGCTGCTCCCGTAGCGGGCGCCGGTGCCCGAAACGCGAAGGCGTCCGCCGACGATCACCGTGGGGTCGAGGCCGGCGTCCGTCAGCACGCTGCCGATGAGCGAAGTCGTCGTCGTCTTGCCGTGGGTACCGGCCACGGCGACGCCGTACTTGAGCCGCATGAGTTCGGCGAGCATCTGAGCGCGGCGGACGACAGGCACTCCCCGCCGCCGGGCCGCCACGACCTCCTCGTTCCCGGCTGGAACCGCGGACGAAATGACCACCAGGTCGGCCCGATCGACGTTGTCCGCGCTGTGACCGATGGCGACTCGAGCGCCGAGCGCCGCGAGCCGCTCGGTCGTCTCGCTCCCCTCCAGGTCGGAGCCGCTGACCTTCAGCTGGTAGTTCAGCAGGATCTCGGCGATTCCGCTCATGCCGGCGCCGCCGATGCCGACGAAGTGGACGCGCTCGAGCCCCGCGGTGCGCAGGAACAGCAGCATCAGTCGGCCCTCCCCCGGCGCCCGGAGGTTCCGCGCTCCGCGATCTGGCACACCCGGGCGGCGATGTCGCTCGCCGCGTCGTTCCGGCTCAAGCCCCGAGCCGCCCCCGCCATCGCCAGCAGACGCGCGCGATCCGCAATGAGCCGCGCGCAGCGGGCCGCCGCCGCTGCGCCCTCCAGGTCGTCCTGGTCGACCAGGATCGCGGCTCCCGCCTCGACCATCGCGCGGGCGTTCCCGCGCTGGTGCCCGGCGGCCATCGGCAGCGGGACGTAGACCGCCGGCCGGCCGGCGGCGGCGATCTCGGCCACGGTCACCGCTCCGGCGCGCGACACGATCAGGTCGTGCGCCTGCATCGCGCCGGCGGTGTCCCGGATGAAGCCGGTCACCGTCGAGGAGAGCGCCGGTGTGGCCACTCCCTGGTAACGGTCCCGGGTCTCGTCGACCCAGGCCGGGCCGGACTGGTGCGTGACCTCGACCCGGCTCTGCCCGGAGGCACGGGCGAACAGACCGGGCAGATGACGGTTGAGCGCATTGGAACCCTGACTGCCGCCAAGCACCAGGACCCGAACGCGGTCGCCCGGAAGACGCAGCTCCTCGATCTCCTGGAAGGCCCGCCGCACCGGCACGCCGACCAGCCGCGCCTCGCACAAGAGGCTCCCGGCCGCGGACTCGAACGCCACGCCAGCCTCGGTCGCGAAACGCGACAGTCTCCGGTTGGCGGCACCGCTCTCCGCGTTCGGTTCGAGCAGGTAGAGCCCGCAGCCATGGAGCCGGGCGGCCAGCGCCGCCGGTGCGCAGACATAGCCGCCCGTCGCGAACACGAGCGCCGCGCGGAACCGGCGCAGCAACGCCGCGGCGCGGAGGGTCGAGAGCAGGAGGACCGCCAGGGCAACCGCACGCTGCGCGCCGCCGCGGTCGACGAACGGCCGGGCGGGGAGCGCCCTGAAGTCGACTCCGGCCGACGTCACCAGCCGTTCCTCGAGGCTGCCGCGGCGGCCGATCCAGGCGGCGTTCCAGCCGAGAGTCCGGAGCTCGTCGGCCACCGCCAGGCCGGGGAAGACGTGGCCGCCCGTGCCGCCGCCCGAGAAGACGACCGTGCCGCGGTGAGTGCCGGTGCTCATCCATGCTCCGAGACGCTCAACAGCAGACCGCAGGCGATGAGGGTCATGACGAGGGACGACCCCCCGTGCGACAGGAACGGCAGCGGCGTGCCGGTCACCGGCACCAGGCCGACCGTGACGCTGACGTTCACCAGGACCTGGATCAGGACCGCCGACGTCAGCCCCCAGGCAAGGAAGCGACCGAAAGGATCCGGAGCGCGGTGTCCGGCGACATAGCCGCGCCAGGCAAGCACGGCGAACGCGGCAAGCACCGCGGCGGCGCCGAGCAGCCCGAGTTCCTCGCTGACGATCGAGAAGATGAAGTCGGAACTCGCGAGCGGCAGGAAGTAGAGCTTCTGGGCGCTCTCGCCCAGACCCTGGCCGGTGAGGCCGCCCGATCCGATCGCGATCAGGGACTGCAGCACCTGGAAGCCGTTCCCGGAGGGATCGTTCTCGGGTGAAAGAAAGCCGAGGAGACGCTCCCTGCGGTAGGGCTCCAACCAGATGAAGACAGCGAACAGCCCCGGCAGAACCACCATCGCGGGAACGATCCAGCGCCAGGAGAGGCCGGCAAGGAAAAGCACGACCCCGGCGATCCCCAGAATGAGCGCGGCACTGCCGAAGTCCGGCGCCTGAAGGACAAGCAGGGTGACCAGCCCCACCGCGAGGCCGCACGGCACGAGCACGCGCGGCTGGCTGACCCCTTCCGGACAGCGGTGGATCTGGTAGGCGAGGAAGACGACGACAGCGATCTTGGCCAGCTCCGAAGGCTGGAAGGTCAGCGGTCCCACGGACAGCCAGCGGCTGCTGCCGTTGATCGGCGCCGCCGCAAGCACGACGACCAGCAGGACGAGCGACGCGCCGAGCCCGGCGTAGGCCAGCCACGGCTTCGCCCAGCGCCGGTAGTCGATGCTCATGATGACCAGCATCGCCACCAAGCCGACGACGGCCGCCAGCAACTGGGTGACGAACTGGCGCTTGAAGCCGCCGTCGGGATCGGGCGGGTTGGCCGAGTAGACCATCACCAGGCCGCCCACCACGAGCAGGACGACGACCGTGAACAGGACCTTGTCGATCGCGAGCTTCCTAGCCATGACCGCCTTCCCTGCCGGCCGCGGCAAGCTCCCGCACCTGTTCCTCGAAGCGACGTCCGCGATCCGCGAAGTCCTCGAACTGGTCAAAGCTGGCGCAGGCCGGCGACAGCAGGACCGCCTGGCCCTCGCTCGCGGCCGCCGACGCCGCTTCGACCGCCCGTTCGAGCGTCCCGCACGGACGGCACTCGGCGGCGCCGCGGAGCACCGAGGCGATGACCGGGGCCGCCTCGCCGATCAGGTACACCGCCGCCGCCCTGGCGCCGGCCACCGACGCCAGTTCGGCGAAGGCCGCGCCCTCGTCCTTCGCCCGGCCGCCGAGGATGAGGTGAACGCTGCCCTCGCCGAACCCGGCCAGAGCCTTCATCGTCGCCGCCGGGTTCGTCGCCTTGGAGTCGTTGTAGTAGCGGACGCCGCCGACCGTGCCGACGAGGCGCATCCGATGCGGCAGGCCCTCGAAGCCGCGCAGGGCCGGCGCGAAGTGGCTCGGGTCGGCGCCGACCGCCGCCGCGAGGAGGGCGGCCGCCATCGCGTTCTCCAGGTTGTGCAAGCCGTCGAGCGCCAGGTCGTCAAGCCGGAACAGCTCTCGCCGGAACTCCGGCCCCACCTCGATCACACGGTCGCGATCCAGGTAGCAGCCGTCCTCGACCCGTCGCAGCCGGGAGAAGAACCGGCGCCTCACGGCGGCCGGCGCGCCGTCCCGGCCGCCGCTCCAGCGGCGGGCCTCACCGTCGTCGGCGTTCACGACCGCGACGTCGCCGGCGGCCTGCCTGCCGAAGATGCGCGCCTTCGCGGCGGCGTACTCGGAGACGTTCGCGTAGCGGTCGAGATGGTCGGGGCTGATGTTGAGCAGGGCCGCCGCACGTGGGCTGAACCGGTCGATCGCCTCGAGCTGGAAGCTGGAGAGCTCCACCACGAAGACCCGGCCCGGCGGGCCGTCAACCCGAGCGCATAGCGGCGTGCCGATGTTGCCGCAGACCTCCACCGGGTAACCGGCCGCCTCGAGCAGCGCCCCGGTGAGCGCGGTCGTCGTGCTCTTGCCGTTGCTGCCCGTCACGCCGACCACGGTCGGCGAAGCCTCGGCCTCCAGGAGGCGCCAGGCGAGTTCGACTTCGGCCAGGATCGGAACGCGGGCCGAGCGGGCGGCCCACAGCAGCGGACGGTCCGGCGGCACACCCGGACTCAGCACGATCGCGTCGAGGTCGGCCGGCAGCTCCGCCCCTTCTTCGGCCAGGAGCCGGTTGACCCGTCCCGTCCGCAGGAGTTCGCGGGCGCCGGGATCCAGTTCCCCGGCCGGACGGCCGTCGACCGCCACCACGCGGACGTTTCGGTCGGATAGCGCCCGCGACGCCGCCACCCCCGACAGGCCCAGGCCGTAGACCAGCGCAGTTCCCCAGGCGGAGACCGGCGCCGCCATGGACATCCCGCTACGGCTCACTTCGAGGTTCACCCGCTACCTCAACTTCAGGGTCGAGAGACCCAGGAACGCGAACAGGACGGCGAGGATCCAGAAGCGAACGATGACCTGGTTCTCGCTCCAGCCGCGGAGCTCGAAGTGGTGGTGCAGCGGCGCCATCCGCAGCACCCGCTTGCCGGTCATCTTGAAGGACGCCACCTGGACGATCACCGACAGCGCCTCCAGCACGAACAGCCCGCCGACCAGGACCAGCAGCAGCTCCTGCTTGGATAGCACGGCCACCGCGCCGATCGTGCCGCCGATCGCCAGCGACCCGACGTCGCCCATGAACACCTGGGCGGGATGGGCGTTGAACCAGAGGAAGCCCAGACTGGCGCCGACCAGGGCGGAACAGATGATCGCGACCTCGCCGGCACCCGGCACGTAGGACACCTGCAGGTAGCGGGCGGCGATCGAGTTGCCGGCGATGTAGGCGAAGACCGCGTAGGTGGCGGCCGCGACCAGGGTGGCGCCGATGGCCAGCCCGTCGAGCCCGTCCGTCAGGTTGACCGCGTTCGAAGATCCCGCGATCAGGATGGCGACGAACGGGATGTAGAAGACCCCGAGTTCGAGCACGAGGGTCTTGAAGAACGGGAAACTCAGGTTCGCGTCGAGATCCGTGAGGTTGACGAGGGCGGCGCCGAGTGCCGCGCCGACGACCAGCTGCAGGGCGAACTTCGCCCTCATGCTCAGGCCCCCGTTGTCGCGCCGCCTCACCTTGAGCAGGTCGTCGACGAAGCCGACGGCGCCCAGCCCGATCGTCGTGCCGATGGCGAGCCAGACGTAGACGTTCGAGAGGTCCGACCACAACAGAGTCGGCACGATGACGGCGGTCAGGATCAGCAACCCGCCCATCGTCGGGGTACCGGCCTTGCTCTGGTGCCGTTCCGGCCCCTCCTCGCGGATCGTCTGGCCGATCGAGAGCCGCCGGGCCGCCCGAATGAAGCTGGGACCCAGGACCAGGCTGAGCACGACGCCGGTCAGGGCCGCGCAGGCGCAACGGAAGGTGATGTACTGGATGACGTTGAAGGGCGCGATCCGCTCGCCGAGCGGCAACAGCAGGTCCAGGAGCATCAGTTCGGCCTCTCCTGAAGCAGCGCCTCCACCAGGTGCTCCAGCGCGGCGCCGCGCGAGCCCTTGACCAGGACCACGTCGCCCTCCCGGATCAGAGGGGGGGCCCCGGCGCTCGCGGCCCGCGTGTCCTCGAACCAGGCGGTCTCGACGCCAGCCTCCCCGGCGGCCGCGACCGTCTCCGACGCGAGTTCGCCGACGCCGGCGACCAGGCCGAAACCGAGTTCCGCCGCGTCACGGCCCAACTGCCGGTGGTAGCGGCCCTCGGCGCTGCCCAACTCTAGCATGTCGCCCAGGATCGCGACATGGCGCCGGCCGTCGAGCAGGCGCGCCGCCTCGAGCGCCAGGCGCGCCGCCTCGGGGTTCGAGTTGTAGGAGTCGTCCACCAGGGTGGCGCCCGACGGCAGCGAGACGACCTCGCCGCGGCCGGCGCCGGGACGGGGACGGCGCGCCGCCGACGCGACCGTCTCGATCGGCACGCCCAGCCGCAGGGCGCAGGCCGCCGCGGCCAGGAAGTTCTCGACGTTCACCCTGCCGTGCAGCGGCAGCTCGACGTTCGCCGAGGCGCCCCGGTACTCCAGCGTGAATCGCGTGCCCGGCTCTCCGGCCAGGGGCTCGACCCCGTGAGCCGTGAGCTCGGCCCGCGGAACCTTGTTCCGCGCCGGTTCCACTTCGTACCAGACCACGCTCTTCGCCGTAGCCGGGGCCGCCTCCCGGCGCCGCGCAGCCAGGTATCGCTCGACCAGACCGACCACTCGCGGGTCGCCGGCGTTGGCGACGATCAGGCCGTCGGCGGCAAGCCCCTCCAGGAGCTCCGCCTTGGCACGGGCGATCGCCTCGACGTCCGCCGGGGCGCCGTCCGGTTCCTCGAAGCCGGCGAGATGCGCCGGCCGGACGTTCGTGAAGATGGCCACGTCCGGCCGTCCCAGGCGGCTCACCGCCGCCAGTTCGCCCGGTACCGACATCCCCATCTCGGCGACCAGCCACTCGCAATCCGTGCCCGTGGCCAGCAGCGTGAGCGGAAAGCCGAGCAGGTTGTTCAGGTTGCCCAGGCTCTTGCGTACCCGCCAGCACTCGCCGAGCAGTAGGGCCAGCAGGTCCTTCGTCGTCGTCTTGCCCGCGGAGCCGGTCACGGCGGCCACGCGGATATCGAGGAGCCGCCGGTGATCGCGGGTCAGCTCGTGGAGCGCCTCCGTCACGTCGTCGACCCGGATCTGCGGACCGCCGGCGTCCGCCGCAGGCGTTCCGACCACCGCCGCCGCCGCGCCCGCGGCCAGGGCGGCCGCCACGAAGCGGTGACCGTCGGTCCGCTCTCCGGGCAGCGCGAAGAAGAGTTCGCCGCCCTCGACCCGCCGCGAATCGATCGCGGCGCCGCGATAGCAGGCGCCCACGTCGACCTCTCCGATCAGTGTGCCGTTCATGACTTTGGCCGCATCAGCGAGGGGCCGCCTCACCTCGAAGGCGCCTTCCGCCCTCCGGGCAACCCGGAGGCGCTCAGTGCAACCAGTGCCTCCCCGGCCTCGTCCCGGTCGCGGAATGGCAGCTTGCGTTTCCCGATGGTCTGCGTCGCCTCATGGCCCTTGCCCGCGATGAGCACCGTCCAGCCGGGTTCGGCGGCGGCCAGCGTGACGGCTCGACGAATCGCCGACCGGCGGTCCGGAACCACCTCGTGGCTGCAACCCCCGGCCGCGCCGAGTCCCGCCACGATCGCCCGGTGAATCAGCGCCGGGTCCTCGCTCCGGGGGTTGTCGTCGGTAACGATGGCGAGGTCCGCGAGTTCGCCCACAGCGCGTCCCATCAACTCCCGCTTGCCGCGATCCCGGTCGCCGCCGCAGCCGAACACGACGAGGATGCGCCGGTCGCCCAGTTCGCGGATCGCCTCGATCGCGGCGCGCAGGCCGCCGTCGGTGTGGGCGTAGTCGATCAGCACCGGAAACTCCTGGCCGCGGTCCACCGGCTCCAGCCGGCCGTCCGGGGGCTTCTCCGCGGCCACCGCGGCGCGGATCGCGTCCGGCGGCACTCCCAGGGCGCAGGCGGCGGCGACCGCCGCCGTCAGGTTCTCGAGGTTGAACCGGCCGAGCAGCCGGCTGACGAGCGAGAGACGGAACCCGGCCGCCTCGACCTCGGCCCGAATGCCCGCGAGGTCGAGTTCCGACCCGACGACGCGCACCTCGGCATCGTTCCGGCCGGCGCTGCTGCAGCGCCACACCCGGGCCGACCTTCCGACCTCCGCGGCGAGCCGGCGGCCGTACTCGTCGTCGACGTTGATAACCGCGGGACCGCCCGAGCGAAGCAGGGAGAAGAGCCGGCGCTTGGCCCCGTAGTAGGTCTCCATCGAGGCGTGATAGTCGAGATGGTCGCGGCTGAGATTCGTGAACACGGCGGCGTCGAAGCTCATCCCGTTCAGCCGCCCCTGATCGAGCGCGTGCGACGAAACCTCGACGGCCGCGGACCGCGCTCCCAGGTCCACCGCCCGCCTGAGCATCCGAAACAGGTCGCTGCTCTCCGGCGTCGTCCGGTCGGAAGCCGCGGAACTCAGTGGGCTCGTGTCGGAGTGCCCGGCGCCCGGCACCTGCACCTTCCGGCCCAGGGTCCCGATCACTGCGGCCGATCGACCGGCCCGGGTCAGACAGGAACCGATCAACTGGGCGGTCGTCGTCTTGCCGTTGGTGCCGGTGACCCCGACGGTCAGGAGCTCCCGCTCGGGGTGGTCGTACAACCTGGCGGCGACGGGGCCCATCTGGCCCCGTGGATCGTCGACCTCCAGCCAGGGAACGGAAGGCGCGGCGGACGGCGGTCCGAAGGAGAGGACAGCGGAGGCGCCGCGGGCTATGGCATCGGTCGCGAAAGCGCGGCCATCGTGGACTTCGCCCCGCCAGGCGACGAAGAGGTCGCCGCTTCCGATGCGCCGGGAGTCGTGCTGAATCCCCGTGACCTCCGTGTCGGCCGCGGGAAGGCTCAGCTCTGAGCGCAGAGGCAGGTCGGCGACCGCGTCGCCGAGTCTCATCAGCTCGATCCCGCCGCCGTCCACAACTCGCCCTCCGTCGCCGCGTCATCCTGATCGGGGCCCGCAGACTGGCCGCCCGCAGCCGCGACCCGGACTTGCGGCGGTCCTTCGAGCGGCGCCGGCGCCGGCTGCAACCAGACGGGCTGGCTCCAGCCCATCGGCTGGCGCGACGGCGTCGCGCCGAGATAGAACAGAGCTTCGCTGATGATGCGCTGAAAGGCCGGCGCCGCCACTTCGCCGCCGGAGGTCGAGACGGTCGGCTCATCGATCATCACCAGGCAGACCAGGCGCGGCGCCCGCGCTGGAGCGATGCCGACGAAACCGGCGACGCGGCCGGTCTCCGAGTAACCGGAAGCGTCCGACTTCTCGGCCGTGCCCGTCTTGCCGGCCACCCGGTAGCCGGCGATCGCCGCCTTGCGGCCCGTGCCGCTGACGACGACCTCCTCGAGCAGGCGGATCACCCGGTACGCCGTCGCCCTGGAGAGCACGCGATGGCCACGGTTGCTGGGTCGCATGTCGACGACCTCCCCTTCCCGTTCCAGCGCACGCACCAGGTAGGGCCGGTTCCAGACTCCGCCGTTGGCGACCGCGGCGTAGGCATTCGCAAGCTGGAGGGGCGTCACCGCGACACCGTGGCCCATCGAGGCGTACGCCGTCGTCTCCTGGTCCCAGACCCGTAGCGGAACGATGCCCGGGTGCTCGCCGTCGAGGTCGATGCCGGTGACCTCGCCGAAACCGAACGCCGTGACCAGCTCCTGCATCGTCTCCGATCCGGCCAGGCCACCCGCCTTGATCGCGCAGACGTTGCTCGACTTGGCGATCGCGGTGCGGAAGGTGAGTTCCGGAAACGGCTTGTGGTCCTTGATCAGGGCCTTGCCGACGCGGATCCGGCCGTTGCCGCAGTCGATGATCTGGTCGGGGTGCACGACGCCTCGTTCGAACGCCCCGGCCGCCGTGATCATCTTGAACGTCGAGCCCGGTTCGTAGGAGTCCTGCAACGCACGGTTCCGCCGTTCGTTCGGGCCGAAATCGCCGAAGCGGTTCGGATCGAAGGTCGGGTAGGAGGCCATCGCCAGGACCGCCGAATCCTCGGGGGCCAGGATGACGACGCTGCCGGCACTGGCGCCCGACGACTCGATCGTTTCGCGCAGGGCGCGCTCGGCGAGGTGCTGGATCGTCGCGTCGATCGTCAGATGGAGGTCCGCCCCCGGTTTCGGTTCGCCCAGGGAACCGGCAACCACAACCAGTCGCTGCTGGCCGTCGCGAAGGACGTGCCTTCTGACCGATTCGCCCGCCACTTCCCTGTCGTAGCGGTACTCCAGGCCGGCGAGGCTGCGGTCCGTGCCGACGAAGCCAAGCACGTGAGCCATCAGGGGGCCCATCGGGTACTTGCGCTTGCTCTCGCCCAGGAAGTAAAGGCCGGGGAACGCGGACAGGTCGATCCGGTCGGCTACCTCGCGATCGAGCTTGCGCGCCAGGGGCACATGGCCCGGTTTGTTGAGCAACGCCTCGATCCGTTCCCTGGACCGGCCGACCAGGGGAGCGATCTCCGCGGCAAGGACCGCCGGCTCGCCCACCTTCGCGGTTTCGGCGTAGAGCGTGCGCGTCCCCACCGAAACGGCGAGTGGCCTGCGGCGGGCGTCGTAGATCGTGCCCCGCTTGGGATTCAGGACGACTTCGCTTCGCTGCTGGCGGGCGGCCCGTTCGCGGTACTCGTCAGCCCCGCTGATCTGCAGGTCGAACAGCCGAACGGCGATCGCGCCCATCCACAGACCACAGAACGCGACGAGCACCGCCAACCTTCCAACGTAGCGGCGGCGGGCGCTCCGCGCCCGGGGTCCCAGCGTGCTCACTGCGCCGCCTCCGCGACCGCACGGGCCTGCAGGAGGGACACGCTCTCGGAACTCAGGAAGACCATCTGGTCCAGTGTCGGCGGCGCCATCCCGAGCTCTTCCAGAGCCAGGGCAGAGAGCCGCTCCGGCCGGCTGAGCCGCGTGGCCTCCAGTTCGAGCCGAAGCTCCTGCTGCCGCAATTCCTCCAGGCGCCGTTCGAGTTCCTCGATGCGATAGCCGGCTTCGAGTCCCTGTTCATGCACCCAGGTGTACGCGAACACGGCCGCCGCGAACGGCAGCAGGATCGCGAACACCGGCCACAGGCCGCGCAGGCGACCGGGATCCCGCTGGCGCACCAGGAAGGGATTCGCGACCTCCTTGCTGACGCTGTAGCCGGTCTTCACCGTACCGGTTCCCTGGCGGCCACCCCGCTAAAGGCGCCTCGCCGCCCGCAACCGGGCGGACCGCGACCTCGGGTTGTACTGCACCTCGCTCGGCTCGGGCCGGATCGGCTTCCGGGTCATCAGCTCGATCAGACGGGTCTCGACGCGAGGCCGGCCGGTGATCGGATCCACTTCGCCCAGAGCGTTCGCGCGCAGACGGTGCTTGACGATCCGGTCCTCCAGGCTGTGGTACGAAATGACCACCAGCCGCCCGTCCCGCTCGAGCAGCTTCATCGCCTGTTCGAGAGACGCTCCGAGGCCGGACAGCTCCTCGTTCACCGCGATGCGGAGCGCCTGGAAGGTCCTCGTCGCCGCGTCGATCGACCGGGCGCCGGCCCGCAGGGCGCGGCCACGCCGCACCCTGGAGGCGCCGACCGCCTCGTGAACCAGATCGCGCAGGTCATCCGTGGTTTCGATCGGCTCGCGACGGCGGCGCTCGACGATCGCGCGAGCGATCCTGCGGGCCTGCCGCTCCTCGCCGTAGTCGCGCAGCACCGTCTCCAACACGCTTTGGGATTCCAGATTCACTACGTCCCTCGCTGTCCTCGTTGCCGATCCGGGCGATTGGTCCATCCGCATGTCGAGCGGCCCGGGCCGCATGAAACTGAAGCCGCGTTCCGGCCGATCCAGCTGGAGCGACGAAACGCCCAGGTCGGCGAGGACTCCCGCCGGCTGGCCGATGTCCGCCGCCGCCACGATCTCCCGGACCGACTCGAAGTTGCCGTGGACGACGCGCGCCCTCGGACCGAACTCGCGCAGCCGGTCCGAGGCGTGTTCCAGGGCCTCCGTGTCCCGGTCGATGCCCAGGACCGAGGCCTCCGGGTGGCGCCGCAGCACTTCGGCCGCGTGGCCGCCCAGGCCGACCGTGCAGTCGACGAACCAGCCGCCCCGTTCGGGCGCAAGGAACCGCAGCACCTCAGAAACGAGAACCGGTCGATGGGTAGCAGTCCGTTCGCCCACATCGGTTAGCCGTCCCTGTCTCCGTTCTCGTCGAGCGCCTCGAGATCCCGTGTGAGTTCGTCCTGGTCCTCGTCCGTGAACGGGTTGGCCTCGAGCTCCTTCTCCATCCGCCCGAGGTCCCAGACCTCCAGACGGTCGGGCCTGCCGAAGATGACGACCTCGCGGTCGATTCCCGCGCTCTCCCGCAGCCGGCTCGGAACGATCAGCCGGCCCTGCGCATCGAGCCGGCTCTGCTGGCCGAAGTAGCTGACCCGGGCCTCGTACTTCCGCCGCATCCGGTGGGTGGAGGGCAGCCGGGCCAGCCGTTGCTCCGCCTGTTCCCAGAGCCGCAGCGGGTAGATCCACGCACAGTCGCCGCGCAGCGACGTGGTGAAGATGTCCGGGCCGTACCGCTCCTGGAGCGGGCGGAGAAAGACGCTCGGCACCTTGAGCCGGCCCTTCGCGTCGATCTTGGCCTCTGCATGCCCTCGAAACATCGCCCACGCTCCGAGAGTCAGGTGGGCGGAATTGCCCACAAACTGACGCTCAGACGCGGAACACTAGCACCGTTAGGCCATTCTTGTCTACTTCAGACCACTTTGCTCCACTACGGAATCGAGGCGTTCGACCTCCCGCGGAGCGGCGCCAGAACCCCGGTCACTGGCTGGAGTCGGACTCGCCGGTCTCTTCGGCCACGGGTTCGGCCGCGTCCTGGACGTTCGCGTCGGGCCCGAAACGACTGAGCAGCCCGAGAGCGTCGGAATCGAGCGACTGCGTCGCGACCGGCCGGTAGCCCACCGCTTCTTCCGGCAGGCGCTCGACGATGTAGGCGGCGTCCGCAAGCTCCTCCACGTAGAGAAGGTACTCCTCGTCGAAGAGACGGCCGCGCTCCTCCCGCTCGATCGCTTCCCGCACGTCCTCGAAGGGCTGCACGGAAGCGGGCTCGCGCTCGAGCATCTTCAGCACGTGGAGGCCGCCTCGCGCGGCGACGGCGTCCGCCACGTCCCCCGGTTGCAGATCCCAGGCAACGGCGTCCAGCTCGGCCGCCAGGTCGCCAGGCGTCACCCAGCCGACATCAACGGCGGTCGCTCCTTCACCGAGGCCCTCCACTACCTCCGTCGCCTCGGTTCCGGCCGTGAGCCGGGTCCGTGCCAGCGACGCCAGCGGCGCCATCCGGTCCGCCGGAACGACGCCTTCGAGGATCACCACCTCCTCGAACCGGGCCCGCTCGGAGATCGCGAAACGCTCCTCGTTGTCGCGGTAGAACCTGCGCAGGTCCTCATCCGCGAGGTCGACCCGCGGCGCGACCTCGCGGCCGCGCACGATGTTGGACCGCAACTGCTTGCGCATCTGGTCGCGGAAGTCCTCCTCGCGCATGCCCTGCTGGGCGAGGGCGTCCTGGAACTGCTCCTCGGTCTCGATGCCGGCCCGTTCCCACATCCCCCGGATCTGCTCCTCGACGTCGCTCTCGTCGACGACCACGGCGAGCTGGTCCGCCCGGGAGAGGATCAACTGCTCCTCGAACAGTGCCTTCATGATCATCCGGCCGGCCTCGCCGAGCAGCTCCTGACGCCGCGGGTCGGTGAGCCCCGGCGCGTTACGGATGTCGCGGATCTGCACGGCAAGCGCCCTCTGGTACTCGTAGAGGGTCACGATCCGGTCGTTGACCCGCAGGACGACGCGGTTCTCCCGGCCCGGCTCCGACTGTCCGGCCGCCGGCAACGCACCCAGAGCCGTGACCAGCGTCGTGACCGCCAATCGCGCAGCGCCACCCGGGAGACTCCACGTTCGTGCTCTGACTCGGCTCATGTCGTCTTCCTCACTCCGTTGCGGGGGCGCGGTAGGGACCGCTGTACTCGAACGGTAATCGTGAAACCGCAACCCGCAGATTGTATTCCCGCCTCGCCTCTTCGATCGCCTGCCGGATCAACGCTTCGCTTCGTTCGGCGACAAGCCGGGACCGGATCGAAGGCGCCGCGACCTGGAGCGACAGCGTCTCGTCGGGCAGAAATCGTTCGACCTGGAAGATCCGAAAACCGTAGTCGGCCTCCAGCAGTTCGCTCCACTCACCCTCCTCGAGCGCGAACACGACATCGGCAAGGGCGCCGGGCAGGTCCTCCCGCGACAGTTCGCCCTGGAAACCTCCGTCCGGGGCGCTCGGTCCGATGGAACGGATCCGCGCCACCTCGCCGAAGTCGACCCCGGCCTCGAGTTCGGCCACCGCCAGCTCCGCGCTGGCACGATCCTCGACCAGGATCTGGCGCAGCCGCGCCCGGGCGGGCCGCTGGAAGTCGCTCCGGTGCTCCGCGTAGTAGCGCTCGACATCGGTCGTGGAGATATCGGGCGGCGAAGCCTCCAGCAGCGAGGCAGCAGCCTCGTGCGAGGTCGCCGTTTCGTCCGCGAATCCCCGGTCCCGGGCCCATCGCAACAGGAGCTGGTCGTCGACGAACCGCTCGAACAGCCGCGACAGCACGTCGCTGCTCGACCGGGAGGCATCGACATCCAGGACCTCCATGACGTAGCGGTCAAAGTCCTCGTAGCTCTTTTCCTCGCCGCCGATCCGCACGACCACACCTTCCGGCAGGCTGCCCGCGCAGGCAAGGAACAAGGCCGCCAACAGCCACACGGAGGGCCGCGGCACGCGCACCGGGTTCAATGGACCGTCTCCACGGCGCCCAGGCGCCGCTGAGCCTCGCCCGAGAGAAGCTCCAGCAGCTGCAGCGAGATCTCCATCGACTCCCGACCCGGCACGTCCCGCAGCGTCAGCACGCCGTCCGGCGCGAAGGCGGCGCCCTCCCGTTCGGACACGAAGCGGATCAGCCGTTCGACGTCGACCTTCGCGTCGCGGCGCAGCCGGATCGTCAGCCGGTCATCGCGGTGAGCGATCGCCTGGACGCCGACACCCTCCGCGATCCGCTTCAGCTCGGCCCCCTGGATCAGGGTGTGGACGGGTTCGGGCGGCGGACCGAAACGGTCGCGCAGTTCCGCGAGCAGCATCGCCGGATCCTCCGCGGCGTCCGCCAGGCGGCGGTAGATCTCCAGCCGTAGCGAGATCTCGCCGATGTAGTCCTCCGGTATCGACATGGCCGCGGGCAGGCTGATCGTCGCGGAGGGAACCTCCGACGGGGCCTCGCCGCGCAGTTCGGCGATCGCATGCTCCAGCATCTTCATGTAGGTCTCGATGCCGACCTCCGCGATGTGACCGCTCTGTTCGGCGCCGAGCAGGTTACCCGCGCCGCGGATCTCCAGGTCGCGAGCGGCGATCCGGAAACCCGCCCCGAGCTCCGTGAACTCGCGGATCGCCAAGAGCCGCTTGCGCGCCTCTGCCGACAGCACGGTATCCGGCGGCGCCAGCAGATAGCAGTAGCCCAGCTGATCGCTGCGGCCCACCCGGCCCCGCAACTGGTAGAGCTGGGCCAGGCCGAAGCGGTCCGCGCGGTTGATGATGATGGTGTTGGCGTTGGGGTAGTCCAGGCCGGACTCGATGATGGCGGAGCACACCAGGACCTGGGCCTCGTTGTCCTGGAACCGGCTCATGTTCTTCCTGATCTCGGCGGGCTTCATCTGTCCGTGGGCCACGGTGACCCGGGCCTCGGGCACCAGGTCCGTGATCTTCTGGCCGACCCGCTGGATGCTTTCCACCCGGTTGTGCAGGAAGAACACCTGCCCCTCGCGGTTGATCTCCCGCAGGATGGCGTCGCGGATCACCCCCTCGTCGTATCGGGTCACGTAGGTCCTCACCGCGAGCCGGTTGGGCGGCGGCGTCTCGATGACGCTCAGGTCGCGGATGCCCACCAGCGACATGTGCAGGGTCCGGGGAATGGGCGTGGCGGTGAGGCTGACCACGTCCACGGTGGCGCGGAGCTGTTTCAGCTTCTCCTTGTGGCCGACGCCGAAGCGGTGCTCCTCGTCGATCACCACCAGGCCGAGGTTCTTGAAGGCCACGTCCTTCTGCAGCAGCCGGTGGGTGCCGATGACGATGTCGATGAGCCCGCCGGCCAGGTCCCTGAGCGACTCCTGGACGGTCTTGCCGGTGACGAAGCGGCTCAGGCTCTCCACCCGCACCGGATAGGGCTCGAACCGGCCGCGGAAGGTCTCCAGGTGCTGCTGGGCCAGGATCGTGGTGGGGGCGAGCACCGCCACCTGCTTGCCGTCCATCACCGCCATGAACGCCGCCCGCATGGCCACCTCGGTCTTGCCGTAGCCCACGTCGCCGCAGATGAGCCGGTCCATGGGCTTGCCCCGGGTCATGTCCTGGAGGGTGTCGGCGATGGCCTGCTCCTGGTCCGGCGTCTCCTCGTACTCGAACGCGGCTTCGAACTCGCGGTACCCTTGATCCGGAGCCGGAAAGGGATGGCCCTCGTGCATCTCCCGGGCGGCATGGACCCGCAGCAGCTCCTTGGCCATGGCGATGACGGACTTGCGTGTCCTGGCCTTGAGCTTGAGCCAGGAAGTCCCGCCCAGCCGGTCCAGGACCGGGGCGGCGCCGTCCGCGCCGATGAACTTCTGCACCAGGTTGATGCGGTCGATGGGCAGGTAGAGCCGGTCCCCGCCCTGGTACTCCAGGTGCAGGAACTCTCCCTCGGTGCCCGCCACCTTGAGGTACTTGAGGCCCCGGTAGATGCCGATGCCCTGGTCGAGGTGCACCACCACGTCGTCCTGCCGCAGCTCGCTGAGGCTGGTGATGAAGTGGCTGGGGGTCTCCCGCTTGCGGACCGAAGGGTCCCGTTTCCTCCGGCCCCACAACTCCTCCAGCGTGATGACGACCAGCCGGTCGTCGGGGATACGTACTCCCTGGGTGAGTCCCCCGAGAAGGATCTCCGGGCCGTCGGCGGGGTTCTCCACCACGTCGCGAAAGGACCGCTCGGACACGGGCAGGTCCACCTCGTAATAGGCCAGCAGTTGCCGGAGGCGCTGTGCGTCCCCCGGATGGCCCCCCACGAACAGCACCCGCTGGTCGCGCCAGCCGTCCAGGTGCTCCACCAGCGGCGCCAGGGACCGCTCCGACCCCTGCTGCGTGGTGAGTTCGCTGCGCAGGTCGGCGTTGGTGTAGGAGCGCACCGACAGCGCCGCCGTCTGGTCCTCGGCGGACGCGAGGACGTCCAGGCTCTCGCTGTGGATCTGGCGGAAGGCCGAGGCTTCCTCCCGCCACCCGTCCGGGTCCATGTACAGGGTTCCGGGACCGGGATGGAAGCGGCCCTCGGCCGCGGCCTTGGAGGCCCTTTCGGCCACGAGCCTGCCGAACCGCTCCAGCTCTTCCTCCACCCGCGCCGGCTGGTCCCACCAGAGGATGCCTTGCCGCGGGAGGTGGGCCAGGAGCGACGGCAGTGGACGGTCGTAGAAGTAGGGCGCCAGGAACTCCATCCCGGCGGACCGTACGCCCTCGCGCACCGCCTCCAGCAACGCCCGCTTGTCCTTGCGGGTGAAGCCCAGCTCGTCCGCCCGCTCCTCGATGCGGATCAGGGTGTCCCGGCTGGTCCGGGGGCCCGGGGTGAACTCCTTCATGGGCAGCAGCAACAGCTCCCCGTGCCGTGAACGGGAACGCTGGGTGCGGGGGTCGAACTCGCGGATGGAATCGATATGGTCGTCGGCGAGCTCCATCCGGATGGGCCGGTCATAGCCCGGAGGAAACAGGTCCACGATGCCGCCGCGCACGCTGAAGTCGCCCCGTTCCTCCACCAGCGGGGCGCGGGCGAAACCAAGGTCGGAGAGCCGCCACAGCAGTTCTTCGCGGTCCACTTGCCGGCCCTCGACGAAGTGGGCGCTGCGGAAGCTCTCTCTGGGAACCACCCGCTGCATCACCGCGGCCGGGGTCGTCACCAGCACCGGCGCGGACTGTTGTCCGAGCCGGTGAAGGCCCTCCATGCGCGCGGCCATCTGATCCGGGTGCGGGGAAAGGCTCTCGAAAGGCAGGATGTCCCAGCCCGGGAACAGGTGGAGCCGCCGCTCCAGCGGAGGGGCCTCCGGTTCCTCGCCCAGGAAGAAAGAGAGGTCGAGGAACAGGCGTTCCGCCTCCTTCACCGTGGGCGCCAGCACCACCAGCGGACAGTCGAGCTGCCGGGCGGCCAGGAACACCGCGTACGCCTTGGCGCTGCCCTGAAGGCCCGCGATCCGCTTTTCGCCGCGCCACTCATGGGTGAGCAGCCGGGCGATCCTGTCGTTGAGTGATGGTGATGCCACTGGGCCGGTCGACTCCCGGAGACGGTGCCGGAGTGTAGCGGAAACCGGCCGCCAGCCGCAACGTCCGGTCGACTTCGCAACGGTCGGGACGGAGGCCCCGCCCACGGTGAACGGTGGACTTCCGGAGTACGGGTACGTTACAGTGACGTTCTTCGCTTACCCGGAAACCTTCACGGAAAAAGGACGTATCATGGCAAAGAGGAACCCGAGGCTCGCGAGCGCGGCGCAGGCGATACCGGAGCGGGGCTATCCGGACCTTCACGAACACCTTCGCCGTCTGGACGACGCCGGCCTGCTGATCCGCGTGGCACGCCCCGTGGACAAGGACCAGGACATGCATCCGCTGGTGCGGTGGCAGTTCAGGGGAGGCATCAAGGAACGGGACCGCAAGGCGTTCCTGTTCGAGCAGCCGGTGGACGCCAAGGGCAAACGGTACGACATCCCGGTAGCTATCGGCGTGCTGGCTGCCAACCGGCGCATCTATCGCATCGGCCTCGGGTGCGACGAGGACGCCGACATCAACGCCCTGTGGGCCGAGGCCAAGACCAACCCGGTGGCGCCGGTGGAGATCCCGTCGTCGGCCGCGCCGGTGCACGAGATGATCTTCTCGGGGGCGCAGCTCAAGAGCCGGGGGAAGGGCATGGACGGCATCCCGGTGCCCATCTCCACCCCCGGCTGGGACAACGCTCCGTACGTGAGCGCCGCGCATTTCGTCTCACGCGACCCCGAGCACGGGGTGCACAACATCGGAACCTACCGGGCCATGATCAAGGCCCGGGACCGGGTCGGCTGCAACCCATCCATCGAGCTGGGGCAGGGGATATACCGGCACTGGCTCAAGTACCGGGAGCGGGGCGAGAAGATGCCGGTGGCGCTGTGCATCGGCGGCGTGCCCGCCATCTCCTACGTGGCCGCCCAGAAGCTGGCCTACGACCTCGACGAGTTCTCGGTGGCCGGGGGCCTGGTCAAGGCGCCCATCCGCGTGACCGAGGCCCGCACCGTGTCGGTCATGGTGCCCGCGGACGCGGAGATCATCGTCGAGGGCTTCGTCGACACCGAGTGGCTGGAGCCCGAGGCGCCCTTCGGC